>CAVVVY010000019.1:0-86754 GCA_963751815.1 uncultured Solirubrobacterales bacterium | reverse complement strand
GTGCAAACCCTCGTTCAGGCGTCGCCGCGCGCACGCACGTGGTTACGATGACCGGCATGATCCACCACCTGGCTCCGCTGGGCTTGCGGAGACGGAATGGGCTTCAACTGTGAATAGGAAGACAACCCGTAGAGGGAACTACGAGTCGGGATCCGACTACGTGCTCGAGTACGGCGAGCTCCGCTTCGCCTTCAACGAGGGCGACTTCGGGCAGCGCGTCGAGCAGGCGGCGGTCAAACTCGGCTTCGTCTCCCAGGGACTTTCGGACGAGGAGCTCAATGACCTTCTCGACCTCGCGGTCAACGGCGAGATCGACGAGCCCAGCTCCCGCCTCGGCGAGCACATCAACGAGAACTGGGAAGACCTGGTCGGCCCCGCCAACCGCAGCCTCGTCCACTGGCTCCGCCGCCTCGTCTTCCGCGGCGCCTGGCTCGACCAGCGGGTCAAGGAGGGCGAGCTCGACGTCGTCTTCGACGAGCGCACCCAGACCTTCGGCTACGTCCAGCCCGACCGCAGCTCCGAGCTGATCGAGCTCTCCAAAGAGCCCTCCTGGCGCCGCATCGCCTACCGCGGCTGAACGACGCCTACTCGGAGCGCTCGACCGCCGGCGACGACGGTCAGCGAGCCGCTGCCGCTGACTTCCTGGCCGGCCTCGAACAGCTCCTTCGCCTCGTTCGCGGCCTTGAAGGCCTCGGCGAAGCGGCTGAGCGAGTCGATCAGGACGATCACGTCCTCGCCGCCCTCGGCGCGGCGGGTCGCCTGGGCGATCGCGTCGCCGGCGTGGCGGGCCTGACCGGCGGAGACGATCTCGACCTTCGGGCGCATCGCGCTTCCACTCGGCGAGCTCGACCGGGGTCGGGTCGACGAGAAGCGCGATCGGGTCGGGGCCGCTCGAGGCGCCCGGAGAGGTCGGCGGCGACTTCGCGCAGCAGCGAGGTGCAGGCCTCGCGGCTCTCGGCGTAGACGATCGCCCTACCGCCCGCCCCGGCGGGCAGCAGCAGGTCCTGGACCCTGATGTCCTTGCGGCGCCGTCCCCAGCGGCGGCGGCGCCGTTTGCGGCGCGGTTTGTCGGACGGGACGGCGGCCGACGCGGCATCCGGCTCGGCCTGTGGCTCAGGTGCGGGTTTCGGTTTGGACTCCGGCGCCGGTTTTTCGGGCCTGGCGCTCGCGACGCTGTCCGCCGCCGCCTCGCGCCCGCCGCGCCCGCCAGCGGTCCCGCTGGCGGGACTGGCGGGGTTTGCGGTCGCGCTGGCGGCGCTGGCCGCCGCCGCCCGAGCCGCCGCCGCGCGACTCCGATTTCCGGCCCGACCCACCACCCGAATCGCCGCCCGCGAGCTGATCGAGCAGCTCGCCCTTGCTCAACATCCGGTAACCCTCGACGCCCTGCTCCGCGGCCAGCGCGTGCAGCTCGGCAAGGGGCTTCGACTCCAGTTCGGCTCTCGTCATCGGCCTGAGGTTAGTTCAGCCGGCCGCAGCGAGGCGCTTGCTGGTCAGCTCGCTCAGCCATTCGCCGAACTCGGGGCGGCTCTCCCAGTCGGCGCGGAACTTCTCCGCTCCGGCGTCGGTGAGCGGGTGGTCGAGCATCTGGCGCAGCACCTTCGCCGGCGTCGTCGCGATCTCGCACCCGATCCGCGCCGCGACGACGATGTGCTCCGGGTGCCGGATCGAGGCGGCGATGATCTCCGAGGTCATCCCCCCCGCGCGAAGCGTGTCGGCGATCTCCTCGAGCACCGCGCCGGAGTCGATCGAGATGTCGTCGAGCCGGCCCATGAAGCAGGAGACGTAGGTCGCCCCCGCGGCCGCGGCGAGCAGCGCCTGGTTGGGTGAGAAGACGAGGGTCATGTTGACCGGGATGCCTTCGTCGGTCAGCGCCTTCGTCACCTCGAGGCCCTCGCGGTTGAAGGGGACCTTGACGACGATGTGCTCGTGCAGCTCGCGCAGCGCGCGGCCCTCGTCGAGCATTCCCTTGACGTCCTGGGAGACGACCTCGGCCGAGGTCGGGCCGCCGACCAGGTCGCAGATCCGCTTGATGCTCTCCCCCGGGTCGCCGTCCTCCTTGGCGAGCAGCGACGGGTTCGTGGTTGCGCCGGAGAGGATGCCCCAGGAGGCGATCTCCTCGACCTCGGCGACGTTGCCTGTGTCGATGAAAAGTCTCATGGCGCCAGACTAATGGAGTGGATAGATGGCTCGGCGGGTAGGAGCTCTGGCGATGGACCTGAAGCTCGAGCTGATCCCGGTTCCGGTCACCGACGTCGACCGCGCGAAGGAGTTCTATTCCGAGCGCGCGGGGTTCAAGTTCGAACAGGACCACACGGTGAAAGAGGGGCTCCGCTTCGTCCAGCTGACCCCGCCCGGATCGGGCTGCTCGATCTCGATCGGCGAAGGCCTGACCGAGATGGAGCCCGGATCGCTCGAGGGCCTGCAGCTCGTCGTCGACGACATCGTCGAGGCCCGCGACCAGCTCGCCGACGGCGGCGTCGAGGTCTCCGAGATCCAGGACTTCCCCTGGGGGCGGTTCGTCTTCTTCAGCGACCCCGACGGGAACCGCTGGTCGGTCCAGCAGATCCCCGGAGCGCGACGGCGCCTAGGCGGCCTGGTCGATCCCGGCCTCGGCGGCGGCGGCGGGCCAGGCCTCGGCCTCGCTCTTCACCTGGCGCCGCGACCAGCCCAGCTCGGCGCCGATCGCGGCGGCGACCGGGCGGACGGCGTCGGCCGTGCGCAGCTGCGGCGCCGCCAGCAGCCCGAGCCGCGTGCGCCGGAGGAGGACGTCGGCGACCGAGCGGGCCTGCTCGCGCCGGGCGGCGATCACGGCCTCGGCGAGCAGGTCGGGGCGGCCGTCGACGATCGGCGCCGCCAGCTTCGGGTCCTTCCAGGCGACGTCGAGGACCGCCCGCGCGGCGTGGCCGTAGCGGAAGGCGAGCTGGGCGACCGCCTCCTCGCCGACACCCTCGGGCGCCTCGAGGTCCTCGACCCGCGCCTCCATCCCGAGCGGTATCTCGGCGGTGTGGCAGGGGGCCTCGCGGCCCTCGCGCTCGACGATCCGGTCGACCACCTGCTTCGCCATCCGCCGCCAGGTCGTGAGCTTGCCGCCGGTGATCGTCAACAGCCCCGACGAGGTCTCGTAGAGCTCGGCGCGGCGCGAGATGTCGACCGACTTCTTCGGGTCGCCGGATGAGATCAGGGGACGGACCCCGGCGTAGGCGCCGACCAGGTCGGAGCGGCCGACCTCGGTGCCGAAGAAGGCGTTGGTCGCGTCGAGCAGGTACTCGACGTCGTCGTCCCCGGGCCGGGGATGGTCGATGTCGCCCTCGAAGTCGTTGTCGGTGGTCCCGACCAGGGTCCGCCCGTACCAGGGCAGGGCGAAGATCGCCCGCCCCTCGCCGGCGGGGACGATGCAGGCCGCCGACCCGGTCGAGAGGTCGGCGCGGTCGAGCAGCAGGTGGGTGCCGCGGCTCGGCTTGATCCGCGGCACGTCCTCCTCCTCGACCACCTCCTCGGGCCGCAGCATGTCGGCCCAGACCCCGGTCGCGTTGACGACGTTGTCGGCGGCGACCTCGATCCGCTCGCCCGACTCGGCCTCGACGAAGGCGACGCCCCGCGCCCTCCCCTTCTCCCAGGTCAGCTCGGTGACGTCGGCCCCGTTCAGCATCACCGCGCCGAACCGCTCGGCCTCGCCGAGGATCGTCAGGACGAGGCGGACGTCGTCGGTCTGGCAGTCGTAGAAGAGGTAGGCGTCGTTGGGGTCGCGGGGCTCGAGCGCGGGGACCATCTCGAGCAGCTCCTCGCGGTCGATCGTCCGGTGGCGGTCGGGCGACCAGTAGAAGTCCTCGTCCTCCTCCTTGGAGGAGCGGATCTCGCGACGGCTGCGCCCGACCCGGGTCGTCGCCATCACGTCGTACATGTTGAGGCCGAGCCCGATTTTGCGGTCGCGGCGATCCTCGCCGAACGAGGGGACGAGGAACGGCGTCGGGTAGACGAGGTGGGGGGCGAGCTGGACCATCAGCTGGCGCTCGAGCAGCGCCTCGCGAACCAGGCCGAGGTCGAGATTCTGGAGGTAGCGGAGGCCGCCGTGGACCATCTTCGAGGAGCGGCTCGAGGTGCCGACGGCATAGTCGCCGCGCTCGAGCAGCGCGACCGAGTAGCCGCGGGAGGCGGCGTCGAGGGCGACCCCGGCGCCGGTGATCCCGCCGCCGATCACGACGACCTCGAAGCGCTGCCCGGCGATCGCCTCGATCGCCTCGGCCCGCGAGATCATCCGGGCCGCCGGACCGAATCACGGTAGGAACTCCGTCACCTGGTCGACGGGCGGCCTCTCCGGCGGTGCTTTTTCCTGGCGCGGCACCCCGAGATGGAGGAGGCCGACGAAGCGCTCGTCGCCGCCGAGGCCGACGGCGCGCCGCCCCGCCTCCCCCCGCAGCACCTCGGGCGTCCGCCAGTAGCCGGCGAGGCCGCGGGCGTGGGCGGCGAGCAGGACGATGTAGGAGGCGACCGCGGTCGCGTGGAGGTCCTCCTCGTCCTGGACCGGATCGCCCTCGAGCACGGCGGAGACGACGACCAGCGTCGGCGCCCGGTCGAGCTTCGCCGCGCCCTCGGGGCCGGCGGCCTCCTTCAGCGCGGCGAGGGATTGCGGGCCGAGGACGCGAAAGCGCCAGGGCGCGGTCAGGTGGTGGTTGGGCGCCCACCGCGCCAGCTCGAGCAGCGCCTCGAGCTCCTCGCGGTCGAGAGGCTCGGGCCCGAACGCCTTGTGGGTGCGGCGGGTGCGGATTGCCGTCTCGACATCCATCCGCTCACCGAATCTCGCTCATCACCAGCTGAAGCGCCGACCGAGGAACAGCACGCCGCCGAGGGCGAGGGCGCCGGTGCCGACGCCGACTCCGATCGGGGCCAGCGGATGCGGGCCCGGGGGCGGTTCGGTCGCTTCGAATTTCGACAGCGGCGGAGTTTCCGGCGCGGCGCCCTCGCCGGTGGTCGGCGAGACCGGGATCGGCGGCCCCGGGGTCGCGGCCGGCGGGGTCAATGGCGCCGACCCGCCGGAGCCCGACCCCGAGCCCGAGCCGGAGCCGCCGCTGCTCGAGGGCGGGGTCAGCGCTTCGGGAATCGTCGGGGTCAGCGGCGCCGGCGAGCTTTCTTCGGGTTTGCTCGGCGCCGGCTTCGGCTTCGGCGCCCGGGGCGGCACCGGCGAGATCGGGAACGAGCTGCCGGTGATCGCCGGCAGGACCTGGGCCGTGACCCAGACCGGGGTCTGGTTGCTCGAGGAGGAGTAGTTGAAGTGGCCGTCGGAGTCCTGACGCGCGAGCAGGTAGCCCCGCGCCGAGTTGCCTCCGTTGGAGATCGATGCCGGATCGGTGCCGATCGCGATCATTCCCTGCGCCGCCCACGCCGTCGACTGCGAGTTCGCCGGGCCGCTGCCGGTGAGGCCGAATCCGCCGCTCGAGAGCTGCGCCGATTTGAGGAACGAGAGGCCGCGCTGGGAGAGCTTCGAGCTCCGCAGCGCCTGCATCACGGCGCCGGTGTTGTCGGGGGTGCTCGGCTTGCTCCGTTCGTCGCCCCAGCCGCCGTCGCTGTTCTGGACTTCGCCCAGCCACGAGAGCGACTTTTCGAGATCGCCGGTGTCGCCGGCGGCGCGCAGCGCGAGCACCGCGAACGCGGTGGTCCCCGGCCACCCTTCCCAGGAGCCGTTGCTGCCGCGGCGCTTGGCCAGCGAGCTGACCAGGTCGCGTCCCGCCGAAGGAGTGGGCGTCGACGCCGGCGCCCTCGAGGGCGAGGATCGTGCGCGCGTAGTCGCCGCTGCTTTCGATGTCGCCGATCGTCGAGCGCAGATAGTCGACCGGCGTCCTGCCGCCTTTCGAGATGTCGAGCGGATTGCGGCCGGCGGCCTCGAGGCCGAGCATCGACCAGCTCGTGATCGAGGCGCTCGAACTGGAGCCGGGGCTGCTGCCCCAGCCGCCGTCGCTGTTCTGGACCGAGACCAGCCAGTCGGCCGCCCCGGTCGCGCCGGTGGCGCCGTTCGCCTGCGATGGGATCGCGCTGACCAGCAGCAGCGCCGCCAGCACGGTTCCGGCCAGCGCCGGTGTGCGGGCCCGCCACTCGAACCGCTCGCGGAACCGGGCCAGCATCCGCAGCATCGCCGGGCCTGCGATCAGCGCGAAGACGATGTTGCCGATCGCGTGGGCGAGGTCGAACGGGATCGCACGCGACTCGAGCGCCGCAAAGCGCTGCACCGAAAGCTCGCCGCCGTAGGTAGCCATCAACGAGAAGTTTAGGAGTGCCCCGTATGCAACCCCCGCAAGACCGCATGCGGCGGCGAGGGTGAGGCGGCCGATCCCGCGCCTCCAGAGCAGGGCCAGGACCGCGCCGTAGATGCCGCACAGGCCCCAGCCCGCCATCTGCCAGGGCGTCCACGGGCCCTGCCCGAACCAGAGGTTCGAGACCAGCGCGGTGAGGGCGCCGACCGCGAATCCCGGCGCCGGCCCGAGCGCGTAGCCGGCGACGATCACGATGTCGGTGGTCGGCTTGACGTTGGGAAAGGCCGCGAACGCGATCCGGCCGGCGATCGCGAGCGCGGCGAGCGCGGCGACGAGGGCGACGACCTGGGACGGCGGACGCGAGCGCTCGTACCAGGCGAACCCGGCGAGCAGGACGCCGCCGAGGATCAGGAAGCTCGCGAGCTCCCAGCTCATAGGTGGGCGGCCCCCTGCTCGGGGGTGACGACGCCAGGAATGTCGAGGATCCGAGCCACCTCGGTCGCGAAGTACCAACCGCCGGAGAGGACCTCGCCGGTTTCCGCATCGGCGATCGGGGCCCCGTCTCCGAGCAGGACGACGCGGTCGGCGAAGCCGGCGGCGAACTCGACGTCATGGGTGGCGACGACCACTCCCGCGCCGGCCTCGGCAAGCCGGGAGATCAGGTCGCCGAGGTCGCCCTTGCGGGCCCGGTCCATGCCCCTGGTCGGCTCGTCGAGCGCGACCAGCCCCGGCAGGCTGCCGCCGCTGATCCCGCCGGCGAGGACGATCGCCAACGCCAGCCGCTGCCGCTCGCCGCCCGAGAGGTCGCGCGGGTCGGCGTCGACGGCATCCTCCAGCCCCACCGACCCGGAGGGCCTCCAGGCCCTCCTCCCCCGGCAGCTCGTCCCCGACCCGCTCGCGGACCAGGAAGTCGCCCGGGTTCTGGGTCAGCAGGGCGACGCCCTCCGGCGCCTCGACCCTCCCCCGCACCGCCTTCTCCAGGCCCGCGACCGTCCGCAGCAGCGTGCTCTTCCCGGCGCCGTTCCGCCCCATCAGCGCCACCCGCTCGCCGCGCTCGCACCTTCAGGTTCACGCCCTTGAGGACATCGCGCTTCGCCTCCCGGTCTCCCCAGCTCGACCCACAGATCTCTGAGCTCGAGGACCGGGGCGCCTGAACGGCTTGTACTTTTCGCCGCGTCGGAGCCCTCCTCCTCACGCGAAAAGTTCAGTGCGGCGGGGTCGACACCCGACCCCACGCTCGATCTCGGCGAGGCGATTCGGCGGGCGTCGCGGACGCCGGTCGGAAGCGGAGTGATGCCCGCCAGCGAAAAGAGGCGGGCCGCCGGGGTCTCGAGGGCGGGGTCGGCACCCTGGGCCCAGGAGAGGAAGCCGCGGGGGTCGCCGTCGAACGCGATCGTGCCGGCGTCCATCGCGACGACGCGGTCGGCGGCGGCGAGGCAGCGCTCGAGGCGGTGCTCGGCGAGGACGATCGTCACCCCCCACTCCTCGTTCAGCCGCCGCAGCAGCCAGATCAGCTCGTCGCCGGCGACGGGATCGAGCTGTGAGGTCGGCTCGTCGAGCAGGACCAGCGCCGGGCGGGTGACGAGCGCGGCCGCCAGCGCGACCCGCTGCAGCTCCCCGCCCGAGAGGGTGTCGACGGTCCGACCGAGCAGCTCGGGGATCGCGAGCGCGAGCGCCACCTCCTCGACCGCCCGCGCCCGCGCCGCCGGCGGCACGCCGCGCAGCTCCAGCGGCAGCTCGATCTCGGCGGCGACGGTCGTCGAGACGACCTGGGTCTCGGGGTCCTGGGCGACGTAGCCGACGGCCGCAGCCAGCTCTCCCGGCCCGGCGGCGATCGCGTCGAGGCCGCCGACCTCGATCCGGCCGGAGATCTCGCCGCCGTGGAAGTGCGGGACGAGACCGCAGGCGGCCCGCAGCAGGGTCGTCTTCCCGCAGCCGGAGCGCCCGGCGAGAACGACCAGCTCGCCGGCGCCGATCTCCAGCGAGACGTCGAGCGAGGGCGTCGCGCCCGGCGTTCGGGTAGGCGTAGGAGACGCCGTCCAGGGTCAGCGCCGGGGCGGTTCGGGTCGTGGTCGCGAGGTCAGCCACGGCGCACCCAGGGAGCCAGCCCCGAGAGGGCGATCGCGACCGCGAGGCCGAGCGTCCTGATGTCGGTGTCGAGGCCGATCGTCGGATAGGCGTGGAACCCGCCCGCACCGGCGAGGAGCCCCGCGATCGCGAGCGCGAGGACGGCCGCGGCGACGGCGTAGAAGCGGGCGTCGTACCGGGAGCGGTCGCGCCGGTTGGCGACCCGCGGCGAGCCGAGGCCGTACCCGCGGAGCTCGAGGGTCGCGGCGACGTCGACGGCGCGATCGAGCGAGCCGGCGAGGAGCCGCCGGGCGAGCTGCGCCTTCCCGACCGGGGCGGCGCCGGCGCCGCGCAGCTGCGCCGCGTCGCGGAGTCGCGCGGCGTCGGCGGCGGCCACCGGCACCAGCCGCGAGACCAGGGTCGCGGTCAATGCCGAGCGTCCCGCGATCGGCCGCAGGGCGCGGAGGACCCGGTCGGGATCGACGCAGGCCGAGTAGACGGCGAAGGCGACGAGGACGACGAGCGCGCGCAGGCCGAGGACGCCGCCTTCGACGATCGCCTCGAGCGGTGACGTCGACCCGGCCGAAGACCGGCCAGTCCCCGAGGCGGGCGATCACCGTCTCACCGCTGTTGACGACGATCGCGTTGACGACGACGATCAGGAGCGCCAGCGTCAACCCCATCCAGAGCGCGGCCCGAACCGCGCGCCCGGCCCCGGCCAGGACCCCGGCGGTGACCGCCGCCACCCCCACCGCGACGAGGACGATCGGGCTCGAGTAGAGGAAGGCGACCGCGACCAGCGAGCCGAGGTAGGCGACCGCGGCTCCGGGAGAGGCCGCCTGCAGCGGCCCCGGCCTCGGCGTGTATGCGAAGGGAGACCTGATCACGATCCCAGCGGCAGCGGCGCCTCCTCACCGCCCTCGGTCGCGACGGCATAGTGGTCACGCAGGGAGGACTCGTCGAGCAGATCGGCGGCCGCGGTCACACCCCTCATGTTGACCCCGGTGACGATCCAGGTCGGGGGCGCGCCGCCGTGGCGGGTCGCGGCGACGAGGCCCGCCGCCGGCCCGAAGCGCCTGGCCTCCTCGCCACTCTGATCGAGGCCGACCAGGGCCTCGCCGTCGCCGCTCGCCTCGAATCGGGCGTAGACACCGCTGCCCTCGGGCCCGGACTCGAGCTGCGAGGCGGCCGAATCCGACTCGATCTGGGCCCAGGGGCCGACCAGGACCCGGATCGGGCTGGCGTCGCTCGCGGAGGAGGTCAGCGTCGCCCCGGCGTCCCGCAGCCTCGCTTCCACCGTCGCGCACGTTCCTCGCCGCCGCCCCGGCATTCGACGACGGTCGGGTGCTCGTGCCCTTCGTATCCGCCGGCAAACGGCTGCGGCCAGGAGCCGACGACGGCCGGAATCGAGGTCGCCGCCGACCAGTCGTGGTAGTCCCACCAGACCGCCTCGCCGCCCTGGAGGGCTGGACGTCGGCGGCGCCGACGGTCGACTCGACCCCGTTCACGTAGAAGAACCAGTCGAGCGAGCTGCCGCCGCCGTAGTCGCCCTCGAGGCCGTCGATCGATTGCACGAAGCCGCCGCCGTAGCGGGTGGTGATCTCGGCGTTTCGTTCGAGCACCCGCATCACGGTGTCCGATTCGGTGACGTCGTCGCTGACGGGAGCGACCACCTGCTCGGCCCCGAAGTCGCGGGTCACCGTGATCCCGACCTGGCCGAGGTCGTCTCCCGGGCCGAGGCCGCAGCCGGCGACCGCGAGCGCCGCTACGAGCAGCGCGATCGCGATCGCCTGGCGGCCTTGCATCACGCCATCAGCCCTTGGGACACACCCCGAGCACGCAGACGGCCGCCCCGTTCGAGGGGATTTCCTTGCCGTGGGTCGCGACGAGGGTCGTCGGCGCGCTGAGGACGACCGTCGCCTTCCCGTCGGCCGCGGTCGGCGCGGACGCGCCGGAAACCGTCACTCCGGCTGCCGGCTTGCGCTTGCCCTTGTCGTTGAACGAGTAGACCTGGACCTCGAACGGCACCCCCGGTGTCGCTTCGGTGGGGGCTTCCAGTGCCAGCTCGTTCGGATACGGGAACGGGGCGAGGGCCCAGAGGACTTCGTCGCCCTTCTTCAGCTTCACCGATTCGCCGCCGAGTTCGGGGTTCTTGTGGTTGACCTTCAGGTACCAGGACTTCTTCGCGGTGCTGTTGGTGCCGCCGACCCCGCAGATGCCGAGGCCGAATTCGCCGAGGAAGGCGTCGGTCACCAGCAGCGGCCGCAGCGATGCCGTCGACTTCGCCCCCTGGGCCAGCAGGCCGAGCGCGGTCGCGCCCCTGACGGTGACCGACTTGCCGCTGCCGCCGGTCCCCTTGCCGAGGCAGGTCGCCTTCGGGCTGGTCGGGACCTTGGTCGTGCCGGTCTGCAGCGTCTCTTCGGCGAGCGTCTTGCCGCCGGCCCCGACCACGCGCAGGTCGGCGCTGACTCCCTTCGCCGACGCAACCGCGACGGCGCAGAGCAACATGGTGATGGCGAGCGCGCATGCTGCGGCAAGCCTTGGTAGAGCGATTCTTGGCATTGAAGCCACCCTTTCCACGAGGGTTGTCATGGCTGGCCGTGGACAGGTCTCCTGGCTCCCGGGGCCGGTCTGCCGCACCTTCCCGAGGGCTCTGTGTCGCCCTCAGTGGCCGGCGTCTTGCGCCAGCGGCTTTCTTCACCCGGTCACAGTGGCGGGACCGCGCCGGTCTTTCACCGGACTTCCCTTGACCACAGGCCGTATCGCGGCGCAGTCTATCCTCAGCCGTGCCCATGAGGAAGGGTGTCCTGGCGGCCATCACCGGCTCTTCTCGTCTCCGTGCTGGCGCTGTTCCTTGCCCTCGGCGGGACCGTCTACGCGGCGAAGAAGCTGAACGGCCGCACGATCGTCGTCAAGTCGATTCCGGGGAACCGGCTGAAGCTCCACACCGTGCCCGCCAACCGGCTCAAGCCGGGAGTGCTCGGCAAGCAGTTCACCGGGCCGCTGACCGGGGCCGACATCGACGAGGCGAGCCTCGGCCCGGTGCCCAACGCCCTCCACGCCGACACCGCCGACTCCGCCCGGACCGCGATCGACGCCGAGACCGCGCTCAACGCCGTCAACGCGGTCGACTCCCAGACCGTCAACGGGTTCGGCGCCGGCTGCGGGCCCGGCACCCAGGCCTTCGCCGGCGCCTGCTGGGAGGCCTCCGCCAGCGCGGCGCTGACGGCGCCCGCCGCCGCGGCCGAATGCGCGTCGCGCGGCGGGACGCTGCCCGAGGCTCTGGCGCTCGCCGCCTTCGGCCAGGAAGAAGGGGTGACGCTTGCCGAAGGCGGAGAGTGGTCAAGCGACATCGCCGATCTTCTCCGGTCCCGACACCTACGGGGTCGCGACGGTCTCGCCAGACGGAAAAATCGATTCGGCGATATCGACCACCACTCACGCCTACCGCTGCGTGATCCCGCTCGTCAGCTGATCGAAGAAATCGATCCATCGGGACGTGCCGGGGGTTAGGTACCCATAGTGGCCCCCAACTACCGGCACGTCCCCTGCAGCGCTCGAACTCTCGTCGAGGTCCGGCGGGCCCGGCGTCTATTCTCATTGGCGATGCGACCGGGCTCGCCCAGTGCCAAGTTGCGCGTCACGGGCCCGCTCGTGGCGCTCGCCCTGATCGCGGCGCTCGCGCTCGCCGCGCCGTCGCTTGCCGCCGCCTCGCCTCGCCTCCCGGGTCCACCCGAAGGGGCCGCCCAAGCCCGGCGAAGTCGAACGCGCCCTCGACTACTGGACCCCGGCCCGGATGCGGGCGACCCCGCCCCTCGACGGGCCGGAACCGCTCGAAGAGCGGGCCGAGGCGAGCTTCGCCCCGGTACCCGAACCGAGCGTGGTCCCGTTCACGGTCAACGGCCGGCTCTTCGTCCGCCAGGGCAACGAGCAGGGCTTCTGCTCGGCGACCGCGATCAACTCGCCGAGCCGGAAGCTGATCCTCACCGCCGCCCACTGCCTCAACTCCGGCCCGCGCGGCCTGCTCGGCGGCACGACCTGGTCGCGGCTGGTCGTCTTCGTCCCCGCCTACACCGACGGCCTGGCCCCGTTCGGCGCCTTCGTCGCCCACCGCAACGCCGTCCACGTGCCGAAACAGTGGATCAAGCTCGGCAACCCCAACTTCGACATCGGCGCCGCCCAGGTCGAGCCCAACGCCGAAGGCGTCAACGTCGCCGACGCGGTCGGCGGCGGCGCCTCGATCGCCCTCGACCTCGGCCGCAAACAGCAGTTCCAGACCTTCGGCTATCCGGGCAAGGTCCGCCGCATGCAGGGGTGCAGCTCCCCCTACGTCGGCGACGACAGCACCACCTACCGGATCCCCGGCCCGCCGACGATCGCGATCCGCTGCCACTGGGCCCCGGGCGCCAGCGGCGGTGGCTGGCTGATCGAAGAAGGCAAAACGATCAACGGCCTGACCAGCTACGCCAAGCGCCGCGACCTCCACCACACCTTCGGGCCCTACTTCAGCCAGCGCAACGTCGGCGCCCTCGTCGCCGGCCTCTAGCCGGCGCCGGCTAGGCGAGCTGGTCGCGGTAGAAGCGGTAGTCGCCGCGCTCCGGGCGCAGGTTCGACGCCAGCGCCAGGTGATGGCGGGCGCGATCGGTCTGGCCGGTCTTGGCCAGCGACCGGCCGAGGCAGAAGTGGGCGAAGTCGTCGACCTGGTGGGAATCGACGACCGCCTCGAACTCGACCGCGGCGGCGGCGAACCGGCCGAGGCGGAAGTAGGCGCGGCCGAGCGCCTCGCGGATCGATGACTTCTCCGGCGCCCGGCGGGCGGCGGCCTCGAGCGGCACCGCGGCCTGCTCGAAGTCGGCCTCCTCGAGCAGCTCGATTCCTCGCCTGTAGAGGGTGAGGACGGAGTCGCGATCGACGTCGTTGGTCATGGATCCAAGTGTAGGGAGGCGGTCCAGGGCCCTAGCGAACCAGGCGCCCGACCGCGGCCATCAGCTCCTCGACCCGCTCCTCGGGGTCGGCGGGGACCGAGTCGCCCTTGCCGAGCATGCAGTGATGGGCGTGGTCGTCGAGCAATCCCAGCGCGACCCGGTCGAGAGCCGCCCGCACGGCGGCGATCTGGGTCAGGACATCGATGCAGTAGCGGTCCTCCTCGACCATCCCGGTGACCCCCCGGACCTGGCCTTCGAGCCGGGCCAGGCGCCGCAGCAGATCCTCCTTGCTGGCCGTGTAGCCGCGGCTCGGGGTCGGGTTCGCCATCGCCTGGGGACTATACCCCCTCCGGGTATCGACTCAGGACGGCCGCGGAAGGCGCTTGGAGTAGAAGACCCGTTCGAAGCCGTTGTCGCTGCGGCGCTCGACCTCGGTGTAGCCGAGTCGGGTGTAGATCCGCTGATTGCGCAGCATCACGACGTGGGTGAAGAGGCGCAGCTCCCCGACCCCGCGCGACCGGGCCTCCTCCTCGGCGAAGGCGAGCAGGGCGCGGCCGACCCCCTCCCCCTGTCGCCGGGGGTCGACCGCGACGTTCTCGACCTCGAGATGGCCGCCGTCGAGGGCGAGCACGATCAGGCCGGCGATCCCGGACCCGTCCTCGGCGACGAACAGCGTCCGCGCCCTGACCGCCTCGGAGTAGTCGGCGTCCATCGGCGCCGGCCGGCCGCCGACCTCCTCGACGTAGCCCTCGTAGGCGCGCTCGACGATCTCGGCGACGGCGGCGACGTCGGCCTCCTCCCCGGGGCGGATCCGCACCGCTCCCACCGGCCGCCCTAGGAGGGTCTGGCGTCCCGTCGAGGGCGCGCTGCCCCTCCCGGAACGCCGCCCCGAGGCCGAACGAGTCGGTCCTCCACTCGAATGAGAGAAGGCTGCCGCGGTCGCGGAAGGCCCGCATCGTCTCGAGGTGGAAGGGAAGCGCGACGAAACGCCGCAGCGCCGCCTCGTCCTCCCAGGCCGAGAGCGACCCGACCCGCCCGCGGAACAGCTGCCAGTAGGTCGTGACCCCGATCGCGCCCTCGAGCTCGGCGATTTCGCGCCGCAGGCGCTCGGCGGTGCGGTGGATCCGCGGCACGTCGCGCAGGGTCTTCGGCGTGAACTCGGTGTAGCTGACGAGGAACGGGCCGTCAAGATCGGCGGCGGGGCCGCGCTTCCAGTTGGTTCGGACCCGGAGGTCGGTGAGGGAGTCGCCGAGGGCGGCGCTAGGCAGGTACGGACACGCTGTGCTCGAGCTCATAGAGCGGTCTGCTCGCAGTTTCTGCCAATTCGGCCCGTCGTGCAACCTCCGTCCGGCCGGAGCGGCTTGACGGTTGGGAGGAGGTCCGCCACGATCACCCGATGCGCCGTCCCGGGTTCGGCTGCGCCCTCCTTTTCATGCTGCTCCTTCTGGTGCCGGCCACGGCGTCGAGTCTGGAATCCGCAAGCGTCTCCGGCGACTCCTCGCTGACCCATTACGTCGGCACCAAAGGCGTCGACGACCTCACGGTCAGCGTCGAAGGCCCGAAATGGGTCTT
This sequence comes from uncultured Solirubrobacterales bacterium, assembly GCA_963751815.1. GTDB lineage: Bacteria > Actinomycetota > Thermoleophilia > Solirubrobacterales > 70-9 > VRUE01. The sequence goes on along the minus strand of CAVVVY010000019.1, from coordinate 71,945 downwards.
CTCGAGGAATGCGGCCACGCAGGAAGCACCGATCGCCGCCGGCGAACACTGCGCCGACACCTCCGGCGGGGAACAGAAAACGGTCGCCTGCGACCTGACCGAATTCACCGAAGTCGACCTCGGCGAAGGCGCCGACCGTCTGATCGGTGGAGCCCCGGAAAACGAATTGGTCGTGCACGCGGGCCCCGGCCAGGATCTGCTGACGATCAGCAGCGACGAATCCAACGTCCTCGACGGTGAAGACGACGGCGACACATTCGAGCTCGGCGGCGGCACCGGCGGGGACACGATCAACGGCAGCGGCGGCGACGACCTGTTCCGGGAGCCGGTCGGGGCCGACACGATCAACGGAGGCGAAGGCTCGGACACGGTCGCCTATCAGTTGGCGCCGGCCGAATCCCTCACCGTCACCCTCGACGACCAACGCAACGACGGCCTCAGCGGCGACCAGAACGTCCACTCCGATGTCGAGGACCTCACCGGCGGCCAGGAGCGGGACCACTTCGTCGGCTCCGCCGCCGCCAACCTGATCAAGGGTGGCCAGGGCAACGACGAAATCGACGGCGGCCCGGGCCGCGACACCCTCGAGGGCGGCGAGGACGAAGACGTGATTCTTGCCCGCGACGGCGAGCCCGACACCGTCGACTGCGGCTTCGGCCAGGACACGGCGACGGTCGACACCGGCGACACCGTCTCCAAATGCGAGGTCGTCTACTACCCCGACCTCGACTTCGACGGCTCCGGCGCCAACGCCGACTGCGACGACCACAACGCCTCGATCCGTCCGGGCGCGACCGATGTCCCGGGCGACGGGATCGACCAGGACTGCGCCGGGGGCGACGCGCCGAAGGTCCTCCAGGCGGCTCCGCCGGTGACGGCGTCGGGCACGCTGAAGAGCAGGTCGGCGAACCTGCGCAAGGGCGCCGGCTCCGTCTCGTTCCGGTGCCGGGCACCCGCCGGCGACACCTGCTCGGTCAAGGGCTCCCTCCACCCCAGGGGAAATCACAAGAAGAGCCTGAAGATCGGCTCGATCTCGGGACGCGTCGGCGGCGGTCAGGACGGGCCCGCTGAAGATCCACCTCAACGAGACCGGCGAGGGGCTGCTCGAGAACGAAGGCAAGCTGAGCGCACAGATCAGCGCGACGATCACCAATCAGGCGGGAACGAGATCCCCGTTCAACGCGACGATCCAGCTGAAGCCCGCCCCGCAGTCCTGATCGCCCGCCTGATCCCGGCCTCGGGGGCCGAGCGGATCGCCGAGCGTTGCGAGGTTCGCGAGGGCGGCCTCGGGGCGAGCCGGGAGGAGATCCGCGAGCTCGCTCCCGGGGTCGACGCGATCGTCGCCGACCCGACCGTCGCCGTCGGCCCGGAGCTGCTCGATGCCGCCGGCCCCGGCCTGAGGCTGGTCGCCAACTTCGCCGTCGGCTACGACAACATCGACCTCGATGCCTGCCGCGATCGGGAGGTCATCGCCACCAACACCCCGGACGTCCTCACCGACGCCACCGCCGAGCTGGCGCTGGCGCTGACCCTGGCCGCGGCACGTGGCCTGCCGGCCGCCGAGCGGCGCCTGCGGGCGGGCGAATGGGCGGGGTTCGACACCACCGGCGACCTCGGGATCGAGCTCAGCGGGGCGACGTTCGGAATCGTCGGCATGGGCAGGATCGGCAGGCGCTACGCGGAGCTGGTGCGGCCGATGGCGGGGTCGATCCTCTACGCGGCCCGCGACCCCAAGCCCGAGGCCGAGAGCGCGCTCGGCGCCGTCCGCGCCGAGCTCGGGGAGCTGCTGGCGCAGTCCGACGTCGTCAGCATCCACGCCGCCGCCGCGCGCCGAGACCGCCGGCATGATCGGCGCCGCCGAGCTCGGCCTGATGCGACCGGGCGCGATCCTCGTCAACACCGCCCGGGGATCGCTGGTCGACTCCGAGGCGCTCGCGGCCGCCCTCGCCGACGGCTCGATCGCCGCCGCCGGCCTTGACGTCTACGAGAACGAGCCGGAGGTGCCCGCCGCGCTCCTCGCCGCCCCCAACTGCGTCCTCCTCCCCCACGTCGGCTCGGCGACGGTCACCGCCCGCGACGCGATGGCGAACCTGGTCGCCGACTCGGTGCTGGCGGTGATCGACGGCCGCGAGCCGCCGAACAGGATCGCCGGCTAGTTGACGGCGTCGGCCCAGTCGCTGAGGCGATCCGAGAACTGCGGCGTCGCCGCGCTGACCTCGACGACCTCGTCGGCCGGGACGTTCGCCTTGCGGGCGGCGGCCAGGATCGCCTCCGGCGACGGGGCTTCGTAGAGGCAGTAGGTGCGCCGCCGGTCGGCGCTGAGGAACGAGAAGAGCCAGCGGACTCCCTCGTCGCTGTTGACCTCCTCGATCAGCCGGACATCGTCGTCCGTGAGGTCGAGCTGATCGGCGAAGCTGCGCTCGATCACATACAGGGCCACGGGGTGATCCTAGCGCCGATCCCGACTCACGCCGAGGCGAGCCCGTGCCGGTGGGCGTAGGACGCCGCCTCGGTGCGGTTCGCGGACTCGGTCTTGCGGAGGATGCTGCGGATGTGGTTCGCCGCGGTGTGCTCGCTGATCGAGAGCCGGGCGCCGATCTCGCGATTGCTCAGCCCCTCGGCGACGAGCTCGAGGATCTGCGCCTCGCGCGGAGAGAGCCCGTCGGGCAGCCCGGAGCCGGCGGCGGGCACGCCGAGCGAGCGGATCCTGGCGAGCAGCCCCGCCATCCCGATCCGCTCGGCCAGGGCCGAGGCTTCGCCGAGCAGGGCCGCGGAGCGCTCGCCGGCGTCGCCTCCCCGTCCGCGCAGGAAACGGCCGTACTCGAAGGCGGTATGGGCCACCCAGGTGTCCGCGCCCATCGCCGTGTTCTCCTCCATCGCCCGCTCGAAGTGCAGCTCGGCCCGTTCCGGCTCTCCCAGCGTCCCCGCGAGCATGCCCAGGTACCGATCGGCGTTGCCGTAGCAGGCGACCAGGTGGCCGATCATCACGTTGGTCCCCGCGAACGGCTCCAGCTCCGGGTAGAGGATCGCCGCCATCGCCTCGTCGCCGAGGGCGACCGAGGCATCGGTCAGGTAGGTGAGCGTCGCCAGCCAGAGCGATGCCCGGAACTCGTCGATGCCCTCCGCGGCGAGCTTCGAGAGCTCCCTCCTCGCGTCGTCCTCCATGCCGAGCTCGGCGAGCACGGCGACGAGCCCGGGACGCCATGGCCCCTCGCGGTCGACCTCGCCGGCCAGGATCCTGACCGCCGGCGCCAGCTCCGCCAGTCGTCCCTGCTCGCGGCGAATGCCGAACATCTGGATGCCGTGGCTGCCGGTTGCGTCGCGCCCGGTCAACAGGTCGCCCCACTCGCGGGAGCGTTCGGCCATCGCCTCGGCCCCCGCCAGGTCGCCGTCCCCGAGGGCGATCGCCGACCCGTAGTGCTCGGCGATGTGATTCATGAACGGCTGCCCGGTCCGCTCGGCCATCTCCCGCAGGGCGCCGACCTCCGACCCGCGCCGCCACCAGGTCGCCGAGGGAGACGAGGGTCGGCACTCGCCAGGCGATCGCTTCGGTGTGGGCCTCGGGGTCGTCCAGCTCCTCCGCCAGTTCCATCGCCTCGGTCAGCATCGGCAGGATCTCGGGCAGCGGCGTGGTGCCGCGCGCCCAGTAGGAGCGGACCAGCACCTTGGCGAGGCCGGGGCGGTCGTCGAGGCGCCGCGCCAGCGCGACTCCGTTTTCGCGAACGATCCCCCCGCGCTCGCGCTCGCCCTGGAAGTCGAGCGCCCTGGAGAGCCCGGCGAGCAGGCTGATCCGCAGCTCACCGCTCCCATCCCCCACCGCCGTCAGCGCCTCTTCGAGCAGCTCGACCGCGTCCTGGCTCACCAACCCCGGGCGCCAGCAGGATTCCTCGTAGCCGATCGCCGCCTGCGCCAGCAGCTCGGCGCTCCCCAGCCCACGGGCGATCTCCGCCGCCGCCGCGAACGCCTCGACCGCATCGGTCGCCTTGCCGGCGCGGTGGCCGGCCCAGCCGAGCTCGAGGAGGGCGGCCGCGCGCTCGTGCTCGTCCTCGATCCCGATCTCGAGCGCCGTCCGCAGCCTGGTCGCGGCATCGTCGTAGGCGAGCGAGGCGCTCGCCGCCCGCGCGGCGCGGAGGTTGTACTCGATCGCCCGCTCGGCCCCGCCGAACGGGGCCGCTGAGCCGAAATGGTGGGCGAGGTCCGCGAGCCCGCGGTCGGAGGCCGCGTCGGTGGTGCCCTCGAGGGCCTCGCCGACGCTGAGGTGGAGCTCCGCCCGGCGCAGCTGCGAGAGCCGGTCGTAGAGGGCCCGCCGCACGATCTCGTGGGTGAAGCGGCAGGCCATCCGCTGCGAGGGGAGCTCCTCGATCATTCCGCTGCCGATCGCTTCCTCGAGGGCGGCCAGGAGCTCGGGCTCGGTCAGCTTGGCGGCCCGGCCGATCGGCTCGAGCTCGAACTCCGGCCCGGCGACGGCGGCGAGCTCGAGCAGGTCGGAGGTGCTCGGGGCCAGGCGCGAGAGCCGCTGGCTGACCACCTCGCTGACGCTTTCGGGGGTGCGCGAGCTCGGCCAGCGGCCGGGTGACGACGATGCATCCGTCGACGACCTCGACCGTCCCGGTCTCGAGCAGGGCGCGCCAGAGCTCGCAGACCAGGAAGGCGTTGCCGCCGGTCAGGTCGTGAATCGTGCTCGCGAGCTCGGGCAGCTCGGGATCGCGGCCGAGGTCACCGGCTGCCCGGCTGACCAGGTCGGAGACCTCGGCCTCCGAGAGGCCCGGGAGGCGCATCCGGAGGACGTCATCGGCGCGCCGGAGGTCGGCCAGCGTCTCCGCCAGGCCTCCCGGCACCTTGTCGGCCTCGGTGTCGCGGAAGGTGACGAGGATCAGGAGCCGGGCGCGCCAGGCGGCCCGCGCCAGGAACCGCAGCAGGAGGAGCGTCGGGGCGTCCGCCCAGTGCGCGTCCTCGAGCACCAGCAGCATCGGCCGTTCGCGGCTGACGTTGGCGAGCAGGTCGGCGACCGCGGTGTGGAGGCGGTGGCGCTCGGTGTCGGGATCGGCCTCGACCGGCTCCGGCAGCTCGCCGGCCACCGCCGGCAGGTCGGGCAGCAGCCGGGTCAGCTCGGCGGCACCGGAACCGAGCGCGGCCCGCAGCTCCTCCGCCTCGGTGACGCGGACGAGGCGATCGAGCGCCTCGACGAAGGGCCCGTAGGGCGTCCTCACGACCGCGTCGCAGGCGCCATAGAGGACCAGCGCCCCCTCGGAGGCGGCCCCGGCGGCGAACTCGCGGGCGAGGCGGCTCTTCCCGGCTCCGGGCTCACCGGCCAGGAGCGCGACACGCCGACCCTCCCCCTCCGCCCACGGCATCAGGGTCCGCAGCCTCTCCAGCTCCGCCGCGCGCCCGACGAACGGAGAGGGCGAGATCGGGCGGAGCGAGTCCGGGAGGCCCGGGATCTCGGTGTCCATGGTCAGGACGATAGTCAGATCTGATCATCCGGTCTGAATCGATCGCCCTCCGGCCCGCCCAGATTTGGGTCAGATCAGGTCATGACAGCCCGGATCCCGGGACCTACGCTGGCCCGAGATGAGATCTGACGACGACTAGGAGGAACGTGTGAGCACCCCCAACGCCCTGAAGCAGAGCGCCAGCAGCGAGATTTCGGACTTCGCCGGTCAGCTGATCGGCCCCGAGGACGCCGGCTACGACGAGGCCCGCGAGGTCTACAACGCGATGATCGACCGCCGCCCCGGGCTGATCGCGGGCGCCACCGACGTCGACGATGTCGCCAAGGTCGTCTCCTTCGCCGCCGACCATGACGTCCTCCTGGCGGTCCGCGGAGGCGCCCACAACGGCGCCGGTCTCGGCACCTGCGACGACGGCGTCGTTCTCGACCTCTCCGGCCTCAAGGACATCGAGGTCGATCCGGGGGCCCGCACGGTCAGGGTCGGCGGCGGCTGCGTCTGGGGAGAAGTCGATGCCGCGACCAACGAGCACGGGATGGCGACCCCGAGCGGCATCATCTCGACCACCGGCGTCGGCGGCCTCACGCTCGGAGGCGGCATCGGCCACCTGACCCGCAAATGCGGCCTGACGATCGACAACCTGATCGAGGCCGAGGTCGTGCTTGGCGAGCGGCGAGCGCGTGCGTGCGAGCGCCGACGAGAACCCGGACCTCCACTGGGCGATCCGGGGCGGCGGCGGCAACTTCGGCGTCGTCACCTCCTTCCTCTTCAAACTGCACGAGGTCGACACCGTCGTCGGCGGCCCGACCTTCTGGCCGGTCGAGGCGGGTGCCGAGGTGCTGACCGCGTACCGGGACTTCCTCCCGAACGCCCCGCGCGAGCTCAACGGCTTCTTCGCCTTCGCCTCGGTCCCGCCGGCGCCACCGTTCCCCGAGGAGCTGCACCTGCGCAAGGTCTGCGGAGTGGTCTGGTGCTACTCGGGCGACCCCGACGACGCCGCCGGGGCGATGGCACCGTTGCTCGACGCCCTTCCGGAGCCGCTGCTCCACGCGCCGCAGCCGATGCCCCATCCGGCCCTGCAGGGCGCCTTCGACCCCGTCTACCCGGCGGGGGACCAGTGGTACTGGCGGGCCGACTTCGTCAACGAGATCCCCGACGGCGCGGTCGAGGCCCACGCCAAGTTCGGCGCCGAGATGCCGACCTGGAAATCGACCATGCACCTGTACCCGATCGACGGCGCCGCCCATGACGTCGGCGCGTCCGACACCCCCTGGAGCTACCGCGAAGCGAACTGGGGCTCGGTCTTCGCCGGGGTCGACTCCGACCCCGCGAAGGCGGATGAGATCCGCCAGTGGTGCGTGGACTACTTCGAAGCGCTCCACCCCTTCTCGGCCGGCGGCGCCTACGTGAACATGATGATGGACGAGGGACAGGACCGGGTCCGGGCCAGCTACCGCGACAACTACGACCGCCTGGCCCAGATCAAGGCGACCTACGACCCGGGCAACCTCTTCCGCGTCAACCAGAACATCCAGCCCCAGGCCTAGATCCGGCGAGGCCGATTGCCTAGCATGGGGACATGCTTTTCGGAAAGGAGCACGTCGATCGCTACCGGGCCACCGACGGCAAGGAGGGGCATGACTGGGAGAAGGGCTCCAGCACCCTCCTGCTGACGACCAAGGGCCACAAATCCGGCGAGCCGCGGACCACGCCCCTGATCTACGCGCCGTACGGGGACGATGCCTACACGATCGTCGCCTCCAAGGGCGGGTCCGACGAGCCGCCCGCCTGGTACGTCAACCTCAGCGAGGAACCCGAGGTCGAGGTCCAGGTCTGGGGCGACGTCTTCAAGGCCCGGGCCCGCACCGCGAACGCCGAGGAGAAGCCCGAGATGTGGCGGACGATGGTCGCCGAGTGGCCCGACTACGACGCCTACCAGCGCAACACCGACCGCGAGATCCCGGTCGTCGTGCTGGAGCGCACCTAGCCGGAAGCACCGCCACGTCAATTCATCGCCACGTGGAGATCCTGGTGGTCGAGGACGAGGCGGGGATCGCCGACTTCCTCGAGCGTGGGCTCGCCGCCGAGGGGTTTGCGGTGCGGACCGCCGCCGATGGCATCGAGGGCCAGCGGCTCGCCCTCGAGGAGGGGTTTGACCTCGTCGTGCTCGATCGGATGCTCCCGGGCCGCGACGGGCTCGAGGTCCTGGCGGCGATCAGAGCCGCGAAGCCGGCCCTGCCGGTGATCCTCCTGACGGCACTCGATGAGACCGCCGAGAAGATCGCGGGCCTCGAGTCCGGCGCGACCGACTACGTGACCAAGCCCTTCTCCTTCGACGAGTTGGTCGCGAGGGTCAGGGCCCATCTGCGACAGGCCGACGCCGAGACGACGACCACGCTCGAGGCCTCGGGGATCCGCCTCGATCTGCTCTCACGCGAAGCGAGCCGTGGGAGCCAGACGGTCAAGCTGCCCGCGCGCGAGGCGGACCTGCTCGCGTTCCTGATGCGCCGTCCGGGCCAGGTCTGCTCGCAACAGGAGATCCTCAGCGCCGTCTGGGGCTTCGACCACGACCCGGGCACGAATCTCGTCCCGGTCTACATCGGCTACCTCAGGCGCAAGCTCGACGCGCCGGGCTCTCCGGCGCCGATCGAGACCGTTCGCTCCGCCGGATACCGGCTGGTCGAACCGTGAGTGGCGGCTGGGCGAGCCTCGGGCTGCGCGGTCGCCTGGCGCTGTCGATCGGCGCGATCGTCCTCGTCGCCTTCGCCGTCGTCTTCATCGCGGTTCGCGCCGAGATGAGAACCGAGTCCCACGTCATCAACCGCCAGGAGGCAAGGGAGCCGCCCGAGGCCGGGGAGCCGGACTCGCACTCGACGATCGCGCCGATCTCCGACGCACAGGCGGAGGTCGAGCGGACCTTTCTGATCGTCGGCGGGATCACCCTCGTCGCCGCCCTCCTCGCCGGCTACCTCCTGGCCGCGCGCACCGCGGCGCCGCTGCGGCGGATGGCGGCGACCGCCGGTGAGGTCGACGCCGGTGACCTCACACCCCGCCTCGACCCCGAGCCCACCGCGGCGGCGGAGCTCCGCACCGTCGTCGAGGCCTTCAACCGGATGCTCGACCGCCTCGACCTCGCCTTCTCACGCCAACGCCAGTTCGTCTCCGATGCATCGCATGAGCTGCGCACCCCGCTGACCGCGATTCGCGGCCAGATCGAAGTCCTCGCCCGGGAAGACAACCCCCGTCCCGAGGACGTGCGCCGCGTCGAGGCGCGGGCGATGACCGAGATGAGCAGGGTCGAAAAGCTGGTCGACGACATGCTCGCCCTCGCCCGCCTCGACGAGGGAGCCGGGCCGGAGATGCAGGAGGTCGAGATCGGCGCCTACCTCCGCGGCCTCGCCGAAGCCGACTCGCACTCGGTCGTTGTCGGGGAGCTCGCCGACGGCACGGTCCGCATCGACCCGGACCTGATCGCGCAGGTCGTCCGGAACCTGCTGGCGAATGCCCGGCGCCACGCCGGCCCGTCCGCCAGGGTCGAACTCAGCGCCACCGCGGAGAACGACCACCTGACGATCTCGATCGACGACGACGGCCCGGGAGTGCCCGCAGCGGAGCGCGAGCGCGTCTTCGACCGCTTCCACCGAGTCGGGTCGGCCCGCGACCGGGCCTCGGGAGGCAGCGGACTGGGCCTGGGAATCGCCCGTTCGGTGGTCGAGCTGCACGGTGGCCGGATCTGGATCGAGGACTCACCGCTCGGCGGCGCGCGCGCGGCCTTCGAGTTGCCGAGGCCGGCAGCCCGATGAGAGTTTTCTCACCGACGGCTTAGGGAGTGGGAAGGGCGCGGGCCGACCATTCGGCCCGTGTACCTCGCGCAGGAGAAGAAGGTCCGCAGCGGCGTGGCCGGGAATGCCAGGCTGACCGGGCTGGTCGCCGTCGTCCTGCTTCTGATGCTGGCGGCCGAGGGGGCGACGATCCCATTTATCGGCACCCTGCTGACGCCGCACATCCTGATCGGCATCGCCCTGATTCCTCCCGTGCTGCTCAAGCTGGGCAGCACCGGCTACCGATTCGCCCGCTACTACTCGGGCGCGGAGAGCTACGTCCAAAAAGGCCCGCCGCTGTTCCCGCTTCGCCTCCTCGCTCCCGGCGTCGTGATCACCACGGTCGCCCTGTTCGGGACCGGCGTTGCGCTGCTCTTCGCCGGGCCGCCGAGCGAGACGCTCGTCTTCTTCCACAAGCTGAGCTTCATCGCCTGGGTCTCGCTGATGACCCTGCACGTGCTCGGCCACCTGCTCGAGGTCCCCCGCCTGGCCCTCCCGGATTGGCGGCGAGCGGGCCCGCGTGAGGTGCGCCTCGCGGGGGTCGGACTGAGGTTCGTCGCCGTGGGCGGATCGATCGCCGCGGGAACCGCGCTCGCCGTGCTCGCCGCCAACTCGGCCGGAGGATGGCTCTGATGGCCCTCGACCCGGTCGAGAAACGGCAACGGCTCCGCGCCGCGAGGAACCGCCTCCACGCGCAGCGGCGCCGGGCGGGGCAGCTGCGGAGCAGAGTCGTCGCGGCGTCGCTGATCTCATTCGCGCTGCTGTGGGGATTGATCTTCGTCCAGATGGCGACCGGCAACGATCCCGTCCTCGGGCGCAGCGCCGCCAACGTCGCCGGCGCCGTCCAGGAAAGCTCGGGAAGCGCGGAAGATCGCCGCCGGGCACGGCTCGAAGCGGCGCTTGCGGCCCGGGAAGAGACGATCGCCGAAGGCCCACCGGAAGTCCCCGAAGAAGTGGCACCCGAACCCGAAGAAGTGGCACCCGAACCCGAAGCAGTGATCACGGGGCAGTCATGAGGGGCGAGGCCCGCCGCACCTTCGAGTGCTTCGGCGGCATCGCCAGCGTCAACGTCGGTGGCCGCGGCCCTGAGATGGGCGCCGAGGAGGCGGCGCTCGGCGCCGAACAGAAGCTCCTCGACGCCCACGAACGCCTGTCCCGATTCCTCCCCGACAGCGAGCTCTCCGCTCTCAACCGGGATCCCCGGCCGACGGTGCCGGCCAGCAGGCTGCTGATCGAGGTGGCGGCCGTCGCCCGCTGGGCCGGCCTGCTGAGCGACGGGCTGGTCGACGCGACCCTGGTCGGGGAGATCGAGGACGCCGGCTACCGGGAGTCGCTGGCGGAAAGCCCCAACCGGCTCCCGGCAGACATGGGCGCCCCGACCACCGCCAGAGCCCCCGCGTCGGCCGGCGCCGACCCCGGCTGGCGCAAGATCACCGTGGATCGCCGCGCCGGAACGATCACGAGGCCGCCCGGGGTCCAGATCGACAGCGGCGGCATCGCCAAGGGCCTCCTCGCCGACCTTGTCGCGAGATCCCTCAACGGACACCCCAGCTTCGCGGTCGACTGCTGCGGCGACATCCGGATCGGCGGCACCGGCCGAAGGCCGAGAACGGTCCACGTCGCAGATCCACTGGGCGAGGAGCCGATCAGCTCGATGGAGATCGTCCTCGGTGCGGTGGCGACGAGCGGGATCGGCAGGCGAACGTGGGTGAACGACGACGGAGATGCGGCCCATCACCTGCTCGATCCGGCCACCGGCGCTCCGGCCTACACCGGCGTCATCCAGGCGACCGCGAAGGCGCCGACGGCATTCCTCGCCGAGGTATACGCAAAGCACGCGATCCTCAGCGGAACCGAGGAGGCGCCCGGGCGCCTCCCATACGGCGGGGTCATCCTCCTCGAGGACGGCACGGTCGAGGCGGTTTCCGGCTCGCAGCGGCTCCGGGCGATGGCCGGGTGAACGTCGGCTCGCATCTCTTCTGGATCACCAGCCGCTCGGCCGGAGAGATGGCCCTGCTGCTGTCGAGCGCCAGTGTCGGCCTCGGCCTGATGATGAGCGCGCCTCGCGGATCTGCCAGCAAGCGTGACCTGCGCTCGGTCCACGAGGCTCTCTCCCTGACGGCGCTGGCGATGGTCGCCCTGCACGGAGTCGCCCTGCTCGGCGACAGCTTCCTCAATCCCGGCATCGCCGGCATCGCCGTCCCGTTCGCCGGGGCGTACAGGCCGCTCTGGACGGGGCTCGGGATCGTCGCCGGATACGGGCTCGCCGCCCTCGCGCTCTCCTACTACGCCCGCAATCGCATCGGGGCGGCGAGATGGAAGCGCCTGCACCGCCTCACCGCTGTCTTCTGGCTGCTCGCGATCGGCCACGCCGCCGGCGCCGGGACCGACTCCACCCAGCTCTGGTTCCTCCTCGCCAGCGGCAGCGCTCGTCATACCCGCCGCGCTGCTGCTCGGACTGCGCTGGATCTCGAGGACCGCGGATGCCCGCGCGGAGCTCCAGTACCGCTACGGGGATTCGAACCGCGCTCGGGACCGGGATCTGACCGACTCTGGGAGCGCGCCTATTCTTGACTGATGAGTCGGCGCCTGCGCGAGTCGGTCCTCCACGGGCCGGCCGCAATCCTCGCCGTCGCCCTCCTGCTCGCGATCGCGCCACTCGCCTCCGCCGCTCCGCGTGGAGATCACCCCCGCACTGCGGTCATCGTGCTCGAGAACCGCGAGTTCGATGAAGTCGTCGGCTCGCCGGAAGCCCCCTACTTCAACCACCTGGTCAAACGCGGGGCCCTGGCGACGAACTTCTACGGACTGCTGCACCCCTCGCTGCCCAATTACCTCGGCCTCCTGGCCGGCTCGACCTTCGGCCTCACCGACGACTGCACGGACTGCCTGGCGAAGGGGCCGAATCTCGCAACCCAGCTCGCAGGCGCCGACGTTTCCTGGCGCGCCTACATGGGAGGAATGCCGACCCCCTGCTACACCGGCCCCGATGTCGGGGAATACGTCAAACGGCACAACCCGTTCATGTATTTCCCGTCGATCACAGGGAACCCTCGGCTCTGCAACCGGGTCGTACCGGAACGCTCGCTGGGCCAGGACCTGACCGACAACACACTGCCCGAATTCGCCTGGATCGGCCCGGCCCTCTGCGACGACGGCCACGATTGCTCGACCGGCGCCGTCGACGACTATCTGCGACGACGGGTGCCCGCGATCCTGCGACACCTCCGGCCCGATGGAGCTCTCGCGATCACCTACGACGAGGGCACGAGCGATGCCGGTTGCTGCGGGGCCGCCGCCGGCGGGCGCATCGCGACCCTGTTGGTCGGCCCCGGCGTCGAGGGCCGGGGTCCGACTTTCGCGTCCCTCGACGACCTACTCCCTGCTGGCGACGATCGAGGACCGCTTCGACCTCCCCAGGCTTCGGAATGCGAGGGACGCCGCAACGCTGAAGGCGGCCTTCAAGCGCAGCGGATGGGTGCGCCGAGGGCATATGTCAGCGGTTAGGCTTGCGATGGAGTCAGTGAAAACAGTGGCCGGGACGCAGGAACCCTGACCAGCCACGACTTGGAAAGGAGCACGGATGGCGACCCTCCATTTCAATGCCAAGACCAGCGCAACACCGGAGCAGTGGGTGGCGGCGCTGACCGACTTCGGGCCCGGCCGCTCGGAGATCTTCGAAAACAGTGCCGACGACGATCTCGAGGTGCACGATAGGGGCCCGACCGAAGCCGACGTGACCGAAGGCTCGAGCGGCATCTGGGAGCGCCTGCACTACGACTGGTCCGATCCCAATCGCATCGTGCTTACCACCACCGACTCCAACACCTGGGGAGGCCACTCGAGTCACACCTACACCTTCAGCAGCGAGCCCGACGGGAAAACGGACGTGGAGTACGTCGTGGTGCGGGACGGCAAGAACCTCAAAGGGCGGCTGCTCGGGATCGTCCTCGACACCGTCGGCAAGGGCCGGCTGAAGAAGGCGTTCGAGGGCGCCGTCAGCGCCATCGAGGCCCGCGCCGCCAAGGAAAACCAGGAGACCGGGCGCTAAGCGACCGCTATGGCGAACGCCGCGCCCACGCCGAGGGCCGTGGCGCTGGTGCTGGTCCCGGCGCTGGTGCTGATGCTCGCGTTTGCGTTCTCCTATGTCGGCGCCTTCCACGATCCGACCCCACATGCCGTGCCGGTGGCGGTCGTCGGGCCGCCGTCGGTGGCGGCGGAACTCGACAACCTCCCCGGTGACCCGCTCGACGCGCAACTGACCTCATCCCGTCACGATGCGCTGTCGCAGATCGACGACCGCGAGGTTTACGGCGCCTACGAGGCCGCGGCGAACCGCCTGTTCGTCGCCTCGGCCGCCAACGCGGCAACCGCCCTCGCGCTGACCGCGACCTTCGAGCGCGTCGCCGTTGCGCGCGGACGGCCGCCGGTCGCTGTCACCGATGTCAAGCCGCTACCTCCCAAGGATCCGAACGGCACCGCGGCGTTCTACGCGATGATCGCCTGGGTGTTCGGCGGCTACATCGCCGCGACGCTGGTCGGGTTGATCGGGCAACCGCGCAGCAGCAGCAGGCAGCGCGCCGCCGCGCGGGTTGCAGCGCTGGCCGGGTTTTCCATCCTCGCCGGGGTTCTCAGCGTGGTCATGCTGCGGGCCTGCTTCGGGGTCTTCTCGGGCCACGTGGTGGCGCTGTCCGCAATCGCCGCGCTCACCGTGTTCGCCAGCGCCGCCGCAACGGCGGGCATCCAGGCCGCGGCCGGCGCCGCGGGGACAGGTCTCGTCATTCTTGTCTTCGTCATCCTCGGCAACGCCGCCTCGGGTGGGCCATTCGCCCGGCCCCTGCTTCCCGGCCTGTGGAGGACATTCGGCGGCCTGCTTCCGCCCGGCGCAAGCGTAGACCTGGCGCGGTCGGCACTGTTCTTCGACGGCGCCCGGATCGCCGGCCCGATTCTCGTGCTGGTCGCGTGGGCGGCGGTGGGCACGGCGTTGGCGCTGGCGCTCGGCGGTCGCATCGTCGACCCGGTCGACACCGAGGCGGCCGCCGCCGCGGGCGCCGCCGTGTGAGCGCGTCCGGCCGAACTCGATGTGAGAGAACGACCCGACAGGAAGAGGAGTCGGCGGCGTCTAGCTTGACTCTTCATCGCGTGACAGAGTAGGCGCAACTCGTCAATCCAGCCCATCCCGGAGAGGCCCGTCATGAACCGCCTACGCGCGAAGCTCACCTATGCAAATGTCGTTTCCACCCTCTGCCTGTTTCTGCTGCTTGGCGGCGCGGCTTATGCGGCCTCGCAGCTGCCGAAGAACAGCGTCGGCGCCAAGCAGATCAAGCGGGGCGCGATCACTCCGGCGAAACTGGCGGCGGCGACGAAAAGGGCCTTCGCGCCGGTAACGGGCCCCCAGGGACCGCCGGGCGCCGCCGGCGCGACCAAAGTCGTGGTGCGTATCGGCAAACAGGAAAAAGGCTCGGAAGTGCTCTGCAAGCCCGGCGAGGCCGCGATCAGTGGCGGCGGGATCATCTCCGACTCCGGCGCCCTGCTGTACGGCTCGCTTCCGGTCGACTCCAAACACGAAACGACCCTTGAAGGGAAAGCGCCGGAAGGCTGGTTCGCCGGCGGGGAAGCTCGAAGGCGGCGGCGAAGCCGAAACGATCGCCTACGTCGTCTGCGCCTCTCCCTGATCGCTGGCATACCGCTACGGGGATTCGAACCCCGGTTTCCGGACTGAGAATCCGGCGTCCTAGTCCCCTAGACGATAGCGGCGTGGGTCGGCCATTCTAGCGAGGCCGGACAAGGTAGATTGCCTGCTCCGAGCGGCTGTGGCGGAACTGGTAGACGCGCACGGTTCAGGTCCGTGTGGGCGAAAGCTCGTGAAGGTTCGACTCCTTTCAGCCGCATCTAGTGCAGCGCCGAGGCCGGCTCGGTTTCGGTGCCGCGGGCGGCGGTTCCGACGAACTCCTCGACGAACTCGGGCCAGAGCTGGCGCGGAAGGTCGTGCCCCATGCCCTTGAACATCCGCAATCGGGCGCCCGGGATCGCCTTGGCGGTGGCCCTGCCTCCCGCCGGGCGGACCAAGCGGTCGGCGGTGCCATGGAGCACGGTGGTCGGGAGGTCGAGCTTCCGCAGCGCCGGGGTCCGGTCTCCGGAGGCCGTGACCGCGTACATCTGGCGCAGCACCCCGGCGGGATTGTGGGAGCGGTCCCACATCCGCCCCGCCAGATCCCCGAGGCGCTGGGGGTCGCGCGGGAACCCGGGCGACCCGATCACCTCGAAGGTGCGGCTGACCTGCTTGATGTAGGCCTCGCGGCTGCGCGGGTAGTCGGCGAACAGGATCGGCAGCGCCCGCCAGTGGGGCCACCCGACCCGGCGGTTGCCGGTGGTCGACATCATCGAGACCAGCGAGCTGACCCGCTCGGGATGGGTGATCGCCATCGTCTGGGCGATCATCCCGCCCAGCGAGGCGCCGACCACGTGCGCGGCGTCGATCCCCAGGTGGTCCATCAGCCCGAAGGCGTCGTCGGCCATGTCGGTCAGCAGGTACGGGGCGTGGTCGCGCCGGCCGCGCATCATGTCGAGCCGGCCGGGCATCCCCGCCGAGTCGATCATCGTCGAGTGGCCGATGTCGCGGTTGTCGAACCTGATCACCCTGAGGCCGCGCTCGGCGAGCATCGAGCAGAGCTCCTCGTCCCAGGCGAGCATCTGGGTGCCGAGGCCCATGATCATCAGCATCGGCTCCCCGTCGGGATCGCCGACCTCCTGGTAGGCGAGCTCGATCCCGTTGCTGGGCGCGAGGCGCTCCTCGCTCAGAGCTTCCATCGACGCATGGTAGCCCGCCGCGCTGCCCGAGCCGCGGGCTAAGTTCCCTCGATGCGAACGGCGATCGTCTCCGACCTGCACCTCGGCAGCGCCTTCGGCGAGGACGTCGCCCGCGACGAGTCGGTCCGGCGCCCGCTGATCGAGGAGGTCGCGGGGGCCGACCGCCTGGTCCTCCTCGGTGACGTCCTCGAGCTGCGCGAAAAACCGCTCGCCGCGACGCTCGCCTCGGCGCGGCCGTTCTTCGAGGAGCTCGGCGCCGCGATGGCCGGCCGCCCGATCGTCCTCGTCCCCGGCAACCACGACCACCGACTCGCCGAGCCGCTGCTCGAAGAGCTGGCGCTCGCCGGCCGGCCGCTCGGGCTCGAGCACCACGCCGCTCCCTTCGCCGAGGCGGCGACGACGATCGCCGGCTGGCTGGGCGAGCGCCGAGCTGGACCTCGCCTACCCGGGGATCTGGCTGCGCGACGACGTCTACGCGACCCATGGCCATTACATGGACTGCCACATGAGCCTGCCCCGCCTCGAGTGCATCGCCGCCGCGACCGTGATGCGCGTTCTTCGGCCGGGTGCCGAGCCCTGCGACGCCCGTTCGACTACGAGCGGGTCCTCCGGCCGGTCTACGGGCTTCTCCTACTCGCTCGCCCAGTCCGAGCTGGCCCAGCGGGCGACCCGCCCCTCCGAGCGCGCCTGGAGCACGATCTCCGGCCGACAGCCGGCCGCGCGGCCGGGCCCGCCGCAGCCCTGCGCGGCGCCGCGATCGGGGCCGGCGTGCCGGCGACGGTGTGGGGCATCAACCGCGCTCCTGCACTCCGACTTCGAGCCGCCGCTCACCGCCGCGGCGATCGCCTCCAGCGGCGTCGATGCCGCGACCGAGCTCGCCGGCGCCTCGGCGTCGGCGACGGCCACCTGATCACCGGCCACACCCACCGCGGCGGGCCCGATGAGAACGACGGCGAGTGGCGCGCTTCGCGGCGGCGGCTCGCTGCACAACACCGGCAGCTGGATCTTCGCCTCCGCCTTCCATCACCCCGGGACCCCGCCCGGCCCCTACTGGCCCGGAACCGTGACCTGGGTCGAAGACGATCAGCCCCCGCGGCGGGTCCGGCTCCTCGACGACAGCGGCCGCGCGAGGACCTGGCCGAAGTCGTGCGGGCGCCAGCGCACTCGCCGGGAACCCTAGGCCGCGCCTACGCCAGCCACTCGGCGACGATCGCGCCGATCTCGGCGCCGGCGTCCTCCTGCAGGTAGTGACCGGCGTCGGCGATTTTCCGCGGAGCCGGGAAGTTGAGCTCGCTCGAGACCCGTTCGCCGACCGAGAACGGCAGCGCCGGGTCGGAATCGGCCCAGAGCAGCAGCGTCGGGCGATCGTCCTCGCGGAGGGCGTTGGCGACGCGTTTGCCCTCCGCCGCGCCCGGTGAGTCGGGCTCGGTCGGGAGGATCAGCGGGAACGCCCGGGCCCCCGCCTTCGACTCCTCGCTCGGGTACGGGGCCTCGTAGGCGGCGATCACGTCGTCCCCCGGGTCCTCCTTGCACCCGGCGCGGACCAGGAAACCGACCGGCAGGTCCTCGCTGCGGCGCGACGAAATCGCGAAATTTGAGCCAGTTGTCGCTCATCCGCTGGCTGCCCGGTGAACGGCCCGGTGTCCATGATCACCAGCCGCGAGAAGCGCTCCGGGTGCTCGACCGCGAGCCGGAGCCCGATCGGTCCGCCCCAGTCGTGGACGACCGCGGTCGCGTCGCGGACGTCGAGCTCCTCGAGCAGCGCCGCCATCAGGTCGACGTGGCGGTCGTACGTGTACCAGGAGATATCGGTCGGCTTGTCGGAGCGGCCGAAGCCGGCGTAATCGGGGGCGATGCACCGGAACCCCGCGTCGCGGACCGGCGGGATCACCTTGCGCCATAGGTATGACCAGGTCGGCTCGCCGTGGAAGAAGACGACCTGAGCGCCCCTCCCCCTCGTCGAGATAGGCGAGTCGGATCCCGTCGACCTCGTGGTACCGCGACTCGAACGGGAAGTCAGGAAGGCCCTCGAAGGCCTCCTCAGGCGCCCGCACCACGTCCCCCGCGCTCATGGCCGCGAAGTCTATTCGGACCCCGCAGGTCCAATCCCCACTATTCCGATCAACTTTATGCTACGGTCCCGCTCGCTTTTGGAGTAATTGACTCAACAAACTTACTTTGTCAAGAAAGAAAGGAACACACACGATGGAGAAAGCTGTCAAACGAACCCGGCGAAGATGGGACACGCATCGGCCTCCTTCGCGGCGCTCGTCGCCCTACTCGCCGCAATCGCCGTCGCAGGTTGCGGCAGCGGCGACGATTCCGCGACCGGCGCGGAGTCCGGCTCCGGCGGCAGCATCGACGTCGTCGGCTACTCCACCCCGGAATCCGTCTACCAGGAAGCCCTGGAGCCGGCCTTCGAAAAGACCCCTGAGGGCAGCGGCGTCAGCTTCAGCAACTCGTTCGGCGCCTCCGGCGACCAGAGCCGCGCGGTCGCGGCCGGCCAGCCGGCCTCCGTCGTCCACTTCGCCCAGGCCGGCGACATGGAACGACTGGTCGAAGAAGGCCAGGTCGACGCCAGCTGGGACAAGCAGCCCAACGGCGGCATCGCCCAGGACTCGGTCGTCGTGATCACCGTCCGCAAGGGCAACCCGGACGGCATCAAGACCCTCGAATGACGTGCTGACCAAGGACGTCGACGTCGTGACCCCCAACCCGTTCAGCTCCGGCGCCGCGCGCTGGAACATCATGGCCGTCTACGGCACCCTGGTCAACGAAGGCAAAACCCCCGACCAGGCGCTCGAAGGCGTCAAGACGCTGCTCGAAAAGGCGGTCGCACAGCCGGGCAGCGCCCGTGACGCGCTCGCCGCCTTCACCAGCGGCCAGGGCGATGTCCTGCTCGGCTACGAGAACGAGGCGATCAAGGCCGTCAAGCGAAGGCGAAGACGTCGAATACGTCGTCCCGCCCTCGACGATCCTGATCGAAACCCCGATCGCGGTGACCAAGGAAGCCTCGGAGCCCGCCTCCGAAGACTTCCTCAAGTTCATCTGGTCGGACGCCGGCCAGGAAATCTGGGCTGAAAACGGCTACCGCCCGGTCAACCCGAAACTGGTCGACCCGAAGGAGTTCCCGACCCCGCCGAAGCTGTTCAAGATCAGCCAGTTCGGCGGCTGGGGCAAGGTCAACGACGACTTCTTCGACGAAGAAACCGGCTCGGTCGCGAAGATCGAGGGTGAACTCGGAGTCTCCACCTCAGGCTGATGGAGGCACACCCGGCAACAGCAGCATCCCTTCCGGGACGAGGGGGGCGAGGTCGAGTTCGCCTCCCGGGTCTCGGAGTCAGCATCGGCACCGGCACGGTGGTGCTCTACCTGAGCATCATCGTGCTGCTGCCGCTGGCGGCGGTCGCCAGCGAAGCCTTCTCCGGTGGCTTCAGCACCTTCTGGGACCAGGTCACCTCGCCCCTCGCGAAGAAGAGCCTGGAGCTGACCGTGATCTGCTCCCTGATCGTCGTCGTCCTCAACGCGATCTTCGGGACGATCCTGGCCTGGATCCTGGTCCGCGATGAGTTCCCCGGCAAGAGCCTGGTCAACGCGGTCATCGACCTGCCCGTTCGCGCTGCCGACGATCGTCGCCAGCCTGACGCTCGTCGCGCTCTACGGAAACGACAGCCCGATCGGGATCCACCTCTTCGGCACCCGCGCCGCGGTCGTCGTCGCGCTGATGTTCGTCACCCTGCCCTTCGTCGTCCGCGCCGTGCAGCCGCTGCTGCTCGAGATGGACCGCGAGATGGAGGCCGCGGCGGCCTCGCTGGGAGCGGGCAACTTCACGATCTTCCGCCGCATCATCTTCCCCAACCTCCTCCCCGGCCTCGCGGCCGGCGTCGCGCTCGCGTTCGCGCGGGCGCTGGGCGAGTTCGGGTCGGTCCTGATCTTCGCCGGCGGCCTGCCCGACACGATGGTCTCCTCGGTCTTCATCCGCCAGCAGATCGAGTCCGGCAACGACGTCGGCGCCTCGGCGGTCTCGGTGGTCCTGCTGACCGCCTCGCTGCTGCTGCTCGCCGCCGTCTCGCTGATTCAACGCTGGGCCGCCCGACACGACCGCGGCGACGTCGAGGTCGGCTCGACGATCATGCCCAACGCGGGCGGCGGAGGTGGCGCATGAGCTCCACCGCGACCAGCCGCTGGGGGCTGCGCATCGCCGGCCTCGGCTACCTGACCCTGCTGCTCCTGATCCCGCTGGGGATGATCTTCTACAAGACGTTCGAAGACGGGATCAGCCCGCCGCTCGACGCGATCACCTCGCCCGACGGCCTCCACGCGCTGAAGCTGACCCTGCTGATGGTCGTGATCGCGGTGCCGCTCAACACGGTCTTCGGGATCGGCTGCGCGCTGCTGCTGGTCCGCCACCGGTCGAAGGCGAACCCCTTCATCGACGCGGTCATCAACCTGCCCTTCGCCGTCTCCCCGGTCGTGATCGGCCTCTCCCTCTTCCTCCTCTACGGGACCGACGGCTGGCTCGGGCCGACCCTCGCCGAAGCGGGGATCAAGGTCCTCTTCTCGGTCCCGGGCATGGTCCTCGCCAGCATCTTCGTCTCGGTGCCGTTCGTCGTCCGCGAGACGGTCCCGGTGCTGCAGGAGATCGGCACCGACCAGGAGATGGCCGCCTCCACCCTCGGCGCCAACTCCTGGCAGACCTTCTGGCGGATCACCCTGCCGTCGATCCGCTGGGGAGTCGCCTACGGGGTCGTCCTCACCACCGCCCGCGTCCTCGGCGAGTTCGGCGCGGTGACGATCGTCTCCGGCTCGATCAGCGGCCAGACCCAGACCCTGCCGCTCTTCGTCGAGAAGCAGTACGCGAACTTCAACCTTCCGGGCGCCTACGGCGCCTCCCTGGTGCTGGCCCTGCTGGCACTGCTGACGCTGGTCGGAATGAACCTGCTCAAACGAAAGGAGGACGCCTGATGGGGATCTCAGTCGAGGGAGCGAACAAGCGCTTCGGTGACTTTCAGGCGCTCGACGACGTATCCATAGATGTTCCCGACGGGTCGCTGACCGCCCTGCTGGGCCCGAGCGGCAGCGGCAAGTCGACGCTGCTGCGGGCGATCGCCGGGCTCGAGGAGCTCGACGGCGGCGTGGTCACGATCAACGGCGAGGACGCGACCGGCAAACCGGCGCAGAAGCGCGGCGTCGGCTTCGTCTTCCAGCACTACGCCGCGTTCAAGCACATGACCGTGTTCGACAACGTCGCCTTCGGGCTCAAGATCCGGAAGTGGAAGAAGCCCGAGATCTCCAACCGGGTCCACGAGCTCCTGCAGCTGGTCCAGCTCGACGGCCTCGCCGGCCGCACCCCCTCCCAGCTCTCCGGCGGCCAGCGCCAGCGCATGGCACTGGCCCGGGCGCTCGCCGTCCAGCCGCAGGTGCTGCTCCTCGACGAGCCCTTCGGGGCGCTCGACGCCAAGGTGCGCAAAGACCTGCGCACCTGGCTGCGGCGGCTCCACGACGAGATGCACGTGACGACGATCTTCGTCACCCACGACCAGGAGGAGGCGATGGACGTCGCCGAGCAGCTGGTCGTGATGAACGAGGGCCGCGTCGAGCAGTCGGGCACGGCCGACGACCTCTACGACCACCCGGCGAACGAGTTCGTGATGAGCTTCGTCGGCGAGGTCAACCGGCTCGGCGACCACTTCGTCCGGCCGCACGACATGGAGGTCGTGCTCGAGGCCGACGAGCGGACCGAGGAGGCGATGGTGCAGCGGATCGTCGCCCTCGGGTTCGAGATCCGGGTCGAGCTGACGCTCGCCGACGGCTCCGAGGTCTGGGCGCAGCTGACCCGCGCCGAGCTCCAGAAGCTGGAGCTGCGCGAGAAGCAGATCGTCTACCTGCGGCCCGGCCACAAAAAGAACTTCAGCGGTGATTCGCCGTCGCCCGGCGATCCCGGGGCCTCGACTCCCCGGGATGCAGAGGGTGGCGACGACGCAGAGGTAACTGCAGCCGCCTGAAGAGGCGACGGGGTGGGGCGCCCTTTTTGCCGGGTGGCGCCCCGCCCCATCTCGCCGCTCAGGTTATCCGGCGCTCGAACGTCTTTTCCAGCGCGCTCTGGTCCTCCTCGCCGGCGATCGTCTTGTCGAGCCGGATCGAGGCGTCGCGGCCATCGAGCCGGACCGTCGCGACCTGGTTGTCGAAATAGGGCCCCTCGAGCGTGTTCCACCGGATCCCGGGATCGGGCGCCCGCGCCAGACGCGCCAGCCCGTGCGTGATTGCCCTGAGCCAGCGCGAGAACCCGGCTCGCACGACCCTCCTCTCCCCCCTGGCGAGCGGGTTCCGGTAGGGCGAGCAGACCGCCTGGTAGACGCGGCTGCCCACGCTCGCGTCGGGGCCGAACTCGACCTCGCTCAGGTAGGCGTGGTGGACGTCGCCGGAGAGGACCACGATCGACGCCGGCGCCTCTCCCCGCCGGCCCGAGCCGACCTCTTCGATCAGCTCCCGCAGGCGGCCGAAGGAGTACTGGAATGCCGCCCAGTGGTCGAAGTCGACGGCACGCCGCAACCGCTCGCTCTGGCGCGCCGCCAGGCCGCCCCAGGCGCCGTCGGCGAGCCGCTCGTTCCAGGCCTCGAGGTGATGGAACGCCGGCGAGAGCAGGAACGGGACGGTCGTCGCGATCAGCAGGTGATCGAAATCGCCCTCGGCGTGCTCGACGATCCAGTCCCAGGTCTCCTCGTCGCACATCGCCCGGCGCTCCGCGGTCAGGACCCGGGCGGCGCGCGAGTCGACGAACAGCGCCCGCACCCCGCCGATGTCGCGGTGAAAGCTCCAACGCTGCCCGGATCCCGTGGTGTCGATCTCGTGCGCCCACTCGCGGAGGACATCGGTCGCGTCGGGGTTGCCCCGCACCCGCGAGTAGAGCTCGCTCTCGCGCAGCTCCCGCGGCGAGAGGTTGCCGATGAACTGGTAGATCCAGTAGCTCACGATCCCGCCCAGCAGCCGCTCGTGCCACCAGCCCTTGCGATCCATCTCCTCGCGCCAGGAGCGCGAGATGTTCCAGTCGTCGCTCATGTCGTGGTCGTCCCACGCCATCGAGGTCGAGACGGTCGAGAACAGCCACCGGATCATCGGGTCCTCCCAGGACTCGCGGTAGAGCCAGGTGTACTCCTCGAAGTCGATCACCTCCTCGCCCGGGGGCTCGCTGGTGTCGCGTCGCGCATCGATCCGCTCGCGGGTCCGCGGCGAGCCCTCGTCGACATAGACCTGGTCGCCGAGGAGAAAGAGCAGCTCCGGCCAGTTGTCGCGATCGTCGCGGGACATCTGCTCGGCGAGGACGTGGAGGGCGTCGAGCTCGTGCCCGTCCTCGTCTTCGTCTTTGGTCAGCGTGTAGGGGCGCTCGTGCGGGAAGGCGACCCTGCAGGAGCCGAAGCAGATGTCGAGCGGCTTCCCCGGGTCGAGCGTTCGGATCACGCTCGGCGGCAGGTCGCCATCGCGCGGAGGCCAGCGCCACTGGCCGTCGAGGCTGACGTCGTACTCGTAGAAGCCGCCCGGCTCGAGGCCCTCGATCTGGACCAGCGCGTAGTGATGCCCGGCGACCGTGAACGTCCGCTCGCGGCCGCCGAGGATCCTCACCTCGCAGGGGGCGCTGGTCTCGACCCAGACCGTCGCCTCGGTCTCGGAGACATAGCGGAGCAGCGGCCCCAGGACGAGATCAGGCATCTCTCAACACTTCCCGATTCTCGCGTTGCTATTCTTGAGTTAATGGCTCAACAAACTTTGAAAGGAAGCGACCATGGATGACGTGCCAGCCACCACGACCTTCACCTCGCGCGGCCGCCTCGCCGGACTGATCCGGGACGAGGCACCGGCGGGAACCGGTCAGAACCGCGCCAGCCGTGCCGACCGCCGCGACACGCCGCTCCCGGCCGTCGACGAGGCGCTCTACTACCGCGCCCGGCTGATCCTCGGCGACTCCCTCCCCCGCCCCGGCCGCTGATGGCCGATGGGAGATGAACGGGGAGCCCGACATTCACGAGTCTCCGACCGAGGAGCTCAGCTGGTTCACGCTGCAGGAGCACCGGCCTCGGCACGAGCCGCGCCGAGAGGAGCTGCTCCTCGGCGACGTCGTCGACACCGATGACGTCTCGAAGCTTCGCGTCAGCGAGGTCCGGGTCCGGCGCTCAACCTCGCGCCGGACCCGGTTTCAGCTTCGCGGCCACTGAGCCCTATTTGGCTCCGGTGCTCGAGGTCGTGTCCTCGACCGTTTCTTCGGGCTGAGGGTAGGCCTCGACCGAGAGGTTCCAGTTGAACAGTTTGAAGCTGACTTTGTCGGCCCCGGCGTACTGGACCGAGACGGTGTGCCCGGCTTTGGTCAGGACCGTCGTCTGCATGATCGAGTTGGCGATCGGTTTCGGTTCAGAGGGGCCGCTCGCCGTCGAGAGGGCGAAGTTCTGTTTGCCCGTTTTCTGACCGTCGACCAGGATTTCGATCGGGCAGGCCTGGCCCGCTTTTTCCGCGACGCAGGTCGCCGAGCCCGAGAACTGGATCACGGCGTTCGAGATTTTCGCCTTGGTCGCGAACGAGGCGAACGCCGACGGGATGTAGCCCGCGGTTTTGGTCTGGGCGTTGAACGGAACCGTGCCGGCGGCGATCGCGGCGACCGGCTGGAACGGAGCCTCGGCCTTCGCCAGGTAGAGGTTGCCGGCGGCTTTTTTCTTCAGGAACGCGTCCGACGCCTTTTTGTTCGTCAGGTAGGTCTTCGACGCCCTCTTCTGCGTCAGATACACGACTCCGGCCTTCTTGTCCTTCTTCAGGTAGGTCCCCGCGAATGACGGGCGTCACGGTGACGGCCGCAGCGAGCACCGCCGCGGCCGTGACCACGGTGGCGGCGCGTGGGGACAGTCTTCTGTTGAGCAATTGAACCTCCGTTGTTGAGTGGCTGCTGGGAAGCCTTCTTTACTAAAGAGGTCAATAAGGTACAGAAGATGCTAGGGTCTTGTCGAGTAAGCGAATCAAAAAGCTTTATATTGACCCGGCAAGAAAGGAAGCAAACGAGTGAAAATCAAGTCCCTGGCAGTCGTGGTTATGGCCCTCTTCGCCCTCGCAGCGCCGGCCTCGGCCGGTGCCGTGACCCTGATCGGATCGGGGTCGGTGGCCGCACAGCCGGTCCTCGAACCGCTGTTCGCCGCCTACACCAAGGTGACCAAAGGGAAGGTCAAGTTCGTCTACACGGCAAACGGCGGCAACGCCGGCGTCAAAGACGTCCAGAACGGGGCCAGCATGTTCGCCGGTCAGGCCCGCTCGCCACTCCCGAGCGATGCCGGAACGACCTACGTGAAGATGTATCTCGACGGTCTCTGCATCGACGTCAACAAGGCCAACAAGACGTCGGACGTCTCGATCCAGCAGCTCCACGACATCTACCGTGGCCTGCTGACGAGCTGGAGCGCGATTCCCGGCTCCGGTCTCGAAACCACGATCAGCGCCGTCGGCCGTGACACGAACGGAGGGACGTACAACTTCTTCCTCCAGTCCGTGCTCAACAACGAGGCACCGGGCGCGAACGTCAACGCCCTGACCTCGGATGGCCTGGTCGCGAACGCGGTCAAGCAGGACCCGAATGCGATCGGGTACTTCGGGCTCGCCTGGCAGGGAAGCAAGGCCTTCCACTCGACCAAGGTCAACGGCGTGCCCTGCGCGCCGGGACCGATCAAGAAGTTCAAGTACCCGCTCTCCAGGTACATCTTCCTGGTCCTCCCCCCGCTCCCAACCCCGCGGTGACGAAATTCATCGACTGGGCGCGGAAGGACCCGGTGGCCGGAGAAATCATCAACAAATCCGGCGGGGTCGCCGCCTTCAACAAGGCGCCGAAGAAGAAGTAGAGACCCGGTGGAAGAGGAGTACTACGCAGATCCAGGGCCGAAGTGGTCCGACCAGCGCGTCGAGCTCATGCTCGGCGCGCTGGTCTGTTGCGTGGTCGGATTGCTCCTCGCCCTGGTCATCTCGATCTTCATCAACGGCTGGCCGTCGTTCGCCCACAACGGCCTCAGCTGGTTCGGGCCCGGCGGGAACGTCGATGAGCAGCTTCGAATCAACTATCTCTCCGGACAGACCGGCGGCCATGAGATCTACACGTTCCACGCCTGGCCGCTGCTCTGGAGCACGATCCTGATCGTCGGCAGCTCCGTCCTGCTCGCCCTCTTCTCCTCCCTCTTCGTCTCGGTCTTCATCGTCGAGTTCTCGCCCGAGTGGATGCGCAACATCCTGCAGCCGGTGGTCCGCTTCCTGGCCAGCGTCCCGTCCGTGATCTACGGCCTGCTCGGGGTGCTCGTGATCGTCCCGGCGATCGGCAACGACCTGATCACCGAGTCCCAGAAGGCATCGGTCGCCTACCGGATCTCCTCAGCGGCTACAGCCTGCTCGCCGGGATCCTGATCCTGACCGTGATGATCGCGCCGCTGATGACGTCGATCTTCTCCGACGGCCTGCGCTCGGTACGACCCGGCTGGATCGAGGGGTCTCTCTCGCTCGGCGTCAACCGCTGGCGCACGACCTGGAAAATCGCGGTGCGGACGGCCCGGCCGGCGATCGTCGCCGGCACCGTGCTGGCGACCGCCAGGGCGATCGGCGAGGCGGTGATGCTCGGAATGGTGTCCGGCTCGGTCGGGTTCGCCCCGAACCCGGCGGACGGCTTCGTCTTCCTCTACGAGCCCTCCCGCTCGCTGGCCCCGACGATCATCAAGAACATCGATTCCCTCGGCTCGGAGCCGGCCAAGGCGACGCTGTTCGCGATCGCCTCGGTGCTGCTGTTCTCGGCCGCGTTCTTCTCGCTCGCCGGCTGGGTCGCGCGCCGCTCGATGCGGAAATACGGGACAGCGCACTGATGAGCGGCAACGTCGCGGCACCAGCGCCTCCGACCCCGGAGGCGCCCCCTCCGGCCCACGACAAGGGGCCCGCGGACACCAGCGCCGCCTGGCAGCTCTCCGATCGGATCGGACTCGCGATCTGCTGGGCCTTCGGGCTTCTCTTCTGCGCGATCGCGGTCGCGATCGTCGTCTACCTGTTCGTCAAGGGCATCCAGTACCTGCGGCCCGAGATGCTCTGGACTCCCGCCAAGCAGGGGTTCAGCGAGGCGGAATCGGGCGGCTTCTCGGACGCCCTGTTCGGGACCCTGATCGTCGCCACGATGGGCACCGCGATCGCGGTCCCGGTCGGTGTCGGCATCGCCGTCTGGCTGACCGAGTACGGCCGGCCGTCGGGCTTCGCCCGGGTCGTCGAGTCGACGATCGAGGCGATCGCCGGCATCCCCTCGATCGTCCTGGCCCTGTTCGGGACCCTGATCTTCTCGAGCACCGTTCTCGGGTTCCTCAGCCGCACCTCCGAAGGGGTCGTCTTCGGCCGTTCCTTCTTCGCCGCCTCGACGATGCTCTCGCTGGTGGCGCTGCCGCTGGTCGTCGCCAGCACCCGCGAGGGCCTGCAGGCGATCCCCCAGCACGTGCGGGAGGCCTCCTACGCGGTCGGCAAGACGAAGGCCGCGACGACACGGCGAATCCTGCTGCCGACCGCACGGCCCCAGGTCGCGACCGGGGCGGTGCTCGGCCTCGGCCGGATCATCGGCGACACGGCGATCATCGTCGTCCTCCTCGGCGCCACCCAGAACTTCGGCGCGGTCGGCGACACCTTCGGCCTCAAGTACCTGCGGGGCACCGGAACGACCCTGACGAACTTCGTCTACCAGAACTCCCCCACCGGGGACCTCAACCGACCCGAGAAGGCGTATGCGGCCGCCTTCGTCCTGCTTCTGTTCGTCCTCGTCCTCAACGGCGCGGCCGACATCATCCATCGCCGCGCCCGAAGGATCGGGTCATGGAGTACCTGAACCCGCCCCCGATCCGCCGCCTGCCGCGCGACAACCCGCCGGCGGCGCCGCGAGGCCCCGGCCGCCCCCGCTCCCTCGACCAACGGCGACGGCCCGGCGGCGCCCGGCGCCTTCGCCGGCGCCCGCAACCGACGGATCGGGGCTCCCCAGTTCTCGATCCGCCGGATGGAGATCGACGACGTCTCGGTCGCCTACAGCGACAGGCTCGCGGTGAAATCGGTCTCGCTGCCGGTCCGCCAGGGAGAGGTCCTGGCGATGATCGGCCCCTCCGGCTGCGGCAAGACGACGCTCCTGCGCTCGCTCAACCGGCTCACCGAGCTGACCCGGACCGCGACCCTGACCGGCGAGATCAGGCTCGACGGGACCGACATCAGGGCGATCGAGCCGACCTCGCTGCGGCGGCGGGTGACGATGGTCTTCCAGCAGCCGAACCCGTTCCCGATGAGCGTCTTCGACAACATCGCCTACGTCATCCGCGAGCAGGGGTCGCGGCGCCAGCGCAAAAAGACGCTCGAACCGCAGGTCCACAGCGCGCTCGCGCAAGGCGGGGTTGTTCGAGGAGGTCAAGGACAACCTCTCCCACCCGGCGCTGAAGCTCTCCGGCGGCCAGCAGCAGCGGCTCTGCATCGCCCGCGCGCTGGCCGCCGAGCCCGAGGTGCTGCTGCTCGACGAGCCCTGCTCGGCGCTCGACCCGCAGTCGACCGAGGTGATCGAGGAGCTGATCGTGAAACTGCGCGACGACGTCGCAATCGTGATCGTCACCCACAACCTCCAGCAGGCGTTCCGGATCGCCGACCACGTCGCCTTCATGTATCTCGGCGAGCTCGTCGAGTACGCGACCGCGACCAACCTCTTCGGGTCGCCGGCAGGAGAAACGGACGACGGGAGTACGTGAGCGGTGCCTTCGGTTAGCGAGACAATCCTGATCCTGCTGGCGCGTCACCAGCCTGCTCGTCGGCTGCTCGACGACGCAGGAGACGAGCGCCCGCCTCAAGGTCCGGGCCGACCGGATCCTCGCCAGCCGCGCTCCGGTCGAGGTCCGGGCCGAGGACCCCGCGATCCGCGTCACCGATACCGCGGCTTCTTCGCGATCACGACAGCGCGGCGATCGCGGTCTCCCTCCACAACTCCAGCCCCGACCCGCTCAATGACCTCCCGGTCCTCGTCGGGGTCAGGACCGCCGGCGGGACCGTCCTCGTCAACCGCGGCGGCGGCTTCCGCTACTTCGAGACCCACACGCCCGGCCTCGCCCCGAAGGGCGACACGACCTGGGTCTTCACCGCCCCGGCGAAGAAGGTGCCGGCGGGCGAGCCGGTGGTCAGGGTCGGCCGCGCCGATGAGCCCCCCGACCGTCTCCGAGCGCGCTTCCCGAGATCCCGATCTCCGAGGTCTCGAGCAGACCGGACAAGAAGGCGACGACCGTGAGGGCGACCGTCGCCAACGACGGCGACTTTCCCCAGTACGACCTCGTCCGTCTACGCCTGGGCGAAGCGGGACGGCGAGTTCGTCGCCGCCGCCCAGAAATCGATCGGAGACCTCGGCACGGGCAAGGAGCGGACGGTGCGGATTCCGACTGATCGGCGACCCCGGCAAGGCCAAGGTCCACGTCTTCGCGTCACCGACCATCTTCGAATGAGGAGACAGCGATGAGCCAGAGTCCAGAGACAGCGAAACCGACAGCCGACAGCGACACCGGCACAGGTTCCGTTCACCGGGCAGAACGAGTACGAACCGTGCCAGGAATGCGGCGCCCCGCTCGACGCCGCAGCAGCGCTACTGCGTCAACTGCGCGGCGCGGCGGGCGAACGGGGCCAACCCCGCCTCGCGCTATTTCGCCGCCGCCAGCCGGCGGGCGCGGCGGCCCGACAGCCCGCCGCCGGCGAAGAGCAGCGGCGCCGGCCAGGGCCGCCGCGGTCGGCTTCTTCGCCCTGCTCCCGATCGCCGTCGGCGCTCGGGATCGTCGTCGGCCGCAGCGGCGGCGGCGAAGACAACTCGGCCCTGATCGAGGCCCTCCGCAAACAGGAGGCGACCTCGACGACGGCGAGCCTTCCGAGCGCCGGGCGGCGACCGGAGCCACGGGCAAAGGCGGAACAAGCCGCCGCCAAAGGCAAGGCCAAAGGAACCGACAAGACCGGCGGCAAGGTCGTCGCCAACACCACATCACGGAGAGGTCCACCAAGATCACCAACTACAAGCCGCCGCCGGCAGAAGGTCAAGGAAGACACGAAGATCAGGTCGAAGAAATCGCCACCGAAGGCGGGGCCGACTACATCAAGACCCAGAAGAACCTTCCCGACGTGATCACCGTCGGAGGCGACCCCGACAGCGCCCCGCCGCTTCCCTCGGGGGCGGAACCATGAGCCGCCTCGGCGGGCTCGGCGAAACGGGTCGGCGGTTGGACGAAACGAGGAGAAGAAACGCCGGCCCCGCCGCCGAGGAGCCCAGACCGCGCCGAGGATCTCGACCTGCGCAAGCAGCGCGACCGGCTGCTCGAGAAGTTCACGATCATGCAGACCGACCTCGGCGGCGCCTTCTATGAGATGGCGATTCGCGACCACGTCCGGATCGACGTCCTCACCGCCAAAGCGGCCGAGCTGCAGCGGGTCGACGCCGAGCTGCTCGACGCTCGAGCGGCTGCTCGAGCTCGACCGCGCCGACGCCGCCGGCCTCTGCACCGGGATGCGGCGCCCCCTACGGGCACGCGGACCGGTTCTGCCCCCAGTGCGGCACCTCGCTGGTGCCGCGGGAGGCCGCCAGGTGAAAGCGCTGCAGCCGAGCCGGGGCGCAGGCGGTCACAGCGGCGGAAAGCCTCACCGGGAGGCGCTTCGGCGCTGCTCGTCGCCTCCTCGCTGGTGGCGACGACCGCGATCGTCGCCACCGGCCTCAGCTCCGCCTCCGGGGGCAACGGCCCGCTGGCGGCGCTGCTGGGGCAGAGCCTTGCCTCCGACAGCGCCCCGGTCACCCCGGCAACAAGCGGCCAAGGGGACCCCTCTCCTGTCTCCCCTGGCTCGACGGGTGGCGGGGGCCGGCGTCACCGACGTCGCCGGCCCCCGCCCCGATCGTGTCCGCCTCCCCGTCGCCCTCCCCCACCCCGACCGAGTCGAAGAGCCCCGGCGCGAAACGACCGACTCCTCCGAAACCCCGAGCGCACCTGAACCGAGCCGGCCCGGTCGGCCCGATCAAACACGTGGTCGTGATCTCACTCGCGAGCCCCGGCTACGAACAGAGCCTCGGCGGCGGCCTCGCAGATGCCGTACCTCTCGACGGACCTCGTCCCGAAAGGACAG
This sequence comes from uncultured Solirubrobacterales bacterium, assembly GCA_963751815.1. GTDB lineage: Bacteria > Actinomycetota > Thermoleophilia > Solirubrobacterales > 70-9 > VRUE01. The sequence goes on along the minus strand of CAVVVY010000019.1, from coordinate 40,711 downwards.
CTCGTCCCGGGCTACGAGCTGCTCGAGCGCCAACCCGCTGCCGAACAACGTCGCGCTCCTCAGCGGCCAGCGGCCCAACACCGTCGACCAGAGGCGGCTGCACGGTCTACGCGTCGTTCCCGACCAGCACGCAAGCTCGACAAGAGGGGCCTGGTCCCGGGCTCCGGCTGCATCTACCCGGTCGAAGCGCTGACCCTCGCCGACCAGGTCAGCGCCGCGCCGCATGGCCTGGCGCGGCTACATCGAGGACATGGCCGATGAAAGCGGCCCCCACAACTGCGTCCAGCCGCAGCCCGACGAACCCGACGAACCGGCGCCGGGCGGGTATGCGGCGCGCCTCAACCCCTTCGTCTACTTCCACTCCCTGCTCGACGTCGGCGACTGCGCGACCAACGACCTGCCGATCGATCAGCTGACCAAGGACCTGAGCAAGCCGAAGACGACGCCCCGAGTTCGCCTTCGTCGCCCCGAACCTCTGCCACTCCGGGCCTGGCCGAATCAGTGCCCCGCCGGCGCGCCCAGCGGGCGCCGCGGCGTCCGATGAATTCCTCGCCGAGTGGGTGCCGAAGATCCTCGCGTCGAAGGCGATCGGCAGGGAAGGCCTGCGTCGTGATCGCTCCCCAACGGCCTCGGCTCGCCCGAAGCGGCGGCGACGCCGACCGCGGGCGCCGACCCGCTCAAGGTCGGGGCGCTGCTCGATCTCGCGCTACGTGACGCCCGGGGGGACCCGCGACGGAGACTTCACCCCCTACTCGCTGCTGCGCACCTTCGAGGACCTGTTCGCGCTGACGCCGCTCGCCGAAGCCGGGAGCAAGAAGACGACCTCCCTCGGGGTCGGACCTGCTCGGCCCCCAGTACTAGGGAAGGGTCCGGAGGAAGGCCGCGATCGACGGCCCGAAGTAGGGCGAGTAGAGGAGGTCGGGCCGGTTCGCGTACCCGTAGCTGGTGACCCCGTTGACGTATGCGTCTTCGAGCAGCCAGCCGCCGCCGCTCGAGCCGGCGGCCATGTCGCAGGCGCTGAAGATCGTCGGCGGGCCGGTCAGCGGGAAGGTGAGCGGGTCGCTGCCGAGGCCGTGGGCATGGCAGTTGCGCATTTCTTCACCCTTCAGCGCCGCGGCCGGGTAGCCGTAGATCTCGAACCCGGCGGAGCGTGATTTCGAGGTGGCCATGCCCCGGCCCCCGACGACGTCGGTCAGGTCCCCGAGCTGGTTCGGGGCCACCTTCAGCGCGGCGACGTCGAAGTCGGGGTTTTCCCCGTGGCGCCACTGCGGCGTCACGTAGACCGAGGTCACCTCGAAGGTTCCGAACGGTCGCACGCCGTGGTCATAGGCGGGGACGAAGGCGATTCGGCTCGCCGCCTCCCCTTCGAGGACCACGCAGTGGCCGGCGGTGAGGACGATCGAGCGGCTCGGGGTGTTGACCGCGGTGCCCGAGCAGGTGTAGTCCCCCTCTTTCGGGTCGACCCCGAAGATTTTCCCGTTCATGCGGGTGGCGGCCTCGGTCGCGTCGAGGACCCGGAGGCTCGACGCGGACGCGCGTCGAGCCCGGTCGCGGAGCGCGGCCGGGGACGGTCAGGGGCGCCCTTGCGGCGGGCGTCGTGCCGCCGCCGACCTCGATCACCCGGGTCGCCGAGGCGGCGCTCGGAAGCGCAAGTGCCAGCGCGCCGACCAGCATCACCGGCGTCAATCTCCCGATCAGCGTTCCCCTCGTGCAACCCATCGCCGGGGAATACTGCCAAAAGCACAAAAAGGTTCGCTAAAAGCGACTTCGCGGCGTCAATGGGAGGAAATTCTGATCCGGGCGCGAAACGCCGCAATAACGGCATTCCAATGCCCCAAATTGCTCACGAAAGGGTTTCGCAATGAACGATGACAGTGGTCTGATCAGCGGCTGGTGGGTGTTCGCCGGCGTGCTGCTGCTGATCGCCGGCGTCCTCAACATCATCTACGGCATCGCGGCGATCGGTGACTCGAAGTTCTTCACCGAAAACGCCACCTACATCCTCAGCGGGCTCCACACCTGGGGCTGGATCCTCCTGATCATCGGCGTGCTCGAGCTGGTCGCCGCCTTCTCGCTCTTCTCGGGCGCAGAATTCGGCCGCTGGTTCGGGATCTTCATCGCCTCGCTGAACGCGATCGGAGCCCTGCTCTCGATCCCGGCGCGCCCGTTCTGGTCGCTGGCGATCTTCGCCCTCGCGATCATCATCATCTACAAGCTGGCCGAGGGCCCCGAAGGGGCGCCCAGCACCTAGTCAGGGACCGGCAACCTGCTGTGGCCGAAGGCCCCGGGAATCCGGGGCCTTCGTCGCGTCAGGGGCCTCGCCGGCGTCCGGATCGGTGCACATGGACGCGTGACCAGGGCGCCGTCTCGCGCGGCTCGTAGATGACGTCGACCCCGGCCATCCTGTCCTGCCAGCCGCGCCTGCGGTCGTTGAAGAGGATCCCGAGGAAGCCGAGCCCGAAGGTGAGGAAGCCGAGGCCGAGGCCGATCAGCCGCCGGATCGATTGTCGTGGCGGCAGCCCGTGGCCCTCGACCGCGAGCCTGATCCCGAGGAAGCGCATGCCGAGGGTCTGGCCGGCGAGCGACCAGAACCCGACCAGATAGACGCTGCCCAGCACCAGCCAGGCGGTGGTCCCGAACACCAGGGCGATGTCGGAGACACCGTTGCCGCCGGTGAAGGCGGAGACGACCAGGGCCGCGACCGCGGCGATGCCGGAGAAGCCGAGGTTGACGATCAGGATGTCGAGGCCGAAGGCGAGCGCCCGGCTGACCGCGCCGACCCGCTCGGTCGGCTCGGTGCGCTGCTTCCGAAAGAAGATCTTCCTCGCGATCCGCTCGACGATCGAGTCGAGGCGCTCGGTCCCGTCGCCGATCGAGTGGCCGATGTCCTCGATGAAGCCGACGCTCTGGGCGCTGATCGCGGCCCGGATCTCGGGCGCCTCGGCGATCCGCTCGACCAGGCGCTGGGTCTCGTCGCTGGCCAGGAGCCGCAGCCAGACCTCATCGATCGATGCTCGCTGTCGATCGCGTCGATCAGCGCCCGCTTCACCGTCTCGCTTTCCAGCGCCCCGTTCACCGCCTCCTCGACGACGGGGCCCTTCAGCACCCTGACCAGGGCCCGTTCGACGGCCTCGCTCTCGACCGCCGCGACCATCGCCTCCTCGGCCGCGGCCTGGACCGCGCGGTCGACGCCGGTCGCCTTGCCGACCTCGCGGACGCCGCGGACGCCGGCCCCGAGCAGCCGCACCGAGAGCGGCTGTGGCCTGCTCTCCGAGCCCTCTTCGCGGGAGCCGTTTTCGCTCATCGATCCGAGTATCCCAGGTGCTCGAGCAGGCGGTCGACGAACGCCGCCTGGGCCTCGATCAGCTTTTCGCGGGCCCGATCGGGATCGAGCCACTCGGCGCGATCGACCTCCGGGAACTCCCGCTCGTTCCCGGAGCGCGGCGGCCACTCGAGGCTGAAGGTCTCGCTGTCGAGCGCCGCCGGGTCGAAATCGCCCTCGACGGCCCAGGCGTGGACGACTTTGCCGCCCTTCTGCCGCACCGACCCGAGCTCGACCATCTCCTCGGGCTTCACCTCGGGCGCGGGCCCGAGCTCCTCCCTCATCTCGCGCAGCGCGCAGACGCGCAGGTCCTCGTCCTCCTCGGCGCCGCCCTTGGGGATCGACCAGGCGCCGAGGTCGCGCTGGGCCCAGAACGGGCCGCCGGGATGGACCAGCAGCACTTCGGGGCCGTCTGCGACTCGGTAGAGGAGGACTCCGGCGCTTACCTTCGGCTTACGGGCGATCCACTCAAGATAGCCACCGGCGGATCAGATCCGGCCGGCCTCGAGCAGCCGCGCCAGGAATCGCCTCGTCTCCTCCCGCTCCGGGGCCGTCAGGACCCGGTCGGGCGGGCCCGACTCGACGATCCGCCCGTCGTGGAGGAACGCGACCTCGTCGGCGACCTCGCGGGCGAAGCCCATCTCGTGGGTGGCGATCACCATCGTCATCCCCTCCGCCTTGAGATCGCGCACCGCTTCCAGGACCTCGCCGACCAGCTCCGGGTCGAGCGCGCTCGTCACCTCGTCGAGCAGGAGCGCACGGGGCCGCCCGGCGAACGCGCGGGCGATCGCGACCCGCTGCTGCTGGCCGCCGGAGAGATCGTCGGGCCGGTCGTCCTCGCGGCCCTCGAGCCCGAACCGACGGAGCAGGGCGCGGCCGTGCTCCTCGGCCTCGCTGCGCGAGGCGCCCATCGCCCGCATCTCCCCCAGCACCACGTTCTGCAGCACGGTCAGATGGGGGAAGAGGTTGAAAGCCTGGAACACGAGGCCGAGGCGGCGCCGGACCGGCACCGGCTCGACCGAGGGGTCGGTGACCACCTCGCCGTCGAGGAAGACGTCGCCGTCGTCGATCTCCTCCAGCAGGTCGATGCAGCGCAGGAGGGTCGACTTGCCCGACCCCGAGGCTCCGATCAGCGCGACCGCCTGGTGCTCGCTGACGGTGAGGTCGACGCCGCGCAGCACCTCGCGGTCTCCGAACGCCTTGGTCACACCACGGACCTCGAGCACCGGCGCCCCCGCGCTCATCGAACGCCTCCGCTCGGGCCGCCCATGCGATCGACGAGCCGGGCAAGCGGGATCGTGATCAGCAGGAAGAGACATGCCGCGGCGATCAGCGGCGTGTAGTTGAAGGTCTCCCCCTGGATGATCTGGGCGATCCGGAACGCCTCCTGGGGACCGAGGATCGAGACCAGGACGACGTCCTTCTGGAGGGCGAGGAAGTCGTTGAGGAGCGGCGGCGCGACCCGGCGCACGGCCTGCGGCAGGATCACGTGGCGCAGGGCCTGCGCCTCGGTCAGCCCGACCGCCAGCGCCGCGTCGCGCTGGCCGCGATGGATCGAGCCGATCCCGGCGCGGTAGACCTCGGCGACGTAGGCGCCGTAGGAGAGGCCGAGGGCGATTCCGCCGAGGACGACGGGGTCGGTCGGGAGGCCGGTCAGCCGCAGGGCCGGGATCCCGAACCCGATCAGGTAGACGAGCAGGAGGGTCGGGATGCCGCGGAAGAGGTCGACATAGACCGTCGCCAGGAGCCGGATCGGGAACAGCGCCGGCGCCGGCGCTGGTCCGGATCAGGGCGATCACGAGCCCGAAGATGAGGACCGCGATCTCGACGATGACGAAGATCTTCACGTCGAGCCAGAAGCCCTTGAGGACTTCCGGGAAGGAGTCCTTGAAGACCGACCAGGAGAAGAAGCTTTCCCGCACCACCGGCCAGCCGGGGCTGGTCAGGATCCAGATCGCGAGGCCGCCGATGACGACGATGCTGGAGGCGGCCGCGATCGCCTGGCCCCGTCTCTGCCGGCGGCGTTTGGCAGCCTGCCTCGCGAGGCGGCGGTCGCTGATGACGGCGGTCCCGGTCAACCGGCGCCATTGTGAACGCGGCCGGGGACGGCCAGTTCGGGTGGCGTCAGCTCAGTTCAGGCGCGCCGGCGGCCTTGCTCATCCAGCGCTGGGTGATTTCTTCGAGTTCGCCCGATTCTTCGAGCTCTTCGACCGCCTGCGAGATGCACGAGGTCAGTTCCGATTCCTTTTCCAGCAGGGCGCCCCACTGGTCGCCGCCGGGGACGCTGAACTGGCCGACGACCTTCGCGGTCGGAACCTGGGCCGCGGTCAGGTAGAGCGCGGTCGGCAGGTCGACGACGACGGCGTCGATCTGTTCGTTCTTCAGCGCCGTGACGACATCGTTTGAGCTGTTGAAGACCTGCGGCTTTTCGTCGGGTTCGATCTTTTCTTCGACGCCGTCGAGGCTGGTGGTGCCGATCTGGACGCCGATCTTGGCCGACTTCAGGTCTTCCAGAGAGGTCGCCTTGGCCGCATCGGAGTCCTTCAGCGCGACGACCGCCTGGTTCGCCGTGTAGTAGGGCGCCGAGAAGTCGACCGCCTTTTCGCGGGTCGGGGTGATCGAGATCTGGTTGACGTCGAAGTCGAAGTCTTTCGGCCCCGGCGCGTAGGAGGAGTTGAACGGGACGACGGTCCAATCGACGTCGGCCTTCGAGAAGCCGAGGTTCGCCGCGATCGCGTAGGCGACGGCGCTCTCGAACCCTTCGCCGTTGGTCGGGTCGTCGTCTTCGAAGTAGGGCGGGTAGGCGGGCTTGTCGGTCGCGACCGTCAGCTTCCCTTCCGTCTTCGTCGCGAGTTCGCCGGGTTCGCAGCTCGACGCGGTCGCGCCGGTCGAACCGGTCGAATCGCTGTCGGAACTGCCGCAGCCGGCGACGAGCGCGAGCAGCACCAGGACGAGGGACGTGACTGAGAGCTTCTTCATCGGAGCACCGAGGTCGAAGATCCTATTCCAAACTGGCCGGTCTGCGGCCTAACCGCGACGCCGGATGCGCGCGGCCAGGCGCCGGAGCGGGGCCGCGAACCTCCAGGACCGGGACTCCTCGATCACGCGGACCTGCGCCTCCGCGACGTCGGCTCGGTCCCGCGCGGCCTGCACCTCTTCCCACATCTGCCCGATTTCGGCTTCGAGTCGGTAGACGCGGATCGCGGATCGTGCCTCCAGCCGCACCAGCCGGGCCACGGTCTCGAGAACGTCGTCGGATGCGGTCGAGGCGCTCGCGTCGTCGAGCAGGTTCACGAGTAGCTCCGCGTGCTCGTAGGCGGAGTGATGCTTGCGGACCAGGTCGAAGCCGAAGGCGCCGAGCTCGGGCTCATAGGCGGCAAAATCAGCCCGCATCCGATCGGCGTCGATGACCGGGTCGGTGGCGGCGCCGGCAGAAGCCGTCGGCCTCGAGGGCCGGGTAGGTCTCCGGGGTCACCCAGCCGTCGCCCCCGGCGTAGTCCCAGACGTACGCCGCCCGGCCCAGCGCCATCGCCTCGAGCACCGAGCGCCCGTAGCCGACGACGATGTCCGCATCGGCCATCTCCCCCTGCGGGTCGAGGGTCGGCGTCCCCGAGGCTCCGAGCCTGACCAACTCGAGGCCGAGATCGTCGCACACGTTCTCGAGCATGCGGAGGGGGGCGCCTTTGAGGTAGTTGCTCAGCAGAAGCACCCGGCGCGCGCGGCGCCGGGCCGCCCCTCGCGGGCGGAAGCGCTCGATGTCGATCGGCTGCCGCAGCCGTACGACCTCGGGACGCGAGCCGAGCGCGGCGATCCTGCGCGCGACCCGATCGTTCAGCACGACGACGGGCGGCGGCGGGTCGAGCTGGCCCGGGCGGCTGCTCGGAGGCCGAGAAGCCATGGGTCGCGAAGACCTGTCGGAGCCCGGGCCGGCGGCCGGCGAGCAGGTACGCGCTCTCGGTGTCCTGGGCGAGGACGGCGTCGACGCCGTTCGTGCGCCGCCAGGTCCCCGACCTTCAGCCGCACCCCGCGCGAGGCCGCCAGCTCCTTGCCCGTGATCGCTGGCCTCCCCCGCATGGATCGTCACCCTGTGCCCGAGGCGCTCCAATTGCTCGGCGACGGTGACCGTGTAGGTCTCGGTCCCGCCGAGCATGAATCGGGAGAGTGTGATCAGAACGTGCATTGCGGAGTGAGGTCCGGCGGTATGTTCATCGCCGTAAGTCTCCCCCAACATATGAACTCCGAGGATCGCGACCGATTGCTGCGACGTGCGTGGGAGTTTCCCCCGTTCGATGACCAGGTCATCGCTGCTTTCGGACATCGCCCAGCGGATCGGCCCCTCCGACGACGTCCCGGCATCGGCGCCGGCGGATCTTCCGATCGGAGTGCGGGCCCTCGCCGAGGAGGCCCGCCGGGAGTCCCTGGCGGGCGGCGGCGGCGCGACCCACTCCCCCGGCGAAGTCGTCCTCCGGCATGCGCCCGACGCGCTGCGGGTCCTCTCTCGGCGATTTCCGCAGCGCTGCGTCCTGGTCTCCGGCACCAACGGGAAGACCACCACGGCCTCGATGATCGCCGCGATCCTCCGCGAGGACGGCCGCACGGTGACCCACAACCGAGCCGGGGCGAACATGCCGGCGGGGGTCGCCACGGCCCTCCTCGAGGAGCCGGGGGAGATCGGCGTCTTCGAGGTCGACGAGGCGTGGCTGCCGGTCATGGCGGCGGAGCTCTCCCCCGGGGCGATCGTGCTCGGAAACCTCTTCCGGGACCGACTCGACGGTTGCGGGGAGCTCGATGCGCTGGCCGAGTCCTGGGATCGGATGTCGTCCGGCGGCGCTCCGGGCCCGGCTCATCCTCAACGCCGACGATGCGGTCATCGCCGGCCTGCGGCGCAGCGGCGACGGGAGCGCCTCCACACCACCTCTGTTCTTCGGGGTCGAGGATCGCGCTCTGGATCTGCCGGAGACCGAGCACGCGGTCGACTCGATCCGATGCCGCGCCTGCGAGGAGCCGCTCGAATTCGATATCCGCCTCCTCAGCCACCTGGGTCACCACCGCTGCGATTCCTGCGGCGCCCGCAGGCCCGACCCCGACGTCTTCGCCGATCGCATCCGCCTCGATGGGGTCTCGGCTGCCGGCTTCTCGATCGACGGGATGGCGGGCCGGTTCGAGGTCGATCTCGGCCTGCCCGGGCTCTACAACGTCTACAACGCGCTGGCGGCGATCGCCACGGCTCTCGCGCTCGGGGTCGACCGCTCGGCGATCTCACGCGCGCTGGCGGCGTTCTCCCCCGTCTTCGGCCGCGGCGAGCGCCTTCGGGCCGGCACCACCGACCTGCTGGTGCTGCTGATGAAGAACCCGGCGGGCGCGAACGAGCTGCTGCGGACCTTGAGCAGGGACGCCGCCCCGACGATCGACCTCCTGATCGCGCTCAACGACGGCTGGGCCGACGGGCGCGACGTCTCCTGGATCTGGGATGCCGACTTCGAGGCGCTTCGGCGCCGGGTCGGCCGGGTCGTCTGCACCGGCAGCCGGGCCGCGGAGCTGGCGCTGCGGCTCAAGTACGCGGGTTGGCCCGTCTCGCAGATCGCGGTCGAGACCGGGATCGCGAGCGCGCTCGATCGCGGGATCTCGGAAGCCGGCGAGCGGTTGATCGTCCTTCCCACCTATTCGGCGCTACTCGAGCTTCAGTCCGAGTTCGCGCTCCGGGGCCTCGCCCGCCCCTTCTGGTCCGGCGCCGCCGGTCCTCCCGGGCGATCCGGCGTAGCGTCTCGCGATCCTCGGCCTTCCCGCCGTTGATCGACTCGATCACGTTGCCCCGGCCCATGACCGCGATGACGTCGCCGGGCTCGGCGGAATGGACCGCGTCCGCGAGCGCCTCCTCGCGGTCGCCGATCACCTCGAGGTCGGCGCCGTCGGTCCCGCTCGCGCCCGCGATCAATCCCTCGAGCGGCCCGAGCGGCGCGTTGCGGCGGAAGCTTCCGGCGGTGAGGACCAATCGGTCCGACAGCGACCTCGCGACGCGGCCGAGCGCACGTCGCTGAGCGGGGTCGGGCCCGCCCATGATCCCCAGCACCGCGTGCAGACGGCGCCTCCGGGTCCATTCCCGCCCGGACCGCGGTGAGGAACTGCTCGACCGCCGCCGGCGAGGACGCGGTGTCGAGGATCAGGTCGCACGGGTGGCCGCAATCGATGTGCTCGAAGCGGGCCTGTGCGCCGGGGTGAGTGGCGAGCACCTCCCCCAGCACCGATCGCTCGACCTCGAGCGCATCGGCGAGGGCGACGACCGCGGCGACGTTGCGGGCGTTGTAGTAGCCCGGCAGTCTCGTCTCGAGCGTGAGCGGGCCGCTCGGCGTCTCGAGCTGCGAGCTCGGCGCTGCCTCAGGTCCCAGCTCGCGCCCCTGATCCGGTACGCCGCCTCGGGCCCGAGGCCGACCCGGAGCGCCCGCCCGCCGGCCCGCTCGATCTCGCCGGCGAGCTCGTGCCCGAACTCGTCGATCGTGTCGACGACGGCGAGGGGAACGGCGACCCCGTCTTTGATGAACAGGCTCCGCTTGACCTCGCCGTAGCGGCGCATCGTCCCGTGCCGCGGGAGATGGTCGTGGCTGAGATTGGTGAAGACCGCGACCTCGGGCATCAGGGCGGGACAGGATTCGAGCTGGAAGCTCGAGATCTCGCAGACGATCAGGTCGGGTTCGGCGTCGGGGCCGCCGGTCACGGCCGAGAGCGGCGGGGCGGTGTCGGCGTTTCCGGCCAGCTTCGATTCGAGCCCGGACCTGGCCAGGACCGCGGCCGCGAGGGTCGCGGTGGTCGTCTTGCCGTTGGTCCCGGTGACGGCGACCATCGGCGCCGTCCCCAGCCGCCATCCGAGCTCGACCTCGTCGATGACGTCGATGCCCCTCTCCCTGGCTCGCCGAATCAGCGGAGCGTCGGCGGGCATGCCGGGGCTCTTGATCAGGGTGCGCGGCGCCGGCGGCAGGTCGAGCAGCTCGTCCTGGGCTCCGAGGTGGACTCGGATGCCGGCGTCCTCGAGGGCGCGGCGGACCCGTTTCGGAATTCCGGGCGGGTTGCGATCGGAGGCGAGAATCCCCTCGCTTCCCTGGCGGAGGCGCAGCGCCTCGACCGCGGAACGCCCGGCCTCGCCCAGCCCCGCGACCAGGTATGGGCCCTCGGGGACCGCCGGGCGCGATTCGCAGCGAAGCCCCATCGACCGACCATACCCGCGTTCTACTCGGCCGCGGCGGCGAGGGCGAACGGGCTCCCCTCGGAGTCCCGGCAGATCGCCCAGCGCTCACCCGGATGGACGATCGACCCGCCGAGCTCGCGGACGCGCTCGAGGGCGGTCGCCATGTCCTCGACGGTGAGATAGGGAAGCGAGCCGGTGTCGCCGGGCCCGGTGCCGCGCCGGTGGACCCCGAGCCGCAGGCCGCCTTCCTCGGCTTCCCAGCCCTCTCCGGCGCCGGCGGCGCGGGGCGCGAGCTCGACACCGAGCAGCCCGCGCCAGAAGCGGAGCGCCCGATCCGGGTCGTCGGCGGGGAACTCGATCAGGGGCGGGCCGGTCATGACCCCCCTAACTTGACAGCTATCGGGCGACTGGGCGAAAGTGCAACGCCAGCGACCAATGGAGGACCGAGATGAGCAGCGCCGACACCAGCAGCGACAGCGCGGCCGGGACCCCGCCGGTGAACCCCGGAGAGATGAAGCTCGAGGTCGTCGTCCTGCCGGTCTCCGACGTCGATCGGGCGAAGGCCTTCTACGAGAAGCTGGGGTGGCGCCAGGACGCCGACCTGGCGGTCGATGACGGCTACAAGGTGGTGCAGATGACGCCTCCCGGGTCCGGCTGCTCGATCATCTTCGGCGAGGGGGTGACATCGGTCTCCCCGGGCACATGCCAGGGACTGCAGCTCTCGGTCTACGACATCGACGAGGCCCGCGCCGACCTGATCGCCCGCGGGGTCGAGGTCAGCGAGGTCTTCCACGACGAGACCGGGATCTTCCATCACGCCGGTGAGGAGGGGCGCGTCTACGGCCCCGCCCCGGAGCACGCCGACTACGGCTCGTTCGCCGCCTTCAGCGACCCGGACGGCAACGGCTGGCTGATGCAGGAGATCAGGACCCGGCTGCCGGGGCGCTGATGGCGAACAGCGACTACGACGTCATCGTCCTCGGCGGCGGCTCACCGGGCGAGCACTGCGCGGGCGCCCTGGCGGAGGGCGGCCTGCGCGTCGCCGTCGTCGAGCGTGAGCTCGTCGGCGGGGAGTGCTCCTACTGGGCCTGCATCCCCTCGAAGACGCTCCTGCGCCCCGGCGAAGCGGTCAACGCGGCGCGCAATGCCGCCGCCAGCGCCGAGGTCGATGTCGAGGCCGCGCTCGCCTGGCGCGACTTCATGGTCTCCGACCACACCGACGCCGGACAGGAGCGATGGCTGGCCGACAACAAGATCGATCTGATCCGCGGGAGCGGGCGCCTCGCCGGGCCCGGGGTGGTCGAGGTCGACGGCGTCCAGCACACGGCCGACCACATCGTCCTCGCCAATGGCGCCGACCCGTTCACGCCGCCGGTGCCGGGCCTGCAGGAGCTCGACGGCGTCTGGAGCAACCGCGAGGTGACGGCGATGACGGCGATTCCGCGCCGCCTCCTGATCCTCGGCGGCGGGCCGGTCGGGGTCGAGATGGCCCAGGCGGTTCGCCGTCTCGGGGGCGAGGCCGTGGTCATCGACATGTCCGAGCACGTCCTCGCGCGGGAGCCGGCGCCGCTGGGCGAGGCGCTCGGCGAGGTTCTGCGCCGCGACAAGGTCGAGCTCGTCCTCTCCGCAAACGCGAGCGCCGCCCGCCGCGACGGCGACGAGTACGTCCTCGAGTTCGACGACGGCCGCGAACTGCGCGGCGACCGCCTGCTCGTCGCCACCGGCCGCCGGCCGCGGGTGCGCGGTATCGGGCTCGAGACCGTCGGCATCGAGCCCGACGCCCACGGGGTCCCGGTCGACGCCCACCTGCGGGCGGCGGAGGGGCTGTGGGCGATCGGGGACGTCAACGGCCTCTGGCCGCTGACCCACGTCGGCAAGTACCAGGGCGACGTGGTCGCCGCCAACATCCTCGGCGATCCGCGCAAGGCCAACTACGAGGCCGTTCCACGGGTCGTCTACACGGACCCCCAGGCCGCCTCGGTCGGCGCCTCCGCCGGCCGCTTCAGCGCCATGGTCCCGATCTCCGAGGTGGCCAAGACCGCCACCTACACCCGCGCCTACGCCGACGAAGTCGGGTTCCTGACCCTGCTCAGCGACGGCGAGCGGCTGACCGGCGCCTACGCCCTCGGCCCAGAGGCCGGAGAGTGGCTCCAGCAGGCCACCCTGGCGATCCGCGCCCAGGTTCCGCTCGATGTCCTCGACCGACACGATCCAGCCGTTCCCGACCTTCTCCGAGATCTACGTGGCGGCGCTGAAAGCGCTCCGCGGCGAGATCGCAAAGGCCACCGGCGCGTCCGGCGCCGAGCCGCCGATGGCCAACTGAACGACGCCGTCAGGACGACGGAACGACGATCCCCTTGACCTCCGCCATGTAGCGGTTGGCGGCGGCGGAGGCATCGTCCGGGCTGCTCCCGCCCTGGCGCGCGTCCATGTAGGCCGCGTACCAGTCCCACCAGTCGTGCGGTGGGGCGACGGCCTCGAAGGAGCCGTGGCGCTCGGAGGTTTCGTGGAGGAGCTCTGCGAGGGAGGCGATGTCCATCGTCGGCGGCGGGTCAGGCCGGCGGGTTCTCGGCGAACTGCGGCGCGTCTCCGCCGATCTGGTCCCAGTCGGCTTTGTAGGCGACCTGCATGTGAAAGCTCGGCTCGAGATCGAGGTCGCGCATCAGCCCCGCGGCGACGAAATATTTCTCGCCGAGATCGTCGTAGAGGCTGGACCCGCAGTTGCTGCAGAAATGGCGGGGGGCCAGCTCGCTCTCATAGCGCCCGACCAGGTCCGCGCCTTTGGTGATCTCGAAATTCGTCGGGTCCACGACCACCGCAGCAAGACTCGAGCCCGTCCATCGCTGGCAGCGAGTGCAATGGCATACACCCAGTGACTCGGGATCCTCAACCTCATACTCGACGCCGCCACACAGGCAGGCTCCCTTCAGTGCTTCAGCCATCACAGACCCCCTTGGGGTTGGCGTTGAACGACCTCTGGCTACGCTACCACCGGGGGATGGGAAGATTCTACGAACGGCTTCGGCCCGGACCTCTGCGGCTTTCACCGGCCGGTCCGGTTCCCGCACGAGTGAGAAGACCAACCGCCGATTGCGGCGGCGAGGCGTCCGGGCCGGAGCCCGACTTCCCGCGCGGTCGATCCGGGTCGACTGACCGAGATTGCCAAGATTCAGGCATGCAGTTGGTTCAGGATGCGATCGTCGGGTGCTGGGTCGTCTTCGCCCTCTTCTGGGCGCTTCAAGGCCCTGGGGACGAAGCGGACCGTCGAGAGGCAGGACATGTCCTCGCGGCTCGAGCACTCGATTCCGATCTTCGCCGGCGCCTGGCTCCTGGTGAAGGGAAGCTCCGACCCCGGAGCGCTCGGCGACCAGGGTCCTTCCACACGACGTGCCGTTCCTGGTCGTCGCCCTCGCGATCACGGCCGGGGGCCTGGCATTGGCGCTTTGGGCCCGGGTCACCCTGGGGCGCAACTGGAGCGGGATCGTGACCTTCAAGGAGAACCATGAGCTGATCCGCCACGGCCCCTACGGCCATGTCCGCCACCCGATCTACAGCGCGATCCTGATGATGGTCCTGGGCTCGGCGATGGCGGTCGGCACGCTCGGGGCTCTGATCGGCCTGCCCCTGATCCTGCTCGGCGTCTGGCTCAAGCTCCGCCAGGAGGAGGCGCTGATGACCGAGCACTTCCCGGCCGAGTACCCCTCCTACAGGTCGCAGGTCAGCGCGCTGATTCCCGGCCTGCTCTGAGACTCTGAGGGAATGCAGGAGATCGAGCGGAAGTTCCTCGTCGACCGGATCCCCGCGGATCTCGACGAGGATCGATCCCGGCGCATCTCGCAGGGCTACCTGGCGGTCGATGAGAGCGTCGAGGTCCGATTGCGCCGGATCGACGACGAGCGGCTGATCACCGCCAAGAAGGGCAGCGGCGAGACACGCGAGGAGATCGAGGTCCCGCTCGAGGCGGGGGCCTTCGACAGGCTCTGGAAGCTGACCGAGTCGAGGCGAATCGCGAAGCGCCGCTTCCAGGTCCCGCTCGAGGACGGACATTGCGCCGAGGTCGACGTCTACTCCGGCGACCTCGAGGGCCTCGTGGTCGCCGAGGTCGAGTTCTCCTCGGAGGAGGAGGGCGACGGCTTCCGGGCGCCGGAGTGGTTCGGGCGCGAGCTGACCGGCGACCATCGCTACGCCAACCAGGAACTTGCGATGCACGGCCGGCCGAAGGACAGGGCCTACCGGCTGAAGAGCGAGGAGAGCCCGCCGGCGGGGATGCGGCGGATCGCCACCGGCCGCATCGAGAAGGCCCTCGAAAGACTGGCCGAAGCGCAGGAGGCCGAGGACCCCACGTCCGGCGTGCATGGCGTCAGGAAGGACCTGAAGAAGCTCCGATCGGAGCTGAGGCTCCTGCGACATGAGCTCGGGGACGATCTCTACCGGGCCGAAAACGACACCTACCGAGAGGCCGGCCGGCTGCTCTCCGAAAGCCGCGACGCCGAGGTCAAGGTCGAGACGCTCGAAGACATCTGCGAGCGCTGCGCGGGGACCCTCCCGCCGGGCGCCGCCGACGAATGGATCGACGCGCTGCGCGAGGAGCGCGACCTGGCGGTGGCGTCGACCCGCGACGGCGGCGGCTCGACCGCCCTCGGGGAAGCGACGAAGCTGATCGAGGCGGGTCGCGCGCGGGTCGTCTCCTGGCCGCTCGAGCGGGAGTCCTGGGAGCTCGTCGGGCCGGGCATCGAGCGCGCCTACCGGCGGGGCCGCAAGCGGATGCGGCGCACCGCCGCCGAGCCGAGCGCCGCCAACGTCCACGAGTGGCGCAAGCGGGTCAAGGACCTCTGGTACCAGCTGAGGATCCTCGAGGTCGCGACTCCGAAGAAGCTCCGCGACCGCGTCGAGGTCGCCGACCGCCTTGCCGACGTGCTCGGCGACCACCACGACCTCGCCGTCCTCCGCGACGATCTCCTCCTCCGCGACCTGCCGACGGTGAGCAGGGCGCCGCTGGTCGCGGCGATCGCGCAGCGCCAGCGGGAGCTGGAGGAGGAGGCGTTCGACCTCGGAGACCGCCTCTACGTCGAGAAGCCGAAGCGGTTTCGCAAGAAGATGCGCCGCGCCTGGCGCGACAACCTGGGCGGCGGCTAAGGTCTGCGCCATGCGGCGTTTCACCTGCGGGGCGATCTGCTTGGCCGGCCTTCTGGCGATGGCGCCGAGCGCCAACGCGGCGCCGGTCACGGTCGGCGACCCGCTGCTGGGCCTGATCGGAAGCACGTCCCCTTCCGCAATCTCGGGGACCCTGCTCAACACCAACATCGCCGAGCCGGGCGCGCTGACGACCTCCCCGGTGAACGGCGTGATCGTCCGCTGGCACCTGATCAAAGCGACCGGGAACCCGTTCCGCCTGCGGGTCCTCCGCCCCGCCGGCGCCTCCTACACGGCGGTCGGCACCAGCGCGTCGGCCGAGGCGGTCACCCCGGGCCTCGAAACCTTCGCCACCAATCTGCCCATACGCGCCGGCGACACGATCGGGCTCGACGTCGTCAAAGGGCTGATAGTGGGGGCGGTCCCGAACCCCGCCTCCGTGATCGCGGTGATCTCGCCGATCCTGGTCGAAGGCGCCACCGAACCAATGACCGCAACCGGGACGGGCGCCGAGTTCGCCTTCAACGCCGAAGTGCAGCCCACCCCCACCGTCACCTCGATCGGCCCCAAATCCGGATCGTTCAAGGGAGGCTCGTCGGTGACGGTCTCCGGCACCGACTTCGCCGGGGTCTCGGGGGTCAGCTTCGGAGGCGTGGCGGCGAAGAGCTTCACGGTCAACTCCGAAACCCAGCTCACCGCCGTCGCCCCGGCGGTGGCGAAACCGGCCGCCGTCGACATCACGGTCACCACCATCGCCGGCACCAGCGCCGTCGTCGCCACCGACCGCTTCGCCTACAAGGCCTGCGTCGTGCCGAAACTCAGGTCCAAGAGCCTCAAGGCGGCCAAGAAGAAGCTGAAGAAGGCGGGCTGCAAGGCCGGCAAGGTGACGAAGCGTGGCGCGGCGACCGCGAAGACCGGCAAGGTCGTCGCTCAGAGCAAGAACGCCGGCAAGAAACTGGCGCCGGGGACCAAGGTCAACGTGACGCTCGGCTGAGCGCGCAGCGTCAGTACCCGTAGCCTCCGCCGCTGCTTTCGCTGGTTTCCGTTTCGCCGCTCGGCTGGCCTTCCACCATCGCGCCGGATTCATCCAGCGCCTGCCACTCGCCGCCGAACGCAGTGGATTCGTTGCCGTTTGCTTCGCCCGGGCTCTGGTCGTCGACGAAGGTGTAGATCGGGTGGCCGGAGTAGGTCACCTGCATCGGTGCCGTCCTTGCGCTTGGTCGTGCCGAGCTGTGAGGACATCGCTCCTTCACCGGCGGTCGGCGTCCCTTCGGCGATGACCGGTGGCCAGCTTTCGGCGCAGGCGCCATTGCAGGACGAGACGTCGCCCTTGTCCTTGGCAAAGGCGTAGACGGTGAAGCCTTCGGAGTCGACCAGCACCGTGCCGAGGCCTTCGATGCTCGTCCCCGTCACCGTCATTCCGGAGCTGGATGAGCCGCTGGAGGTTTCGCCTTCGGTGCTATCGCCGTTGCTCCCGCCACAGCCGGCGATCGCGAGCGCGCCTGCGACGGCGAACAGCATCAACAGATGGGTGGACCGGATCACGTCGGGGCCTCCTTGGTCGGAACTTGTCCTTTGCGGGGGACGAGGCAATTGGACTACGGGGTGCTCCGCGGTGTGGTTCAGGGAGTCCCCGATTCGGTCACATCTCCGCCCCCTGATTTCGTCTCACCTCTTAGGAAGCAGGCAATCGGACGAAAGGAAGGCAATCATGGCTTCAGAGAAGAAGATCGCCGTCGTCGGCGCGACCGGCCGCCTCGGCCACCACGCCGTCGAGATCCTGCGGGAGCGCGGGCACGAGGTGGTGCCGATCTCGCGCAGCGAAGGGGTCGACGTGATCTCCGGCGAGGGCCTCAGCGCGGCGCTCGAGGGAGTCGATCTCATCGTCGACGCCGCGTCCAGCCCCACACCCGAGGGCGCCGCCGAGTTCTTCACGACCTCGGCGCGCAATCTCCAGCAGGCCGGCGCCGAGCGGGGCGTCGAGGGCATCCTCGTGATCTCGATCATCGGCACCGATCACTTCGACACCGGCTACAACGCCGCCAAGGTGATGCAGGAGCGAGTTCACCTCGACGGCCCCGTCCCCGCCCGCATCCTCCGTGCCGCCCAGTTCCACGAGTTCGTCGCCGAACTGATCGAGTGGACCCGCCAGGGTGACGTCGCCTACGTGCCCGAGATGCGCACCCAGCTCGTCGCCGCCCGCAGCGTCGCCGAGGCCGTCGCCGACCTCGTCGACGGCGCGGACACCGCGCCCGTCGGCAACCCGGTCGCCGAAGTGGCCGGCCCCCGCGAGGAGAAGCTGATCGACGCGGCGAGGCTTCTCGCCTCCCAGAACGGGAACGGCCTCCGGGTCGAGGCCGGGGAGTGGCCCGAGGACCCGGAAGGCCTCTACCCCCGTGGCGCCCTCCTCCCCGGCCCGGTCGCCAAGCTCGCCGGCCCGAGCTTCGAGGAGTGGCTCGTCCGGTAGCTCGGCCGAGGCTAGGCTTCCAGCGTGGCGGAGCAGTTCTACGAGACACTCGCGCTGGCGGCGTTCGCCCTTCTCGGGCTGTGGTGGGTGGTGGTCGCCGAGCGGCGTCGCGAATGGTCGGTGCTGCCATACCGGCGCCGCCAGGCCTACTCGGTCTCGCTCTATTTCACGCTTACCGGGATCATGAGCCTGGTCTCGTTGATCTCCGCCGACCATCCGGCGCTCTGGAGGCTCGCGTTCGGCACCGCCGGGGTGATCGGCGCGGCTGAGGTCGTGCTCTCGCTTGTCCGCGCCAGCAGCGAGCCGGCGCGCGAGCGACGCGCCCAGCAGCTCCTGGCGCTGACCCTGCCCTTCTACCTCCTGATCGTCGCCATCGCCATCCATCCCACCCTGGCCTCGGACGTCGGCATCCACCTCAAACCCCTCGAGACCGAGGCGGTCGTCGTCTCGCTGTTGCTCTTCCTCGGCATCAACTACGCGCTGGGTGCTCTTCATGGAGCCGCCCCACTCGCTCGACCAGCGGGACTGACGGCGAACCTCCACGCTCAACGATCCAGCAGGCGGCCGGCCACCTCTCCCGCGCTGACCCCGATGAAGGCGCCGGCGAGCACGTCGGCCGGATAGTGGACACCGGTGTGGACTCTCGAGTATCCGACCAGCGTCGCCAGGGCACGCAGCGGCACCGACAGCGCCGGCTGCGCGTCGGCGGCTCCGGTGGCAAAGGCGAATGCGGATGCGGCGTGGCCGGAGGGGAAGGAGCTCGAGCGCGGCATCTGGACGTGGCGGCTGGCGAGCTCCTCGGCCTCATTCCTCGCGGGGCGCCGGCGACTGGTCAGCGGCTTGGCGACGAGATTGGCGAACGCCGAGGCGATCCCGAGCGAGATCAGGCCCTTCCGGGCCGCATGCCGGCCGGACGGCCCGCCCAGAAGCGCCAGCGCCGACCGCGACCGCGAACCAGAGCTTGCTTCGGTCGGCGGCGCGGGACAGGCGCCGCATGGCGACGTCCAGGGAAGGTGTCTCGCTCGGCAGCGATCGCTGCGTAGACGGCGGTGTCGACTGCCCTCGCCTCGCTGAGCCAGCGGCGCATCATGATTTCGGCGTCCCGCCGGATGGCAATCCGCGCCAAGGCCAGAGCAGTCTCCCAGGCGCCCTCGGGCATCGCCGCAGAAGGAGAGGCACCGGGGTGTGCGGCGGCTATCCGCACCCGCAGCGCCGCCGGCAGGATCCTGAAGCGCAGCGGCGCGTCCAGAGTTACGGCCTCGCCGTCGATGCCCGCAGCGATCGGGCCGTCCGCGTCGACCTCGAATGCGGGCGCGGACCACTCTCGCCAGGGACGCTGGAACAAACGCAGGCCTCCAGCCGGCAGGGAAGCAACGGTGATCCCCAACAGCTTGTCGTCGATCCTCGGCCGGGTACCCGACCCGACCGCACGCCCGAGGCGGTAGCGATTGTTGGAGACGAGGATCGCCGCACCGGAGGAATGCTCATGCCCCGCGGGCCCAGTCCAGCGCAGGTCGACCCCCTTGCCCTCTGGCCCAGGGCCTCGGGCAGCGTGTCAAGGATGGTCCGAAGCTTTGCCTCCCGATAGCCCTCGCGCTGGACGGCCTCGGCGTAGAGGCCGAGCGAGACGTTGTTGACGAATACGCGGCCGTTCACCTCGGCAAGATCGACCCGTCTTTCGCGACCACCGACGAAGGCGTCGAGCGCGCCGATGACGTCATCGCGGTCGACGCCGAGGTCGAGGGCGAAGTGATTCCGGGTCCCGGCCGGAATACAGGCGTAGGGCAGATCCTGCTCGGCGGCGACCATGGCCACGACGGCCTGGGAGCCGTCGCCACCGGCCATCGCCAGCGCGTCGGCTCCATCGACCACCGCGCCGCGCACGAGTTGCTCGAGGTCGGTTCCGAGCCTCAACTCGATCGGCTCGATTCCGCGGGCCCGCGCCTCGTCGGCCAGGTGGAACTTCTCGGCCTTCCCCCCACCCGACTTCGGGTTGTAGAAGAGGACCGGGTGGCGGGGGTCCGGCACCTGCTTAAACGGGACGTGGATCCTGAACGCCGATCGCGTCGCAACGAGCATCAGCCCCAGGCCCACCACGATCACGAGAGCCTGTGCGAGGTGATCGCCGTCTGCGATCAGTAACGCCACGATTACCGCCAGGGCCAGGATCGCGATTCCAGTTCCCAGAAGCCTCGCGGCCCCGGTGCGGGTAAGGCCGTACCAAGCCGCCGTGATCGCGAGCGCGAGGCAGCCGAGGACGATCAGACCCCTGGGAAACTGCGTGATGACGATGTCGATACCGAGGAGCGCAAGGACGGCTCCGCTGGCGAGAGCCACGAGCGCGGCCAGTCGGTGCCGGCCGCTCTGCTCAGCCGCCATATTCAACCCAGCAGCTTCGCCTTTGCCCGATCGAACTCCTCAGCCGACAGAGCGCCGCTCTCCTTGAGTTCATTCAGTTTGTGCAATTCGTCGGCGGGGCCGGCCCCCTGAGCTTGCTCGCGGACGTAGCTGTCGAATTCCTTTTTCGAGTCGACCTGGGACTGAATCGTGCGGTTACGCATCCCGTCGCCGCGAACGATCAGATAGAGCAAGACTCCGAAGAACGGCAGGAAGACCAGGACGAACACCCAGACCGCCTTCGCCACTCCCGACAGCTCATGGTCGCGGAACAGATCCGCGATGACCGAGATCAGAATCCAGATCCAGGCGAACAGCAGAAAGAACTCGAGGACGAGGAGCAGACCTTCGCCAAAGTTGATGTCTGCGATGGTCAACGACCGGTCTCGCTCTCGGTCCAGTTGGCGGTCAGCTGATAGATGATCACGACGTCCAGGATGATCATCAGAAACGACCACAGGGGCGCTGCCGGGAACCAGACGATCTGCATGACCGTGTTTATCGCCAAGAAGAAGATTGCGAGCACGCGAGCCACTGTATTCCCGGTGATGAGACCGAGACCCGTGAGGACGAGCACGACGCCGAGAATCAGCTGAACCCAGCCCCAGGCGGTGAGATCGAGGATCAGCGCACCGTGCCCACCGACGAGGACGACTTCGTCGTTGAGGATTGCCGCCAGGCCCCAGAGTGCGTCCAGGGAGCCGAGGATCACCAACATCACCCCGGCGAATGCGATCCAGCCTGAATTTTCGGCTCCGACAGGACGCCTCGAACTCTGACCAGCCTCCATTGGAATCTCCTTCCTCCTTGGCGGTGCGGCCCCATCTGAGCCGGCAGCGTGGACGCTGCTTGCCGAGAAGACTCTATTCGGCATCTGGGAACGAGTAAAGAATGGGGAAGATGCCCGTCATCGCCTCTTCGGGAACGCAACCACAGGACGCCGGACGGCTACAACGCTGGGTGCCCGGGCTCAAACTGCTCAAGAGCTATCCGGGCGGATCTGCTCGACCCGACCTGGTGGCAGGAGTCGTGCTGGCCGCGATCCTGGTTCCGCAGGGAATGGCCTACGCAGAGCTCGCCGGACTGCCGGCGGTCACGGGCCTCTACACGACGATCGCCTGCTTGGTGGGCTATGCCCTCTTCGGGCCCTCGCGCGTCCTCGTACTCGGCCCCGACTCCTCGATCTCGCCGCTGATCCTCGCTTCGATCACCCCCCTGCTCGTCGCGGGAGACCCGGGAACAGCGATTGCCCTGGCGGGAATGCTCGCCATCTTCGTCGGCCTGATCGAGATCGCCCTCGGCCTCGGGAAGCTCGGGTTCGTCGCCGACCTGCTTTCGAAGGAGGTGCAGGTCGGTTACATGAACGGCCTCGGGATTACGATCATCGTCGGACAGCTGCCGAAGCTGTTCGGGTTCTCAACTGACGCCGACTCGTTCCTGAGCGAGCTGAAGGCATTCGTCGACGGTCTCGGCCAGACGCACACCCTCACCCTCGTACTCGGGCTCGCGGTCCTGGGCATCCTGTTCGTGCTGCCGATCTTCACCAAGCGCCTGCCGGCGATCCTGGTGGCAGTCGTGGCGGCCACCGTCGCCTCGGCAGCCTTTGGCCTGGCGGACCACGGGGTTGCGACGGTCGGATCCCTGCCCCAGGGGGTGCCGACCCCCGGTCTTCCCTGGACGAATGCCAGCGACGTCCCGGCGCTCGTGCTGGCCGCGCTGGGGATCACACTTGTCTCGCTGACCGACACGATCGCGACCGCCACCAGTTTCGCGGCCCGCCGCGGAGATGAGGTGAAACCCGACCAGGAGATGATCGGCATCGGGGCCGCGAATGTGGCTGCGGGCTTCTTTCAGGGCTTTGCGGTATCGACAAGCGGCTCGAGAACCGCCGTCGCCGAGCAATCGGGGGCACAGACACAGTTGACCGGACTGGTCGGGGCCGGCCTCGTCGCCGCTCTCCTCCTCTTCCTCAATTCGCTGCTCGCCGACCTGCCGCAAACGGCGCTCGCGGCGGTGGTGATCGCCGCCGCCGTCTCACTTATGAACCTCGGCCTGCTCCGCCGCTATTACGAGGTGCGCCGCAGCGCGCTCGGTGTGTCACTGGTTGCGACCGCCGGGGTCGTGCTCCTCGGCGTGCTGCAGGGGATCGTGATCGCGGTCCTGCTGGCGATCATCCTTTTCTTTCGCCGCAACTGGTGGCCGCACGGCGCGGTTCTGGGACGCCCGGAGGGAGTCGGAGGCTGGCATGACATTGCCGTTTACCCCAGCGCCAGGGAGCTCCCGGGGGTTGTCGTGTATCGCTGGGAGGCACCCCTGTTCTTCGCCAACTCGGGAAGGTTCCGGGACGAGATCAGGCGGCTCGCGCGCGAGCGAAAGCCCGACTGGATCGTCCTGCAATGCGAGGCGATCACCGACGTCGACGTCACCGCGGCGGAGATGCTCGAGCAGCTCGATCGCGAGCTGAACGCCTCGGGAATACACCTCGCCTTCGTCGAGCTGCGCGATCGCCTCAAGGAGCTGACACTGCGCTACGGGCTGATGGACACGCTCGACAAAGACCACTTCTACGCCTCCCCGGAGGAGGCAATCGCTGCGATTCGATCGGAGAGAGCTAGTTGAAGAAGATCAGGATCGCGGTCGCCAGACCCAGAAGGACCCCGGCGGCGGCGAGGGTAAGCCTGACCGGGTCGCGGGACCGTCGAGTCGAGCCCACCAATGCTTCATCAATAGCCCGGGCCTGGACGGTTCCGTAGGCGATCATCGCGATCCCGTAGAACGCGAATCCCATTCCGATCACCGTGTACGCCCAACGACTTCCCGAGCCCGCCAGATCGGGCAGGAACCTCCCCACGGCGAGCGCCACGGCGATCGCGGTCAGGCCGGTTCGCCACCACGCGAGCTGCGTGCGCTCGCTTGCCAGAATCGTCTGACGATCCGAGTCGCTCGGGGCCCTCGCACTGCTGGGCTTCGAGGCCATTCCGCTCCCCCTTGATCTTGCAGCATTTCGACCTCCCGAACACTAGACGGGACGTGACCATCGGCTCGCCATCGATCAGACCGGGTGCGGGACGACAAACCTTCGCATCGGCGCGGCCACGGGGCCGGATCATCGGCGCCGTGTCATCTCAGCGACGGGCCACCTGGGCAAAGCGGCGCAGGGCCGCCTTCGGCTCACCGTCGAGGCCGAGCAGGCCGGCCGAATCGCAGAAGTCGCACGGGGTGCTGGCGGCCGGAATGTCCCGCCAGGTGAACCAGAAGGCGGCCTGCAGATTCCAGCGCCGGCGGTTTGCGAGCAGGATTTCCCAGGCGCTCTTGACGTATCTCGCCTGCGCCGCCGGGCCCCTCTCGAACTTGTCCCCGCCCGCGGCCCGGGTTTGCGAGCCCCAGCCGAACTCGGTGATGAAGAGGCCCTTGCGCCCGTCGCCGTGGCTCCTCATCACCGCACGCAGCGCCCTGATGTCCGCGGCCATCAGGCTCGGGTCGGCGGCATAGGGATGAAGGCCGACTCCATCGAAGAGGCCCCTGATTCCCCTCTGGCGATAGAGGCGGCTGAGAAAGATCGTCGCGTCGAGTGAAGGCTTCACCCTCGGCGTCGAATATAGGCCGCCGAGGACGATCCGGGCGTCGGGATCGACCGAGCGGATCGCCGGCGCCGTGGCTCGCAGGAGGGCGGCGTAGCCGCGGACCGAGGCCTCGGCGAAGCGGTGATCGTTCTCCTCGTTCCAGATCTGCCAGGTCCGAATCGGGTCCCTGGGCAGCTCCGGATGGAGCGCTCCAGAATGTGCCGGAGGGGCCGTAGCGCCCGACAAGGGCCCGCAGGAACGTCGACCAGGCCCGGCGCTGGGCACGGCTGTGGACCGGCATCTGCAGCGCCGCGCAGCGATCGGCCGTGAACTGACACCGGTTGTCGCGGGGCGTCCGCGCCAACCACGCGGGCGAGCCCCAGATGACGGGCAGGCGCTCGAAGCCGTAGCGCGAGGTCGATGTCAGGAACTCATCCGTCGCCGCCCAGTCGAAGACCCCGGGCGCGGGCTCGGACTGGGACCAGTAGATGAGGAAACGCAGCGAGCCGACCCCCGTCCTCCGCATCAGGCGCAGGTCGTGGCGGTGCAGCGGGGCCTGCGGGGAGATCCCGATGAAGGTCGAGGGCCCGCTGCCCCTCGGCGTTGCCTCACTCGGAGCAGATGGCTGCGCAGCGCCGACCAATAGCGCGCTGAGAGCGATGCCGGCGAGTAGACGACCCTTCCCCATTCGCCTACATATTTTCAATCAGCTGCTGCAGGTCCCCCTGGTCCTCGTCGTAGCCCTTGAGGGTTTGGAAGGCGGACTCGCGAACCCATTCAAAGGTCTGCCCACCGACGGCGTATTTCCCCTTCC
This sequence comes from uncultured Solirubrobacterales bacterium, assembly GCA_963751815.1. GTDB lineage: Bacteria > Actinomycetota > Thermoleophilia > Solirubrobacterales > 70-9 > VRUE01. Next base: position 15,835 of record CAVVVY010000019.1, on the reverse strand, counting down.
AGCTTTCCATCCGTTTTTTGCGCGCGCCCTTCTCCTGCTTCTCGAGGTCGATCAGGAACCCCTCGACCTGATTGGAGCCTTCGACCCAGGCCTTTCTCGCGTCGGGACCGGCGTGCTTGCCCCATTCGTACCTCGCTCTTTCCCACTCGAGACCGCCGTTGACCTCTCCCAGCACCTCCCACGCGACCCGGGACGCGGCGCCGTCGCGTTTCGCGAAGCTGAGAACCATGTTCTTGATGTCGTCCTGCGCGAGTGCCGACGCATGCTTGCCCGCCTCCGTGATGGTCTCCGCGATCACGAGCGCCTTCTCGGTCTGGACGGGAACGAACTCGCCGACGGTCCCGGTGACATCCGGGCCGGGTTCCGTCGTCCTGGGGTAGGTGTCGAGAGCTTTGTCCGAGGGCCCGAGCTCGAATTTGATGTTGCCGCTGAACTCCAGATAGACCTCCGCCCCGTTGAAGTCGATGACAGGCAGGAGCTTGGCGTTGACCGCCGTGAAGTTGAAGTAGACGAAGTACCTGTCGTGCTTGTAGAACACCTTCGGGGACCGGAACCACTCCTCGGCCGCGATCGCGACGTTGATCTTCAGCGGCTCATTCGCCTCGCCGCCGGAGACTCCCAGGCGGGGGCCCACGACCTGCTCCGCCAGGACCTTCGCGAACTCCTCGGTCAGCTCCGGCTGCCCGCCGCTCGTCAGCACTCCGGCGGCGACCGGATCGGTCTTGGCGCCCTTGAGGAAGACCCTGAGATCTCCGATCAGGTAGGGGGCGATGTCCACCTTCGGCGCATGCAGAACGGGCAGCGCGAGGTTGATCTTCAACCGAGTGTCCGGCGCCAGTCCCGGGGGACGGCCGGGCAATTCCGGCGCCTGCTTCTCGGCCGCTTCCGGGTAGCGGTCCAGAATTCGGAGCACCGTCACCCGCCGATTTTCGGCCAGCACCTGTGGGTCGGTCCCCTCGTGTGCCGGTTCCGATGACCCGGCGCTCGAGATCCTGACCACCTGAAGGCCCATGCGGGTGAGGACGGCGGCAACGTTTTTTGCCCGTTTCAGCGCCAGGTCTTCATTCGACTGCTCTGACCCGGTCGTGCTCGCGTGACCGCGCACCGCGAAGCTCGCTCGCGGGTGCTGGGGCGATTCCGCCAGCAGGGCGGGAGCCCCGAAATCCTCAATCGCCTTGACGTGGCGCCGGCGCGAGGTCCGCCTTCGCAACCGGGAAGTTGTCCAGCGTCAACTCTCCGCGATCTTCGAACGAGTGTGGATCGGGGTGTTCCCGGTACCACTTGAGCTCTTCTTCGGCGACCCGCTGCGGATTGGCAGCCAGCCCCCCAGCGGCCACGGGCATCAGGCGGGCTTGTCGGCCTTCTCGGCGGAGCCGTTCCCGTCGAAGCTGAGGTAGATGCCCTCCTGCGGCGGGAACTCCTTCTCGAACTCTTTCTTGTCGAGGCGGCCCTGAAGGCGCTCGTTCTCGAGCTTGATCGACTGGTTGTTGAGGCGGATCGTCTGCTCCTCGAGCTCCTGCCTCTCGACGATCGCGTGCTCGCATGCGCAGCATTTTCCGACGATCGCCTCGGAGTAGAGCGCGGCGGTCGGCAGGATGTGACGGTGCACGTCTTTCGTCGCCGTGGACAGGTCCTGGACGCTTTCGGTGAAGAGCTTGCGCCATTTCGGGTGGTCTTCGAGCCGGATCGGCACCGCGAGCTGGTCGCCGACGATCCCGACCGGCGCTCCCTCGGTCACCCCGGCCATCGCGAGGTTGTTGAGGACGGGATCATCGGCTCCCGAGCGTTCGTTCCAGACCGCGAAGCGGTAGTGGTCGATGTTCTTTTCGTCGTTGAGATGGGTGATCAGCGCATCGAGCCTCTCCTCGGCGACCGCGCTCTCCTTCAGGCCGAAGGACTCGAGGATCCGGAGGTTTCGCTCCTCCCTGGCGATCCGGGCGATTTCGCGTTCGCGTTCGTTGGCGGCTTTGTTCGCCTCCTGCTCCTTCAGCCATTCGGAGTAGGCGGCGCTGAAGACCGCAATCGCCTGAATCAGCCCCTCGTCCTCGAACCGGTTCATCCCGACCGTGTCCTTGACGCGCTGGGCGATGATTCCGCCGCTGATGAACTCCGGGTTGAAGGTGAGGACGAACCCGTAGATTTCCCAGCCGACACCGTCGGCGACGCGCGGGTCGGCGGGGAGGAGCGCCAGGGCCGGCGGCGGAAGCGCGGCGATCACCCGCTGCATCGCGCGAGCCTGTGAGGTCGTCACCGGCATCGGTTTTTTCCCGACTCCGATCGCCGCCAGATCGTTGAGCAGCGACGGAGCGTTGGCCGCCAGCGACTTCTTGAAGAGGTAGCTGCGGACATCCTTGGCGCCCTCGTTGATGATCGGCGGAGACACCCCGATTCCCCACGGAGGCGGCAGGACCGCTCGGATCGAGAGCGGGAAGACCACAGTCTTTTCGCGGGTCTTGGCGACGGCCAGCGCCACGTTTCGCGCAGCTTCCGCCACCGCCTCCCACTTCGCGCCGTCGGCCTCACCGAGGTCGACGTCGTCGCAGTCGCAGTTGTCACAGAGGACGTCGCAGGCGCGGTCGCGGGCATCGAGGAACCGCGCCGCGTCGAAGCCGTCGGCGAGGCTGCTGTCGAGCAGCGCCAGCCGCAGCGCGGTCTCGTGGCTGCGGATGAAGGCGCGGTCGATCTGGGTCAGCAGGCTGCTGAGCGTCGAGCTCTGGATCAGCGCGACGAGACGAATCTGATCCGCGCGGACGAAGGTCGAGACCTGGTAGTTCGCGAGGACTTCAAAGAAGGGGATGGTCAGCGTGTGGCAGTGGTTGGGGTTCGTGAGCTTCCGGGTCACCCGTTCCTCGCGGCCGGCCTCCTGCGTTTCCGTCACCGTGAGGGTGCGCTGGGTGCGAACCCGTCCGGTCGAGTGCGTCGTCGCCTCGGTGATCTGCTGGCGAGTTTCCTTCTCGCCGTCGTTCATCGCCGCTTTGCCGCCGGCCTGCGCGCCGAGATCGAATTTCGCGACGCCGACCGTGAACCCCACTTTTCCCGTGGTCGAGGTTTCGAAGCCCGTCTGGTGGGCGACGTCGTGGGCCACGTCCCCGGCATCGCGACGCGTACCGGAGCTCTCGGTCTGCTGCTCCTCCTCGAAAGTCATCGAGGAGGTCAGGCTCGAGCCCGATTTCGCCCAGGTGAAGATCTCGACCGTCTGTTCCTCGTCCGGGCCGAGCGAGAACGAGTTGACCACGCGGCCGCGCGTGTACCCGTCGAGCTCCCATTGCTGGAGGAACGGCATGTAGACCGCCATCTGGAGGCTGAAGGGGTCGATCTCGACGCTGACCTCGGCTTTGCCCTTGCCATCCTTCCCCTTTGGGCTCGCGGCTTTCTGGAGCTGCTCGAGCTTTTTGTCGGAGACCTCGCGCAGGTCGCCGAATACCAGGCCGAGCTTGAAGAACTTCTCGAACTCGATCTCCTCGACGACGTCCCCGGGCGGCAGGTCGATCTGACAGGCCTCGACCAGCGCGCCGGTGGCCGGACGGGTTTTCCGCGGCGGCGACCGCGTCGGAGACGACCGGGTCATCGCCGTTCGTCTCCGGCGGCTTCTGCTTCTTCGACTTCGTCGCGACCTTGGCCAATGCGGACCTCCTGTCGGTCATCGGTGCCTCTGGCCAGCCGATACTCCACCGCCTTCACAGCGAGTCAAGAGCCAGTAGACGGATGACCAGTCAGCAAATCCGGTCCGCCGCCTAGGGCGTACTGCTCACCACCACGGGCGCTCGAGAGCCCGCTCTGTCCCGCCGCTGAGGTCGAGTCCATCGAGCGCCGCCATCTCTGATTGTGTGAGCTCGAAATCGAAGATTCGGCTGTTCTCCTCGATCCTCTTCCTGTTCGTCGACTTCGGGATCACGGGGATCTGGCGCTGCGCGCACCAGCGCAGCAGCACCTGAGCCGGATTGACGCCGCGCTCCTCTGCAACCTCACGCACCGTTTGGTCTGTCAGATGTCGGCCCGTCCCCAGCGGGCTGTAGGCCTCGAGCACGATGCCTCGTTGCTCGCAATCCTCAAGCAGGGCGCATCGGTACTCAAACGGGCTGAACTGGACCTGATTCACGCTCGGAGGCCAGTCATCCACGGCGGCCGCGAGCTGCGCGAGATCGTCGGCGCCGAAGTTCGACACCCCGATCGAGCGTGCATGGCCCCGCTTGCGCGCGGCTTCCATGCCGGGCCATGCCCACGTCGGCCCGTCCCCCGGCCAGTGGACGATGTAGAGGTCCACCTGGTCGACGCCGAGACGCTCGCAGGCTCTGTTCCAGCTCTGCCGCCGGATCCTGCGCGCGGGGGAAGAACTTCGTCGTGATGAACACCTCCTCGCGCGGCCAGCCCGCTCTCCTGCAACGCCCGGCCGACGCTCTCCTCGTTGCCGTATGCCTGCGCTGTGTCGACGTGCCGATAGCCGAGCTCGAGCGCCCAGCGCACGGCGTTGACGCATTCGGCTCCGTCGGGGACCTGCCACACGCCCAATCCGAGCAGCGGGATCTCGTTGCCGTCCCCCAGGCCGCGTACCGGGACCCCAGAAGAACCGGAGCCGGGCACGTCAGCTGAGGTCGAGCTCATCGGGCTCGTTACTGCTTTTCGGTGTCCCTACCCGGGCCGCCGACGAGCTTGTCGTTGCCGCCGCCGCCCTTCAGGTTGTCGGGACCCGGCCCGCCGAGGAGCTTGTCACTGTCCGCGCCGCCCTTCAGGAAGTCACGGCCGATGCCGCCGGTCAGCAGGTCTCCCCCGGGACCGCCGATCAGAGTGTCGTCGCCTCCGCCGCCGTCGATCTTGTCGCTTTCGGGACCGCCATCCAGCGTGTCGTTGAGGTTGCCGCCGACCATCGAGTCAAAGCCGATCCCGGCGCTGAAGATATTGATGTGGCCCGGGGCGCCGATGAATTTGTCATTGGAGATTTCGATCGCGTCGGTCCCCGTCGACTTGGCATAGATTTCGATCGGGCCCTGACCACCTCCGAGGTTGTCGGGCAGCTGCGAGAAGTCGAAGATGCCGGAGACGCCCGATGAGGCTTCGATCTTCTTCAGGTCACGGCAAAAGGCGGGACCGTTGTCGACCGGGGCCCCGCTGACGGTTAGTTCGCCATCGTTTTCGCAGCGAGGGACGATTTTCCCCTCTCCGCCTTCAACTTTGAGCACGCCGTTGGAGAAGGTGCCGAAGGCATCCGCCCTGGCCGGGGAGAGCACCGCGACCGCCAGCGCGAGGGCCGCTCCCATGAGCACCCAGCGGTGAAAGCCGCCGTATCGGAGTCGGATCGCGGTAACCGAGCGAGCGTACTCGAACCGCCACCGTCGCAACGATTCCGTGGTCACCCTCGGATCGCGGTACCGACGATGTTCTTGACCCGGGTGCGGTCGCGCTGGGAAAGGTTCGAGGGCCGGCCCCTCGACTTGCCCACCAGATTGAGCAGTTCCCGCTGTTCTCTCTGTGTGAGTTTTTCCTGAACGCGCTGCTGGCCCTTTTTGACCAGCCATAGCGCGATCGCCCAGACGACTTTCCAGGGAATCCGGCGCCAGATCTTCGGCGCGGCCTTGCGAGCAATCCAAGACGGCATGAGCCCACTCGACCAGCTCCTGAACGCCACCCTCACCGGCGGTCTCGTTCAGTTTGCCGAGGATCGCCCAATGGCCGACCTCGCCAGCCTCGGCCATGATCAGGAACTCGAAGCCGTCGAGCTCGTCTGAGTCCTCGCCGAGGTAGGTCCGCATCATCTCGGTCGCCTCGTTTTTCGTCTCCTGGACCTTCTCGAGGATCGCGGTCTTCTTTCCCTCCCGCCGATCGGCCAGATCCACGCAACGCTTCTCGGTCTCTTCAGCCTCCTCGCGCATCTCGCGCACCGCCTCTGTGAGGGAGTTGCCGTCGAGCAGCGACTCGACTTTCTTCGTCGCCTCCTGCGCTGCTCCGGCGAGGCCGGTCACCTCCGCCAGCTTCTCCTCCAGGGTCGTCAGTTCAGCCATGCTTCCTCCTTGCATCATCGATGCCTGTGAAGCCGACTGGAGCCAACTTCCCTCGAGGCGATCAGGGGTCAGGTGTCATCTACCCCCGATCGGGGGTAGTCAAGCGTCGTGCCCTACCTCGCCATCTATCTCAACGACCACCTCGGGGGAGCGACCGGAGGAGTCGAGCTGGCAGGGCGGCTGCATGCGAGCAACCGCGGCACCGACTTCGGCCCTCCGTTGGAACGGATCCTGGGCGAAATCGAAGAGGACCGCGCGACCCTCGAGCTGGTCATCGATCGGCTCGGCTTTTCCCAGGGTCGCGTCAAGCCGGCCGGCGCCTGGGTGGCGGAGAAGCTCTCCCGCCTGAAGCCGAACGGGCGACTGCACGGGTATTCCCCGCTGAGCCGGGTGCTCGAGCTTGAGGGGCTGCTGGTCGGGATCACCGGAAAGATGGCTCTCTGGAAGGCCCTGGCCGAGCTCGAGGGAGTGAAGCGCCTCGGGATCGACTTCGCGCAGTTGGGCGCCCGCGCCTCTGCGCAACGCTCCGCGGTCGACGATCTCCACCGGATAGCGGTCACGGCTCTCGCCGCCCGCTAGTACGCCAACCCGGCGTCCTCCATCTTGCCGGCCGCCATCAGGCCTGCGCTTGGCCGAACGAGGACCTCGTTCAGCGTCATTCGCTGCGGCCGTGAGACAGCGAATCAAAGACCTCGACGATGTCCTCAGGCTTGATTGCGATCCCCAACGACCACCATCAGCGCATGCTGCGCATCCCGGTCAAACGCACAACGACGACGATCGTCCTGCACCTACTGGCCGGCCATCTGAAGAGCGCGGCAAAGCTATCTTTCGCGCGCGGGCCGACCACTGACGGCTCAGTCGGCTGGAGCCCCCGACGCTGGTCCCTTTCCCGCGAGCTCGGCGGTGATCTCACGGACGATCGCGACCAGAAGCTCGACGTCGGCCGGGCCGGTGCGCCATTGACGATTGCCGGTCGCAGCGCGACCTGACCGTCGAAGATGGTCGAGCCGACGAAAACGCGGCCATCGGCCAGGATCCGCTGGGCCAGATTGGAGTTCAGCGCGTCCAGTTGCGCCTCCGGCACCCCGGCCGGGTGCGCCCGGAAGCAGACGATGTTGAGCGGCACCTCCGCCAGCCGCTCCAGCTCGGGAGCCGCGTCGATCAGCTCGGCGAGGTGGGCGGCGATATCGAGGTGGCGCTCGACCATTTCCCGTAGCCCGAGCGCCCGTAGGCCCGCAGCGTCGCCCAGACCGGCAACGCCCGCGCGCGCCGGAGTTCTCCGGAGAGAGGAAACCGAAGGAGGGTTGCGGGTCATCGGCGGAGGGCAGGTAGGGCGCGCCGACGCTGAGCGCGTGCGGCAGCCGCTCAGGCTCGCGCACAAATGCGAACCCGCAGTCGTAGGGGACGTTGAGCCACTTGTGCCCGTCGCAGGTGACCGAATCCGCCTGCTCGATGCCGTCGGTCAGCGCGCGTGTTCGCTCCGAGAGGCGGGAGAAGAGGCCGAATGCCCCGTCCACGTGCAGCCAGGCGTCATGATCCTTGGCCAGCGCGGCCATCTCGTCGATCGGGTCGAATTCCCCTGCGTTCACCTCGCCCGCGTTTGCGATGACGATCGCCGGAACCTCCGCTCCCCGCAGTTCCCGCTCGAGGGCCCCGAGATCAAGGCGGCCGACCGAGTCGGAGGTCAGAACGGGCGACCCGCCCCTGTCCGAGGCCCAGCATCCCGACCGCCTGCACCGCGCTCGGGATGCACGAAGCCGCTGCTGAGGATCTTCGGCGGCGGCGCATCCGGAGAGGCCCTCGCTGTCGATGTCGACCCCGACCTTTTCGCCGAACCAGCTGCGGGCAGCGGTCAAACCGACGAAGTTCGCCATCGTCGCCGCCGCTGGTGAGCACGCCACCGAAGTCGCGCGGCAGCTCGAAGAGCTGTACGAGCCACTCGATCGCGACCTGCTCGAGGCGGGCGGCGAACGGAGACGAGGCCCAGCCGAAGGCGACCTGGTCATAGCTGGAGGTGAGCCAGTCCGCCGCCAGAGCCGCCGGCGTCCCTCCCCCCATGACGAAATGGAAGAACCGGGGGCCGCTCGACCGGGTCGCCGATGCGTCGCCCTCTCGATCAGGTCCTGCAGGCGCCGTAGAGCGTGCCATCGCCGCGCCTCGGGCATCGGATCGCGCCATCCAGGATCGCGCCCTCGGCGCCGGGAGGCAGAGCGGGCTCCTCGTCGAGGCGCTCGAGATAGGCATGGGCGGCGGCGGCGGCGGCCTCGAGCGCCGGCCCGACCTCAGCGCGCTCGCGAGTGGATCGCTCACGCCGGGCTCCAAGCCTAGGTGGACTGGTGCGCCCCGAGCGCTTGGGTGATCTCCGCGATCCCCGCGCTCTCCGCGTCGCCGGTTGACTGATCGCCCTTCTCGGTCTTTGCCTCTGCGACCCGGTTCGCAAGCGAGACGACGAAGCGCCGGTAGTCCTCGACCTCCTCGGGCGTCGCCTTCTGCTCGAGAACCCCGATCGCGTCCCGAACGTTTTGCAGCGCGTGCTCTCTCAACTCCTCTGCAGAGTGGGTCCTGGTGTGGTCCATCTTGGGCTTGCTCGAGACGAGCTCGTCGAGGAGCGCCGAGTCGCCATGCTCCTTGCGGGCCTCGGTGTAGGCCTTGGCCATGGCGAAGGTCTCCCGGAAGGTCCCGCCCCGCTCGGCGGTCGAAACGATCATCCCTGCGCTCGTCGGCCCCTCCGCGATCGCATCCCACTCCTCTGCGGTGAAATCTGTCCTTCCCGGTCATCGGCACCCCTATCTCGCGGATCGTCGCTGTCGGGGTCAGCGTAGTCGAGCGGACGCTCGACCATTTGGGTGCCGGGAGGCTCACCGCCCGAGCCCCCCGAGCAGGCGCGAGGCCATCCACGCAGAGTCTGTTGGCCATTGCGGTGGTCCGGATCGAACTGGGTGAAGAGCGCCAGCGCAACACGGTGGCGTCCGCGCCTCAGCAGCGCCACCTGATGAACGACCCGCCAGTTTGCGAGAGGGGACTCCTCAGCTGGCGCACCGTAGGATCGTTCCATGAAAGCAGCGGTCATTTATGAGAACGGTGGTCCGGACGTGCTCCGTTACGAAGACGTCCCCGATCCGGTCTGCCCCGACGGCTGCGTGGTGGTGGACGTGGAGGCGATCAGCATCGAGGGCGGCGACCCCTCGCCCGCGCGTCCTCACGACTCCCGCGACACCCCGCACATCGTCGGCTACCTGTGCGCCGGCACCGTCACAGAGGTCGGCGCCGGGGTCGAGGTCCCGCATCGGCGAGAAGGGGTGGCCCTCGACGCAGACGGCTCACACGCCGAGAAACGTGTGGTGCCGGCGCTCATGCACTTGGCCCGTCCCCGAGGGTCTTGATTCAGCGATAGCCGCGTGCATTCCGGTCGCCTTCGGCACGGCATGGGAGTGCCTCTTCACGGCTGCGAACCTCGAAAAGGTCGAGACGGCGCTCATCCACGCAGGAGCGGGCGGCGTCGGAATGGCTGCCATCCAGTTGGCAAAGCAGGCGGGCGCAACCGTGATCTCGACCGCTTCAAGCGACGAGAACTCGAGCGCGCCTTGGGGCCGCTGGGTCTCGACCATGGCATCAACTATGAGAAACAGAGCTTCGTCGAGGAGGTTCAAGCTGACCGATGGCGCGGCGTCGACGTCGTCCTCGACGCGATCGGCGGGAAGTACCTCGTTGACGGAACCGATGTGCTTGCGAATCGGAACCAATGCTAAGGTCGGACTGCCGCCCAGCCGGCTCACTCCAGGCCAGTTCGCTACGGACCAAAGAACAACACCCTGAGCGGCGTCTATCTGGGCGGGGCGCTGCTTGCCCAGACCCGCGAAGTCACCCCATGATCGGCCACCTGATCGAGCGAGTTGCGGATGGGCAACTGCACGTTGAATCGACAGGTCTTTCGCACTCTCCGAGGCCGCCGCAGCACCATGCGTACCTCGAGGGCCGGACCGCCTTCGGTCGGGTGGTGATGGCGCCGTGAAGAGTGGGTCTCAATCCGGCGGGGGCTGAGCCGGACCGCCGTGGGCTGAGGCTCAGGCGGCTGCGCCCGCGAGCACGTCGGGGAGCTGTCGCCGGGACGAGATCGTCGAGCTTGCGAAACGCCCGTCCGAGATGGGTCTCCACGGTCTTCTCGGTGACGAAGAGCTTCTGGGCGATCTCACGGTTCGTGCCGCCCGCCGCGGCGAGCTCGGCCACGCGCCGCTCGCTGGGCGTCAGCGAGTCCTCGCCGCTGCGCTCGGACGTGCGGGGCCGGACGCCGATCGCCGCCAGCTCGGCCCGCGCCCGGCGCTCCAGGGTCCGCGCGCCGCAGCGGGCGGCCAGCGCGAGCCCGTCGAGCAGGGGCTCCCGGGCCGCGGTCCGCTTTCCCGGCGGCCCGAAACGTCGCGCCGAGGTCGACGAGAACACGCGCATGCTCGAGCCGCGCCGGCGACGGCTGCCAGCACCTCGAGCGCCGCCGCGAGCCCTTCGGCCGCTCCGCGGGAGGGCCGACGAGGGCCTCGGCGCGCAGCGCGATGCCGATCGCGCGCGCCGCGCCGAACGCCTGCGCGCGGCGCACCTCGTCGGCGGCCAACTCGCGAGCCTCGTCGTCCCGGCCGAGCTCGGACAGCGAGAGCGCCGCCGCCGAGCGCCACGGGAGCATCGCCGGATTCTCACCGCCGAACGCCGGATGCTCGGGCTCCGCAGCCGCGCAGCTCCTCGATCGCGGCTTCGTGGTTGCCGGCCGCGGCGCGAAGCACGCCGGAGGCGTAGCGAAGCTGGGAGCTCGACGTGAACTCGTCGTCGTAGCGGACCCCGGTGCGGTCGATGAGCCGGCGCAGGGAGTCGGGGGTCTCGTCGCGCTCGAGGCCCGCGAGCACCGCCGCCGACACCGCGAGGACGAGGAACCTGGCGCCCAGCAGTTCGGGGGCGAGCTCGATCGCCGCCTGCGCATCCGCCTGGGCGGCGGACAGGTCGCCGCGACGCAACGCGATGAGCGCTCGCAGCGCCGACATCGTCACGACCGTGAGTGCCGCGCCGCGCTCGCGCGCCTGCGCCAGGATCTCGTCCGTGCCCCGCAGGGCCGCGTCAAGACCGTCCGCGACCCCGAGGGCGGCCAGGGCCAGGTTCGCCCAGTTCTCGCCGCGGTGAGGCTCGAGCGGAAGGCCCGCCGCGATCGCGCGCTCGGCGAGGTCGATCGTCGCGGACGCCGAGCCCAGGTACAGCACCTCGTTCATCGCCAGCGTCGCGAGCGTCGTGGCCTGCAGCACGTCGCGCGCCGGGCCGCCCGGGTCTCGCAGGGCATCGATCGCGGCCTCGGCCTCGCGCCGGGCCGACGCCGAGGTGGAGCTGAGGCCGAGCAGCGCGACCTCGAGCTGCCCGCGTGCCGGCTCCTCGGCCGGAAGCCGCTCCTGGGCGCGGCGCAGGACCGCCGCCCCCTCGGCCGGGCGGCCGGCGAAGAAGAGCATGCCCGCCGAGCTCGATCGCCGCCGCGGCGATCGCGGTCGGCGTCGTCGCTGCGCTCGACGATCTCGGTCAGCGGCTCGATCGCGTCCGGTGCGCCGGCGCGGGCGCGCGCCTGGCCGAGCTCGAGCAGGACGGCGGCGCGGTCGCCGTCGGCGGGAGGCTCGTCGAGGGCGCGGGAGAGCAGGGCGGCCGCGCCGGCTGCGTCGCCGAGGGCGAGCGCGTCGCGGGCGGCGTCCCGCAGCAGCGCCACCGACGTCGGGATCGGCGGCCGGGCTCGGTGTGCATGACCTGCGCGGCGACCCGGCCGGCCGGCGATCCGCGCTCGCGCAGGATCGCCGCCGCGGCATGGTGCAGTCGCTCGCGCTCGGCAGGCGAGAGGTCGTCGTAGATCGCCGTGCGCAGGATCGGATGGGTGAAGCGGACCGTCGCGCCGGATTCCACGACGCCGGCGAAGACGAGCGCCGCCATCGCCGCCTCCAGCTCGGCGCCGGCGAGTCCGGCCAGCTGCGCCCGCGTCGCCGACCTGCGCGCCGTCGCCGAGGACGCTCAGCGCCCGGGCCAGCGCGGCGGCCGCCGGCGGCTGCCGCGCCAGGCGAAGCAGCACCGCGTTGGCGACGCCGCGGGGGACGATCTCGCGGAGATCGGCCGCGGCGGGCGCCGTGGGGGCGAGGCCGCGAGCCGCCGCCTCGTCGAGCAGCTCTCCGACGAGGAACGGGTTCCCGCCCGTCACCTCGAGGCAGGCGCGGACGAACCGATCGTCCGGCTCGCTCGGCCAGCCGGCCGGCGACGAGCGCGCCGACGGCCGCCTCGCGTCAGCGGCGGCAGGACGCAGCACCTCCGCGGCGGGATCGCCGACGAGCGTCGCCGCCTCGGGCGTCAGCGCGGGATCGAGCGGCCGCGTCGCGAGGACGAGCGAGAGCGGCATGCCCTCGAGCCGGCGCGCGATGAACGCGAGGGTCGCGCACCGACGGCGCGTCGCACCACTGCAGGTCGTCGACGACGAGGGCGAGCGGCGAATCGGCGGCGAGGTTCGAGGCCAGCCAGTAGAGGCCGTGATGCAGGCATAGCCGGGATCGCTCGCGGCTGGACCCGGCGCCGACGCCTCGGAGGCGCGCGGGGCGCGCCGATGAGCACGTCGCGCGGCCAGCGCCGCCGCCCCGGAAAGCCAGCGCTCGCGCTCGGCGCCGTCGGCCTCCAGCAGAGGGCGCTCGAAGAGCTGGCGGACGACCCCGAACGGGAACCCCTGCTCGAGCTCCGTCGCCCGCGCGCCCAGGACCCTGAGGCCGAGGTCCGACGGCCCGCGCGCGTGCCTCCTCGAGCAGCCGCGACTTCCCCATCCCGGCGGCGCCCTCGATGACGACGGCTTCCCCGGCCTGACGCCCCGCGGCGCGCAGCGCGGCGACGATCCGCTCGAGCTCGTGCTCGCGCTCGAGCAGCGCGGCCGGCTGGGCAAGGGCGGGCTGGCCGATGCGGATCGATCGTAGGCCGCGCGAGGGGCCCCGCGCAATGTTCGGGGGTCGATGTCAGGGGATCTGCCCGATGTGCGGGGCGCCGCTCGGGCGGACGATGGCCGCATCAGCAACCCCTCCCGAGAAGGAACACGACATGTCGCTCATCCAGGTCAAGGTCATCGCCGGCGTCTTCACGGCACCACAGAAGCAGGAGATCGTCGAGCGCCTCACCGACGCGATGGTCGCGATCGAGGGCGAGTGCATGCGCCAGCGAACGTGGTGCGTGCTCGAGGAGGTCGCCAGCGGCGAGTGGGGAGTCGGCGGCGAGCTCCTCACCGCGGACGACATCAGGGCGCTCGGACGCGCCGACACCGGATGCCTGACATGCGACCAATTCCGACTCGCCCGAGCAGATCGAAGCGGCCCAAACGCCGGCACCTGATCGCGGCCTTCGCGGCGGTCCTCGCGGCGCTCGGCATCGCAGCCGCCGGCTGCGGCGGCAACGCAGACAACGGCCCCGAACCCCGACCGTCCGCCGGCGTCGAGCGTTCGCCTGGCTTCGCCCGGCGCCGGCCCCGCCCAGCTGGCGGACGAGCCGCCTCCCGGACGGCGCGGCTCGGCTTGCCTACCCGCTCGCTGGCACTCGATCCGCATCCGACCCCGGAACCTTCTCGGCGGCCCTGCGCTCGGAGCAGGGGCAGATCCGTGGCTATCTGAACGCAACGCCACGGCAGGGCGCGGAGACCCCGTCGAACTGGAGCAGCTTTCGCCCCGACCACAACCGCGACGAGGGCGACGCCGAAGTGAGGCCTGTCGCCTCGGCGACAAACCTGCGATTCCGGGATGCGCACGGCTCCTGCGTGATCGACGACTACACGTCCTCGAGCGGGCACAGCTACCGCGAGATCGCCTGCATCGTCGCCGGAGCCAGCGCCACCACCGTGGTGGTCGGCGCGGCACCGCCCGCGCAGTGGCGGCGGCAGGGACCGGCGATCAAGCGCGCCATATCCAGCTTCCTCACATGACCACCCAACCAACAAGGAGAAAACGATGCTCTCAACAATGAAGGCCCGAATCGCAGTGGTCCTCGCAGTGATGGGGATCTTCGCCGCCGGTGCGCTGCCGGCCGCGATGGCGGGACACCGCCATCACCACCATCACGGCATCCCGCAGCACAACGGCGGAGACCACGACGCCGACAACAACGGTGGCCCGAGCGATGGCGACGGCGGCGTCTAGCGCGAGCGGAGGCTTCGAGCCTCCGCCCTCGGCTCGCGGCGTGCTCGTCCTCGCCGACCCGCCCGAGGCGGGTTGGCGGATGCGAGCGCTCGAGCGAGGAGCCTGCGGCCGGACCCGCACCGCTCGCCGCCTCCGACCGCAAATCCGGATGCGATCGCGATCCCGGTGGGCGGGCAGCGGGATGAGCGTGCCGATCGCAGAGAGGACCCGCCCCGCCAGGACCACGACGGCCCCGGAGCACCTCCTCGACCCACGGACGCTGGGCGATCACTTCGATCGCCTCTTCCGCGCGGCGTGGGCGCTGTGCGGCTCGCGCGAGGACGCGGAGGACCTCGTGCAGGACACCTACGCCAGCGTCCTGGCGCGTCCTCGCCTGGTCCGAAACGACGACGACCTCGGCTACCTCCTGGGTGCGCTTCGCAACGCCTTTCTCAACAATCGCCGCAGTGCGGCGCGGCGTCCCCGGGCAACGACGTCCGAGTTCGAGTCGCTGGAACTGCCCGACCCCGTCGGCGCCACGCAGCCGCCGGTGGCGGCAGAGACACGCGAGGTGTTCGCGGCGATCGCGGCGCTGCCCGCCCCGTCGCGCGACGTGCTCGTTGCCGTCGACGTGGCAGGCCTCTCCTACGGCGAGGCCGCCAGGGCCATGCGGGTCCCCGAAGGGACGATCACCAGCCGCCTGTTCAGAGCCCGTGCCCGGGTCGCGAAGGCGCTTTCCCGGCCACAGGAGCCATAGGCTCCGGCGGTGGCCCAGGTCCACCTCTACGACCCCCATACCCTGTACCGCCACTGGGAGGACGAGCAGTCGTCCCCTTTGGATCGACCTCACCGCGATCAGGACCAATGGAACGAGCTGGGCGAGGAGGACCGCGGGCTGATCTTCTGGGTGCTGTCCTCGCTGATGGTCGCCGAGGAGCGAATCACGACCAAGTTCTCCGGCCTCGTCGGCGCCTACGACAGCGAGGAGGAGGCGACCTTCCTTGCCACCCAGCAGGTCGACGAGGCCCGCCACATGCAGTTCTACGCACGCTTCCAGGACGAGGTGGTGGCTGACCCGGCGCTGATCGCGGCCACGTCGAGCGCGCCCGGGACCAGATCTCACCTGCCTTCCGTCTGATCTTTGACGAGCGCTCTGTCGAGGCGCACGACCGGCTCGTCGCGAACCCCGCCGATGCGGAGGCAAAGGTCCGCTTCGTCACCCTCTACCACCAGATCCTCGAGGGGACGCTCGGATTGACCCGTTCAACTTCGTCTCCGGCTATCTCGATCGCGAGGGCCTGCTGCCGGGATTCGTGGCCGGCTACTCGAAGATCCATCACGACGAGCAGCGCCACATCGGCTACGGCACCTGGTATCTGCGCGAGGCAGTCGCTGCCGAGCCCGCCCTCGCTGAGGCGGTGCGGGCGACCTGCGCGAATTGCTGCCGACGGTGGCCGAGTCTCTCGCTCCGCCCGCCCGTGAGGGGACCGACCGGAATGCCCTCGGCGCCGACGCCGAGGAGATCCGTAACTTCGCACTCGGCGGGCTAGGTCGACGCCTCGACGTGATCGGCGTGCCGCTGTCGGGCCTGATGGGGAGGCCCGCGCAACGCTACTTGCCATTTGCATCGGCCAGAAATCTGGTTCGCGCTGGGCCGCCACGACGCGACCGTTCGTGTGATTGGGGACGCGG
>CAVVVY010000018.1:0-80695 GCA_963751815.1 uncultured Solirubrobacterales bacterium | reverse complement strand
TCACCGCGTCCTATGGCTTGATCGAGAACTTCTTGAGAACGGGCGCCGGGTCTAGGCTGCCCTGCGCATCGCGGGCCTTGACCTGGAATTTGTGCTTTCCGGATGTCAAGTTCTTGTAGGTCTTGGGCGACCTGCACCCGGCGAACGCTTTCTTGTCGAGCTTGCACAGGAAGGTCGAGCCCGCCTCGTTTGAGCCGAACTTGAATGTCACTTCGCGTTTCATGATCTTCGTCGATTTCAGCGATGTGTCGGGTGCGGCGTTGGTCGGGCCACTCGGTCCCGCGGGCGCCGGGGCGACATACGTGAACTTGTCACCCGGTGTGATCGGTGACTGCCCGGCGATGGTCGTCACCCGGACGTCGACGGTGCCGGATGCCCCGGCGGGAGCGACGGCGGTGGCTTTCAATTCCGATTCTTCTTTGAACGACTCGGCCGGGACGCCTCCGAAGGAGACCGATTTGACTTCGACGAGATCTTCTCCACTGATCGTCACCGCGGTTTTGCCGGCGGGGTCCCCGCTCGCCGGACTGACGGACGTGACACTCGGTGCCGGCAGCAATCTCGCCCTTACGGGCAGACTTCTTTCAATATAGGCCGTACCCGCCACAGGGCTGTTGAGCGGCGAGTCGCCGAGAGCGAACAGGCCTTCGTTGGACTCGTTCCCTTCCCTGAGGCATTCGCCAGCGCTGCCGGGATAGAAGCCGAGCACGTCGTTGGCTTTGACCGGGATCTGTGTGGCGAACGTCGTGGAGGTGTTGGCGGTCTGTGCCCCAGCGGCGGCTTCGCCGATCACCGTGAACTGGCCGGCTTCGGGGCCGAGACGGATCACCTTCAGTTTCGGACCGGGCAGAGGGGTCGTCCCCGCGCCCAGGGACCAGCTGACGATCGCTCCGTCGGTCGGGATCGTGTACTCGGATCCGCCGGACACACCGGTCTGGGCGTAGGTGGTGTTCCCCTCAGTCGCGTTACAGGTGACGTTCGGTTCCCCTTCATAGCCGATATTCGTGAGTTTGGCGCCGGCGTCAGCGACTCCCACGACTGTCGAGACACACAGACACGCAAGTAGGGTGGGCAGAACTCGGCAACACGCGGCTTCCCAGACCGTCGTCCGCGGTTGGCTGGGCGCTGTCTGCGGATGGCGCCCGTTCCTGGCTGATGTCGCGTCGCTCACTCGTCTGCCCTCTCCATCAATCCGATTCTCCAACCGGAACGCGGTTTCGCAGCGCGACTACGGCAGAGCTGAGCGGCGACGTTACGTCGAGGAACCCCTGCCGTCCAGCCATTACTCGAACTTCTGGCAGAGGGACCATCTGCTGATCGCTATCGCGGAGACAGGATTTGAACCTGCGACCGCTCGGCCCCCAGCCGCAGGACACGACTGCCAGATGCGTCCCTACGCGTCCCGTGCGTCCCTCCTGTCTCCCGATCTGGCTGGCATGGGAGCGAGGAGAAAACGCAGCCGCTCAGAATGCGGAATCGAGCCGGCGCCCTCTGGGAAGGTAGTTTGAGCGTATGCTGGCCCGGTCGGCCACAGCGCTATTCGCCCTCGCCCTCGCGGCGCTCGCCATCATCTGGATCCCCCACGCGTCAGGCTCCTTCGGCGGCCAGACCCTGAACGTCGACAACGCGAATGCATATGACGGATCCGTGACCAGCTCTCCAGCCGGGATCAGCTGCGGCAGCCACTGCACCGCTACCTTCCCATCCGGGTCGACGGTGACGCTGACCGCGACGCCGCGCGAAGAAGGCGCCTTCTCCGGGTTCCACGGGGACTGTTCGGGCCCCGCCCTGCGGTGCACGCTGACCATGGACGCAGCGAAGACCGTGCACGTCAACTTCTTCGGCTTCACCTTCGTCGGGGCGAAGCTGCGGGAGAGGCGGGGAACCGGGCTGATTACCTTCAAGGCCGGGGCACGGGGTGAGCTGGACCTGAGCGGCGAAGGCGTCGAAACCCAGGCACTGTCGACCCCCTCCGCGGGCGTCTACTCGCTCGCGATCGTCCCCACCGGCGCGGCCTCGAGGACGCTGAAGAGGGCCGGCAGGGCGCGGGTCAGGTTCAGGGCCGCGTTCACGCCGCTCGGCGGCGCGCCGGCCAGCCAGCTGACGACGGTGCTGATGCGCCGCAGCCCGGCCCGGCGAGCGCCGGTCTCGCTTTCCTGCACCCACCTCGGGGCCCACGGCAACGAAACCATCTGGGCGTGCGGCGGCCAGTATTGAGCACGGCGACGGGACCGCGGCGACGGCGGACGGCTCCCGTCTATCGCGCTTCTTTTCGCGGCGATCTTGCCCTGGGCCACGGTGTCGGCTGTACGATCGTCCACGGTATGCGAAGGATTGTGGCTGCGGTAGCGCTTTCCCTGATGGGCACCATGTTCGCGGTAGGCGCGGCATCGGCGTCGAGCCTCTACGTGGTCAACTCCAACGATGGCAGCGTCTCCCAATACGAGGTTGCCGCCGACGGATCGCTTTCGCCGCTCTCGCCCGCGGTGGTTCCCGCCGGCCCCGGACATTCAGACGGCATCGCGATCGCGCCCGACGGTAGGAGCGCCTATGTCGCCAACCTAAGCGGGTCGGTCTCCCAGTACGACATCGGGCCCGGTGGGGGTCTGGCGCCGAAGTCGCCCGCGTCGGTGTCGACGTCTCCCGGCGCCGAGGGCGTCGCGATCAGCCCCGACGGCAGGAGCGTCTACGTCGGCGACTCGGGAAGCAACGTCGTCTCTCAATTCGACATCGCCCCCGGTGGGGCGCTGGTGCCGAAGGCGCCGGCGACCGTCTCCAATCCCGGCCATCCGGACTACCTCGCGGTCAGCCCCGACGGCAAGAGCGTCTACGTCGGTGACGAGGGAAATGAAACGGTCTCTCAGTACGACGTCGGAGCGGGCGGCGTACTGACTCCGAAGTCGCCCGCGACCGTGCCGGTGGGGGAATCGCCGGAAGGCGTGGCCGTCAGCCCCGATGGGAAGAGCCTCTACGTCGCGACCTACGGGAGTGGCGACGTCTCGCAATTCGACATCGGCCCCGGCGGTTTGCTGGCCCCCAAGTCGCCCGCGACCGTGTTCGCCGGCGAATACCCCACGGGATTCGCGATCAGCCCCGACGGCAGGAGCGCCTACCTCGCCAATGACAGCAATTTCGTCAGCCAGTACGACGTCGGGCCCGGAGGGTCGCTGACCCCGAAGTCCCCGCCGACCGTCCCGTCGGGTCCGGGCTCGGGCTGGATCACGATCAGCCCCAGCGGCCGTAGCGTCTACGCCGCCGTCTTCGGCAGCGGGTCCAGCGGCGGGGGCGTGTCTCAGTACGACGCCGGCGCGGGGGGAGCACTCCTCGCCAAGTCGCCGGCCTTCCTCCCCGCCGGGAACGGCCCGATCACCGCAGCGATCACCCCCGACCAGCCCCCGGTGGCGTCTCTCGGTGTCCCGGCCGGCCGCATCCGCCCGGGGGTGCCGATCGCTCTGAATGCCTCCGCCTCCAGCGACCCCGACGGCTCGATCGCCCGCTACGACTGGAGCTTTGGCGACGGCCAGTCGGCGACGAATGGGGGGGGCGGCGCCGATGCACGCCTATGCGAATCCGGGTCGCTACCAGGCGACCGTCACCGTCACCGACAACGAAGGCTGCTCGACGGCGCTGCTCTTCACCGGCCAGACGGCCTTCTGCAGCGGGTCCCCGTCGACGAGCCAGGCGCACTCGGTGAACGTCGCTTATCCGACTGTCCGGGTGCGGTGCCCGGCCAAAGCCAGGCCCAAGGGCTGCAAGTTCAAGCTGCGGGCCGTCACCAAGAAGCGCAAGGGCAAGTCCGAGAGCCCAATCGCCAAATCCAGGGCAAAGGCGGGGCACACCACCCTCGTCCCGCTGAAGCCGAAGGCGAAGTTCCGGTCGAAGCTCGCGGCTGCCGACTCGGTCCTGGTCAGGGAGGCCGTGACGATCGAAGGCTCCGGACGGACCAGCTACCGGAAGCTCAAGATCGTCGGCTAGCTCCTCTGCGGCGACGGCAGATTGACTAAGGGCGCCCAAGGATTACGGTCGGAGGGCGAGGGCCTCAAGCCGTTGGGGGCACGGCCCGAAAGCGCAACCCAGCGACGAGGTCTAGACGCGAAAGCTGATGAAGCCGGGGGCGACGGAGGCCCGCTTCCCAGGCGGGCTTCCGGGAAATCGGGGAGACAGGATTTGAACCTGCGCCCGCTCGGCCATGCGGGAGCCCACCCGAACCGTTTTGAACCAAGAGGGGTACTGGGCCGCACTTAGCGCCCATCCTCGTTCCGCGGCTACTGCAGGTGGAAGATGAAGTCGAAGGCGGTGCCCTTCTTGTTGCGGTAATGCAAGGTCATCGTGCCGCTGGCGCCGGCATAGGCCCGGGTCCCACCGGTGATCGCCAGTTCCGAGTCGCCCTTGTCCAAGAACTGCCCCTGAACGCTGATCGATCCGGCTTCGAGGTACGTGGTCCAGCTGCATTCCCATGACTTGCCGACCACGATGCGGATGCAGTACCCGGCGTCCTTGCCAACCCGCTGCTGATTGGCCGCGTCATAGATCTTGTTGTGCCAGGTGAGCACATTGCCCACCTTGTCCTGCTTCGAGCCGTTGGTAACGGCGTCGGTGGTCGCCCGCTCGACGACGTGGGTCGTCTGGGCCGCCACGGCAACAGGTGCGGTGACGGCGAGCATCGCAACCGTGAGGAGAAGCAGATATCCGCCACGAGCACCGGTCATCGAATCACTTCGACCATAGCCCCGGCCGAGACGACCGCGCAACGGCCAACTAGGACGAAACCCGACGGCCGAACAAGACGAGTCGTCCAACGGGGTGCCCGCCCACGCATAAAGCCGGTGCGCCAGCTCGGGTGTGGGTTCCAACCGTTATCGGTATCTGGACGCTGAGATGCCGGAGCTCTTCTCGCTCCAGATCCGAGACGACAAGGACGCCGGTGGGAACAGGGCGTCGCTGGCCGTGGAGCGACGCTGCTGGTGCTGCCCAGCTTGCTCGCCTGTACTCCGCAAGAAGCGACCGACGATGTCAACGTCGTACGAGCTCGCGCAGTTGTAGGTGCCGCGCATCCACAGCAGCACCCGATTCCGAGCGTTCGACTCGGGCATGATGGGCCGCAGGTTATCCACGCTCGAACCCTGCGTGATCACCCGCCAGTGCCACCGGCCCGCCTTGAGCTTGCCGCTGTAAATCTCGTGAACGCCCGTACTCTCACCATCGCGCGGGTCGATGGGCGTGGAGATGTAGACGCGCTTCGGATCGGTCGGGTCGAGCGCGCCGAGTCCCGTGTAGTCCTGCTCGGACGGGCACAGGCTCGGGCCCGCCTTCGCGATGTACTGCCACTTCCATCCGTGGCCATCGTTGCGGGCGTAGAAGATGCGCTGGTCCTCCAGCGAGTCGCCCGCTCGCGCCTTGAACAGCGCGGTGATCGTGCCATCTCGGTACGTCTGGACGTCGGTCGTCCACGTGTGCGTCATCGGCTGGCCCCTGACCACCGTGCCCGCCCTGAACACGCGCGTGAACTGATCGACGCTCGGTGCCCGGCGGTCGAAGATCGAGCCGTCCACGACCCTGCCGTCGGTTGCGTGGCTCTTGCCCCCCTTGATGAACCCGTGGTAGATGCTCGTGTTGAAGTCCCGAGGGTGGTGCTCGGTCGCGATGAAGTCAATCCGGTCGACGCCGTTGTCGGTGTACTTGAAGTAGCCGTCCACGTAGCCGACCCTGGTTTTCGCCTCCGTGAGCTGGCCGCCGTACCGCCACGTCTCGCCCAGGTCGTTGGAGACCATGAAGTTCGGGCTTCGGTCCGCCGAGCGGGCGATGTTGTAGACCCGCCGCTCCGCTGATAGGTAGAAGAGGTTCGAGTAGGTGACCGGGAAGTCGCTGCCGCCGGGTGTCTCGGTGCTCCAATCGAATACGCGCTCAGGGCTCCATAGCCCGTTCTTGTAGATGCGATAACGGCTGTAGTAATCGTTGTTATGGCCGGCGTACATCGCGAGGTACGCCCCGTCAGGCCTGACGAGCAGCGCGGACGTGTTGTGGTCGTCGCCCGACTGCGTGGATGTCGTGACAAGGTGGTCCCTCAGCGTGAACGAGCGGGTCGGGCGGCGAGTCGCGATGTCGACGAAGGTCACGTCGACATCACCATCCTTGCTGAGGCCTCCCGTACCAAGCCTGTTCGCTGTCGAGCCGACGATGAGCCTGCCCGCGGCGGGATCGACTACCGCGCGCTCGTCCTGGAACCAGCTCCATGCGCCGTTGTCGCTGAACTTGATGGGTGCCGCGTGAGCGTCCATCGTGATGACCAGCGCGAGGGCCGTTGCGAGGAAGATGACGCGCTTCATCGTGTCTCCAGGCTCTCGACGCGGGGCTGCGCCCCAGACTGTCCCCGGCGGAGCATCGTCGGTGTGACCCTAGGGCGATATTGATCGGGGCGCGTGCTCTCCCCTGCTAGTTGCGGAAACGCCTGCAAGATCGGTCCTCCTCGTCCTCCTGGCCTTCTCCGGCTCATTCTCCTCTCAGCGCTGCTCGATCCCGAACAGTCCGCGCGTGACCGAGTCGGTCTCGTACCACGCGAGCGAAGGAAGTTCAGCCCCGGCAACTCAAAGAGGACGAGGCTCCCATATGCCTCCGAACACGTCACATGCGTCCCTCCCGTCCCCGGCTCGGGACGCATCGGACAGATCGGACGATGCGTCCGGTCCCAAAGCGGTACCACCTCCGGGTCTCGATGCGAATCGCGGGCCCGATTCGTCTCTCGCTGCCACCCACGGATAGTCGAGGTCGTCTCGCAGATTGACCGGGGGCCAGCTGTCGCCTTCACGCGAAGGCCCAGTTCCTGGGGATGGCGCGCAACCTGGCGCGCTACCAGCGGGAGCACGGCCGGGGCCTCCCGACGCTACGGGGCCAGCTCGTCAGGGAAGCCAAAGAGGACAGCATTCGTCGCGTCCGGTTCCTCTATCGCGCACCAGTGCGCCGCGCCTCAACCACGCCGGTGCGGCCCTCGGGGGCGGCCTGAGCGATCAGCCTGGCCGCGTGCGCCGGCCAGGCGAGCATCCTTCAGGGCACCATCACCACTCGGCCGAAGGCGTTCCGGCCCTCCAGGTAAGCATGAGCGGCGGCGGCTTCGGCGAGCGCAAAGGACCGGTCGATCTCGACGTGCAGCTCGCCATCAGCAATCCGCTCGATCAAGTCAGCGATCATCGGATGAGCGCGCGGGTACTCGGCGAGCAGCACCCCACCGAGGTAGACGCCGCGCAGGGTGTTGTTCTTCGTCCACAGGGAGCTGGCTTCGATCTCCGAACCGGCTCGGGCGGCGACTCCGACGCTGACGAGCGTCCCCCGGTACGCCAGCGCCTCGATACCGTCCACCAGGTTCTTCCCGCCTATCGAGTCCAGCACCACATCGACGCCGCGCCCGCCGGTCAGCTCACGAACCCCGTCGACGAAGCTCTCGTCTGCATAGTTGATGCCGTGATCGAGCCCCAGCGACTTCAGCCGCTCGAGTTTCTCGTCGCTCGAGGCGGTTGAGATCACGATCGCGCCCGCCTGCTTCGCCAACTGGATGGCAGCCATCCCCACGCCGCCCGCCCCGGCGTGGATGAGCACCGTCTGCCCTTCCTGGAGGTTCGCGGCGGTGAACAGGCACTCCTGCGCCGTGCCGAAGGCGACCGGAATGCACGCGGCAGCCGCGGGATCGAGCCCCTCGGGAACGCGCCAGGTCATGATCGCCGGCACGACCCGTTTCTCCGCATGTGAGCCGTCCGCGTTCAGGGCCACCACCTTCTCGCCAATGCCGGGGCTCTCGACTCCGGCGCCGACCTCAATCACCGTGCCCGCGCACAGATAGCCGACGATGTGCGGGGTCGTCGGCGGCGGGGAACCGGCTCGGGCGAGGAGATCGCCGCCCTCGATGCTGATCGCCTCGACGTCCACGAGCACGCAGCCGTCGGGGCACACCGGATCGGGGACGTCCTCGTAACGGAGCACCTCCGGGTCGCCGTTCTCGAATATCACCGCTGCCTTCATGGCACGATCCTATGCGTGCCAGCGCAACGAAAGACTCGGCGCGCGTTGAGACAAGGAGCCCACCGATGAAGTGCTACGCGGTCACGGAGATTGACATCACTGACCCGAGCTGGACACCCGCCTAGGTCGAGAACACCACCAGGCTGGTCGAGCGCCACGGCGGGCGCTACCTCGCTCGGACCCCGAAGATCGACAGGATCGAGGGAGAGCGCAGGTCGCCGCAGATCTACCTGATTATCGAGTGGCCCTCCAAGCAGGTGGCGGAGGCGTATCAACTCCAGCGATGAGTACAGGCCCTACCGCGAAAGCCGCCGAGCCGGCTCGAAAGGAGAGTTCCTCCTCGTTGCGGGCAAGGATGTGAACAACGTGGCGCAGATCTGACCGGGCCTACTGAGCATCCTCAGGGCAAGCACCGAGCGCGGAACCAACACCGGCAAGCTTTGGACTCAATCTGAGGGATGGCTAAGCGCGAGCGCTCGGTGCGCCAAGACCGGCCGTGCCCCTCGCGCCAGCCCTGAGCGGGCTTCCGAGCTCACCGCGCTTCTCATGGGCCGGGACGGTGGGTTCTTCACCGGCAGCGACATCCTGACGGACGGAGGAGTGACAGCCGCCCACTGGAACGGTGAGCTCGCTCCGGTCCAAAAGTCGACGGCTACGCCGCGGTAGCCGCGGTGGCCAGCCGCCCCTTCAGGGCGCGGCGTGCACGCTCAATCGGCGGCGATTGCCTGCTGACGGTGAACTGGGCATTGGCGAGGGAGAGGAAGCCGCCCAGTTCGAAGGCGAGCTGCGCCGGGTCTTCGCGAGCGTCGATCGCGCCTTCGCCCTGAGCGTCGCGAACGGCCCGCTCGAGCTGGCCGATGAACTCCTCCTGGACCTGAACCGCACCGTCGCGCACTGGCCCCGGGCGCATCGCCATCTCGGCGGCGACTGAAGCGAAGAAGCATCCGCCGGGGTAAAGGCCGCCCTCGACGTACAGCAGGAAGTGCTCGCCAAGCGCCTCCACTCGCTCAAGGCCGGTCCGGGAGGTGAGGGCGGAATCGATGACGTCTTCGGTGAACACTGTGCGGGCCATCTCGATCGTCGCGACCTGCAGCTCTTCCTTGGAATCGAAGTGGGCAAAGAGCCCGCTCTTGCTAATACCCACGGCCTGCGCCAGGCGGGCGATCGAGAGGCCGCCGATGCCCTCGACCGTCGCCAGCCGTCCGGCTTCGCGCAGGATCGCGTTGCGGGTTCGCTCACCGTCGCTGCGACGCCCGCGAGTCTGTCGCTTTGACTTGGAGTGGACCTCGGTATCACTCATCACTTGCAATTTAGCACGACCGGTCGTACACTCTCCGGTCTAGACCGCACGACCGGTCGTACTAACTAAGAATTGGAGACCCGATGACTCCCGCCCCGCATCCAAGTCCAGGCCCCGATCCAGCCATTTCCTTCATCCCAGCCGGCGACAGGACCGACTCACGGGTGAGGATCGATCTTCTCGCCGAGAGCAACCTGCCCCCCGAGCGGGTGCTCGAGGCGGCCGCTCGCGACTTCTCGGGTCGACGCGCGAAGGTGTGGCTCAACGTGAAATCGGCGCACCTCCTGGTTCACGAGCGCGGCGAGAGCTTCGCTGAGGTGACCGAGGGGACCTGGGTTCTCGGCCTCTTCTGGGAGCGAAACCGCTACGAGTGGCAACAGCCGGGCTCGGTCAAGGCGACGGTGATCGACTCAAACATTTTTCAGCCTGGCAGTACCTGGGAGCTGCGGGCCACTGCTTATGAGGGCGGCAGCCGGGTGCGGATGATTCTTAACCGCGGTTTTCGCAACGGCCCGAAGGGAAGATTTGCCAGCGCTGTCCATCACACGCTCGGCAGGTTCGTCTGGGCGATGTTCCTCCGCCGAGCCCTCGCCGCCATCGAAAAGCAGACCTCCGAGCCGCGCGTTCGCGGGAAGAGAAAGGAGATCTGATGACCCCTAATCGACAGCCGCTCGGCCCGATCGGGCGGCTGGGCCGCTTTGCCGCAAGCCACCGGCGCGCGGTCTTCATCACCTGGGCCGTGGTCGCCGTCGGCCTCGGCGTCCTCGCACCGCGGGTCGAGAACGCGCTCTCCGGCGCCGGCTGGCAGACCAACGGGTCGGAGTCGGTAAAGGTCCGCGAACAGACCGAACGGGACTTCGGCGGCGCCGGCGCCTATGCGCTGCAGGTCGCCGTCCACTCCGAAAGCCTCGCTGCCGGCGACCCGGCCTTCAAGAGGACCGTGTCCCGGGTTGAACGCACCCTCGCCGCCAACCCGGCGGTGGGCGCCGTGCTCACCCCGCGGACCGGCAGCTCGATCTCCGCCGATGGCCACACCGCGATCGTCGTCGGTACTGCGGCCGAGGGCCCGAATGGGATGGTCGCAGCCGCCGACAACCTCAAGGGCGAGGTCGCCGCGTTGACCGTCCCTGGGACTGAAGCCGATCTGACCGGCGCCACGGGGATGTGGTCGGACTTCAACGAAGCCAATCGCGACGCGATGCTGAAGTCGGAGCTGATCTCCTGGCCGGTGACGTTGGCGATCCTCGTCCTCGCCTTCGGCTCCCTCGTCGCAGCTGGGCTGCCGCTGATGCTGACGATCGTCGGCCTGATCTCCTCCGCCGGCGTCCTCTACCTCGGCACCAAGCTCTCGCCGATCTCGATCTGGGCGATGAACTTCGCGCTGATGTTCGCCCTGGCGCTGGGCATCGACTATGCCCTGTTCGTCGTCATGCGCTTCCGCGGCGCCCTCTTCGGTCAGCACCACGACCCCGCGGACGCAGTCGGTGAGACGATGGACACGGCCGGCAAGGCCGTCCTCTTCTCCGGCCTCACGGTCATGGTCTCCCTGGCGGCGGTGCTGCTGGTTCCGAGCCCGGCCTTTCGCTCAGTCGCGCTGGGAATCATCGTCGCGGTGGCCTTCGTCCTCGCGGCGACGCTGACCTTGCTGCCCGCCGTGCTGGCAAAGCTCGGCAGGCAAGTTGACAGGTTCGCCCTTCCCTGGGCGCACAGCGGCGAGCACCGCTCGGCCCGCTTCGCCGCATGGGGTGAGCGGCTCTGGCGGCGACCGATTCTCTTCGGCGGCCTCGCCCTGGTCGTATTGGTCGGGTTGGCGCTGCCAATCCTCAGCCTGAAGACGGGGATGCCCTCGATCAAGGTCGTGCCCAAGAGCGATCCTTCACGGGTCGGCTACCGGCAGATCAGCGCCGCCTTCGGCCCCGGCACGCCGGGGACCCTGCAGGTGACGACGCGCCAGTCGGAGGCCGGCGCGACGACGGCGGTGCTCTCAGCCGATCCCGGCATCGCAGCGGTGACGCCGCCCTCGCCAGGCGGCGGTGGTCTGGCCCTGATCCGGGCGGTTCCGATCTCCAGTCCCTCGATGTCGGCGACCGGCGCGACGATCGACCGACTCCGCTCCGCGCTTCCCGCGGCGGCCCTCGTCGGCGGCCCCGCTGCTGAAAACCACGACCTCGAAGCCGCACTGTCCTCGAAGACGCCGCTGGCCATCGGTGTGATCCTCGTGCTCGGCTTCCTCCTTCTGCTGATCGCATTCCAGGCGCCGCTGATCGCCGCGATCGGGGTCCTCGCCAACCTGCTCTCGACTGCTGCCGCCTTCGGCGTCGCCACGCTGATCTTTCAGGACGGCAGCCTCTCGAACATGCTCGGATTCGAATCGCAGGGGTTCCTCGACGCCTGGGGGCCGATCTTCTTCTTCGCGATGATCTTCGCGATCGCGATGGACTACACCGTCTTTCTGCTCTCCTCGGCGCGCGAGCACTGGGAAGAGACGGGCGACGCCAAGGCCGCGATGGTTGGGGGGCTCGCACACTCCGGGCGGGTGATCCTTGCCGCCGGCGCGGTGATGGTCGCGGTCTTCTTCACCTTTGCCCTCTCTGGCCCGCTGCCACCGAAGGAAATGGGCACGATCCTCGGCGTCGCCGTCCTGCTGGATGCCTTTCTGGTGCGCCTGCTGCTGTTGCCGGTGTTTCTTCGCCTGGCCGGCGCCGGCGCCTGGTACCGGCCGAGCTGGCTCGCCCGGATCCTCCCGGACGTCCACTTCGGCCACAGACCGGCGGGCGGGGATGGCGAGTGGATCGCGGTACCTGACTCCCCTGCCTCGGCCTCAGCTTCAAGTTAGAGGCCGCCGTCCTGGGCTACCGCGTGGCAAGTCTGGAGGGCCTTAGCCACGACTAGCTTGACGGTAGTGGCAACGACCGGATCGTCGAATCCGGTTTCGGAGGGGCTCTTCTCCTCTCCCCCCAGCATGTTGGGGAATAGGGCATAGCGGCAGAAAATTCCGGTTTTGGTTTTTTGGGGTGGCAGGGTGAGGAAGGGAAGCGATCCCGCCCCCCGGGCGCACGACACACCGTGACTCATACCCCTTCGATCGATTCGATCTCGCCGGCCGCGATCGCCTCCAACAAGCGCCGGTAGTCGAGCTCGTTCTGGTCGGCATAGAGCGAGGCGAAGCGGGCGATCGCGCGGTCGAAGCCCTCACCTTTGCCGAGGTAGGCAGCGATCGCGAGTCGGTCACCCGAGCGGGCATGTGAGCGGGCCAGGGACCAGGCGCATGCCCGGGTGTAGGTGATGAGACCACGCTCGCTCATCCGGGAGAGGTCTGCCGAGGCCTTCCAGTCCCAGAGTTGGCGAACATAGAAATCGTGCTTCTTGCCGTCGATGCCGGTGCTGCGCTGCCAACTGAGAAAGATGTCGGTCGCCGCCTGCATCATTCGCTGGCCCCGCACGACCCGCTCGCCGTGGTTCTCATACTCGCTGGCCCCGAGGTGGGTCTCAAGAACCGAGGCCTGAGCCTCCTTGGCCTGGAGCACCAGTGCGTCCCTGCCTTCCCGGCCAACCAGGAGGAAGACCCAGGCCCTGGTGCCGACACTGCCAACGCCGACAACCTTGCGGGCCATATCGACGAACCGGTAGGAGCGGAAGAGGTGCCGCCGGTCAGCGTGCAGGCTCGCCTCGTACTGATCTAGCAGCTCCCGCACGTAGGCCTCACGCTCGTCGGGGTCAGCGCTGTCGTGCAGCTCGTGCAAAGGCGTCAGCAGCGGCGGCGAGCTCACAAAGCGCAGCCGCCCATCGATCTCCTCCGTCAGCTTGCGCATCGCCCGCTGGCTGGTCTTTCGCCGCCCCTTGTCAAAGGTTTGGTCGAACAATCCCTGGCTCGCGGCATCGAGCTTGGTCCCGAAGCGAGCCGTCAATTCGTCAGCGTCGAGGCGCTCATACCAGGCGTCGAGCATGCTCTCGCCGGCGAATTCCCGCATCCCCTCGCGATACTCGCGGACGGCCCGCTGCACGATCCACCGACGACGCTTGGGAGGTAGGTCGATGTCGCGACCGGCGATCTCGATACTCGCCGCCATCCTCTTGACGTCCCACTCCCACGGCCCAGGAAGCGTCTCGTCGAAGTCATTCGGCCCGAATACAAGGCGACGGTCTGGGGCGGCAAAGCCGCCGAAGTTGGAAATATGGGCGTCGCCGCAGGTCTGCACGACGAGTCCAGAGTCGGGGGTACCCGCGAGGTCGGCGGCCATCACCGCGGCGGCCCCCCGATAGAAGGTGAAGGGGGACACGGCCATCCGCCCGTAGCGGATCGGGAGCAGATCCTGCACTCGCGATTCCGACTGTAGACGGAGGATCGCAACCGGATCGCCTCGGTTGGCAGCAGGAGCCCATTCGCCATGGACAGAGCGAGGCGACTGGCTGCGCGCCCGGCGGCCCCTCTCGCCGCTCTCTCCGTTTTCAAGACGGGCGATCGAGGTCTCAGGCGGCGGCATCGAGTAGAGCCTAGGCCGCCGCCCGCGGAATTCGAAGCCTTGCAGCCATTGGCTCAGGACTCCTTCACTTGGTTGAGGGAGGAACAGGGGCTGCTCTTCGGGGACGGTCATCCGAGTGTCCGGGTCGGGCTCCAAACGAGGCCGTAAGGCTTCCGAGAATCGGGGAGAACGGTCAGCAGGCGGGACATTAGGCTTGCATCGGGGCTCATTCAGAAAGTAGTAACCGCTCATGCGCCGCCCGAACACTCCGTCGTTTGAGCGGTCAAACAAGCGTTTGAGATCCTCCACTCGCTCCCGGCCTGTGGAACTCTTGTTGCATCATTCGCTCGTCTGAGCCACTCCGTCACGGCATGAGCCGGCGTCAGGCGCCGACAGTTGGACTTCGGCCGACCGTCCGATTCGCAGTCGCCTTTACCTTCACGATCGCCTATGTCGCATTTGCCGTTTACGCCTCGGCGCCATGGCGCGGAGAGCTACGGGAAGCGATCGGCCCCGTCATGGCCTGGGTGATCCCGACCCTGATGGCCTACATCCCCTCGGTGGTGATCGGATTCCTGATCTTCACCCTCCTGACCCTCCATTACCGCGTCCCCCCCGCAGAGCCGCCGATCGGCTCCTGGCCCGAGGGCACGTGGCCACCGGTGACCGTTGTCATCGCCGCCCGGAACGAGGAACACACGATTGTGCCGACCCTCGATCGGATTTCCAAGCTCTCCTACCCTGGCCAGGTTGAGGTCAGTCCTGGCCGACAACAACTCGACCGACCGCACCGCCGAGATGGCCGAGGAAGCGGCCCGACAGAGCGGGCTGAACTTCCGCCGCGTCTTCGAGGCCGAGGCGGGGAAGTACCGGGCGCTGAACACCGCGCTCCAGAGCGTGAACACTCCGATAACGGTGACCGTCGACGCCGACACCCTCCTGCATCCGCAGGCGCTCGGCTTCCTGATCGCCCGGCTCGGGACCCGTCCCCAGGACCAGCATGTCTGCGCATGCGCCGGCGCGCTCGTGGTCGAGAATGCCTCCGACAACCTCCTCTGCAGGATGCAGGCCTGGGACTACCGGCTCGGGATCAACGGTGTCAAGCGCATGCAGGGCGCGTACAACTGCACGCTTGTCGCCCAGGGTGCGTTCTCCGCATATTGGACTGACGATCTCCGGGCAGTCGGCGGCTGGCCGGACGCGATCGGTGAGGACATAGTGCTGACCTGGACGATGATGGCCTCGCGAGGGTTGGTGCAGTACGAGCCGTGCGCCCTCGGGTTTACTGCCGCTCCCGAGAAGCTCAGGGCACTAATGCGCCAACGCTCGCGCTGGGCCCAGGGCATGTTCGAGGGCCTGCAGAAGAATCCGCCAACTGAGCAGCCTCGGGTACTGGCCAAGTTCGTCGCCGGTATCGACTACCTGGTGCCCTTCCTCGACTTCGGCTACGTCTTCTTCTGGATTCCGGGGGTCATCCTGTTCATCGCGGGCTATCCGCTTTTGTTCTCCTGGTGGTCGATGCTCGTGCTTCCCATCACCTTGGTGATCTTCGGGCTGATGCGGCGGTGGCAGGAGCGCCACGTATTCCAACGCCTCGGCATTCACCTGAAGCAGGACATTCGGGGCTTCTACAGCTACCTGTTCGGCTACCAGGCCCTCACCTCAACGGCGTCCCTACGCGGTTATTTGGATTACGTCACCTCAGCGCCGCGCCGGTGGAAATAGGCGGAAGAACCGAAATGGGGCGAAACCCCAGCGCGCCGTTGCTCGACCTGCCAGGCGGTGCGCATCCCGATCAGGTAGGCGTCGAGATCGGCGCAACAGCCGAGGGCGATCAGCTGATTCTGCTACGGGTTCGCAACCGGATGGGGCCATTGCGGCCCATTTTTCCGCCTTGGCGACAGGCATCAATGACCGCCACGTTCGGGCTGGAGACAGGATTTGAACCTGCGACCGCTCGGCCCCCAGCCGGAGGACGCGACTGCCACGTGCGTCACGCCGCGTCCATGGGGCCTCCCAAACGCGGTACCACGAAACGGTGTGGAGGCTCGAGGAACCTCGCGGATGGTGCTCTGATCCTATTTCGTAAGTTCTTCGATCTTCTTCTTGGTTTCTTCGACCGCCGCCTGCCCCCGCTCCTTGCCTTCCTTGACACCACTTTCGAGCTGCGTCAAGCCTTCCTGGATCTTGGCGCTACCTTCGCCGTCTTCGACCTTTGCCTTCGCTTCTTTGATCAATTCTTCGGCTTCCTTTGTCCCCTTTTCGACCCCTTCTTCGACCTTTTCGGCCCCCGCTTCGATTTCGGTCTTGGCACCCTGACCGCCAGTTTCGGTGCTGGTGCTATCTCCGCCACTGCCGCAGGCTGAAAACACGCCCCCGATCAAGATCGCCAAGAGGAGCCCTCCACAAAGAGCCCTCAGATTCCCTTTCGGGACCAATCGAATTTGAGTCATGAATCCTTTCCCCTCTCATACGGCCGTCTCCGCGGTGGTCGTTCCGTCCTCGACAGCCTTTCAAATCTCGGAGTAGTCAAACTCGCGACAAAGCGATCGTTGCTGCCCAAGGCTGGCGAAGGGCCCCTCGCGGGGTCTTGGCGAGTCTTTTGGACCCGAAGGCGGCCGCGAGCCGAGCTGTGAGACGGAATACCGTGACCAGATGAGCGCCTGCGAGTAGCCGGTGGCGCAGTGCACAGTTGCCCAGATTTGCGGAAGGGATTGATCGCCGACGCAGTGATCGTCGATGCCCTGGAAGGACATCACGCCCTTGGCTCGCGACGAGATCATCTGCTGGGTCGAGGACGCCAAGCAGCACTCAACCTGGATGCGTTGCATTCGCCCCCACCCGGGACGAGCTGGAGCTGTGCTGCTTCTATAGGGTGCGGCCCGGTGACGGCAACCGCCTACCCCGAACGCCAGGCGACCGTCTCGACTCCCGCTCTTTTCGGTCGGGTCATGGCGCTCGTTGCCTTGACCGTAGGTTTCGCGACCCTCGGGGTCTGGCTGGGGCGAGGGCTGGGCGGCCCGGGCTGGTTCATCGCCTGGCTACTCTCCATCGGCTGCTTGATCGGATTGAACGCGGCCAATGCACGCGGCCAGACCGGCCTGGCATTGACACTGCTGTTCGCCTTCGGGCTGCTTATCGGTGGCAGCGTCGCCACCACCGT
The DNA here is from genome assembly GCA_963751815.1 of uncultured Solirubrobacterales bacterium. Classification (GTDB taxonomy): domain Bacteria; phylum Actinomycetota; class Thermoleophilia; order Solirubrobacterales; family 70-9; genus VRUE01. The sequence continues at coordinate 63,759 of CAVVVY010000018.1, read as the reverse complement.
CAACTACTACTCACAGACCGACCCGACGGCGCTCCGTCAGGCGTTCGGGGCCACGGCGCTGTTCGTTGCGGCCCTCGGAGCGGGGGGATACGCAGTTCGACGTGATCTCTCGTTCCTCTACCGGATCGCCTTCGTGCTGCTCCTAGGACTGCTGGGCGCGGGCATCGTGCTGATCTTCGTCCATATTTCGGCCTTATATACCGCCTGGTCGCTAGCCGGCCTTGCGATCTTCGGCCTCTATACCGTCATCGACTTCAATCGCCTTCGCCGCGCTGGCGCCGCCGAGGCAATCCCGCTAGCGGCCGGGATATTCCTCGACGTCTTCAATATCTTCCTGTTCTTCCTTCGCCTCTTCTCGCAGCGCTCTTCCTGAGGCGGAAAGAGCCTTTGAAAATAGCCGCTTCGTCCAAGGCGGCTAGTTCGCTTCGCACCCTGGCGTCGTTACCCGTCGGGCGTTGTGGCATGAGGGTCGACCTCACCCCGCTCTATCTTCCCCGCCAGGCGCTGTCGAGCGCTATGACTTCCCGGGTCGAGAATCCCTGACCCCGCGGCTCGCGAGATCGCGCTCCCGCCGCGGCCGCGCAGAATCATGGCGCAGCCGACCGCGATCATCGCTCCTGCGATCGGTCCGGCCAGGTAGACCCAATAGCTGGTGAAATCACCGCTGACCAGCGCCGGTCCAAAGGAGCGCGCCGGATTCATCGAAACCCCGCTCACCGGCGCTGCCCAGAGACCCGCCAAGGCGATGTAGCCACCAACTCCCAAGGCCGCGATCGCGCCGACGTTCTGTGCCGCCGAAGCGGTCCCGAGGATCACGCTGACCAGGCCGGCGGTCAGCACCGTCTCCATCAGCAGCGCCTGCCAGTCGTGATAACCCGCCCCTGGCAGCGTTGCCCCGAGGTGCTCGACATTTCCGAAGACCGCCAGAAGGAACAGGCATGCCAGCGTCGCCCCGATCAACTGGACGATGATGTATCCCGGCAGGCGTTTCCATGGAAAGTCGCCACGCAGTGCGAAGGCGATGGATACCGCCGGATTCAGATGGGCGCCGGAGACGGCCCCCATGAAGAGAATGATCGCCATGACCATGAGGCCGGGGGCGACGACGGCCGCCGCGAGGCTGATTTCGCCCTTGGCATGGAGCAGGCCGCCGCCGGCCGCGACGAGGACGAGGAAGAACGTCCCCAGGCACTCGGAGAACAGCCGCCGCCACTCCAATCTCGGATCGTCGAAGTCCCTTCGATCCCCGAACTCGAGTGCGAGCAGGTGTTGCGTGCGAGGGCCAAGCGGCACGCCCGCAATGTTGAACTCGGACGCCTTGCCCGTGTCCTTGTCCGCCCTTCCTTCCCTATCCGCCATGCGATTGCTTCAGGGTGTCGGCCTCCAGGCGTTCCAGCTCGAGGCGGAGGGCCGGTAGGAAGGCCGACTCAGGCCTTACCGACTCGATCATGTCCACCGATGCGTGGTAGTGGGCAGTCATGCTCGCGACGTCGGTGCCCATCCTCTCCTCCAGCGCATAGATGTCGTCCTCGATGCCCCTTCGCAGCCCGAGAATGTCGGAGAGCTTGTCGGCGGAATACACCGTCACGGCCCATCCTCCGGCGTTTTCGACCTGGCGGCGCAATCCCGCCTTTCGCTGCTCGAAGGACGCGATGCTGGCGTCCTCGCTCAGAGTGAGGACGAGCGAGGAGATGCTCGCGCCCATCTCGACCTCCAGCTCCTCCTCGCCAAGCGTCCCTCGCTCAACGGCGTCGTGCAGCAGTCCCACTGCCACGAGTTCGTCGCCGAACCCGGCCTGGTGGAGCATCCCCGCGACCTCGATGACGTGATCGAGGAAGAAGCGCCCGTCGGTGGCCCGGCGCTGTGAGCCATGGGCTGCATCGGCCAGGGAATACGCCTCGGCCAAGAGCGGGGAGTCATTGATCCATCCAGGTGGACCCGATCCCGAACTGCTGACGCCAAAAGAGCCGGCGCAATAGCTACTAGCCACCCTCCGAGTATCCACGATTTCCCTGCTGCTGTGGGATTTATCTTCGCGGTTTGGGGCGGCACTGACCAGCGGAAGGCCGCCCTGCCTCGACTTCGCTCGTCTTAGGTGACAAGATCGATTGAGGAAGGGTCCACCTTCCCCTGAGGATTCGCATAGTTATGGCTTCGGCGCCCACATCCCAACACCCTGATACCGATGCCGCAGCAGCTGAGAGCGCGGCCGCGGGCAAGGCGGCGCGCGAGGAAGTGCCTCGCTCCAGCCACGGCGAGTGGGAGCCGGCGAAGGGCCGGAAAGACCCGGTCAAACTGCTCGAGAGCCAGAGCCAAGAGCCGCGTCCCCGAGCTGGTGCCGATCCGCTACGGGCGGATGCTGGCCTCGCCCTTCACCTTCTATCGCGGCACCGCGGCGATCATGGCGATGGACCTTGCGAAGACCCCCCAATCGGGTTTTCGGGTTCAGGCCTGCGGCGATGCCCACCTTTCCAACTTCGGCATCTTCGCCGCCCCCGATCGGAGCCTGATCCTGGACGTCAACGACTTCGACGAGACCCTTCCCGCGCCCTGGGAGTGGGACGTCAAGCGCCTTGCGGCGAGCTTCGAGATCGCCGGCCGCGATCGCGAATTCTCCGCGAAGGAGACCCGCGCCGCCGTCCTCCGCACCGTGCGCGCGTACCGCGAGGCGATGCGGGAATTCGCCGCGATGGGGAACCTCGACGTCTGGTACGCCAGACTGGACGTCGAATCCGTGATCGCGGACTTGGCGAAGGTCGCCGATCACAAGCAGATGAAGGCGGCCAGGAAGAGCGTGGCGAAGGCCCATAAGAAGAACAGCCTCAGGGCCTTCGATCGGCTCGTCCACGAGGTTGACGGGCAGCCGCGGATCAACAGCGATCCACCCCTGCTCGTCCCGGCCCGCGAGCTCGTCTCCGACGATCAACGCCACGAACTCGAAGAACGGATCGTGGAGATGCTCGGGCGCTACCGCGAGAGCCTCAAGGGGGACCGCCGCCACCTCTTCGACAGCTACCGATTCGTCGACATGGCCCGCAAGGTGGTCGGGGTCGGCAGCGTCGGCACCCGCGCCTGGGTGGTCTTGATGATGGGCCGAGACGGGCAGGACCCGCTCTTCCTGCAGGCCAAGGAAGCCGAGGCCTCGGTGTTCGAGCCCTACGCCGGGGCAAGCGAATTCGGCAACCATGGCGAGCGGGTGGTCGAGGGGCAGTGGCTGATGCAGGCGGCAAGCGACATCCTCCTCGGCTGGCTTCCGGCGTACGGCATGGACGACAAGGAACGGGACTTCTACGTGCGCCAGCTCTGGGACGGCAAGCGCTCGATCGAAATCGAAACTCTGCCGCCGGAGGGGCTGGAGATATACGGCCGGGTCTGTGGCTGGACACTTGCCCGAGCCCATGCCCGCTCCGGCGACCGGATCGCGATCTCCGCCTACCTCGGCAAGAGCGAGACCTTCGATCAGGCGATCGCCGAGTTCTCAGAGCGCTACGCCGATCAGAACGAGCTCGACTACGACGCGCTCGCCGACGCCGCAAAATCGGGCCGCATCGAGGTTGAGACGGACCTAGACTGACCGGGGGCTAGCGGCCTCCTGCCTTGCGCCGTGCATCCCCCAACCGAGGATGGCCATGGCGATGCCGTTGAAGATGAATCCGAGCCCGACCAACAGGGCCAGGGTCCCAAAACCGATGTCCGGATTGGCGACGATCACGACGCCGGCGATCACCTCCACGATTCCCGCCAGAGCGTGCCATCCACGGTTTTCGTATTCCGCGAATGCGGTTGCGAACCGAATCACACCGATGGCAATCAGCCAGATTCCGATCAGCAGGGCCACTGCTGCAACACCCCCGATCGGGTGGCGGATCAAGAGGACCCCCACTATCGCGCTCAGAACTCCGACAAGGGCGACCAGACCGCGATCGGAGGTGCTCCGCATGAACGAGTCGGCGAGCTCAAGGATGCCGTCCAGCAAGAGGAATATTCCGGCGATGACGGCAAGCGTTGCGAGGCTGTCACTCGGCTTGAGCAGAATGATCACGCCCGCAACGATGCTGAGCAATCCAACCAAAAGCAGTAGCCACCAGCCTCCTGTGACTTCCCGAGCTCGGTTGTCAATCGAGTCTGTCATTTAGCCATCTCCTTGCGCGTTGTTGGTTGACGTTTTCAGGAGATCCATCTTCGAATCCGCGTCACCTCGACCGGGGCGCTCTCCATCAACGGTCCCACATCGCGCGGATGGCGTTCGAACCAGCGGCCGTAACGGTCAGCCAGGGGGCTGGCGGTGAGGCCGTGGGCGAAGACCGATAGCCCGACGGTGAGGTAGATCGCGAGGGCGATCAGATGCTCGTGCGGAAGCGTCGACTCCTCGACCACGATCACCGCGAAGACGATCGAGGCAAGCCCGCGCGGTCCAAACCAGCCCAGGAACCCAAGTGTCGGCAGCCGAGCATGCGATCCCAGCATCGCAATGGCCACGGGCACCATCCGTACGATCGTCAGGCTGAGCACCGCGTAGAGGGCAAGCTCCCAGCTCAGCTCCCCCAGGGCTGGTCCGAGCAGGACCGCCCCGAAGAGGATGAAGGTGACACCGCTCAGCACCACTCCCACCTCCTCGGTGAGCTGGTTTATATCTCCGGGATCACGTTTGATCACGGCATGGAAGACGATCCCGGCGACGAAGGCCGCGATGAAGCCCGAGCCGTCGAGCGCGTTCGCGATCCCGTAGGCGAGGGCCACGCCAGCGGCCGGGATCACCTGGCGCCAGGTGCCATCGAGCAGGTCCCTGCGACCGCCATATATGACAACGGCGCCGATCAGGAGCCCGGCGGCAACTCCCCCGAGAACGCCGTAGCCGATCTCCTCAATGAGGAGCGTCATCGCGCTTCGCCCCTCCGAGATGTGCGACTGGATGTCTGCGGCAGCGACGGCCGCGAACAGCAGCGGCACGCAGATGCCGTCGTTGAGCCCACTCTCGATGTTCAGTCCTTGGCGAATCGGTCCCGGGACGCGCGGCTCGGTGACAACCGCCTGGCCGAGCGCCGCGTCGGTCGGAGCCAGGACCACCGCAAGGATCACCGCCTCCCAGAAGCTCAGCTGGTCGAAGATCACCGCCCCCGCGACCGCGCCTAGGCCGATCGTCAGCGGTAAGCCGATTCCGAGTAGGCGCAGCGGCAACGAGAACTCGCCGCGCAGCTTGCGGAGGTCGATCCGCGAGGCATCGGAGAAAAGCACCAGCGCGAGCGTCGCCGCGGCCAGCGTTCGAACCGTCGAGCCCGAGCTGGAGAGGTCCACTTCATCGAGGACCTTCGGTCCGACCAGGATCCCGATCGAGGCGAAGAGGATCGCGGGTGTGATCGGGGATCCTGCGAGCCGTTTCGAGACACCGGCGACGGCGATCAGCGCCAGCGCGATGATCGCCAGCGACCACTCCATTTCAGGCCCCCTCAATCACCCTGGGGCATCCCATCGATCAGGCCGATCAGCTCTTGACCTGCCTCGAGCTCCGGTCGATCGCCGGCCCCAATGATGCGGAAGTCCTCGCCGGGAGTGTCGACGAACATCGGTATCCCTCCCGCCTCCTCCGTCGCCGCTTTGGTGACGGTTGCCGCCACGAACACCGGTCATCGAATCACTTCGACCATAGCCCCGGCCGAGACGACCGCGCAACGGCCACAAGGACGAAGGCGTCCGAACAAGACGAGTCGTCCAACGGGGTGCCCGCCCACGCATAGAGCCGAGGCGCCAGCTCGCGTTCTACAGCGGGAGACAGGATTTGAACCTGCGACCGCTCGGCCCCCAGCCGAAGGACGCGACTGCAATATGCGTCCTGACGCGTCCCATGCGTCCCATCCGTCCCCGATTCGGGACCGCCCCTGGCTCAGCGCCTGCGCTCCAGCAGCAGCATCACTTTGCGCGCCCGGGTCTTTGGGATCCCGCCGTCGGGCAGGTAGGTGACCTTCACCTTCACCTTCACCTTGCCCTTGCGTTCGAGGCGCTCGCGGAGCTCGCGGGCCTTCGTCCCCTTCGTGGCGGGCTTCACCCGCAGCCACTTGTGGCCGGCCGAGGTCCGGGCGCCCTTGGCGGCGAGGCCAAAGTTGGCGATCCCGCGGCCATTGATCCCGACCATCCCCGGCCCGGGGACCTTCACCCTGAGGAAGTCGATTCCCTTCTTCTTGTTGTGCTTCAGCTTGCCAAAGCGAAAGTGATTGGAGACGACCGATAGCGCCGCGCTCATCTGCGAGGTCGAGCCCGCCTGGTTGGTGGCGGTTACTCGGCAGGTGTAGCTGCCGGGGGCGCTCGCGGTGTAGGTGGCCGAGGTGGACATGCCGCCGAGGTCTGCGCCGTTCCGCTGCCACTGGTAGGCGAAACGCAGCGGCGCGCGGTAGAGGAAGGCGCCGAGCAGGTCGGGCGCCCAGGAGCCCTGCGAGCAGGAGAGCACGGAGCCGGGGCTCGAGCCGCCCGCGACCTGCGGCGCGCCGGCGCCACTCGGCGCGCGAAACAAGGCCACGAAACGGGGGTCGCTAGGGGTCGCTCCGGAGATGTTCAGTAGGCCGCCGGCGCCCGATCCGTCGAGGTTGGCGTAGGAAATCGTGTCGCCTCCGAGGTTGCCCCAGTAGATTCTCCCCGTTGTGGGGTCGATCGCCATGCCGATGGCGCCGGCATCGGTCCCCCCGGAAGTGCTGAACTTGCCGCCGCCGCCCGACCCGTCCAGGTTCGCGTAGAAGATTGTGCTGTCGACGTTGGTCCAATAGATCCTCCCCGCGGCACGATCGACCATTACGCCGTGCGGGTCGTTCACGATCGCCCCGGAAGTATTGAGCTCACCACCACCGCCCGATCCGTCGAGGTTGGCGTAGGAGATCGTGTTGCTGCCCCGGTTGGCCCAATAGATCCTTCCCGCCGCTGGGTCGATCGCGGCGCCGTAGGGGGAGTTCGGGGTGGACCCGGAGATGTTGAGCTGGTCGCCGCCCGATCCGTCGAGGTTGGCGTAGGAGATCGTGTTGTCGTCGTTGGCCCAGTAGATCCTCCCTGCCGCAGGGTCGATGGCCAGGCCGTGGGGCTTTTTTGGCGCCGTCCCGGAGATATTGAGCTCGCCGCCGCTGCCTGATCCGTCGAGGTTGGCGTAGGAGATCGTGTCGTTGCCCTGGTTGGCCCAGTAGATCCGCATAGCCGTGTCGTCAATCACCAAGCCACGGGGGCCGCTCGGGGTCGCCCCGGAGATGTTGAGCTCGCCGCCGCCGCCCGATCCGTCGAGGTTGGCGTAGGAAATCGTGTCGTTGCCGCCGTTGCCCCAGTAGACGCGATTCACTCCGAGCGCTGCGGGCGCCGACGCAAGGGCGAGCAATCCGGCAGTGACCAGGAGAGCGCCAAACCGCCGGCCGCGTCCGCCCTGTCGGATCATGCCCGCTTTCACACCACCCACGATTACCACGCTACCAGTGCGCGCGATACCAGCGACCGTGTCAGAGGCCTAGCTGATGCCTTCGAGATGCCAGGGCCCTCCAGAAGGAGGGCTCGGGGCTACCCGGCTGCTACCGATCCAAGTCGCCGCCGCGATGGTCCTGCCTGCCGTTGTTCGCAGCTCTTCGCCCCTTACAGAGCCGAAAACCCCCGCTCTGAAGCGACGGTTCGCGGTCCTTCGTATCTGTGCTGCAGATCGGGGAGACAGGATTTGAACCTGCGACCGCTCGGCCCCCAGCCGAGTGCGCTACCAGACTGCGCCACTCCCCGTGGCTGGGCACATTCTGACGCATCCCGAATTGAGAGACGGGGCCGTCTTGCTTCCGGCAAACTGTCTCGCGCGCGGTGGTAGCTCAACGGTAGAGCCTCGCCCTTCCAAGGCGATGATGCGGGTTCGATTCCCGTCCGCCGCTCTCGACGGGACGCTCGATCGAGTCGGCATTGTTCGATGGCGATGAGGAGGCGGATGCGCAGACGCGTCGGAATTCGGTGCCTCACAGCCCTCGCGCCGGCCCTGGCGATCGTGGGCCTGCGGCGCCTGCGGCGGTGGCGGCGATGAAAAGAGCGACGACGGCGCGACCGCGACCGGGTCGAATCTCGTCGACTGGCCGACCTTCGGCCGGGTGCCGGAACGGACCCAATACCTGCCGACCGACAAGCGCGAGCTCGACCCGCCCCTGCGCGAAGACTGGTCGATCAACACCCACGGCCTGATCGAGTTTCCGCCGGCCGTCGCCGACGGCGTCGCCTACGTCGTCAACAAGTTCGGGAACCTGCACGCGGTCACGCTCGATGACCACAAGATCCTCTGGAAACGGGAACGCGATCCGAAGAACAGGGGCAAGCCGACCGACGTCACCGCCCCCGCCTACTACAAAGGGCTGCTCTACATCGCCTTCATCGACGGCGAACTGGTCGCCCTCAACGCGAAGACGGGGGCGACCGAATGGAAGCGCAATCTGAACGCCCATCTCGAATCCTCGCCGATGATCACCGACGGGACGCCTCTTCATCGGCACCGACACGCACGAGCTCCTGGCGCTCGAGCGCCGCCGACGGCAGGACGCGGTGGCGATTCGAAGTCGCCGGGGGCGATCAAAGCGAGCCCGAGCCACAACGACGGGCGCGTCTTCGTCGCCGACTACGAGGGCTCGATGTACGCGCTCGACGCCGAGACCGGCAGGCCGATCTGGCGCACGAACACGACCAAGGTCAAGCCCTTCGGCAGGGGCGGCTTCTACTCCTCACCGGCGATCGACTTCGGCCGCGTCTACGCCGCCCGCGACGACGGCACGGTCTACGCCTTCGACGAAAAGACCGGCAAGGTCGAGTGGTACTTCCCGACCCACAACTTCATCTATGGCTCCCCTGCCCTCGCCCAGGTTCCCGGCACCCCCCCGACCGTCTACATCGGCTCCTACGACGAGCACCTCTACGCGCTCGACGCGCTCAACGGCAAGCAGCGCTGGAAGTACGACGTCGGCGGGCCGATCCCGGGCACCTCGACGGTGATCGGGAACACCGTCTACACGACGAGCTTCAAGACCCGCGAAGCGGTCGGCATCGACGTCCACACCCACAAGAAGACCTTCAGCCTCGACCAGGCCGGCTACACCCCGATCGTCTCCGACGGCCAGCACCTCTACCTGATCGGCTACTTCGAGCTGGTCGGGCTGGAACCGAAGCGGCCGAACTAGTCACCAGGTGTCGACGAAGCGCCCGCCGGGCTCAGCCGGCGGCGCGTGGGCAGCAGCGGCGGCCAGCGTCGCGGCGATCAGCGAGCGGGTCTCGGCCGGGTCGATGACGTCGTCGAGCTCGAACAGGGTCGCGGCGTTGAGGGCCCGCGCGTTCTGCTCCGCCGCCGCGGTCAGGTCGCGGACCCGCTGCTCGCGCTCGTCCTCGTCGGCGATCGCCTCGAGCTCCTTGCGCATCGCCAGCCGGACCGCCCCTTCGAGCCCCATCGGGCCGAGGTGGGCCGAGGGCCAGGCCACGGTCAGCAGCGGCTCGTGCAGGCTGCCGCCGACCATCGCCTGGGCGCCGAGCCCGTAGCCGCGGCGGAGGATGACCGCGATCAGCGGCACCCGGATCGCGGCGCCCGCGACGAGAAGGCGAGAGGCGTGGCGCACGAGCCCGGTCGCCTCGGCGTCCTGGCCGACCATGAACCCCGGCGTGTCGACGAGCGAGATCACCGGCAGCCCGAAGGCGTCGCAGAGCTGGATCAGGCGCGCCGCCTTGTCGGAGGCGTCGCTGGTGACGGCGCCCGCCATCTGGCGGGTGTCGTTGGCGATGACCCCGACCGGCCGGCCCTCGATCCGGGCCAGCGCGGTCACCATCTCGGGAGCGAAGCGTGGCCGCAGGAAGGTGACCGAGCCCTCGTCGGCGAGCGTCTCGATGATCGGCGCGACCGGATAGGCGCGCCGCTCGCGCTCGGGGACGAGGTCGCGCAGAAGCGTTTGGTCGGGCTCGGGCCCCGGCGGGGTCGTGCCCTGGAAGTAGCCGACCAGCCTCTTCGCGACCGCGGTCGCCTCGGCCTCGTCGGCGACCTCGACATCGACGACGCCGTTCGGCCCCTGGACCGAGAGCGGGCCGACGTCGTCGGCGGCGACGGTCCCCAATCCGCCGCCCTCGATCATCGCCGGGCCGCCCATCCCGAGCGAGGTGTTCTCGGTCGCGACGATCAGGTCGGCGCAGCCGGCGATCACCGCGTTGCCGGCGAAGCAGCGCCCGGCGACGACGGCGATCCGCGGCACCAGGCCCGAGAGCTTCGCCCAGAGCGCGAACGCCCGCGTGTCGAGGGCCGAGACGACCGGGTAGTCGGTGTCCCCGGGCCGCCCTCCCCCGCCCTCGGCGAAGAACACGGTCGGCAGCCGCATCCGCTCGATCAGCTCGAACAGCCGGTCCTTCTTGCGGTGCCCGAGGGCGCCCTGGGTCCCGGCCAGCACCGTGTAGTCGTAGGTGAGGACGGCGCAGGCGGCGGCATCTCCGAACAGCTCGCCGTTGATCCGCGCGGTGCCGCCGATCAGGCCGTCGGCGGGAGTCCTCTCGATCAGGTCCTGGACCTCGCGGCGGCCACGCTGCGCGGCGATCGCGAAGCGCCCGTACTCGACGAAGGAGCCCGGGTCGACGAGGTCCTCGATGTTCTCCCGCGCCGTCCGGCCGCCGGCCTGGTGGCGGCGCTCGACCGCCTCCGGCCGCGCCTCGTCTTCACTCAGCAGGCGGCGCGCCCGCAGGGCCGCGAGGTCGTCTCGCTCTCCGATCCTCGCTCGTCCGCTCCACGCCACCAGGGAACCTAGCCATTCCCGCGGTTCAGTCAGCGGGGGAGCCGGGATTCGAACCCGGATTCACGGTTTTGGAGACCGTGCGCATAGCCGTTAACTCACTCCCCCTGGCCTGCCGGGGAGCCAAACCCTAGTCATCTGTTCGGAAACAGGCGACGAATCGTGCTCCGAGGCCCTGGACCTCCTCGCCCGGCTTCGCGGTGTCTCGGAGCTCGGTCGGGCCGAGGAGCTGGCGCGGCGCTTCCGGGCCGACCTCGACCGGCCCCTGGGCCAGCTCTCGCGCGGCAACCGGCAGAAGGTCGGGCTGATCCTCGCCTTCTTTCATCAACCCGATCTGCTGATCCTCGACGAGCCGACCGGAGGGCTCGACCCGTTGATGCGGGAGGAGTTCCTCGCCCTGGTCGGCGAGGAAAGGGATCGGGGTCGCGCCGTCTTCATCTCCTCGCACGAGCTGAGCGAGGTCGAGCGCGTCTGCGATCGCGTCGGGATCATCCGCGAGGGCAGGCTGATCGCGGTCGAGCGGGTGGCCGACCTGATCGGCAAGACCCGGCGCAAGGTGACCGTCGAGTTCGCGGCGCCGGTGACCCTCGACGAGCTCGAACGCCTCCCCGGCGTCACCGAAGTCAGCGGTGACGGCGGCCGGGTGACCTTCCTGGTCGCCGGCGACCTCAACCCGATCCTCCACGCGCTCGCCGAGCACGTCGTCACCGACCTGGAGATCGCGCACCCCTCCCTGGAGGAGGTCTTCCTCGCCTACTACCGCGATGAGGGCCTGCAATGACGGCGCTTGCGGCCTCACAGCTTCGCGACCGCCGTCGCTCCCTCCTCGCCTGGGGATTGCCGATCGGGCTGATGTCAGCCTTCATCGTCGCGATCTTCCCCTCGGTGTCCGACGCCCTCTCGAAGGTGGTCAGCAGCTACCCGTCGGGATTGAAGGAGGCGTTCGGGATCAGCGAGCTCTCCGACGTCGAGCAGTACCTCGACGCCGAGATGCTGAGCCTGATCGTGCCGCTCGCGGCCGGCTATCTCGCGGTGCGCTCCGTCGCCAGCGGCCTCTCGGGCGCCGCCGAAAGCGGCAGGCTCGACGTCATCCTCTCGGCGCCGGTATCGCGCGCTCGCCTCGTCGCGGCCGGCTTCGCGGCGACCGCCGTCGAGCTGGCGGCGGTGCTCGCGGTCAGCCTCGCGCTGACGATGGTCTCGAGCGTCATCGCCGGCTCCGGGCTCTCATTCGGGGCCGCCCTCGCGGGCTTCGCCAACGTCTGGCCGCTGGCCCTGCTCTTCGCCGGGCTCGGTGTGGTGGTGACCGGCTTCTCACTGCGGACCAACATCGTCACCGGGTCGGTGGCCGGTGTGCTGGTCGCGATGTACGTGCTCGATCTCGTCGGCCGGCTCGACCCCGGGCTCGACGCGGTCCGCTACGTCTCGGTCTTCCGCTACTACGGGCAGGCGATCGAGAACGGGATCGAACCGCTCGCGTTCCTCGGCATCACCGCCTCCGCGATCGCGCTCGCGGTGCTCGGCGCCTGGCTGTTCGAAAGGCGGGACCTCTCCAGCTAGGCGGCCCCGCGCGAGGTGAGACACTCAGGGGAGGTGACCATGAAGGCCTACCAGCTGACGAAGTGGCAGCAACCGCCTGAGCTCCGGGACGTCGAGGTGCCCGAGCCCGGCCCGGGAGAGGTGCTGATCAAGGTCGCCGGCGCCGGCGCCTGTCATTCGGACCTTCACCTGATGGAGTGGCCGGAGGGGCAGATGGATTTCGACCTTCCCTTCACCCTCGGGCACGAGAACGCCGGATGGGTCGAGGCCCTCGGCGCCGGAGTCGAGGGCTTCGCGCAGGGCGAGCCGGTTGCGGTCTATGGGCCCTGGGGCTGCGGGCGCTGCCGGTCCTGCCGCACCTCGGCTGAGAACTACTGCGAGCGGCAGGCGGAGATCGGCGCCTTCGGCGGCGGTCTCGGCCTCGACGGCGGCATGGCCGAGTTCCTGCTTGTCCCACATAGCCGCCTGCTGCTTCCTCTCGGCGACCTCGATCCTCGCGAGGCCGCACCCCTCTCCGATGCCGCTCTCACTCCCTACCACGCCGTGAAGCGCTCCCTCGGGTTGCTCGTTCCGGGCTCGACGGCGGTGGTCATCGGGGTCGGCGGTCTCGGCCACATGGCCGTGCAGATCCTCGAGGCACTCAGCCCGGCGCAGGTGATCGCCGTCGACACCTCCCCCGACAAGCTGGCCCTCGCGCGCGAGGTCGGTGCCGATGAGGCGGTCGCTGCCGGCGAGGACGCGGCGAAGGCGATCGGGGAGCTGACCCGCGGCCGCGGCGCCGAGCTGGTGATCGACATGGTCGGTGCCGATGACACCCTCGCCCTTGCCGCCGAGATCGTCCGCTTCGAGAGCCACCTCACCGTCGTCGGCCTGGCGGGCGGCACCTTCCAGTTCGGCTTCGGGACGCTGCCGTTCGAGTGCCAGATCACACTGCCCTATTGGGGCAGCGGCGTCGAGCTGATGGAGGTCCTCGATCTCGCCCGCACGGGCAAGATTCGCGCCCACACCGAACGCTTCCCCCTCGATCGGGTCGACGATGCCTACACGGCGATGCGCGACGGGAAACTCGCGGGGCGCGCCGTGATCTGCCCCAACGGCTGAGGGCCGCGGGCCCGGCGCCGGTGGCGTCGATTCGACCGGCGAGACTATTGCGCCCGTGTCATCGCACCGAGCCCACCGCACCCCCGGTCGCCACACCCATTGGAGGCTCGCCAAACGCCGCCCGCTGCTGCTCCGCGGAGGAGCCGCGGCGGCATTGCTCGCCGTGGTCGGGCCGGGCCTCCTCGCCGGCCTCTCCGACGACGACCCCGCCGGCATCACCACCTACTCGATCCTCGGAGCCAAGTACGGCTACGAGCTGCTCTGGGTCCTGGCGCTCTCGACCGCGGCGCTGATCGTCTTTCACGAGCTCGGCGTCCGGCTCGGCATAGTCACCGGCAAGGGCCTGCTGACACTGGTCCGCGAGCGCCACGGCCAGGGGGCCGCCGCGGTCGTCCTGGCCGCTCTCGTGATCGCCAATACCGGCACCCTCTGCGCCGAGTTCGCCGGGGTCGCCGCCGGCATGGACCTGCTCGGCGGCATGAGTCGCTACCTCAGCGTGCCGCTCGCGGCGATCGGCGTCTCGGCTCTCGTCCTGCGCGAGAACTTCCGCCACGTCGAGCACTTCCTGCTCGCGCTGAGCTCGGTCTTCGTCGCCTACATCGTCTCCGGGCTCCTTGCCCATCCCGACTGGGGCGCCGCCGCGAAGGGGCTGGTCGTGCCCAACCTGCCGCTGACCCGGGAGGCGCTGCTCGTCGCGGTGGCCACGGTCGGCACCACCCTCGCCCCCTGGGGCCTTGCCTTCATCCAGTCCTACGCGGTCGACAAGCAACTGCATGTCAAGGACCTCCGGTACGAGCGGGTCGATGTGATCGTCGGGGCCCTGCTGACCGGCGTGATCGGGCTGTTCGTGGTCGTCGCCTGCGCCGCGACCCTGCATCCCGCCGGGATCGAGGTCAACGAGGCGCGGGACGCCGCGCAGGCCCTCGAACCGCTCGCCGGGAGCCTCGCCGCGACGCTCTTCGGGCTGGGATTTCTCGGGGCGGCGCTGCTCGCCGCGGCGATCGTCCCCCTCTCGACCGCCTACTCCATAACCGAGACGCTCGGCCGCCGCTGCGACCTCAACGACACCTTCGCCGAGGCGCGGGCGTTCTATCTCAGCTTCGGAGCCGTCGTGCTCGTCGCCGCCGCGATCGTCCTGATACCCGGCGCGCCGCTGGTCCCGATCCTGTTCCTGACCCAGGCGCTGAACGCCGTACTCCTCCTGGTCATCCTTCCCTTCATCCGCTCACTGGCCAAGGACCGTGAGCTGATGGGGGATCACGCCCTCGGGCGAGGCGATCGCTGGCTGACGGGCATCACCTTCTGCCTGATCGCGGCCTCGGTCGTGGCGCTCGGCGTCCTCGCCGTGGCCTGACCGAAGGGTCAGACCCCGAGGGCGAAGCTCAGCGCGAGCATCACCGCCGCCCCGACGATCACCCCGGTGCTCGGCTGCAGGCGCGCCGAGCCCGAGTAGGCCTTCGGCAGCATCTCGACCGCGATCAGGGCCAGCATCGCCCCCGCCGCGAAGGCGAACGAGAACGGCAGCAGGGCTTCGATCTGCTCGACGAGGAGAAAGGCGATGAGCGCGCCGACCGGCTGCGGAGCGCTGGTGGCGACCGCCGCCCAGAACTGGCGCGTCCGGCTGAACCCCTCCGCCGCCATCGGGATCGCGACGCTGGTTCCCTCGGGAATGTTCTGGATCGCGATCGCGAGGATCACGAACAGGCTCAGGCCGGCGCGATCGGAGGCGAAGGCGGTGCCGATCGCGAGGCCCTCGGGCAGGCTGTGGACGAAGAGCACCCCGAAGACGAGGGCCGAGGTGCGGGCGCCCGGGCCGGTATGTCCCATGAAGCGGGTGTCGGCGTCGAGCCTGCTCCGCGCCACCCCGAGCAGAGCGGCGCCCGCGAGGAAGCCGAGCACCACCGACGCCGGAGACCCTTCTTCGGCCGCCGGGATCAGCAGGCCGGCGATCGAGGCGACGCCCATCACACCCGCGGCCAGTCCCAGCAGGAACGGAGTCAGCTGCGCGGCACGCTCGCCGAGGAAGAACACGGGTATGGCGCCGAGCCCCGTCGCCAGAGCCGTTCCACAGGCGGCAAGCAGAAGGACGACGACGTCTGGCATCGACGAAACCTAGCTGCGGGACACCTGAGGATGCGAGCGTATCGGCTCGGTATCAACCCGACGCGCGCTCAGACGCCGCCGGTGAACTCGAGGATCGCGGCGGCGACCGCGTCCGGGTCGTCGCTCATCGGGACGTGGCCGAGCCCCTCGAACTCGATCCAGTCCGCGTCCGGCAGCAGGCGCCGCATCCTCGCGTAGTGGCCGGGCCCGTGGAAGAGCCGGTCCTCGGTGGCGAGCGCGATCCTCACCGGGCACTCGACCTCGGACAGTTCGATGCCGGCCGCGACCTCGAGGATCCCGGGCACGAAGCGGGCCTCGATCCCGCAGTTCGCCGCCGCTTCCATCGTCGCCAGCGCCAATGCCGGGCCCAACCGGTCGCGGGCGGGCAACCGCGTCACGGAAGGCGAGCGCCCGCAGCCGGGGCCGGCGCGCGATCGTCTCCAGCCACGGCCGGGCCAGCCCGAGCGTCACCTCGTTGCGCCGGAAGAGGCGGGCCAGCGCCGGCAGCTCGGCACTCCCAGGCTCCCAGCCCCCGGCGGGGCAGAGCGCGACCACCGAGAGCGCCCTTCCCCTGATCGCCAGCTCGAGGCTCAGCCAGCCGCCCATCGAGTTGCCGACCAGGTGGGCGCGCTCGATGCCCTCCGCGTCGAGCTGGCGCTCGAGGACGTCGACCATCTCCAGGAAGTCGGTCCCCTCTTCGGCCGGGAGCGAGGGGCCGCCGTGGTGCCACGCCGCGGTCGGGGCGAAGATCGAGTGGCGCGCCTCCAGCGCAGGCAGAACCGGCGTCCAGGCGCGCCAGCAGTTGCTGAAGCCGTGCAGCAGGACCATCGGCTCACCGGCGCCTCCGCGGTGAGCCGCGCTGAGCGGAGGGGCTATTTGGCTTTTTTCCCTTTTTTCGGCGCCGCGATCCTGAACGCCACGACCTGGGTGGTCACGTTTCCGGCCACGTCGGTGGCGGTGAGGGTCAGTCGATAGCTGCCGGGCTTCAGTTTCCTCGGGATCGCGACCTGGTTGGAGCCGACCGTGCCGGTGCCGCTGAAGGCGCCGCCGACCGGCGTGAACCGGCTACAGGCTTTTTTGGCCTTGTTGCCCTGCGTCTGCTTGACGCATTTTTTCCCGACCTTGCGGCCCTTCGACTTCTTCTCGATCCTGAGGCTGACGGTCGCGGCCTCGGCGAGGCTGTAGGAGACCTTCCCGTTGACGACCTTGAGCCCGTTGACCCCGGGCGGCGCGGTGTCGCAGGCGCCCTGCGTCGTTTTCTGGGTCGGGCACTGGTCCTGGGTCTCGTCGCCGAACCCGTCGTTGTCGGCGTCGGGCTCGATCGTCGCCTGGACCTGGAGTTCGTTCTGGACTTCGGTCGAGCCTCGCTGACCGGCTCCTTCGACCAGCGGCGGCGCGAACATGTAGCTGCGCTTGTCGCCGTTCGAGTTGTAGATGATGCCGATCGATTTGGTGATGTCGACGGCCAGCTGCTGACCGGCTGTGACCGGAAGCCGGCCGCTCACCTCGGTGATCGGCGATTCCGGCGCTTCGGTCGGCTGGATCGTGACCGTCGGCCCGGTCCCGGCCGAGGTGGCGAGGGCGTTTTCAAGGTCCATCGGGTTCGGCAGGGTGAGGTTCGCGACCCGGAAGGTGATCTGCCCCGGTTCTTCGTCGGCGAACGCGTTGGTCCTGAACTTGGTGATCACGCCGCTGACCGGCGCGCCCCCCGAGTAGGGGTCGCCTTCCGGGGGGGCCGAGTGGATCCGGGCGACGATCGTGCAGGACCCGACCGAGTCGCAGCTGCTTTCCGTCGGTTCGTTTTTCAGCTGGCTGCCGAAGATCGTCGCCGCCTGGCCCGCGGCGGGAAGCAGCAGCAGTGCCGCGGCCACGGCGCTCAGCGCCAATGCCGTCAAACGCCTACTCGACTTGGACATTCGGACTCCTCTCGAAAATCGGATTTGCTCAGCCCGCGACGATCGTGAACGTGGGCCCGTTGCGGGACGCCCTGTTGCCGGCGGCGTCACGGGCACCGACGACGACCCTATAGCCGCCGAGCGACAGTTTGCGGGTCCTGGTCAGAAGACCCTGGAAGCGCACCTTGTTCTGGCCGGCCTTGGCGTCGGCGTTGATGCTGCCGGCGTTGACGTAGCGGGTGCATTTCGGGTGACTCTTGTTGCCGCTCGTCTGCTTGACGCAGTTCTTGCCCGACTTGCGCCCGGGTCCCTGTCCGCTGGAAGGTGAGCGTCGCCCGCGCCGCCTCGCTGAGGCGGAAGGAGATCGTGGTCCCGACCGGCGCCTTCGAGATCTTCGCCAGAGCGCTGCCGAGACGCCATTTCTTGGCCGAGACGCTGATTCCCGAGATCGACGGCGGCGTCTTGTCGGCTGCCGACGATTTCTGGCCGACCTGGATCGTGACGCTCGCCGGCAGTGCCTTGGAGGTGCCGTCGGTCCCGGTGTAGGTGAACGCGTCGGTCCCCTGGAAGTCTTTGTTCGGCGTGTAGACGACCTTGCCGTCTCGGAGAGGCCGCCGATCGTGCCGTGCGAGGGCCCCGCCACGATTTCGAGTGCGTCCGATTCGAGCGGCGTCGGGGTCGGTGGGTCTGCGCCGAGTCCGAAATCGGGATCGGTGCAGGACAGGGAGATCGTGGTGAACGGCGTTGACCCCGATCTGGGCCAGCTTCGCGTCGCATCTTCGGCGGGAAGTTGGTCGCCCAATCGGCATTGCCGTCGAAGTGTTCCGGCGCCTGCCAGCTGCTCGGGGACGCTCTGGATGTTTCCGCCGGTATCGCGCAGGGCGAGGTCGCCCTTCCCCGAAGACGCCCTGCGTGTAGAGGATCTCCGATCCTTCCGGGGACCAGACGCAGTTGTGCTCCCGCCGGTCGATTATGCGAGAAGGGCGTCACCAGGCCCCCGTTGACGTCTGACGAGTTGAATCGTCGCCGTGTTGTTCATCGGCCCGCGCAGGAAGCAGAGGGTTTTTCCATCCGGCGAGAGGGAGGGCTGCCAGTCGTCGACCGCTCCGCTCGTGATCTGGGTTTCGAGCGAGGAGGCCGCGACGGGGCTGATCTTGTAGATGTCCCGGGTGCCCGGTGGGATCGGGGGGACGCCGCGGTTGTAGTAGAGGGTGTTTCCGTCCGGGCTCCAGACCGGCCGTTCCTCGATCGTCCCTGCGTTGTCGGTCACCCGGACTGGTTCGGTTTCCGGTTCCACGCCCTTGACCCAGAGGTCGCCTTCGGCCCCGTAGGCGATCTGCGTCCCGTCGGGCGACCAGGAGGGGCGGTCCAGTTCGGTGGTCGGAGGGACGATTTCGGTCTGGCTGCCGTCGCGAAGATCCAGGACCCACAGCGCGAAGGTGGTGCCGGACCCCGCCGCGTAGGCGATCCGGGTGTGGTCGGGCGACCAGTTTGGTTGGCGGTGCCAGACATTCTCGCCTTCCGGCTGCGTCGTGACCTGGATCGGCGTGCCCCGATGGGAAGTCGGCGACGTAGATCCTCGCGCCGGCGTCGCTCGTGCATTCGGTTCAGGAACCCCGATCGACGGCTCGGCCGCTGGTGAAGGCGATCTTCCCCGGGGGCCCAGGGATGAACGTCGCCGAGCTGACGGCGGGAGTTGCGGAGAGCGCCAGCGCTGAGATGGCGCCTGTGAGGGCGAGGCGGCGCAGCATCGTCGCCCGACGCTACATCAGATTTGAGTAGTCGCTTTCCAGTTTTGGACTTGAGAACGGGATGCCAGTACCCAAAATCCGAACTGCTTGTCTCAGCCCGCGGCTCGTTCGAACGCAGCGGCGAGCGCGTCCGCCGTTCTCATTTGGTTCCGGAACCCCGATCGACGGCCGGGCGCTGGTGAAGGCGATCTTCCCGGCCGGCCCAGGGATGAACGTCGCCGAGCTGACGGCGGGTACTGCGGCGGGCGCCAAGGCAGCGATGGCGCCCGTGAGGAGAAGACGGCGCAGCATCGTCGCCCGACGCTACATCAGATTTGAGCAGTTGCTCTCCAGTTTTGGACTTGAGAACGGGTTGCCAGTACCCAAAATCCGAACTGCTTGTCGGGACTCAGCAATCTCCCCCACCCGCTGCACTGTCGAAGGCGGCGGCGAGCGCGGCCGCGGTCTCCTCGCCGCCGGCCGGCGCCTCGATCGCGAGCTCCAGCTCGGCCCCTCGCTCCTCCAGATCAATGCTGAGGAACGAGCAGCACTCCCGCTCGGCGTGACGATCTCCTCGAGCCGGGCCCTGATCTCGGGGTCGGCCCGGAAGCGCAGGAGGTGCCGGCCGTCGACCCGCTCGCGGGAGACGAGGCCGGCGCGGCCCACCTCGGCGGCGGCCGCCAGGCGCGCCTCCAGCGCGTCTTCGGTCGAGCGAGCAGGCGATCGGCGGTTCGGTCATCGGTCGGTCCTCCGGGTCGGGTGCGCCGCTAGTGTTGAACCTCAACCCAGGTTCAGGTCAAGGGGGTCTCGTGGCGGAAGCGGAGCTGAGCATCGGAGAGGTCGCGGAGCGGGCAGGCATCAGCGTCTCCGCGATCCGCTTCTACGAGCGCGAGGGGCTCCTGCCGGCGGCCGAGCGCGTCGGCGGGCAGCGCCGCTTCGCCGAGGAGACGCGTGCGGCGGCTTGGGATCATCGACGTCGCCAAGCAGGCCGGGTTCTCGCTCGAGGAGATCCGGACGCTGCTGAGCGCCACCGATCGCGGCTCGCCCGCCCACGAGCAGCTGCGGGCGCTCGCAGCCCAGAAGCTGCCGGAGGTCGAGGCGCTGATTCAGCAGGCGGAGACGATGCGCGGCTGGCTGATCGCCGCGGGGACATGCGAATGCGAATCGCTCGAGGGCTGCGCCCTGTTCATCTCCTTGAACATGTTGAAGGTGATGGTGCCGGCGCAACCGCTCTGGGTATGCCCGTTGGTGCCGGTCGCCGAGAGGCTCGCTCCGGCGACGTCGACGGTCAGCTGACCGGTGCTCGATCCGAGATTGCCGTGAGCGGTCTGGGGCAGGATCTCGTGGAGGGTGGTTTCAGGGAATTCTTTTTCGAACTCGTGGAGATAGTGGGCTGAGAAGTTCCCGCCCGGGTCGAGGGCGATCTCGTCACGGAAGTCGACGCCGACGAGCAGCAGGCTTTCTTTCGCCGAGCCGTCTTCGGTGTCGCATTTCAGGGTCATGTTCCCGGTCGAGCTGAAGTGGGTTCGGATGGCGCCGCCTTCGACCGTGAAGTTGATGAAGACCCCACCGCCCGTCGACTGGCCTTCCCAGTGCCCGTCGGCCGCGGTGTAGGCCGAAGCCGCGTGTCGGCCCGTCCGGGGCCGGCGCCGGCGCGGGGCGCCGGCGTCGGAGGGCCCCCGACCTTCCCGGCCCGCCTGGTGGGCTGAGTTTCAGGCTCGTCGCTTTCGAGAACGGCGCGACCCCTCCGTTGCCGTCGAAGGCGATGTCGAACGCGAGCTTGTGGTTCAGCAGAGCAGCCGGCAGGGTCCCCTTGACCTTGGCCTCGCAGAGCCCCTTCAGCGCCGAGAGCCGGCCCGCCCAATGGGGCGCTTTCTGATCGCCCCTTGACCTCCTCGGCGACCTCCACCTTGCCCTTGCAGGCGCTCGACGGGCCGAGTGGGCCGGCGGCTCGAAGCTGACGTCGACGACGAAGTGGAGAGTTTTCCCGGTCACCTTGGTCGAGGTCAGGTGGGCGCTGGGGTGAACGGTCGCCGGCGCGACTTGGCCTCAGCCCCCGCGAGGCGGCCGCCGCGAACGCCATCACCGACGCCGCGGCGAGAGCGATCGCGAGCCTGTCGAGGACGAAACAGCATTCGCACGGAAGGAACTTAACCGGTCGAGCGCACCGTCCAATCTCTGGCCGGACAATCGATCTCCTGGAAATGCGGGCGGAGCGTCTTGAATCCTCACGAGCTGAGCTACCAGGACCTAAACCTGGCGCTCCCTCCGCCCAGGTCTCCCTGTGTGCGCGCGCCTAGAAGGGCTTAGTTCGTCTGCTTCAGCCTCAGCGCCGCAGGAGTTTCAGCCGCCGGCAATCGCCGCCATCGCCACCTGAAGCTGTGCGAAGTCGAAATAGGTGTCCTTGGTCTTCACCAGACCATCCTCGAGAGAGATGATGTCCACGCAATCGACGCTCAGGTCGGCGTTCTGCATCTTCCATTCGATGATCCAGTGGTCGGGCCCGAAGAGAGTGCGAATCGGCTTCGAGGCGAACTCCGGGAACTGCGCGAACGTCTCGGCGGCAGTGGTCCGCATCGCCTCCCGGCCCTCTGCTGCCGGGCCCGCGCCATGGGTGCAAAAGCGCGTGTCCTCGGTGTGGAGCGCGGCAATCGCGTCCGGATCGTGGCTGTTCCAAGCCTCCGAATAGCGCGATCCAGTCATCTCTTCAGCACACGGATCTTCCTCTCAAAACCCCCTAACGCCCCCCCCGGTCCATCGCGCCTCACCTCAGTCTCTCTCTTCGCTGGCCTCCGAATAGCGCTGCTGGATCGCCCTCACGTCGCTCTCGGTCGCTGTCTCACTCACTTGTCAGCCTTTCGTTGGGTGCGGTCGATGGTGGCACACGGTATCTTACGAGCTTCTGAAAATGCGGGCGGAGGGACTTGAACCCCCACGAGCCGAAGCTCACCAGGACCTAAACCTGGCGCGTATGCCAATTCCGCCACGCCCGCGTGCGCGCCTCGAAGGCGCTTAACGCGCGGCCAACGCCGCGCTGTCGCTCTCAGATTCTATGATCGTGCCGTGGCGGTAGGAGAGGCGAGGCCGGGGTACGAGCTCTGGCACCCAAATCGGGAAAAACCCGACGTCGTGACGACCAAATTCATCGTCGCGTTCCTGATGCTGGCCACGGCCGCCCTCTGCGCCCTGATCGCGATCTCCGGCTGGTCGGTTCTGACCGGCGGCGGGGGGATGGGCGTCGTCTGCCTGATCTACGCCGCGCTCTACCTCCTGTTCGGGATTCGCGCGCTGCAGTGGAGCCGCGGAGTGCTCCCGGTCGGCGCCGCGCTCTCGATGATCCTCGCGATCCTCTGCGCGGTCGGCGCCAACAGCTGGTTCGCCCGCGACAAGGACGGCTTCCAGGACGCCCTCCTCCCGGTCACGCTGATCGGCCTGCTGGTGATCATCCTGCTGCTGATCCAGCTCCTCCTGATCGCCGCCTGCGCCTACGGCTTCTCCCAGGACTGGCACGTCGAGGAGGAGCGCCCGATCGGCTCCGGCGAAGACTACGGCGCCGGCGCCCCGCCTGAGAACGGCGGCACCCCGCAGCCCGCCTAGATCGACCCGATCCCCACGTCGGGCTTCGATGCCGGAGGTGGGAGTCGAACCCACATGCCCGTGAGGACAATCGATTTTGAGTCGATCGCGTATGCCATTCCGCCACTCCGGCGCCGCCCAACCATAGACACCGAACTAGACTCGCCGGGGCATGAGGATCCACCACATCAACTGCGGGACGTCGTGCCCTCGCGGGGCGCGGCTGCTGAACGGCGAGGGCGGGTGGTTGGAGCCGGCGCGGATGGTCTGCCACTGCCTCCTGATCGAGGCAAATGACGGGCTGGTCCTGGTCGACACCGGCTACGGGATCGAGGACGCCCGCAACCCGCGGCAGCTCGGGCCGTCGGCGAAGCTGACCGGGGCCCGGCCGAGCATCGAGGAAGCGGCGCTGACCCGGGTCGAAGAGCTCGGGTTCGCCGCCGCCGACGTCCGCCACATCGTCATCACCCATCTCGACCCCGACCACTCCGGCGGCCTTCCGGACTTCCCCGACGCCGAGGTCCACATCTTCGAGCCGGAGCTGCGGGCGGCGATGAACCCGGGCTTCCGCGAGCGCCCCCGCTACCTGGCCCCGCACTGGCGCCACGGGCCGAACTGGGTCGAGCACACGGTCGACGGCGACGAGTGGAAGGGGTTCGAGAGCGTGCGGGTCCTCCCCCACCTCGATGCCGATGTCCTCCTCGTCCCGCTGCCGGGCCACACCGCCGGCCAGACCGGGGTCGCGATCGACGAAGGGGACGGCTGGCTCCTGCACTGCGCCGACGCCTACTTCCACCACGGCCAGCTCGCCGCGAACCCCTCCTGCCCGCCGGGGCTGAGGCTGTTCCAGACGATGACCGCGGTCGACAACGGGCGCCGCCGGGCCAACGGCGAACGGCTGCGCGAGTTCGCGGCGGCCGAGGGCGACAGCGTGCGGATGATCTGCTCCCACGACCCGCACGAGCTCGATCGCGAACAGGCGCGATGAGCGGCGCCGAGCCGGAGAAGCTCTGGGACCCGCCCGCGGAGCTCCGCGAGCGGGCGCGGATGACCGAATTCATCGCCTGGCTCAAGGCCGAGCGCGGCCTCGAGCTCGACCGCTACGAGGACCTCTGGCAGTGGTCGGTCGATGACCTCGACGGGTTCTGGTCGGCGATCTGGGAGTTCTTCGACGTCCAGGCCGACGGCGACCCCGGGCAGGTGCTCGGCAGCCGCGAGATGCCGGGCGCCGAGTGGTTCGCCGACACCCGCCTCAACTACGCCGAGCACGTCTTCGCGGGCAAGGACGACGCCGAGACCGCGATCCTCCACGCCTCCGAGCTGCGCGAGCTCGGCGAGCTGAGCTGGGGCGAGCTCCGCCAGCAGGTGGCGGCGGTCGCCGCCGGCCTGCGCGGGCTCGGGGTCGAGCCGGGCGACCGCGTCGTCGCCTACATGCCGAACATCCCCGAGGCGATCGTCGCCTTCCTCGCCGCCGCCAGCATCGGCGCCACCTGGTCGAGCTGCTCGCCCGACTTCGGCCCGGCGAGCGTGATCGACCGCTTCGCCCAGATCGAGCCGAAGGTCCTGTTCGCCGTCGACGGCTACCGCTACGGCGGCCGCGACTTCGACCGCCGCGAGATCCTCGCCGAGCTGCAGGCGGCGATGCCGAGCCTGGAGCGGACGGTCGTCCTCCCCTACCTCGACCCCGACCCCGACCTCGGCGGCCTCGACCGCGCGATGCGGTGGGACGAGCTCGCCGCCTCCGGCGAGGGCGCCGAGCTCTCCTTCGAGCGGGTCCCCTTCGCCCACCCGCTCTGGGTCCTCTACTCCTCCGGCACCACCGGCCTGCCGAAGGCGATCGTCCAGGGCCAGGGCGGGATCCTCCTCGAGCACCTGAAGAAGCTCCACCTCCACGTCGACGCCCATCCCGGCGACCGCCTCTTCTGGTTCACGACGACCGGCTGGATGATGTGGAACTTCATCGTCTCCGGCCTCCTCACCCGGGCCGCGATCGTCCTCTACGACGGCAACCCCGGCCACCCCGACATGGGCGTCCTCTGGGACCTCGCCGAGCGGGCGGGGATCACGATGTTCGGCACCAGCGCCGCCTACATCGCCGCCTGCATGAAGGACGGCGTCGTCCCCGGCGAGGGCCGCGACCTCAGCCGCCTCAAGGCGGTCGGCTCGACCGGCTCCCCCCTCTCCCCCGAGGGCTTCGACTGGGTCTACGAGCAGCTCGGCGCCGACACCTGGCTGTTCTCGACCAGCGGCGGCACCGACCTCTGCACCGCCTTCGTCGGCGGCGTGCCCCTCCTCCCCGTCTACCGCGGCGAGCTCCAGGCCCGGGCGCTGGGCGCCGCGGTCGAGGCCTGGGACGAGGACGGCAACTCGGTCATCGGCGAGGTCGGGGAGCTCGTCGTCACCGAGCCGATGCCCTCGATGCCCGTCTACTTCTGGGGCGACGCCGACGGCAGCCGCTACCGCTCCAGCTACTTCGAGCAGTACCCGGGCTACTGGCGCCACGGCGACTGGATCGAGATCACCCCGCGCGGGACGGCGATCATCTACGGCCGCTCCGACTCGACGATCAACCGCGGCGGGATCCGGATGGGCACGAGCGAGATCTACCGCGCGGTGCTCGGCCTCGACGAGATCGTCGACGCGCTCGTCGTCGACGTCCCCCGCGAGGGCACCGACGGCTGGATGCCGCTCTTCGTCGTCCTCCGCGAGGGCGCCGAGCTCGACGACGACCTCCGCGCCGAGATCGCCCGCCGGATCCGCGAGAGCTGCTCCCCCCGCCACGTCCCCGACGAGGTCTTCGAGATCCCCGAGGTCCCGCGGACCCTGAGCAACAAGGTGCTCGAGGTGCCGGTGAAGCGGATCCTGATGGGCACTCCGGTGGAGACGGCCGCGAGCCGCGACTCGCTCGCCAACCCGGCGACGCTCGACTGGTTCGTCGACCTCGCGGCGCGGATCTAGGCCGGCGTCACCGGGTTTCGCCGCTCGGCGAAGGAGCGGTTCTTGGTCGATGAGACCTCGAAGCGGCGGATCAGCTCGGCCCGCAGCTCGGTCGGCTCGACCACGGCATCGACGACCAGCTCCGAGGCGAGGTGGAGGATGTCGATGTCGGCCGCGTACTCCTCCCGTTTGGCGGCGACGAACGCCTCCCGCTCGGCCTCGTCGGAGATCGCCTGGATCTGGTTGTAGAAGACGGCGTTGATCGCCGCCTCGGGCCCCATCACCGCGATCGACGCGCTCGGCAGCGCGATGCAGCAGTCGGGCTCGAACGCCGGCCCGGCCATCGCGTAGAGGCCGGCGCCGTAGGCCTTGCGGACGATCACCGAGAGCTTCGGCACCGTCGCTTCGGAGACGGCGCTGATCATCTTCGCGCCGTGGCGGATGATCCCCTGGCGCTCGACCGCGGTCCCGATCATGAACCCGGGGACGTCGGCGAGGAACAGCAGCGGCACGTTGAAGGCGTTGCAGGTCTGGATGAAGCGCGCCGCCTTGTCGGCCGAGTCGACGAACAGCACCCCGCCTTTCTGGCGCGGCTGGTTGGCGACGACCCCGACCACCTTCCCGTCGAGCCGCCCGTAGCCGACGATCAGCTCCTTCGCCCAGCGCTTGTGGACTTCGAGGAAGGAGCCGGCGTCGAGGAGCGCGTCGAGGACCTCGGTCATGTCGAAGGCCTGGTTCTCGTCGGCCGGGAGGATCTCGGCGATCGGGGTCTCCGAGGCGGGCGCGGCGGCGGCGATCGCCCGCGGGCGCTCGCGCCAGTTCGCCGGCATGAACGAGAGGTAGCGCTTGGCGACGTCGATCGCCTCCTCGTCGTCGGCGACGAGGAAGTGGCCGCAGCCGGAGACCGACGGTGTGCATCCTCGCCCCGCCCATCTCCTCGAGCGTCACCGTCTCGCCGATCACCATCTCCGCCATCCGCGGCGAGCCGAGGTACATCGAGGCGTTGCCGTCGCGCATGATCACGACGTCGCAGAAGGCCGGGATGTAGGCGCCGCCGGCGGCGCTCGGCCCGAACAGGAGGCAGACCTGCGGGACCTGGCCGGAGAGGCGGACCTCGTTGTGGAAGATGCGGCCGGCGCCGCGCCGCCCCGGGAACATCTGGACCTGGTCGGTGATCCGCGCCCCGGCCGAGTCGACGAGGTAGACCATCGGCACCTGCAGGCTCAGGGCCCGCTCCTGGATCCGGAGGATCTTCTCGACCGTCTTCGGGCCCCAGGACCCGGCCTTGACCGTCGGGTCGTTCGCCATCAGCGCGACCCTGCGGCCGTCGATCGTCGCCGTGCCGGTGACGACGCCGTCGGCGCCGAGGCCCTCCTGGTCCCAGTTCGCGAGCAGCGCCTCCTCGGCGAAGGAGCCCGGGTCGACCAGCCGCTGGACCCGCTCGCGGACCGGCAGCTTGCCCTGCTCCTCGGTCTTCTCGTGATGTCGCTGCGGGCCGCCTGAGAGTGCGGCCTCGAGGGCGGGTCGAATATCGGTCACGCGCGCCGACCTAGCTGCCGGCGGCGGCGAGACGGCGGCCCATCTCCTCGCCCAGCGCCATCAGGCCGCTGGCCGGGCGGACCATCACCATCATTTCCTTGATCAGCCCGTCCTCGCCGAAGCGCAGGATGTCGACCCCCTGCAGGTCTTTCTCGCCGACCCTGGCCTCGAAGACGAGGACCGCGGTGTCGCCGGTCTCGACCTGGTCGACGTAGCGGAAGTCCTCGAAGACCTCGACCACGTTGGAGAGGACCATGCCGAGCGCCTCCTGCCCTTCGTAGGGCTTGAAGACCGCGGGGCTGCGGAAGACGACGTCGGGCGCGAAGAGCTCTGCTCCGGCGGAGAAGTCCTTCGTCTCGGCGGCACGGCGGAAGGCATCGCTCTTCATCGGCATATGACCCTACTCGCTCCCCGCCCACTCGACCGGCCCGGCGCGCAGGACGTGGCTCCCGAGCGGGCGGCCGAGCGTCTCCTGAGCGGCGCGGGAGGCCTCGACAAGGCGCGGCAGGTCGATCCCGGTCTCGACCCCCATCTCGTCCAGCATCGAGGCCAGGTCCTCGGTCGCGATGTTCCCGGTCGAGCCCGGCGGCACCGGGCAGCCGCCGAGCTCGCCGAAGCTCGACTCGAACGAGTCGACCCCCTCCTCGAGCGCCGCCATCGCGTTGGCGAGGCCCTGGCCGCGGGTGTTGTGGAAATGGGCGGTCAGCTCGACCCCCCCGAGGCGCTCGCGGGCGGCGGCGAAGAACTCGTGGGCCTGGCGCGGGTTGGCCATCCCGGTCGTGTCGCCGAACCCGATCTCCTCGCAGCCGGCGGCGATCAACCGCTCGGCGATCAGGAAGACGCGCTCGGCCGGCACCTCGCCCTCGTACGGGCACCCGAACGAGACCGAGATCACGCCCTCGCAGCGAAGGCCCGCCTCGGTCGCGGCAGCGAGCGTCTCCTCGAGCCCGAACAGCGACTCTTCGATCGAACGGTTGACGTTCTTGCGGTTGTGGGTCTCCGAGGCGGAGACGAAGACGTTGATCTCATCGAAGCGATCGCGCATCGCCAGCGCCCGCTCGAGGCCGCGCAGGTTCGGGATCAGGACCGAGAACGAGACCCCCTCGCGCCGCTGGACCGCGGCCAGGACCTCCTCGGCGTCGGCCAGCTGCGGGATCACCTCCGGCCGCACGAACGAGGTCACCTCGATCCGCCGCAGCCCCGTCTCCGAGAGCTGGTCGATCAGCCTCACCTTGTCGGCCGTCGGGATCTCCTCG
Organism: uncultured Solirubrobacterales bacterium; assembly: GCA_963751815.1. Taxonomy (GTDB): domain Bacteria; phylum Actinomycetota; class Thermoleophilia; order Solirubrobacterales; family 70-9; genus VRUE01. Next base: position 35,344 of record CAVVVY010000018.1, on the reverse strand, counting down.
GGCTCGTTCTGGAAACCGTCGCGCGGGCCCACCTCGCGGATCCGCACGCTGCTCGGGAGGCTCACGTCCACAGGGGGATTATGCCCGGGGCCGCGCTTCGATCTCCGCGCCTCGAGCCTGAAGCCGGGAGGCCACCGCCACGAGGGTCTCGCGGACGGAGGCCGACTCAAAGCGCACCTGCGCGTGCGTGAACCGCAGCGGGGTCATGCCGGCCGCGATATGCGCCTGGTCGCGGACCAGGTCCCGCGCCTGTTGGGCCGGGGTGCGGTGATAGCGGAGGCCATCTGTCTCGACGACGAGCCCCAGTGACGGCCAGTAGAAGTCGACCCGGAACCCGTTGACGCGTTGGCGGGTCATCGGCAACGGGAGCCCGGCCCGCCTGACGATCGCCAGGAACCTGACCTCGAGCTCGGAATCGGTGAGTCGGAACGTGTGGCGGTCGAGCAGCGCACTCAACCGACCGACGCCCGGTCGCCCGAGGTAGCCGCCCAGCGCCTCCCGCAGACCAACGGGATCGACGAGGTCGAGGCGGTCGGCCTCGTTCACCGCCCGCTCGAGCGCCGCAGGCGAGATCTGGCCGGCCAGGTCGATCAGCGTCAGGACCGGGGCGGTCACGGGATGCCGTCGCGAACTCGATTTCGCTGGGCCTGAGTTGACACGACGGTGGAGGCGAACTCCCGCTCCTTCGGCACTCGGTTGGCCCGGTCGCACGCGATACTTCGATCAGCCCCGGTCCCCTCGGGCCCGATGCCCCAAAGAGCGGCGGCGCTGCGTGGCTGAGAACGGCGCCCTCGGCCGCAAGCTCAGCACAGCCGCCATCCACGGCCCCGCCGCGTCAGTCCGGGCCGCCCAACCGCGTACACCCCGCGCATCACCCGATGAAGCCGCCCCCGCGCCACCCTGTGCTGATCGCCTCGCGCTGAGCCCCAGAGCTCCAACTGCGCCTGGAAACGACACCGTGCTGACGAGACGCCAGCTCCCAGACCCCGCCGATGTTCGATCGGTCGATTTCGACGCACCCCAGTGCGCCTAAGTCACCAATCGCGATAATTCCCCCCGGTTCGCCTCGCCTTACAGGAGTCGCCCGCCTCAGCCGAGCTGGCCGACGGCGATCACGCGCCGCTCGTGGGTGCCGACGCCGATCGTCCGGTCGCCTTCGGTCACCTCGACGTCGAAGCGGAGCTTGCGGTCTTCGATCACCTCGCGCAGGACCGTGCGCACGTGGCAGGTCGATCCCTCCGCCGCCGCCGCGACGTGCTTGATGCAGACTTCGAACCCGACCGTCGCCGAGCCCTGGGGAAGGAAGGCGAGCGCCAGCGAGGCGGAGCTGCCCTCCATCATCGCGATCATCCCGGGGGTCGAGAGGACGCTCGACCCGATCGTGCCGCCGACGTCGGTCAGCAGCCGGTCGGCGACGACGAACTCGTCGATCCGCTCGGCCCCGGGGTGCAGGCCGGTGCTCACACCATCCCCAGTCCGCCGCTGACGCCGAGCGTCTCGCCGGTCACGTAGGTCGCGTCCTCGGAGGCGAGGAAGGCGACCGCGGCCGCGACCTCCTCGGGCTGGCCGAGCCGCTTCATCTGGGTCAGCTCTTTCATCGTCTCGATGATTTTCTCGCCGATCTCGCCGAACTCCGTCGCCCCCATCAGCAGCGGCGTCTCGATCGGCCCCGGGGCGATCGAGTTGGCGGTGATCCCGTAGCGGGCGTTCTCGCGGCCGATCGTCTTCATGAACCCGATCACGCCGGCCTTCGCCGCCGAGTAGACCGCCGAGCCCTTCGACCCGACCCGGCCCGCCTCCGAGGAGATGCTGACGATCCGGCCGTAGCCGGCCTCCTGCATCGGCCCCAGCGCCGCATGGGTGCAGTTGAGGACCCCGAAGAGGTTGATTCCGATCACCCGCTGCCACTGGTCCGGGGTCGTGTAGGTGAAGAAGCCGAACTCGTCGGTGCCGGCGTTGTTGATCAGGATGTCGGGGGTGCCGACCGCCGCGACCGCGGCCCTGGCCGCCTCGAGATCGGTGACGTCGAGCTCGATCGGGTGGCCGCTGATCTCGCCCGCGACCCGCTCCGCGCCCTCGAGGTTGATGTCGCCGACCCAGACCTCCGCCCCCTCGGCGGCGAGCCGCGCGGCGATCGCGGCGCCGATCCCGCTGGCGCCTCCGGTCACCAATGCCTTCCTCCCCTCGAGCCTCAAGGCGCCCACAATAAACTCTCCGCTCTGCCCGAGCCAATCCCGATAATCGGCGGCACCGGCGCGCTCGGCGCGGGGATGGCGCTGCGCTGGGCGAAGGCCGGACAGGCGACGGTGATCGGATCGCGCTCGGCCGAGCGCGCCGAGGAGGCGGCGGCGCGGATCCGGGAGCGGGTGCCCGGCGCCGAGGTCGAGGGCCTCGAGAACGCCGAGGCGGCCCGCAGGGGGCAGATCGTCTTCCTCACGGTCCCCTTCCGGGCCCAGTCGGAGAACCTCAACAACCTCCGCGAGGTGATGGAGCCGGGACAGATCCTGGTCGACTGCACGGCCCCGCTGGCGGCTGCCGTCGGCGGCAAAGCGACCCGCTCGCTCGGCGTCTGGCAGGGATCGGCCGCCGAGCAGGCCCAGGAAATGCTCCCCGAGGGAGTGACCGTGGTCTCGGGCCTGCACACGATCTCCGCCCCGTCCCTCGCCGACCTCGACGTCGAGCTCGACGAAGACGTCCCGATCTGCGGCGATCGCAAGGCCGACAAGGCGCGCGTCGCCCGCCTCATCGACCAGATCCCCGGCCTCCGCGCGGTCAACGCCGGGGCGCTCGAGACGGCGCGGATCGTCGAGCAGCTGACCCCGATGCTGATCTCGATCAACGTCCGCTACAAGATCCACGCCGGGATCCGGATCACCGGCCTCCCCGACGGCGACCATTGGGAGTAGGACGCCGTTGAGGGTCGCCCTGCTCGCCGGCGGGACAGGAGGGGCCAAACTCGGCGCCGGCCTGCAGGAGGAGATCGGCGCCGACCTCTCGGTGATCGCCAACACCGGCGACGACATCGAGACCCTCGGCGTCCACGTCTCCCCCGACCCCGACCTCGTCACCTACTGGCTGAGCGGGGAAATCGACGCCGAGCGCGGCTGGGGGATCCGCGACGACACCTTCACCGTCTTCGAGCGGCTGGCCCGGCTCGGCGCGCCCGACTGGTTCGGCCTCACCGACCTCGACCTCGCGACCTGCCTCTACCGCCGCCAGTTCCTCGACGAGGGCGGGACCCAGACCGCGGCCCAGGCCCAGATCGCGACCGCGCTCGGGGTCGCGGCGAGGGTCCTGCCGATGAGCGACGCGCCGGTCCGGACCAAGGTGCTGACCGCCGCCGGGCGCTGGGACCTTCAGGAGTACCTGATCATCCACCGCGGCCAGCCCGAGGTGACCGGGGTCGAGCTCGAGGGAATCGCCGAGGCCGAGCCGAGCCCCGAGGCCCTCGCCGCGATCCGCGACGCGGAGGCGATCGTGATCGGCCCCTCGAACCCGGTGATCAGCATCGGCCCGATCCTGGCGGTGCCGGGGATGCGGGAGGCGATCGCCGCGTCCGGGGCCCCGGTGGTCGCGGTCAGCCCCTATGTCGCCGGCGAGGTCGTGAAAGGCCCGACCGAGCGCTTCATGGACGCGATCGGCCGGCCCTCGACGGCGAGCGGCGTCGCCTCGCTCTACGCGGGGCTGATCGACGCGATGGTCGTCGACGAGGGCGACCCGGACCCGCCCCCCGACGAGATCCCGACCCAGGCGGCGCCGACGCTGATGGACAACGCCGCCGCCAGGGCCCGCCTCGCCCGCATCGTGCTCGACCTTGCCGCTAGCTTGAGCGAAGGTTGAAGGCGACAGCGGTACTCCCGGTCAAGCGGTTCGCCGAGGCGAAGCAGCGGCTGGCCGCCGGCATCGAGGAGGAGCAGCGCCTGGCCCTGGTCGCGGCGATGCTCGCCGACGTCCTCGAGGCGGTCGCGGCGGCGCGGATGATCGAGCGGATCGTCGTCGTCAGCGACGAGCCCGGCGCCGCCGGGCCCGCGGCCGAGGTCGGCGCCGAGCTGATTCCCGACACCCCCGGCGCCGGGCACTCGGAGGCGACCCTGGCCGGCATCGAGCGCGCCGTCGAGGCCGGGGCGGAGTGCGTCGTCCTCCTCCCCGGCGACTGCCCGCTGCTCGACCCGCGCGAGCTCGACCGGCTCCTGACCGGCGTCCCCGAGCCGCTACGTGGCGATCGTCCCCGACCGCCACGGAACGGGGACCAACGCCCTCGTCCTCGCGCCGCCGGGGTCGATCCGACCCGCCTTCGGCGAGGGCAGCTGCGAGCGCCACGTCGCCGCCGCCCGCGAGGCCGGCGTCCCGTTCGCGGTCGAGGAGATCCCCTCGCTGGGCCTCGACCTCGACACCCCGGCCGACGTCGTCGCCCTCACCCGCGAGCTGGCCTCGCGCCCGGGCCGCGCCCGCCGCACCGCGAAGGTGCTGGGAATATGAGCATCGAGGTCCATCCCGTCGAGGGGCTGCCGGAGTTCGTCGACGGGATGGCGGTCGGCGAGGAGATCGCCGGCCGCGCCGAGCTCGAGGACGGCGACGTGCTGGTCATCTCGCAGAAGATCGTCTCCAAGGCGGAGGGGCGGGTGCTGCCGCTGTCCTCGGCGATCCCGGGCGGCGAGGCGCGCCGGCTGGCCGCGGTCCTCGGCAAGGACCCGGCCCTGGTCGAGCTGATCCTGACCGAGAGCCGCCGGGTCCTGCGGGCCGAGCGCAGCGTCCTCATCGTCGAGACCCGCCACGGCCTGGTCTGCGCCAACGCCGGCGTCGACACCTCGAACCTCCCCGAGCCGGGGACGGTGGCGCTGCTGCCCGAGGACCCCGACGCCTCGGCGCGCCGGATCCGCTCCGAGATCGAGGGATCGACCGGGCGCCGCGTCGGGGTCGTGATCGCCGACAGCTTCGGCCGCGCCTGGCGGCTCGGCCAGGCCGAGGTCGCGATCGGGTGCGCCGGCCTCACTCCCCTCGATGACTGGCGCGGCCGCGAGGACGCCGGCGGACGGGCTCTCGAGGGGACCCAGATCGCGGTCGCCGACGAGGCGGCCGCCGCCGCCGACCTCGTCCGCGACAAGGCCAGCCGGGTCCCGGCGGCGATCGTCCGCGGGCTGGGCCGATTCGTCACCGAGGAGGACGGCCCCGGTGCCGTCGCCCTGCGGCGGCCCCCCGAGGAGGACCTCTTCCGCTAGATCGAGAGCACGGCGGAGCCGATCAGGGAGCCGCTGCGCATCGACTCGAGCGCCTCGTTGGCGCCGCTCAGCGGGTGGACCTCGATGTCGGTCTCGATCGGGAATTCCTCGGCGAGCGCGAGGAATTCCTCGCCGTCGCGCCTGGTCAGGTTGGCGACCGAGCCGAGCGAGCGCTCGCCCCAGAGGATCTCGTAGGGGAACGCCGGGATGTCGCTCATGTGGATCCCGGCGCTGATCACCCTCGCCCCCTTGGCGCTGACCCGCAGCGCCGCCGGCATCAGCGGCCCGACCGGGGCGAAGACGATCGCGCCGTCGAGCTCCTCGGGCGGCGCGTCGGTCGAGGATCCCGCCCACTCGGCGCCCAGGCTGCGGGCGAACTCCTGACCCTGATCGTCGCCCTCCTTGGTGAAGGCGAAGACCCTCCTTCCCTCGTGGGCCGCGACCTGGCAGATGATGTGAGCCGAGGAGCCGAAGCCGTAGAAGCCGATCCGCTCGACATCGCCGACCATGCGCAGCGCCCGGTACCCGATCAGCCCCGCGCAGAGCAGCGGCGCCACCTTCTCGTCGGCGTAGCCGCTCGGGATCGGCAGGCAGTAGCGCTCGTCGGCGACGGTCAGCTCGGCGTAGCCGCCGTCGATGTCGTAGCCGGTGAAGCGGGCCCGGTCGCAGAGGTTCTCGCGGTCGCTGAGGCAGTAGCGGCACTCGTTGTCGGTCCAGCCGAGCCAGGGGACGCCGATCCGCTCGCCGACCGCGAACCGCTCGGCGCCCTCGCCGAGTCGCGGCGACCTCGCCGACGGTCTGATGTCCCATCACCAGCGGCAGCTTCGGCTCGGTCAGATCGCCGTCGGCGATGTGGAGGTCGGTGCGGCAGACGCCGCAGGCGGAGACCGAGATCAGGACCTGCCCGGGGCCCGGCTCCGGAGCGGGCAGCTCGGCGGGCCGGAGGGGCTCGCGCTGCCGCTCGAGCACCATCGCCCTCATCGGCTCAGCCTTCGACCGACTCCAGGCTGGCGGCGTCGAGGCGGATTTCGGAGGTCCCCTGGACCTGGGTCGAATCGCGCAGGAGGCCGACTTCGATCTGGGCGGCGCTGCTGCCGGGTGCGATCAGGCTGATCTCGCCGCGCGCGTCGACCAGTTCGCCGTCCAGCGAGAGGATGTAGTAGCCGTCGCCCTCACTGGAGGCCTTGAAGCGGAGCACGACGTCGTGCCAGGTCCGCTCGGCGACGGGCCGCAGGAATCGATCGCCGCCCATCGCTTCGCCGCTTGACCAGAGGCCGCGACCGGCGGCCGTGGGATCGCCTATTTCGTTCTGCCAGAGCTGGAGGCCGAAGGTGCGGGTGTCGCTCGCGTCGCTCATGAACTGGAGCAGGACGTTGTCGGCCTCGGGCTCGCCGTAGGCCATCGACTGCACGTAGTAGGAGAAGGAGAACTCGTATTCGTCGCCCTCGTGGATCTGGATCGCGCCTTCGCTCCCGCCCGCGCCGCCGAGGATCAGCTGCGAGCGCGACTGTTCTCCGGTGAGCCGGAAGACGCTGGCGCTGCTGCCGTCGCGGACGACGCCCCGGACGACTCGCGGCGGGATGTTCCCCGTCGGCGCCGTGCTCCATCCGTCGAGGCCGTTCTCGAAGTTCGCGACCAGCTTTGTCTTTTCCGCCGCCTCGGGCGCCGGCGCGGCCGGCGCCGCCGGAGGAGCGGAGACCGGCACCGTCTGGGCCGGGGCTTCGGGCGCGGCCGGCGCGGGCGGCCTCGAGCGGCGGCGTGATCGGGCCGGTCATCCCGACCGGGCTCTCCGGCCGAGATCCCGATCACCGGCGTCGAGACGGCCTTCCTTGTGACCGGGACCGGCTTGCTCGCCATCACCGCGACGCCGATCGGCGCCGGGACCGCCTGCGCAACGGCAACCTGGTGCCCGGTCCCGACCGGCACCGAGTCGCCGATCGCGGCGCCGATATCCGGAGCGAGGGTCAGGTCGGGGGCGACGCTGTCGTTGTCCCAGGGCTGGAGGCTGAGCAGCGCGGCCGCCGCCAGGGCAGCGAGCAGCGCAAGCAGCGAGACGGCTGCGAGTCCCGGAAAACCTCCCCTAGCTACCGAAGAATGAGTAGCGATCCGCGAACAGTATTGGGTTAGTACGTTTCGATCAAGTCGTAGAGGGTATTGCGCTGCGCCGGCGTCCTGCCGGCGGCGCGGGCGGCGCCGATCAGCTGCTCGGGATCGAGCCGGACGCCGTGCTGGGAGCCGGCCATCCGGGAGATGTTCTCCTCCATCAGGGTGCCGCCGAGGTCGTTGACTCCCCAGCGCAGCGACTCGGTCGCGGCCTCGATCCCCATCTTCACCCAGCTCGCCTGAAGGTTGGGAATCGTCCTCCCCAGCGCCAGCCGGAACGCCGCCGTGTGCTTCAGGTTCTCGGTCCTCGAGATCTCCTCGATCCCGTGGGTCCGGCCGAGCAGGGTGTTGAACGGGATGAAGCTGAGCGGGACGAACTCGGTGATCCCGCCGGTCCGCTCCTGCAGCGCCCGCACCACCCGCATGTGGCGGGCCAGCTCGCGCGGCTCCTCGATGTGGCCGAACATCACCGTCGAGGTCGAGCGCAGCCCGGCGCGGTGGGAGGCTTCGATGATCTCGACCCAGCGGTCGACCGGGAGCTTGTTCGGCGAGATCCGCTGCCGGACGCCGTCGTCGAGGACCTCGGCCGCGGTTCCCGGCGTCGAGCCGAGCCCGCAGTCGAGCAGGTATTCGAAGACCTCGTCCGGTCCCTTGCCGGAGCGCTCGCACATGTAGTGGACCTCCATCGGCGAGTAGGCGTGGAGGTGGAGCTCGGGGGCGACGTCCTTGGCGAGGCGCAGCCATTTCCCGTACTCCTCGAGCGTCAGGTCCGGGTGGATGCCGCCCTGCATGCAGATCTCGGTCGCGCCGTATTCGACCGCCTCGCGGATCCGCGCCGCGAAGTCCTCCTCGGAGACCTCGTAGGCATCCGGCGAGCGCCGGCCCTGGCCGAACCCGCAGAAGGCGCAGCCGACGACGCAGATGTTGGTGAAGTTGATGTTGCGGTTGACGACGAACGTCACCCGCTCGCCGGCGAGCTCGGCCCGCAGCTCGTCGGCGGCGGCGCGCATCTCCTCGATCACCTCGGGCCGGGTCTCGGCGAACAGCGCGGTCAGCTCGTCCTCGCTCAGCTCCTCGCCCTCGCGCCCCCTGGCGATGGCCCTGCCGGCAAGGGCCGGGTCGATCGTCTCGTCCCGGCGCCGGCCCGACCCCCGCCTCGGGATGAAGCTCCAGTACTTCAGCTTGATCAGGTCGAGGACCCCCTGCTCCATCCACTCCGCGTCCATGTACTGCGGGTAGACGCACAGCCGCTCGGTCAGCGCATAGCCCTTCGGAGCCAGCTCCTTCCGCACCTGATGCGGGCTCGGGAACGGCTCCTCGGGAGAGATGTGATCCCCGTTCGCCGACAGACCCCCCAGGTCCGTCGCCCCCGCCTCGACGAGCTCGGGCCAACGCCTCCGACAGGTTCGGCGGCACCTGGATCCCCACATCCGGCATCAACCGCTTGCACTCGCGCAATCAGCCGCTTGATGTCGTCGACGGTGACCGGCGTGGCCCAGCTCCGGCAGCGGGGGCTCCGGGGATGGGGCGTCCCCCTGACGGAGCGTCCACAGCTGTTGCTCCGAGGGGGGATGCCCGGCATTCCCGTTTCCCCACCTCTGACGAGAGGCCTCATCGGCGATGTCGGCGACCTCTTGCCCGTAGTAGCGGGGGTGCGGGACGAAGTTCTGGAGGATCACCTCCTGGAGGTGGCCGTGGCGGTTGTGGACGTCCGCCAGCGCTTCGAGCGATTCGACGCGCTCGTCCTCGGTCTCGCCGATGCCGACCAGGATCCCCGAGGTGAACGGGATCTTCAGCTCGCCGGCGATCTCGATCGTCTCCAGGCGCCGCGCCGGATGCTTGGTCGGGGAGCCGGCGTGGACGGTCTCCATCAGCCGCTCGGAGATCGACTCGAGCATCAGCCCCTGCGAGGCCGTGACCTCGCGCAGCCTGGCGAGGTCCTCGCGCCCGAGGACGCCGATGTTCGTGTGGGGCAGGATGCCCCGCTCGATCGCCCGCTCGCAGGCCCAGACGACGTAGGAGGTGAAGTCGGGGTGCCCCCAATCGGCGAGGCGCTCCGCCACCTCCGGGTTCACCTCGGGGCGCTCGCCGGTGAGGACCAGCAGCTCTTTCGCGTTGCGCCGCACCGCCTCCTCGAGCCGGCGTTCGACCTCCTCCGGCGGATGGATGTGGGCGCGCCTCGTCGCGAACGCGCAGTACTTGCAGTAGCACTGGCAGGTGCGCGAGAGGGAGAGCGTGTAATTCCGAGAGAAGGTGACCCGGCGCACGCCCATCACGCTACTGGAAGCAACCGCCGGGCCCGAGCGGGCCCGGCGGACTACTCAGACGGAAAGGCTCAGTCCGCGGTCGCCGGTTTCGACGACGCGCTCGAGCTCGGGGCTCGGTGACTTCTTCACCGGCTCGGGCGGCTCGGTCGGCGAGACACCGCCGGCCTCGAGGACGAACCTGAACACGGCGGCCGCCAGCAGCGAGCCGACGATCGGGCCGACGAGGTAGGGCCAGACGCCGCCCCACTCGTTGGCGACGAGCGCCGGGCCGAACCAGCGGGCCGGGTTGAAGGAGCCTCCGGTCAGCGGGCCGCCGACCATGACGATGAAGCCAAGCGTGGTGCCGATCGCAAGCGGCGCCCACTCCTTGAAGCTCTTTTTCGAATAGACCGCGGCGAGGATCACGAGGACCAGGCAGAAGGTGCCCATCGCCTCGACGATCATCCCCTCGAAGTTGCCCCCGAGCAAACTGCTGACCTGGGCGGCGCCGTAATGCGTGGCCCTCCCCTCGTCGATCAGCAATCGCTTGGCCAGGAGCGCCCCGAGCACACCGCCGGAGAGCTGGGCCAGGATGTAGATCAGCGCGTCGATCGGGTTGATCCGTTTGATCGCCGCCGCCGCCAGTGTCACGGCCGGGTTGAAATGGCCGCCGCTGACGACGCCGAACATGACGATCAGCCCAAACAGAAGAAACGCGTGGACGAGACCTACGACAGCGAAGTCCGATCCGAACTGCGCCTGGCTTCCGGTGGCAACGAACAGCACGACAACGCTGACGATGAAGAACACCAGAAGGAAAGTGCCGATCAACTCGGCGAGATATGCCGCAAGTCCTCGTTCCTGCACTCTGTAACCCCTCCTCTTATCCCTTGATTCCAAGTGGGTTTTGCGGGCGGCAGTCTAACCGGAATCGAGAAACGACTAGGTTTCCCCGCGAAATGAGACTGGCTGTCGCGCTGCTGGCGGCCGTCCTCGCGCTCGCCGGCGGCGCCGGTTGCGGGGCCGGCGCGGAACCGGGCGCGCCGAATGGCGCGACGCTTTTGCTCGATTTCACGCCCAACGCGGTCCACTCCGGGATCTACGCGGCGGAGCGCCGCGGCTACTACGACGACGCCGGCCTCGACCTCCAGATTCGCCAGCCCGGCGACCCCGGGGCGGTGCCGAAACTCCTCGCCGCCGGCCGCACCGACTTCGCGATCCTCGACATCCACGACCTCGGGATCGCCCGCGAGCAGGGCCTCGAAATCGTCGGCACGATGGCGATCGTCCAGCGCCCGCTGGCGGCGGTGATCGCGCCGACCGCCGGCCCGGTCGACCGGCCCCGCGAGCTCGTCGGCCGCACCGTCGGCGTCACCGGGCTGCCCTCCGACGAAGCCGTCGTCGACTCCGAGGTGCGCGGCGACGGCGGTGACCCCGCGAAGGTCCACCGGGTCACGATCGGGTTCAACGCCGTCTCGGCGCTCGCCGCCGGCAGGGTCGATGCGGCGACGGGGTTCTGGAACGCGGAGTCCGTCGCCCTCGCCAGGCGCGGCGTCCCGAACTACGCCTTCAGGGTCAACCGCTACGGGGCTCCGCCCTATCCGGAGCTGATCCTGACCGCCTCCCAGAAGACGATCGACGAAGACCCGGACCTCGTCGACGAGATGGTCGAAGCGACCACCCGCGGCTACCGATTCGCATTCGAACACCCCGCCGAAGCACTCGACGACCTCCTCGCATCGGTCCCGTCGCTCGACCGCGGCGACCAGGCCGCCCAGCTGCGGCTCCTGCGGCCCGACCTCGAGCCCGCCCCGCTGGACCCCGGGCGTTCTGAAGGAATGGGCCGCCTGGGACCTCGAGCACGGCCTGCTCGAACGCCCGCTCGACGTCGAAGCGGCGTTCAGGCTTCCGGGCTGAGGACCGACGCGGCCAGCTCCGGCAGCTCGCGGACCATCCGCGAGCGCGGGACGATCACCAGCACCCCGGCCGCCTCGGCCGCGCGCCGGGTCTCGACCTCGACGTGCGAGTAGTAGCCGATCACCGGCACCCCGGTCGCGACCAGCGCCTCGGCGTCCTCGGTGTCGAGGTCGGCGACCACCAGGTCCGCCTCCTCGGCGTGGGCCTCGGCCAGCGACCAGGACAGGGTCACGTCGTGGCCGGCGGCGCTCAGCATCGCCTCGACCTTGCTGCCGAGCAGCAGATCCGCGGTGACCGCGACGACCTTCGCCATCAGCGAGCGGCCACTAGATCGCGCGGCGCTGGCGGAACTCCTCGCGCACGCTCTCCGGCCGTCCCCACATCTGGACGATCTCGGAGCGGCCCTCGCGGACCTCGCGGACCGCGAGCTCCCCGGCGACCCCCGCCTCGTCGAGCCGGGCGAGGACGCCGAGGACCGACTCGGCGGCGGCGGCGTGGCCGAAGTCCTTCGCGACCAGCAGGCTCCAGTCCCAGTCCGATTCGGAGTAGGGCTGCGCGTTGACCTGGCTGAGGGCGACCGCGGTGTCGATGTAGGCGCTCTCGTCCCCGATCCGGAGGTCGAGCTCGAGGTCCGTCCAGTCGGACGGAAGCCCGTCGAGCACCTGTTGGAAATCCGCGGCCAATCCCACGCCGAGAGCGTAGATGATCAGAGGGCGAGATCGACGAGCAGGAAGACGTTGAAGCCGATGATCACCGCGGCGAACAGGCCGCAGACCGCGCTCAGCCACGGCGGGCTCGCCAGCGACCCCATCATCTCGCGGTCGCGGGCGATCAGCAGCAGCGGCACCAGCGCGAAGGGGATGCCGAAGGAGAGCACCACCTGGCTCAGGACCAGGGCGTCGGTCGGGTTGAAGCCGATCGCCAGGACCAGCAGCGCCGGCGCGAGGGTGATCGCGCGGCGGATGAAGATCGGGATCCGGCGGCGGATGAAGCCCTGCATCACGACCTGGCCGGCCATCGTCCCGACCGAGGAGGAGGCGAACCCGGACGCCACCAGCGCGACCCCGAAGATCGTCGCGGCCCGGTTCGAGACGAGGTCCTGGAAGCCTTCGTAGGCCCCTTCGATCGAGTCGATCCCGGTCAGGCCGCCCTCGTGGAAGAGGGCGGCGGCGACGATCATCATCGAGAGGTTGACCACCCCGGCGATCGAGAGGGCGATCACGACGTCGACCTTCTCGAAGCGCAGGATCCTCCGTTTCTCCTCGTCGTCGCGGCCGACGATCCGCCGCTGGGTCAGCGCCGAGTGCAGGTAGATGACGTGGGGCATCACGGTCGCGCCGACGATCCCGGTCGCCAGGATGCAGGCTTTCGGTGCCCGAGAGGCCCGGGAGGACCAGGTGCTTCGCGACTTCCCCGCCGTCGGGGTTCGCGTTGAAGAGCTCGACGACGAAGGAGGCGACGACGACGCCGACCAGCGCGGTGATCCCGGCCTCGAGCCGGCGCAGCCCCAGCCGCTGGAGGGCGAGGATCGCGAACGCCCCGGCCCCGGCGAGCACGCCGGCCGGGAAGAGCGGGATCCCGAAGATCAGGTTGAGGCCGAGGGCGGCGCCGACGACCTCGGCGATGTCGCACGCCATCGCCACTATCTCGGCCTGGATCCAGAGCCCGATCGAGGTCCGCCGCGAGTAGCGCTCGCGGCAGAGCTCGGCGAGGTTGCTTCCCGGTCGCGATCCCGAGCTTCGCCGACTGGGTCTGGACCAGCATCGCGACGAGGTTCGCCGCCAGCACCACCCAGAGCAGCAGGTAGCCGAACTTGGCGCCGCCGGCGATGTTGGTCGCGAAGTTCCCGGGGTCGATGTAGGCGACGGCGGCGATGAAGGCCGGGCCGAGAAACGGCCAGACCCTGCCCAGCCCCTTGGTCTCACCGGAGAGCGTCCGGCGGGCGGCCTCGGCGACGGCCGCCTCACCCGGCAGCACGTCCTCGACGGTCGGCTCGACCACCGGGGGTGGCGGCGGCTTTCATCGTTCCCGCGCCTCTCCCGGCGGCGGCCGCAGGTCGGGCCCGGGGATCGGGGTGCCGTGGGGGTCGTGACTCGGCTCGCCGAGCTTCTCCGCGATCAGGAGCTCGAGCTCCTCGGAGATGTAGTGCTCGAGGACCTCGGCCTCCTCGTGGACCCTGTCGTCGGGCATCCCCAGGGCCTCCGAGAGGTAGGCCTCGATCAGGCGGTGGTGGCGGATCACCTCGAGCGCGACCTTTTCCCCCGCCTCGGTGAGGACGACTCCCTTGTAGAGGGTGTGCTCGACCAGGCTCATCTCGTCGAGCCGCTTCAGCATCGCGGTCGCGGTCGCCGGGGTGACGCCGATGCGGTCGGCCAGCTCGCCGGTCAGCACCGGGCCCTCGCGCTCCCGCGAGAGCGAGTAGATCGCCTTCGCGTAGTCCTCGATCGCCTCGGTGTTGGGGGATCGGCGCGAGCGCGGCGCCGCCTGCCGGTTTTTGATTCATCGAAAACAAGTTTTGATGAGTCTAAACAACCCGAGCGGCAGGGCGCTCGTAGAATCGGAGCGGATGGCCGATGCGACGACAGTCGAGCTCGACGCCCAGTACCGCCAGCTGCGCGAGGAATGCGGGCTGCTCGATCGCTCCGGGCGCGGCAAGATCCTCGTCACCGGCGCCGACGCCGCCGAGTACCTGCAGGGGCAGCTCACCAACGACATCGAGGCGCTCGGCTCCGGCCGAGGGCTGCTACGCGGCGCTCCTCGACCGCAAGGGCCACATGCAGTCCGACATGCGCGTCCTCAGGCTCGCGGACGGTGCACATCTGGATCGACCTCGAGCCCGACCCGACCCCCACCGTCCTCTCCCACCTGCGCACCTACAGCATCGGCCGCGAGGTCGAGATCGAGGACGTCGGCGAGGAGTGGGCGATCCTCTCGCTGATCGGGCCCCGCGCCGCCGAGCTCGGTGGCTTCGAGGGCCTCGGGCCCGTCCACGCCCAGCGCTCTCGTCAGTGGGAGGGGATCGACGTCCTCGGCGTCGCCACCGCGGTCGGCGTCGACCTGCTCGTCCGCTCCGCCGACGCGGCCGCCGCCCGCGAGCTCGCCCTCTCCGCCGGCGCCGTCGAGGTCAGCGAGGACGCCGCCGAGATCGTCCGGATCGAGTCCGGAACCCCGCGGTTCGGCGCCGAGATGAGCGCCGAGACGATGCCGGCCGAGGCCGGGATCGTCGATGCCGCGATCAGCTTCACCAAGGGCTGCTACATCGGCCAGGAGCCGGTCGCCCGCCTCCACTACAAGGGCCGGCCGAACCGGCACCTGCGGGGGCTCGAGCTGAGCGCCCCGGCCGAGCCCGGCGCCGAGCTCCGACTGGGCGAGAAGACGGTCGGAACCATCGGCAGCTCCTGCCTCTCCCCCGCCCGCGGGCCGATCGCGCTCGCGATCGTCCGCCGCGAGGCCGAGCCGGGGGTCGAGGTCGCGGTAGGTGAAGATGGCGTTACGGCGCGCGTTGTCGACTTGCCGTTCGGCTAGATTCCGCCGCGATGGGTGGTTGGAGAGGCAGAGGGACGCTCGGGTTTGTCCTGCTCGCGATCGTCGCGCTGGGCGCCGCCGGCTGCGGCGTGGAAGAACACGCCAACGACCCGCGGCCGACGCCCTCGGCCCGGGTCAGCGTCATCCTCACCGACACCAGCGTCTCGGTCCAGCCGAAACAGGTCGGCGCCGGTCCCGAACCCGCGAGCCAGATTCCGCAGAACCGCGACGCCAGCCAGCCCCGCGTCCACTCGAGCCGGCCCCTCGACGTGATCATGGTCGCCGCCAACCTCACCGACAAGGACGCCAAGCTCGTCGATCAGAGGCCCCGGAACCCGGGTCGTCTCCGGCCCGATGGTCGCCAACGCCAACGGATCGGTCGAGGCGGCGCTCAAGGCCGGCACCTACACGATCCAGGCCGCGGGCATCCCCAGCGCCAAGCCGACCCGCCTCATCGTCGGCGACTACCGCACGTCGTCCTCGAACGACGTGCTGCTGCCCTAGCCGGCCTGCACGTTTGATTTCAGATCGGACGTGCCGTCTGACCGGCTCGTCACGATGATTTGGTGACGCTCGTACTCGCATTCGCAGTCGTCGTCCTGGCCGCGGACTGATCTACGCGCTCGTCTCCCGGCGAGAGGAGCCCCAGGAGGCGCCTGACCTCGGGCCGGCGATCCAGGCCGCCACCTCGAAGGCGGTCGAGGACCTGCTGCGGGTCAACGACGAGGCTCGCAAGGTCGACGCGAAGGTCGCGGAGGCCACCCTCGAGACCCGCCAGGCCGAGATCAAGGCGCTGGCCGAGAGGATCGCCAAGGGCCAGGAGAAGATCGAAGCCGAGGTCCGCCAGCGCGGCGAAATCGACCTCCAGACGAAGTCGATGATCGAGCAGCTGGGCCAGACGGTCGGAAACCTCAACTCCGAGACGGCCGGCCTGAAGAAGGCGCTGCGCCAGCCGCAGACCCGCGGTCAGTGGGGCGAGCTCCAGCTCCGACGCTGCGTCGAGATCGCCGGGATGACCGAGCACGTCGACTTCGAGGTGCAGGAGACACTTCAGACCGAAGACGGAAGGCTGAGGCCCGACGCGCGCTTCCTCCTGCCCGAGGGGCGCAGCTTCGTCGCCGACTCCAAGGTCCCGCTCGAAGCCTTCCTCGACGCCCAGGAGGCCGAGGACGAGACCGAGCGCAGGCTCCAGCTCGAGCGCCACGCCCGCCAGGCGCGCGAGCACGTCCGGGCGCTCAGCTCGAAGGACTACCAGGGCCAGTTCAAGGCCGGGGAGACACCGGACCTGGTGATCTGCTTCGTCCCGAACGAGCCCGCCCTGCATGCCGCCTTCGGCGCCGACCCCGCGCTCTTCGACTACGCGCTGGACCGCAACGTGCTGCTCGTCAGCCCGACCTCGCTGATCGGCCTGCTGCGGACGATGGAGCTCGGCTGGCGCCAGGAGCAGATGGTCGCCGAGGCGGCGGAGATCGCCGACGCGGCCGGCACCCTCCACGCGCGCTTCTCGAAGTTCCTCGGCGACTTCGAGAAAGTCGGCAAGGGGCTCGCCTCGGCGGCCGGCGCCTACGACACGGCGATCGGCTCGATGGAGCGGAGGCTGCTGCCCCAGCTGCGGAAGGTCGAGAGCCTCGGCGTCGCCGCGGGCAAGGAGATCGAGGCCCCCGAGCCGGTCGAGATCACGGTCCGGGCGATCTCGGCACCGGAGCTGCGCGAGGCGCCGCCCGAGAGCGACGCCGCCTGAGGCGCGGCCTCGGGCTTTTCTGATCTAGGATTGCCGCCGGTCAGTCACTCAATCCTCGGAGGAGCCGGTTTGGCAGTCGACACCAGCGCAGTCGCGAATTTGGACGTGGAGCCCGGGACTCTCCCGGAGACGATGGCGGCGTGGGTGATCCGGCAGGAGCGCGAGGGCGAGCCGACCGACGCCTTCCAGCTCGAGCAGATCGAGGTCCCGGAGCCCGGCCCGTTCGAGGTCGTCGTCCGGGTGATGGCCGCCGGGGTCAACTTCAACAACGTCTGGGCGGCCCTCGGCAAACCGGTCTCGGTCTTCGGCTACGGCGACCACCCCGAGTACGGCCACCACATCGGCGGCTCCGACGCCTCCGGGATCGTCTGGAAGGTCGGCGAGGGCGTCACCCGCTGGAAGCCCGGCGACGAGGTCGTGATCCACTGCAACCAGGCCTCCTACGAGGACGTCGAGGTCCACGGCCTCGACCCGCTCGCCGCGCCGAGCCAGAGGATCTGGGGATACGAGACGACCTGGGGCTCCTTCGCCCAGTTCACCAAGGTCCAGGCCCAGCAGCTGCTGCCGCGCCCGCAGAACCTCTCCTGGGTCGATTCCTCGGCCTACGGCCTCACCTACTTCACCGCCTACCGGATGCTGATCGACCAGTGCAAGCTCCAGCCCGGCCACAACGTCCTGATCTGGGGCGCCGCCGGCGGCCTCGGCGTCTTCGCGACCCAGCTCTGCAAGGCCGCCGGGCGCCAACGCGGTCGGGGTCGTCTCCTCGGCGGAGAAGGGCGAGCTCGTCAAGCAGCTCGGCGCCGTCGACTACATCGACCGCAACGAGTTCGGCGAGATGATGCGGACCGACGAGAACCTCGCCGACCCCGCCGCCGACAAGGAGCGCTTCAAGGCATCGCGCGGGTTCGCGAAGCGGGTCAAAGAGATCCTCGGCGACGCTCCCGACATCGTCTTCGAGCACGTCGGCCGCGCCACCTTCCCGACCTCGGTGTTCGTCGTCAAGCCGTTCGGCAAAGTCGTCATCTGCGGCGCCACCTCGGGCTTCCAGCTCGACTTCGACGTCCGCTACCTCTGGATGCGCCAGAAGCAGATCATCGGCTCCCATTTCGCCAACGCCTACGAGTGCATGCGCGCCAACCAGCTGATGGCCGAGGGCAAGGTCCGGCCGGTGATCTGGAAAACGATGGACTTCGACGGGGTCGCCGAGGCCCACCAGCTTCTGCACGAAAACAAGCACCTCGGCAAGATCTCGATCCTGGTCGGCGCCGAGTCCGACGAGGACGGCAGAAACGTCGACGGCCCGGGCGCGATCCGGGCGGAGGTCGGAGCATGAGGACGAAGGAGGATTGCTGATGGGCGAGGTCTGCACACTCGAGTGGCACATAGCCCCGTTCCGGGCCGACCGCTGGCTCGACCTCTGGGAGCCGGCGGCGGCGAAGATGCCCGCCTACGGCGCCAGCAGCTGGTCGCTGACCCGCTCGATCGACGACCCGCTCTCGTTCCGGCAGGAGTCGGTCTGGGAGAGCCGCGTCGACTTCGAACGCTACTGGTACTCGGAGGAGATCGAGGCGGCCCGCGCCAGCATCATCGACATGCACGACCTGCCGATCCTCCCCGCCTGGAGCACGATCGTCTACTCCGAGTAGCCGCTAGCGACGCCGGATCAGCACCTCGAATCTTTGGGGCCGTCCGACCAGCACTCGACATCACAATCGGCCAGCTCGGTGGCAACGTCGTGAGTGGCCTCCCGGTTCCACATCACGAACCGGTCGTCCCGGCATTCGATGTTCCAGAAGTGGATTCCGAAGTAGCTGTTCCTCTCTCCCTCGTTCTTCATGTGGCGCAGCGCTATGCGCCCATCCGCCTTCGTGACGTCGACCAGGTTCCTGAGGACCAGGATCGGGTCCGCGGTGTGATCAAGGGCGTTCGCCATGAAAGCGATGTCGAAAGCTTCGGCCCCCGAAGTGTGAGGTCACGTCCTCGCCGGCGACAGCGACCGGAGTGACCAGAGGCTCGACGCCCGATTTGCGCATGGCCTCCACGTATTCATCGGCGAGGGCATCGGCTGCGGTCAGCTGGATCCGCTTGCCCGGGTAGGTCTTGCCGACGGAGGTCAAGGGCCCGGAGCCGACGTCGAGGATCGAGACATCCTCGCGTTGGATCTCCTTCACCGCGCGGCGCAAAGCTTTGCCGGTGATTTCCGCCTTCGGGTCGAGGCGTTCGGCGAAGCGCTCACGTGCGTCGGAGGCGACAAGCGTGTCATACCAGTAACCGGCCTCGAGAGAGCGGCGTTTGGACCACCGCTCTCGATATGAGAGTCGGCTGTCGCGCAGCGATTGCAACCGCCCTCCTACCCAAATGACCGCCCTTGTCAGGGATTCGCTTTTCCGAAGGGCGCTGCGCAGCGCTGCTTTCACCAGAATGTCCTCCCTCAGGCCCGCTCGAGCGGGGCCATGGTCAGGCCGGCCGACTCGAGCTGCTGCCAGTAGTGCTCGGCGGTCTCCCGGGGGCCGGTCCAGACGATCGCCTGCCCGGTGTTGTGGATCTGTTCGGCGATCGCGTGGCCCTGGTCGAGGCTCGTGTTGGGGAGGACGCCGGCGAGCGTCCGGGCGACGTGGTCGAAGGTGTTGTGGTTGTCGTTGCGGACGATCACCCGCCACTCGCCGCCCAGCCCCTCCCCCGGGCCGGCCTGACGCGGACGCTCGATGGTCTCCGTCGACACCGACCGAATTATGGCGTGACTATTCGAACGGGTTCGGAACCCGGACGACGAGGTCGTCGAAGCTCCCGACCAGGCCCTTGGCCGACTTCGAGGCCCCGAGCCAGACCGCGGAGGCGCGCCCCTGCAGTTCGCCGGCCGCATCGTCGGTGACGTCGGCGACGAGTTCGCTGCCGACGAAGGCGAGCAGGTGGCAGGAGCCTTTGTCCGGGCCGCTGGTGACGTTGAAGGCGCGCAGCCGCAGTTCGTTCGGTTCGTTGACCCCCTTGATCGCGGCGACGCCCTTGGCGATCTTCAGGTATTCGAGGCTGCCGTCGGGGAGGCTGGCGCGGAGCTGGGCCTTGCGCTGCAGCGGGTAGACCGCGAGCTGGTAGTGGGCCCCTCTTCCCCGGCCCGCAGGTCGAGCGCGAGGAAGGCCTTCTTGCGCAGGGCCTTCGGCGTCCCGCTCAGGAGCCGGGCGGTGGCCCCGATTTCGAGGTCGCGGCCGATCACCGGCGTCCGGTAGGAGCATTCGCTGGTCCGCTTGCCGAGGGTGATCCGCAGCGCGTCTTCGGAGCCGCCGCGATTGCAGCTGTCCCCGTCCAGCTTGCGGAGCGCTTCGCGCTGGGCGTCGTTGCCCATCGGGTTCTGGTAGACGCCGATCGGGGCCGCCATCGCGGCCGCTGGCGGCGCCGAGCGCGCCCGCGAGCACTGCCAAAACCGCTGCTTTCCGCAGAAAACGCATCGTCGGAGCCTAAACACCGCCCCTGGGAAAAGATGCGCGGCGTGACCGATGAACGCAGTTTTTCTGCGGCGCGCAAATATCATTGGGAACGATGTCCGAGCACCGCCTGCCAGAGCCCGATCGCCCGTGGGTCATGCGCACCTACGCGGGCCATTCCGACGCCCGGCGCTCGAACGAGCTCTATCGCCGCAACCTGGAAAAGGGCCAGACCGGCCTCTCGGTCGCCTTCGACCTCCCGACCCAGACCGGCTACGACCCCGATCACATCCTCGCCCGCGGCGAGGTCGGCAAGGTCGGCGTCTCGATCGCGAACAAGGGCGACATGCACGCCCTGTTCGACGGCATCCCGCTCGACGAGATGAACACCTCGATGACGATCAACGCGACCGCCGCCTGGCTCCTCGGCCTCTACATCACGGTCGCCGAGGAGAACGGGGTCGACCGCTCCAAGCTCAAGGGCACGACCCAGAACGACATCATCAAGGAGTACCTCTCGCGCGGCACCTACGCCTTCCCGCCCGAGCCCTCGATGCGGCTGATCGCCGACATGGTCGCCTTCACCGTCAACGAGGTCCCGAGCTGGAACCCGACCAACATCTGCAGCTACCACCTGCAGGAGGCCGGGGCGACGCCGGTCCAGGAGATCGCCTACGCGATCTCGACCGGGATCGCCGTCCTCGACGAGGTCAAGGCCCGGGGCCAGGTCGCCGACGCCGACTTCCCGAAGGTCTTCGGCCGGATCTCGTTCTTCGTCAACGCCGGCATCAGGCTGATCGAGGAGATCGCCAAGCTGCGGGCGATGGGCCGGATCTGGAACGAGATCGGCCGCGAGCGCTACGGCGTCACCGACGAGAAGATGCTGCGGTTCCGCTACGGGGTCCAGGTCAACAGCCTCGGCCTGACCGAGGCCCAGCCGGAGAACAACATCCAGCGGATCGTCCTCGAGGCCCTCGCCGTGACCCTCAGCCGCGACGCCCGCGCCCGCGCGATCCAGCTCCCGGCCTGGAACGAGGCGATGGGGCTCCCCCGCCCCTGGGACCAGCAGTGGAGCCTGCGGATCCAGCAGGTGCTGGCGAACGAGACCGACCTGCTCGAGTACCCCGACATCTTCGAGGGCTCGAAGGTGATGGACGGCCTGGTCGAGGAGCTGATCGATGGCGCCCGGGCCGAGATGGCGGTCGTCGAGGAGCACGGCGGCGCGGTCGCCGCCGTCCCCTACATGAAGGCCCGCCTGGTCGAGTCCCACCGCGAGCGGGTCGGCCGGATCGAGTCCGGCGAGCTGAAGGTGATCGGGCAGAACAGCTTCACCGAGACCGAGGACTCGCCGCTGACCGCCGGCGCCGACGGCGGCATCCTCACCCCCGACCCCGAGGTCGAGCGCGAGCGGGTCGAAGGCGCTCGAGGTCTGGAAGGCGACTCGCGACGAGAGGGCCGTGCGGGGGGCGCTCGAAGAGCTGGCCCGGGTCGCCGCCACCGAGGACGAGAACGTGATGCCGGCGACGATCGAGGCGGCCAGGGCCGGCGCCACCACCGGCGAGTGGGCGGCGGCGCTGCGCGAGACCTTCGGCGCCTACCGCGGCCCGACCGGCGTCGACGGCGCCGCCCCGCCCGCCGACCGCGACCAGCTGGCCGAGATCCGCGGCCGCGTCGACGAGGTCTCGACCGAGCTCGGGCACCGGGTCAAGATCCTCGTCGGCAAGCCGGGGCTCGACGGCCACTCCAACGGCTCCGAGCAGATCGCGCTCCGCGCCCGCGACAGCGGCATGGAGGTCGTCTACCAGGGGATCCGCCTCACCCCCGGAGGAGATCGCCGAGTCGGCCCTGCAGGAGGACGTCGACGTCGTCGGCCTCTCGATCCTCTCCGGCTCGCACCTCGAGCTGATCCCCGAGGTCGTCCGCCGGCTGCGCGACGAGGGCAGCGACGTCCCGGTCGTCGTCGGCGGGATCATCCCCCCGGCCGACGCCGAGCGGCTGCGCGAGGCCGGGGTCGACGGCGTCTACACGCCGAAGGACTTCGACATCAACCGGATCATGGGCGAGATCGTCGAGATCGTCCACCGCCGCGCCGCCGCCGGCGCCGCCGCCTGATCACGCGATCCTGGCGCCCGGACGCCCGGCGCGCGACAATGGGCAGATGATGAGCGAGTTGAACGGGGACCGCTCGGCCTGGCTGCGCTGCTATCGCTGCTGGTCCCAGAACCTCGAGATCCAGATCCACTACGACGCGATCCGCCGCGTCGACCCCGAGTCCGGGATCCCGGCCGAGGGCATCGACGAGGTCCAGGAAGCGGTCGTCCAGTGCCTCGACTGCATGCACGACCAGCCCCACCTGACCCTCCAGGACGATCGGGTCGTCCCGATCGAGGATCGCTGGGAGCGGATGGTCGCCGGCACCCCGTGGGTCGCCTCCTGCACGGTCACCGTCGACCAGGAGCGGGTCGAGAGCTGCGCCGGGCCCGAGGCGGCCGAATTCCTCGCCTACGGCGCCTTCGGCGAGGCCGGGGTCCGCGAGTTCTTCGCCCACGTCCGCTTCCACAAGCACGACGAGGAGCGGATCGTCGTCCACATGCTGGTCGAGCTCTACGCCCGCTCGGCCGAGGAGGCGACCGAGGTGCTCGAAGCCGCCGCCCACGGGCCGCTCGAGATCACCTCGCTGGCCGAGGAGTCGCGCCCGCCGGCGCACGCCTCCGACGAAGCGCACTGACGATCGAACATTCGTCGATTGAACCTTGCGGCTCCGTGTCCGCAATCACAGTTGCCGTGCTTAGCGAACGGATACTGAGGTCGACGTAATCGGGATGGATACTGAGGTCGATTGGATTTTGGGTATGCGTTCAGCCCAGATAACATCGTCCGCGATCAATCTAATGGGTATGGAGATTTCTCCGATCTGCCAGCGTATGTTCTAAGCGAGGTCCCGTCAGAGCTCCGTCGTGCCCGCGAGCAACGGCCTGCATTGCGACGGAGAAATCCCTGGTCACAGCCTCGGTGGTGGGCGTTTTCGGTCCGGTGCAACAAATCGCCACCCAGATCCGTCATCGCGAGACACGCGGAGTGCCGATACAGGACATCGCCTGACCGGATTGACGAAACAATGGAGAGCTCAACAGCCACCCACACAGCAGCTACGGCCCCGATCGCCGGTTCCGACCGGCGAGCCTGACGGCGTCCCCGGGCACAGCGCGGCGAACCGCGCGAAACAGCGTGGCGCCGTGCTGGCGCGGATGCTCTACATGGGCGACTCGATCGCGGCCTTCTGCGCCGCCGGCGTCGCCGTCATCGCGCTCGGCCTCCAGACCTAGCAGGGCCTCGTCTTCGTCCTCTGCGCGACCGCCCTCTGGCCCCTCGCCGCCTTCAGCATCGGCCTCTATCGCAGCGACCAGCTCGCCTCCTGGGCCTCCGCCGTCACCGAGATCCCGCGGGGCTTCGTCGCCGTCCTCCTCATCACCTGGCCCCTGTTCGGGACCGCCATGGCGCTGGGTGTCGGCAACGAGGTGATGCTGACCTTCCTCACTGTCGCCGGCATCGCCGGTTTCACCGGCATCGCCCGCGCGATCGTCCGCTCCGGCCTCCACCGCGATCCCGACCTGCGCCAGCGGACCCTGATCCTCGGCTCCGGCGTCGTCGCCGGCCAGGTCGTCGCCAAACTCAACAACAACGCCCAGTTCGGCCTCGTCCCGGTCGGGATGATCGACGACGAGGTCCACGACGTCGGCAGCCCCGACCTGCCGTGGCTGGGCCGGTTCGATGACCTCGCCGAGGTGATCGCGACTGCAGCAGATCGACCGCGTCATCATCGCCTTCTCGCGCGCCAGCCACGAACAGCTGCTGGAGGCGATCCGGGCCTGTCGCGACGCCGGCGTCTCGGTCGACGTCGTCCCCCGCCTGTTCGAGTTCCTCGACGGCGTCCGCGCCCTCGACCAGGTCGGCGGCCTGCCCCTGCTCTCGATCGGCGCCCCGGTCCTGACCTCGGCCTCGATGGCCGCCAAGCGCGTCCTCGACGTCGTCGGCTCGGCGCTGCTGATCGCCGTGCTTCTCGCCGCTGATGATCGCGATCGCGATCGCGATCAAGCTCGAGTCGCGCGGGCCGGTCTTCTTCCGCCAGCCGCGCGCCGGCCGCGGGAACACGAGCTTCCAGATGATCAAGTTCCGCTCGATGTACGCCGACGCCGAGGAGCGCAAGAAGGAAATGGCGGAGCTCAACGAAGCCACGGACGGGGTCATGTTCAAGATCCGCAGGGACCCGCGGATCACCCGCGTCGGCCGCTTCATCCGCCGCGCCTCGCTTCGACGAGCTGCCGCAGCTCTTCAACGTCCTCAAGGGCGAGATGAGCCTGGTCGGCCCCCGGCCGCTGATCTTCCCCGAGACCGCGGCGCTGGAGGAGAACTGGCACCTGCGCCGGCTCGAGCTGCGACCGGGCCTGACCGGCCCCTGGCAGGTCTACGGCCGCTCGCAGAACCCCTTCCAGGAGATGGTCCGCTTCGACTACCAGTACGTCGCCGGCTGGTCGCTCGCGCGCGACATCGAGATCCTCCTCGCCACCCTCCCGGCGGTCATCTCGGGGCGTGGCGCCTACTAGCGGCTCCCGACTCGCGCTAGCCCACGACTACCTGCTTGTGATGCGGGGGGCCGAGCGCACCTTCGCCGAGATCGCGGCCTGCTGGCCCGAGGCCCCGATCTACACGCTGCTCTACGACGCCGACGCGGTCGCCTCGGGCTTCGCCGGGCGCGAGGTGCACACCTCCAACCTGCAGCGGCTCGGCACCCGCCAGCGCGGGTTCCGCTATCTGCTGCCGTTCTTCCCCCGCGCCGTCGAGCGCCTCCCGGTGCGTGGCCACGATCCCGTCGTCTCGAGCAGCAGCGCCTTCGCGCTCGGGGTCCGGCCGGACCCCGGGGCTCTCCACGTCTGCTACTGCCACAGCCCTTTCCGCTACGCCTGGTTCGAGCGCGACAGGGCGCTTGCGGAGGCGCCGCGGATCACGAGGCCGCTGCTCGACCGGACCCTGGGTCGGATCCGCGCCTGGGACCGCAGGGCGGCGTCCAGGGTCACCCGCTTCGTCGCCAACTCGGCGATCACCCAGGCACGGATCGAGGAGATCTACGGGGTCGAGTCGGAGATCGTCCACCCGCCGGTCGCGGTCGAGCGCTTCTCGATCGCCGAGCCCGAGGACTACGTCCTCTTCGTCGGCCAGATCGTGCGGCACAAGCGGGTCGAGGTGGCGATCGAGGCAGCCCGGATGGCGGGCCGCCCGATCAAGATCGTCGGCGACGGGCCGGACCTTCCGCGCCTGCGCGAGTCGCATCCCGAGGCCGAGGTCGAGTTCCTCGGCGGCGTCGACGATGATCGCCTTGCCGATCTCTATGCTCGCTGCGTGGCGCTCGTGGTGCCAAACGTCGAGGAGTTCGGAATCGCGGCCGTCGAGGCCCAGGCCGCCGGGCGCCCGGTCGTCGCGGTCGGAAGGGGCGGCGCGACCGAGACCGTGATCGACGGCCGAACCGGGGTCCTGGTCGATGGTGAAGACGCCGCCGCCCTGGCCGAGCCCCTGCGAGACGAGGACTTCGGCCGCTTCGACCCGGAGGCGATAAGAGCGCATGCGCAGGGTTTCAGCGCTGCGGCTTTCCGCGACCGCTTCAAGACGCTCGTCGAGCGCTACGTGAAAGAGCACGAGGCAGAAGCTTGAGCGGGCCCGTCCTGGTCACCGGTGGGGCCGGCTACGTCGGCGCCGCGGTCGTCGAAGCCCTGCTCGACGGAGGGCGGGAGGTCCGCGTCCTCGACTCCCTCCTGCACGGGCAGGAGGACATCGCAGACGCGCTCAGCGGGCTCGGAGCGGATATCCGGATCGGTGACATCGGCGACTCAGACCTCCGCCGGAGCGCCGTCGCCGGCGTCGACGCGGTGGTCCACCTGGCGGCGATCGTCGGCGACCCGGCCTGCGCGCGCGACCCGGATCTGGCTCGGCGAACCAACGTCGAGGCGACGAAGGGGCTCGTCGAAGACGCCGAGGGAGCCGGCGTCGAGCACCTGATCTTCGCCTCGACCTGCTCCAACTACGGGCGGATGGCCGATCCCGAGGTCCCGGTCGACGAGGACGCCCCACTGGCCCCGGTCTCCCTCTACGCGGAACAGAAGGTCGAGATCGAGAAGATGCTCCTCTCCGACGGCTCGGGCACGCTGCGCCCCACCTGCCTGCGATTCGCCACCGTCTACGGAGTCGCGCCGCGGATGCGGTTCGACCTCACGGTCAACGAGTTCACCCGCGAACTCTGGGCCGATCGCGACCTCGAGGTCTTCGGCGAGCAGTTCTGGCGCCCCTACGTCCACGTCCGCGACGCCGCGAGGGGATCGTGATGGCCCTCGACGCGGGGCCCGGACGAGGTCGGCAACGACGTCTTCAACGTCGGCGACAGCGACGAGAACTACCGCAAGCTCGATCTGGTCGAGATCATCACCGCCGAGATCCCCAGCGGCAGGGTCAGCTACGTCCACCGCGACGAGGACCCCCGCGACTACAAGGTCGCCTTCGGGAAGGTCCGCGAGCGGCTCGGCTTCGAGCCGCAGATGCGGGTCCCCGACGGCGTGCGCGAGATCGCGGCCGGGCTCGAGGCCGGCGCCTTCGAGGACCCGTTCGCCGGGCGCTACAGCAACACCCCGTAGCGCCGCCGACGCAGACCTCTGCAGGGCGCCTGTTCCGATCGAACATCCGTCCAGTCCGACCCGAATTCCCGGCCGCCGACGGATCGCCCGATGACCGGTCGGGATGGAGTTTCGCCTTCCCGTCACCCGTCGCAGTTCTCGCGATCGCCCTCGCCGCCGCACCGGCCTTCTTCGCAACGCCGGCCGGAGCCGCCACGCACATCGCTCAGGCGAGCGCGGTGGGCAGCCGGTCAGCGGGGACTCGCGGCGACGCTGCAGATTCAAGGCGATGCGGACGACTCGTCTGATCGCCAAGCCGAAGCGCAGGGCAGCCCGCAGCCGGTCGATCCGCCGCGCCTGCCTCTCGAGGCTGCGCCGCTCGCGGAACCGGGCACGCGCCAGGCAGGCATCGGTCACGCCGAGCCCGGCGCCGCTCGCGGTCGGGATCGACGGCCACTACGCGGGCTGGACCGAAGAAGAGATCCAGGACAGGGAGGCCCTCAACGCTCCGGTCACCCGCCATGAATGGGACCTCGACAACCCCGTCAGCTCCGAGGAACAGCAGATGCTCGCCGCCGCGACCGAAATCCACACCCGCGTCCTCGCGCTGCTCGGCGGCAACGACATCGGCGACGCGACCCACTACCGCGAACTTCGTCGTCGAATTCATCCGCTACTGGGGGCCCGGCGGGACGTTTTGGGCCAATCACCCCGAACTCGACGAATCGCGCTATGCGATCACCTCGATCGAGCTCGGCAACGAGCCCTACTTCGGGACGATGTCCGCGAGCCGACTACGCCGACACGGTTCGGCCGACCCTGGAAGCGGTCGCCCAGCTCGGGGTGCCGGTCAAGGTGATCCTCCCCAGCTACATCTACGGGCAGAACACCTCCTGGATCGACACCCTCTACGCCCGCATCCCGAACCTGAACTCGCTCTTCTACGCCTTCGCCGACCACCCCTACTGGTACGGCCACGACCCGGCGGAAGACGGGGGCAACGGCCCGTTCGAGCGGATCGAAACCCTGCGCGCCCGGATGATCTACCACGGCGCCGGGTCGAAGCCGATCGACATCACCGAGTACGGCGAGTCGACCGCGAGCCTGCGGCGAAGAGTGCGTCAGCGAGTCGGTCCAGGCCCAGCACCTGCAGGAGATGCTGAATGCGGTCGTCAGCCGCAAGGACTGGGGAATCGAGATGTTCCTCGTCTTCCAGCTTCGCGACCGCGGCACCGAAAGCACGCGATCGCGAGCGAGCAGTTCGGCCTTCTGCGGGAGGACGGCACGCCGAAGCCCGCCTACTCGATCCTCCGCAGCGCCATGCAGCAGTACCGCGGCTGAGCGACCCGACACGCCGGGGCGCTCCATCCGTCCCCCATCCGGGAAGACTAGGCGTCGATGCGAACCATCCTGGCGACCTCGTTCACCCCCACCCTCGACTCGGGACGGGCGCGGCGCACCTACGGGATCGTCCGCGCGCTCGCCGCCAGCGGCCCGGTGGACTTCGTCTACGGGGCGTTCGGCGCCGACGCAGCCGGACCCCGCCTACCGCGCCCTCGCGGACGTCACCCTCCACCGGGTCGAGCGGCCGACGAGGCTCGAGCGGGCGCCGGCCTACCTGAGGGCCAGGCTCAGCGGCGTTCCGAAGGACTTCGCACGGGGGATCTGGCCCGGAGTCCCGGCAATCGTCGAGGAGATCGCCGGAACCGACGACCGGGTCATCGCCGACGGCCCGGTCGCCGCGGCGGCGCTCCTGCCCCTCGCCGCGCCGCCGCCCGACCATCTACAGCGCCCACAACCTCGAGTCCGCCTTCCGCCACGGGCTCGAGGACGTGAGCGCATCGTCCACGGCGCTCTGAGGCGCTTCGAGCGGCTCCTGCTCGAGCGTTACGCTGAGTCGTGGATGGTCTCCCCGGTCGACATGGAGGGCGCCGCGGCGCTCGCTCCAGCGGCCAGGCTCCGCCTCGTGCCCAACGTCGTCGACGTCGCGGCGATCGAGCCGGTGCCGCCGCGCGACGGCGAGCCGGTGGTCCTCTTCGTCGCCGACCACACCTACGAGCCGAACCGCGAAGCGATGCGGCTTCCTGCTCGAGGAGGCGATGCCGAGCCTCTGGGAGCAGGCCCCGGACGTCCGCCTGGTCGTCGCCGGCAAGGGAGAGCGACCGCGCCGAGCCCGCCGATCGCGCGAGTCGAGATCCGCGGCTTCGTGCCCGACCTCGGGGCCCTCTACGCGGCGGCCGGCTGCGTCGCCGTGCCGCTGCTGAAAGGCGGCGGCTCGCCGCTGAAGTTCGTCGAGGCGCTCGCCTTCGGCGTGCCGGTCGCCGCGACGCCGCGCGCCGCCGCCGGCCTCGACGTCGACGCCGGCGAGCACTACGTCGAGGCCGAGCCGGCGACGGCCCGGCGTTCGCCGCCGCGCTGCTCGAGGCGCTCGACCCGGCGCGCGGCAACCCGCTGGCGCGCGCGGGCCGCGCCCTGGCCGAGCGCGAGTACTCGATCGAGGCGCTCGAGCGGCGGCTGGCGCCTTGAGAAAGATCGTCTCGGTGATGACGCGGCGCCGCCCCGGGCGGCGCCGAGTTCGCCGCGGTCGAGCTGCTCGACGCGCTGGTCGGCGCGCGGACACGAAGCGGTGATGCTCAGCGACTGCCGGCGATCGGCCGCGACACCCGGGTCGAGGTGCGCCCGCTGGAGCTCGGGCCGAAGCTCTCGGTGCGCTCCTGGCCGCGGCCTCGCCTGCGCTGGCCGGCGCTGCGGCGGCGGCTGCGGGCGGCGCTCGAGGCCGAGCTGCCCTACGACGTGCTCCTGCTCCACTACAAGAAGGAGCAGCTGCTGGCGCCGCGGCTCCCGGCCCGGCTCCGCCCCGCGGTCGTCTGGGCCGAGTGGGGGCCGGTCCCGCTCCGCTGCGGCCGCGGCCCGCCGGGCGCCGGCTCTACGCCGCGGCCGCCGCGCGAGGCCGTCGCTCGGTCATGGCGGTCTCGGAGGGCACGCGGCAATCGGTCCTCGACGCCGGCGTCGACCCGGACAGGTGATCGTCCTGCCCAACGCGCTGCGCACCGACGAGATCCGCTTCACCGCGGAGGGCCGGGCGCGGATCCGCGCCGAGCTGGGGATCCCCCCCGGCGCCTTCGTCGTCGGCTGCATCTCGCGCTTCCACCCCAAGAAGCGCAACGACGTCGTGATCGACGCCGTGGCGGCTCGACGAGCGCGCCCACCTGATCCTCGCCGGCGCGGGGAGACCGAGGCGGCGCTGCGCGAGCGGGCCGAGCCGCTCGGCGCCCGCGCCCACTTCCTCCCGACCCCCGGCAGCGACGCCGGCGATGTTCTCTCGCCTTCGACGTCTGCGCCTTCTGCCCCAGCCCGACCGAGGGCGCCCGCGCGCGGTGATCCTCGGGATGCTCGCCGAGCGGCCCTGCCTGTCGACCGGCGCCGAGGGCGTCGCCGGCCTGATCGAGCCCGAGTTCGGCGCGATCGCCGCGCCCGAGAACGACCCCGGGCGCTGGCCGCGGCGCTGCGCCGCTATGAGGGGGACCCCGAGCGGGTGCGACGCGAGGGCGAGCTGGCCGCGCGGTCGCGCCCGCGAGCGCTTCGACGCCGCCGCGGTCGCCGAGCTGGCCGAGCGGCTGGTCGAGGGGGGCCCGCCGAGCCCGGTGGAGGCCGGCGCGAGGTGAGCGACGCCAGGCCGCCGCGGCTGCTCTTCGTCGACGAGGGGGTGCTCGGCCACCGCACGATGGCCGCCCAGATCGAGGCCACCCTGGCCGCCAACCCGGCGGTCGAGGCCAGCTTCGCGACGGTGCCCCCGCCGGGCCGCCTAGCGCGGCTGCTGCTGCGCCGCTGGCGGCGGATCGGCGACGCCGACCTCTACGAGCTGCGCTGGCGGCTGCGCTGGTCCTGGCAGGCGCGCCGCCTGCTCAAGCGCCACATCGGCACGGTCGACGCGGCGGTGCTGACCACCCAGGCCTCGGCCCTGCTCAGCCGCCGGCCGATGCGCCGCCTGCCCTGCGTTCTCTCGATCGACGCGACCGTGCGCCAGTTCACCGCGCTCGAGTACGGCGGCCGCGCGACCGCTTCTCGCCGCTGCAGGACAGGCTGCTTGCGCGGCTCGAGCGCCGCGCGATCGCCGCCGCGGCGGGGGTCATCGCCTGGACCGAGTGGACGACGGAGGCGCTGCAGCGCGACTACGGATCGACGCGGCCCGCCTGGCGACGATCCACCCCGGCGCTCGACGCCGCCTGGTGGGCGCAGGCGGCGGAGCGCCGGGACGCCGAGCGGCAGGGCCCCCTGCGCGTCCTCTTCGTCGGCAACGACGTCGAGCGCAAGGGCCTGCCGCTGCTGATCGAGGCGGCCTCGGCGGCCCGGGCTCGACGCCGTCCTCGACGTGGTCAGCGGCGACGCGGTCGAGGAGACGGCCGCGGTCCGCGTCCACCGCGGCGTCGAGGCCCGCTCCGCGCGGCTGCGCGACCTCTACGCCGAGGCCGACGCCTTCGCCCTGCCGACGCAGGCCGACGCGACGCCGTGGGCGGTGCTGGAGGCGATGGCGGCCGGCCTGCCCGTCGTGGCGACGCGGGTCGGCGCGATCGCCGAGCTGCTCGGCGACGCGGGCGAGACGATCGAGCCGGGCGGCGTCGGCGAGCTGGCCGACGCCCTGAGCCGCCTCACCGACCCGGCCCTGCGCCGCAGCTCGGCAAGCGGGGACTGCAACGGGTGCGGGAGCGCTACGACAGCGAAGCGCAGACGCCGCGGCTGGTCGAGTTCTGTCAGCCGGATGGCGCGGCGTCCCGCGCGGGGCGCCGGGCCGGCCGCCGCATCCGCCGCCGCACCCTGATCGCCGCCGGGGCCGGGGTGGCGGGGTCGCGTCGCTGCCCCCTACCTGCTGCTCCTGCCCGACGACGAGTTCGAGCAGCTCGTCGCCGCCAAGCTCGGGATCGAGCCGAAGCTGGCCGGCGAGCTGCTCGAGCGCGCCACGGCCGAATACGGCGACGCCGACTACGACGCCAGGGCGGCGGCCTTCGCCTTCGCGGTCCGCGACCCGGCGGCCCCGTGCTGCCCGGCAGGTTCGCGAGAAGGCCATCTCTCGGCCTGGTCGAACCGATGCTCTCGACGCCGGCGGCGAGCCTCGCCTACGCGATCACCGGGACCGACCCCGGTGGGCCGGCCCCCTGCGCCGGCCTGATTCGCGGCCATGAAGACGGTCGAGGCGGACCTCGCGATCGTCGGCTCCGGCGTCTGCGGTCTGCTCTCCGCCTGGCAGCCGCTGCAGGCCGGCCTGCGGGTGGCGATGCTCGAGCGGGGCGCGCTCAAGTCCCACGCCGAACAGCTCGCCGACGGCGACTGGGAAGCCGACGTCCCCGGCGCCAGGCACAACGACGAAACCGCGCCCGGCACCCCCCCCTACCCGTGGAGCTACGTCTACGGCGTCGGCGGCTCGACCCTGCATTGGTCCGGCTCGGCGCCGCGCTTCTCGGCGACCGACTTCAGGATGCGCTCCAGCTACGGGGTGATGGTGGATTGGCCGCTCTCGCTCGAGGACCTGCTGCCCTACTACCGCCGGGCCGAGCAGGCCCTCTGGATCTCGGGCGCGCCGCCGGGGGTGGTCGCGCGGCGTCGGGCCGCACCTCCCCGGCGCCCGAGCGCTGCCCCCGTACCCGCTCAGCCCGATGGACCGGGCGATCGCCCCACACCTCGGCCCCTTCCGGCCGCTGCCGCAGGCACGCCCCTCGCGGCCGCTGCAGGGACGGCCCGCCTGCTGTGGCTCGGCGACCTGCGAACTCTGCCCGGTCGACTCCCGCTTCTCCCCCTTGAACGGGCTGCAGGCCGTGCTCGAGCATCCCGGCCTGCAGCTCCACGAGCAGACCGTCGCGGCGCGCCTGCGGCGCAGCCCGGACGGGCGCGGGGTCGAGGCGATCGAGGCGATCGGCGCCGACGGCGGCCGCGCCCAGGTCCGGGCCGAGCGCTTCGTCTCGCCGCCAGCGGCTTCGAGAACCCGGCGATCCTGCTGCGCTCGGGCCTCGGCGGCCCGCCGCTCGGCCGCTATCTCTTCGACCACGGGCACACGACGCTGACCGTCGACCTGCGCCGCGACCTGCGCCCGGGGCATGGCGACTCGCTCTCGACCGGGCTCTCGGCGGCCTTCCGCGAGGGCGGCTTTCGCTCGCGGCGCTCGGCCGCGATCCTCAGCCCCTTCAACCCGGGCGCCTCGCTCGGCCCACCTGGTCGGCGCCCGCGTCGACGCCCGCAAGTCGGCGGCAGCGTCCGCGCCGAGGCGCTGGCCGCGTGGCGCCGGCGACCTGCCGCTCGACATGCTGACCGAGGACGTCCCGCAACCGGGACGGCGGGTCACCCTCGCCTCCGAGCGCGACTCCTTCGGGCTGCCGCTCAACTCGGTCGCCTACCCGGAGTCGACCGACTACGAGCTGGCGGGAATCAGGAGCGCGGTCGAGGGATACGGCGCGGCCTCGCCCCGCTCGGCGTGCGGGCGATCGAAACCGACCCCGGCCCGCGCGGCGGCCACCTGCTCGGCACCTGCAGGATGGCCGTGGACGGCGATGCCGTGGTCGACCCGGGCTGCGCCACCTCGACCTCGAGAACCTCTACGTCGCCGGCGGCTCCGCCTTCCCGACCTACAGCCCGGTCCACCCGACGCTGACGATCGCCGCGCTCGCGCTCAGGCTGGGTGACTCGCTCGCTCGGTAAGGCACCTCGCGGTCCTGATCAGGACTGGGCCTTGCGCACCGCCCGCAGCTCGCGAATCTCCTCGACGCTGATGGCGCGGGTCAGCAGCGCCAGGGCCGGGTAGCTGACGAGCGGCCGCAGCGATCAGGACCTCTGCCGGCGCGCCGAGCGCCCGCAGCCCGAAGAGCACCAGTGTCATCGCGACGGTCGCCGCCGCCGCCCGCCAGATTCGGCCGGTCTGCGGCCGGAAGTGCAGCTCTCCCAGGACCGCCCTCCAGCCGAGGCCGACGACCAGCAGCTCGGTCGCGAGGGTGATCCAGGCCGCCGCAATGAACCCGTAGGGCGGCAGCAGAACGAGGTTCAGCGCGACGTTGAAGAACAGTCCGAACAGGGCGTACAGCAGGTAGCGGCGCTGCAACCCGAGGACGACGACCATGTTCCCGAGAGGTAGCCGAAGCAGATCACGACGAAGGCGCCCATCAGGATCGGCAGCGCCGGCGCCGCCGCTGAGAATTCCGAGCCGAAGATCAGGTCGATCGTCGGCCCAGCCGCGGCGAGCGAGAAGCCGAAGACCGGAAACGAGATCACCGCGAGATAGCCGGCCGTCGTCTGCAGCAGCTCCCTGACCCGGGCCGGATTGGCGGGATGGGCGGCCGAGATCAGCGGCGGCAGGGTGAGGCTGACCGTCAGCGGCAGGAAGTGGGCCTGCTCGAGATCCGATAGACGGCGGCGTACTGGCCTGCCTCTTCGGCGCCGACCAGCTCGAAGACGAGGATCTGGTCGATCCGCGCGTAGGCGAGAACCAGTAGGCCGGCGGTCGCCAGCGGCAGGCCGACCCTCGCCAGGGGGCGGATCAGTTCGCGCGACCGGGTCAGGACCACCGGGCCGGCGCGCAGCCCGACGACGACCTGCACCACCGCGGTCGCGAGCGCGGAGGCGACGAAGGCGATCGCGAGGGGAACCAGACCCCCGCCGCTGGAGGCGATCACGATCGCCGCCGCCCCCCAGACGATCGAGGAGAAGGTCATGACGGCGACGTTGACGTCGTTGCGGAGCCGGATCTGGAGCAGGATGCGGATCGTTTCCGGGCCCGCGGTGAGGATCGTCAGCGAGGTCAGCAGGCCGGCGGTGGCCATGTCGCCGTTGTCGGCGACCAGCAGCGCGGCGACGATCGAGACCAGGGTCGCCGGCACCGAGACCAGGGCGCGGAGGGTCATCGTCGCCCCCACCCATTCCGCCTGCGCTCAGGTTCGGCGGTCGCCCTCCGAACTCCGACCTGCTCGATCCGGAGGTTGGCGAGTTAGGCGGCCATCTGGACGACGACCAGCGCGCTCGACCATTCGCCGAACCCCGAGTCGCCGAGGCCACGGGCAACGACCGCGGTGACGACGATCCCGAGGACGAGATTGAATGCGCGCCCGAAGAGCTGCCGCACGATGTCTCGGGTGGCGCGCGAACGAGTGCTCTCGGCCGCCATCGGCGGCGACTGTACAGAACGGGGGCCGCTGCGATACTGCGCGCCTTGCCTGCGACCCTGACCGCATGCGTGATCGCCCGCGATGAGCAGAAGCGGCTTCCGGAGTGCCTCGAGAGCCTCTCCTTCTGCGACCAGGTGGTGGTCGTCGACGGCGGCTCCAGTGACCGGACGATCGAAATCGCTCGTGGCGCGGGCGCGGACGTTGTCGAGAACCCATGGCCCGGCTTCGGGGCGCAGCGAAACATCGCGATCGACAACGCAAACGGGGACTGGGTCCTCGAGGTAGACGCCG
The DNA here is from genome assembly GCA_963751815.1 of uncultured Solirubrobacterales bacterium. Lineage (GTDB taxonomy): Bacteria > Actinomycetota > Thermoleophilia > Solirubrobacterales > 70-9 > VRUE01. The sequence goes on along the minus strand of CAVVVY010000018.1, from coordinate 80 downwards.
ATGAGCGCGTCAGCTCTCGCCTGGCGGTCGCGATCCGGGCCTTTCTCGCCGGTCCCCCGGCCGATGTGCGGATGGCGGCG
>CAVVVY010000017.1:0-14837 GCA_963751815.1 uncultured Solirubrobacterales bacterium | reverse complement strand
GGTGCTGCCGGGCGAGCCCTGCGAGGAGGCCCAGCACCTGATCGACACCGGAGAGCTCTACCACGGGCCGCCGATCAACCCGACGACCGAAGAGGAGGAGGGCACCGGGATCGGCTACCCCGGCGAGCACCACCACATCGCCGAGCAGTCGAAGCCGATGGCGGTGGCGATGGCGGTGCTCTCCGTCGGCGCGCTGTTCGCCGGCCTGATCCAGATCCCGGGCGTCGACAACGTCCTCTTCAGCTTCCTCGACCCGGTCTTCGCCGACTCGCCGCTGTCCGCGATCCACCCCACGGTCGGGGCGGAGTGGCGGGGCCTGGCGATCGGCGGCGCGATCTCGGTGATCGGCATCGCGTTCGCCTATTTCCTCTGGGTCGCCCGGCCCGAGCTGCCGGCGCTCTTCCGCGAGCGCTTCCGCCCCGTCTACCTGCTCTGCCTCAACAAGTGGTACTTCGATGAGCTGATCGATTTCCTCGTCGTCCGGCCGGCGCTGGCGATCGGGCGCTTCGCCAACAACACCTTCGAGCGGTTCGTCGTCGACGGGATCGTCACCGGCACCGCCGACACCGTCCGCGGCGCCGGCGGCATCGTCCGCGTCGTCCAGAGCGGCTTCGTACGCAGCTACGCGCTGCTGCTCATCGCCGGCTTCGCCGGCCTCGGCCTCTACTTCCTCCTCTCCACCTCATGAGCAACTTCCTGCTCTGGACACCGCTCGCCTTCGGCCTCGTCGGCCTCGTCGTCCCGCGCCGACTGACCGGCTGGTGGGCGACTCTGGGGACCGTCGCCACGCTCGGGATCGCGATCGCGGTGGTGATCGGCTTCGACACCGGCGCGGCTTCGGGGCTCCAGGACACCGTCGACGTCACCTGGATCTCCGGGCTCGGCGTCGACTACAGCCTCGGCATCGACGGCCTCAACGTCTTCCTGATCCTGCTGACGACGGTGCTGTGGACCGCGGCGACCGCGTTCGCCGCCTTCCGCGAACAGGACCGGCCCCACCTCTTCTTCCTGATGATGCTGCTCGCCGAGACCGCGACCCTGGGCTCGTTCCTCTCCCAGGACCTGCTCCTCTTCGTCCTCTTCTTCGACCTGATGCTGGTCCCGTTCTACTTCCTGTTCGGCGCCTGGGGCAGCGATCGCGAGGACGGGCCGACGGCGGCCGCGGCGACGATGAAGATGATCGTCTACACCCTGGTCGGGTCGCTGCTGATGCTGGTCGGGGCGATCGCGACCGCGATCATCGCCGCCGACGGCGGCAAGATCACCTTCTCGATCGCCGAACTGGCGAGCCACCCGCTCGCCGACGGCAGCCAGCGCTGGATCTTCTGGTTCTTCGCCGTCGCCTTCCTGGTCAAGATGCCGGCCTTCCTCCTCCACGGCTGGATGCCCGACGCCTACCGGGCGGCGCCGCTGCCGGTCCTGGCGGTGTTCTCCGGGGTGCTGGCGAAGGTCGGCGCCTACGGCTTCCTCCGCGTCGTCCTGCCGCTCTTCCCCGACGCGACCGTCCAGTTCCAGGAGGTCGTGCTGGTGATCGCGCTGGCCTCGATCCTCTACGGCTCGGTGATGGCCTTCACCCAGACCAACGTCCGGCTCGTCGCCGGCTACTCCTCGGTCGCCCAGCTCGGGTTCATCACCGCCGGGATCTTCGCCCTCTCGGCCGACGGCTCCGACGGGGCGATCCTGCAGATGGTCAACCACGGGCTGGTGGTGGCGCCGATGTTCATCATCATCGCCCTGCTCGCCGAGCGCTCCGGCACCGAGGACCTGCGAAGATGGGCGGGATGGCGGTCAAGCGCGCCGGTGCTCGCCGCGCTGTTCCTGATCGTCACCCTGGCGACGCTGGCGATGCCCGGCTCCGCCAACTTCATCGGCGAGTTCTACATCCTCAACGGCCTCTTCGACTCGAAGATCGTCTTCGCCTTCGTCGCGATCTCCGGCGTCGCGATGTCGGCCTACTACGCGCTCCGCCTCTACCAGCGGACGATGCACAACCGCAAGCCGGAGGGGATCGCCTCGCGTGAGATCGGCCTCCGCGACGGCCTCGTCCTCGTCCCCCTCGTCCTCTGCATCATCGGCCTCGCGCTCTACCCGCAGCTGATCCTGAAGCGGACCGACACGTCGGTCCAGCAGCGGATCGAATACGTCGAAAACAACGAACCGGCCACGAGCGTCGCAACCGGCAGAGTCGGGAGCGGGAGCAGAGCAGATGCCGGCTGACTTCAACGCCCCGCATATCGACTACGCCGGGCTCTCGCCTGTCCTCGGCCTGACCGTCGGGCTCTGCCTGGTCCTGCTCAGCGCGGTGATCAGGCCGCTCCGCTTCTCCGCCCCGGTGATGACGATGACGACGCTGTTCGCGACCGCCGGGCTCCTGATCGCGCAGTGGGACGAACCGACCGAACTCGTCTCCGGCGCGCTCAAACTCGACGACCTCGCGATCGCGATCTCGCTGATCGCGATCCTCAGCGCCTGCTTCGCGGTCCTGCTCTCGATCCGCGAGCCGGCGACGAGATCAGGCCGGCTGGGGCGAGTACCACGCGCTGCTGCTCGGCTCGGTGCTGGGGATGGTCCTGCTCGCCCAGGCCCAGAACCTGGTCACCCTCTTCGTCGCGCTCGAGACGCTCTCGATCCCGCTCTACATCCTCTGCGCGACCAACCTCGGCCGCGAGAAATCGCTCGAGTCGGGGCTGAAGTACCTGATCGTCGGCTCGCTCGGCTCGGCGACCCTGCTCTATGGGCTCGCCTTCCTCTACGGCGGCTCCGGCTCGACCGACTTCGCCGGGATCGCGGCGGGGATCCAGAAAGAGGGCCTGAGCGGCGACTCGCTGGTCCTGATCGGGATCGCGCTCTCGGCGGTGGGCTTCGCCTTCAAGACCTCGGTCGCGCCCTTCCACCAGTGGACGCCGGACGTCTATGAGGGCGCGCCGACCCCGATCACCGCCTTCATGGCGGTGGCGACCAAGGCGGCCGCGTTCGCCGTCTTCGTCCGCTTCTTCGACGTCGCCCTGATCTCCGAGGCCTCCGACTGGCAGCCGGCGCTGGCGGTCCTCGCCGCGATCTCGATCGTCGTCGGCAACGTCGGCGCCCTCGGCCAGAGCTCGCTGAAGCGGCTCCTCGGCTACTCGGGGGTCGCCCAGGCCGGCTACATCCTCGGCGGCCTCGTCGTCGCCACCGAAGCCGGGGTCAACGCCCTCGTCTTCTACCTCGCCGCCTACGCGTTCATGAACTTCGCCGCCTTCGCGGTCGTCGTCGCCCGTGAGCGCGAGACGATCCACGGCGACCACATCGACGGTGTGCGCGGGCTCGGCGCCTCGCGGCCGCTGCTGGCCTGGCCGCTGACGATCTCGATGCTGGCGCTGGCGGGATTTCCCGCGACGGCGGGCTTCATCGGCAAGCTCTACCTGATCGAGGCGCTGGTCGAAGGCGACTACACCTGGCTCGCGGTCTTCATCGCGGTCGGGACGATGATCTCCCTCGCCTACTACCTGCGGGTGGTGGCGGCGATGTGGATGCGGCCCGGCGATGCCCAGGAGTCTGCGACCCCCGCGATCGCCGGCGCCTCGCCCGAGGCCGACCCGATCGACCCCGATGCCGGTAGGCGCATCTACCTCGTCGCTCCGGCCCTGCTCACGGCCGCCGCGGTGATCTTCTTCGGCATCGTCCCGCAGCCGCTGGTCGAGTTCGCCGAACACGCCGGCGCCTCGCTGTTCTCATAAACCGCCGCCTCCTCCGGAATAACCCGCCGCCTCCTCCGCTTCGCGTCCGGGGGCGGCGGCAATGCGCCTCACCAGCGCCGCTCGCAAGAGAATCAGATCGCGATGCTCGCTGTATTGGCAGCATCCGAACGCAGCGCGATGCCCGTCGCGGCTGAGTGTGATCCGACTGAAAGGGTGTCGCGCATGGGTGTATTCCTGACAGCCGCGGCGATCGGGGTGGCGGCCTTTGTCGGAGTCTGGTCGGAGCGGCGCTGGCCGGCGGGGGCGGCGAACGCGGCGCGCCGGGCGCTGGTGCTGATGCTCTACGTCCTGCTGCCGCCGGTGATCTTCCTCAACGTCGCCTCCAGCGAGATCGACCTCGACAACGGCGTCGGCCTCGTGCTCGGCCTCGTCTCCTACGCGGTCTCCGGCCTGCTCGCCTGGTTCGTCGCCAGCAGGGTCCTGAAGCTTCCCCGCCCCGCCGTCGGCGCCGTGATCTGCACGGTGATCAGCGTCAACAGCGGCTACCTCGGCTACCCGCTGACGCTGGCCCTGCTCGGCCACGACGACCTCGCGAACGCGGTCCTCTGGGACGTCCTGGTGACCGGCCCGGCGCTGCTGCTCGGAGCGTTTGCCGTCGGAGCCGCCTTCGGCGACCGCGCCGGCGAGGGCCCGCGCGAGAGGGTGCGTGCCTTCTTCACCCGCAACCCGCCTCTCTACGCCGCGGCCGCCGGGCTGCTCGCGCCGAGCGCGCTCGCTCCCAACTTCCTCGTCGACGCCTCCCAGGCGCTTGTCGTCGCGATCCTCCCGATCGGGTTCTTCGCCGTCGGCGCGACCCTGGCCGAGAACGCCGACGAGGGAGAGCTCCCGATCCCGCCGCCGCTGACGCGCCCGGTGATGGTCTCGCTCTTCACCCGGCTGCTGGTGACCCCGCTCGTCCTGCTGGCGCTGGCGGCGCCGCTGATCGACCTGCCGCCCGCCTACCTGCTGATGGCGGCGATGCCCTCGGGCCTCAACTCGCTGGTCGTCGCCCACGCCTACGGGCTCGACATGGAAATCACCGCCGAGGCGGTCACCTGGTCGACCTCGATCGTCGTCGCCGCGGCGCTGGTCTCGCTGCTTTTCTGAGCCCGGCCGGGCGTATCCTCAGAGCCATGCTCCACCACGTCATGCTCGAGATCTACCCGGCCGACCTCGGGCGCGCCGCCGAGTTCTGGTCGATGCTGGGCTTCAAACAGGTCGACCCGCCCGAGGACATGACCGACCACTACACCTGGTTCGAACGCGACGGGACCCAGATCCACCTGATGCGGAGCGACGAGCCGACCGTCCCCGAGCGCGGCCACCCGGCGATCGTCGTGCCCGACTACGACCGGACGATCGAGCGGCTGGAAGAGAGCGGCTTCGAAGTGACGCCGAAGCGCGAACGGTGGGGCTCGAAGCGCGCCGAAGCGATCGCGCCGAGCGGCCACCACGTCGAGCTGATGGCCCACCCGCCCGGCGGCTGAGGCTCGTCGGGGGCTGCGGCTACGATGCCCCGGTGCGCTACCCGGTCGAGGACTTCAGCGAGGAGGAGCGGGCGCTCCTCGCGCCCCATTTCACCAACCTCGACCGTCCCGTCTTCGCCCTCGTCAACCTGCCGGAGACCGTCAAAGGGGCGCTTTTTGCCCGCTATTCGCGGTATTCCGGGACCGTGCGCCGGCTCTTCCTCGAGGAGTTCGCGGAGGATGTCGAGGTCCGCGAGCGCCCCTTCGACGGCGCCGAGGGCGAGCGCGCGGCGAAACTCTACGAGCGGGTCTTCCTCGGCTACGGCGACGACTCGATCGCCCAGGTCGGCGGCGCCCACATCGCCTGCGAGTGGGTCTCCAACGTCCTGACCAAGGTCCTGCAGCGCGGCCGGCTCGCGGCCTACCTCGAGCAGTCGACCCGCTACATCCCGTACGACAAGCCGTTCCCCGAGAACGCCGGTGGCGGCTTCCGCTACTACCGCGACGACGAGCTCGGGCCCGAGTTCAGGGCGGCGATGGACGAGCTGTTCTCGATCTACTCGCGCTCGCTCGAGCAGGTCGAGTCCTGGGCGGCGGAGCGCTGGCCCCGCGGCGATGAGCCGGAGGGCGCCTGGCGGCGCTCGATCCGCGCCAAGGCGCTCGACCTCCTCCGCGGCCTGCTCCCGGCCTCGACCCTGAGCCACGTCGGGATCTACGCCACCGGCCAGGCCTACGAGCAGCTGATGCTGCGGCTGATGGCCTCGCCGCTGCCCGAGGCGCGGGATATCGGCGGGATGATCCTGCGCGAGCTGCAGCTGGTGATGCCGAGCTTCGTCTCGAGGGTCGACCGGCCCGACCGCGGCGGCGAGTGGGTCGAGTACCTGCAGCGGCGGCGGGCGGCGACCGAGGAGTGGGTCTCGCGCCTCGGCCTCGACCGCCGCGGCGGCGGCGAGGATGCGCCGGCGGTCGAGCTGATCCACGTCGACGGCACCGAGGAGGACCTGCTCGCCTCGTGCCTGTTCGAGGCCGCCAGCGCGCCCGAGACCGAGATCCGCGCCAGGGTCGACGTCCTCGACCGCTCCGAGCGGGCCGAGCTGCTCGGGGCGCTGATCGGCGAGCGCGCCAACCGGCGCCACCGCCCCGGCCGTGGCTTCGAGGCGCTCCGCTACCGCTTCGAGATCATCTCCGACTACGGCGCCTTCCGCGACCTCCAGCGGCACCGGATGCTGACCTGCCAGTGGCAGCGGCTGGGCCCCGACCTCGGAGCCGGAGTCCCCGAAGAGGTCCGCGAGGCGGGCGCCGGTGACGAGTTCGAGCGGGCGCTCGAGGTCTCGCGCACGGAGTACGAGCGGCTCGAGGGGGCCGGCCTCGGCGACGCCGCCCCCTACGCGCTCTGCCTCGCCTACCGGATCCGCTACATCCTCGACCTCAACGCGCGCGAGGCGATGCACCTGATCGAGCTCCGCTCGGGGCGCGAGGGGCACCCCGCCTACCGCGCCGTCGCCCAGGCCATGCACGAGCGGATCGCCGCGATCCACCCCGCGGTGGCGGGGGCGATGGCCCACGTCGACACCTCCCAGGAGGCGCGCCTGGAGCGGATCCTGAGCGAGATCCGCACCCACCGCAAGCGGGTCGGCGCCGGGGTGGCGACGGACAGCCCGCCGGGTCTCAACCCCCTCGGCTGAGTCTCAGCCGCGCTGCTTGCGCTTCTTCGGCGGGTCCTGAGACTCAGCCGAATCGCCCTCGGACGCTTCGCCGTCCGGCGGAGCCGGAGCCTCCAGCTCGGGAGCTGGCTCGGCCAGGGAGGGGTCGCCTTCGATCCCCATTTTCTCCGCCGCCTTCTCGCCAGGGCTCGGCCAGGGCTCGGCTTCGCCCGACTGCCAGGCCGGCGGACGCCCGCCGGGGACCCAGCCGAGGAGGAGTAGGCCGAGGTAGATGAACCAGAGCAGCGCGAACTGGAAGAAGAGGAAGGAGACGATCCCGAGCGCGACCCCGAGCGAGCCCCAGAAGCGGGTCAGCAGACCGGTTCGCATCGCCCACATCGAGGTGTAGGCGAAGCCGATCACGAGGCCGATCTGGCCGCCGATCCCGAAGCCGACCGCGAGGCCGTGCAGAGAGGACCCGGTGATCGTGTCCGTCGCCTTTTCGTTGGCGAAGTCGCTTCCCAGCTCCTTGCCTTCCTTGAGCAGTTCCGGGACCACGTTGGTGACGAAATCGCCGGCGGCGTCGACCGTCGTCACCCCGATCAGGACCGCGGCGACGGCGAGGAACAGGGGGCCGGCGACGACGACCCCGACCAGCTGGCCGCGGACCCTGTCGCTGCGGTTCCGGGCCGCGGTGAAGAGGACGTAGAGGGGCAGCGCGAGGAGGGCGACGCCGATCCCCTGGAGGATGCTGGAGAGGATCTGCGAGCCGGAGTGGGCGTCGACATTGCGCAGGAGCTCCGAGTCGCCGTCGCCACCGCCGACTTTCGAGGCGACGACTATCGATCCGATCACGAAGACGATCGCGACCAGGGCCGCGATCCCGGCCGGTCGAGACCAGCGCTCCTCCCAGGCGAGGACCTCGTCCTTGGACCGCAAGCTAGCCCCGCTCGCGGAAGTAGAACTGGGGCAGCGCGCCCTCGATCACCTCGGCGGTCATCCGCTGGGCGACCTCGAGATTCCCGGTCCGCACCGCGATGTCGTCGAGGGTGACGATGCCGGCGAGACTACCGCCGTCGAGAACCGGCAGCCGCCGCACCCGGTGCTGGACCATCAGCGCCGCCGCCTCCTCGAGCTCCATCGCCGGCTCGCCCGCGATCAGCGGCCGCGACGCGTGCTCGCCGACCGCGGACTCGGGGTCGACGCCGTCGGCGAAGACCCGGACGGCGAGGTCGCGGTCGGTGACCATCGCCACCGGCGATCCGGCCGAATCGACCAGCACCACCGATCCGACCCGGTGGTCGCGCATCTTGCGGGCGACGGAGACGGTGCTCGACTCCGGGGCCGACGTCACCACGCCCGTGGTCATGATCTCGCTCAACTGCATGGTGCGTACGCTACACGCGTGAATACAGAGCAGCGAACGCCGGTGGTCCCGCTCGAGGCGGGCGCCGGTCCCGAAAATCCGCCCTGCCCCGCCTGCGGCGAGCCGCTCTTCGGCTGGCTCGACCGGCGGCCGGGCCTGATCGGCCCGGTCAGCCGCTGCGAGAGCTGTGGCCTCGGCGTCGTCGCCGCGCCCGGCGAGCCGGAGGAGGCGCTGCGCGAGCTCGACCGCCTCGAAGCCGGCGGCCGCCTCCTGATCACCAACCGCGGCGGCTTCTCGGCCTGGCTCGGAGGGGCCGGCTGGGCCGGCCTCGAGCGGGACGCGCGCTACCTGTTCACGGTCGAGGCGGTGCGCCGCCTGATCGCCCGGCGCGATCAGGTCGTGAGGAGCGCCCGCTGGGCGCCCGCAGCCGGGATCGCGACGATGTGGCAGACGATCCTCAACGCCTTCACCTTCGGGCGCAACGTCGCCCTCGGTGCCTTCGGGCGCGCGGAGGCCGTCCCCGCTGCGGAGCCGTGGCAGCGCCGCATCGACGCCGTGATCAGCGTCGTGGTCGCGATCCCGGTCCTGGTCATCGCGGTCCCGGTCGAGCTGATCGCGGCCCCGTTTCGCCGCGGCAGCGCGATCAGGCTGCGGTTCGAACTGCTCTAGAGGCTAGGAGAGGCCTTCCCTGGCCTCGCGGACCAGGGTGACGGCCTCGGGGAAGAGGATCCGGATCGCGTCGCGGACCTGCATCGCCTGCTCGTCGGGGCTGCCGCTCAGCTGCAGCCGCTCGATCGAGGCGACGGTCATGTCGACCGCGAGCTTGATCGCGTTGTCGGCCCAGGCGACCCGCTGCGAGGACTGCATCTGCTCGGAGAGCTCCTCCATGCGGGCGCGGAACTCCTCCGGGTCGCCGAAAAGGTTGAAGCCGCCCTCCATCCCCCCAAATGTAAGCAGAGAGGCGACCTCGCGGCACACTCCGGTCGCCCTTGGCGCGCCACGCTCGCGGCCGCCGGCCCTAGCGTCGTCACATGGACGGCGGCGATTCGGAGCGGGGCTCGGCGAGCGTCGAGCAGGCGGGGCTGGCGGCCCTGATCGCCCTTCTCCTCGTTGCCGCGATCGCCGCAGTCGCGGCCGATGGCGAGATCGACGGGGGCCGCGACCTCGCCGGCGCGATCGGCCGCCGAATCTCCTGCGCGCCCCGCCTTCCCGACGCCTGCCATCACCACCCGCTCGTTCCGGCCTACGGCTGGCCGCTCGCCCGCCTCGCCCGCGCCCTGGCCCCCGCGCCCTCCGCCCGCACCGGGCCGGCGGGCCTGCCGCTGATCCCGGTCGACTTCCGCCGCTGCCGCAGCGAAAGCTGCGCCGCGCCGACCAGCCCAAGAGGGCGACCGACCGCCTTCACCTCGATCCGCGACGAGCGCGACTCGCTCGGCTGGGTCGAGCTGACCTACTGGATGTACAGGCCGACGCTCGGGTGGGAACGAATCGTCCGTCGCGCTTCCCGGGCCGATATCGAGGCGGCGGCGGGGACTCCCGTCCTATTGAAGGACGACCCGATGCTGGTCCCGCTCGAGACCCTGCCGGGCCGCGACCAGTACGAGTTCCCCGCCGGCGAGCGGCCGCCGTGGCAGTGGAAGATCGAGAGCCGCTATCCGGGCTGGTCGAGCTGACCCCGCGCTCAGGCCTTGCCGGGGCTGACCGCGGACTTCGCGCCCTCGCCGCCCTTCTCGCCGCCTTCCTGGGCTTCGTCATCTTCGGCCTGTTTGATCAGGCCGCGCCAGTCGGTCGTGCGGAAGACGAGCACCATCACGGCGAACCCGAGGGCGACCGACCAGGCGGCCATCGCGATCTGGGTCCCGACCGAGAAGGAGAGGACCACCGCCCGCGAGGGCCCGGTCAGGGTCGCGATCAGGAGCGCCTGCTGGGCGCCGGCGCCGCCGGGCGTGAAGGGGACGATGTTGGCGATCGCCTGCACGCTCATCACCAGGAGGACGTTGCCGACGGAGCCGCCGATCCCGAAGGCCTCGAGGAAGAACCAGAAGGCGGCGAAGCGGCAGATCCAGCCGACGCCCTGCCAGGCGGCGACCTCGCGCAGGTAGCGGCTCGGCGTCCGCAGGATCGCGACCCCCTGTTTGACCCGATCCCAGAATTTCCGGACCCGGTGCGCGAGGACGTAGATCCCGATCACGATCGCGAGCAGCGTCACCCCGACGGTGATCGCGAACAGCTTCGGGTTTTCGGCCCAGAAGGAGAGCTCGAAGGCGGGCAGGTCCGGGAGCCGCGGCGGCTGGGGAAGCAGGCCCTGGGTGATCGCGTAGAGCAGGACCAGCACGCCGATCGTCGTGTCGAAGACGCTCTGGACGAGGAAGGAGGAGGTGACGGCCGGGTAGGAGGAGTGCGGGATCTGGCGTTTGACGAGAAAGACCTTGGTCACGTCGCCGGCGTGCGCCGGAAGGATCGCGTTGATCCCGGCGCCGGCCAGGTAGGCGGCGCTCAGCAACATGTAGGAGATCTCGGTCCCCGGATAGGCGGCGCGGAGGACGTTGCGCCAGGCCCAGGCGCGGGCCAGCTGCATCGCGAGGAGGAACACGAGCGCCAGCCCGAACGAGCTCCAGTCGATCGCCGAGAGGTTCTGGAAGAAGGCTTCGGTGCCCCTCCCGAACGCTTCCAGGCTCGAGTGAAAGTCCGCGGCGATCATCGCCAGAACTATGACGCCGCCCCCGCTGTTCTCGCTCCGGGGCGGCTAGACTAGCCCGCTCGTGTCAGAGGCCAAGAGTCCCACCGAGACCTCGGCAACCCCAGCCGTCACGCCAGATCCGGCCGATGCCGCGATGTGCGCGCGCGCCCGCGAGCGCTACGCCGGCGACCGCCGAAGCGCGCTGCGGCGGCGCCGCAAACAGCACGCCGAGCTGCCCAACCTGATCATCATCGGCGGGCTGAAGTGCGGCACGACCAGCATCCATCACTACCTCGGCCTCCATCCTCAGATCCAGATGTCGAAGCCGAAGGAGCTCAACTTCTTCGTCGAGGAGCTGAACTGGGACCTCGGCCTCGACTGGTACGCGAGCCGCTTCGACAGCCGCAGCCCGGTGCGCGGCGAGTCCTCGCCCCACTACACCAACCTTCCTCGCTTCGAGGGCGTCGCGGCGAGAATCCATGAGCACTGCCCCGACGCCCGCCTGCTCTACATGGTGCGCGACCCGATCAAGCGGATCCTCTCGCACTGGGTCCACGCGACCGGGGCCGGCTACGAGACCGGCGAGATGGTCGATGTCCTCGAGCCGCGAGGAACACCTCCTACATGAACCGCTCCAAGTACTGGATGCAGCTCCAGCCCTACCTCGAGCTCTTCGACCGCTCCCAGATCGAGATCATCACCCAGGAGGAGCTGCAGACCGAACGCGAGGAGACGATGCGCAGGGCGTTCGCGCTTCGCCGGCGTCGACGAGAGCTTCAGCTCGGAGCAGTTCGACCGCGAGTGGGAGAAGTCGAGCGCCAAGGAGAGCGACAAATACCAGTTCATGGAGAAGCTGATCAAGCTCCCCGGCTTCCGCTCCTTCGACCGCAATTTCGACCGGCTGCCGGAGCGGATGCGGTGGATGGTGGAGAAGGTCGTCCACGACCCCGAGAAGCCTGCCGGCGCCGAAGCCCAAGCTTCCCGACGACCTGTTCGAGACGATCCGCGGCCGGTTCGGCACCGACGTCGCGGCCCTGCAGCAGTTCGCCGGCCGCGAGTTCGCCGGTTGGCACGAGTACTCCTGACCCCATAAAGTTTGCGGTGTCGGTGGCGGTACGCCTCGACGACACGGGGGGGAGTGAACATCACTGTTGGCAGACAGCTTGCCTTCATGGCTTGGCTCGCGGCGGCGGCCACGATCGCCATGCTCCTCGCCTCCTCCTCGGCCCAGGCCTTCACCATCACCACCGCCAGGGGCGACGATTCGCGGGCCTATTTCGCCACCGACGAGCCCCTGCTCCCGCCCGACACCGATAGCTCGGTCGACATCTATGAGCGCTCGGCGGGTGCCCTGACGCTGGTCACGATCGGCGACCCCTCGTGCACACCCGGCTGCGGCAACGGCGACTTCGACGTCGACGTCGAAGGTGGACTGCACCTCGTCCCCGACGGGATCCTGTTCTCCACCGCCGAGTCCCTGCTGCCCGCCGACACCGACGGCGCCGTCGACATCTACAGGCGCACCGAAGGAGGCCTCGAGCTCGTCACCCAGGGCACCGGGGAATTCGACGCCGACCTCGACTCGGTCAGCGAGGACGGGTCGGCGATCGTCTTCAGCACCGCCGAGAAGCTGGCGGCGGCTGACACCGACAGCTCGGTCGACGTCTACGAGCGCACCGCGGCGACGACTTCGCTCGTATCCCAGGGGGAGTCCTTCAACGGCGCCTTCGATGCGAAATGGGCGGTCACCACCCCGGACGGCTCGTCGGTCTTCTTCCTCACCCGCGAGCCGATCCTGAGCCTGGACGCCGACAGCTCGATCGACCTCTACCAGCGAGCGGGCGGGGAAACGACGCTGATCTCACGCGGCACCGTGCCGGCGAACGGGGCATTCGACGTCGGCGACAGGGTGATGAGCACCGACAACGGCGACCGTGTGGTCTTCTCGACCTCGGAGCCGATCTTTGAAGCCGACGAAGACGAACAGCCCGACCTCTACATGCGATTCGGAAACACGACAACGCTCGTCTCCGACGGTTCCTACGCCTCCGTCGAAGGCGAGTACCCGGTCGAGCTCGACGCCATGGCCCCGCAGGCCAACCAGGTCGTCATGTCGAGCCAACAGCTCCTCAACGAAGAAGACCGGGACCACACCGGAGCGGACGTCTTCGAATGGCTCTACGGGAAGTCGATCCTCGTCTCACAGGGCCCGTCCGAGCCGTTCATCCAGCCCCCCATCGCCGCCGAGTTCCTCCGCTACTTACCGGGGGGCTACGGCACCGTCTTCATCAAGACCTCCGAGCAGCTGACGTCCGATGACGGCGACAGCTCGCCGGATATCTACGAACGACAGCTCGAAGACCCGAAGCTGCCGAGGATCTACGAGAGCGTCGTGGGTTCGACCAGGCTCGTGTCCCAGGGCCCGAAGGCCTTCAACGGCCCGTTCGAATCGACGCTCAGGCAGGTAAGCCCCGACGGCTCCCGGGTCTTCTTCACGACGGCAGAGCAGCTGACTAGCGGGGACACCGACGGTTCGGTCGACCTCTACGAACGCTCCCACCGGTCGGTCACCAAGCTCGTCTCGGCCGGCGAGGTCAACGGCAACGGGCCCTTCGACGCGACCGCCCTGGGTGACGGAGCGAGGCCGATGTTCGCCACCTCCGAGCAACTGGTCGCCGGCGACAACGACAACGCCCCCGATCTCTACGAACGGGTCGGTCAGCACACGCGGCTGATATCGAGCGCAAAGCCGGACCCGACCGCACCGACGATCGCCGGCACCGACCCGCCGTCCCCCTCGAACGTCAACGACCCCTCGATCCGCGGGTCCGCCGATCCCGGCACGACGGTCGAGATCTTCGCCGACGATGCCTGCGCGGGGGACGCGATCGGGTCTGCGACGAGCGCCGAATTCGCCGCCGGGGGATTGAAGGTGACGGTCCCGGTCAAAGACAACGCGACCTCATCGTTCACGGCGCGGGCCTTCAACGACGAGGGCACCACCGGGCCCTGCTCGGCCCCGTTCGCCTACGTCGAGGACTCCGAACCGGGGTCGATCGTCCTCGCCGGCGTCAGCCCGGCCGGCCCCGCGAACCAAAACCACCCGGTCGTCACCGGGATCGCGGAACCCGACTCGACGGTCCGCCTCTACGCGGACGGTGCCTGCGGCGGCGCGGTAATCGGCACCGGGCCCGGCTCGGCGCTGGCCGGACCGGGGATCCCCCTCCAGGTCGCCGATGACTCGACCACCTCGGTCTCGGCGGTCGCGACCGATCCGGCCGGCAACAGCTCACCGTGCGCCGGGTCCCTCTCCTACACCGAGGACTCCACCGCCCCGGACACGAGGATCATCGCCGGGCCGAGCAAATCGGATGTCAACCGATCGCCCGCATTCAGGCTGCACGCGACGGACAGGACCGCCCACTTCATCTGCCGGCTGGACAGGGACCCGGTGAAGCGCTGCCTGACCTTCTACAGGCTCGAACGGCTCTCGCTCGGCCGGCACCGGATCAGCATTGCCGCCGTCGACCCCGCCGGGAACGTCGACCCCACCCCGGCGACCCGGTCGTGGAGGGTGATCCGGTTCAAGAGGCATCCGCGGCGGCACTAGAGTCTGGTCGGTGCTGAGGCTGACTCCGGACCCCGGGCCGATCACCGTCGAGGAGCAGCTCGACACCTACCGGCCCTGGGAGCAACCGCACGAGGATCGCCCGTTCCTGGCGATGAACTTCGCGTCGACGGTCGACGGGCGGGCATCGATCAACGGCGTCTCGGGACCGATCGGGTCGGCGAACGACACCGCGATGCTCGTCGGGCTGCGGACGAGGTTCGACGCGGTGATGATCGGCGCCGGGACGATGAGGGCCGAGCGCTACGGCCCGGTGGTCTCCGATCCAAGCAAACGCGAGCGACGCCAGGAGCTGGGCCTCACCGCAAACCCGCTGATGACGATCGTCAGCGCCCGGC
>CAVVVY010000016.1:0-20955 GCA_963751815.1 uncultured Solirubrobacterales bacterium | reverse complement strand
GCGGAGCCGGAGAGGGTCTCGATCGCCCGCGCGACGGTCGGGTGGTGCTCGCTCTCAGGCTTCAGGTCGGGGAGCGCCGCCTCGGCGGCGGCGAGCGCCCGCCGGATCGCGCCGGCGACGTCGCTCTCCGGCGCATCCGGGAGGACCGGCTTGGCAAGGCCGCGGCTGCGGAGCTCGGCGTGGACCGCGATCACGATCCCGCGCAGGCCGGCGACGTCGTAGCTGGCGACGGTCTGCTCGCGGTCGGGGTCGCCGGCGGCGAGGAACTCCTCGAGCGCGTCTTCGAAGGCCTCGTCGGCGACGCGGTCGGACTCGGCCGCGTCGAGGACCCGGAACCGGGGGTCGATCCCGACCGCGACCGGGTGCGAGGCGAGGATCCGGTTGCAGAAGCCATGGATCGTCATCACCCAGGCGCTGCCGAGGCCGTCGAGCAGCTCCCGCGCCCGCTCCGAGCCGGCGTCGGCCCGGAGCTCGATCGCCGCCCGGATCCGTTGCCGGAGCTCGGCCGCGGCCTTGTCGGTGAAGGTGAAGGCGAGGACCGAGTCGGGCGCGACCCCCTCGTCGCAGACCAGCCGGCAGTAGCGGTCGACCATGACGCCCGTCTTGCCGGTCCCGGCGCCGGCCTCGACGAGGACGTCGGCGCCGGCGGCGGTTATCGCCTTGGCCTGCTCGGGGGTCGGGCGCCGCTCGCTCATCGAAACCTTCGCGCTTTGCTCGCTGCACGAAGAACCAGATTGCGACGTTTGCTCGCTCCGCGCTCATTCCTCGTCCTCGTCGTCGCGCGGCTCCTCGGGGGCGCGATCGCGACGGCAGATCGGCGCGAAGTCGCAGTAGGCGGGGCAGATGCCGTGGCCGCGCAGACCCTCCCTCGGTCCCGGGTCTCGCCGGATATCGCCCGCCCGCATCCTCGCGACGATCGCTCCCGCGCGGGCACGGGAGTCGGCGATCAGCTCCTCGAAGTCCGCCTCGTCGACGAGGTCGTTCCGCACCAGCTGGTAGGGGAGGTCGGGCTCGGCGTCGGCGAGGGCGACCCCGCGCGGGCGACGGGATGAGGTGCCGCGCAGCGGGTGGTAGAGGCCGCCGACCGTCTCCGCGCCCCAGAGCTCGGCGACCGCGATCAGGTAGAGCTGGAGCTGCAGCTTCGCCTTCTCCTCGAGCTTCGCCAGCGCCGTCACCGAGCTCGAGAGCTTGTAGTCGAGAACGAGCGCCCGCCCGTCGGGGGCCCGGTCGACGCGGTCGATCGCCCCGTGCAGGCCCCAGCCGTCGATTTCCAGCGCCGGGCGCTCCCGCTCCTCCTCCTCGCCGAACCCGGCCTCGAGCAGCCAGGGCTCGAACGGGCCGCCGCTGCGGTCCGCCTCTTCGCCGAGGAAGCGGTCGAGGAGGGCCTCGACCCGCCGCACCATCGCCCGCTCGGAGGGGTGCTCGCCGAGCCCGCGCTCGGCCGCGACCTCGGCCACGATTTCGCGGCCGCGGGCGACCCAGAGCGCGAGCGAGTCCGGCCGGGGCTGGGTCGTCGCCGCCGGGGCGCTCGCGGTAGAGGCGGAAGAGCGACCTGTGCATCAGGTCACCCTGGGCCAGGGGGTCGGGATCGGGGTCGAGGTCCTGGGGGTTGAGCTCGTGGTCGACGAACCAGCGGTAGGAGCATTCGTCGAACTTCTCGAGCGTCGTCCCGCCGTAGGCCGAGACCGAGTCGAGCATCTCGAGGACGGTGGGATTCGAGAGCGGCCCCGGCGCCCTGGTCGCCTCCTCGACCGCGCGCGAGCGGGCGAGCTCGGCGGCGAGCCGCCGCGAAACCTCCTCCGGGGCGGCGGCGATCGCGAGCAGCCCGTCTGCGTCCGCGGCGGGCCCGCGGGCGGCGATCGCCCGGGCCAGCTCCTTTTCGGAGGGGGAGTCGCCGGGGCGGCAGACGACCTGGGCGAGGTCGCGGCCACGGGTCAGCTCGACCTCGACGGGGTCCGGTCGCTCCTCGCCCGGCGGCGGGTCGAGCAGGCGCCGGACCTGGTCGAGCAGCGGCGAGCGGGCCTCGGCGACGCCGTTCTCGTCGCTGTCGCGGTAGGAGAGGAAGAGGCGGCGGCGGGGGAGGGCGAGGCAGGCCGCGAACAGGTAGCGCTCCTCGGCGTCGGTGTCGCGCCGCGGCTGGAGGCCGAGCGAGCCGCGCTGGGCCTCGGAGAGGAAACGGGTCGGAGCGGCCGTCGCGGCGGGGAAACTCGCCGTCCTGCAGGGAGCCGACGATGACGTGGTCGAAGCGCGCCGCCCGCAGGCGGTAGGGGTCGGCGATCCGCACCCGGCCCTCGGCGGGGCCGCGCCAGACCCGGACCTCGAGCTCGCCGATGACCCGGGCGAGCGCTTCGGGCGCGGGGGCGAGCTCGCCGATCTCGGCCCGCTCGGAGAGCGCGCTCGCGATCACGGCCGCCGCCGATTGCTCGAGGTCCGATCCGCGGGCGGCGATCGTCGCCGCGGCTCGCGCGACCTCGGCGGCGAGGTCCCCGGGCCTGGCGGCCGTCTCCCGGGCCCGGGCGAGATCGCCCGGCAGGTCCCCGAACCGCTCTTCCCAGAGCTCGATCGCGGCGCTCGCGCTCTGGATCCGGCCCTGGCGGAGCGAGCGCTCGAAGGAGTCGACGACCCCGGGGGTGACGCCGGCGGCCAGCCGCAGGTAGCGGAGCAGGTCGGCGGAGCGGGCCGAGCCGACGATCGTCTCCAGCATCGCGATCAGCCCGCCTCCGACGGCGGTCGCGGCGACCGGGACCTCGGCCTCGAGGGCGACCGGCACCCCGTAGGACTCGAGCACGGAGGCCAGCAGCGGCCCGCGCCGCTGGGGATCGCGGAGGACGATCGCGATCTCGCTCGGGTCGGAGCCGTCGGCGAGCAGGCGGACGACCTCGGCGCCGATCGCCTCGGCCTCTCCGCGCTCGCCCGCGGAGCGGAGGAAGACGAGGCTGCCGTCGGGCGCCATCCGCTCCGGCTCGACCGCGCCGAAGTTCCGCTCGAGGCTGAAGAGGAGGGGGGAGGGGGTGTTGTCGGGGTCGGCGGCGGTCGCGGTCTCCGACTCGACGCCGATCTCGCGCAGGTCCTCCAGCAGCGCCGGCCTGGCCGCGAGCGCGAGGTTGTCGTCCTCGTAGGGGAGGGCGACGGTGACCTCGGTCGCCGCCGCGAGGGCACGAACCAGGTCGAGCTGGTTCGGGGTGAGGTCGTCGAGCCCGTAGAGGAAGACCGGCCGGCCGCTCCAGAAGGCGCCGGACTCGGCCAGCAGCCGGATCGCCTCGCGGGCGATGCCGTAGCTGTCGACCATCCCGAGGCGGTCGCGGACCTCGGCGTAGCCGGCGAAGAGGGCGGCGACGTCGGCGAGGTAGGCGGACCCCTCGAGGGTCCCCGCCGCGGCTTCGACGTCGGCCGGGCTCGAGCCCGGCGCCCTGGAGGTCGTCGAGCAGGCGGGCGAAGGCCCGCGGGAACCCGGGCCGGCCGGCGGAGCGCCCGAGCGGGCCGAGGGCCCGGCGGCGCTCCGCGATCGCCGTCGAGATCGCGCCGAGGCGCTGGGCCGGGGTCAGCTCGGCGCCGGGCGGCGCCCCGGCGGCGGTCGCGACGGTGTTGAACAGACCGCCGAAGGTCATCACCGAGGCGCCGAGGATCGCGCCCTCCTCGCAGAGCTCGCGCTCGAAGCTGTAGACGTCGTCGACGGTCGGGACGACCAGCACCGGATCGCGCTCGAGGACGTCGATCAGCGCGCGCCTGACGAGGCCGGCGCGGCCGGAGTTGGGGGGTCCGTGGATCAGTGAGAGCGACATCGGGGCCGCGCCCAGCATAGGTCCGCCCCCGGCGCGGGAGATGGGGTGATTTGACGTCTTCCCCGCTCTCTACATTGGGCCGCGATGTCACTCTGTTTCGTCGACCCAGCAGACGCGATCCGCGCGATCGCCGACTCGATCGGCCGCGAGGCGCGCCGCCAGCTGCTCGGCGAGGCCGTCCGCGCCTGGGTCGACGAGATCCCCGACAGCGAGCTCGAGACCCACTACGCGAAGGCGCTCTCCGAGCTCGACGAGCACGATCTCTCGATGCTCGCCGCCTGGCACGGCTCGCTCGAGGTCGGCCAGCCGCTTCCCAACCGCGACTTCCTGATGGGCGCCTTCGGCTCCCTTGGCGACAACCGCCGCGAGGCGCTGAAGCTGGCCGCCGGGTTCCGCGGCGAGGAGGCCGTCGACGCCGGCGTCACCGAGGACGACGCCCTCGAGCTGGTCCTCGGCCTGCTCTCGCAGCCGCGCCAGATGGAGCTCGCCGTCGAGGCGGTCGAGCTGTACATCTGGGACCGCGCAGGCTCCGAAAACTAGCCAGGCCGCACATCTCGGGGTCTTCAGTCGGCTCCCGGTCATCCTCCCTGCATCCCATGCGCGGTCTGGGCCTACTGACCCAGCGCCGCCCGGATCTCCGGGATCGCCTGCTCGTTGTCGCGGAAGTGGACGGCGTTGATGCCCGCCCGCTGAGCGCCTTCGCAATTGACCTCGACGTCGTCGATGAAGAGGCAGGCCTCGGGCGCCATCCCGATCCGCTCCAGGGTCATCGCGTAGATCTTCGACTCCGGCTTGCGGCAGCCGACGAAGCCCGAGTCGACGACCGTCTCGAAGATCTCGTCGACCGGCAGCATCGAGCGCCAGAGCGGCTCCCACTCCCGCACGTTGTTGGTCAGCATCGCCATCCGGTAGCCGGATTCCTTCAGCTCCCGCATCAGGCCGATCATCTCCGGGTTCGGTTCGAGCGCCTCGAAGTAGATCTCTTTGAAGCGGTGCATCTCCGGGCGGTGGCCGAGCAGCGGTTCGAGGGCGTCTGCGAGCTGCTCGAGGAACGCCGCCTCGGTGATCTCGCCGCGCTCGAGTTTGAACAGCGGGTTCTCGCCGTCGGCGGTGGCGCTCGCCTGCATCGCCTTGCCGAGGTCTTCGGTCGTGATCCCGGTCTGGTCCTGAAAGGCCATGAACGACTCGATCAGCGGCGACGTCAGGACGCCGCCGAAGTCGGAGATCACCGCCTCGATCCGCTCAGCCATCGCTCCACACCACCTCGTAGTGGCCGAGGCCCTCGCGGCCCTCGAGCGACCAGCGGAAGAACGCGACCTCGGAGGCGAGGCCCGGGCGGTCGATCGAGCTGGTGCTGATCAGCGTTCCGCCGCCGCGCAGCGGCTGGCCCTCCTCGCCGTCGATCCAGAGCTCGAGCGTCGCCCGGCGCTGGACCCCGTCCGGCCCGTACTCGGTCGAGAGCAGGGCCTCGGAAACCTCGACCGGAGCGCCGTCGGGGCCGCAGAGAACCGCGGCGAGCACCTCGTCGCCATGGCTGGCGGCGCCCTCCGGCCGCCGCGCCGAGAGGGCGAGCAGGCCGCCGTCGGAGAAGACGATCCCGATCGACCGCCGCTGGATCTGTCGCTCCGCACTCACGGGCGCGGAGACTATCTTGAGCCCGGTGAAGATCCGCAGCGCCGATCCCGAGCGAGACGCCGCAGCCTGTGCGGCGATCTACGCGCCGCACGTCGAGGCCTCGGCGACCTCGTTCGAGGCCGAGCCGCCGACCGCGGCCGAGCTCGCGGAGCGGATCGAGCGGACCGGCGCCACCCACCCCTGGCTGGTGGCCGAGAGCGACGGCGAGGTCCTCGGCTTCGCCTACGCCTGCGAGCATCGGACGCGGGCCGCCTACCGCTGGGCGGTCGACGTCTCGATATATCTCGCCGAGGCCAATCGCGGACAGGGACTGGGGCGGGCGCTATACGAGGAGCTTTTCGAGCGGCTCCGCGACCAGCGGTTCAGGGTCGCCTGCGCCGGGGTGACGCTGCCGAACGAGGCGAGCGTCCGGCTCCACGAGAGCCTCGGATTCACCCCGGTCGGCGTCTACCGCCGGATCGGGTGGAAGGCCGGCGCCTGGCACGACGTCGGCTGGTGGCAGCTCGATCTCAGCCCCGACGGCGAGGACCCTCCCGAGGAGCCGCTCGCGCCCGAGTACCATTGAGCGATGTCCGATAGCCAGACTGACCAGACAGAAAAGCTGACCGAGGAAGACGTCTTCGAAGCCCTCGAGGAGGTCATCGACCCCGAGCTGGGCCTCGACTTCGTCTCGCTCGGCCTCGTCTACGACGTCGACATCGAGGGGGAGGAGGTCTACGTCACCTTCACCCTGACGACGCCGGCCTGCCCGATCGGCCCCCAGGTCTCCGAACAGATGAAGGAGTTCGTCGGCGACCTCCCCGGCGTCTCGGCGGTCCACCCGAAGATGGTCTTCGACCCGCCTTGGTCCCCGGAAATGATGTCCGAGGACGCCAAGTTCGCGCTCGGGTTCTAGAGAGGGATTGCGGGTCAGAGCGGCATTAGGGGGTCTATTCGTCCCCCTCCCCTTCCCCTCCGGGAAGGAACTACGATCATGGCCGGTAGGCGATGAGAAGGATCAGCATCAGTCCAGCTATGGGCGTTGCGCTGGCCGCATTGGTTGTCGCTGCCTCGGGGGGCGCCTACGCCGCGACGAGCGGCCACTCCGACGAAACGATTGCGGCCTGCGTGCGGCACAAGGGGGGTGCCCTGTATGTCGCCCGCAGGTGCGCCCACCGCGACAAGCGCCTGACCTGGGGCATTCAGGGTCCGCGCGGCGCAGCCGGGCCGAGGGGGGCGGCCGGCAGGGACGGCGCGGCCGGGCTGCCTGGCCCATCTGGTCCGACTGTTCTCGCCCAACCTGCCGCCTGGGTTCTCCACAGCGCTGCGCCCCAGAGCGATTCGGTTGCGCCGGACGCCGCCCAGAGCGACGGCTCCGCCGACGCCGAGGAGGACGCCTTCAAGTTCGGCGGCTTCGGCGGCCCGTTCACCGCGACCGGGCAGATGCAGCAGTTCCTGCTCAGCCCCAGCAGCCTCAGTGGGACCCCCGTTCGCCTCAGCTCTGTGAGCTTCTGCTACTTCGTCGGGCCCTACCCGCCCGGCAACACCTTGACGAATACGGTGATCAACCACATCTGGGTATACGAACTGAACGAGGCCGACACGGGCACGGGTTTTCCACCCTCGGCGGTTTCCACGCCGCTCGACCAGGCGGTTTCCCTGGGGAACAAAACTCACGGCTGCCCGACCTACGCCCTGCCAGCCCACCGCCGATCGCTCCCGGCTCGTTCCTCTTCCTGCGGGTCCGAGTGGTCGATACCCAGGGCAAAGGGGACAGCAGTGGCGCGCTCGCGCAGTTGGGCAGGGTCAGCGGCCACCTACTCCCCTTGAACCGTCAGCGGCGGGGCTATGACCAGAACTCGTCCCAGGCGTAGAGGTCCTCGAAATGCTCTCGACCGTCGGTGATCCGGCCGTCCTTGAGCTCGAAGACGATGCAGTTGCCGACCTCCAGCTGCTTGCCGTTTCGCTCCCCGGTGCTGGTCTGTATGCCGACCACGACGCCATCATCGTCTTCGGTCATGTGCCGCAACGTGGCCCGGAAGGTCCCACCCGTCTCCTGCCCAAGCCGACCAAAGAAGGCCAGGGTCGCGTCGCGGTCCTCGCGGTCGCCGGAAAAGGAGCCGTGCCCCGGCGTGTGCCATGAAGCGCTCTCGTCGAAAGTCTCGATCAGCGTCTCCATGTCGGCCGTGTTGAAGGCCTCGTACGCGCGGCGGACGACCGCCGCGTTCTCTCCTGTTGCCATCGTTCATTCCTCTCGTTGCGATCAGTACAAGTCGCGACAGTACTCCCTTCCACCATGCCGCCTGGAAGCCAGGTTCGCGCTTGGCTCTGGGCGCGCCATCCGGGGTCATTCGCCAAGCTCGGATATTAAGTACGCCTGGGTTTGACGCCGGCTGCCGCGGCTGAAAGCCTGTCGGCCAATGGGAGTTGGGGCTATCAGGGGTCGATCGGGCGGTTCCTCGTCCTCGCCACCGTCGACGGCAGCGATCTTCGCCACGGTGACCGGCACGGCGAGCGCGGCGTTCTCCGCAAATCCCACCCGCACCTTCCCGATCGGGACCTTCCAATTCGGCGGCTACGCGCCCGGGTTCGACGGGACCTTCTGGACCGTCGCCACCGGCGGGAGCAGCGGCGGCGCCGTCGGCCACGTCGACGACGAAGGCAACAACCTCGGCGACGGCTTCAGCATCAACGACTCCGCCGCGCTCGGCATCGCCTATTACGGCGGCCGCGTCTACATCCCGGTCGGCAGCAGCTACACGCCGCGGATCATTTCGTACAACACCAGCGGCGGCGACCCGATTCATCCCGACGAAGCAACTGGCCCGCGGTTCGGGTCCAATCAGTTGATCCTGCGCGCCTACCCGAGCGGCCTCGGCACGGTCGCGCTCGGGCAGAACAACAAAGTCGCGACCCTGAACCTCGCCTCGAACGTCGCCGCAAACCCCTGGTATCCGATGGCCTTCCACGGCAACGGGGTCAACGATCCCCTGTACAACGTCGAAGTCGGCAACGCGTTCGAAACCTGCTCCCTCGACGGGGAAGGGATCGTCATCGGGGAACCGGATAAATACTGCGGCAAATACGGCTATACGGACCCCGGCGACCTCAACAGCAAACATCCGGGCTTCAACTACCCGATCGACACGGCGCCCGGGCTGGGCGGGCTCTACGTCGCCGAGCTCTACAACAATCGGGTCACCCACATCAACACCGTCGCCAATCCGGGGGCGATCATCGACTTCACGTTCGGCGGCGCGGGCAGCGGCGCCAGCCAGCTCAAAGAACCGTACTCAGTCGTCGTGCAGCCGGGGACCAACGACGTCTTCGTAAGCGAGCAGGGCAACCGCCGGATCTCGGTCTTCGACGCCGGCGGCCACTTCATTTCCGCCTTCGGCTACGGGGTCCGCGACGGCTCCGATGTGATGCAGGTCTGCGGGATCGAAATCGGCCCCTGCCAGGCTGGCGTCGCCCCCCAGACGGACTCGCGCTCCTACTTCACCCGGCTCGACTTCGGGCCCGAAGGCGAACTGCTCGCCTACATGCCGCTGACCGGCCAGATCCAGGTTTTCTCCGTCTCCGGCGGCCCGGGCTCCGGCGGGGGCGGCGGGGGCGGCGGACCGGCCCCTGGCGGCGCCAAAAAAGCCGCAGAGCAGGTGCGCCTCGCGGCCAGCCCGCTCAAGGTGAAGAAGGGCGCGAAAACGAAACTCACGGCGATCGTCAATCGCGGCAAAGACTGCGCCGATCGCAAGGTCCTCTTCCAGGCCAAGACCGACCGAAGCTGGGACAACCTCGGCCGGGCGGTCAAACCGGGCAAAGGCTGCAAAGTCTCGAAGAAGGTGAAGATCACCGCCAAATCCGTCTTCAGGGCGGTCCTGATCAACTCGAGAAATCAGGCGACGCTCGGGTACTCGCCCAGGGTCACCGTCAAGCTGAAATAGCCCGAGCCTCTCAGCGGCCGCCGCGGCTGCCGACTCCCCCGAAGAAGCCCGGGAGGAGGAAGAAGAAGAGCGCCAGGAACGAGAGGAAGCTGAGGCCGTCGTCAAGGATGTCGAAGACGATGATCAGGAGCCCGATCGTGATCAGGACGATCCGGATGCGACGGCTGAGTCCCATCGACCGACCCTACTGATGCGGGGCACCGGGGCGGACCCTCCGTCCCGGTCAGCGCCCGGAGCCGCGCTTGACGACCTGGAACTGCGACATCAGGCCGTGGTCCTCGTGGTCGAGCATGTGGCAGTGGATCACGAACTTGCCGAGGTAGTCGCTGAAGTGGCCGGCGACCAGGATCCGTTCGCCGGGGTGGAGGAAGAAGGTGTCCTTGAGGCAGTCTTCCCAGGGCGGTGGTGGCCTGCCGTCGCGGGCGAGCAGATACCAGTCGGTGTGGTGGAGGTGGATCAGGTGGGCGGTGTTGGTCTTGTTGGCGAACTCCCAGGTCTCGGTCGTGTCGATTTCGGGAAATGCGTCTGAGCGGGCCGGGTTGAACGTCCTCCCGTTGATCACCCAGGTCGGGGTGAAGGCGCCGCCGATTTCGATCGCCCACCTCCGGTCCGGCTTTTTCGAGACGTGCTTGGTCCAGGCGGGCAGTGGCCGCAGCCGGTGGGGCACCTTGGTCCGATCTGGCATCCGGCCCGAGTCGACCCGGAACTGCATCAGCGCCCCGACGTAGGGCTTCGCGCCGGGGCCGTTGTGGGCGCCGTGGTGAGGCCCGCTCCGCAGCTCGACCGAGTCGCCGGAGGCGCCGGCGAAGTCGACGATCAGCTCGACCCGCTCGGCGGGGCCGATCAACACCTGGCTCCGGCTGACCGGTTTCGGCATCAGGCCGCTGTCGGTGCCGATCTGGGTCATCGGCATCCCGTTCGAGAGATGGAGGTTGTAGGCGCGGAACCCGGACGCGTTGAGGATCCGCAGCCGGTGGCGCTGCGGCGTCACCCGGTGGTGCGGCATGAAGGCGCCGTTGACGAGGACGCTGTGCCCGGTGACGCCGTCGGCGGGCGGCCTCAGATCGGTGAAGGGGTCGGTCAGCTGGTTGTCGCGGTCGAAGGTCCGCTCGGCGATCATCAGCGGGATGTCGCGCTCGCCCGAGGGCAGCGGCAGCGAGCGGTCGAGCTCGTCGTCGACGATCCACATCCCGGCCAGGCCGCGCCACACGTTTCGAGCCGTGTGGTCGAGCCGGTGGTCGTGGTACCACTGGAACGCCGCCCGTTCGGGGCGGCCGTCCTCGCGGAGGTCGTAGACGTAGGTTCGGCGCCGGCCGGGCTCGAGCAGGAAGTCATTGCCCGACTCCTTCAGCGTCTGTCCCTGCGGGATCCGGCAGAAGAAGGACTTCGGATGGGCCTTGGTCAGGCCCCCGGGCTGGCCGTCGAACTGGGTGCGGTTGTGGCCGCCGTGGAGGTGGACGGTGAGCTCGCCCGCCTCGGGCGGGAGCTCGTGGTCGAAGCTGACGCTGGTCCTGCGGCCGGCGGGGCGCCTGATCGTCGGGCCCGGAAACGTGCCCCCGTAGGTCCACATCCGCGTCCTCGGGCCGGGCATGATCTGGACCTCCGCCTCGCGGATCGGGATCTCGATCCGCGCATCGTCCAGAACCCGCGGAATCGGCAGCCGGGCCCGAAACGGGACCGCTCCGGCCCGGGCGGGTTCCGGCCCCGCCGAGAGCGGAACCGGATTTCCCGTCCGAACCCAGCCCGGGACGGCGAGCGAGAGCGCCCCGCCCCCCAGGGCGCCGATGAACGCCCGACGCTTCAGGCGTGGAGCTGGGGGGCGGTCCGGCGTGTCAGCCTCCGGGCAGAACTTCGATCGACCCATGCATCCAGGAGTGGATCGCGCACATGAAGTGGATCGTCACCGGGCCTTTCGAGGTGTCGACGGAGACCGGCGCCGTGTAGGTGGCGTTCGGCTTCTGGCCGGTGAACCAGGAGTCGCCCTTCTTCGTCAGGCTGCCCTCGGTGTCCCAACCTTTCTTGCCCGCTTCAGCGGGGTTCTTGGTCGGTGGGCCGTTGCCTTTGACGCCGTGCCAACCGGCGATCGCTTTGCAGATGTGCTTCGGGGTGAAGCAGGCCTTCCGTTCCTTCTTGGTCTGCGGCAATTCGGACTCGGTCACCAGCGAGAACGTGTGGGGCCCGACCTTTTTGGCGTTCGTCGTGTTGGTGATCGTCAGGTCTTCGCCGTCGACGATCGTCTTCGGGGCGACGAACTTGAGGGTTTTCCCTTCCTCCTTGATCAGGATCGTGTTCGCGGTCGATCCGGTGGCGCTGTCGCCACCGTCGGCCCAGACCGGGCCTGCGACGCCGATCGCGACGATCGCGGCGGTGATCGAGACAACGGCCGAGCGGGAAGTCAGCCTCTTCAAGATTTCTCTCCTTTTCCGCGGCCGCTGACCGGGATGGCGGCGCGTTTCATCGGTTGAATGACCCCCGCAAGGTACCGACATGATTGGGTCATGGCAATGCGTAATTTTAGGGTCAGGCGACCTTGCGCAAATCGCTTTGGGATGCGGTTTTCGATCACCTCTCAACCTTCGCGACGCTGCGTCCGATATGAGGTCACATGGATCCGAGAGAGACCGCGGCCCTGATCGGGCTCGCCCAGCGCCGCTTTCAGAACTTTTCCGAAGCCGCTGACTCGCTGTTGGGCACCCTCACCGCAGTGGTCCCTGGGGTCCTGGTCCTTGGTCGGCTCGACCACGACGAGCAGATCCACTACGTGATCGAGGTCCGTGGCGACGGTGTCGGCGGGCTGCGTCGAGGAGCGGCGTTGGTTCCGGCCGAGGCCGGGGTCAGCCCGGACTCGATGCGCACCCTCGGCGCTGCCGATTGGATCACCGCACCCCTCGAGATGACCGATGGGAGGATCGCCGGAATTCTCTGTGCCGTCGCGGCCGAGCCCGATACCTATCTGCCCGAGCACGCCGCCGAGCTGGGAATCGCCGCCCGTCTGCTCGGTCACGAATGGGAAAGCGTCCAGCTTCGCTCCGAATTGCGGCGACTGCGGGGCCAGGTCAACGCCGGCCCCAGCACCGATCCTGATACCCACCTTCCCGACCGAGACGGGTTCATGGAACTGCTGAGCGCCGAGTGGAAGGCAGTCGAGGAGGAAGGCGTCAGGTCGATGTTCGTCGTCTGCCAGGTGGCCGGCTCCGCGACCGTCAACGCGGCGCCCGCCGCCGGGGACCGGCTTGCGCTGAAGATGGCGGCCGACGTCCTCGCGGGAACGATCCGAGGCTCGGACAAAGTCGGGCGCATCGGAGAGAAGACCCTCGGCGCGATCCTCGTCAACTGCAAGCCCGACGACACACCCGGCTTCATCGCCCGCTATCTCGCGGCCCTGGAACGGGTCGGCAACGGGACGCGGGCGCCGCTCGCGGTCACCTACGGGATCCAGCCGCTTGGACTGACCTCGACGCCTGCTGAGGCACTCAGCCTTGCCGAGCAGGCCGCGGCCGAAACAGACCTCGCTCCACAGTCGGCGCCGGAATGACCGAGCTTGCCCCCACGCAGGCTCGCGAGAGCATCGCCGGCTTCGAGACGGGGGCTCCGGGGATCACCCCGCCGTCCAATCCCGATCGTCGCGGGGTCTTCCTCGACGACATAGTCGTCGAGCTCGGCCTGGCCGAACGTGAGGTCATGGACGTCGCCGTCCAGTCGGCCCAGCAGGCGGAGAAGGCCTTCGAGCGCTACGTCGTCGAGTCCGGGATCCTCGATGAGGAGCAGCTTTCGCGCGCCGTCGCCGAGCGCAATGGCCTCGATCACGTCGACCTCGATCTGTTTCCCGTCGACACCGGTGCGGCCGAGATGGTGACCCGCTCCGCAGCCGAGCGCTACCGCGCGGTCCCGGTTGCCTTTGCGGCCGACGGGGCGGTGATCGTCGCCGTCGAGGACCCCTTCGATTCGCTCGGCCTCAGCGATATCGAGGCGATCACGCGGAGCGAGGTGCGCCCCGTGATCGCGGCGGCGAGCGGCATCCGGGCCCTGATCGAGAAGCTTCCCGAGCAATCACTGCCGCGCCCACCGGTCGTGGTGGAGGAGGTCGAGGAGATCGTGGAGCCTGCTCCGGCCGTGTTGGAGGAGGAGCCCATCGTGGTCGATCCGGGGCAGCCCGAGGTGGAGGCAGCGCCGGAGCCGCTGGCGGTGGTGGAGTTGCAGCCGAATCAAGAGCCGAGAACAGAGGAGGAACCTGTCGTGGAAGACGAGACGGTCGTGAATTTCGAGCAATGGCTTGGTGGACACCCAGACACCGGTCGAGAGCCGCGAGGAGTATTCGCCGGTCTTCGAGCCGGTGGTCGACCCCGCGCCGGAGTCCGAGCCAGAGTCGGAGCCCGTGAGTGGCCCCACCGAGATCGAGAGCGAGCTGGGGTCCCTGCAGGAGGTTGCCCGCCGCTCCGACGAGCTGGCAGGCAACGTCGAGCGGCGGATCAACGAGCTGAAGAGCGCCGACGAGAGGTCGGTTCAGCTGGAAGCCGACCTCGACGTCGCCCAGCGCCGGGTCGGAGAGCTCGAAGAGCGGATCAGCGGTGTCGACACCCTGGCCGATGAGCTGCGCGCGACGACCGCGAAGCTCGAAGAGGTCAACCGCGTTCTCGAGGGAAGCGTCGGCTAGCGCCCGAGCTGCGGGTCCTCGCCGTCGATCTCCTCGGCGGTCCCGTCGAAGTCGTAGTGGCGACCGCCCGGCGGCGGCGGTTGCGGCGGCGCCCCGGAGCCTGCGGCGCCGAACGCGCCGGCCGCACCGACGACGAAGAATCGGCGGCCCAGGTAGAAGCCGAGGAATCGTCTCACGATCGCCCTGGTCGGGGGGATCAGAAGGATCGCGCCGAAGATGTCGGTGACGAACCCCGGCGTCAGCAGCAGGGTGCCGCCGATCGCGATCATCAGCCCGTCGGCGACCTCGCGGTGAGGGAAGCGGCGCTGGGCCAGGGCCTCGTTGAAGCGCCGCCAGGCGCCGCGGCCCTGATGGCGGACCAGGAGCGCGCCGAGCACCGCATCGGCCAGGAGCAGCAGCCAGGGTCGGCAGGACCCCGATCGCTTCCCCGACCTGGATGATCACGTAGAGCTCGACGATCGGGACGACGATGAAGAGGATGACGAGGAAAGCCATCACTTCAGCCTAGAGACCCGGCCTCACCGTCCGGCGAAGACGTCGGCCGCCTGCTCGAGCTCGGCGAGCGAATCGTCGATCCCCTCGGCGACCGCGATCACGTCCTCCATCGAGTCGTAGTCGGCCAGCAGGCCGAACCCGACGGTCCCGTTGTAGCTGATGATCGCCACCGCCAGCCCGTGGTTCTCGGGAAGGAACGCGATCGGGAAGACCTCCTGCATTTCCCGGCCGAGGACGTAGAGCGGGATCTGTGGGCCGGGCACGTTGGTGACGATCAGGTTGAAGAGCCGGGTCGAGAAGTTGAGGCGCGAGGCCTGGGCGAGGAGCGTCATCGGCGCGAAGTCGTTGAAGCGCGAGATCACTTCGGCGCCCAGGGCCTGCTTCGACCGCTTCAGGCCCTCCATCTGCTCGGTGACCACCCGCAGGCGCCGGACCGGGTCTTCGAGGTAGACGGGCAGCGGGCCCCGCATCACGGTCAGCCGGTTGCCGAGCTCGCCGCGCTCGTCCTCGGTCCGGATCGAGACCGGCACCAGCGCCCGCAGCTCGAGGCCCTCGGTGCGGATCCCGCGCCCGTGGAGCCAGCGCCGAAGGGCGCCGGTCACGACCGCGAGGACGACGTCGTTGACGGTCCCGCCGAGCGTGTCCTTGATCCGTTTCAGCGTCGCCAGCTCCGAGCGGGTGAAGACGAAGCGCCGGTGCGACCCGATCGGGTCGTTGAGCGGCACATGGGGCGCCGGGTCGGCGAGTGCTCCGACGATCTCGCCGACGCCCTCGAGGGCGTCGGTCACGTGGCGCGCGGCGGTGTCAGG
Source organism: uncultured Solirubrobacterales bacterium (assembly GCA_963751815.1). GTDB lineage: Bacteria > Actinomycetota > Thermoleophilia > Solirubrobacterales > 70-9 > VRUE01. The sequence goes on along the minus strand of CAVVVY010000016.1, from coordinate 5,660 downwards.
CCGGCGCACGGCGCCGAGGGCGCTCTCCGCCAGCCGCAGGGGGGCGCCGACGGCCTCGGAGAGGCCGCGAGCCACCAGCTTCGCGCCGGTCGGCGTCGGCTGCGGCCGCCAGCTGTCCTTCGGAGGAGGCGGATCCGGCGACGGCTCGAGGTCGAAGAGGACGGTTCCGATGTCGACGCCTGAGATGCCGTCGACCGCGGCATGGTGGGTCTTGGTCAGGATCGCGAAGCGGTCGCGCTCGAGCCCCTGGACCAGCCACATCTCCCAGAGCGGCTTCGAGCGGTCGAGCTGCTGCGAGAAGACGCGGCCAGCGAGGCGCATCAGCTGCATCTCGCCCCCCGGCTCGGGCAGCGCCGTGTGGCGGATGTGGTACTTGAGGTTGAAGTTGACGTCGTCTCCCCAGAGCGGCCGCCCCGCCTCCAGCGGCGGCGTCACCAGCCGCTGGCGGAAGCGCGGGACCTGGTCGAGACGGCCGCGGACGTGGTCGACGAGGTCGAGGTAGGGCGGCGGCGGGCCCTCGAAGATCAGCAGGCCGCCGATGTGCATGTGGCTCGACGAGGTCTCGTTCGTGAGGAACGAGGCATCGGTGGCGGTGAGCCGGTCGAGGTGGCCTCCGGATGTGTCCATCACATCACCTCGCGCATGACTCGCTGCGCGAAGAACCAGATATGCACGCTTGCTCGTTCTGCGCTCATGGGCGAAGGCTAGCCGGTAGCCATCGGTACCCTGCGCTCATGCCCTCGACTTCGATTTCCGCCCCCCGGCGGGTGCTGCTGGCGGCGCCGCGCGGATACTGCGCCGGCGTCGACCGCGCGGTGCAGACGGTCGAGCGCGCGCTCGAGCTCTACGGGGCCCCGGTCTACGTCCGCAAGGAGATCGTCCACAACAAGCACGTCGTCGAGGAGCTCTCGAAGCGGGGGGCGATCTTCGTCGAGGAGGAGACCGAGGTCCCGGAGGGCGAGATGGTCGTCTTCTCGGCCCACGGCGTCTCGCCGGCGGTCCACGACAATGCCGCCAAGCGCGAGCTGCGGACGATCGACGCCACCTGCCCGCTGGTCACCAAGGTCCACGTCGAGGCCCGCCGCTTCGCCGCCGACGGATACACGATCGTCCTCATCGGCCACGAGGGCCACGAGGAGGTCGAAGGGACCACCGGCGAGGCGCCGGCGAACATCGTCCTCGTCCAGACCGTCGACGAAGTCGAGACCCTCGACGTCCCCGATCCGGAGCGGGTCGCGTTCATCACCCAGACGACGCTCTCGGTCGACGAGACGGCGGCGATCATCTCCGCCCTGCGCTCGAGGTTCCCCGGGATCGTCAGCTCCAAGTCCGACGACATCTGTTACGCGACGACCAACCGCCAGATCGCGGTCAAGCAGCTCGCCAGCGAGTGCGAGCTCGTGCTCGTGATCGGGTCGACCAACTCCTCCAACTCCAACCGCCTGGTCGAGGTCGCGCGCGAGCACGGCGCCGCCTCGCACCTGATCGACAACCACACCCAGGTCCGCGAGGAGTGGCTCGACGGGGTCGAGACCGTCGGCATCACCTCCGGCGCCAGCGCCCCCGAGGAGCTGGTCGAGGCGCTGGTCGAGCTCTTCCGCGAGCGCGGCGCCGACGAGGTGTCCGAGCTGCGGACCGTCGACGAGAACGTGCGGTTCATGCTGCCGAAGGAGATCCGTGAGGAGCTCGCCGCCAGGTCCTAGCGGTGGGGTCCTTGGTGACCTCCCCGCCGGACAAGTGCCGAGCTAATTAGCTCGGCACTTTGAGTATCCGCCCGTCAGAGAGGTCACCAAGTACCCCTTCACGGGAACGCCAGCGGCGAAGCTCACCGACCAGATGCGGAGACCCGGGGTGGGGCGGAGGGTGAGTGTGTGGCTGCTCGTGGTGGGGGTGCTCCGTCAGGTCGTAGAGACCCGGCGCCTCGATCGCCACCGAGCCGATCGCGGCGCCGTCGAGCTCGATCGCGATCTCGCCCTCGCCCTCGGCGGTGACGTGGGCGCCGCCGGCCTCGTAGGGCACCTCGAGCGTCTCGCCGTCCTCGCCCGCCACCCATGGCCGCTCCCAGGACCCGCCCGGGAACAGCTCCGGCGTCGGGGCGATCACGGTCTCGCCGGGGGCGTCGGTGGGGCGGATCGGGGCCATCGGCTCGGGCAGCTCCCGCAGCGCGTCGATCTCGCGCAGCTCGGCCTGGATCGCCTCCTCGGTGCCGCGGTACTCGCCCTCGCCGAATTGAAACCAGGCGAGGGCGCCGCCCTGGTTCCAGAGGAAGAGGCTGGGCCAGCCCTCGCATCCGTAGACGTTCCAGAGCTCGTGCTCGGCGTCGATCGCGACCGGGAACGGGACCCCGAGCCGCTCGAGGCCGGCGCCGACGACCGCCGGGTCGGCGCCGAACGGGAAGCGCGGCGCCTGGACGGCGATCGTGCTGAGGCCGAGATCGCGGTAGCGGCGGTCCCACTCGACCAGATAGGGCAGGGTGCGGACGCTGTTCAGCTGCGCAAAGTCGATGAAGTGGACCAGCGCCGGGCCCGCCGCGGTCAGCTCCGGCATCGAGCCCGGCGCCTCGCCGACCCACTCGATCCCCTCGGGCAGGTCCGGCGCCGCTATGTGATCACGCTCTGGTCGCATCCGCGGGAGCGGACGTTATCCTGGGCCACTCGGCACGGCGACGAAGGAGGATTCAGGTGAGCATCGATGTCTGGGAGCGGATCGAGCAGGCCCGCGAGCGGTGGAACGTCCTCGAGCACCCCTTCTACGAGCGCTGGTCCGCCGGCGAGCTGACCCGCGAGGAGCTGGCCGAGTACTCCGGCCAGTACCGCCACGCGACCGCGGCGATCGCCAGCCTCTCCGCGTCGGTCGCCGATTCGGCTCCCGAGGACGAGCGTGCCGCGCTGCATCGCCATGCCGCCGAGGAGGAGGCGCACATCGCACTCTGGGACGGCTTCGTCGACGCCGTCGGTGGCGACACCGGCGCGGCGCCCACGGCCGAGACCGCGGAGTGCGTCGAGGCCTGGACCGCCGAGGGCGATCGCCTCACCCAGCTCGTCCGCCTCTACGCGATCGAGAGCGGCCAGCCCCAGATCTCGCGGACCAAGCGTGAGGGCCTCGCCGCCCACTACGGGATCGGCGACGGGCCCGGCAACGAGTACTTCCGGCTCCACGAGAAGGCCGACGTGCACCACGCCGCCGAGGGCCGCTCGCTGATCGAGGCCCACCTCGACGGCGCCGACCCCGAGGCGCTCGCCGCCGCCGCCGAGGAGGCCTTCAAGGCCAACTGGCGGCTGCTCGACGGCGTCAGCATTGCCGCCTGATCCAGGCAAATTTAGGGTCCACATAGGGTCGCTGCGTTAGGTTGCCGAAGCGATGATCGAGTTCGTCCTGCCGGCGGTCCCGCTGCTGCTGCTGGTCCTGTCGCTTCTCCTCGGCCGCTACCCCGGCCTGGAAACGGCGATGCGACTCGCGGAGCGGATCGCCTCGGGCGCGCGTGAGCGGATCAGCACGGCGCTGAACGCGTCCCGCCCCGGCCCGCCGGCCGCCCATGCGGCGCACGGCGGCCAGCTTCTCGCCTTTTCGATCGCAGGTCGCGCTCCTCCCGCCTAGCGCGGGTCCGAACGCACTGCATCGATCGAAAAGGAGAACGCATGCCTTACAAGAGACTGATTGCGCTGCTGCTCGCGCTGGCCGCGATCACCGGCCTCGTCGCCTGCGGCGGCGGCAACGACACGACCTCGACCTCCGAAGGAGGATCGGCGCGACCACCGCGGAAGCCGAACCGCCGACGATCGTCGTCCACGACGAAGAACCGGTGAACGGCGTCGAAAAGCTCGAATACAGCGCCGGCGAACAGGTCGAATTCAAGGTCAAATCGAACACGGCCACGGAGGTCCATGTTCACGGATACGAAATCGAGAAGAAGCTCCCGGCGGGCGGGACGGTCACCCTCTCGTTCCCGGCCGAACTCGAAGGGATCTACGAGGTGGAGGTACACCCGGCTGAGGAACAGATAGCGGAACTCCGGGTCAACCCATGAGCTGGAGCTTCCTGCCGTTCGCGCACGCGCTGGCGTCGCGGCAGGACCTGCCGATCCCGGCGTGGCTGTTCGCGTGGGGGGCGTCGATCGTCCTGATCGTCTCCTTCTTCGCGCTCTCGGTCGCCTGGCGCGCGCCCCGCTTCGAGGAGGAAGGTTGGCGTCCCCTCGGGGCGGGGCTCTCGCGGGTCCTGCTCAGCCTGCCCGCGCAGATCCTCTACGGCGTGATCGGCGTCTTCCTGCTCGGCGTCGCCGCCTACGCCGGCCTGCGCGGGACGGAAGCTCCCGATCGCAACTTCGCGCTGACCTTCATCTTCGTCACCTGCTGGCTCGGCTTCCCGTTCCTCAGCGTCGTGCTCGGCGACGTCTTCCGGCCGTTCAACCCGTGGCGCGCGGTCGGCCGTGCGGTGGGGGGGACGTTCTCGGGGATCGCGGGCCAGCGGCCGGCCCACCTCCGCTACCCCGAACCGATCGGGCGCTGGCCGGCCGCGATCGGGCTGATGGCCTTCGTCTGGCTCGAGGTCATCTACGGCGGCAGCGGCGGCGTCGCCGTCGGCCTCAACCCGCACGTGACCGCGGTCGCGATCCTCGTCTACTCCGCCTACACCCTGGTGATGATGGGGCTGTTCGGGGTCGAGGAGTGGTGCGAACGGGGCGAGATCTTCTCGGTCTACTTCGGGATGCTCTCCCAGCTCGGCTCGTTCGGCGTCAAGGACGGCCGGCTCGGGGTGAGGAAGCCATTCTCGGCCGCCGTCCACTGGGCGACGATCCCGGGATCGGCGGCGGTCGTGATCGCCTCGATCGCCAGCACGACCTTCGACGGCGCCCAGGAGGGGGCGTTCAAGGGTGGGGTCGAATGGCTCTACGAACGCCTCTCCGACATCGGGATCGACGGCATCACCGGGCTCCGGCTCACCGACACGATCTTCATGGCCCTCAGCTTCTGCGGGGTCGGCCTCGTCTACCTGATCGGCGTCCGCGGGATGGCGAGCGTCGACGGCGCCCCCTCGCGGGAGAAACTCCGCAAAGGGTTCATCCACACCCTGATCCCGATCGCCTTCGCCTACCTCGTCGCCCACTACTTCAGCCTCTTCGTCTTCCAGGAGCAGGCCCAGTTCACCTACCTGCTCTCCGACCCGCTGGGGACGACGACGACCGACCTGTTCGGGACCGCCTCCTCGGGGATCAACTTCAGGGTGATCAGCGCCAACACGATCTGGTACGTCCAGGTCGGCGTTCTCGTGCTCGGCCACGTCCTCGGCCTGACCCTCGCCCACGACCGGGCCACGGCCTTCTGGGGCGACTACCGCCAGGCGGCCAGATCCCAGTACTGGATGCTGGCGGTGATGGTCGCCTTCACCTGCTTCGGGCTCTACCTGCTCTCCGTGGCGAATGGTTAGGACATATTCCGCCGCCTCCTCCGCTTCGCGTCCGGGGGCGGCGGCAACGCGCCATATCAGCGCCGCTCGCAAGGAATCAGATCGTGATGCTCGCTGATTGGTTCTACGCTTGGGCGCGTGCTGCCGCTAGCCCACGTCGGCCACTGGCTCTGGGTCCTCTACCTGCCGCCGGTCGCGATCGTGGTGTTCTCGGTGACGCGCAGCAAGCTGAGTGAACGGCGCGAGCGCCGTCGCCG
>CAVVVY010000015.1:0-65725 GCA_963751815.1 uncultured Solirubrobacterales bacterium | reverse complement strand
CAGATTCCGCTTTCCGCATCTCGTGCCCCAGCGGCTCGGTCGTTGCAGACTGGCGGACTGCGTGCTGCCGGCTGGCACTAGCGCTGCACCCTCGGGCCTGAGCACGACACCGAGCTGACCCACGCCCTCCTCGATGTGAGCGAAGAGGAGCCGAGGTCGGCGCTGGTTCATGAGGTAGCCGGTGCCTTGGGAGTTGAGGTAGCGGAAGCCCTACCCCTTGCGTTTCGCCATGCGCTCGAGCTGCTTGCCGAAGGCGCGCTCGACTTCGTCGGACATCGTCATCCGGTAGACGGCGACCAGGGCCTGGAGGGAGAGTGGGCGGAGGCGGTCGAGGGCGTCCTGGACCTCGGGCCAGCGGTCCTCCGGATAGCCGTCGTCTTCGAAGGGCTTCCAGATGTCCTCGAGGAAGAGCTTGACGAACTCGTGTGAGACCGAGCGGCAGCGGGAGGCCACCTTGGCGATCACGGCGAGGGCATGGTCGAGGGGCACCCCGGTCGCGATCACTCCCTCCGCCGCATCGAGCAGCGAGGGGAAGGGCGCCTCGAAACGGTCCGCGTCGATCGCAACCAGGGCGCCGGCGTCGATCGCCCGCTTCAGGGCGTCGTCGATATCGGTCCCAAAACGCTCGGCGAGCTCGGCGCGGGTGAAGGTCTGCGGCGGCTCGCGGTCGAACTCGTCGATCGACCGTTTGAAGGAGAGGAACTGCTCCGCCGGACCGAGGTTCTGGCCAAGCAGGCGCTCGATCCCCTTGAGGTTGAAGCCGTCGGCCTGGAGCTCCTGAATCATCCGCAGCCGGTCGAGGTGCTCGGGTCCGTAGTAGCCGATCCGGTCGCGTACCTCCGGGGCGGGAAGCAGGCCACGCGCCCGGTGCGAGCGGATGTTGCGGACCGTCATCCCGGTCTCCGCCGCCAGCTCTTCGATCGTCAGGTCGTTCTCGGTCTTCGCCGCGGTTGCCACTGTGTGAAACCTATCACTGAAGGGCGTCACATCAGACAAGGTGACGGCAGTTGGTGTTACGTTGATTGCCGACATGGGTATCGGAGCCAATCAATGGCCACGGAGGAGGAATCGATGACCACCAGCACCATGCGCAGCCTCGCGATGCTCGAGACGATCGCCACCCCTCACGGGGTCGACAGCTACCTCGAACAGATCAATCCGGTCCTGGTCATCGGCGAGTGCCGCGCCACCGTTGTCGCCGTCGACCGGGAGACCGAGGACGCGACGACGCTCAGGCTGCGCGCCAACCGTGCCTGGCAGGGATAGCCGCCGGCCAGTTCGTCCAGGTCTCGGTCGAGATCGACGGGAGGCGGCGTGTGCGCTGCTACTCGCCTTCATCTGTCGAGGGCCGCGGCCGCGAGATCGAGATCACGGTCCGCCGCCACCCCGGCGGGCTGGTCTCCAACTTCCTCGCGGATTCCGCCGCTCCGGGCATGGTGCTCGGCCTCTCCGAGCCCGAAGGCGACTTCCGACTTCCCGACGCCCGCCCTGCCTCGCTCCTCCTGATCAGCGGCGGCAGCGGCATCACCCCGGTGATGGCCATGGTCCGCACCCTCTGCGCCGAGGGGTTCGCCGGGCCGATTGCCCTCCTTCACTACTCGCCCGACCCGGGCCGCGCGATCTACCGCGCCGAGCTCGAGCGCCTCGCAGCGGAGAACGCCAACCTGCGACTGCTCCGCTCCTACACCCGCGCCCCCGGCGTCGGTGAGCTCGACGGCCACTTCAGCCCCGCCCACCTGCCCCAGGCCGACCCGTCGTTCACCGAGGCCGAGACCTTTGCCTGCGGCCCCCCCGGCCCTGCTCGACGCCGTGCGGGGAACCTGGGCCAACGGCCTCGAGCATCGCCTCCACGTCGAGAGCTTCAAGCCGCCGACCCTGGCGCCGGTCGGCAACCCCGGCGAAGGCCTCCTCCGCTTCGCCGACTCCGGCCTCGAGATCGAGAACACCGGCGCCACCCTGCTCGAGCAGGCCGAGGCCGCCGGCGCCTCACCGCAGTCCGGCTGCCGGATGGGCATCTGCCACACCTGCTCCTGCCGCAAGCTCAGCGGCACCGTCAAGAACCTTCTCACCGACGAGATCTCCTCCGCGCCCGATGAGGAGATCCAGCCCTGCATCAGCGCCCCGCTCGGCGACCTCGTCGTCGCCCTCTGACCCTTCTACGAAAGGAACCACCATGAGCAACACGCAAGCTCCCCCGGAACTCAGCCCCGAGCAACTCGACCGCTTCGGCGAGGAACTCGACGCGATCCGCCAGCGCGTCATCGACGATCGCGGCGAGAGCGACGCGAACTACATCCGCCGCGTGATCCGAGCCCAGCGCGGGCTCGAGGTGGCCGGCCGCGCCCTGCTCTGGGCCGGCGTCTTCCCGCCCGCCTGGATCGCGGGCACGACCGCCCTCTCGCTCTCCAAGATCCTCGACAACATGGAGATCGGCCACAACGTGATGCACGGGCAGTACGACTGGATGAACGACCCGAAGCTCGCGGGCAAGGCCTTCGAGTGGGACAACGCCTGCCCCGCCGACCAGTGGCGTCACTCGCACAACTACATGCACCACACCCACACCAACATCGTCGGCAAGGACCGCGACGTCGGCTACGGGGTCCTGCGGATGTCGGAGGACCAGCGCTGGCAGCCCTACTACCTCGGCAACCCGGCCTACGCGATCGCCCTCGCCGCCCTGTTCCAGTACGGGGTGGCCGTCCACGACCTCGAAACCGAGCGCATGATCTCCGGTGAGGTACCGGCCAAGGAAAAGCGCGAGATGGTGAAGGCGATCTGGCGCAAGACGCGGCGCCAGAGCCTCAAGGACTACGTCGTCTTCCCCGCCCTCTCGGGGCCGTTCTTCCCCTTCCCCCTGGCCGGGAACCTGACCGCCAACCTGGTCCGCAACGTCTGGTCGTTCACGATCATCTTCTGCGGCCACTTCCCGGAAGGGACCCACGAGTTCAGCGAGGAGGAGACGGAGAGCGAGACCCGCGGCCAGTGGTACTACCGTCAGTTGCTCGGGTCCGCCAACCTGTCGGGCTCCAAGCCTTTCCACCTCCTCGCGGGCAACCTCAGCTTCCAGATCGAGCACCACCTCTTCCCCGATCTGCCGGCCAACCGTTACTCCGAAATCTCGACCGAGGTCCAGGAGATCTGCGAGCACCACGGCATCCCCTACAACGTCGGCCCACTGGGCAAGCAGTTCGGCAGCGTCGTGAAGAAGATCTGCCGCCTTGCCCTGCCCGACTCGAAGGACAGGAGTCGCGGCGCGGCCGAGGTCGACGGGGACAAGAGCGCCGAGATTCGGGAGCCCGTCGCGGCGTAGGATCGTGCGATTGAGGTCCTGATCTCTACCTGGCAGGGCGGCGGGGCGACCCAGCCGGCCTTCGGGATCGGCCGGATGCTCGCCGAGCGTGGCCATCGGGTCCGGATTCTGGGACCGGCGATCTATGAGGGTCGAGCCCTCGCGGCCGGCTGCGAGCATCGAGGCATTCCCGCCGAGGCGGAGTTCGATGCATCCGGGGGGCGCTCGGTCGAGGAGCAGGATGAGTACTCCTTCGAGACGATGCTGGGAAACGCTCTGCCCGAAGCGCTGGCAGCGGAGCTTGCTGTCCGCCCCGCCGACGCGATCGTGGTCGACTATCTGCTCCGCAGCACGATCTGCCGGGCGGAGCTCGACCCCGGCGCCCACTTCACCCTCGTCCACATGCTGCACCGCTGGTACGGGCATCCACATGGAGGAGATGAGCCCTGGGGTGGCGGTGGCAGTACGAGAAGGTGAACGACTTTCGCCGGGGGGTCGGCCTCGAGGAGTTGCCGATCGGGCCGGATCCCTCCGCGATAGCGCTGATGAAGCGGGCCGCGGGGACGCTGGTGGCGATGCCGCGCGAGTTCGACGACTGGGGCGGCGATGAGATCGACAACCTCCACCACCTCGGCCCGATATTCGAGGAGGCGCCGTCCTCCCCATGGCCCCTGCCCTGGCCCGCCGAGGATCGGCGGCCCCTCGTCGTCGTCTCGATGGGCAGCACCTACATGCACCAGGAGGATGTCCTCGGGCGGATCGCCGGCGCTCTCAGCGGCCTCGAGGTCCGAGCCCTCCTGCTCAGCGGGATGGAGCTCGATCCGGACGAGATCGAGCTGCCGCCGGAGGTCGAGGTCCGCTCCTACGTGCCCCACTCCGCGGTCCTCCCGCGGCCTCACTGGTCATCACCCACGCCGGCATCGGGACGCTGATGGCCTCATTTGCGGCCGGCGTCCCGATGCTCTGCCTGCCCCTCGGCCGCGACCAGAGAGAGAACGCGGAGCGCCTGCTCGAGCTCGGAGCCGGCGCGTTCTTCACCCCGACGCCGACGTGGATGAGATCCGTGGGGCGATCGACGAGGCGCTCGGTTCCGAGAGCCCTGCGGCAGGGCTCGGCCCGCATGGCCGAGGCCGTTGCCGCCTACTCGGGTGGAGCAGAAGTCGTCGACGTCATCGAGGCAGCGACATAAGGAGTACGATCGACAGGAGCATTACGAACATGGCCCTACTCATATGACGAGCTCCGGCTACAACGGCGTCCTCCCAAAGGCAATGCTAGGGGTCCAGCAGCCAACGAGGTGCGCCGATGGAGAGCCAAAAAAACGGCCCCCTACTGAGGGATTTCGAGGACGGCTGCAAGGCTGAGTGGGCGCTGCATGGGCGATTATCTTGCGAGTCCGATGGTGCAGACGCCCTGGGGAGACTCCTCGGAACTGAGAGACAGAAGGCTGCGCCCGGGCGCCGGGACGCTGCGGGCGGAGGTGGTGCGAAACCAGCGCGAGCGGATCTACGCGGCGATGGTCGCGGTCGTCTCCGAGAAGGGCTACGAGGCGACGACGGTTGCTGACCTGGTCGCCCTCTCGGGTGTCTCGCGCAGCGACTTCTACAAACACTTCACCAGCAAGCAGGCCTGCTTCGTGGCGATGGTGGAAGCGCTGGTGGAGCCGATGGTGGAGACGATCAGGCAGCGCAGTATCGGGGCGGACGAGGAACGGGTTCGGGAGGTGTTCGAGGCCTTCATCGGCATGGCCGTTCGGCAACCGGCGACGGCGCGGGTCTGCATCGTCGAGCTACACGCCGCGGGCGAGGAGGCCGAACAAGCCATCGACCGGCTCTTCGATGCCTTCGAGGAGCTGGTCCTGGAGGCCAGCCGGCGGATCAGCGGTCGCGAGGAAATGCCGCCAGAGATCGTGCACGCGGTGATCGGCGGGTTGCGCAAGGTGCTTCACACCCGCCTCTACCGAGGCGAAGAGCGCGAGCTCGTCGAGGCGGCTCCGAAACTGTGGGAATGGGCGCAGAGCTACTACCCGCCACCGCAGCCGCTGCGAGCGCGGCGCCGGGCGGTCGAGGCGCGGAGCCCCTTCGAGGGCTACACGCCGGTGGAACGGATCGCCCGCGCCGTCACCGAGGTGACGGCGCAGAAGGGCTACCAGGCGATGAGCACCGACGACATCGCCGAGCGCGCATCGATTTCGCTCACCACCTTCTACTCGCACTTCGCCGATAAGCGTGACGCGGTGCTGGCCGCGCTGGAGATGGGGGGCGCGCAGATGCTGGCGTCGGTGACGCCGGCTGCGCAGCGGGCGGCGGATTGGCGTGAAGGGGTGCGTATCGCCTATGAGGCCATGTGCTCCTACCTGGTCGCCGAGCCGGCCTTCGCGCGGCTGGCGGCGGTCGAGGTCTACGCGGTCGGCCCGGAGGGGCTGGCGCGGCGGGACCGCATCATCGACTCGATGAGCGCGATGCTGGCGCCGGCTTACGGGGAGAACCCGAACGTGCCGAGGATCGCGAGCGAGGCGATCGGGGGGGCGGTATACGCGTTGCTGCGCAACCGCATCCGCAACGACGGACCCCGGCGCCTACCCGAGGACATCCCGCTGGCCACCTACATCACCCTGACTCCGTTCGTCGGGCCCGCGGAAGCCTGCGCGGTGGCCAACCGCCGGCCCTGAGCGGTCTAACTCCTCGGCGCGGCGGGGTCGGGCGGCGGAGGGATGTGAAGCTCCTCCTCGGCAGCCTCGGCGCCGAGGTAGGGCAACACCGCCGCGTACATCAGCTGGGGGATCTCCTCCTCGCCGAGGCCGAGTTCGCCTTCGGCGACGGCCTCCTGGATGCGGGCGAAGACGACGCCGCCGACGCCGATCGCGGTGGCGAGGCCGGGAGACTCCGGGCCGACGGCCTCGGATGAGCCCTCGTCGAGCAGTTTGACGAGGCGGTTGAAGGTCTCGAGGAAGAGCGCCTGGGCCTGCTTGCCGGCGTACTGGACCTCGACCGCGGCGAGGCGCGCGACGCGTTCATCGCGGCGCAGGTAGCGCAGCAGGGCGTAGGCGGTTGCGCGCATGCGATCGCGCCAGCCGCTCTCCTCGGCGACCGCCGCCTGCGCAAGGGCGAAAAACTCAGCGTAGATTTCGCTGAGGATCGCGGCGAAGCAGGCATCGAGATCGGCGTAGTGGCGGCGGAAGGTCGCCTCATCGAGGCCGGCGCGCTCGAGTAGTTCAGCGAGCTTCAGCTTCTTGAAACCCCGCTCGGCGCAGAGATCGAGAAGCGCCTCGCGCAGGCGTGCGCGCTCCTCTGCTGGGTCAGGCTGGGCCATGGTCGCCAAACTCGACCTATATATAGCCTCTTCGACGGCCATCTGATGGTAAAAGCCGTCCCGAATCCATAGGATTCATGCATGCGCACCAGCACGATTGGGCGGGCGGCTACGTTCGCTGGCGCCGCGCGAAGCTACTGGCTGGGAATCTTTCCGGTTGCGCGCCGCGAGCTGCGCGCGTGGCGGCGGCGGGCGGCGGCAATTCCCGAGCCGGGGCTGCGTCGGGACGCGCTGCTCGCGCTGCAGACCAAGAGCGGCAATGCCGAGGGCCTGGCGGCCTACGCGGTGCTGGCGCAGGGGAGGCATCGCCGGGCTGTTGTCCGTGCGCTGATCGCCTACCAGACGACTCTCGACTACCTCGACAGCCTCACCGAGCGGACCAGCCACCCGCACGCCGACAAGCTGAAGCTGAACGGAGCGCTCGAGGTCGCGGTCGACACCGAGCTCTCCCTTGACACCTACCGCGAGGAAATCGCGCAGCGCGGCGACCGCGAGTATCTGGCCGCCCTGCTCGAGGCGTGCCGCAGCAGCCTTGGCCGGCTGCCCTCCTACGCGATCGCGCGGGACGCGCTGGGGCGCCGCGCCAGGCTCGCCGCCGAATCTCAGGCGATAAACCACTCGCTGCTCCTGGGCACCGAGGAAGCGGAGATAGCGAGGTGGGCAGATGCCGCGGCACAGGCATCGAACCTCGAGGGCGAGTTGCGCTGGTGGGAGGTGGTTGCCGCAGGCGCCTCGACCCCGGCACTGGGCGCGCTCACCGCGCTGGCCACGAAACGGGGATCGACCGAGAGCGACTTCGCTGCCGTGGAAAAGGTCTACTTCCCGTGGGTCAACGCGCTGAACACCCTGCTCGACAGCCTGGTCGACCTCGACGAGGACCCTGCTCTGCAGCGCCACATCGAGCGCTACGGCTCAATGCAGGCAGCGGCTGAGCGAGTCGCCGCGATCGCCACTCGCGCTCGCGCGGGTGTCTCTGAGCTCGGCGACGGCCAACGGCATGAACTGATCCTGGCTGCGATGGGCGGCTACTACCTTGCAGAGCCCGCCGCCTGGCTCGGAGAGCGCAGCGAGATCGCCGGCGCCGTGCTGGCTTCACTCGGGCCGTTTGCACGTTCGACGCTCCTGGTGCACAAACTGCGCCAGGGCACGTCGGGAACCGCCCTGCGCCCTCGCCGCCGTCGGCTGGGCGCCGAGGCGATCGCCCGCTGAGCCCTCCCAAGGCTCAGCGGACGTGGCAGGTGCGCGCGACCGTGGTGGTCACCGTAGGCGAGGCGTTGAAGAAGTAGCGGGCGCGGGCGAAGGGCAGAAGGCCGCCGGTGAAGCGCGGCGGCACCGGGCAGGAGGCACGCAGGTAGCTGTGGACGGCGCCGCGGTATTCGAAGTTCCGGCTCAAATGTGATGTCGAAAGGCGCTGACGTGCGGCCACGGCCCGAGCGACGGGGGGAGCACACCGGTGAGACTGGTGCCCAGCGGGCCGGGGCGGTGCCGAATGAAGACGGGCACGACGAAGGAGGCGGGAGGGGAGGGAGAGAAGGCGAGCAGCCAGACCACGGCGCGAGCGCCGCGGGCCCCACCGTTGAAGGCGAGCACGGTCGCGCTTCAGCGGAAACGGAGTCTGGCCGGGAATTTCGACCTCGGCGCGCAGGCTGCCGTGGCCGACGAGGGTGTCGGGGCAACGCTCCAGTCCCTGCTGTTCATGGTGGCGCTCACCAAATCGCGGCGAGGGCAGATTGGCAAACCGTGTGTGTCGAGTCGACTGCTGCCGGAGGCCAGGGCTATTTCGATGCCGCTGCAGGCGCGGTAGCGTGCGAGCCGTCGTCGGTGTCGAGCAGGCCGGAGACGCTGATCGAGACCGGTGCCAGTTGATGTCGGGGAAGCCGGCGCGGAGAGAAGTCGGCGTCGAGCGAGACGATCAGGTGGCCGAGCTGGGCACGCCGGGCGCCAGCGGGGGGAGCAACCGATATGGACGAGATGAGCAGGGCGGCCGCGAGCAGCACCAGGGCGACGCGAGTTGCTCGCCCTGGGCCATGGCCGCTGGATTTGAGGGGCTCCACAGCATTTCGCCTATTCGAATCTCGACAACTTGAAGTAGCAGAAGTTGAAGCCAAAAGCGAGGACGACATCGTCGGCGCGTTCTCCGCTCTTGACGAAGCGGGCCGATGCGTGCTGGAAGGCGACGGGACGGTCGGCGCGCAACACGGCGACGATCCGCCGCAGGTTCGATTCCTCCTGGTGAAGGTATTTGAACCATTCCGCGAGCGTTTCGCGATCGGCCGGGGGACGGGGTTGCGGCGAGATCTCGCGCACGGTGGCCGCGAAAAGGAGAGAGGCCTTCGAGAACTTCGAGGCGGCCACGGCCAGACGTTCCGCCCGAAGGTCGGCGCGCATGCCCTGCACCGCCCGCTTGGTGGCCAGTGCCCGCGGCTTGCACATCCCCTCCAGCCTGGCGACGTATTCGGACCGGCTGGGGGCGGGCGTCCCTTCGGCGCCGGCGGCGCCGGTGGAGAGCAGGGCGGCCGCGACCGTCGCGACCCCGATTCGAGCCTCAACGCCGCGGATCAACGCCCTGATTCCTCGGTTCCGGGCCCTCCCTCATGCTCCCGCCTCGCTCGGGTCGCTCTCCATCCCATGGACGTTAAAACGCGGCAGCAGGCGGTCAAGTAGCGGTGGCACGTGCCAGACCCTCTCACCGAGCAACAACATCAGGGCCGGGAGCAGGACGATTCGCACCACGGTCGCGTCGAGCAGGATCGCGACGGTCAGCCCCACCCCCATCTGGCTGACGGTGGCCACCGGCGAGATCGCGAAGGAGAGGAACACGGCGGCCATGATCGCCGCGGCGCCGGTGATCACGCCCTGCGGTCTTCTCCAAGTCCGTAGCTGATCGCGGCAGCATTGTCCCCCCCGGCCTCGTAGCGCTCCCGCATCCGGGCCAGCAGGAACACGGCATAGTCGATCGAGAGGCCGAAGGTGACGCCGAAGATCGCCGCCGCCCCGACCGTGTCGATGTATGGGTGGCCACCCAGTGGGTAGCCGGCCGGAAGCTTGCAGATCAGCGAGACGACGCCGATCGCCGCGCCGACCGAGAACAGGTTGAGCGCAATGGTGAGCGCGGCGAGCAGGGGGGCGCGCAGAATCGCGAGCAGCATCAGGAAGGTGATCACAACGATCGCGCCGATCACAAGCGGGAGCCGCGCCTTGGTGGCGGAGGCGTAGTCGTTGAGGGTCGCGGCGCCGCCGCTGACGCCGGTGCGCATTCCGCCGGCGCGGCCCAGCGCCGCCGCGTCGGCGAGCAGCCGGGCGCCGACCTCGCGGGAGCCGGCGGTGTCGAATCCGGCCTTGGGGATGACAAGGAAGCGAGCCGCCTGGCCGCCGCGGGTGACGTTGATCGCCTGATCGGCGAGCGCACGGCGAGCCGGCGGGGCGCCGTCGATCGCGGCGAGGGTCAGATAGCCGGATCGGAAGAAGCCGGGCGAAATGCGGCGCAACTGCGCGATCTCGTGCTGGAGCGGAACGGCGGAGGCCGCCGCGCGGCTGCAGACCGGCCTGGAGGGGGTAGGAGCGCCTGTAGCCGCCGGCCAGGCCGCTCGCGAGGGAGTCCGTCCCATTTTCGAGCGCGCCGAGGCCGGTGGCAAGGCGTCCGGCTCCCGCGCCGAGACGTCCGATCCCCTGGCCAAGGGTCTGCCGGCGCCTCCGGCGATGCGATCGATTCCGTTTGCGAGCTGCTCCCCGCCGCCCGGCGAGACGGCCGAGACCTCCTTCGAGGGCCCCACTGAGCACGCGGAGGCGGTGAAGCTCTTCGCTCGTCGTTTCGAGCTGGCGCGCGACGATGGTGGCCTCTTCGGCCTGCGGCCCCAGAGAGGGGTCGGTACGGGCCGATGCGTTGAGCTCACGGGCCAACCGGCGGGCGCCCGCCAGCCCATTGGAATGGAAGCTCGGCAGAAGCGAGCGCAGACCCTCGGTCATGTTGAACGACAGCCCGGCGGCCTTGCGCTGGCCGGCGGCGAGCTGGCCGGCGCCGGTGGCCGCCCTCCCGAGCGCCGAGCCCGCTCGTTCTCCTCCCGCCGAGGCGCGGCCGAGCCCGGCGGCGAGCAGGGCGGCGCCCTGTCGGGCTCTGGCCGAGCCCTCTCCGAGCAGCGCGCTGCCGGCGCTGGCCTGCGAGAGCCCTGCTCGGAGCCGCCCGACCCCATTGGCGGCCCTGCGCAGGCCGGGGCCGAGTCGCTCGAGCTGGGGCAACCGCCCTGGGCGCTGGAGTCGAGGCCCCCGAAGCCACGCAACGTGTGGGTGCCGCGTGAGCGAGTGGGGCGAGGCCGATCACGGTTCTCACACCCGGTTCGGCGGCGATGTGGCGTTGCCAACGTGCCAGGAGATCGAGGCGGTGCGCCGTGGTGATCGGGCCTCGCGAAGCGGCGGCAACCAGGACGAAGGGCGCCTCCCAGCCGGGGCCGACGGCCTCCTTGATCGATTCGGCGTCCTCGCGCGCGGGGCTCGAAGCGGAGAGCTCGTCGACTCCCGGTGATCCTGTGTTGAAGGCGAGCGCGGGAACGGCAAGCAACCCCAGGGTGACCGCGATCGCCACCGCGGCGAGGGCGGGGCGGCGCAGAGCCGTGGCCGCCGCGGCGGCAGCCCAACGAGCCCGTCGAGCGCTGCGCGGTGGAAGGGCGGCCGATGCGGCCGGCGTTGATGCGGGGGCCGAGCACGGCGAGCAGGCCGGGTAGGGCACCCCAGGCGATGACGACGCTGATCGCGGTGACGACGACGAGAGCGGTGGCGAGCGAGATGAGCAGCGTGCCGGGCTGAAGAAACGCGGATGCAAAGAGTGAGACGAAGAGAGTCGATCCGGCGAAGATGACGGTGCGCCCGGCGGTGCGGCGGGCAGCGGATCGCCGCCGCGGACGGGGTCCGGCCGGCGGCGAGCTCCTCGCGGAAGCGGGAGACGATCAGCAGGGAGTAGTCGACGCCGAGAGCCAGGCCCATCATCGTGCAGACGACGAGGGAGAGCGCGTCGATCCGCATGAACGAGCTGAGGAAGACGAGGACGCCGCGGCCGGCGAGAACGGTCATCGCACCGAGTAGAAGCGGAATCGCCGCCGCCACCAGGGACCGAAAGACCAACAGCAGGACGATGATCAGCAGCGGGGCGGCGAGCAGCTCGGCGCGCTCGGATGCGCTCAACGATTCCTTCTGCAGGGCCCGGGAAATCGTCGCGAATCCGGACTGTGTCGCCGTCACGGGACGGTGGATGCGGGCGGCGAGGGTGCGTTCGAGCGCCGGTACGGTGTCGCGGATCGCCGTCGCGAGCGGCAGGTGGTAATCGACCAGGATGAGGGCACGATCGGGACCCGGGCGAAGGGCGGCGGACGCGCTGTGTTCCCAGGGGGAGATCGTCGTGGCGGCGCGGTCGCGGCGCAGAGCCGCGACGAGGCGCGGGCCCTGGCGGTCGATCGCCGCGGCCGGTCCGCGGAGCATGATCGCGAAAGGCACCGATTCGCCGAAATTCTCGCGGGCGAGAGATTCGCCGCGCGATGAGGAGGTGCCGGCGATGGAGAGAGAGGTGGGGTCCAGGTCGCCGCTCGACGCCGAGGCCGATGAGGCCAAGGACGGCGACGATGACCAGCGTCCCGAGGAGGAGGACCAGGGGCAGGCGCCTCATCGACTAGGCCGAGCGGCGTGGGGCGTCGGCGCAAGCGACTTGGCGGAATCCCTCCCGCCTATCCCAGAGAATGTGACCGACGAGTCCATTTGAACTCTCCCTGTTCCCTGCCCGCCCAACGAGACAGGATATCCCAGCCGAGCAGGCGAGAAGCGCAATCGGCTCTATGTGTGGGTGCTCGCCTTGGCCCTGGGAGCGGTCGAAGCTAGCGGCGCTGGCGCTTGGGCCGTTTCGCCTTGGCAGCGCATGCAGTCTTTGCCGCGACCTTCTGGCTCAGCTTCCTGCCGTTCTGGGCGCGTGTATTCGACGTTCACCAACACGGGGTGGCGGCAGAGGTCGCGGGTGTTCGAGAGATAGCCCTGCTTGCCGCCGAAGAGAGTGAGCTGGAAGTGGCCAATCGGCACGTCGGGAACGGTCGACACCTCGGTGCGCAGGCCCTGTTTTGTGTGTTTGGATTCGCCCTGGGGGATCACCTCCACCTGGCCGCCGAGAATGAAGGCGACGTGGGGCAGGCCCCTGAAGCCCGAGACGGCGTAGGCGAGGCCTTCGAGCGGCGCTTCGAGCAGCGGCGTTTCGTCTTTGACTCTGCCGATCGGCTGTCGCCCTGCGCAGTGGGTTGTGCTCAGTTCGGATTTGGCGCAGAGATTGCCGAGGTGGTTCTGGTCGATCTCCAGGGCGCTGGGGAGGGTCACCGCGACCGACTTGAGGTTGGCGTCTCCTGCGCGGGTATTGAGGTCAAAGCGGATCGAGGGATCGGCGGCGCGGAGGGTGGACTTGTGGCCGCCGAGCTGGGTGACCTTCATCTTCGGGGCGAATGGCAGGCTGAAACAGTTGGCCGCATGAAAGTAGGAGGAGAAGGCGGCCGGCGTGCCCTGGTCGCCGATCCCTTCCGAGCCGACCGAGAGGGGGCCGCAGTTGGTCGGGTTGATCATGAAGTTCGGCTTGTCGATGTTGACCTGAATCTGCCGCATCCGCAGCGGGATCCCGCCGATGATCTCGGGGACGGTTTCTGAGTCGGCGATGACGTGGGCGTCGACCGGGTCGATGCGCAGGGCCACGCGGACGACGACGGTGCCGTAGTCATAGGGGCCGGCGAGGGCCGGGGTGATCGCGACGAGGCTCAGAGGAGCTCCCTGGAAGGGGCCGGCGAGGAAGATCCTGCCGACGGCGTGGAACGGGTGCGACCCAGGGCCGGCCGCGACATTGCTTGTCCCGATTTGGCTCGAGGCCGGGCAGCTTGGGATCGCCTGCTCGACTTTGCCCTGGGTCTGCGCCGCTTCGGTGATGCTGGCCTCCGGGCAGTAGGTGATGCCATGCAGGTTGGCCGTCAAACCGGGGGGCATCGTGAAGTTGAGGTGGCCCAAGAACTGGTCGCCGTCCTTGCGATCCAGCTTCAGGGTGAAGGAAGAGAAGCCGCCGGCCCTGGGGTTGGAGGTGCCGGCCGACAGGCTCGGCTCGAAGGGGCGAATCTGGGCGGGGCATGCGGAGCCGTGGGGGCCCGAGTTCAGGCCGAAGACCTGGGTGGAGGTCTGATCAGCCGCCGTCGCGTTCCAAGGGAACATGGCGCCGCTGACGGTGTAGATCGTGCAGGCGGTGGGCGTCGCCATCAGGGCCCTGTCGGAAGCAAACAGATGGAGCTCGAAGGTTTCGAAGGGAAGCTGCGGCAAATCGACGAATGAGGTGGTCAGCTGTCCGGTCTGCGGGTCGGGATGAAACGAGCCGATCAGCTTGATGTTCAGACCGAAGCCCGAGGCGACCATGAACAGGCGGTACTGATTTCCAGGCTTGCGGTTCACCGATGTATATGGCTCCGGTGAGCGGTCCGCTCAGCGTCGGAGACCCGATTGAGAAGTTGCCGATCTTCGAGTTGTCCGGGCAGTTGGCCGGGCCCTCGGAGTCGAAGTTGGCCTGGGAGTCGGTGCAGGCGCTCTGACCGTCCGCCGCGTCGGGATTGATGGTGAAGCCCGGCGGCATGGTGAGGATCGCTGACCTCAGCTCCGAGGGCGAGGCTGAGAAGCCCTCGAACTGGGGCGCCTTCAATTCGAGGTTGAGGCCCGAGGGTGCATCGGTTTCGTTTGTCGTGGCGCTGGCCTGGATAACCGGATTGAAGGTCTCTCGCTCGCATTCAGAAATTGCGGGATAGCCGGCTTGGGCCTTGGAGAGGTGCGCCGGGATCCTGGTAGGTCTGGACTTCGAGGGTCGTGATCAGTTCTTCACCCGTGCACGTGGTCGGGTTGTCTGTGAGCGGATCGTTGGGAACATTCGGGGGCGTCGGAGTGGTGATGCAGGTGGTGTTGGCGAGTTCCGGGCAGCCCTCCGGTTTGCCGATCGATCCTTTGGCGAAGCGTTCGGCGTTGTGGCTCGGGCTGGCGGGAAAGCCCCAAAGGGTCAGCCTGACGCCTGGCGAGGGGTGTGAACTGGGTGATGTCGGCGACCGTGAAGCGCAGGCCGTAGTCACCGGCGGTGCGCACCGCCACCGGGACCGCAATTGGGATATTGACCACCGGTGCGATGAAGGAGAAACGGGCCAGTTCTTCCGGCTGCGGCACGATGTCATAGATCGGCGCTGTGCCGAGCAGGTAATCGGGGTTGCCTTTGTAGTCGGCGTGGATTGTGATCAGCCCGACCTGCGAATCGGGGCCGCATTCATCCAGGGCAAAGGCGACCGCACTGCATTGGGGGGTCGCGTTGGTATTGCCGAAGATGCCCTGGGGCGACTCGAAGCTCACGTTCTTCGCAGACTCCGGTTCACCGGGGTTCTGCAGGGAGAAACTGGTGGTGAAATCGGGATGTGCTCCGGCCTTCGAGGTGGAGCTGACCGTTTCGAAGGAAGTGATCGGCTCCGATGCCGACGCCGGGGCGGCAGAGATCGCCAGCCAGCACGCAGCAGGGTCATCGCGGGTGCGAGATCGCTGAGCGCACGATCCTCATCGTCGCCCTCCACGGTGGTGGTGCTTTGGGCCTCGGCGCTTTCGTACGCATTTGCCGTGCTTCTTCACGAAGCCGGGCTTGCAATGGCGAGCTGCTTCTGAGACGAGGTTGCCGCCGCTGCCGGCTTTGCTGTTGATGGTCACAGGCGGCGGCACAGGCGTCCCCGCGCCGTGGCACTCGTCGGAGGCCTTGCATTCGGGTTTGGGCGGGACGAAGGGAAAGCCGCCGAGTTCGCGGGCGTCATAGATCTTCACCAGGGGACCGTTCTCAACCTGGGGAGTCATGGCCGCGCGAGTGAAGAAGTAGGCATCGGTTCCACTTCTGCCCGCCCCCAGCAGGCTCGAACCGAATTGGCCGGAACCGGAGGAGATCAGGCTGACGCAGGCGGCCGAGAGCTCGAAGAAGGCCGGGCTATCTGGCGTGCAGTTGCCGGTGCCCTGAGGCTCCCACTCATAGACGTCCTTGCGGTTGTCGGTGTCCGCCAGCACCAGGGCGTCGTCGGAGTTGAAGAAAACACGTCCATCGGCGGTGAGGCTGAGGCCGGCGCCGGCCAATGACGCGTCACCTGTTGCTTCCGCGTTTGACGGGTTGCAGGAGACGCAGTCGAGTGAACCTCTTGCCGCGTCGTAGCGGTAGACCTCCGATGAAGCCTGCGCTTTCGTTTTCACTCAGTTCGGCGTCGGTCGCAAAGACCCCAAACCGGCCGGTTTGGCTGACCTGGAAGTCCGCGGTGCGGCGCTGTTCGACTGCTTTCAGGGAGTCGACGACCACCGGGTCTTCCGGGTCCAGCGTGGCGATGTAGCGCGGACCCGAGCCGGGGGCGACAAGGTAGAGGTTGGGTTGGTCTTGGACGCCCTTTGCGGCACCGTCGAGCTTCTCGGGGGAGAGGAAGTAGGCCGAACCGTCGGTCGCTCCGATTCCTCCGCCGCCGGCAATTGCGAGTGTGTCGCAGTTTTTGGCCGAGCCGACGGTGTTCCAGTGTTCGCCGTTGGAGTTCGGGGCCGGATCGCAGGAGTTTGTGTCGCCCGCTCCCCCGTGCCGATGGAGATCTGGCCAGGGTGGCGGAGGTGCCGCCGACTTCGGCGCGATAGATGTCGGCGCTTTTGTCGCTATCGCCGCCGCCCAGCTTGTCCCTGGTCGTGAAGTAGACCTGGAGCCATCGGCGCTCATCCCGTCATAGTGGAGCGCCGTTGGTTCCTCCGGGGTGAGGTCGATCGAGGAGACCCCGTCATTGACGTCCATGTAGAGGTGCCAATAGACGTTGCCGTCGGCGTCGGTTGCGACCTTCTGGCCGAGCAGGATGTGGGAGCCGTCGCCAGAGATGTCGAGCTCGGCGATCCCGTTGCCATCGCCTGGGGAGTGACAGCTGCCTTTGCCCTGCAGGCAGGGCAGCGGGACGGGGAAGTCTTCGGTCGAGGCAGTGTTGGAGACGACGTGAGTGGCGCCCGTCCTCAGGTTGTGGTCATAGATCGAAACATCACCGGTTGCGTTGTTGCCGCCTTCGGCAAAGAGCGAGGTCGAGCCGAAGATGAAGTGTTCGCCGTTTGCCGAGAGGTCCTTGGCGATCTGGCCGTCGGGGGTGGCGGCGGGGCCCGGTTCCAGGCCCGCGGCAGCAACCATTCCCTGGACGAGGCTGCCGTCGGGAAGGTGCACCGGGATCCCGGTGTACCCCCCCGCGAAGCACGGCGAGCAGCCCTCGGGGCCGCCGAAGGCGAGGGTTTCGAGGTTGGCGCTGGCACCGGAGGGGATCGAAGAGAAGGGTGCGGAGGAGAAGGGGTTGTTGGCGGGCACACCGGCGTATTCGGTCGACCAGCCCGTTTCCGAATTCCGCGTGGCGACATAGGGGTCGGCCGCCCTGTTCGTCGGGTTATCGGTACCGGGGATACCGCCGTCGTGGACGGCGTAGAGGACCCGCGACGGCGCCTCCGCGTCGGGGTAACTCGGATACGGAGTTTGATTGGGCACGAGGTCGGACTCGACGTCATAGCCGGCGGTGTTCGCCGCCGAGACCAGCTCGTATGCTCGGCAGTCGAGGAGCTGCCCCGCCCCCGTCTGCTGGCGAACGTGGACATTGGCGCAGGAGTCTTCGAGCACGGGGACGAAGGGGAACGTCCTGAAGGCTCGGTCCGGGCCGAAGGTCGTCCCGGTGACATTGGTGGCGACGAGCCGCCAGTGGTAGGTGGTCCCCGGCGTGAGGCCGCCGAGATGCTCGGCGACGGCGAGGTAGGTGGTGGCGCCGCCGAGTTCACCGTCCGGAGCCGGAACGCTGTGGCTGTAGGTTTCGCCGGGTTCGTATTCGGCCTCGGTTGCGTATTCGAAGCGGTATTTGGTTTCGCCGCCGCCGGGATTGATCTGGGCGTGGAGCGTCGCGCTTTCCGAATGAACATCGCTGACCGACTCGGTGAAGAGCGGCACCGAGGGCGGCGTCGTGAAGCTCTGATCGAGTCCGTAGGTGGTGCCGACGGCGTTGGTCGCGACGAGGCGGAAGTAATATTCGGTGATCGGGTTGATCCCGCTGAGGTTCGCTGCTGACCGGAGTCAGCCCGGCTCCCGAGCCGGCGTCGACCCCCGGGGGCGCCGGCGTCGTGTGGCCGTAGCTCTGGTCGGTGCCCCATTCGAAGTAGTAGTGGGTGTCTTCGCCGTTGCCGACGAAGGAGCCGTTGAGTTGGGCGGCGGTCGCGGCATGACGCTCGTCGCCGCTTTCGTTTTCAGCCGCGGCGACCGCGGGCAGTGTGGCGAAGCTGCTGATCGTCGCCGAAGCTAGTCCCGACCGCGTTTTCCGCGACGACGCGGTAGTGGTATTCGGTCTCCGGCGTGAGTTCGCTGAGGTTCACCGACGCGGCGTCGGCCCGACGCCCGAGCCGGCGTCCACCCCCGGCGGCGCCGGCGTCGTGTGGCCGTAGCTCTGGTCGGTGCCCCATTCGAAGTAGTAGTGGGTGTCTTCGCCGTTGCCGACGAAGGAGCCGTTGAGCTGGGCGGCTGGTGCGGGTGACTCCGCCGGCGGCTTCGGTTTTGAGCTTTTCGACGGCGGATACGGACGCGAACTGCAGATCTTCGCCCAAGGTCGTGCCGACGGCGTTGGTCGCGACGAGGCGGAAGTGGTATTCGGTCCCCGGAGTGAGTCCGGTCAGATTGACCGAGGCGGCGGTCGGGCCCGAGCCCGAGCCGGCGTCGACCCCCGGCGGCGCCGGGGTCGTGTGGCCGTAGCTCTGGTCGGTGCCCCATTCGAAGTAGTAGTGGGTGTCTTCGCCGTTGCCGACGAAGGAGCCGTTGAGCTGGGCGGCTGGTGCGGGTGACGCCGGTGGCGGCTTCGGTCTTCACCTTGGCCGACGGCCGGACAGCGCCCTGAAGCTCTGATCTTCGCCGTAGCTCGTCCCGGAGCCGTTGGCGGCGACCACGCGGAAGTGGTATTCGGTCTGCGGAGTCAGTTCGGTCAGGTTCGACCGAGGCGGCGGTCGGGCCCGAGCCCGAGCCGGCGTCGACCCCCGGCGGCGCCGGCGTCGTGTGGCCGTAGCTCTGGTCGGTGCCCCATTCGAAGTAGTAGTGGGTGTCTTCGCCGTTGCCGACGAAGGAGCCGTTGAGCTGGGCGGTGGTGCGGGTGACATCTGCTGGCGGGTTCGGTTGCAGCCCGATCACCGCGTGTGGGGTGTACGGTGCGGTCCTGGCCGGAGTTGGATCCATTGGCGTTGCTGACGATCAGGCGGTAGTGGTAGGTGGTTTCGGCTGGTGAGGCCGCTGAGGTCGGCGTGAACGTCCGTTGGGCGCCGCATACGGCGCCGCGGGTTCGCAGGGAACGCTGCCGAGGCTGTAGGAGGTGTCCGTGCCGTATTCGAAGTGGCAGGCGGTGACTTCTCCCCCGCCTTCAGGGTCGACGTGCCCGGTCAGGGTTCCCGATGTCTGCCCGGGTTGATCGCCGCTTCGGTCGTGACTCCCGGCAGATCGGCCCTGGGTCGAAGATGTCGACGGTTGCAGCGTAGAAGTCGGAGACGTAGAAGCGGCCGCTGGTGGCGTTCACCGCCGCGCCGAAGACTAGTAGCCGCAACAGATGTGCCCTGGCCGAAGGTGATCGCCGGGTAGGACCGCACCGGGCGCGTACTCGGAGATCTGGCCGCTGCCGAACACGAGAATGTGGTTGTTGGCCGGGTCGATCGTGACCGTCTGGGATCGGTTGGAGTCGATCGGTTCGCATTCGTTGACGCATTCGCCGCTGGGTTCGTACTCGACGACTTTTTCGTTGAAGCTGTCGACGAAGATCGTTGCCGGAGGAGTCCACTGCGAGGCTGAGGACGTAGCCCGGGCCGGATCCAAAGCTCGAGATCGGAGCGCCGGTGGCGGCATCGAAGCTTTCGATCGTGTGGTTGTTGTTCGCGGAGACGTAGAGGGTGCCGTTGGGGCCCTCGAGAGGGATCGATCGGCGATGCCGCCGGCCGACTGGCCGGTCGCGTGGGTCTGGAAGAGGCAGGTCCCGGTCGGGTCGAATGCGCTGATCGTTCCGGTGCTCAGGTCCGAGACGTAGACCTCGCCGTTGGTCGAGTTCGACCGCGACGCCGAAGGGGTTGT
Source organism: uncultured Solirubrobacterales bacterium (assembly GCA_963751815.1). Lineage (GTDB taxonomy): Bacteria > Actinomycetota > Thermoleophilia > Solirubrobacterales > 70-9 > VRUE01. Next base: position 45,977 of record CAVVVY010000015.1, on the reverse strand, counting down.
TGAAGTTCTTCGCGCCGGGGCAGGCGGCGAAGTTGGCGTTGTCGATCTTGCCGAGTTCGTGGCCTTCGGAGTCGAACTTGATCACCTTCGGCGGAGCGCCGGGGGGATCACCAGGTAGACGTCGCCGGAAGAGACGCTGGCGGAGTTGTCGACGGCCATCCCGTAGGGATTGAAGAGGCGGGGCTGAAGGAGGAGGCGAAGTGTGCGTCTGGACCGCCTGCGCGGAGCTCGCCCAGAGGCAGGTCATCGCGAGCGCGGCGATGACGGCGAGGAGAAGATGCGTCCTCTCGACGCCGCATCAGCGAGCCCACTCCTTTGCCCTGTGGCGCCTGGCCCTGTGCTTCTTGCTCTTCTTCGCCGCAGGGGAGCTGGATCTTCTGCTTTGCCTTGATGACCTTGCCGTTCTGGCCGACCATCCTGACGGCTGGCGCGCTGGGGGTTGGCGCAGAGGCTTTCGGTGCTTTCGATCAGCCCTTTGGAGCCACCGTCCAGGCTCAGGGTGAAGTGGGAGATCGGAGCATCGGGGACCGTTTCAAATGTGGTGCGGAGGCGGGTCTTGACCGAGTCGACCCGGCCGACGAGATCGATCTCGCCGATCTGTCCACTCAGGGCGGCGACGATGTCGGGGAGCCGGTGGGGGCCGTTCCGCAGGTAGACGGGCCCTTCGAGAGGTTGGTCGAGGAGCGGGGTGTCGGCCTTTGCGAAGCCGATCACGGTGCTGGGCGGGCAGGCCTTCTGGGCGAACTGTTTGAGGGTGCAGGGAGCCTGGAGGTGGGCGTTGTCGATCAGCTCGGAGTCAGGCAGGGTGACCTGGGTGGAGGCGATGTTGGCGTAGCCGGGGCCGCTCGGGTAGGTGATGTTTGCGGTGACGGCGGGGTTGCCGGTGCGCTTGGTCGAGCCGGAGAAGCGGAGGGCGAACTTGGGGGCGAAGGGGAGGGCGCCGCAGTTGGCGACCTGGAAGCCCTCGCCAGGCCTCGCGACCGCACCCTGGTCGCCGAAGTCTTCCGAATTGACCGCGAAGGGAGAGCAGTTGGTCGGATTGAGGGTGAAGTCCTTGCGATCGAGATTGATCAGGATCGAGCGCAGCTCCAGCGGGATCGCCCTGAGGATCTGGGGTATGGGGTCCGAGACGGCGGTGATCTGGGCGGTGGTGGGATCGATGCGCAGGGCCACCCTGACGACGACGTTGCCGAGGTCATATGGACCCGAGACCGCGGGCGTTATCACGGCCAGGCTGAGCGGCGCGCCCTTGTAGGGGCCGGCCAGGTAGACCTTGCCGGGGAGGTAGAGCGGGTGAGTGCCCGCCCCCACTCCCACCGCTGCGGTGCCGATCTGGCTCGCGGCGGGGCAGCTTGGGTTTGCGATCTCCCCAAGACCCGAGTAGCTGGGCTGGGCCGCGGCGGCGAGCGCGGAGTCCGAGCAGTAGGGGATGCCGCTGAGTGTCGCGGAGAACCCGGGCGGAGTCGAGACGTTGAGGGCGGCGAGTGCCTGGTCGCCGTCAGGCCGGGTGAGGTCGACGAAGAATGGGCTGTGGGCGCCGCCCGTGGCGTCCGTGACCCCGGCCTTGAAGCTGGGGGCAAACGGCCGGGTCGAACCTGGGCAGTCGCCCCCGTTGGGGCCCCTGTCGAGGGTGAAGTACTGGGTGGACGTCTGTTCAGACAGCACCTCATCCCAGGGAGTGAAGGTGCTGGTGACCGGGTAGGTCCCACACTGTGTCGGGGTCCTCAGCAGTCCTCGTTCGGAGCCAAAGAAGTGAAGGTTGAATTCCGAGAACGGACTCTGGGGAAGATTCTGGAAGGAGACGACGAGCTGACCGGTTTCGGGGTCCGGTTTGACCGAGCCGATCAATTTGACGTGCGTGGCGAAGCCGTTGGCGGTGAGAATGAGGCGGTAGCGATCGCCAGGCTGGGGATCACCGAGATAGATGGCGCCTGGAATCGGCCCCGGTAGCGCCGTGCTGGTGAGACTGACGGTGCCGATCTTTGCGGACTCGGGGCACTCGGCTTCCAGCTCGGTGCCGAGGCGAGCCTGGCTGTCGGAGCAGGACGTCTTGCCGTCGGCGGCGTTGGGGTTGATCGCCATCCCCTTCGGCAGCGTCACCGTCGTCGCGCGAATCTCCGAGGGCGAGGGCGCGGTGGGGCTCTGGAGCTGGGGAACCGTGAGGTCGACTTCGAGCCCCGACGGAGAATCCGTGGCGTCGGTGGTCGGCTGGGCGTAGAGGCTCGGATTGAAGCTGAGCTGATCGCAACCCGTGCTGGTGGGCCAGTCGTCTTCTTCCGTCACCACCTTTTCGCTGTAGTACTGGACTTCGATCGAGGAGGAGAGAGGGCCTTCGCAGGTCGTCGGGCTATCGAGGAACGGCTTGAGTTCCGCGTTGGACGGGCCGGTGGTTGCGCATTCCCCGACATGGAAAAAGCCGCCGGTTCGCGACGTGCACCGTTGCAGTGTCGTATTTCGATTCAGCAGGAACACCCCACAGATCCAGGGTGAAGCCGTCAGCGGGAATTACATGCTCGATCCCGGTGAATGTCGCGTTCAGGCCGAAGTCGCCGCCGGTTCTGGCGCTGAGCACGATGAAGGCTGGTGTATTGACCAGCGGCAGGAAGAACCCGAGCAGGCCCGCCTGGCCAGGGTGCGGTTCGAGGTTATACACGGGGAGGTTGATTTCGTAGACCACGCCCGGCCCAAGATTCGCTTCGTTGAAAAAGATGCCGGGCCTTGCGATGCCAACCTGGGTGTCGGCGCTGCAATCGTCTCCATCTGCGAAGTTGAACTGGGTGCAGTGGGGGACGTTGTTGGGATCCCCGACCACGCCGGCCGGAAGCCTGGTGACCACATTCTCCGCGTCCCCGCAGGAGCACGCTTCATAGTGACCGTGTGCTGCGGCTTCATCGTGGTTTTCCACGGTGAATTTGACGTGTATGTTCGGATGCCCCCCGGCCTGCGTACTGGATGGGGAACCGGTATAGGGCAGCATGAAGAATTCATGGAGCGTTTCTTCTTCCGCCTGAGCGGAGCCAACGGTCAGGGCCCGCCATGGAGGCCACGAACACCGCTGCCACGACGAGCCAGCGACGAGGGCGCGGGAAATGCTGCCGAACCCATCCACGGCGGTGCCCTCCTTCCCCTTGGCGTTGCGGCCGCCCCTTCGGTGGTGCTTCTCGCCGGTGCTTTGAGCCCTCCGGTGGTGGCGCCGTCCGACGAAGGGCTCAGGTTGCCGCCGGCCCCCAATGCCGCGCCGCTGGTATCGGGCGGAATCTCCGGAGGCGAGCTGCCGTGGCCCACGCACTCGTCCGCGGCTTCGCAGGGCGCGGCTGGAGCGACAAATGGGAACCCGCCGTTGGTCCGGGCGTCGTAGAACTTCAGAAAGCTCCCGTTGCGGTCCTGGCCGACCAGAGTGTCAAATGTTGTGAAGTAGGCATTCGCCCCGTCAGAGGTGACGCCGACCAATCCGGCCGTGAACAGACCCGGGCCGAATAGGGCAGTGGCGACATCCCTGCTACTCGTGCCGGATGAGATCAGTTGCGCACGTCCCCCAACGTACTCATAGATGTCACGCCGTTTGTCGGTATCGCGCGGGACGAGGGGATCACTCGTGCTGAAGAAGGTCCGGCCATCGTTCGTCATGAACGACCCGTTGCTGCTGGCCCACACGTCGCTCGTGGGGGGAGCGCCGTCGGGCCGGCACGACACGCACAGAACTTCTTCGGTGCTGGGGGTGTATTTGTACATCTCGGTCAGATGGGCGTTGTCATACGCGGTGACCTGGTTCGAGGTGACAAAGGCCATCTGACTGCCGCTTGGGGTGACCTGCATTCTGGCGATCGGCCCGGAACTGCAATCGAACGGAAATTCCGACTCGCAGGTTCCTTCGGTCCCGAGTGTGGTCACGTACTGAATTGCATTGTTCCGATACACATAGACGTTGACCTGATTCGGGACCCCTTTACCTCCGTCGAGCTGCTCCGGAGAGTAGAAATAGATATCTCCGCTCGCCGCGGCGATGATGTTGTCGGATAACCCATTGCCATACATCCCGCCGTGGGAGAAGGTTCTCGCGTAAAACGGACTGGTGAATGTCTGGACGCCGCATTTTTCGGTCCACGTCGCACTGCATTCATCAGAGTTGCCCGCGGCACCACCTCCGGCCGAGACGAGTGTCAGGGCTTTCGTTTCCTCGCTCCATAGATAGAGATCGGTGCTGGTGTCTTTATCGCCCGTCGTGAGAGGGTCGACCGTGGTGAAATAGACCTCTGAGGCGTCTGCGGTCATTCCCACGTACTGCACCACGTGTCCCTTGGCGATGTCATAGGTGGTGACGTCGTTGATCCGCATGAAGAGTTCCCCTGGCGTACAGGAACTCGGCGATGGGTCAACTGAGTACAAAATGTTGCCGCCCGCGGCACCGCACGCGGAGGTGGACATCAGAACTCGCGTTCCATCGATGTTCGTGTGCGGTACTGCCAGCACTGTGATCGGTTCGTCCTCTTCGTTGAAGCCGATCGGAGTTACCGTCCCGGCGGCCACGTCGTTGTCGTAGACGGTGCCGCCTTCATAGCAGCAGTATTCGTTGTATTCCCCGCCCTGGATGGGGGTCCCGCCTGATAGGTAGAAGTAATGACTGAGGTCGGGCGACTGATAGAGCGTTGGACCAGCCGGCACGCCGGGTTCAGTGGGCCATACCCCCATCGAGGTTCCGTCGGCAGCCCACACGTGCGGCCTGTAATCCACCGGCGGTTGTATCTGCGCAAAGCCTCCCACGTTGGGAAGGTTCCAATCCAAGAACGTGCTCATGCTCTGATTCGTGCGTACTCCGCCCGGTCCGGAGACGAAGATTTGATTCGCCGGATCGCCGGGCGGGCCATTCGCCTCGTTGGTCTCCGTGCTCGGGATACCGACGTATCTGGTCACCCATCCCGTGTCTGTTCGGGTGGAGACGTAGAGATCCCCGGTCGAATTGACCGGTTCAGCCGGTGTTCGGAATGGTGCTGAGCCACGCGCCGAAGGCAAAGCGGGCCGGGGAGGTCGCTTCGGGAGACGTTGGCCCTACCGGATAGACGGATGCGCTTCCGGCTTCTTCGGGGGAGACGAGCTCATAGGCGCGGCAATCCGGCAGGTAGTTGGCGGCGGTCTCCTGGCGGATGGTCGAGTTTGGACACTGAGGCGCATAGAACCCGAAGTCCTGGTCTTCGGAAGCGACGGTGCCGTAGAGGTTTTCGGCCACCACTCGGAAGTGATAGGTCGCGCCGACCTGAAGGTTTGTGAGTTTCAGGGTTACCGTCTGTATGCCGTAGGAGGCGCCGATATCTTTGGAGGGGATCGGTTCGACGGTGCCGTAGTTCATCGACGTGCCGTATTCGAAGTGATAGGTGGTATCTGCCCCGCGAGGATTGATCTGGGCGTGTAGTTCGGCGCTGGTCGCCGTGACGTGGGAGGTCGAGGTCGATCCGATTTCGGGACGATCCGCCGTCGTGAAGGTCAGATCATGTCCGTATGTGGTCCCCAACGGGTTCTTGGTGACGAGCCGAAAGTGGTAGGTCGTATGGGGTTGGAGCCCGGAAAGCGCCGCGGGGGGGATGCTCTGCGGTCCCGAGCCCGAGCCGTTCGCCTGTTCCGTGGTGCTGTGTTCATAGGCTTCGGAGGTGCCGTACTCGAAGTGGTAGCTGGTCGCCGACCCGTCCCCCACATATGAGCCGTTGAGTTCGGCGCTTTCATTGGTCACGTTTGAGGCCTGTTCGGTGCTGGTACCGATGACGAATCTTGGCGTCACCGTCTGGTCGGCTCCAAGCGCCGTGCCGGCGGAGTTGATCGCGACCAGGCGGAAGTGATAGGTGGTCTCGGAGACGAGCCCGGTGAGTTTCGCGGTGACGTCGGCTTCGCTGCCGAAGGGCGGCCCTGGTTCACAGGGAACCGACCCGGCTTCGTAGGCTTCGCTGGTGCCGTATTCGAAGTGGCAGCCGGTGATTTCCCCCCGCCCGCCGTCAGCTATATGGCCGGTGAGAGTGGCTGTGGTATGGCCGACAGGGGAGGCTTGGCCGGTGGTGGCGTAGGGGGCGAGGCCGGAGAACACCGCAACGTCGTTGGCGCCCGTGTTCGCGACATAGACGTTGTCGGAAGGCGCATCGACGGTGAGGCCGCGGGCATTGGACAGTTTGCCATTGCCGAAAGTCTCGAGCGGGGTGCAGGATGAGCCGCATTGCGTTTGCAGATGGCTGACGAACGTCCCCTTTTCGTCGAGATAGAGGTCGTTGGACATCGGATCGGTATCGAGGCCGGTGATCGGTCCGGGAGCGAGACCTGCAATGTTTTCTCCGGATTCGGTGAACTCTGAGACGTATGGAATTTCCGCGTTCCGCCCCTGAAGAAGCGTTCCTTCGCGTCGACGGCGATTCCCTGTTCCGCGACGCCGTTCCCGGCGGAAGGATGAATTCTCCGATCGGCAAACCACTCTGGCTGTAGCGCGCCAGCTTGAACGGATATTCCGTGCTCAGCACCGCCAGGCTGCCGGTCGACGTCACCGCAATTCCATCGATTCCTTCGGTCCGGACCAGTTGGCCTTCGACGTTCCAGTTGGTGATCAGGTTGCCGCCGGAGTCGAACTTGGAGACGATGCCCGAGCCGAAGCTGTCTGCGACGTAGACATCCCCCTCCGAGGGCCCCCCGGAATTGTCGACCGCGATGAAGGTCGGCGTGTTGAGGGAGCCAGGGCTCGATGTCGCGCTGGTTTCGCCGCCCTGGCATTCGTCGGCATTGGGGTCGCACACGTTCTGCTGGGGTTCGGGCGCATGCGCCAGGGCCTGGGTCTCGTTGACGCCTTTGCCGAAGATCAGGATCAGGTGCCCGGCGGGGTCGAATTTCTCCACCCGGTGATTAGCGGTGTCGGTGACGTAGAAGTCGTGGCTCGACTGATCCACGGCGACATCGTTCGGGCCTGAGAGCGGATAGGGATTGGAGGGGGTCGAGCCGGCGGCTCCGAAGTAGGTGGTGAAGGTGTGAGGCGAAAACGCCGCCTTGGCGTGGGCGGCGCCGAGCAGCAGCGTTCCAACCGCAGCCAGAAGGATGGCCAGGGTGAAGACCGCCCGTCTGGACCGGGAATGTCGGACAGCGGAGCAGACGCGGACGGCCCCTGACCGGGAGGAGGGAAGCCCCCACAGGTCGGTGGGGCCGCCCGCGCCGGCGCTCCGATGAGCCAGTACGGATCCGGCTTGACGGGTCCCAGCGCCAGGGTGAGAGCTGGGAGCCGCCTGGTTGGGCAAACAGTCGCGATCGGCTTTTCCCCGGGGTTGGTGGTTGGGATCAAGGCAGCCGGCCGGGCTGTCGGCCTTTGCGCCACCCGTACAGGACAACGGGCGGACGCAGACTGGGAAATCGAGGCGATCGATGTGGTCGGCGAGCGCATCAGCGTGATCGCGGCCCCGAGGCTGTCCAGATATCCGCCTTTGAGTGCCGCTGCGCGCACTTCTCTCTCTTTCTCTCCTCTCCGCGACCATTGCGGCCCACGGGGTCCGAAGGTCACTTACGAATCTCGGTGCTCCCTCTCGCCCTCCCTGGGCGAACGGCTCACATCGAAGCACCGGTCAGGCCGAAAGTCAAGGATGATTTGGCAAGTTTTTGGCTCTGTAGAGCCAAAAACGCGAACGTCTTTCTACTTCAATCCGGAGACCGATTCGATCGATTCGAAGGGCAGAATGCGCGGCCTCAGCCACGCAGGACCAAGATGGAATTACAGACAACGCCCTACTGGAACCGGCCCTCTGGGAACACCGGCCGAGTGAGGAAGTGGCGGAACATTTTTTGGGGTTTTCCTTGCTGTAGCATCGCGCGACGCTCCGTCGCGGTGTGTATCCGTTCGATTCGTGGCATTGCGCCAGCAGGACGCCAGGGCAGTTTCCGGCTGTACCAACGAAAGCGCAATGTGATGCAAGCAGCGTGGCCAGTGCGACTGATTCTTGGGCCTCACGGCCTCCGTCGTGATGCTGCTGGGCATTGCAACGCCCGCGATGGCAACCGGGCCCGGTGGCTGGGACCACCTCGGCACCGGCGCCACGGCGTCGGTCGCCGCGCTCAACGGCCGCGTCGACGCGCTCGATTCCGTTCCGCACTTCGGCTCCCAGCCGGATTCGCTCTACGCGGGCGGCGTGTTCACGAGTGCGGGCGGCAACACGACGGCTGCCTCGATCGCGCGCTGGGACGGCCAGCCCTGGCACTCGATCGGAGCGCCGGCACTCAACGGAGGCGTCGACGCGATTGCCGTCGACGGCACCGGCAAGGTGTACGTCGGGGGGCAGTTCACCAACGCCGGTGGCGACGCCAACGCGGACTTCGTCGCCGTCTGGAACGGCACGAGCTGGAAACCGGTCTGCTCCCCGGTCACCGCCAGTGTCCTGGCGCTGCAGATCATCGGGCGCAAGCTCTACATCGGCGGCACGTTCGCCGACGGCGGCGGCCTGACGGCGGCGGACAAGCTCCTCGTCTGCGACCTCGACGAAGGGACCCCCTCGGCGACGGTGGCCGATGCGGCCCACGAGATCAACAGCTCGATCTACGCGCTGACCGCGGACTCCGCCGGCCGGCTCTACGCCGCGGGGAGCTTCATCAACATCGACCAGATCCCGAACGCCGACCACGTCGCGATGTACGACGGCACCTGGCACGCGATGCAGGCCGGAGCCGTCGACGAAATCACCCGCAGCATCGCCTCGGACGGGACGAACGTCTACATCGGCAGCGACTCGGTGGACATCGCCGGCATCGCGAAAGCCGACCACGTCGCCAAATGGAACGGCAGCGCCTGGAGCGCGCTGGGCGCCAACACCGCCAATACCGACGGATACTTGCCGGCCACGGCCTTCATCAACGGGCTGGTCACCTACGGATCGAACGTGTTCGTTACAGGCTCCTTCCAGAATGCCGACGGCCATCCGACGGCCGACGAGGTCGCCGGGTTCAACGGCTTCAGCTGGGCGCCGCTGGGCTCCGACGGAGCCGGCAACGGCCCGCTGCCCGGGCCCGGGAACGCGGTGACCGCGTTCGGCGGCCAGGTCGTCGTCGGCGGCAACTTCACGACGGCGGGCGGAGACGGGCGAGCGAGCTACATCGCCCGCTACCCGGGTGCCGCCCACCCGCTGACGGCGGTCATCCGGCTCGGCAACAGGCGGCTTCCCCCCGTTCGTCGGGTCCTCGGCCACGTTCGACGGCAGCGCCAGCACCGGCGATGAGCCGATCGTCGGCTACCGCTGGAGCTTCAACGACGGCTCGCCGGACGTCACCACGCCCGACGGTCTCCCATCTCCTGACCAAGCAGGGAAAGCTCACCGTCACCCTGACCGTCACCGACGACCTCGGGCACACCGCGCAGACCAGCGACGATTTCTTCATCGCCGGTCAGTACCCGCAGGCGCGGTTCACCTTCTCCCCCACCACCGTCTTCGCCGGGGAACCGGTCTCCTTCGACGGCAGCGCATCCAGCGACTCCGACGGGACGATCGCGTCCTACGACTGGCAGTGGGGCGACGGCGCCGCCGACGCCAGCACGGCCAAGCCGAAGCACACGTTCGCCGGCCCCGGCACCTACCAGGTCGCCCTGTTCGTGCGCGACGACAACACCCAGTCGGGCGCGGCGATCCACAACGTCGAAGTGCGCAAGCTCGTGGTGCCGAAGGTCAGCCACGCGACGCTGACCAACGAGGCGTTCAGCGTCGGCTCGAAGGCCACCGCCAGCGGCTCGAAGGCGTCGGTCGGAACGACGTTCAAATTCACGCTCGCGGCGCCGGCCAAGGTCAAGGTCGCCTTCTCGCGCCAGGCGCGGCACGCTGAAGGCCGGCGCGCACATCTTCGTTACGGGCCGAACGCGATCCCGTTCAGCGGCCGGATCGGCAAGCGCCCCCTTCGAGCCCGGGAAATACACGGCGACGCTGACGGCGAGCAACGCGAAGGGCAAGGCGAAACCGGTCACGGTCGGCTTCACGATCCTCAAGTAGCACGCTCGGCGGGGTGTAACGCTGGGGCCGAGCCGGACATGTGTGGGCGATGGATCGCGATTCCGCCGTAACGGACGACCTGTCGCGCGAGCTCGCCGAGGGGCGCTTCCTCGGCCTCTATCGAGACCACGCACGCGACCTGCTCGGCTATGCGTTGCGCCGCGCCGCGGATCCCGATGACGCGGCCGACATCGTTGCCGAGACCTTCCTGATTGCCTGGCGGCGCCTCGCCGACGTGCCGCTCGACGGGGAGGCGCGCCTCTGGCTCTACGGGACCGCCCGCCACGTCCTCGCCAACCACGGTCGGAGCGCGCGCCGCCGCGACCGCCTCACCGAGCGGCTGCGGGGCCAGCTCCGCCAGCAGCTCCCAGCCCACCAGCCGCAGGAGACAAACGCCGTTCCTCGAGGCATTGGCGGGGTTGAGCGAGGCGGACCGAGAGCTCCTGATGCTGATCGGCTGGGAGGAGCTGACGCCGATCCCAGGCCGCGCAGGCGCTCGGCATCTCGCCGCTTGCCGCACGCACCCGTCTGCACCGGGCCCGTCGCCGGCTGCGCGCCCGGCTCGCCGAGCAGGAGTCGGGCAACTTCCCGAAACACAGAGATCGAAGTCGAGGAGGCACGATGAGCAGCGACAAATTCGACCGCGAGATGCGCGCCGCCAACCCGGTCGCGAAGCCGAAGCTCGAAGCGCTCGACCTCGCCGCCGGAGAAGAGGAGCTCGGCCGGGAGCTCATGGCCGAGTCTGCGCTCGCGCGGCGAGCCGGAGGCTCCGCGCCGAGCGATCTCGAAGGCATCGCTCTGGCTCTCGTCCTGTTCGGCGGCGCGCGTCGCCGTCGCCGGGGCCGCCGCGGTCTTCCTGCTCGCCGCCGGCGCCGCTTCGGAGTCGCCGGCGCCCGCATACGGAGCCGAGCTCGTGCGCTTCGCGGAGTCGACGCCTCTCCTGCTGCTCGAAGGCCCGGGCTGGCGGGTCCAGAACGTCACCCAATACAAGGGCGACGAAGGCAGGCACAGGGGTCGATGGAATTCGTCACCGGCAGGCCGATCCCCTACGAATCGGTCACGGATCCGCGGCAACAACAAGACCGGGATTCGCGAGTCCGGGATGTTCCCGCCAGCGGTGCGTCAGCGCAGAGTCGAACTCTCCTGGCGCCAGGGCTCACTCGACTCCTGGATCTCAGACGGCGCATGAAATGCCGCACCCCCACGGCCAGGAATGGATCAAGCTGCCGGTCCTCGAAACGACGGCTCGAGGTCGACACGCGCGCCGAGGGCTACGTCAACCAGGGCGGCCCCGGCAATCGCCAGATGACCGCGTACTGGTCAGAAGGCGGCTACGTGCTCGAACTGCGGGCCGCGGTCCCCGATCAGGCCGCATTCGAAGAACGGCTCGGCTGGCTGAATCGCGTCGACTCGCAGACCTGGCTCGACGCGATGCCGGCCAAGGTCGTCAAAGCCGCCGACCACGACGCCGCGGTCCGCGAAATGCTGAAGGGAATTCCCGTCCCCGACGGCTTCACGCCCTCGCGGGTCCCCGACGAAGGGCTCACCACCGACCGCTACCAGGTGGGCGCCGCGGTGACCGGCATCGTTTCCTGCCTCTGGTTCCGGCAGTGGGGAGAGGCCCGCAGGACCGGCGATGCCGAGGCGAGGGTCGAAGCCGTGAAGGCGATGGCGACCGCCAGGCACTGGCCGATCCTTCTTGAGATGGCGAAGGATGGCGCCTATCCCGACGCGTCTGGGAACTCGCGGCGGCGATGCCGAGCGGCGTCTACCACTACTACACCCACACCTGGAGGTTGCTGCCCCGCGCCGAAGGCCTTGGCTGCGCGCGCTGGGGCATCCCGGTCCTTCCCTGGAAGCAGAAGCTCCAGCGCGAACGCCGGGGCCGGCAAAGCCCATAGTCTGGTCGCCCACTACCAGGAAGGACGAGAACGATGGAGACATTGGTTGTGTTTCACGAGGTCGACGATGTCGACCACTGGGCCGCCTCATCGAACCGGGAGGAGTTCTTCGGGCCGCTGGGGATCACGCCGCGCGCGTTCAAGGACCCCGAGGGCTCGAATCGGGTCGGGGTGATCTTCGAGGTGCCGAACCGGGCCGCGTTCGAGGAGGCGCTCCAGAACGAGGCGGCGCCGGAGATCATGAAATCCGACGGCGTTCGCCCCGAGACGATCCTGACCCTGGTCGAGGTCTAGCGGCGTTACGTTGCCCGCTTGAGGCGCAACTCCGCCTACTTCACGGTTGCCGGCGTCCGCCTCGACGAGGAGATGACGAGGCTGCGCGGGCTGCCCGTTTTCGCCGACGGGCCGCTGGCGTCCCGCAGGCCGGAACTGAAGGTGAGGCGCGCGCGCAAGCGTCCCAATCGGCTCGGGTTCGCGGTGCCGAGCGAGTTCCGGCTCTCGGTCACCGCCTATCCCGGTATCCGCGTCGGGGACGTGCTGGAGACGCTGACCCACGAGCTCGTCCACCTCCATGTCGGGCGCGCGGAGGAGGCCCACGCCTGGCACGGGAGGACCTTCAAGGCCGTCCTGGCGCGGGCGATGGCCGAGGGATATCGGGATCGAGGGGCCGAGCCCACGGAGCACGATCCACGGCGTCTACGCCGAGGCGATCGAGCGCACATCGCTTGCCGCGGTCGTCGGCCTCTAGACGACGCGACCGGCGGGGGCCTCCCACGAGCCCCCCGCCGTGCGGCCCTCACGCCGCGGTCTGCACCAAGCCCAGGGGAGGCAGGAGCAGACGGTCGCGTCTTGCCAATCCGCGGGGGGCGGTCGGCAACTCCCAATTGCTCTCCAACCCCCACCCGGTCTGGGCGATACACCGTATCAAGTGTTGCGGGATAGATAGCCTCCATCCGTGAAGCAGAGCGCGCGCCCAGCCCTGACGGCCGGCCTCATCGTCGAGGCCGCGATCCGGATCGCCGACGACGAGGGCCTCGACGCGGTCTCGATCCGGCGGATCGCGGCCGAGCTCGACGCGCGGCCGATGAGCCTCTACGACCACATCGGCAGCAAGGAGGGGCTGCTCTCGCTGATGGCCGACGAGGTCGTCAAGGAGTGCTTGGTCGAGCCCCCCCTCCCCGAGGGCTGGCGGGACGCGATGACGAAGATCGCGAGGCTCCTCTACGGGACCCTGGTCGGTCATCCGTGGCTGGTCCACGTGTTCAGCACCCAGCCGCGCTTCGGCCCCTCCAGCGAGAAACAGGCCGAGCAGATCGCCCGCGCGATGTCGGGCCTGTCGCTGGAGTCCCACGAAATGTGGGTCCTGGCCGGGACGATCAACGACTACGTGCTGGGGCATTCCCTCCGCGCCGTCGCGCTCGCCAAGCCGGAGGCTCTCGACGACGCGATCGCCGAGCCGGCGATCGAGGCCATACCCGAGCTCGCCTCGCTGCCCGACTACCTGCGGACCCGCGCCGAGGTCGACCGCTTCGAGGCGGGCCTCAAGCTGGTCCTCGACGGGATCGAAATCCGGATACTCGGCGCCGGTTGACTCAGCCGGTCTCCGGGAACACAAACGGGCCCGATGAGAGAGGACAGTCCCCCGCCGGTGCGCCGTTTGCGTTGTGCCTTGAGCCATCGGCGCCAGGGGAAGGGCCGTCGCTCAAGAGGTGAAAGCTTGGGTTGCGGCGCAAACATAGCAGTCATTCCCAAAAGCTCGATGCGCGTTCTGGGCTAGAGCGCGGAGGCGAGGCGGCGGGCTTCGTCGAGCCCCACGTAGGGCGCGAGGACGAACTCGACCAGACCGGGCAATTGCGCGGTGAGGTCGGAATCGCCGAGGACCGAGCGGCTGAGCTGGGCGACGACCCCGCCGACGAGGGAGTCCTCGGTCGATGCCGGCAGGTCGTCGCCCTCGGGGCGCTGCCCGCGGCCGGCCGCGAGGTAGGGCAGGGCGGCGGAGAGCCGGTCGCGGCAGTGTGCGGCGATCCTGCTGGTCGCGGTGAAGGGCGCAACCAGGCAGAAGCGGGCGAGGACCGGGTCCGAGTCGAAGAACTCGACGGTCACCGAAAGGGCGGCGACGATCTGCCGGGACCAGTCCTCGAGCGGCTCCGCCGCCTCGGCGATCAGGCTCGAGAGGTGGTCGGCAACCGCGTCGAAGGCGTCGATGAAGGCGTCCTCCTTCGACTTGAAGTTGGCGTAGAAGACCCGGTTGGCGACGGTCGCCCGCTTCGCGATCTCGGCGATCGCGGTCTGCCCGTATCCCCGCTCGGCCGTCAGTTCGGAGACGGCCGCCAGAAGGCGCTCGCGCTGGGACTCCGCAACCTGCTCCGGCGAGAGCCCGTGGTGGCCGCTGGGGAGCGGCCCGAGGTCGGCGCGGGTCGGGCTCTGACCTTCCCCTCCTGACGGCACGGCGCGCAAGGTTATAGACGCGAAGGCGTGCCCGCGACGGTGGGCGCGGGGATCTCGAGCTCCTCGGCGGCGGCCTCGGGGCCGACGTAGGGCAGGACGACGGCGTACATCAACTGCGGCAGCCCCTCGGCGAATCGGTCGGCCTCGACCGATTGAAAGCCGATCCGCATCTGGCGGACCATGCCGCCGTGGAGGGACTCGGCGGTCGCCTCGCTGAGCGATGGTGGGGCGCCGGGGAGCTTGCGGCCGTCGTCGAGAAAGCCGGAGAGGGTGGCGAAGACACGCTCGAGGGCGAGCTGCGCGCGTTCGCCGCCGTGGACGGATTCGACGATCGTGAATTGGGCGCGGACGGGGTCCTCCTGGATGTGGATCAGCGCCGTGTGCGCGGCGGCGCGAAGACGATCCTGCCAGCGCCCCTCGGCCTGCTCGTAGGCAGCCGTCATCCTGGCGAGGAACTCGTCGGCGCATTCCTCCAGCGCGGTCCCGAAGCAGTCTTCGAGGGAGTCGTAGCGGGATTCGAAGTGGGCGCGATCGATTCCGGCGCGATCGCATACGGCATCGACCGTGACGCCCTGAAAGCCGCGCTCGGCGCAGAGCTCGATCAGCGCCCGATGCACGCCGGGCTCATCGCCCACGCCGGCCCGCCACGAACGGGGGTGAGATCTCCAGCTCCTCCATCGCCGCCTGGGTCCCGAGATAGGGCAGCACCGCCGTGTACATCGCCTGCGGAACGACTTCGGACTCGAGCAGGCGATTCTCGTGCCCGACGGCGAGGTAGAGCTGGTTGAAGAGGCCTCCGGCCACCGACTCGGCGGTCGCGCGGGTGAGGTTCGAGGGCGCGCCCGGCTGGTCGCGGCCCTCGTCGAGGAGGTCGATGATTTCGCCGATCCCCTCCCCCATCAGGATCGAGGTGCTGGCCGAGCGACGAGCCTCGACGACGGTGAAGTGGGTGAGCCGCTCGTCCTCGGAGAGAAAGCGGAGGAGGACGTAGGCCGTCGCCCGCAGCCGCTCCCTCCACTCGGTGAACTTCCCCCTGGCCTCCTCGGCTTCCCGGCGGTAGCGGCCGAACTCGGCCGCGTAGGCCTCGTACAAGCATGCGTCGAGATCCTCGTAGCGGGCATCGAACTCGGCGCGATCGATGCCGGCCCGGTCGCAGAGCATCGCGACGGTGACGCCGTCGAAGCCATGGTCGAAGCAGAGGTCGATCAGGGCCCAGTGCAGCGGATCCCGGCTGGGCGGTGGGTCGGAGTTGGCGGGCCTGATACTCGACTCCCCCTGTTCGGAGCTAGTTCGGCTGAAAGCCGCCTTCCCTGTTCGGCGGCGGCGCAAACCCTAACCGCTGGCCGCCGCCCGGGATGCCTCGGCCTCGCCGACGTAGGGGCGCAGGACGAGCTGGATGTTCTCGGGGATCAGCTCGACGATCCGGGCGGTCTCGGAAAAGTTGAGGCGCTGGTAGGCGGACCAGAGGACGGCGCCGGCGAGGGTCTCCTCGAGCGTCTCGGGCAACTTCTCGGCGTCGGCGTTGTACTGGCGGCCGCGGAGGAGGATCGGGACGAAGGCCTTTGCGATCCGGTCATAGCGACCGAGGATCTCCGGGCCCGCCGTCGGGCCCTCGACCAGGAGCGCGCGAGCGATCAGCGGCTCGGCGAGGATCGCCTCGAAGAAGGTCCGCATCGCGAGCGCGACCTGCCCGGGCCAATCGAGGTCCGAGGCCTCGAGTGCGCCTCGGACCTGGGCCTCGGTGGCGGCGAGGGCGGTGTCGAAGAGGTCGGCGAAGGCCTCTTCCTTGTTGGAGTAGAGCTTGTAGAAGGTCTTGAAGCTGACCCTGGCCCGCTTGGTGATGAGCTCGACGCTGACGCCCGAGTAGCCACGTTTGGCGACCAGCTCGCCGGTGGCCCGCCGGATCCGCCGGCGCTGCTCCTGGGCGACCGTTCCCCGGGTCAGCTTCGGGGCCGGCTCCGGCAGCGCGCTCCTGGTGGCCCTACCTGGCAGGGATCGCATGGGCCGAAAGCATAAGGCGGCTAGCGGCGCTCAGCCCTCAGAACGTCGACCAGACCGAGGAAGCGCTCTTCGAGATCGTCGCGGCGGAGGCTGATCTCGCGCTCGGTGCCGCTCTGGCGGGCGTGGGTCAGGCCCGCCTCCCGGAGCAGGCGCAGATGTTAGTACCCTTTCGAAACTTGTATCTCTAGCGCATCCTGGATCTGGTTGCAGATCAGCGAGCTGTCGTCGGCCAGCATCCGCACGATCTCGAGCCGCACCGGGTCGCCGACGACTTTCAGGATCGCCGCCAGGTCGAGGGCCAAGGTCGCCGGGTGGGGGATCTTCTCGTGCTCGCGGGTCTTCGTAGCCATCGAACCTATGATAGCTTCCATATTTCCATAGTTTTGGAAATAACGAAGAGGTGATGCATGACCGCCATCGCACAGAGCAGAGTCGCTCCTCGATCATTTGCACTTTCAGAGTCCGCCGCCTACGCGCTCTCGCCGCCGTGATCGGCTCCGCGCTGTTCGCGTCGGCCACCCCCTCGCCGCTCTATGAGACCTACAGCCGGCTTTGGGACTTCTCGCCGCTGTTCCTGACCCTCGTCTACGCCACCTACGCGGTCGAGGTCCTCGCCGCCCTCCTGCTCGCCGGTCGCGCCTCCGACGACGCCGGTAGGCGGCCGGTCCTGCTTCTCGCGATCTCGGCGCTGCTGATCGCGAGCGTCGTCTACATGCTCGCCCAGTCGGTCGCCTGGCTCTTCGTCGCCCGCGGGGTCCAGGCCTCGCGACCGGTCTGGTCCTCCGGACCGCGAGCGCCTGCCGCTCCATCTCCACCCACGTCGCGATCCCGAAAGTGTGGGCTTGACCAACGGCGTCGTCAGCGCCGCCGGCATCGGCCTCGGAGCCCTGGTCTCCTCCGCGCTCGTGCAACTCCTCCCCGCCCCACGTGCTCCCCTACATGCTTGTGTTCATCCTCTGCGATCACCCTTCGTCGGAGTCCTGCTGATGCCGGAGCCGGTGGCCGACCGGTCCCGGCTGCGGCTCTCCCCCAGCGCCCGCAGATCCCCGACTCGGTCCGCCAGCCCTTCCTAGTCGCGGCCCTCGCTGTCACCTCCGCCTACTCGATCGGAGGCCTCTTTCTCGCCCTCGGGCCTCAGCTCTCGGGCCAGATCTTCGAGACCGGCAATCACCTGGTCACCGGATCGGATCTTTCTCCTCGCCGGCTTCGGCTCGCTGGCCCAACTGGCCTACGGGCGACGTCGGCCTGGCTGGGCGTCGTCCTTGGCTCGGTCGCGCTGGCTGCCGGGGTCCTGCTGATCGTCCTCGCCGCCGTCGAGGAGCGGCGGCGCCGCTTCTGATCGGCTCGGCTCTGGTGGGGCCGGGTTCGGCCTCGCTTTCCTCGGGCCCTGCGGTCGCTGTCGCGCGATCCCGCGACCATCGTGCCGGGTCAGTCCGCGTTCTTCATCGTCGCCTACGCGCGCTCTCGCTTCCCGCTGTCCTCGCCGCCTGCGTCAGCCACTCGGCTCGGTCACCTTCGAGTCCCGCCGTGCGGTCGCTGTCGTCGCGGTCCAGGCCTGCCCACCGACCCCGCACCGTGCCCACCCCCGCCAACGCTCCTCGGCGCAAGAGCCTGATCGCGACCCCTGAGCACTACGCCGGGGACGTTGCCGATGAAGGCGACCATGAACGGGAGCACGTCGAAGCGCTCATAGAAGCGGATCGCGTCGGTGTTGGAGGCGATCGCCCCGACCGCCCACTGCCGAACGCCGAGGGCGCGGAGCTCGGAGAAGACCGCCTCGACGAGCGCGGTGCCGACGCCCCGCCCGCGGCTCTCCGGCAGCACGGTCAGCGTCTCGAGCTCGGCGACGCGGTCCCCCGTGGCCCAGGTCTCCTCCGGCCCCCGAACGTGGACGAGCGCGTAGCCGACCGGCGAGGATCGGAGCTCGGCGATCAGGACGAAGGTGCCGGGCTCGGAGAAAAGGCTTTCGTAGAGGGCGCGGCGAACGGCCCAGGAATCCTCGAGCCGGCGGCGCTCGCCGATCGCGGCCAGCTCCGGCGCGACCTCCCCGTGGTGGCGGCTGAGCGATTCCCACAGGGGCTGCAGGTCGTCGATCCGCTCCGCCCCGGCGCGCACGATCGCGAGCTCATCGTCATCCGGTGCCTTCACCGCGCCGACGCTAGCGAACCCGCGGTCCAGCGATGGAGCCGACCTCCAGTGAATCTCCAGCGGCCTGGGCGACCCTGGCCGGGTCAACCACCCGAGGAGGGAATCGATGTTCACCAGACTCACCACAGCGGGCTGCATCGCCGCGGCCGCCCTGATCGCGTCCGCCGCCACGGCAAGCGCCGCGACCTACCCGGTCTCCGGCGAGCAGACCGTCGATCAGCGAAAAGGCCGGCACGTCGCAAGATGGCGGGCGGCCTGATCGGCAAATGGAAGACCGAGACTCTTCAAGGAGCTCGCCAAATCGCCGATCT
Organism: uncultured Solirubrobacterales bacterium; assembly: GCA_963751815.1. Classification (GTDB taxonomy): domain Bacteria; phylum Actinomycetota; class Thermoleophilia; order Solirubrobacterales; family 70-9; genus VRUE01. The sequence goes on along the minus strand of CAVVVY010000015.1, from coordinate 27,188 downwards.
ACAAGGCGAAGGGAACCGAGAGCTTCAAGGGCTGCCTCGACGTCAACCACAACGGCAGCTGCGCCGGCGACCCGTCCGGGACCCTCTCGTTCAAGTTCCTCTACTGGGGCAAGTTCGGCGCCGGAGACTCGCTGATCTGGGGATCCTGCTGGCACCCGGTCACGGGCGGCAGCGGTGACTTCGCCGGAGCCGAGGGTGTCCTGACGATGGTCGACACGCCGAACGCGAAGGGCGTCACCACCAACTACACCGGCAACATCACGATCGGTCGGTGGCGGCGGAGCCAGCGCCGCGGCGGTCCAGCCCTTCCACTGCGGTTAGGCCGCTTGATCGGGAGAGCACACACGAAAGGTTGAAAAGGCGCGACCGGTCGGTCAGGCTCAACAGAGGAGGAGCGATGGAAGACGGCGTGAACGCCGGAGCCCATGTGGCGGGCTACCGCATCGAGGAGCTCGTCGGCAGGGGCGGCATGGGCAACGTCTACCGTGCCACCGACTCCCGCCTTGACCGACCGGTCGCGCTCAAGGTGCTCGCCGACCGCCTGGCCGAGGACGAGGGCTTCGGCGAGCGTCTCCTCCGCGAGTCGAGGCTGCGGCCAGCCTCGACCACCCGAACGTCATCCCGATCTACGAGGCGGGCGAGGACCAGGGCCGGCTCTTCATCGCGATGCGGTTCGTCCCCGGCGGCGACCTGCGGGGCCTGCTTCGCCGCGAGGGGGCGATCGACCCCACGCGGGCGATGCCGATCTTCTCCCAGATCGCCGGCGCCCTCGACGCCGGCCACCGCCGCGGCCTCGTCCACCGCGACGTCAAGCCCAGCAACGTCCTCCTCGACCGCGACCAGGACCGCGACCACTGCTACCTCGCCGACTTCGGCCTGACCCAGAGCGCCGCCCACGTCGGCCCCGCCGACGGCCAGATGCTGGGGACCGTCGACTACGTCTCGCCGGAGCAGATCCGGGGCGACAGGCTCGACGGCCGCGCCGACCAGTACAGCCTCGCCTGCCTGATGTTCGAGTGCCTGACCGGCTCCCTCCCCCATCGGCCAGCGCTCCGAGGTCGCGGCACTGTTCGCCCACCTCGAGGAGCCGATCCCGAAGGCGAGCGAGCTCGGCGCCGGCCTGCCGAGCGCGATCGACCCCGTCCTCGAACGCGGCATGGCGAAGGATCCCGGGGACCGGTTCGAGACCTGCGGCGAGCTTGTCGAGGCGGCTCGGCAGGCGCTCAACCTGGCCCCCGAGAGCTCCCCGAGCGGGCTGCGCCGCTGGCTGCCGGCCGCCGTCGCCGTCATCGCTGTCCTCGTCGCGGCGCTGGCGATCGGGCTCTCCGGCGGCGGCGATGGCGCCGACGCGGCGTCGGCGACCGGGGCCCTGGTCCGGATCGACCCCTCGACAAATCGGGTCGCGGGCCGCACGGCGGTCGATGGCTTCCCGGGCAGCTCGTGCTGACGCCCGGCGGGGTCTGGTCGGCCGACTTCCAGACCGGAGTGCTCTGGCGTCTGTCGCCGGGCGCGGGCGCCCCCGAACGCATCACGTCCAACGGCGAGCCCCGCGATCTGGCGGTGCTGGGCGACCGTGTCTACGTCGGCGCCGACGGGCGCAAGTTCTCCGGCGTGATCTCGACATTCGACGCGATCACAGGGGTTCGGGAGGACTCGATCGACCTCCTCGCCTGCGCGATGGCCTCGGGCGAAGGGGTCGTCTGGGCCGCCGGCTGCCCCTTCGTCCAGAGGCTGAGCACCGACGAGCGGCCGCTGCGGACGCTGCGCCAGCGCTTCCTCCCGTTCCGCTCGCCGGCGACGGTCGAGAACAGCCGGATCCAGTTCCGGGAGCTGGCCGTCGGCGCCGGCTCGCTCTGGGTGCTCGGCGATGCCCTCGACCGCAGGCTCTGGCGCCTCGACGCCCGAACCGGCCGGGTCGAGGCGACGATCCGACTCGGCTTCCCGCCGACCTCGATCGCGGTGGCCGACGGGACGGCCTGGATCACCGACAACCTGCACGACCGGGTCGTCCCGGTCGACGCGTCCGACAATGCCCTGCTGACCCCGGTGGCGGTCGGCAGCGGCGCCAGCGGTGTCGCCGCCGGAGCGCGGCGCCGTCTGGGTCGCGAACACGATCGCCGGCACCGTCTCCCGGATCGACCCGAGCACGCGCCGGGTCGTGGCGACGATCGACGTCGGCGGCCTCCCCCGCGGCATCGCCGCCGACCAGCGTGCGGTCTGGGTGACCGAGTATGCGGGCTGAGGCGCGGCGCCGGATGGCGCCGCTTGCTCCGCTGGCCGTGCTCGCGCTGGCCCTGCTCGCGCCCGGCTGCGGCGGAGGCGAGGAGCCCTTCAGGATCGGGGTGATCGCCGACTGCGTCGGCCTCAACCGCTCGCTTCACGATGCCGAGCTCTCCGGGGCCGAGCTGCCGCTGATCGAACGCGGAGCCGAGCTTCGCGGCGACCTCGCGGGCAGCGGGGTCGACCGACGTCGATGTCGGCGGGCGCCCGGTCGAGCTGGTGCCGGGCTGCACCGAACTCTGGGAACCCAGCACCCTGACCGTCGGAGACGCGTCGCCTGATCGAGCGCGAGCACGTCGACGCCATCGTCGGCGCCGGCAGCGGGGTCGACGAGGTCGCTCTGCGCGATCTCGCCCGCCTCAATCCCGAGGTCGTCTTCCTCGCCCTCGCCCACGGCCCCCGCGAGATCACCCTCCGCAACCCTCCCTCGAACCTCTACAGATTCGGCGGCGACCACGGCCAGGGCGTGGCGGGCCTGGGGACCTACGCCTACCGGGAGCTCGGCTGGCGCAACGCCGCGGTGGTGCTCTTCAACTGGGACATCGGCTGGGGGGCCAGGGACGCTTTCGTCAGTGAGTTCTGCTCTCTCGGCGGCAGGATCGGAAGCCAGGTGGCCCTCGAAGAATTCGACCCGGCCGGCGCGGATGTCGCGAGCGTCCCGCGCGACGTCGACGGGGTCGCCGTGTTCGTTCCCTCGACCTTCGACCCGGAGGGATTCCTGAAGCGACTCGCGGGTCGCTACGCCGACCCCTCCCGCCACATCCTGCTCGGCCCCGCCGTCATCGATGACCCGACCCTGCTGGGGCCGACCCGCGGGGCGCTGGCCGGCGTCGTCGGCAGCTCCTACGTCGACCCGGTCGCGGATGCGCGCACTACCTCGCCGCCTACCGGCGAGCCTTTCCGGGGACATCCGCCGACGTCGCCGGCAGCGAATCGGTCAGCAGCTATCGCGATGCGGTCGAGGCGCTCTTGGTCGGGCTCGAAGACGCCGGCGGGAGCGTGGACCGCCTGCCATCGGCGCTCGCGCACGAGCGGGTCGACCTGCTCGGCGGGCCGGTGCGGCTGGACCGGAATCGGCAGGCGGTGATCTCGACCAGGCTGGTGCGGGTGCAGCCCCCGGGGAGCGCGCCGCCGGGCCTCGCCCCGGTGCGAACGATCGCCGGCGTCGACCAATCGGTCGGCGGCCTGCTCGACCCCGGCGATGGTGCCGAGCGATCGCCCGGCGCGGTGCGTCAGCCCGCGCGATCGTCCAGGTGAAGCGGGTGTCCCCCGAGCGGGGGGCGAGGCCGCCGGGCCGAAGGCCCCGCCGGACCAGGAGCGTCGTCACCCCCGCCGTCGTCGCCAGCGCGGTGCGCGCCCTGCCCAGCCCCTCGCGGCGCCATCGCGCGGTGAGCCCGACGACGACCACCCCCGAGCGCCTGGCCTCGGCGACGAGCGCCTCCGGCGACGGCTCGACGATGACCGGATCGGCCGCCACCCCGAGGGCCCGCTGCAGCGCAAGTGAGGCGCTGGCGAGCATCCGGCTCGCGTCGCGGCCGCTCGGCCCGGTGCTCGGGCCCGCCAGCCGCAGCTCCCGGTCGAGCGAGCGCGCCAGCCAGGCCCCGAGCTCGACCGCGGCCCAATCGTGGTCGAAGCCCGAGAACGGAACCAGGATCGGCCCCTCCCCCGGCGGCTCGTTGCCGACCAGCGCCGCGACGTCGCAGGGGGCGTCCTCGAGCAGCGACAGGACCCGTGGGTCTTCGAGCAGCCGGTCGGGAGCGTCGACGAGCAGGAGGTCGACGTCCTGCTCGCGGGCGAGCCGCGAGAGGTCGCTGCCCGGCGCGACCGAGGTGAAGGCGCCGGTGCGGACGGCGACGCCGCGATCGGCCAGGGGGCCGCTCAGCTCCCGCAGCTCCCTGGTGGCCTCCTCGAGCTGATCGGAGCTCGAGACGGTCGCGGCCAGCACGAGCTCGTGGTCGACCTCCTCCGCGAGCGCGGCGCCGAGGTCGGCGAGGGCGGCGAGGGCGGAGTTCGAGAGCGCCGCCGCAAGCACCGTCCGGCGGGGATCCTCGGGGGCGGCGGCCTGGTCTCCCTGCCCCGGCGCCGCCAGGCTCGGGTCCTGGCGGAGGATCGCCGCCTCGAGGTCCTGGAGCTCGGCGCTCGGCTCGATCCCGAGTTCCTCGACCAGCACCTGGCGGGCATCCCGGTAGGCCGCGAGCGCCTCGGCCTGCCGGCCGGCGCGGTAGAGCGCCAGCATCCGCAGCCGCGCGCAGGCGCTCGCGAAGCGGGTGCTCGGCGACGAGCGGCTCGAGCTCGGCCGCCGCCTCGGCCGCCCGGCCGAGGTCGAGGTCGGCCTCGATCCGCCGCTCCAGCGCGACGAGGCGAAGCTCGTCGAGCCGGGCCGCGATCGGCCGCACCGCGGAGAGCTCGGCGAGATCGGAGAGGGCCGGGCCGCGCCAGAGCGCGAGCGCCTCCTCCAACTGCGCGGAGCAGCGGGCGAGATCGCCGGCCTCGCGCGCGGCCAGCGCATCCCCGACCCCGCGCTCGAAGCGGACCAGGTCGAGCTCGTCGGCCGCGACCGTCAGCGCGTAGCCGTTGCCGCGGGTGGCGATCGTGTCCCGGCCGAGGGCCTTGCGCAGCGCCGAGACGTAGCCCTGAACCAGATTCGCCGCCGTCTCCGGCGGCGACTCATCCCAGACGCCGTCGATCAGCCGCTCGGCCGGGACCGTTCTGTTGGCCTCGGCCAGCAGGATCGCCAGCACGGCCCGCTGCCTCGGCCCGCCGAGCGCGACCGGCTCGCCGTCGACCAGGGCCTCGAGCGGCCCGAGGATCCGAAACTCGGTCCCCTCCGCGGCTATTTGAGCTTCAACTGCAGGGTCCCCTTGACGGTCTGTTTGGCGGTGATCCCACCGGTCGGGGTGAAGGCGAGCGACACCTTGAACTTCAGCTTTCCCTTTTCCTCCAGCGTCTTCTTGCCGGCGCCGGTCGGTTTCAGCGGGATCTTGACCTTGCCCGCGGCCGTCGGTTTCAGGGTTGCGGGCTTGACCACCTTCGCCTTCCCCTTCTTGCTGGCGCTGGCTTTGGCGCCACCGGCGGCGCCGTCTTTCAGGACCCCCGCCCCGGGGACGGTCACCGTCAGGGTCGCCGTCCCGTTCGACTTGTTCAGCTTCAGCTTGCCTTTTTTGACCACGTTGTTCGGCGGCGTGCTGGCGATCGAGACGGCGTCCACCGCGGCGTTGAAGACGCTGTCGTTGACCGCGTTCGCGATCCGCAGCCGCACCGTCTGACCGGCGAACGGGCTGAGGTCGGCGTGGAGCGTGGTCGGCCCCATCAATTGCGGGTCACCGGTTTTGTTGGCGAACAGCGTCGTCAGGATGTCGGCGGGGTTCAGCGATTCGAGCGGCGCCGTCGGCTTCATGACGTCGACCCGGACCTGCTGGTTCCCCGCTCCTTTGGGCGGGATGCTTTCGGTGACGGAAAGTCTGTCGGGGGTGGGGACCTCGATCGGCGCCAGTGAGCGGTAGTAGAGGGTCATCGTCAGCTGATGGGAGTAATACGGCTCGAGCGCGATGTCCTGATAGAGGATCGCGGTGTCAGGCTTGTGCTCGTCGGTGACCGCCGCCCAGGTTCCCTGCGGCGGCGCGAAGAAGGGGACGGTTTTTTCGATCGGTTCGAGTTCGATCGGTTCTTCGATCGGTTCGAGTTCGAGCGCCCTGATCGGTTCGATCGGTTCGAGGATCGGGCCTTCTTTTTCGGAGCGGCGTTTTGGTGCCGGAGTAGACGAACCAGTTGCCCTTGTCGGTGCTGTTGAAGACCTGCCAGCCGCTGAGGTTGCCGGTCTCGAAGTCGCCGTTGACGACGGTCGCGGCCTGAGCGCCGGCCGGAATCAGCAGGGCAAGCGCGAGCGCGGCCAGGATCCAGATGCGAATCTTCCGAATCACGCCGTCAAACCTACTCCCTCAGAGCCTGACCAGGTTCTCGGCCCGGATTCCCCGGGTGACGCCGCGGAAGTCGACCACCAGCGGCGAGGTCGCGACCACGTCCTCGTAGTCGAGCTCGGGATGGGCGGTGACGATCGCGGCCGCGTCGGAGTTCTCGAGCGCCGCCGGGAGCTCCGCCGAGGTCAGCTGGAACTCGGCCAGCTCGTCGACGTGGGGGTCGTGGAAGGAGACCTCGGCGCCGAGCTCGCGCAGCAGCCTGATGATCTGCAGCGCCGGGGATTCGCGGGTGTCGCCGACCCCGGCCTTGTAGGAGACCCCGAGGATCAGGACGCGCGAGCCGTGGACCGACTTGCCGGCCTCGTTCAGGGCGCGGGCGATGAGGTCGACGCAGTAGGCGGGCTGGGCGCGGTTGACCTTTCCGGCGAGCTCGATGAACTCGGGGTAGAAGTCGTGTTCGCGGGCCTTGAAGGCGAGGTAGAAGGGGTCGACCGGCAGGCAGTGGCCGCCCATCCCGGGCCCGGGGTCGAAGCGCATGAACCCGAACGGCTTGGTCGCCGCGGCGTCGATCACCTCCCAGACGTCGATGCCGAGCCGGTCGCAGAGCTGGGAGAGCTCGTTGACGAGGGCGATGTTGACCGAGCGGAAGATGTTCTCGAGCAGCTTCGCGAGCTCGGCGGCCTCCGGGGTCGAGAGGACGACGACCTCGTCGCAGATCTCCGAGTAGAGCTGGCGGGCGCGCTCGGCGCAGGCCTCGGTCACCCCGCCGACCAGCTTCGGCGTGGTCCGGATCGTGTGGTCGGTGCGGCCGGGGTCGATCCTCTCCGGCGAGAAGGCGAGGTGGAACTCCTCGCCGGCCGACATCCCGGACTCCTCGAGGATCGGCAGCAGCCGCTCCCGGGTGGTGCCCGGGTAGGTGGTCGACTCGAGCACGACCAGCTGGCCCGCCCGCAGCACCTTGGCGAGCGCGTTGGAGGCCTCGATCAGGTAGGTGAGGTCCGGTTCGCGCGAGCTCGTCAGCGGCGTCGGGACGCAGACGATCACCGCGTCGCAGGGCTCGAGCTCGGCGTACTCGCCGGTCGCCTGAAGCTTGCCGCTGAGCGGGGCCAGCGCCTCGTCGGGGATGTCCTCGATGTAGCTGCTGCCGGCGGCGAGCGCCTCGATCTTGCGCGGGTCGGTGTCGAGGCCGACCACCTCGTGACCCGCCTCGGCGAAGGCGACCGCGAGGGGCAGGCCGACGTAGCCGAGGCCGATGATCCCGATCTTCATGGGCGAGATACTAGGCCGCGGCCGGGCCGTTGCAGCGCCCCTTGCACTGCCCTAGGCTGAACCGGATGGATTCTCCCTCCACCCGGAGCCCGCGCAACGCGCTGCCCGAGGCCTACGCCGTCCGCTCCGAGCGCGAGCGACTGCGCGAGGCGATGGTCCGCGTCGCGGCGGCGAAAGGCTACGAGGCGACGACCGTCACCGACGTGATCGGGGTCGCCGGGGTCTCGCTCGAGGTCTTCCACGAAATGTTCGACGACAAGGAGGACTGCTTCCTCGAGGCCTATGACGCGGTGATCGACGTCCTCGTCGCCCACGTCACCAGCGCCTACGAGGCTGCCGGCGGCGAGCCCTGGCCCGACCGGATGACGGCGGCGCTGCGGGCGCTGGTCGAGCTCCTCGCCGCCGAGTCCGACATCGCCCGGATGGCGATGGTCGAGGTGACCGCGGTGGGCGAGAGCGCGAGGGAGCGCTACCGCGCCGTGCTGACCCGCTTCTCCCGTCTGCTCGAGGAAGGCCGCGAATACGCGAACGAAGGCGACTCCCTCCCCCCCGACACCGCCCGCTTTGCGATCGGCGGCGCGACCTCGCTGATCTTCGACGAGATCCGCGCCGGCCGGGGGCCGGAACTGGTCCGGATCCTGCCCGACCTGGTCTTCGCCGTCCTCATGCCCTACCTCGGCCCGGAGGCCGCCGACGCCGAGCGGCGGAGGGTCGCCGGCGAGACCGAGACCGGCTAGACGCCCTCGCCGCCGCGGCCCTCGCCGGCCGCGAAGCGGGCCGCGCCGCGGGCGGCGACCTCGAGAACCTCGCGGCCGATCCGGTGCTCGAGGGCGAGCCCCTGATCCAGCGGCAGCCCCGCGCCCTCGATCGCCGCGCGGCGGTCGGCAAGCATCGTCTCCTGCGGGAAGGAGGCGATCCGCTCGGCGAGCTCGAGCGAGCGCTCGAGGTGCTTGCCGGGTGCGACGACCTCGTTGACGAGGCCGATCCGCTCCGCCTCCTCGGCCTCGACGGGCCGGCCGGTGAGGATCAGCTCCAGCGCCCTCCCCATCCCGACGACCAGCGGCAGCCGCTGGGTCCCGCCGTCGACCAGGGGAACGCCCCAGCGGCGCTCGAAGAGCCCGAGGGTCGAGCCGGAGGTTGCGATCCGGATGTCGCACCAGAGCGCCAGCTCGACCCCGCCGGCCAGGCACCAGCCGTCGATCGCGGCGATCGCAGGCTTCGAGGGCGTCACCCGGGTCGATCCCATCGGCCCCTCGGGATGGTCGACGTCGAGGTCGAGCGCCTTGAGGTCGGCGCCGGCGCAGAAGGCCTCGCCGCCGGCGCCGGTGAGGACGAGGACGCGCGCGTCGGAGTCCGCCTCGAAGTCGTGGAACCCGCGCCGAAGGAGCTCGGCGGTCGCGCCATCGACGGCGTTGCGGCGCTCGGGGCGATCGATCGTCAGCACCGCCGCGGCGCCGATCCTCTCGTAGTGAACGCTCTCGGCCACGGTCAGAAGAGTAGGGAGAGGGCGGGCTAGCTGCGGCGGCTATGACTCGCGGGGTTCACCGCAGCACCCTGCTCCCAGGTGGCGCCCCGGTCGCTCGGCTCGGAGGGCAGGCAGATCCAAGCCAAGGCGAAAGCTAGGGACCGGCTCGGACACCCTCCCCCGGCCGGTTCCGGGCAACAAAAAACGACCGGCGGTGACGTTCGAAGCCTGCCCCGCGCGTAGCCTTCGCGCGTTGAAGCTCTTCCCGCCACCTTCAAGATGGTGTCCCACTTGGCTCTGTGGGGCCTCTCTCTCCCGGTCGCAGTGCGAACCTAGCGCGCCCGCCGCGGCGATGCCAGTCCTGTCAATCGACGACCCCGCAAACTCCGAAAAAATGTAGGGTCGCGTGGCGTGACCGACGGGTTGGAGGTTCCGGCGGCGGCCCGAGCCGGCTTCACCTACTCTGATCTGATGCGCATCGACAAGATCATCGAGTCCAAAACGCCGGTTTTTTCGGTCGAGTTCTTCCCGCCGAAGACCGAGGAGGCGACCGAGCAGCTGTTCGAGACCGCGCGATCGCTGCAGGAGCTCGCGCCCGACTTCGTCTCGGTGACCTACGGCGCCGGCGGCTCGACCCGCGATGGGACGGTCGAGATCACGAAGCGACTGAAGGACGAGCTCGGCCTCGAAGCGATGGCGCACCTGAGCTGCGTCGGCGAGACCACCGAGGGGCTCGGGGCGACGCTCGACCGGATCGCCGACTCGGGGATCGAGAACGTCTTCGCGCTGCGCGGCGACCCCCCGCGCGGTGAGGACGACTTCGTCCAGCCCGAGGGCGGGCTGGGAAGCGCCGCCGACCTCGCCGAGTTCGTCTCCGGCGGCTGGGACTTCACGATCGGAGGCGCCTGCTTCCCCGAGGTCCACCCGGAGGCGCCCGACCTCGAGACCGACCTCCGCTACCTGAAGACCAAGGTCGACGCCGGCGCCTCGTTCCTGATCACCCAGCTCTTCTTCGACAACCGGGTCTACTTCGAGTTCGTCGAGGCGGCGCGGGCGGCGGGCATCGAGGTGCCGATCCTGGCCGGCGTCATCCCGGTCTCCAACCTCGCCCAGACGAGGCGGATCTGCGACCTCTGCGAAGCCTCGATTCCGACCCGCCTCGAAGAGGCCTTCGAAGCGGCCGGAGGCGACGAGGAGGCCGAGTTCGAGCTCGGCGTCGCCTACGCCTCGCAGCAGTGCGCGGAGCTGCTTCTGGGCGGGGCGCCGGGCATCCACTTCTACGCCCTCAACAAGGCTCCGGCGACGCGGGCGGTGCTCGGCGCGCTGCACGCGGCACGGCCCTGGGAGCGGGCCGGGGCGACGGCCGGCGCCGGCTCGGCCCAGGACTGATCTAAACTGCCGCCGATCGATCATGGCTAATCGCAGGGAGGAAGAGCGGGAACGACTGCGCGAAGTGCGCGAACAGCGCCAGTCCTCGCGCGCGAAATCGGGCCAGCGGAGGCTGATGCTCGCCTACGTCGGGGCCGGGATCATCGGCCTCGCGGTCGATCGCCGGGATCGTCGCCGTCATCGTCAGCTCCGGCGGCGGAGGCGGAGGCGCGACAACCGACGCCCACATCGAACAGGGCAGCGGCAGCACCAACGGGGTCGAACCCGACAACCGGACCGGGACCCCGCCGCCGCCGGCCAAGGTGACGAACCTGAAGGTCGCCGCGAAGAAGGCCGAATGCGATCTGCGGCTGCACCTCAAGGACGAGGGCCACACCCACATCGCACCGGGCTCCCAGACCCCCGACTACAAGACGAACCCGCCGACCTCCGGCAACCACGTCGAACCGCCCTTCCAGCAGGCCGACGGCGCCTACGCCGAAATGCCCGAAGAAATCGACTTCGTCCACTCGCTCGAGCACGGCCGGATGGAGATCCAGTACAGCCCCGACCTGCCCGAAAAACAGCAGCTGGAACTGAAGGGGCTCTACGACACGATGTACGGCGGCGCCCTCTTCTTCCCCAACGACAAGATGGACTACAAGGTGGCGGCCACGACCTGGACCAACCTGCTCGGCTGCGACGAATACAAGGGCTCGATCACCGACGACGCGATCCGCGCCTTCGGCGAGGCGACCTGGGGCAAGTACGGCGGCGAGCCCGTCAACGCCTTCGGCCTCAAGACCGGCCCGACTCCGGCCGAACCGGCCGAACCCTCCTAGTCACCGCGAGCGGTAGGCCGGGAAGAAGCGGCCCGTGCCGCGGCCGCCGCTGAGGTGGGCGTAGGCCCTCGAGTCGCAGACGATCTCCGAGGTGTGCCACGGCATCTCGCGGTTCGCGAACCCGCGCTTGAACTCCTCGAGCCGGTCGCCGCGGGTGATCCCGCCGCCGAGGTTGAGCGGCAGGCCCCGCTCGGCGGCGACCTCGACCAGCGCCGCGACCACGTTCTTCATCGGCGAGTCGCCGAGGCTCGAGTCGGAGCTGCCGCTGAGGTAGTAGTGGAGGAAGCCGTCGCTCTCGACCAGGATCGAGCCCGCGGCCACCCCTCCGTCGGGGGCGTCGGCCAGCGCCAGCCAGGCGCGGTCCGACCCGAGGATCCGGTCGAAGTAGGCGGCGCCGAAGTAGTAGCGCTGGTCGGCGTTGGTGCGGCGCATCGTCTCCTCGTAGGCGGCGAGGAATCCGGCGCGATCCTCGGGGCCGGCCTCGGCGCCGGCGACGATCCGGACCTCGTATCCGGCGCGCCGGTTGCGGTTGATCTGGTTGCGGTCGCTTCCCCTGGTCTTCGCCGGCTGGGCGGGGTCGGCGATCTGGACGACGTTGCGCTCGCTCGCGCCGACCAGCGGGGGGTCGCCGAGGGTGTGGCGGAGGAATGCCGCGACCAGGCCGGTCGGGCCGAAGTCGATCGAGGCGGGATCGATCGGCCGGCCGCCGGCGTCGCGGAGGCCGGGGTAGCCGTAGGGGGAGGTCGCGTCGACCTGCTCGGTGCCCGGGATCTCGCGGACGATGATCGGGGCCGCCAGCTCGCGGCCTCCGGCCTGGATCCGCAGCGTGTGGGTGACGCCCTCGGCGTCGAGGAACTCGCGCGAGCGGAAGAACTCGGCGTCGGCGGCCGCCTCGCCGCGGTCGGCGATCAGCTCGGCGGCCCCCTTCACGGTAGGAGGTCCGCCGCGGCCGCGCGGAACTCGTCCGGGAGCACCCCCCAGACCTCGCAGTCCGCCGCGGCCTCGCCGTCACGGCGCAGGTGCCCCCGCATCGTCCCCTCGTGGCGCCAGCCGAGGCTGGTGACGACCCGCTTCGCGGCCTCGTTGTGGGCGGGGATCCGGCCGTAGACGCGGTGGGCGCCGAACTCGTCGAACGCCTTCGAGATCGTCAGCGCCTCGGCGCGGCGGCCCACCCCGCGGCCGCGGACTTCGTCGCCGATCAGCGCCCCGAGCTCGGGGGCGGTCTGGCGGAAGAGGCCGTAGAGGGCGGTGAAGCCGACCGGGTCGGAGTGCCCCTCGACGACGATCGCGTACTTGCGGTCCTCGCCGTCGTCGACCATCGCCCGCGCCACCCAGCCCTCGGCGTCCTCGAGCGAGAAGCTGTCGCGCTGCTCCATCAGTGTCTTCGTCGCCTCCGGGTTGTTGAACCAGCGGTGGACGGCGGCGGCGTCGCCGGGCTCGAACGGGCGCAGGCTGACCTCTGGTCGCTCCGACACAGCCCCAACCCTAGCCAGCGCTCAGTCGGGCGCGAGCCCGTGGCCGGTGACGAGCAGCCAGGCGGTCTTGGCGAGGATCCGCAGGTCGAGGCCGGCGCTGCGGCGTTCGACGTACTCGATGTCGAGCTCGATCCGCTCCTCCCAGGGGATCCCGGCCCGCCCCTGGACCTGTGCCCAACCGGTGATCCCCGGCCGGACCTCGTGGCGGCGGCGCTGGCGGGGCGTGTAGTCGTCGACCTGGGCCGGGATCGTCGGGCGCGGGCCGACCAGCGCCATCTCGCCGCGGACGACGTTGACGAGGTTCGGGATCTCATCGAGCGAGGTGCGGCGCAGAAAGCGGCCGATCCCGGTCACCCGCGGGTCGTCCCGGGTGACCACGGTTCCGTAGCCGACCGGGTCCGAGCCCTCGACCATCGTCCGCAGCTTCAACATCTCGAACTCGCGGCCGTCGAGCCCGACGCGGCGCTGGCGGTAGAGGACCGGGCCGCGGCTGCCGAGCCTGATCGCGACCGCGACGACGAGCAGAAGCGGCGAGAGGACCACCAGGGTGAGGACGGAGACGATGAGGTCGAAGGCGCGGGGCAATGTCAGCGCGTCCCCTCCGCCTTCTCCCAGGTCCCCGGCGAGCCGTGGAGGACGCGGTCCCAGAGCCCGACCGCGATCGAGGCGGTGGTGAGGACGTAGTAGCGGGCGACCCGGAACGGCGCCTGCGGGACGACCCAGCCGCAGGCGGCGGCGAGGAGGAAGCAGAGCTGGAAGGTCATCGTCAGCGAGTAGACCCAGCCGTTGCCGAGCAGGGCGATGTTGGCGACGAGGGCGACGATGTGAAGGAGCGGGGTCAGGTAGCGGAGCAGCCGGTGCGAGAACAGCTCGAGCATGTAGAGCGGCGAGTAGCCGCGGGGCGAGAGCATCCCTTCGCCGATCACGATGTCCCAGAGCCCGACCATCATCCGGCGTTTGCGGGCGAACTCGCCCTCGATCGTCGGCACCATCTTCTCCTCGGCGCTCGCCTGCGGCGAGTAGCGCGAGCGCAGCCCGCGCTTGGCGAGCAGGAACGGGAACGAGAGGTCGTGGCTGCCCGACGGCTTCAGCGGGACGTAGGCATCGCGGTGGACGGCGTAGATCGCGCCGTTGCCGGCGGTGACCCCGGCCAGCCGCGACTCCATCTCACGGACCTCCATCTCGTAGCGCCAGTAGGCGCCCTCGAGGTTGTCGCCCTCGGGCGAGAGGAACCGGACCTGGCCGCAGACGTAGCCGACGCGGGGGTCGGCGAACGGCTCGACGAGGCTGCGGAGCGCGTCGGGCGACCAGACGCTGTTGGCGTCGGAGAAGGCGAGGATCTCTCCATCGGCCTTCTCGGCGGCGGCGTTCTGGGCCGCGGTCTTGCCGCCGCGCGGGAGCTCGAGGACGAGGTCGGCGCCGGCCTCGCGGGCGCGCTCGGCGGTCTCGTCATCGGAGCCGTCGGAGGCGACGATCACCTCGAGCAGCTCGCGCGGGTAGGAGAGCGCGAGCGCGTTGGCGACCTTGGCCGCGATCACGTCCTCCTCGTCGTGGGCGGCGATGATCAGCGAGACCTTCGGCGGCGGGTCGATCTCCTCGTAGGCCGGCGGCTTGCGGAAGCGGACGAGGAGGCGGAGCAGCAGCGGGTAGCCGAGGTGGGTGTAGGCGATCAGCGCGACGCTGACCCAGAAGAGGATTGCGGCAAGGGTCACCGCCGCGCCTCCAACAGCTCCTCGTAGAGGTCGAGCGTCTTCTCGGCGGCGGCGTCCCAGGAGTAGGGCCCGGCCGCTGCGGCCGCGGCGGCCTCGCCGAGGGCGCGGCGCTGTGGCTCGTCGCCGACCAGCTCCTCGAGGGCCGCGGCCAGCGCCCGCGGGTCCTCGGGCGGGACGAGGCGGGCAGCGCCGTGGGCGGCGACCTCGGGGAAGCCGCCGACCTCGCTCAGCACCATCGCCTTGCCGAAGGCGAGGCCCGTGTAGAGGACGCCCGACTGCTCGGCGTCGCGATAGGGGAGGACGAGGAGGTCGGCGCGGCGGAGGATCGCCGGCACCTCGGCGTCCTCGACGAAGCGGGTGACGAAGCGGACCGGCCCGCGGGCGCGGGCGGCGGCCGCGCGCAGCGGCCCGAGGTCCATCCGCGGGTTGCCGACGATCCAGAGCTCGGCGCCCTCGATCCCGGCGTAGGCCTCGAGCAGGGTGTCGAGGCCCTTGTAGGGGCGAAGGAGGCCGAAGAAGAGGATCACCGGGCCCTCGGGGTCGCCGAGCTCGGGCGGCAGCGGCCGCTCCTCGTCGAGCTCGGTCAGGTAGTCGAAGGCGCCGTGGTGGATGACCCGGATCCGCGCGCGGTCGAGCCCGACCTCGGTCCGCAGCCGCTCGGCGCCGTGCTCGGAGTGGGCGACGACGGCGTCCATCCGGCCGAAGGCGCGTCGGGCGCTCGCGACCTGGCGGCGGCTCGGCTCCGGGGGCAGGATGTAGTGGGCGGTCATCACCCGCGGCCGGGTCGGGGGAAGCAGCATCGAGTCGAGGCCGGGGACGGTCAGCCACTGGTAGTGGACGACGTCGGTATCGGCGTTGCGCCTGAAGGAGAGCATGTCGGAGACATGCTCGGCCATCTTGCGGGCCCGGCGTCCCCTGGCATCGAGCCCGCGGGCGGCGCTGCGCCGATAGAAGCGCTCCTGCACCCGGTAGCCGTCGGCGGCGGGAACGGGGCCGTAGAGAAACCTGCTGGTCAGCAGCTCGACCTCGGCACCGCGTCGAGACAGGGCCGCGGCGAGGGCGCGGTCGTAGGGCGGCGTGAAGGCCGAGGGATCGACCAGCTGCACTCGCATCGACGGCGATTATCGTGACAGCCCCTGTCAGGAAGGACGGAGGCCGGGCGCCGTGGGCCGAGATGGTGATGCGGGGGAGCTCCTGAAAGGCGAGGGCGCCCAGCTTCAATCTCTGCTGCCGGGGTTCGTCTTCCTGGTCACGCTGCCGGTAGCGGGTCAGGACCGGGCGCTCGAGCTCTCGAAGCGAACCGAGCGACTCGTCGACTAGTCCTACTCACCCCGTCGGGCATAGAGCTCGTCCACGTGTGACATCCCCTTCGGCGGCGATCAATGCCCCGGCGATCCAGATCAGCGGGAGGAAGAGACCGAGGACGAACAGGACGTAGTGCTTGTTTTGAAATGTCCTGATGCCACAGTACAACCAAGAGAACTATGTAGACGATGCCCAGTCCGACGTAAAGCAAGGAACTCCCCTCCCGGTAGTGGTGGATCCCACCATATGCTGCCGCGCCTTTCGAGGCGGCGGATATCGTGGCCCGCGTGGCGCCGAAGCTCTCCTACTGCGTCGTCAACACCGAAGGGCGCGAGTTCCTGCTCGCCTGCCTCGACGCGATCGAGCGCACCCATCCGGCCGGGGTCGAGCGCGAGATCCTCGTCCTCGACAACGCCTCCGGGGACGGGTCGGCGGACGCGGTCCGGGCCCGTGGTGGCGAGATTCGCCTGATCGCCCTTGAGCAGAGGACCGGGAAGGGCGCCAACGACTCGACCCTGATGCGCGAGGCGAAGGGCGAGTACTGCCTGCTCCTCAACGAGGACTCCGAACTGCGGCCCGGGGCGGCGGCGGCCCTCCTCGAGGCGATGGAGGCCGACCCGAGCGGCGGGCGCCGCGGGGGCGCAGCTGCTCGACTCCGAGGGCCGGCCCGTCCCCTGCGCCTGGAGATTCCCCGGGGTCGGGACCGCCGCCGCCGGCGCCCTCTTCCTGCACAGGCTGCTGACCGTGCAGAGCCGCGGCGATCGGACCAGAGTCGTCGACTGGGCGCAGTCGAGCGCGCTGCTGGTCCGGCGCGAGGCGGCGGAGTCGGTCGGCTACATGGACCCCGAGTTCTTCGTCTACTACGACGAGTGCGACTTCTGCCGCCGCCTTGCCGAGGCCGGCCACCACACGCTCTACGTGCCCGGCGCCGAGGCGGTCCACCACGACCAGCTCTCGACCGACCTCGCGGCGGGACTCCCCCGGATCGTCGAATTCCACCGCAACCGCGACCTCTACATGCGCAAGCACGGCTCCCCCCTCGGCGCCCTCGCGGTGCGGGTGCTGACCGCCTGGTCCTACGCGGTCCGCGCCGCCGTCGCCGTGTTCGTCCCCGGCCAGCCCGCCCGCGTCTACTGGGCCCACGCCCGCCAGGCGCTGTTCCCGAACCGCGGCGAGTCGCTCCGCGATCGGGCTCGGTCAGCTAGTCGAGTCTTCGTCCCAGCGGGCGACCTCGGCCGCCTCGGGGATCGAGCCCTCGACCGCCGGCTGCTCGCGGCTGGCGGCGGTGAACATGCCGACCAGGGCGACCGGGTGACGGAGGTGGCCGAGCCAACCCCGCTCCTCGTCGGTGAAGAACCCGGTGACGAGCAGGATCGCCGGGTAGAGCAGCCAGACGACGATCCTCCCGAGCAAACCGGCCGCGCCCTCGGTCGGCAACAGCAGCTCCCCGATCGCGACCAGGGCCACCGAGATCCCGATCACCCGCGCCAGCCTCCCCCATTCATAGGGGACCGGGAAGACCCGCTGGGTGAACCGGTACATCAGCGCGATCACGACCAGGTAGGAGACGACCAGCGCGATCCCGGCGCCGACGATTTCCATCGACGGGACCAGGATCAGGTTGAGGGCGACGTTGACCGCGAGCGCCGCCGCGGTCGCCGGGAGGTTGAACTCGGTGCGGCCGGTCCTGCCGAGGATCACCAGCAGGACCAGGTAGAGCGCGTAGAGGGTGACCGCGGTCGAGAGCAGGCCGATCGCTTCGTAGGACTCGAAGAACTTCGGGGCGGCGAGGGCGCGGACGATCCAGCGCGAGAACAGCCACATCGCGATCACGACGAAGGCGCAGGCGGCGAGGAACCAGGTGACGACCGCGGAGTAGGCGCGGCGCGCCTCGTCGTCGTCGGCGATCGAGTAGGCGAGCGGCGGCCAGGCGAGCTGGAAGCCGCGGACGAGGACGTTGACGCCCTGGGCGAACTTGACCGCCAGCGAGTAGAGGCCGGCCGCGCCGAGGCCGACGGTGCGGACGATGATGATCCGGTCGACGAAGTTGAGCGCGTAGAGCGAGAGCTCGGCCGGCATCGTCGGCAGCCCGAAGCGCAGCTCCCGCCGCAGCAGGGCGCGGTCGATCCAGAGCGAGAGGCGGCGGCGCTGGATGAAGATCAGGGCGAGGACGACGACCGCGCCGCTGATGTAGCTGCCGAGCAGGAGGCCGCGGGCGCCTTCGTCGCGCCCGACGACGAGGACGACGGTGAGGGCGATCGCGGCGAGGACGTTGATCAACGTCACCCCGAAGAACGCCTTCGCCCGCTCCTCGAGCCGGAACAGGGTCAGCAGGTACTCGTGCAGCGTCGCGACCCAGAGGCCGCCGATCGCGATCCGCGCCAGCTCGGTCGCCGGGCGGTCGAGGAGCGCTTCGGAGATCGGCTTCGCGAACGGCAGCGCGATCAGCGCCGCGATCGTCGCGAACCAGAACAGCGCCGCGAACGAGGTCGCGACGACCTTCTGGGGATCCTCGCCCCCCTTGTAATAGAAGCGCAGGACCGCCTCGATCACCCCGAACCGGACGACGATGCTGGCGGCGACGACGGCGGCGAACAGGACCTCGGCGGCGCCGTAGTCGGCCGGGGTCAGGTAGCGCGTGTAGAGCGGCAGCAGCGCGACCGCGATCAGCTTCGAGAGGATGTTGGCCGCGGTGTAGGCGGCGCCGGTCGTCGCTAGGCGGCGGAGGTAGCCCGGACACGATCAGTTCGCGCTTTGCTCGCTGCACGAACAAATATGGAGTTTGCTCGCTCCGCGTTCAGCCTAGGTCCGCTCGCGGACCGCGGCCCCCGCCAGCGAGGCCCCGATCGCGATCAGGACCCAGGTGATCGGGTCCTCGTAGAAGCCCGCGTAGGCCATCGTGTGGACCAGGAGGGCGACGAAGGCGGCCAGCACCGCGGCCCTCCCGACCGGGCGGCGGCGCCGCGCCCGAACAGGCCGGCGCCCATCGTCCAGAGCGCGCACCCGATCAGGGCGGCGTAGGCGGCGAGGCCGATCACCCCCTGCTCGGCGGCGACCGTCACCGGCTCGGTGTGGGAGACGGAGACCGGGGCCTTCTTGGTCGCGATGTGTTCGCGGTAGGCGGCCGGGAACGACCCGGCGCCGTAGCCCCAGACCGGGCGCTGGGCGAAGAGGTCGGCGCCGCCGGAGACGAGGTTGGCGCGGCCCCCGGTGTCGACGTTGAGCCGCGACGGGTTGAGTGACGAGGAGCCGCCGATGAAGACCACCGCGAGCGCGCCGGCGACGAGGGCGACGCCGACCGCGGCGAGGGTCCAGCGCACGCTCCAGCGCAGCGCCGCGAGCACCGCGAGGCCGGCGAGAAGGGCGGCGAAGCTCGACTGCGAGAAGGTCGGGACCAGCCCGAACCAGAGCACCGCGACCAGCGCGGTGAGCATCGCCTGGTCGCGCCGCTCGCTGCGCCCAGAGCAGCGCCGACATCGCGATCACGATCGCCAGCGCCAGGTAGCGGCCGTAGATGTTGGGGTCCCAGAAGATCGAGTTGACCCGGAAGTAGGTGTGGAACTCGTTCGAGCGGATCACCTGGTCGTTCCAGAACAGGCTTTCGGTCGCGTACTCGACGGTGCCGACGACGACGAAGGCGACGGCCTCGACGGCGACCACCCAGAGGACGGCGCGCAGCAGCCTGCGGTCCCACTCGACGTCGCCGAGCAGCGCGTAGACGAGCGAGAACGGGACGAAGAAGAAGCAGACGTTCTGGATCGATTTCGAGAAGTCGGGCGAGTAGAGCGACTGCAGGGCGTAGAGGACGACGACCGCGGCGAGGACTTTCGGCAACCACGACGCCACCTGGCCGGCGGGCCTCGGCCTCGACGGCGCCGCGCTGAGATCGCGCAGCACGGTGGCGAGGACTCCGCCGGCGATCACCACGTAGAGCGGCACCAGGAGGTTCGCGGTGTCGCCGCCGGCGTGGAGGGGGATGCGGAACGGGAGCGCGGCGACGATCGCGAGCGGGATCGCCGCCGGCCAGCGGCGGAAGGCGGCGGCGAGGACGCCGCAGGCCGCGATCCCGGCGATCGCCAGCGCCACGAGCCGCGCGGGGTCTTCGCGGAGGTCGGAGATCTCCGGTGAGTTCCACTGATCGGCGAGGATCAGGAGCGGGAAGCAGAGGAGGGCGAACAGCATCGCCGCCGAGCGCCGGGGCCCCGCCGGAAGCAGGATCGAGGCCGCCGCCGCCGCGGAGGCGGCCAGCAGGGCCGCCCCGGCCAGGACGTCGCTCAAGTCCGGCCCCCGGCCCCGGCCCGTGGATGGCAGCCCTTCAGGGGCCGGCGCGGCGCGCTGTGCAGGCGCATCACCCCTCCCGGGACCAGCGTCCGGTCCTGGCCCAGCATTTTCACCCGCAGCTTGTAGCGGCCCGGAGGGGCCACCCCCCCACCCCGGATCCTGCCGTCCCAGTAGAAGGTGAAGAAGGTGTAGCGCTTCAGGTACTCGTCGCGGGCGAGGGTGACGATCAATTTGCCGCCGGGCTTGACGATCTGAACGTCGGCGTCGTCGGACTGGGTCATCCGGAACCGGATCCGCATCCGGTCGTGGCGGCAGTCGCCGTTCGGGGTGAAGGCATGGTGCGGCCCGGCGACGAAGCTGACCCGGTCGAGGACCAGCGGGTCGCGCTTCAGCCGCTGCGACCAGGCGAAGGCCGCGAGGGTGGCGACGACGAGCAGCGCGAAGACGACGCTCGCGAGGCTAGCCCGGCGACGAGGCATTGTCCTCGCCGACCACGACCGAGACCGGCGCCCCGGCAGAGACCGATTCGATCTCCGGGATCATCGGCCGCACCTGCGAGATCTCGAGCGCCTTAGCGACCCTGTGTGCCTCGGGTGCGCTCCCCTGCTCGAACATGACAACGCTGTTGGTGAAGCTGGTCGAGCTGTTGGTCACCGCGCCCAGCTTGAAGCCCTTGCTCTCGACCATGTCGCCGTAGGTCGCCGCCAATCCCGGGACCGCGGTCCCGTTCAGGACCGTGACCTCGATTTCGCCCGGCTTCAGCACCCCCGACTGCTTCGACCCGCCGCCCTTGCCGGTCGCTTCGTCGCTGCCCGACTGCGTCACCGCGTAGGCGACCCCGCCGGCGATCAGGACGACCACGACGAAGAGCCCGACCAGGTAGCGGGGTTCGGCCAGCCGGCCCCCGAGCGAGAGCCGGTCCCGGATCCGCTCGCCGCGGGTCATTTCCGGGAGGCCGTCCTCGCGCCGGCGGCGGCGTTCCTCGCGCAGGTCCGTCGCCTCGCGCTCCGCGGTCCGGGCCTCCTCGAGTTTGCGCAGCTCTTCGGCGCGCTGGGCGGCGACGGTCGAGGTCGCCTCCTTGCGCTCGGCGTCGCGCTCGGGCGCCGAGCCGGCCCATTCGCGCAGCCTGCGGATGTCTCGTCCCTGTGTGAACGCGAGCATCGTGAGGATGGCGAGTCCAAGGAACGCGACCAGGCCCGCGTAGGCCCCGATTTCCTGGATCAGATCAAGCAAGTGGGGGCGAGAGGCTACCCGTCGAGGCCGACTGCCGCCGTGTCATCGGACCCGGCGGTGATCAGAGCGACGACCCGTTCGGCGAGGTTTGCCTCATCGCCGGCCATCACCATGTGCTCGAGCGAGTTGAGGGTGGAATCGACCCAGTCGGGGTCGAGCGGGGTTTCGCGGACGGCCCGGTGGATCCGCTTTGCGGCGGTCGGCTGCGGGTTCTCGCCGGAGCCGAACAGCTCCTCGTGGAGCTTCTCCCCGGGGCGCGGCTTGGTGAATTCGACCGCGATGTCGGTTTCGGGCTCGTACCCGGCGAGCCGGATCATGTTGTTGGCGAGATCGACGATCTTCACCGGTTCGCCCATGTCGAGGACGAAGACCTCGCCCCTGCCGGCGCCGATGTCGCCGGCGCGGATGACCAGCTGCACGGCCTCCGGGATCGTCATGAAGTAGCGGGTCATCGCCGGGTGCGTCACGGTCACCGGCCCGCCGCGCTCGATCTGGCGGCGGAAGAGGGGGACGACGCTTCCCGACGAGGCGAGCACGTTGCCGAACCTGACCGCCGCGAACCGCGTCCCCGGGTGTTTGTCGGCGGCGGTCTCGATGATCCACTCGGCCATCGCCTTCGAGGCCCCCATCACCGTCTGCGGGTTGACGGCCTTGTCGGTCGAGATCAGGACGAAGCGCTCGACGTTGGAGGCGGCGGCGGTCTCGGCCGTGATCCGGGTCGCGATCGCGTTGTTGCGGACCGCCTCCAGCGGGTTCGCCTCCATCAGCGGCACGTGCTTGTAGGCGGCGGCGTGGAAGACGACGCTCGGCTTGAACCGCTGCATCACCTCCAGCATCCGGTGCGGCTCCTTGCAGTCGGCGAGGACCGACTCGACGTTGGTGAAGTGGCGCTCCTCGACCATCTCGCGGTCGATCTGGAAGAGGTTGTCCTCGGCCTGGTCGAGCATCACCAGGAGCCGCGGCTGGACGCGGGCGATCTGGCGGCAGAGCTCGGAGCCGATCGAGCCGCCGGCGCCGGTGACGAGGACGATCCGGTCGCGCAGGTAGGCGCCGACCCGGTCGAGCTCGACGACGATCGGGTCGCGGCCGAGGACGTCCTCGACCTGGACGTCGCGGAGCTGGCGGTTGAGCTGGACCCCGCCGCGGAGGAGCTCGAACACCGTCGGCAGCGTCCGCACCCTGATCCCGCGCTCGCGGGCGGCGGCGACCACCTTGCCCCGCACGAGCCCCGGCGCCGAGGGGATCGCGATCACGACTTCGTCGGGCTCGGTCTCGTCGAGGATCCGCTCGATCGCGTCGGTGGTGCCGAGGACCTTCAGCCCCAGCATCCTCATCCCCTGCTTGCGGGGGTCGTCGTCGACGAAGCCGATCGCGGTCGAGCCGAGGTTGGGGTTGAGATGGAGCTCGCGGACGACCATCTGGCCGCCGGAGCCGGCGCCGATCACCAGCACCTCGTGTTTGGGGACGAGATGGCCGTGGCTCGGCCGCTCGACGATCAGCCGCACCGCGAGCCGGGCGCCGGTGATCAGCAGCAGGGTCAGCATGAAGTCGATCACCGCGACCGAGCGCGGCAGCCCGTCTTCGAAGGGCTGGATCACGGTGAAGAGGACGACCAGGATCGCGCTGGCGGCGGCGACCGCGCGGACGATCATCAGGAAGTCGCCGCCGCTGACGTAGCGCCACCACTTCTGGTAGAGGCCGAAGGCGGCGAAGATCGCCAGCTTGCCGAGGATCACGAACCCGACCGCCTGGGCGAAGAGGACCTCGTAGCGGTGCGGCAGGCCGCGCGGGTCGTCGAGGAAACGGAGGCGGAAGGCGAGGTAGAAGGCGAGCGCGACCAGCACCCCGTCAGCGGCGAGCTGGAGGAGGCGATTGCGGTAGACGGGGTGGTTCAGGCGACGCATTACGACCGCTCGATCTTAGTTGGTACCCGGCTCCCTGCCTACAATCCCCGGTCCCCGCATGCTCCCCTTCGCCAGCTTCTCAGACTTCTTCCTCAACCCGATCGTCAACGCGGGGACCGACTTCATCAGCAGCACCGGCCTGCCGGCGGTCTTCATCCTGATGACGCTCGAGTCCGCCTGCATGCCGATCCCGAGCGAGGCGATCATGCTGTTCGCCGGCTCCAGCGTCGCCGCGGGGGAACTGACGCTGTTCGGGGTCGTCGCCGCCGGGGTGCTGGGGAACCTGGCCGGCTCCTGGATCGCCTACGCGGTCGGGTACTACGGCCGCCTCGACCTGCTCGAGAAGAACAAGCTGATCCACATCAGCCCGAAACACCTCAAATGGGCCGACGACTGGTTCGAGCGCTACGGCAGCGCCACCGTCTTCTTCTCGCGGATGCTGCCGATCGTCCGCACCTTCATCTCGCTGCCGGCGGGGGTGGCGAAGATGCCGTTCTGGCGCTTCACGACGTACACGCTGCTCGGCTCCATCCCCTGGGTCCTGGCGCTGGCGCTGATCGGCAAGGCGGTCGGCGAGAACTGGGAAGAGTGGCGCGAACACCTCCACTACCTCGACTACCTCGTCATCCTCGCCGTGGTCGTCGGGGTCGTCTACCTGCTGATCCGGCGCCGGCGCGGGCCGAAGCCCGAGCCGGACCCCGAGCCCGCCGGCTCGAGCGGAGCTTGACCCGAGGGGCCGACGGCCGCATCCCCGCCGGCCGGGCGCTGGCGCTGGGAGTCGTCCAGGGGCCGGCCGAGCTGCTGCCGGTCTCCAGCTCCGCCCACATCGTCCTCGTCCCCTGGCTCGCCGGCTGGGATTGGGACGAGCTCGACCCGGAGGTCCGCAAGAGCTTCGAGGTCGCCCTCCATGCCGGCGCCGCGGCGGCGCTCCTGATCGGCCAGCGGCGGCTGATCGCCGAGGAGCTGCGGGGCTTCGACCTGCGGCGGGCGCTGCTCCTCAGCCTCTCCTTCCTCCCCGCCGCCGTCGTCGGCTACACGCTCGAGCGTCCGATCGAGCAGCGCCTCGGGGGGCCGCGGGCGACGGCGCTCGGGTTGCTCGCCGGTGCCGCGGCGATGCTCGCCGCCGACCGGCGGCCGCAGGAGCGGGGGCGCGGGGACGCCACCCCGACCGACGGCCTGGTCCTCGGGGTCGCCCAGGCGGCGGCGCTCGTCCCGGGCGTCTCGCGCAACGGGATCACCCTCGCCGCCGCCCGCTGGCGCCGCTTCTCGCGCGACCAGGCCAACCTCCTCTCGCGGACGATCGCGCTGCCGATCATCGTCGGCGCCAGCGTCCTCAAGGGGGTGCGGCTGCGCCGCCGCGGCGCCTCTCCCGAGCTGCGGCGGGCGATGGCCTTCGGGGTCGGCGCCTCGTTCGCATCGACCCTCGCCTCGCAGCGTCTGATCGGGCTCGTCGAGCGCGACCGGGCGCTCTGGCCGTATGCCGTCTACCGGGCCGGCCTCGCCGCCGCGGTTCTTGCGAAGCTGAGAAAGCAATGAGCGAGGACGTCTACGCGCAGGCGGGGGTCGACCAGGGGGCGGCGGACTCCGCCGTCACCGCGCTCGTCGGCGCCCTCGGGAGGATCCAGCTCGGGCGGCCCTCGCTGCAGGTGCCGCTGCCCGGCCACTACGCGAGCGTGATCCGGATCGACGAGAAGACCGGGATCGCGCTCTCGACCGACGGCGTCGGGACGAAGCTTCTCGTCGCCGAGCAGCTCGGCCGCTTCGACACGGTCGGGATCGACTGCGTCGCGATGAACGTCAACGACGTGATCTGCGTCGGCGCCGAGCCGCTGGCGATGCTCGACTACATCGCGATCGAGCGCGCCGACCCCGAGGTCTGCGAGCAGATCGGGATCGGCCTCGCGCGCGGAGCCGAACTGGCCGGGGTCGAGATCCCCGGCGGCGAGCTCGCCCAGCTCGGCGACCTGGTCCGCGGCTTCGACCTCACAGGGGCCTGTTTCGGAACGGTCGCGCTCGACGCGATCGTCGACGGCTCGACGGTCGAGCCCGGGGACCCGGTGATCGGGCTGCCCTCGAGCGGGATCCACTCCAACGGCTACACGCTTGCGCGCTCGGCGCTCGACGGGCTGCCCCTCGACGAGGACCCGGGCGGCCGCCTCGGCAGGCCCCTCGGCGATGTCCTCCTCGAGCCGACCGAGATCTACGTCCGGCCGGTCGTCGAGCTGCTGCGCTCGGACCTCGACGTCCGCGGGCTCGCCCACATCACCTCCGGCGGCCTCGAGAACCTGCTGCGGCTGGCCGCCGAGGTCGGCTACGAGATCGACGCGCCGCTGCCGGTGCCGCCGATCTTCGAGCTGATCGACGAGCGGGC
Organism: uncultured Solirubrobacterales bacterium; assembly: GCA_963751815.1. Lineage (GTDB taxonomy): Bacteria > Actinomycetota > Thermoleophilia > Solirubrobacterales > 70-9 > VRUE01. The sequence continues at coordinate 1,766 of CAVVVY010000015.1, read as the reverse complement.
CGGCGTCGGCGACGAGGAGATGCACCGGGTCTTCAACATGGGATGCGGCTTCTGCTGCGTCGTCGCCGCCGGGGATGAGGCCGCGGCGCTCGAGCTCCTGCGCAAGCACCACCCGGGGGCGCGCCGCATCGGTCGTGCCACCGCCGCCGTGGGCGAAATCTCCCGCGCCTGAGCGGGAGACGCCGCCGGGACAGAGAACCCACATCGGGACGGCCTGTGCCCGACAATGGACCCAGAAACATGGATGCTCGCTCGACCTCTGCCCGGATGATCGGAACCGTGCTCTCCGGCCGCTACCGGCTGGAGGCGAAGCTCGGCAGCGGTGGCATGTCGACCGTCTACCTGGCGCGCGACGAGACGCTGGACCGGCCGGTGGCGGTGAAGGTGATGCACCGCGAGATGTCCGAGCAGCCGGACCAGCTCGAGCGGTTCCGCCAGGAGGCCCGCGCCGTCGCCAAGCTCTCCAACCCGAACGTCGTCTCGGTGATCGACGCCGGCGAGGACGAGGGCCACCCCTACATCGTCTTCGAGTACGTCAAGGGCGAGACCCTGAAGCAGCGGATCGCCCGGGTCGGGGCGCTCGACACCCAGGAGGCGCTGGCCTACGCGATCGAGATCGCCCGCGGCCTCAGCGTCGCCCACGCGCGGCAGATGGTCCACCGGGACATCAAGCCCCAGAACGTCCTGATCGACGAGGAGGGCCGCGCCAAGCTGACCGACTTCGGGATCTCGCGCCAGCTCGAACAGGACGGGATGACCGCCACCGGGCGCGTCCTCGGCACCACCGACTACGTCGCCCCCGAGCAGGCGATGGGACGCGGCGTCGACCCCCGCTCCGACGTCTACTCGCTCGGCGTCGTCCTCTACGAGATGCTGGTCGGGCAGGTCCCGTTCCACGCCGACAGCCAGGTCGGCGTCGCGATGAAACACGTCAACGAGGACCTGCCGGACGTCCAGCGGCGGCGGCCCGAGGTCTCGGCGGCGGCGGCGCTGGTGGTCGAGCGATCGACCGCGAAGAACGCCGAGGAGCGCTACCAGTCGATCGGCGAGATGATCGACGACCTCGAGACCGCGCTCGAGGTCGAGGCGGCGCGGGCGGGCTCGACGACCGGCGAGGCGACCAGCGTCCTCGAGGCGGTGCCGCCGCCGAAGCGCAAGCTCTCGAGCCGGGCGCGCTGGTCCTGGGCGGCGATCGTCGGGCTGCTGCTGATCGCCGGCGGGACGCTGCTCGCGGTCAAACTGATCTCCGACGGGCCCCTCGGCGGCGGCGGCGCCAACAAGGGCAAGGGGACGCCGGTCGAGCTGACCTCAGCGACCGACTACGACCCCCAGGGCGACGGCGAGGAGGTCGGCAGCAAGGTCGAACTCGTCGCCGACGGCGACCCGACCGGGACCGCCTGGGAAACCGAGCACTACGACTCCGACGTCTTCGCCGGGACCAAGACCGGGCCCGACCCGGGGGTCGGCGTCTACGTCACCGCCAGCTCGCCGGCGCGGCCGAGGACGATGATCGTCCGCACCCCGACGCCGGGCTGGGACGCGCAGGTCTTCGCCGCCGCGGCCGGGCCTCCCTCGGACCTGACCGGGTGGGACGAACCGGTCGGCGACGTCAGCCGACGCCTCGAGCACCCAGGAAATCGACCTCAGGGTCCCCCAGCCCTCGACCTACTTCCTGCTCTGGTTCACCAAGGCCTCCGAAGCCCGTGACCAGCCCGGCCGCTACCAGGTCGAGATCAGCGACATCAAACTGCTCGACTGAGCGACGC
>CAVVVY010000014.1:0-219580 GCA_963751815.1 uncultured Solirubrobacterales bacterium | reverse complement strand
CCAAGGAGAAGCGGTAGCTCCACACCCGCCGTTGCCTAGGATGGAGTGGTGAGCAATCTCGACTCCTTCGGCGCGAAATCGACGCTCGATGTCGGCGGCCGCTCGTACGAGATCTTCAGGCTCGACGCGCTGCAGAGCAGGTTCGACGTCGCCCGCCTCCCCTACTCGCTGAAGGTCCTGCTGGAGAACGTGCTGCGGCTCGAGGACGGAGTCTCGGCGACCGCCGACACGGTCGAGGCGATCGCGAGCTGGGACGCCGCCGCCGAGCCGAGCGTCGAGATCCCGTACCAGCCGGCGCGGGTCCTGATGCAGGACTTCACCGGCGTCCCGGCGGTCGTCGACCTCGCCGCGATGCGCGACGCGATGGCCGAGATCGGCGGCGACCCGGAGAAGATCAACCCCCTCGTCGACGTCGACCTCGTCATCGACCACTCGGTGCAGGTCGACGCCTTCGGCAACGAGCGCGCCTTCGCCCTCAACGCCGAGCGCGAGTTCGAGCGCAACCGCGAGCGCTACTCGTTCCTGAAGTGGGGGAGGGAGGCGTTCGACAACTTCACCGTGGTCCCGCCGGCGACCGGCATCTGCCACCAGGTCAACCTCGAGCACATCTCCCAGGTCGTCTACAGCGGCGGCCGCGGCGAGACCCCGCAGGCCTACCCCGACACGCTCGTCGGGACCGATTCGCACACGACGATGGTCAACGGCCTCGGCGTCCTCGGCTGGGGCGTGGGCGGGATCGAGGCCGAGGCGGCGATGCTCGGGCAGCCGGTCTCGATGCTGCTGCCGCAGGTCGTCGGCTTCCGCCTCGACGGCGAGCTCCCCGGGGGCGGGACCGCGACCGACCTTGTCCTGACCGTGACCGAGATGCTGCGCGACCACGGCGTCGTCGCGAAGTTCGTCGAGTTCTTCGGGCCCGGGCTGGCGACCCTCGGCCTCGCCGACCGGGCGACGATCGGGAACATGTCGCCCGAGTTCGGCTCGACCTGCGCGATCTTCCCGGTCGACGCCGAGACGCTCCGCTACCTCGAGCTGACCGGCCGCCCGACCGAGACGATCGAGCTCGTCGACGCCTACGCCCGCGAGCAGGGGATGTTCGCCGACGCCGACTACGAAGACCCGGTCTTCTCGGCGACGCTCGAGCTCGACCTCGGCGACGTCGAGCCCAGCATCGCCGGCCCGAAACGGCCGCAGGACCGGGTGCCGCTGGCGCAGGCGAAGGAGGCGTTCCTCGAGGCGATGGAGGAGTTCGACCCCGAGGCCGCCGAGCAGCTGAGCGACCTCGACGAGGCCGGACAGGAGTCGTTCCCGGCCTCGGACCCGCCGGCCGAGGACCACGACATCGAGGGCGACCGCCCGCGCCCGGCCGTGACCGGGGGAACCACGGCGACCCTCTGGCGCTGCAGCGAGGACGCGGTCCAGGTCACCCTCGAGGACGGGACGGTCGTCGAACTCGACCATGGCCGGGTCGTGATCGCGGCGATCACGAGCTGCACCAACACCTCCAACCCGTCGGTGATGGTCGGCGCCGGCCTCCTCGCCCGCAACGCGATCGAGCGCGGGCTGGAGCGGCGGCCGTGGGTGAAGACCTCACTCGCGCCGGGCTCGACGGTGGTCACCGACTACCTCCAGAACGCCGGCCTCACCGAGTACCTCGACCAGCTCCAGTTCAACCTCGTCGGGTACGGGTGCACCACCTGCATCGGCAACTCCGGGCCGCTGCCGCCCGAGATCTCGGCCGCGGTCGAGGAGAAGGACCTGGTCGTCTGCTCGGTCCTCTCCGGCAACCGGAACTTCGAGGGCCGGATCAACCAGGACGTCAAGGCCAACTACCTGGCGAGCCCGCCGCTTGTGGTCGCCTACGCGCTCGCCGGCCGGATGGACATCGACCTCGCGAGCGAGCCGCTCGGCCAGGGCTCCGACGGTGAGCCGGTCTACCTCCACGACATCTGGCCGAGCGCCGAGGAGATCAAGGAGGTGGTCGGCAAATCGATCGCGTCGGAGATGTTCACCCGTAACTACGGGGAGGTGCTCTCCGGAGACGAGAACTGGAACGCGGTCGAGGTTCCCGAGGGTGACCGTTACACCTGGCCCGACTCGACCTACGTCCGCCGCCCCTCCTTCTTCGAAGGGATGCCGGCCGAGGCGCCGGGGGTCGAGCCGATCGAGGAGGCGCGGGTCCTCGCCCTGCTCGGCGACTCGATCACCACCGATCACATCTCACCCGCGGGGGCGATCAAAAAGGACAGCCCCGCCGGCCGCTGGCTGATCGAGGAGGGCGTCGAGCCCCGTGACTTCAACTCCTACGGCTCGCGGCGCGGCAACCACGAGGTGATGATCCGCGGCACCTTCGCCAACATCCGCCTCCGCAACCTCCTGGTCGAGCGCGCCGGGGGCTACACCCGCCGCTTCCCCGACGGCGAGGAGACCACCATCTTCGACGCGGCGATGGAATACGCCGCCGAGGGCGTTCCGCTCGTCGTCCTCGCCGGCAAGGAGTACGGGTCCGGCTCCTCCCGCGACTGGGCGGCGAAGGGGACGCGGCTGCTCGGGGTGAGGGCGGTGATCGCCGAGAGCTTCGAGCGGATCCACCGCTCGAACCTGATCGGGATGGGTGTGCTGCCGCTGCAGTTCCCCGATGGCGAGAGCGCCGAGAGCCTCGGCCTCACCGGAGAGGAGCTGATCGACGTCGGCGACCTCGAGGACGGCGGCGCCAGCAGTGTCAGGGTCGCCGCCCGGCGTGAGGGCGCCGGGCTGATCGAGTTCGATGCGAAGGTCCGACTCGATACCCCGAACGAGGTCACCTACTTCCGCAACGGCGGCATCCTGCAGACGGTTCTGAGGAACCTCCGGGGTTAGCTCACCTAGCACTGAGGGTGTTCAACTTTTCACACTGAGGTGTTGAGCCGTAACGAGCGCCGGTGGATCGTCCCACCATGGACTCCCTCGACGCGCAGTGCCTCTTGATCGAGCTGACCGAGCCTGAGATGCCGCCACCGCAGCTCTGGCAGCACCATCGGTGCGGCGAGTTGTCGTGTGCTCTCTCGCGAGGCGGCCGCATGTTCACCTGGGGCACAGACGCCGTTGCCGAGATGGCTCGCAGGTGGCGCGAGTCAAACGCAGGGAGAGGTGTCAGACAATGCAAGGCCGTACCTGGATGCGCACCTGCGCCTCCACGACCTCGTCGTCCAGGCCGGACTTGAACCCGCGGACGTGGTCGTTCATGACTTCTATCGTCACGAGGTGCGAGCCCGTTGGGAGGACCGGAAAGCCGTGATGGTCGTAGACGAGATCGGGAATTTCACGGTTCCGCCGGGTCACCAGCGAACGGATCCTCGACCGAAATCCCATCGAAGCGCCTGAAGTCACGGTCGCGGGTGTAGACGGTGCCGACGCCGTGTTGCCGCATCAGGGCTGCGAGGTGCCCATCCGGCACGTCGTTGCCGCGGTCGGCATCGTTGCGGGTCGCGATGTACAGGTCCCAGAAGCCCTCCCCCTCGCCCGGCGTCCGTACGTGTGCCCTTCCGATCAGAACCTCCATGTTCGAGATCGCCTCCGCGAGGCTCAGCGGCCGCGGAAGCAGGGCCGGGTGGGTGACGATCCGCAGGTAGCCCATGATCGTCGGCCAGAAGAGGTAGACGATCTCAGGCCCGGATGCGAGTCGCTCCACCAACTCGCGGGCTCGCCCATGAACCCGCTCGGCCTCGTTTGAGGCGTAGACAAGGACATTTGCGTCGACGGTAACGCTCACTTGTCGAGCAAGGCGTTCAGTGCCTCCTTGTCCTCCAGGTCGACTGCCGGCTTGCCGAGGTCACGGCTCACCCAGGAAAACGGACGGGGCTCGGGTTCCGGTTCGTCGCGCAGCTCGCGGGCCAGCAGCTGCGAGGCAAGCTCGCCAATCGATTTGCGCTCTCGTTTGCTGCGCCGGCGCAGTTCCTCAATCACCGATGGGTCGAGGTTGAGGGTGGTTCGAGGCATGATGCGTGATGCTAACAAACCCCGCATCAGGTGCGACAGAACTCAAGAGGACCCGGTCAGAGATAGGTACAGCAAGGGCCGCGGGAGGCAGGGGGGTCCGCGCGACCCTCACTGCACCTGTGCGTCGGTAGCCAGGGAGGGATGCCGACGCGGCCGTTCCCCCGGACGGGACTGCCCGGAAGAACAGTCACCTGTTAGCTATAGCGCCTCAGGCGTCGTTGGTCAAGGCACGCGTGTGTGTCTACGGTGAATTCGCGGCGCCATGTGGAGACTCGGCGACACCCCAGCCGCGGCGCTCGATCAGCTCGATCCCGATCACGCTTCCGACCGGGCCGACGGGTGTGAGGGTGGCGGCGAGGAGTGTGTACGGGGCCTCTCGCCTCACCGCGGCGATCCAGATCACCACACAGAGTGCGATGAAGCCGAGGCCGTGCGCCCACCCGAACACCATCGTCTCGGTTTCGAACCCGGGCGCGATCCAGAACACGATCAGGGCCGAGAAGATCGCCAGCTCGACCCAGCTGAACCGCTTCACCCAGCGGAAGAGGGGGCCTGGCACCGGCTTGCGCATCAGCTTCCGCGGGTCAGGGCGGTGAGCACGATCCGTTCCTGCTCGCGCGCGTGGGCCGCGGCGTATCCCTCGCCGGTGCTGGCGCGGGTCGGGCGCCCGACGTAGCCGAGCTCGACGCCCTCGGGCAGCAGCTCGGGAAGGCGTCTCGACATCACCTTCGAGGCGCCCATGTTGCGCGGCTCCTCCTGGGTCCAGACGACTTCCTTCAGGTTCGGGTAGGAGTCGATCAGGCCTTCGAGCTGTTCCTTGGCGAAGGGGTAGAGGAGCTCGACCCGGGCGATCGCGACGTCCTCGGCCGCATCGCGGCGCTCGCTGGCGTCGAGGTCGTGGTAGATCTTGCCCGAGCAGAGGATCAGCCTCTCGACCTTGTCGCGGCGATCCGCCGCCTTCGGGTCGTCGAGGATCAGCTCGAAGTGGCCGTCGGTCAGCTGCTCCGGGGTGGCGGCGGCGCGATCGAGGCGCAGCAGCCCCTTCGGTGAGAAGACGATCAGCGGGCGCGGCTTGCGGATCAGCGCCTGGCGGCGGAGGAGGTGGAAGTACTGGGCCGCGGTGCTCGGGTTCGCGATCCGGATGTTGCCCTCGGCGGCGAGCGCGAGGAAGCGCTCGATCCGGGCGCTCGAGTGCTCGGGCCCGGAGCCCTCGTAGCCGTGCGGCAGGAGCAGCGTCAGGCGGCTGGTCTGGCCCCACTTGGCCTCGCCGGAGACGATGAAGCTGTCGATGATCACCTGGCCGGCGTTGGCGAAGTCCCCGTACTGCGCCTCCCAGATCACCAGCGCGTTCGGGTTCGTCGCCGAGTACCCGTACTCGAATCCGAGGCAGGCGATCTCCGAGAGCGGGCTGTTGTAGAGCTCGAACGGCGCCTTGGCCTCGTCGAGGTTCTGCATCGGGCAGTACTTCAGCCCGGTGTTCTCGTCGTGGAGGACGAGGTGACGGTTCGAGAAGGTGCCGCGCTCGGTGTCCTGGCCGGTGAGGCGGATGTGCACCCCCTCGGTCAGGAGCGTCGAGAACGCGAGGGCCTCGGCGTGGCCGAATTCGATCCCGCCCTCCTCGAGCGCCGGGATCCGCTTCGAGAGAGGTTTGCGCAGCTTGCGGTGGATCGTGAAGCTCTCCGGCACCTGGATCAAGCGCCTCGTTCAGCGGGCGCAGGCGCTCGATCGGCACCGCGGTCTCGACCGGCGGGCTGGCGCTGCGGTCGAGTTCCCCGGTCGCGCTGGTCGTGACGGTGGGGTCTTCGTACTCGCCGAGCTCCATCTTCCGTCGCAGGTCTTTCAGCGCCGCCGACATCTCCTCGCGCCGTTCGGTCCCCTCGCGCTCGGCGTCGTCCTTGGCGATCACGCCCTCGTCGATCAGCTTCGCCGCGTAGATCTCCGACACCGGCGGGTGGGCCTTGATCTTGGCCGTGGTCGTCGGCTGGGTGTAGGCCGGCTCGTCGGTCTCGTTGTGGCCGTAGCGGCGATACCCGATGACGTCGATGACGATGTCCCGGCCCCAGCGCTCGCGGTAGGCCATCGCGAGCCGGATCGCGGCCGAGCAGGCCTCGACGTCGTCGGCGTTGACGTGGACGATCGGGACGTTGAATCCCTTCGCCATGTCGGCCGCGTAGGGGGTCGACCGGCCCTCCTCGGGGTCGGTCGTGAACCCCACCTGGTTGTTCTGGATGATGTGGATCGTGCCGCCGGTGGTGTAGCCGCGCAGCCCCTGCAGGTTGAGCGTCTCGGCGACGACGCCCTGGCCGGGGAAGGCGGCGTCGCCATGGAGCAGGACCGGGACGGCGCGGCGGGGGTCGTGGGCGATCTTCGCCCCGTCGAAGTCGGACTGGATGAAGCGCGAGGCGCCGACCACGACCGGGTTGACGAACTCGAGGTGGCTCGGGTTCGGGTAGAGGCGGACGGCGATCTTCTCGCCGGCGTGGGTCTCGTAGACGCCCTCGTGGCCGTAGTGGTACTTGACGTCCCCGGTCCCGTGGTGGGGGATCGAGGCGACGGCCTTGACGGCCTCGATCTGCTTCGAGCCCTCGAACTCGGCCAGGATCGACTCGACCGAGCGACCGAGGTTGTGGGCGAGGACCGCGAGCCGGCCGCGGTGGGCCATCCCGAACACGACCTCCTCGGCGCCGCCGCGGCCGGAGAGGGTGATCAGCTCGTCGAGCATCGGCACGATCACGTCGAGGCCCTCGATCGTGAAGATCTTCTGCCCGAGGTAGGCCTTCTCGATGAAGCGCTCGAACTCGAAGACGTCGATCAGGCGCTGCAGCAGGCGCCGTTTCTCGTCGTCGGCGAGCGGCTCGCGGTGGGCGCCGGTCTCGACCATCTCCCGCAGCCAGGTCCGCTGCTGGTGGGAGGAGAGGTGCTCGAACTGGTAGGCGATCGTGCCGCAGTAGGCCTCGCGCATCCGCGGCAGCGCCTCGAGCAGGGTCTCGCCGGGGACGCCGATCCGCAGGATCGAGGCCGGGATCCGCGCCATCAGCTCCGGTGTCAGGTTGAGGTTCTCGGGCTGGATCGCCGGGTCGCCCTTCGGCTCGCTGCCGAGCGGGTCGAGCCGGGCGGCGAGGTGGCCGTGGGTCCGGTAGCCCTTCAGCAGCGAGGTCGCGGCCTGGACGGCCTGCAGCAGCTCCTCGTCGGGCTGGGTCGGGGTGGTCGCCGGCGGCGGCGCGCCGAGCGGCGGCGCCGAGGCGGCGGCCGGGTGGGCGGCGGTGATCGCGCTCGACTCGACCCCGAGGTCGGCCGCGACCGACTCGTAGAAGCCGTCCTCGCCCTGCAGGAGCTGCTCGATCCGGCGCAGGAAGGAGCCCGACTCGGCCCCCTGGATGACCCTGTGGTCGTAGGTCGAGGTCATCGTCATCACCTTCGAGACGCCGAGCTGCTTGATCCGGTCCGGGCCGGCGTGGGCCCACTCGGGCGGGTAGGCGATCGAGCCGGTGGCGATGATCGCGCTCTGCCCGCTGAGCAGGCGCGGCACCGAGGAGATCGTCCCGATCCCGCCCGGATTGGTCAGCGAGATGTTCGTCCCCTGGAAGTCGTCGGCGGTCAGCTTGCTCTCGCGCGTCTTCTTGATCAGTTCCTCGTAGTAGGTGTGGAAGGCGGCGAAGTCGAGGCCGTCGGAGCCCTTGATCGTCGGCACCATCAGGCTGCGGGACCCGTCCTTGCGCTCGATGTCGACCGCGATCCCGAGGTTGACCGGGCCGCCCTCGATCGCGAACGGTTTGCCGTCGCGCCGCTCGAAGACCCGCGTCATCACCGGCCACTCCCGGGCCGCCTGGACGATCGCCCAGGCGATCAGGTGGGTGAAGGAGACCTTCATCCCGCGCTCGTTGAGGATCGCGTTGAGGGCCTTCCGCTTGGCGTCCAGGGTGTCGACCGAGATCGTCCGGAACGAGGTCGCGGTCGGGACCTCGCGGCTCTCGTCCATCGCCTGGGCGAGCATCCCCGCCGGCCCGCGCAGCGCCTTCGCCTCACCGGCGGCGGCGGGCGCGGCCGCTGTAGCACCGTTCCCGCCGCCGTCCGCGGCGGCCAGCACGTCCCCCTTGGTCACCTTCGCCCCTGGGCCGCTACCCGCGACCGCGCCGAGGTCGACGCCATTCTCGGCAGCCACCCTTCGAGCGACCGGCGTCGCCCTGACGTCGGCGCCGTTGGCGCCGTCGGCAGCCTGGCCGTCGGTCCGCCGATGGCCCCGGACGCTGCTCCTGCGGGTGGCGTGGGGGAGGCGGGGGTCGAGGACGCCTCTGGGGCGTCCGAGGGCCCTCCCTCCCCCGCGACAGGACCCGCAGGCCCTGCGGCTGAGCTCTCGCCGGAGTCCTCGCCCGGCTCCATCTCGGCGAGAGGGGCGCCGACCGGAACCTCCTCGTCGACCTGGGCGATCAATTTCGTGATCACGCCGGCCTCCGGCGCCGGAACCTCGGCGTCGACCTTGTCGGTCGAGACCTCGACGACGGTGTCGCCCTCGTTGACGAAATCACCCTCGGCGACGTGCCACTCGAGGACGATGCCCTCGGTGACCGACTCACCCATTTCGGGCATCTGGATCTGCACAGTGGCCGTTTGCGCCATGCTTGCTTTGAGTGTATGAAAGAGCGATCAGCCGCGAGACAAGGCAGGAGCCCCTGAAATGAACTACTTCGTAACCGGAGTGACCGGCTTCATCGGTCGCAACCTCGTCGAGCGGCTGCTGCAGCGCGAGGGGACCATCTACGCGCTCGTCAGATCGGGCTCGCGCGGGCGCCTCGAGGAGCTCCGGACCTCGTGGGGGGCCGACGGGGCCCGCATCGTCCCGATCGCCGGCGACCTCGCCCAGCCCAGCCTCGGGGTCTCCGAGGAGGACCTGGTCAATCTCCGCGGCGACGTCGACCACTTCTTCCATCTGGCGGCGATCTACGACATGTCGGCGGGCGCCGAAGCGCAGGAGGTCGCCAACGTCGAGGGGACGCGTCACGCGGTCGAGCTCGCGACCGCGATCGAGGCCGGCTGCTTCCACCAGGTCAGCTCGATCGCCGCCGCCGGGCTCTATCGCGGCGAATGGCGCGAGGACATGTTCGACGAGGCCGAAAACCTCGATGTCCACCCCTACTTCCGGACCAAGCACGAGTCCGAGCGGGTCGTCCGCGAAGAGTGCACCCGCCCCTGGCGCGTCTACCGGCCGGGGATCGTCGTCGGCGACTCCCGCACCGGCGCGATCGACAAGATCGACGGGCCCTACTACTTCTTCAAGCTGCTCCAGCGCGCGCGCCGCGTCCTGCCCTCCTGGCTGCCCGCCGTCGGGGTCGAGGGCGGCGAGATCAACATCGTCCCGGTCGACTACGTCGCGGCGGCGATGGACCACATCGCCCACGAGCCCGGCCTCGACCGCCAGGCGTTCTCGCTCACCGACCCGAGGCCGAAGACCGCCGGCGAGCTGGTCAACCTGTTCGCGAAGGCGGCCGACGCGCCGCAGGCCGCCTACCGGCTCGACTCGGGGGTCACCGACCCGGCCACCAGCCTGGTCAAGAGCGGCCTGAGGCTGTTCCCCCCGGCGAAGCGGGTCGGCAATCGGGCGCTGAACGAGCTCGGCGTGCCGCCCGGCATCCTCAACTACCTCGACTACCCGACCCATTTCGACTCGACCAACGCCGAGGCGGCGCTCGCCGGCTCCGGGATCGAGGTGCCGCGGCTCGAGACCTACGCCGACAAGCTCTGGGACTACTGGGAGCGAAACCTCGACCCCGACCTCTTCAGCGACCGGCCGCTGGCCGCCGCCGTGCGCGGCAAGGTCGTCCTCATCACCGGCGCCTCGTCGGGGATCGGCAGGGCGACCGCGGTCAAGGTCGCCGACGCCGGCGGCACGGTGCTGCTCGTCGCCCGCTCGATGGACAAGCTCGAGGAGACCAAAGAGGAGATCGAGGCCGCCGGCGGGATCGCCCACATCCACCGCTGCGACATGTCCGACACCGAGGACATCGTGCGGATGGCCGACGAGGTCCTCGCCTACCACGGCCGGGTCGACATCCTCGTCAACAACGCCGGGCGCTCGATCCGCCGCTCGGTCGGCCTCTCCTACGACCGCTTCCACGACTACGAGCGGACGATGCAGGTCAACTACTTCGGGGCGGTGCGCCTGATCCTCGCCCTGCTGCCCTCGATGCGGGCCCACAAGACCGGCCACATCATCGACATCAGCTCGATCGGCACCCAGACGAACCCGCCCCGCTTCTCGGCCTACGTCGCCTCGAAGGCGGCGCTCGACGCGTTCGGCCGGGTGATCGCGTCGGAGGTGATCGACGACGGAGTCCACATCACGACGATCCACATGCCCCTGGTGCGGACGCCGATGATCGCCCCGACCCGGATGTACGACATGTTCCCGGCGATCACCCCGGAGGAGGCGGCGGAGCTGATCGCGGGAGCGATCGTCGGCCAGCCGAAGAAGGTGGCGACCAGACTCGGGACCCTCGGCGAGGTCATCTACGCGGTCGCGCCCACCTTCAGCGACCGGATCCTCAACACCGCCTACAAACTGTTCCCCGAGTCCCAGGCCGCGAAGGGCAAGGGCGAGCAGGCGCCCGACAAGGCCCCGACCACCGAGGCCGTCGCCTTCGCCCACCTGATGAAAGGCGTCCACTGGTAACCCAGCGGCGGCTCAAGCACTGGGGGTGGGGGTACGAGGACCAGGCGCCCTCGCGCAAGGAGCTGGAGGAGGCGGCTGCCGGGATCAGGGAGCGGCTCGGGTTCGGGGGCGAGGTCGAGGAGGCGGTCCCGCTCGATGCGGTCGAGGTCCGCAAGCCGCGGCTGAAGGCCCCCACCGGTCTCGGCGACCTCTTCAGCGACGCGAAGTACGAGCGGGTCTCGCGCGCGCTCGGCAAGTCCTACGTCGACCTCGTCCGCGGGTTCCGGGGCGAGTTCGAGAACCCGCCGGACCTGGTCGCGATCGCCGCGCGACGAGTCCGAGATCGAGGTCGTGATGAGCTGGTGCGAGTCCGAGGGCGCGGCGGTGATCCCGTTCGGCGGCGGGACCAGCGTCGTCGGCGGGGTCGAGGGCAGGCTCGGGGAGCGGCCGTTCGTCAGCCTCGACCTGCGCCGGCTCGACCGCGTCCTCGAGGTCGACCCCGAATCGCTGGCGGCGAGGATCCAGGCCGGGGCGACCGGCCCGGTGCTCGAGGACCAGCTCCGCGAGCACGGCCTGACCCTGCGCCACTTCCCGCAGTCGTTCGAGTACGCGACCCTCGGCGGCTGGATCGCGACCCGGGCCGGCGGCCACTTCGCGACCCTCTACACCCACATCGACGACCTGGTCGAGTCGGTGCGGGCGATCACCCCGCGCGGGACCTGGGAGAGCAGGCGGCTGCCCGGGTCGGGCGCGGGCCCCTCGCCGGACCGGGCGCTGATCGGCTCCGAGGGAATCCTCGGCACGATCGCCGAGGCCTGGGTCCGGGTCCGGCCGCGGCCGACCTTCAAGGCCTCCTGCGGCGTCGAGTTCGACGACTTCCTCGCCGCCGCGCGGCGCGGTCCGCGAGATCTCCCAGTCGGGGCTCCACCCGTCCAACTGCCGCCTGCTCGACGCGCTCGAGGCCGGGACCACCGGCGCCGGCTCCGGCGAGACCGAACCTGCTGATCCTCGGCTTCGAGTCCGCCCACCACCCGGTCGACGACCCGATGCGGATCGCGGTCGAGATCGCGCGCGAGCACGGGGGTGACCCCGGTGAGGTCCGCAGCGGCGCCGGAGGGGGAGGGGAGCAGTCGGCCGTCGATTCCTGGCGGCAGGCGTTCCTCTTCGCCCCCTACCTGCGCGACACGTTCGTCGCCTGCGGCGTGCTCTCGGAAACGTTCGAGAGCGCGATCACCTGGGACCGCTTCGAGGAGTTCCACGCGAACGTGATGGAGGCCGTCCGCTCGAAGGTCGCCGAGGTCTCCGAGGCGCCGGCGTCCGGCCCCGGGGCGCCGCGGGTGAGCTGCCGCTTCACCCACGTCTACCCGGACGGGCCGGCCCCGTACTTCACGGTGATGGCGCCCGCCAACCGCGGCGGCGAGGTCGAGCAGTGGGGCGAGATCAAGCGGGCCGCGGCCGAGGCGGTGATCGAGGGCGGCGGCACGATCACCCACCACCACGCGGTCGGCCGCGATCATCGCCCCTGGTATGACCGCCAGCGGCCGGCGCCGTTCGCGGCCGCGCTGCGGGCGGCGAAGGCGGAGCTGGATCCCGCCGCGATGATGAATCCCGGCGTTCTGATCGACCCGTAAGGGCGGGTCGACCGCCCTGCGGCGGTACCCTGTCGCGACGAATCTCCCCTAGCCGGGCGGCATCGACGCATGTCGCACCGGCGGCTCACGATGGAAACGATCACTTCGGAACAGCCGACGATCCCGGCCCCCTCCAGTCAGGCCGACACCGCCGCCGAGGAGCCGGTGGTGCCACGCCGCACGCCGCTGCGGGCGGCGATCAAGACCGGGCGGCCGCAGGAGTGGGTCAAGAACGTCTTCGTCTTCGCCGGCCTCCTCTTCTCCGGCAAGTTCAACGAACCGCACGCGATCGTCGAGGCCAGCCTCGCCTTCGTCTCCTTCTGCGCGATCTCGAGCGCCGGCTACTTCGTCAACGACCTGATGGACGTCGAGCTCGACCGCAAACACCCGAAGAAGCGGTTCCGCCCGCTCGCCGCCGGCGAGCTCTCCGAGGGAGCGGCGAAGGTGATCTCGCCGGCCCTCGCGGTGTTCGCGATCGGCCTCGCCTTCGCGACCGTCAACTGGGAAGTCGGGCTGATGGTCGTCGGCTACGGGGTCGCCCAGGTCGCCTACAGCCTCGGCCTCAAGCAGATCGTGATCGTCGACGTGATGACGCTCGCCGGGCTCTTCATCCTCCGGGTCGCCGCCGGCGCCAGCGCCGTCGACGCCCACGCCTCCGAATGGCTGATCCTCTGCACCGGCTTCATCGCCCTCTTCCTCGGCGTCACCAAGCGCCGCCAGGAGGCCGTCTCCGAGCTGCACCAGGGAACCAGCACCCGCCCCGTCCTCGAGCACTACTCGCTGCCCTTCCTCGACCAGATGGTCGCCCTGGTCACGACCGGGACGATCATCAGCTACTCGATCTACGCCGTGAACTCGCCGCTGATCGGCAACGAGATGATGTGGACGATCCCGCCGGTCCTCTACTGCATCTTCCGCTACCTCTACCTGATCTACGACCGCGCCGACGACCGCTCGACCGCCGCGATCATCGCCGAGGACCGGCCCCTGATCGCCGGCGTCGTCGCCTTCGCCGCGACGGCCTTCCTCCTTCTGTACGTCTTCAACTGATGGGAACGAGGACAGAGCACGCGCCGGGAACGTTCAGCTGGGTCGACCTGACCACCAACGACTCGGACGTCGGCCAAGTCCTTCTACGGCTCGCTCTTCGGCTGGGAGTTCGACGGGTTCGAGATCCCCGGAGGCGGCGGCACCTACACGATGTGCAAAGTCGGCGGCGAGAACGTCGCCGCGATCGCGCCGGCGACCGACAAATTCCCGCCGCACTGGAACAGCTACGTCACCGTCGAGAGCGCCGACGACGCCGCCGCCAGGGCGGCCGAGCTCGGCGCCAACGTGATCGAGCAGCCCTTCGACGTGATGGAGGCCGGGCGGATGGCCCTGTTCGAGGACCCGACCGGCGCCGCGCTCTGCGTCTGGCAGCCGAACCAGTCGATCGGCGCGACCCGGGTCAACGACCCCGGCAGCCTCACCTGGAACGAGCTCCACAGCCCCGACCCGGCGGCCGCGGTCGAGTTCTACGCCGGGCTCTTCGGCTGGGGCACCGAGGAGATGCCGATGGGGGACGACTCCGTCTACACGATCGTCAAGGTCGGCGAGCGCAGCAACGGCGGCGTGATGGCATCCCAGCAGGGAGAGCCCTCGCACTGGGTCCCCTACTTCGCGGTCGAGAGCCGCGACGACACCGCCGACCTCGCCGACGAGATCGGCGGCCGCTCCTACGTCCGGATGGAGATGCCGCAGGGCAAGATCGCCTTCCTCAGCGACCCCCAGGGCTCCCCGTTCGGGATCTGGGAGGGCCAGACCGACGACTAGTCGGGCTTGATCGGCAGGTCGGAGAGGAGCTCGACCTTGCCGCCGCGGTGGAACTGCAGGTCGACGGTCTCGTTCTTGCGATAGGTGCCGAACAGCCCCAGGTACATCGCCAGCCAGCGCCCGGTGCCGACCTTCTCCTTGACCAGCTGGCGGGTGAAGACGATCTCACCGGCGCGGACGTTGTAGTCGGCGCCCTCGCGCTGCTCGACCCCGTTGACGAAGACCGTGTACGGGGCCTGGGCCCCGGCCGGCAGATTGATCCGCCGCCCGGCCGCGTAGCTGCCCTTCGGGACCGCGGTTTCGGCGGCGTCGCTCATCCGCTCGCCTCGAGGGACTCGCGGACCGCGTCGAACGGCGTCTCGTAGGCGGTCGGGTCGAGCTCCTCGCGCCCGATCGCGCCGCGGTAGGGGACGAAGGTCCCGTCGCCCTTCAGATCGACCCCTGCGACCGGCTTGCGCAGCAGCCCGCGGCCGGCGAGCTGCAGTCGGGCGTGGACCTGCTTCTCGGGGCCGACGTCGCCGAGCGGCGAGCCCGACGGCGCCACGCCCTCGGCCCGAATCTCCAACGCCCGCTTCCGCATCATCTCCACCGCGTCGTCGAGATCGTCAAAGCTCGCATGCTCCACATCGGACCCATGCCTCACCGTCAGCTTCCAAGCCGCCATGGCGCGGAGCGCCAGCCCCCGAGGACCCTCTTCTCGCTGGTTACGCGCCCCGCGTGGCCGTTTTGGCCGTTTGGCCGGCGGCCCGATGATTTTTTCGGGCCCCTCGCGATCGGGGATCGCGACGTACTCACGCTCGCGGTAGCCGGTGTAGATCTGGCGCGGGCGCGAGATTTTCTGCTCGGGGTCGTCTTTCATCTCCATCCACTGCGAGACCCAGCCCGCGGTGCGGGGGATGGCGAAGATCACCGTGAACATGTTGGTCGGGATCTCGAGCGCCTCGTAGATGATCCCGGAGAAGAAGTCGACGTTCGGGTAGAGCTTGCGCGAGGTGAAGTACTCGTCGTCGAGGGCGCGTTTTTCGAGCTCGCGCGCGATCTCGACCAGCGGGTTGTACTCGGTCGCCTCGAAGACCTCGTCCATGTGCTGCTGGATGATCCGCGCCCGCGGGTCGTAGTTCTTGTAGACGCGGTGGCCGAAGCCCATCAGTTTCTCCTCGCGCGCCTTCACCCGCTCGAGGAAGTCGGGGATGTTGTCCGGCGACTCGATCCGCCGCAGCATCCGCAGCACCGCCTCGTTGGCGCCGCCGTGGAGCGGCCCGTAGAGGGCCGCGACACCGGCCGCGACCGCCGAGTAGGGGTCGACGTCGGAGGAGCCGACCCCGCGGACGGCGTTGGTCGAGCAGTTCTGTTCGTGATCCGCGTGGAGGATGAAGAGCACGTCGAGCGCTTTCGAGAGCGCCTCTTTGGGGACGTGCTGGGCTTCCGTTTTTTTGAACATCATCGAGAGGAAGTTCTCGGAGTAGCTGAGGTCGTTGTCGGGGTAGGCGTAGGGGAAGCCCATGTTGTGCCGGTAGGAGAAGGCGGCGAGGGTCGGGATCTTCGCGATCAGCCTGACCGCGGCCATGTAGCGCTCTTCGGGGTCGTCGGTCTGCTTGGCGTCGGGGTAGAAGGTCGAGAGCGCCCCGACCCCGGCCAGCAGCATCCCCATCGGGTGGGCGTCGTAGCGGAACCCCTGGAAGAGCTGCTTGAGGTCCTCGTGGACGTAGGTGTGGTGGGTGATGTCGAAGACCCAGCGGTCGAGCTGCGGCTGGGTGGGAAGCTCGCCGAAGATCAGCAGGTAGGCGACCTCGAGGAAGGTCGAGCGCTCGCAGAGCTGCTCGATCGAGTAGCCGCGGTGTTCGAGGATCCCGGCCTCGCCGTCGATGTAGGTGATCGCCGAGCGGCAGGAGGCGGTGTTGGTGAAGGCCGGGTCGTAGGCCATCATCCCGAATTCGGCCTCGTCGACCTTGATCTGGCGCAGGTCCATCGCCCGCACGGTCCCGTCGGTGATCGGGAGCTCGTAGGACGTCCCGGTCCTGTTGTCGGTGACGGTCAGAGACTCCGACCCGGCGGCAACGCCATCCTCGCCGGCTGGACTGCTGATCTGCTGCTCGGTGGCCATTCACCCCTCCTCAGGACCGGACTGGTAGAGAACTCAGTATCGCAGTTCGCCCTACTCGCTCGTGACCGGCAGCGGCTCGAATCGGGTCATCGAGACGAGCTCCTCGAAGCGCGCCTCGATCTCATCGCGGGTCAGCCGCGAGACCCGCTCGGTCCCGAATTCCTCGACGTTGAAGGAGGCGAGCACCGTGCCGTAGCCCATCGCCCGCCGCAGGCAGGCGTCGTCGAGGGCGCCGGGGTGGCTGTCGATGTAGCCGAGGAAGCCGCCGGCGAAGCTGTCGCCGGCGCCGGTCGGGTCGCGCACGTCCTCGAGCGGGTAGCCCGGCAGCGCGAAGAAGCCGTCCTCGGTGAACAGCGCGGCGCCGTACTCGCCCTGCTTGGCGACGACCGCGCGGGGCCCGTGGGCCATGATCGCCCGGGCGCCGCGGGCGAGGTTGGCCTCGCCGGTCAGCTGCCGCACCTCGGCGTCGTTGACGATCACGCACTCGACCTCCGAGATCGCCGCCAGCAGCGAGTCCTTCGTCGTTTCGATCCAGAGGTTCATCGAGTCGAGGGCGCTGAAGCGGGTCTCGGCGCACTGGGCGCGGACCTGGCGCTGGAGGTCGGGCTGGATGTTGGCGAGGAAGACGACGTCGGCCCCCTTGGCGGCGTCCGAGAGCTTCGGCTCGAAGTCGCCGAAGACGCCGAGCTGGGTGTCCTCGGTGTGGGCGACGTTGAGGTCGTACTCGTAGCGGCCGCGCCAGAAGAACGACTGCCCGCCCTCGATCACCTCGATGTCGTCGGTCGGGATCCCGCGGCTTTCGAGGACCGCGAACTCGTCGGGCCCGAAGTCGCCGCCGACCGGCCCGACGGGCCGGACCTCGGTGAAGAAACTGGCCGCCAGCGAGAAGTGGACGGCGGCGCCGCCCAGCATCCGCTCCCGCTCGCCGAACGGCGTGCGGACGGAGTCAAACGCGATCGATCCGACGACTGTGAGTGACATCGGCAGGGCAGCCTAGCGGCTGCCCTGCGAGACTCACCCTGAGATGAAGGCGATCAAGATCGAGGAGTTCGGCGGGCCGGAGGTGCTCCAGTACGTCGACGTGCCCGATCCCGTGCCGGACGACGGCGAGGTCCTCGTCGATATCGCCCGGGCCGGGGTCAACTTCGCCGACACCCACGCGACCCGCAACGACTACCTCGCCGAGCAATCGCTGCCGATGATCCCCGGCGGCGAGGTCAGCGGCCGCACCTCCGACGGGCGCCGCGTCGCGGCGCTGTTGGGCGGCGGCGGCTACGCCCAGAAGGTGGCGGTCCCCGAGGCCCTCCTCGTCCCGGTCCCCGACCAGGTCGACGACGACCAGGCCGCCGCGCTGCTCCTCCAGGGTCTGACCGCGATGGCGCTGGTCCGGGTCTGCGCCCGGGTCGAGGCCGGCGAGACGGTGGTGGTCGAGGCCGCCGCCGGCGGCACCGGGTCGCTCTCGGTCCAGATCGCGAAGAGCGCCGGGGCGCGCGTGATCGGGCTGGCGTCGAGCGAGGAGAAGCGGGCGCTTGGTCGAGGGGCTCGGCGCCGACGCGACCGTCGACTCCCGCTCGGAGAGCCTGAAGGACGAGATCCTCGCCGCCAACGACGGCCGCCGGGTCGACGCCGTCCTCCACATGAGCGGGGGCAACGCCTTCGACGAAGAGCTCTCGGCCCTGGGCCCGCTGGGGCGGATGGTCGTCTTCGGGATCGCCTCCCGCGAACAGCGCGAGGTCTCGACCGCGAGGCTGCTGCGCGGCTCGAAGGCGGTGATCGGCTTCTGGCTGATCCACCTGCTCGCGGCCCGCCGCGAGCTGGCGATGGAGATGATCGGCGAGCTGCTCGGGGCGGTCGCCTCCGGCGACCTCGACGTGACCGTCGGCGGCGTCTTCCCGCTCTCGGAGGCGGGGCGCGCCCACGAAGGCCTGATCGCCCGGTCGACCACCGGCAAGCTTCTGTTGGACCCCCAGAAGTGACCGCCTTCCCCGATCTCGGCCTCGCGCCAGAGATACAACAGGCACTTGACGAGCTCGGGTTCGAGGAGCCGACGCCGATCCAGGAGCAGGCGATCCCGGAGCTGCTCGCCGGCCACGACGTGATCGGGCAGGCCCAGACCGGGACCGGCAAGACCGCGGCCTTCGGCCTGCCGCTGCTCCAGTACATCGACCCGGCCAGCGACGAGGTCCAGGCGATCGTCCTGACCCCGACCCGCGAGCTCTGCATCCAGGTGACGCAGGCCCTGCGCTCCTACGCCGAGCACGTCGACGTCGAGATCGTCGCCGTCTTCGGCGGCGCCCCGATCCGCTCCCAGCAGGCCCAGCTCCGCGCCGGCGCCCAGGTCGTCGTCGCCACCGTCGGCCGGATGATGGACCTGATGTCGCGCCGGTCGCTGGTCCTGACCGCGGCCCGCTACGTCGTCCTCGACGAGGCCGACGAGATGCTCGACCTCGGCTTCATCGAGGACGTCGAGAAGATCCTGCGGATGTGCCCGAGCGGGCGCCAGACGGCGCTCTTCTCGGCGACGATGCCGCCGCCGGTCCAGCGCCTCGCCGAGGGCTACATGTACGACCCGACGACGATCCGGATCACGCCGAAGAAACTCACCGTCGACGCGATCCAGCAGGCCTTCGTCGAGGTCCCGAAACGGGAGAAGTCGGAGCGCCTGGTCGAGCTGCTGAAGACCGAGGAACCGGAGCAGGCGATCATCTTCTGCCGGACGAAAATCGGCGCCACCCGCCTCGACAGGACGCTGCGCGACCGCGGGCTCGACGTCAAAGCGCTCCACGGCGACATGAGCCAGGGCTCGCGCGACGGGGTGATGATCGCCTTCAAGGACCACCGGGTGAGGCTCCTGGTCGCGACCGACATCGCCGCCCGGGGGCTCGACATCGAGCACGTCACCCACGTCATCAACTACGACGTCCCGGCCTCCTCGGAGGTCTACGTCCACCGGATCGGCCGCACCGGCCGGGTCGGGCGCACCGGCCGCGCGATCACCCTCGTCACCCCCGAGGAGCGCGACGAGATCGACCGGATCGAGCGCGACGTGAAGACCTCGATCGGCGAGTGGGAGACCCCGGAGGAGCGGCTCGAGCACGCGCCGCGGCCCCGCCGCCGCGAGCGTCGCGCCCCTCGGGTCAGCGAGGGCAACGGCGACGGCGCCGCCGGCAAGGCCGATGGCGACAAGAGCGTGAAGCTGTTCGTCAACCACGGCGAGCGCAGCGGGATCACCGAGGAGGACCTGCGCTGGGCCCTGCGCGAGGGCGCCGTCCTGCCCGAGGAGGCGATCCACGAGGTGCGAGTCCTGCACCGCTTCTCCTTCGTCGAGGTCGCCCCCGACCAGGCGGAGCGGGCGGTCGAGTTCCTCGACGGGACGAAGCTCAAAGGCAAGGAGCTGCGTCTCGAGCTGGCGAAGGCCTGACCGGTCTGGCCTAGGTCAGCTCGGCGATCCGCGCGAACAGCTCCTCGAAGTCGATCGGCTTGGTGACGAAGCCGTCGATCGCCAGCCCCTCCTGCGAGGCGGCGTCCATCTCGCCCTGATGGGCGCTGACGATCAGCGCCGGGGTGCTGACCCCGGCGGCCCGCAGCTCGCGCAGGGCGTCGATTCCGGATTTCTCCGGCATCATCGCGTCGAGCAGCATCACCTCGGTCCAGCCCTGCGAGCTGTTGATCGCTTCGATGACCTGCTGGCCGTTGGCGGCGGTCGCCACCTCGTGGCCCTCCATCTCGAGCCTGGTCCGCATCAGCAGCAGGATCGTCTCCGAGTCGTCGGCGACCAGCACCCTCGCCATCTCAGGCCTCCGCCCAGCCGACACCGGCCCGGTCGGGCGCCCTGGTGGCGGGCAGCCGGAAGCGGAAGGTCGCGCCGGCGCCGGGCGCCGATTCGACCCAGATCGAGCCGCCGTGGAGCTCGACCAGGGATTTCGAGATCGCGAGGCCGAGGCCGGTGCCGCCCACCCGCTGGGTCAGCCCGGCTTCGCCGCGGGTGAAGCGCTCGAAGATGTGACCGATCTGCTCGCTCTGAATTCCTGGGCCGTTGTCGATCACCGCGATCTCCACCTCGTTATCGACCTTCCTCGCCTCGACCTCGATACCCGCACCCTCGGGGCAGTACTCATTGGCGTTGGTCAGGAGGTTGACCAGGACCTGTCGGATCCGGTCGGCGTCGGCGTTGACGGGAGGCAGGTCGCTCTCGATCCGCTCGGTCAGCGTCTGGTGTTTGCCCTCGATCTGGCCGCGCATCGTCCGCACCGCTTCCTCGACGAGTTGGAAGGGCTCGACCAGAACCGGTTTGATCGTCAGCCGGCCGGCGTTGCTGCGGGCGAGGTCGAGGAGATCGTTGAGGAGCCGGACCAGGTGGCGGCTGTTGTCGAGGATCACCTCGACGGTCTCGGCCTGCTTGGGAGAGAGCTTTTCGCGCTCGAGCATCAGCAGCTCGGCGAATCCCTGGACGGCGGTCAGCGGGCTGCGCAGCTCGTGCGACGTCGTCAGCACGAACTCGTCTTTCATCCGATCGAGCTGGTCGCGTTCGCCTTCGCGGCGCTGAAGCTCTTCGGCCATGTTGTTGAAGGCGGTCCCGAGCGCCGCGGTCTCGGAGAGGCCGCCGACCCGGACCCGGGCCTCGAGGTCGCCGGCCGCCAGGCGTTCCGAGGCGGCGACCAGGTCGTCGAGCGGCCGCCGCATCGAGGAGATCAGGCCGCTGAAGAGGAGCGCCGCGCCGGTGAGGCCGGCGATCAGGCCGGCGCCGACCAGCAGCGCCGTGTCGCGCGTCTTGTTGTCGATCTCGTCGCGCAGGACCTGACGGTGGTTGTGCTGGGCGACGATCTCCCGGCGGGCCTCGGCGGGGTCTTCTCCCTGGGCCAGTTCGGTGCGCGCCTGGATCTCGCGCTGGTAGGAGCGGGCGGTGGCGTTCTCGAAGTCCTCGCGCTGCTGGATGAATCGCGCCACCCCGATCACCGCGAGGCCGGTCAGGACCGCAAACGCGATCGCGAAGCCGATCGTCAGCCGGTTAGCCAGCGACGGACTGAGTCCTAGGCGTCGTCGGGAATATGCTTCGGTGCCGATGGGCGACGAGGCTACAGGCACCGACCCCGGCGCCGTCACGACCGAGGTCGAGGGAATCGACCGCGCAGGCGTCGAGGCCTGGTTCGCCGAGAACGTCGAGGGCGTCGAGCTCCCGCTCTCCTTCGATCGGATCTCGGGCGGCCACTCGAACCTGACCTACGGCGTCACCGACGCCGGTGGCCGCCGTTGGGCTCTGCGCAGGCCGCCGCTCGGGAAGCGGCTCGGCTCGGCCCACGACATGTCGCGCGAGCACAAGGTCGTCTCCGCGCTCGGCCCGACCGAGGTTCCCGTCGCCCCGATCGCCGGCTTCTGCGAGGACGAGAGCGTCAACGAAGCGCCGTTCTACGTGATGGAGTTCGTCGAGGGGCCGATCCTCCGCTTCAAGGGCGACGCCGAGGCCTTCCCCGAGGAGTCCGAACGCCAGGCGATCGGCGAGCGGGTGGTCGACACGCTGGCGCTGATCCACTCGGTCGACCCCGACGCGGTCGGCCTCGGCGACCTCGGCCGCAAGGAGGACTACGTCGCCCGCCAGCTCAACCGCTGGCAGGGGCAGTGGGAGAAGTCGAAGACGCGCGAGCTCGAGGTGATCGACTCGGTCCACGAGCGGCTCGCAGCCCGGATCCCCGAGCAGGGGCCGGCGACGATCGTCCACGGCGACTACCGCCTCGACAACATGATCCTGAGCCCGGAGGGCGAGGTCGCCGCGGTGGTCGACTGGGAGCTCTGCACCCTCGGCGACCCGCTCGCCGACGTCGGCCTGCTGATGGTCTACTGGTCGGACCCCGACGACGAGTTCCGGCCGTTGGTCGAGCCGGCGACGATCGAGCCCGGGTTTCCGAGGCGCGACGAGCTGCGCGCGCGCTACGCCGAGCGCACCGGCCGCGACCTCTCGGACCTCGACTTCTTCATCGCCCTCGGCTACTGGAAGCTGGCGATCGTCCTCGAGGGCGTCTACGCCCGCTATTCCGCCGGCCAGTACGGCAAGACCGACGAGGGCATCCACCACTTCGCGGTCGTCGTCGAGCAGCTCGCCAACGCAGCCGACGACGCCGAGCGGAGCGGCGTCTAGGCGGCCTCAGATCGGGCGCGGCGCGTGCTTCGGCTCGAGCTCGCCCGCGGCCTCGGCCTCGTCCCGTTTGGCCCAGCGGTTGAGCTCGCGGCGGGCGAGGACCATCTTGTGGACCTCGTCGGGCCCGTCGGCGAGGCGCAGCATCCGGCTGAAACGCCAGAGCGCCGCCAGCGGCGTGTCGTCGGTCATCCCGAGGCTGCCGTGGATCTGGATCGCTCGGTCGAGCACGTCCATGACGATGTTGGCGGCGACGACCTTGATCGCCGAGATCGATTGGCGCGCGGCCCGCTTGCCGTCGGTGTCCATCTTCCAGGCGGCGTAGAGCGTCAGCAGCCGGGCCTGGTCGATCTCCATCCGCGACTGGGCGATCGCCTCCTGGACGAACTGCTTCTCGCCAAGCGGCCCGCCGAACGCCTCGCGGGTGTTGGCGCGGCGGCACATCATCTCCAGCGCCCGCTCGGCGGTCCCGATCGCGCGCATGCAGTGGTGGATGCGGCCGGGGCCGAGGCGGTCCTGGGCGACGGCGAATCCCTTGCCCTCTTCGCCGAGCAGGTTGGCGACCGGGACACGGCACTCTTCGTAGCGGATCTCGCAGTGGCCGGGGCCGGCCGCGTGGCCCATCACCGAGATCGGCCGGACCAGGTTGAAGCCGGGATTGTCGGTCGGGACGCAGATCATCGAGGCGCGGGCGTAGGGATGGGCCTCGGGGTCGGTGACGACCATCGCGATCGCCAGGTCGGCGCCGACGGCGCCCGAGGTGAACCACTTGTGGCCGTCGATCACCCACTCGTCGCCGTCGCGGACCGCGCGCGCCTGCAGCAGCGTCGGGTCCGAGCCGGAGACCTCGGGCTCGGTCATCGAGAAGCAGGAGCGGATCCGTCCCTCGAGCAGCGGGTCGAGCCAGCGCTCGCGCTGCTCCTCGGTCCCGTGCTCGGCGAGGATCTCCATGTTGCCGGTGTCCGGCGCCGAGCAGTTGAAGGCCATCGGGGCCGCGGCGGGACTGCGCCCCATCTCCTCGCAGAGCAGCCCGTACTCCCAGTTGCTGAGCCCGGGGCCGTATCGCTCGTCGGGCATGAACAGGTTCCAGAGGCCCGCCGACTTCGCCCGCTCCCGGATCTCGACCAGGATCTTCGGGTAGGGGACGCCGGGGCCGACCTCGGCGTCGAGGGCCTCCATGATCTCCCGCTCCTGCGGGTAGATCTCGGCGTCCATGAAGTCGAGGATCTGCTCGCGGAGCGTCTCGACCTGGGGGCTCGGCTTGAAGTCCATCGCCGGTGATCCTTTCAGGTCCGGCTGTAACGGGCGAAGAGCTCGCCGTCCTCCTCCAGCAGCCAGCTCAGCCCCAGCGGCGCGACGCCGGGAAGCTCGCCCTCGATGATCCGCGGCGCTTCACCACCCGCCAGCTTCGGCGCGATCGTCAGGAACAGGTCATCGACCAGGCCCGCGGCCTCGAGCTGGGCGTGGAGCCGGGGCCCGCCCTCGCAGAGCACCGAGCGGATGCCCGACTCCTGGCGCAGGTGCAGCAGCGCTGCCCCGAGGTCGACCGCGGTCTCGTGGCGAACGACCGCCACCTCGGTCTCGGTCTCGGGCGGCTCGGTCTCCGCCGTGGTGAAGATCAGGACACTCCCGGCTCCCTCGGTGAAGAGGCCGGCGTCCCACGGCAGGTCGAGCCGGGCGCTGACGATCATCATCAGCGGGTTGGCGGTGAGGCCCAGCTCCTGGCGTCGCTCGCGTTTGCGCGGATCGGAGACGACCGGGCCGTAGCGCTCGGCCCTCATCGTCCCGGCGCCGATCATCACCGCGTCGAACCTCGTCCGCAGCCCGACGAGCATCGCGGTGTCGGTCGCCGACCCGATCGGGCCCGAGACGCCGTCGATCGATGCCCGCCCGTCGACCGTCGACGCGAAGTTCATCGCCAGGAACGGGCGGTCCTCGTGCGGGTGCTCCCAGGGCCGGTAGGTGTCGAGCTGCTCCTCGACGGTGGTCGGCCCGGGGTCCGGGAGTCAGCCTCTGCACAGGCGGAGACTAGTGCGGGCGACTGCGTTCACGTTCTCCGGGTCAGGAGTACTCGTGCCAACCGGCGAACTCGCGGCCGGCGAACTGCTGCAGGGCCGCGACGTCGGTGCCGAACCGGCCGCGGATCGTCTCGAACAGGTCGTCGGGAAGCTTGGGCTTCGGCGCCGCCGGCTTCTCGGGGTCGTGGACGACCTTCTCGACCATCCACCGCATCCGCTCCGGCAGCCGGTCGAAATTGCGGTCGAAGGAGCGGAAGCCGGGCAGCTTGATCAGCTTCTCCATGAACTGGTATTTGTCGCCCTCCTTGGCGCTCGACTTCTCCCACTCGCGGTCGAACTGCTCGGAGCTGAAGCTCTCGTCGACGCCGGCGAAGGCGAACGCCCTGCGCATCGTCTCCTCGCGTTCGGTCTGCAGCTCCTCCTGGGTGATGATCTCGATCTGGGAGCGGTCGAAGAGCTCGAGGTAGGGCTGGAGCTGCATCCAGTACTTGGAGCGGTTCATGTAGGAGGTGTCCGCGCGGCAGAGGACCTCGACCATCTCGCCGGTCTCGTACCCGGCCCCGGTCGCGTGGACCCAGTGCGAGAGGATCCGCTTGATCGGGTCGCGCACCATGTAGAGCAGGCGGGCGTCGGGGCAGTGCTCATGGATCCGCTCCGGCACGCCCTCGAAGCGAGGCAGGTTCGTGTAGTGGGGCGAGGACTCGCCGCGCACCGGGAAGCGGCTGTCGAAGCGGCTCGCGTACCAGTCGAGGCCGAGGTCCCAGTTCAGCTCCTCGACGAAGAAGTTGAGCTCCTTCGGCTTCGACATCTGGATCTGGGGATGGAGGCCGAGGTAGTGATGGATGCTGGTCGTGCCGCACTTCAGCCCGCCGATGATGATCAGGTTGGGCAGCTCGGCGTGCTGTTTGCGGCGCCGCCGCAGCGCGCTTCGGCGGTCGCCGGCGTAGCGCTCGCGGGCGCGCGCGCACATCGCGGCATCGGCCGGATCTGGCGTGACGGCTGGGGTTGCCGAGGTCTCGGTGGGGCTCTTGGCCTCTGACACGAGCGGGCTAGTCTAGCCGCCCGGACGCGAGAACAGCGGGGGCGGCGTCATAGTTCTGGCAATGCATCGCCGATCTTCACTCGAGCCTGGAAGCGTTCGGGAGGGGCGCCGAAGCCTTCTTCCAGAACCTCTCGGCGATCGACTGGAGCGCCTTCGGGCTGGCGCTCCTGTTCCTCCTCGCGATGCAGCTGGCCCGTGCCTGGGCCTGGCGCAACGTCCTCCGCGCCGCCTATCCCGGGACCGCGATCTCCTACATGCTGCTCAGCGCCGCCTACCTCGCCGGCGCCGGGATCAACGCGATCCTTCCGGCGCACGCGGGCGACGTGACCAAGGTCTTTCTCGTCAAACGCCAGATCCCGCACTCCTCCTACCCCGCCGTCACCTCCTCCTTCCTCGTCCAGAGCGTCTTCGACACGACGATCGGGGTGCTGGTCCTGCTCTACGCGATCACCCAGGGCCTGCTTCCCCAGCCGCCGCGGCTCCCGGACCTGCCCGCCTTCGAGCTCTCCTTCTGGGCCGAAAACCCGAAGGTCGTTCGCGATCACGGTCGGGGCGATGCTGATCGCGATCGTGATCGCGATCTACGTCCTCGCGCACCGGGTCCGGAGATTCTGGGATCGGGTCAAACAGGGCGTCGCGATCCTGCGGACGCCGAGCCGCTACCTGCGCGAGGTCGCCGCCTGGCAGGGCGTCGGCTGGATCTGCCGCTTCGCCGCCTTCTGGTTCTTCCTCGAGGCGTTCGGGATCGGCGGCTCCGTCGGCAACGTCCTGCTGGTGATGAGCGTGCAGGCGATCGCCAACGTCGTCCCCTTCACGCCCGGCGGCGCCGGCGCCCAGCAGGCGCTGCTGATCGCGACGCTGACCGGCCCCTCCCGGGCGGTGGTCCTCTCCTTCTCGGTCGGGACCCAGATCGCGATGGCCGCCTGGTCGGTCGCCCTCGGCTTCGCCGTCGATGGTCCTCGTCTTCCGCACGACCGACTGGCGCGGCCTGATCAAACAGGCCGAGGAGGACGAAGCGCGCGAAGGCGGCGAGGGCAGAACCGCCTCGCGGTCAGCCCCGGCAAGGCCTGAGCGCCTCAGCTCGACCAGCCCGGATAGCGGCCCTCGACCTTCCACCGCCACGGCGGCTCCTCGCCGGCGCGGGAACTCGTACTGGTCGCGGCCGGGGAGCGTCTCGAGCGGGACCAGCGCCGGGTCGTCCTTCAAGCAGGACCGGCGTCCCCGCCGCCGCCTCGACGTCGGCCTGGGTCGCGCGGCGGACGACTCGTTCCCAGCCGAGCGTCGGGCGGTAGAGCCAGTAGGTCACCTCGACCCAGCCGAGCGAGCGGCGGAGGTCGACGGACCGAGGTGAAGGCGGTCGTCCGCCGCCCCGAGGTCGTCAGGTGCGCGCCCGGCCGGCGACGCGCGCAGCTTTCGCTGCGGCAGCGGCGGAAGTCGACCGGGACCAGCGGCAGCCCGCCGGGCCCGGGCCGGGCGGCCGGGGCCGGCGCGAGGGCGCGGGCGAGCCGGGCCAGCGGCCAGCCGTAGGCCGGAACCAGCGGGTGGTGGTGGCAGGCGTCGGGGAGCCGCGGCGCGCAGGCGATCCGGCGTGCCGATCGTCGCCGGCCAGGTCGCGGCCGCCGTCGATCTCGCCGTCGGCGGCGACGGCGGCGATCGCGGCGATCAGCAGCAGCGCGATCAGAGCCGCCAGGCCCGCCTGCTCGACGCTCGCCGAGCCCCGCTCCGGATCGCCGTCCATCCGCCGACGGTAGGCGCCGTCGGCGCACGCGTGGCGCGCCAAAGGCGACGAGACTGAGCCGCGAGGTCGGCCTCTGCTTACATTGGGGGAGATGGAGGGCGGCTTCAACCTTTTCGGCGACCCGGAGGAGTTCCGCGCCCGCATGGAGGAGCTCTCCGAGCAGATGCAGTCCTCGCAGCGCGTCGCCTGGGCCGACAACGCGATCAAGCTCGCGGTCGAGATGACCGTCGCCTCGATCGAGCAGGCTCGAGCTCAGCGGCAGCCCCGACGAGCAGGCGATGCAGGTCCGCGACGCGATCCGGATCCTCTTCCCCGAGGCCGTGACCCTGGTCCGCGAGGCCAGGGAAGGCCTCTCCTGACGTCAGTCGCCGCTAGAGCAGTTCGAACCGCAGCCTGATCGCGCTGCCGCGGCGAAACGGCGGCGGCGACCAGCTCCAGCGGCACGGCGACGATCAGCGCCGGGATCGCGACGACGACGCTGATCACGGCGTCGAGGCGGCGCTGCCACGGCCGCGCCGGCGGGCACCGCCGCGGCGCGCGCCGAGGGCGCCGAGGGCGACGTTGCGGCCGAAGGTGAGGCTGTTGAGGATCGTCTGCCACATCGCCGCGATCCCGGCGCCGGGCGCCCAGCGGGCGCTCTTCACGACCTGGTCGCGGCGGGCGACGAGGCGGCGCACCGCCTCGACCGTGAACAGGTAGCGGGCGCCGCGCTCGAGCCCGGCCCAGCCGGCCCCGCCGAGCGAGGCCGAGAAGCCGCCGCGGTTGGCGATCGTCAGGCGGCCGTCCGCTTCGAGCCGGTCGAGCTCGCGCAGCGCCTCCGCCGGCTCGCCGGGCTCGGCGACGACGCCGAGCCCGCAGCTCTCGCAGCGGCTGACCGGCCCGCCCAGGCCCGGCCGCTCGTCGATCCAGCCGAACAGCGGCTCGCCGCAGGCGGGGCAGGGCGGGTTCTCGGGCCCGGCGCCCGCCTCGAGCGGGACGACCGGGGTTCGCTGCGCTCTCGGTCACGCGTGTAGCGTACGCACCATGCAGCTGAGCGAGATCATGACCACCGGGGTCGTGACCGCGGCGCCGGAGGCGAGCGCCGTCTCCGTCGCCCGCAAGATGCGCGACCACCGGGTCGGGTCGGTCGTGCTCGTCGACTCGGCCGGGTCGCCGGTGGCGATGGTCACCGACCGCGACCTCGCGGTGCGGGTCTTCGCCGACGGCGTCGACCCCGAGTCCGCGGTCGGCGAGCACGCCTCGCGGCCGCTGATCGTGCGGCGAGCCGGCGATGGAGCTCGACGAGGCGGCGGCGCTGATGGTCCAGCACCGGGTGCGGCGGCTGCCGGTCCTCGACGGCGATAGTCTCGCCGGCATCGTCACCCTCGACGACATCGCGGTGAGGACCGGGAACCTCGAGGTCGCCCAGCGGATGACCGCCGAGGTGATCGAGGGCGCCCTGCCCCAGTTCTACTTCCGCGAGCGGGGCTAGCTTGGCCTCCAAGGAGGCAGGTCCTCGCCTGGGAGGAGCGCTGGTCGCGACCGGCGGGCGTCGCGGCGCTGCTGGCGATCGTCCTTCGTGGTCGCCTCGATCATCGTCGGCTCGCAGGTCGGCGGCGGCGACGGCGACCGCCGAGCTGCTGCGCAACGTCGACGCCCAGCTCCGGCACGCAGATCCTCTCCAGCATCCTGCAGGCGATCGGCGTCGCCCTCCTCGTCGCTGCCCCTCTACTTCCTCTTCCGCGCCGCCCGCGCCCGCAGCGACCGGGTCCGCGGCCAGCTGGTCGGCGTGGTGATCGCCGGCGCCCCTGTTCCTCGCCGCCGCCTCGGTCCTGATCGGCGTCGACGACGGTCGACGCCGCCGGCGACTTCGTCGACCAGACGCAGGTCCCGGCACTGGCAAGGAAGGACGTCGAGCTCGGACAGCGACGAGGCCGACGAAACAGGCCGAAGACACGATCACCGAAGGCTCGCTCGCACGGGCCTCGCGGTCGGGCTTCGGGATTCGGCGGCCAGATCGGCCTCGTCGTCGGCTTTGCTCTACACCTCGCTGTGGGCGATGCGGGCCGGGCTGCTGACCCGCTTCTGGGGCTCGCTGGGGGTCGCGCTCGGCGTCGTCTCCTTCCTCTTCTTCCAGTTCGCGCTGCTCTGGTTCGTCTACCTCGGCCTGCTGCTCCTCGGCTGGGTCCCCGGCGGCCGCCCGCCGGCCTGGCAGTCGGGCGAAGCCGAGCCCTGGCCGACCCCGGGCGAGAAGGCCGCGGCGGAGATGGCAGACGGCAGGACGCCGGCCTGCCGCCGACCGGCGCGAGACGACGCCCAGAGCCAGACGACGCTCGACCCGGCGAGGGCCAGCTCCGCCGAAGAAGCGCAAGCAGCGCGGCTGAGGCTCAGCCGAGGGGGTTGAGCCCGGGCGGGCTCTCGGCGCCGGCCGCCGGCGCCGACGCGCTTGCGGTGGGTGCGGATCTCGCTCAGGATCCGCTCCAGGCGCGGCTCCTGGGAGGTGTCGACGTGGGTCATCGCCGCCGCGACCGCGGGGTGGATCGCGGCGATCCGCTCGTGCATCGCCTGGGCGACGGCGCGGTAGGCGGGGTGGCCCTCGCGCCCCGAGCGCAGCTCGATCAGGTGCATCGCCTCGCGCGCGTTGAGGTCGAGGACGTAGCGGATCCGGTAGGCGAGGCAGAGCGCGTAGGGCGCCGCCTCGCGCGAGGCCGGCGTCGCGCAGCCGCTCGTACTCGCGTGCGCGAGACCTCGAGCGCCCGCTCGAACTCGTCGCCGGCGCCCGCCTCGCGGACCTCTTCGGGGACGCCGGCGCCGAGGTCGGGGCCGAGCCGCTGCCACTGGCAGGTCAGCATCCGGTGGCGCTGGAGGTCGCGGAAGGCGCCGTAGTCGGAGACGATCTCGAAGCGGTAGCGGAGCGCCTCGAAGCCGCGGCCGGGGCGGTGGCGGCGGTTGGCGCGCTCGCCGATCAGCGCCGCCGAGCAGCTCGGCCCGCTCCTCGCGGTCGAGGACGTCGACCCGGGCGCGGATCTCGGTCTCCGACGCGCTCGCGGCCTCGAACAGGCAGGAGGCGAGCAGGTCCTCTTCGGTGCCGTCGACGTGGATCAGCTCGACCGCCGGCGCGTCCTCGCCGCCGCCGCGGCGGTCGAGGCCGAGCCGCGAGACCCAGCTCCTCGGTCGCCGCGCGCCGCCGCTGCAGGTACGCGACCCACTCGCCGCCGCGGTCGGGCCGCTCGACCCTCGAGACGAAGCTCGGCATCACCAGCTGCAGCTCGCGCAGGATCATCCCGCCGATACTCCCGCGCCTCCGGCAGCGGCGAGGCCATCAGCCGCAGCATCAGCTGCTCGTAGGCCTGGCCGGTGGCGTAGATGCCGACGTGGCTCAGGGTCGAGGCCGGGAGCAGGCCGCGCAGGAGGTCGAGCGCCTTGGCGCGGATCGAGCGCCGCCAGGCGCCCTCCGGCTCCTCGCCGCGCGGCCAGCGCTCCGCCGCCCAGGACTCGACCTGCTCGAGCGAGCGCGAGTAGATCGAGAACAGCTCGTCCATCGCCGCCCCGAACTCGGGCCCGAGCTCGTCGTCGCGGTAGTAGCGGAAGCCGCCGCCGGCGTCCTCGGGCAGCGGCTTGTCGTAGGGGATGTAGCGGGTCGACTGCTCGAGGTAGGCGGCGAGCCGGCCGCGCTGCAGGACCTTGGTCAGGACGTTGGAGACCCACTCGCAGGCGATGTGGGCGCCGCCGACCTGGGCGATCGAGTCGTCGCCGTAGCCGAGGAAGACCCGCTCGTAGAGCTTCGCCGCGCGCTCGCCCTCGGCGCCGTCGAAGGGGCGCTCGCCGGACCTCGACGTCGTCCGCGAACTCCTCGAGGAAGAGCCGGCGCACGGTCCCGGAATACCGCGAATAGCGGGCAAAAAGCGCCCCTTTGACGGTCTCCGGCAGGTTGACGAGGGCGAAGACGGGACGGTCGAGGTTGGTGAAATGGGGCGCGAGGAGCGCCCGCTCCTCCTCGCTGAAGTCCTCGACCGGGTAGCGCACCGGGGCATCGTAGCCGCAGCCCCCGACGGGCCTCAGCCGCCGGGCGGGTGCGCCATCAGCTCGACGTCGGTGGCCGCTCGGCGCGATCGCTTCGGCGCGCTTCGAGCCCCACCGTTCGCGCTTCGGCGTCGACCTCGAAGCCGCTCTCCTCGCAGCCGCTCGACCGTCCGGTCGAAATCGGGGACGACGATCGCCGGGTGGCCGCGCTCGGGGATCGGTCGGCTCGTCGGTCCGCATCAGGTGGATCTGGGTCCCGTTGCGTTCGAACCAGGTGTAGTCGTCGGCCAGGTCCGCGGGCGGGTCGACCTCGGTGAAGCCGAGCATCGACCAGAACTCGGCGGCGCGCCCGAGGTCGGCCGGATAGATCTCGAGCATGACGTGGTGGAGCATGGCCCCAGGATACGCCCGGCTCGGGCCTCAGAAAAGCAGCGAGACGAGCGCCGCGGCGACGACGATCGAGGTCGACCAGGTGACCGCCTCGGCGGTGATCTCCATGTCGAGCCCGTAGGCGTGGGCGACGACCAGCGAGTTGAGGCCCGAGGGCATCGCCGCCATCAGCAGGTAGGCGGTCGGCAGGTCGATCAGCGGCGCCGCCAGCGCCAGCAGGACGAGCGGGGTCGACCGCGAGCCGGGAGAGGAGCGAGACCATCGACCGGGCGGGTCAGCGGCGGCGGGATCGGCAGCTCGCCCTCGTCGGCGTTCTCGGCCAGGGTCGCGCCGACGGCGAAGAACCCGATCGGCAGGATCGCGATGACCAGCGCCTGGGAGGCGTCGACGAGGAATTCGGGAGCGAGCGCCGCTCGGGGCCAGCAGGCCGGCGATCGCCGCGTAGAGCGGCGGGTTGCGGGTGAAGAAGGCACGCACCCGCTCGCGCGGGCCCTCGCCGGCGCGGTCGCCGAAGGCGGCGCCGACGGCAAAGGCGCCGAGCAGCAGCGCACGGGCCGGTGACGAGGACGTCGAAGAGGACCGCGTTGGCGAGGTCGTCGTGGCCGAGCAGGGCCAGCGTCAGCGGGTAGCCGAGGTAGCCGCTGTTGACGCTGATCACCGTGCAGATCACGGCGCCGACGCTGCGGGGCGGGGAAGCTTCAGGACGCGGCTGGCGACGAACCAGGCGAGGAGGCCGGAGACCGCGTAGGAGACGAGGCCGAGGACGAGGCCGACGCCGTTGTCGAGGTCGATCTCGCTGGAGGCGACGTTGAGGAAGATCACCGGCGGCAGGAGGACGTAGAGCATCAGCACCAGCGCCCGCCGCGCCGCGTTCGCCGCCCCCGCCGGCCAGCGCCGCTCCGACCAGACCCCGACAGAGGCCGCCACCCCGATCGCCGCGGCTGTCAGGAACACGCCCATCGCGACACCCTTTCAGTCGGGTCACACTCAGCCGCACGCGCTGCGTTCGGCTGCCAATCAGCGAGCATCGCTCTCTGATTCATCGCGAGCGGCGCTGGTGAGCGCCTTGCCGCCGCCCCCGGACGCGAAGCGGAGGAGGCAGCGGACGCGATGCCGGAGGAGGCGGCGGTTTATGAGAACAGCGAGGCGCCGGCGTGTTCGGCGAACTCGACCAGCGGCTGCGGGACGATGCCGAAGAAGATCACCGCGGCGGCCGCGAGCAGGGCCGGGACGACGAGGTAGAGGCGCGCGCCGGCGTCGGGGTCGATCGGGTCGGCCTCGGGCGAGGCGCCGGCGATCGCCGGGGTCGCCGGCTCCTCGGCCTCGCCGGGCCGCATCCACATCGCCGCCACCACCCGCAGGTAGTAGGCGAGGGAGATCATCGTCCCGACCGCGATGAAGACCGCGAGCCAGGTGTAGTCGCCTTCGACCAGCGCCTCGATCAGGTAGAGCTTGCCGATGAAGCCTGCCGTCGCCGGCAACCCGGCCAGCGCCAGCATCGAGATCGTCAGCGGCCAGGCCAGCAGCGGCCGCGAGGCGCCGAGCCCGCGCACCGCCGTCGATGTCGTCGCCGTGGATCGTCTCGCGCTCGCGGGCGACGACGACCGCGAAGGCGGCGAAGTTCATGAACGCGTAGGCGGCGAGGTAGAAGACGAGGGCGTTGACCCCGGCTTCGGTGGCGACGACGAGGCCGCCGAGGATGTAGCCGGCCTGGGCGACCCCCGAGTAGCCGAGCAGCCGCTTCAGCGAGCTCTGGCCGAGGGCGCCGACGTTGCCGACGACGATCGAGATCGCGGCGAGGACCGCCAGCGCCGGCTGCCAGTCGGAGGCCTCGGAGATCAGGGCGACGTCGAAGAAGCGGACGAAGACGGCGAACGCGGCCGCCTTGGTCGCGACCGCCATGAAGGCGGTGATCGGGGTCGGCGCGCCCTCATAGACGTCCGGCGTCCACTGGTGGAAGGGCGCGACCGAGGTCTTGAACGCGAAGCCCGACCGCCGAGAGCGCGATCCCGATCAGGACCAGCGAGTCGCCGCTCAGGCCCTCCTTCTGGATCCCCGCCGCGATCCCGGCGAAGTCGGTCGAGCCCGAGCCGCCGTAGAGGAAGGCGAGCCCGTAGAGCAGCGTCGCCGAGCCGAGCGAGCCGACGATCAGGTACTTCAGCCCCGACTCGAGCGATTTCTCGCGGCCGAGGTTGGTCGCGCAGAGGATGTAGAGCGGGATCGAGAGCGTCTCGAGCGCGACGAAGAGGGTGACCAGGTTCTGGGCCTGGGCGAGCAGGACCATCCCCAGCACCGAGCCGAGCAGCAGCGCGTGGTACTCGCCCCAGCCGGCCTGCTCGGTCGCCGGCTCGCGGATCGAGAGCAGGACCGCGAAGCAGGCGCTGAGGATCGCGATCAGCGAGATCGCGATCGCGAGGTCGTCGAGTCTGAGCGCGCCGGAGACGAGGTCGGTCGGTTCGTCCCAGCTGCCAGATCAGGAGCCCGGCGGTCGTCGAACAGCGTCGTCATCGTCATCACCGGGGCGGAGAAGCGCAGCGGCCTGATCACCGCGCTGAGCAGGACCAGGCAGACGCCCGACGGTCAGGGCGAGGACCGGCGAGAGCCCGGCGTAGTCGATATGCGGGGCGTTGAAATCAGCCGGCATCTGCTCTGCTCCGAATCAACCGGCAGGTGCTCCGCTCCGCTCGGGCCCGAAGAAACAGATATGGACGGACCTCGCTCCCGCGTCCGCCCTGCCGGGCGAGGTCGACTTCGGTGTGCCTTCGACGTATTCGACCCGCTGCTGCACCGACGTGTCGGTCCGCTTCAGGATCAGCTGCGGGTAGAGCGCGAGGCCGAGGATGCAGAGGACGAGCGGGACGAGGACGAGGCCGTCGCGGAGGCCGATCTCACGCGAGGCGATCCCCTCCGGCTGGCGGTTGTGCATCGTCCGCTGGTAGAGGCGGAGCGCGTAGTAGGCCGACATCGCGACGCCGGAGATCGCGACGAAGGCGAAGACGATCTTCGAGTCGAAGAGGCCGTTGAGGATGTAGAACTCGCCGATGAAGTTGGCGGAGCCGGGCATCGCCAGCGTCGCCAGGGTGACGATCAGGAACAGCGCCGCCAGCACCGGCGCCTTGATCGCCATCCCGCCCATCTTCGTCAGGTCCTCGGTGCCGGAGCGCTCGGCGAGGAGGGCGATGATCACGAACATCGGCGCGACCACCAGCCCGTGGTTGACCATCTGCAGGATCGCCCCGTCGGAGCCGTCGGCCGAGAGGGCGAAGATCCCGGCGGTGATGAACCCGAGCTGGGCGACCGAGGAGTAGCCGGCGACGAGCCGGACGTTGGTCTGGGTGAAGGCCATCACCGAGCCGTAGAGGATCGAGGCCAGCGCGATCACCAGCACGACCTCCTGGAACTGGACGGTCGCGTCGGGGAAGAGCGGCAGGACGACGCGGAGGAAGCCGTAGGCGCCGACCTTCGCCAGCACCCCGGAGAACACCGCCAGCACCGGCAGCGGCGCCGCCCGGTAGGCGTCGGGCATCCAGCCGTGGAGGAGGAAGGCCGGCATCTTGACCAGGAAGGCGACGGCGAAGAACCAGAAGATCCAGCGCTGGCTGCCGTCGGCGAGCGGGTGGCTCGCCAGTTCGGCGATCGAGAAGGTGATCTGGCCGCCGTCGGCGGCGATGATCGCGGTCGCGATCGCCCCGACCAGCATCAGCAGCGACCCGACCAGGGTGTAGACGATCATCTTCATCGTCGCCGCGAGCCGCCGTCGGCCCGTCCTCGCGGTCGCTGCCCCAGGCCCCGAACAGGAAGTAGAACGGGACCAGCATCAGGTCGAAGAAGAGGACGAAGAGGAGCAGGTCCTGGGAGAGGAACGAGCCCAGGGTCGCGGTCTCGGCGAGCAGCATCATCAGGAAGAAGAGGTGGGGCCGGTCCTGTTCGCGGAAGGCGGCGAACGCGGTCGCCGCCGTCCACAGCACCGTCGTCAGCAGGAGCAGGAAGACGTTGAGGCCGTCGATGCCGAGGCTGTAGTCGACGCCGAGCCCGGAGATCCAGGTGACGTCGACGGTGTCCTGCAGCCCCGAGGCGCCGGAGTCGAAGCCGATCACCACCGCGATCGCGATCCCGAGCGTGACGACCGTCCCCAGAGTCGCCCACCAGCCGGTCAGTCGGCGCGGGACGAAGAGGCCGACGAGGCCGAAGGCGAGCGGGTGTCCAGAGCAGGAAGTTGCTCATGAGGTGGAGAGCAGGAAGTAGAGGCCGAGGCCGGCGAAGCCGGCGATGAGCAGCAGCGCGTAGCTGCGGACGAAGCCGCTCTGGACGACGCGGACGATGCCGCCGGCGCCGCGGACGGTGTCGGCGGTGCCGGTGACGATCCCGTCGACGACGAACCGCTCGAAGGTGTTGTTGGCGAAGCGCCCGATCGCCAGCGCCGGCCGGACGACGAGGAAGTCGATCAGCTCATCGAAGTACCACTTGTTGAGGCAGAGCAGGTAGACCGGGCCGCAGGCGCTCGCGGAACAGCGCCGGCAGCTCGGGCCGGGCGACCCAGAGGTAGTAGGCGAACGCGATGCCGATCACCGAGATCGCGCCGCCGATCGCCAGGCCCCGCCACTCCGCCCCGACCGTGGGGTGGATCGCGGACAGCGGCGAGTCGGCGAAGACCGGGTCGAGGAAGCTGAAGAGGACGTTGTCGACGCCCGGGATCTGGATCAGGCCGGCGAACAGCGCGCCGACGGAGAGCACCGCCATCGCCACCGCCATCGGCTTCGACTGCTCGGCGATGTGGTGGTGCTCGCCGGGGTAGCCGATCCCGGTGCCCTCCTCCTCTTCGGTCGTCGGGTTGATCGGCGGGCCGTGGTAGAGCTCTCCGGTGTCGATCAGGTGCTGGGCCTCCTCGCAGGGCTCGCCCGGCAGCACCCTGAACACGAGCCGGAAGGTGTAGATCGCGGTGAGGAAGGCGCCGACGTAGCCGCCGATCGCCATCCACGTGTACATCCCGCCCCGCGCCTCGGCGA
The DNA here is from genome assembly GCA_963751815.1 of uncultured Solirubrobacterales bacterium. Classification (GTDB taxonomy): domain Bacteria; phylum Actinomycetota; class Thermoleophilia; order Solirubrobacterales; family 70-9; genus VRUE01. The sequence goes on along the minus strand of CAVVVY010000014.1, from coordinate 183,083 downwards.
AGGCGAGGATCGAGTCCTTCGAGAAGAAGCCCGAGGTGAACGGGAAGGCGGCCAGCGCCAGGCCGCCGATCACGAACATGATCGAGGTGAACCGCATCGCCTTCCAGAAGCCGCTCATCCGGTCCATGTCCTGGCGATTGGCCATCGCCGAGATGATCGAGCCGGCGGTCATGAACAGCAGCGCCTTGAAGAAGGCGTGGGTCATCAGGTGGAAGAGGCCCTGGGCGTAGGCGCCGATCGAGACGCCCATGATCATGTAGCCGATCTGGCTCATCGTCGAGTAGGCGATCGCCCGCTTCAGGTCGGTCTGGGCGATCGCGATCGTGCCGGCGACCAGCAGCGTCGCCAGGCCGGTGAAGGCGGCGATGTCGGCGGCGGTCGGGGCGAGGACGAAGAGGACGTGGGTGCGGGCGATCAGGTAGACGCCGGCGGTCACCATCGTCGCCGCGTGGATCAGGGCCGAGACCGGGGTCGGGCCTTCCATCGCGTCCGGCAGCCAGGTGTGGAGCGGCAGCTGGGCCGACTTGGCGAAGGCGCCGAGCAGGAGCAGCAGGCAGATCGCGGTCACCGTCCACTCGTTGGTGCTGAACACTTCCGGCGCCTTGGCGAAGACTTCCTGGTAGTCGAAGGTCCCGAGTTCGCGGAAGATCAGGAAGGCGGCGAGGACGAGGCCGATGTCGCCGACGACGTTGATCACGAACGCCTTCATCCCGGCCCTGGTCGCCGTCTGTCCGCCGGTACCAGAAGCTGATCAGCGCGTAGGAGGCGAACCCGACGAACGCCCAGCCGACGATCAGGAGGACGAAGTTGCCGGCGAGGACCAGCAGCAGCATCGAGAAGACGAAGAAGTTGAGGTAGCTGAAGAAGCGCCGGTAGCCCTCGTCGGACTGCATGTACCCGAACGAGTAGAGGTGGATCAGGGTCGAGACGCCGGTGACGACGAGGACCATGAAGACCGAGAGCGGGTCGACGAAGATCCCGAGCTTGATGTCGAGGCCGGCGGCGTTGGCGTAGTCCCAGAGCGAGGACGCGTGGTGGCGGGCCTCGGGGTCTTCGCCGAGCAGGCAGATCAGCATCGCGACCCCGCAGACGAAGGCGAGGGCGATCGCGGCGGTCCCGATCGCGCCGGCGACGCGGGTCGGCAGCACCCGGAAGCCGAGCCCGATCGACGATCGAGCCGAGCAGCGGGAAGAGCAGGACGAGCCAGCCCCAGGAGGTCGCGCTCATCCCCGCAGCTCCCTCAGCTCATCGACGTCGAGCGGCAGCTTGCGGCGGAAGATCGCGACGATCAGGCCGAGGCCGACGACGACCTCGCAGGCGGCGACGACCATGACGACGATCGCGAAGATCTGCCCGTCGGAGTTGCCGACCATCCGGCTGAACGCGACCAGGGCCAGGTTGCCGGCGTTCAGCATCAGCTCGAGGCAGAGCAGGATCACGATCGGGCTGCGCCGGATCAGGATCCCCATCGCTCCGATCGCGAACAGGAGTGAGGAGAGGACGATGTACCACTCGATGTTCACGAGATGCCTCCCGTCCCCGGCGTCTTTCGCTGTCCGGCGAGAACAACCGCGCCCACTGCGGCGAGGAGGAGCAGGATCGAGGCGGCCTCGAACGGGATCAGGAAGCGTTCGAGCAGGAGGCGGCCGATCGCGGCCGGGTCGCCGAACCCGGGCTTGACGTCGGGCCCGTCGGTGCCGAGCGCCAGCAGCGAGGAGGCGAGGACGGCGATCGAGAGCTCGATGAAGAGCGCCGCCCCCAGCAGCGGCGCGAGGAAGCGCTGGCCGGGTATCGGCTCCCAGGCCGACTCGCCGCCGCCGCCGACGTAGGCGACGACGAACACGTAGAGGACCATCACCGCGCCGGCGTAGACGACGACCTGCGCCGCGGCGACGAAGGCCGAGCTGAGGAGCAGGAAGAGGACGGCGAGCGAGAACAGGTGGACGATCAGCGCCAGCACCCCGAAGAAGGGATTGCGCATCGCGACGACCCCGACCGCGCCGCCGAGGGCTCCGATCGCGGCCGCGAAGAACAGAACCTCTTCCATCTACTCGCCCTCTGCCCGCAGCGGGGTCCGCTCGATCGACTCGGCGAGCAGCATCTCCTTGGTGAAGATCAGGTTCTCGCGGTCGTAGTCGGCCATCTCGTAGTCGTGGCCCATCGTGATCGCGTCGAACGGGCAGGCGATCTCGCAGTAGCCGCAGAAGATGCAGCGCGAGAGGTTGATCTCGTAGACGGCGGCGTAGCGCTCGCCGGCCGAGACGCGCTCGCCGGGGATGTTCTCGGCGGCGACGACGCGGATGCAGTCGGCCGGGCAGGCGGCGGCGCAGAGCGAGCAGCCGACGCATTTCTCGAGCCCGGTGTCCTCGAACTTGTGCAGTTTGTGGCGGCCGCGGAAGCGCGGGTAGACCGGGGTCTTCTCCTCCGGGTACTGGATCGTCAGCGGCCCCTCGATCAGCCGGGCCATCGTCGTCTTCAGCCCCCGCAGGGTCTCGCCGAAGGCGCGGTAGGCGCCGCCGACGCCGCCCGGCTCGGGCCCGCGCTGGACCTCGACGACGTCCTGGTCCTTGAGGTAGGGGAATTCGGTCACGTCACCACCACCAGCACCGCCGTGACGAGCATGTTCAGGGTCGCCAGCGGCAGCAGCACCTTCCAGCCGAGGCTCATCAGCTGGTCGTAGCGCAGGCGCGGCAGCGTCGCCCGGACCCAGATGAAGATGAAGATCAGGAAGAAGATCTTGAGCAGCATCCAGACCGGGTCGAGGAAGCCCGGGCCGGGGCCCATCCAGCCGCCGAGGAAGAGCGCCGCGGCGATCCCGGAGACGACCAGGATCTCCATGTATTCGACCAGCAGGAAGCTGCCGAACCGCATCCCGCCGTACTCGGTCATGAAGCCCTGGACGAGTTCGGCGTCGGCCTCCGGCATGTCGAACGGCGTCCGGTTGGTCTCGGCGAAGCCGGCGAGCATGAAGATCAGGAAGCCGACGAACTGGGGGACGATGTACCAGATCTGGCCCTGGGCCTCGACCAGGTCGACGAGCGAGAGCGAGCCGCCCATGATGATCACGCCGAGCAGCGCCAGGCCCATCGCGACCTCGTAGGAGATCAGCTGCGCGGCGCCTCGCATCGCTCCCAGCAGGCTGTATTTCGAGCCCGAGGCCCAGCCGCCGAGCAGCACCCCGTAGAACGCGATCGAGCCGACGGCGAAGAAGTAGAGGATCCCGATCGGGACGTCGATCCCGTAGAGGCCGACGCCGTCCTGGACGTTGCCCCAGGGGATGATCGCCAGCGCCAGGACGCCGGAGAGGACCGGCAGCAGCGGCCCGAGCACGAACAGGGTCGGGATCGCGTTTTTCGGCATGAAGGCCTGCTTGCTGAGCAGCTTGCCGACGTCGGCGAGCGGCTGCAGGATCCCGAACGGGCCGACCCGGTTCGGCCCGTAGCGGTGCTGGAAGCGGCCGATCAGCTTCCGCTCGACCACCGTCATGATCGGCAGGATCGCGAAGATCACGCCGAAGATCACCAGCGACTTGACGACCATGATCCAGCCGGCTTCGACGAAGGTGGTGTCGGCGACCGGGATCACGCGCCGGCCTTCTGATCGTCACGAAGACGGGCCCGCCGTTGAGCAGCGAGTTGGCGTTCCCCTCGGCCGTTCCCTCGATCAGGAAGCAGACGCCGTCGGCGACCCGCTCCTTGATGTCGACCCTGGCCCGGACGCTGTCCCGACGGCGACCTCGTCGCCATGCTTGAGCCCGAACCGCTCGGCGTCGCCGAGGGACATCTCGACCCGCTGCGTAGGATCAAGGAATCGCAACGGCGGGTTCAGCTCGGTGATCGGTCCCGCCCATAGGTCCCTATACGTCCCGAGCCTGAGGGAATCCGGCGACCCCTCCACGGAAACTCTCCCCGCAAGGGGATCCGGGGAGGGGTCGCCGGACTCCACCGGGGTTGGAAGGTTTGAGGCCTCCGATCGGTCCTGCCACCGAACTCCGCGGCCGCCGATCTCGGCGTCGGTGATCCCGGCGTAGAACGGGACGGCTTCGGTGAGCGCCTCGAATGCTGTGGGTTGGGACGAGACGCCGGTGTCGTGGCCGAGCGCCAGCGAGAGCTCGGCGAGGACGCCCCAGTTCGGCCGGATGTCGCCCGGCCGCGACGCGCTCGGCCTGACCCGCTGCAGCCGGCCCTCGGGATGGGTCACGGTCCCGTCCTTCTCGGCGTGGGTCTCGATCGGGAAGACGACGTCGGCCATCGCCGTCGTCTGGTTCTCGAAGGTCGAGAAGACGACGAGGTGGTCGGCGGCGGCGAGCGCGCCGTTTCCAGGCCTCGGTGTCGGGGAAGTCGCGGAGCGGGTCGACCCCGAACAGGACCAGCGTCTTCAGCTCGCCCGACTCGAGCGCCGCGCGGATCTCCTCGGTCCCCCTGCCGGCGTCGGCCTCGACCAGCCCCGGCCCGGCGTCGGGGAGGCAGCCGGCCTCGCGCAGGCCGCGGGCATTCGACGAGCTCGGGGACTTCCAGCAGGCCCGACCCGTCCTTCGTCGGCCAGACCGAGCTGGCGGCGACCTCGAGCAGCGCCAGATCCGCCCCCTCCCCGTCGCGGCCGATCGCGCTCGCCCCAGACGATCACGACGTTCTCGGCACCGCGGAGCACCTCGGCGATCGGCGAGGCGCCGTTCTCGGCGTCGTCGCGGAGCGCGGCGGCGAGGTCCGCGAGGAACGCCCGCGAGCGCGAACGGGCGTGTAAGCGGGCCATCGCCTCGGCGCCGCCGTCGAGCGCGGTCGGGCGGTCGGTGGCGACGGCGAGCCTGGTGCCGTTGCGGCGGATCGCCTTGCGGATCCGGAGGTCGAGGATCGGCGAGGTGTGGAGCGGGTCGGTGCCGACGACGAGGACGACGTCGGCGTCGTCGATGTCGCGGACGCGGGCCGAGATCCCCGGGTCGGAGAGGCGGAGGATCGAGTCGCGGCCGAGCCCGCGCGAGATCCGCGAGTCGACGTTCGGCGAGCCGAGCGCCTCGCGCATGATCCGCTGGACGAGGTAGCCCTCCTCGTTGGAGGCGTCGCCGACGATCGCCGCGCTCGCGGCGCCGCCGGCCTTCAGCCCGGCGGCGGCTTTCTCGATCGCCTCCGCCCAATCGACCTCGGCGCCACCCCGCAGCCGGGGACCGGTCACCCGCTCCTCGGCGCCGAACATCTCGAACCCGTAGCGGCCGCGGTCGCAGAGCCAGCCGTCGTCGACGTCGGGGTTGTCGCGGGCGACGACCCGCTTCACCTCCTCGTCGCGGATCGGTGAAGCTGACGTTGCACTGGCTCGGGCAGAGCGTGCAGACCGAGCCCGAGTTCTCGATGTCCCAGGGGCGGGCGCGGAACCGGTACGTGTAGCTGGTCAGCGCCCCGACCGGGCAGAGGTCGGTGATGTTGCCGTGGAAGGGGGCGATGTAGGGGCGGTCGTCGAAGGTGCCGACGAAGGTGCGATCGCCGCGCTCCAGCAGCTGCAGCTGCTCGTCCTCGGCGACCTCCTGGCTGAAGCGGACGCAGCGGTAGCAGAGGATGCAGCGCTCGCGGTCGATCGCGACCAGGGGCGAGAGCTCGACCGGCTTCTGGAAGTGGCGCTTGTCGTCGATGAACCGGGTTTTGCCCGGGCCCCAGCCCATCGTGATGTCCTGCAGCGGGCATTCGCCGCCTTTGTCGCAGACCGGGCAGTCGAGCGGGTGGTTGACGAGGAGGAACTCGACCACCGCGCTCTGGGCGTGTTTGACCTGGTCGGTGCGGGTGTGGACGACCATCCCGTCGCGGACCGGCGTCGAGCAGGAGGTCTGGAGTTTCGGGATCCCCTCGATCTCGACCAGGCACATCCGGCAGGCGCCGACCGGCTCGCCGAGCTTCGGCTCGTAACAGAAGACCGGGATCTCGACGTCGCCCTCGCGCGCCGCGTCGTGGAGCATTTCGCCCTCGTTCGCGGTCACCTCGCGCCCGTCGATGATCAGGGTGATCTCAGACTGCCGCCATCTCCTCAGCCGCCCGCGGACGCGCGGAGCAGGCGGCGCCGTTGATGTCCGCGTCCGGGGATGGCGGGTCATGCCAGCACCGCCTCGTGGGGTCACGGCGGCCATCACCTCTTCGAACTCGTCGCGGAACTTGCGGACCATCGCCCCGACCGGCATCGCCATCGAGTCGCCGAGGACGCAGAGGCAGTGGCCGATGATGTTCTCCTGGACCGAGGCGACGATGTCGAGGTCCATCGGCGTCGCCTCGCCGCGCACCATCCGTTCCAGCATCTTCACCGTCCAGTTCGTCCCCTCGCGGCAGGGGGTGCACTTGCCGCAGGACTCGTGGTGGTAGAAGCGCGCGGTCCGCAGCGCCATCAGCGGGATCGAGACGGTGTCGTCGGCGACGATGATCGAGCCCGAGCCGAGCATCGAGCCGGCGTCGGCCATCGCCTCGAAGGAGTAGGGAAGGTCGAGGCACTCGTCGGCCTTGAGGACCGGGGAGGAGGAGCCGCCGGGGTAGACCGCCTTCACCTCGCGCCCCTCGGCCGGGCCCCCGGCGAGGTCGAAGATCAGCTCCCGCGTCGGGATCCCGAGCTCGACCTCGTAGTTGCCGGGCCGCTGGACGCAGCCGGAGACCGAGACGACCTTCGTCCCCGGCGACTGCTCGGTCCCGAACCCCTTGAACCAGTCGGCGCCGTGGGCGACGATCCGCGGCACGTTGGAGAGCGTCTCGACGTTGTTGATCAGCGTCGGCCCGCCGTAGAGGCCCTGGACCGCCGGGAACGGCGGCTTCAGCCGCGGGTTGCCGCGCTTGCCTTCGAGCGCGTCGAGCAGCGCCGTCTCCTCGCCGCAGATGTAGGCGCCGGCGCCGCGGTGGACGACCAGCTCGAGGTCGCGGTGGCTGCCGAGGATGTCCTTGCCGAGGTAGCCGGCCTCGTAGGCCTCGGCGACCGCCTGGTCGAGGATGTCGCCCTGGAGGTCGTACTCGCCGCGGATGAAGATGAACGCGTGGGTGGAATCGGCGGCGAGGGCGGCGATCGCGATCCCCTCGATCAGCTGGTGGGGGTTGCGCTGCATCAGCTCGCGGTCCTTGAACGCCCCCGGCTCGGACTCGTCCGCGTTGCAGCACAGGTACTTGGCCATTTCGCCGCGCGGCAGGAAGGAGGCCTTTTTGCCCATCGAGAAGCCGGCGCCGCCGCGGCCGCGCAGGCCGGAGTCTTCGAGCTCCTTGAGGACCTCGTCGGCCTCGAGCTCGCGGTAGGCGCGGGTCAGGGTCTCGTAGCCGCCGTAGCTGCGGTAGCCGTCGATCGTCCGCAGCTTCGGGTCCTCGGCGTGCTCGAGCAGGATCGCGCGTCTCAGGCATCGCGATCACCCGCCAGCGGCCGCCTCTCGAGCGCCTTCTCGGGCAGAACCTCGCCGCCGGCCAGGACCTGATCGATCGCCGTCGCCGCTTCGTCGGTCCCGAGCGGGCCGAAGTAGCGCTCGTCGATCGAGGCCATCGGGGCGATGTCGCAGGCCCCGAGGCACTCGAACCCGGTGACGAAGACGTCCTTGCCCTCGGCGGCGGCGCGGAAGGCGTCGAGCAGCTCGTCGCCGCCCCGCATCCAGCAGCTGATGTTGGTGCAGACGGCGACTTTGTGGGTCCCGACCGCCTCGGTGTGGAGGAGGTCGTAGAAGCTCGCGACCGACTCGAGGTAGGCCGGGGTGACCCGCATCACCGCCGCCGCCTGGCGGATCCCGTCGGGCGTGCACCAGCCGTAGCGCCGCTGGACCTCCCAGAGCGCCGGGATCGCGGCCGATCTGCGGTCCGGGTAGCGGGCCACCAGTTCCTCGATCCGCTCGAGCATCTCCGGCGGGCAATCGACTTCGTGCAGCTCCGGGACCTGCTCCGGGAGCGCGATCGGGAACGCGGCCGCCGCTCAGCGCCGGATCGACCGGCGTCCCGCCGAAGCCGTTGCCGCTCATCGGTCCACCCCGCCGAGGATCGGGTCGAGCATCCCGAGGCTGCAGATCATGTCGGCGATGTAGCCGTCGACCGACATGTCCCGGAACGCCTGCAGGTTGACGAAGGAGGGGTCGCGGATGTGGACCCGGGCCGGCTTCGCCGAGCCGTCGGCGAGGAGGTAGCAGCCGAGCTCGCCGCGAGGGCTCTCGATCGCGTAGTAGATCTCGCCGGGGCCGACCCGGTAGCCCTCGGTGACGAGCTTGAAGTGGTGGATCAGCGACTCCATCGAGGTCGAGAGCTCCGAGCGCGGCGGCAGCACGTACTTGCGGTCGTCGGCGATGAACGGCCCTTCGGGCAGGCCGTCGAGCGCCTGCTCCATGATCCGCACCGACTCGACCATCTCCGCCAGGCGCACGCGGTAGCGGTCGTAGTTGTCGCCGACGGTCCCGACCGGGATCTTGAACTCGACGTCGGGGTAGGCGAGGTAGTCGAATGCCTTCCGCAGGTCCCAGGGCTCGCCCGCCGCCCGCAGCAGCGGGCCGGTGACGCCGAGCTCGAGCAGCCGCTCGCGGGAGACGATCCCGACCCCCTTGGTCCGCGAGAGGAAGACCTCGTTGCGGTCGAGGAGCGCCTCGTACTGGCCGACCCGGACCGGCATGTCGGCGAGGAACTCCCGCAGCTTTGCCTCGAACCCGAGCGGGATGTCCTCGATCACGCCGCCGACCTGGAAGTAGCGGGTGTGCATCCGCTGCCCGGTCGCCATCTCGAACAGGTCGAGGATCTTGTCGCGCTCGCGGAAGCAGTACCAGAGCATCGAGATCGCGCCGAGGTCGAGCGCCGTCGTCCCGAGCCAGACCAGGTGCGAGTGGATCCGGTTGAGCTCGAGGAAGATCGTCCGCAGGTACTTCGCCCGGGGCGGGATCTCGAGCTCGACCAGGCGCTCGACCGCGCCGCAGAAGGCCTCCATCTGGAAGAAGTAGGAGACGTAGTCCATCCGCTCGACGAAGGGGATGACCTTCCAGTAGCTCTTGTCCTCGCAGGACTTTTCGATCCCGGTGTGGACGTAGCCGATCACCGGCTTGCACTCGCGCACGACCTCGCCGTCGAGATCGACCACCAGCCGCAGGACGCCGTGGGTCGCCGGGTGGTGCGGCCCGATGTTGATCGTCATGATCTCGGTGTCGAGGTCCGCCGCTCCGCCTGTCACCGGCGCGCTAGCCATATTTCCGCTCGTTGTAGGTGAAGGTGACCGGCTCGCCGCCGACCGGGAAGTCGCGCCGCTGGGGCCAGCCGACGTAGTCGTCGGGGAGCAGGATCCGGGTCAGGTCGGGGTGGCCGCGGAAGACGATCCCGAAGAAGTCATAGGCCTCGCGCTCCTGGAAGTTGGCGGTCGGGAAGAGCTCGACGCAGGAGTCGATCTCGGGCAGCTCGCCGCCGCCGTTGGACGCCGCCGGGTCGGCGAGCATCGCTTTCACCCGCAGGCGCTCGACCCGGTCGCGATTGAGCAGCTCGTAGTGGACGCCGAAGCGGGGCTCGGCCGGCAGGTAGTCGGCGACGTGGAGGCTGGAGAGGAAGTCGTATTCCTGGCCCGACGACTCGCGCAGCCACCCGAGCACGGCCAGGATCTTCGCCGGGTCGACGACCAGCGACGCCGAGCCGTGGTCGAAACCGGTGTCGAGGACGGCGCCGGGGTGGCTCTGCTCGATCTCGCCGCGAATCAGCTCGAGCCCGGGCGCGTCAGGCATGGGCCAGCCGCCTCGCCTCTTCGTAGGCCTCCGCCGACGTCGGCGCTCGGGAGGCCCTTCGCCCACTCCTCGGTGCCGTCGGCGCCGTAGCGCGCCCGCCAGCCCTGGTCGGGGTTGCCCATGATCTTCCGCTGCAGTTTGGTGAACCCGTAGAGGACCGCCTCCGCCCCGCGGCGGGCAGCCGGGGATGTGGAGGTCGATCGGCATGAACTTGTCGGCGCCCTGGACGACCGCGTAGTTGGAGAACATGCCGCCGCTCGAGGAGCAGGCGCCCATCGAGATCGCCCATTTCGGCTCCAGCATCTGGTCGTAGAGGCGGCGGACGACCGGCGCCATCTTGATCGAGACCCGGCCCGAGAGGATGATCATGTCCGCCTGCCGCGGCGAGGCCCGCAGCGCCTCGGCCCCGAACCGGGCGAGGTCGTAGCGGGCGGTGACGAGGGAGATCGGCGCTTCGATCGCGCAGCAGGCGAGCCCGAAGGTGAGCGGGAAGGCCGAGTTCGCCCGCGCCCAGCCGAGCATCTTCTCGAAGTTCGTCATCACCACCCGCTCCTCGACGTAGCGCTCGAGCTCGTCGCCCTCGAGGTCGCCGCGGAGCATGTCGCGGGCGCGCAGCTGGCGGTCGCGCATCGTCTGGCGCTCTATTTCCAATTCAGCGCACCCTTTCGCCAGACGTAGATGAAGGCGACGAGCAGGAGGACGACGAACGTGACCAGCTCGCCGAGGACGAAGAGGCTGTCGGCTCCCCGGAAGATCACCCCGATCGGGTAGAGGAAGACGACCTCGATATCGAAGAGGATGAACAGCATCGCGATCAGGTAGAAGGAGACCCCGAAGCGCATCCCGCCCGCGGGCTCGACCGGGATCCCGGACTCGTACGGCTCGGTCTGGCGGCGGCCCGCGGCGGTCTCCGTCGTTCGACCGCTTCGGGCCGATCAGGTGGTTGAGCATGACGAAGGCGCTGCCGACGACGGCCCCGAGGAAGGCGAAGACAAGTATCGGCGCGTAGCTGCTCAGCATTTTGGAGGGCCCGGCCGGTGTTATACACCCGCCTTGTGACACATTGCTACATAGTGATTTTCCGCATCAGCAAGCCGAATCCCGACCCTTTCGGGCGGATATAGATGGCCGGGATCCATCTCGTCGTCGGCGTCGCCCTGATCACCCTCAATCTGGCGGCCTTCGCGACCGGGGGAGTGGCCTGGATCCGGAAGCGATCCTCGATCCCGTTCTGGTACCTGCTTCGGGCCGCGCAGGTGTCGGTCTTCCTCCAGGCGCTGCTCGGCGGCCTGCTCCTCTTCACCGGCCACGAGGCGCCCGACGACCTCCACTACCTCTACGGGATCCTGCCGCTGTTCGTCTCGTTCATCGCCGAGGGGGCCCGGGGCGGGGCCGCCCAGCGCGAGATCGGCGACATCGACTTCGAAGCGCTCCCCGCCGACGACCAGCACTCGATCGCGCTCGCGATCGTCCGCCGCGAGATGGGGATCATGGTCGTCAGCTGCGGCGTGATCTTCTTCCTCGCCCTCCGCGCCGCCGGCACCAGCAGCGCCTTCTAGCTGATTCGGAAGACCGGGTGGTCGGGGGCGATCCGGCGCAGGTCGTCCTCCGGAGCGTCGGGGCCGACGCCCCCGAAGAACTGGCCGACCTCCCATTTCCACTTCTTCAGGTAGGCGCGCAGCAGGGGCGGCTTCTCCTCATCGGCGAGCTCGGTCGCCGAGAACTCCTCGACCCGCCGGCCGAGGACCAGGCGGCCGCCGCCGCTGACCCGCATGTTCCGCACCCACTGGGTGTGCCCGCGCGGCGCGACCAGGTAGCGGCCGCCCTCGAAGACGAGGAGGTTGACCGGCGTCTTCCGCCACTCGCCGCTCTTGCGGCCCTTCACTTCGAGCACCCGCGAGCCGGCGACGTTGAGGCCGAGACGGGTCAGCAGGGCGATCAACGGGTTGAAGACGTGCTTCGTGAACCAACCCGGCTCCTGGAATCGCGGCTCCACGACTCCAGTGTTGCAGCGATAGCCTGGCGCCATGCTCGATCACGTCGGCCTCGAGGTCAGCGACTTCGCCCGCAGCCGTGACTTCTACACGGCGGCCCTCGAGCCGCTCGGGATCAGGCTCCTGATGGAGCCGGTCGAGGGGGCCGCCGGGTTCGGCAGCGAGACCGAGATCGGGCCCAAGCCGTACTTCTGGGTCAACTCCCGCGGCCGCCCCGCGGTCGTCAGCGTCCACGTCGCCTTCGCCGCAGCCGACGCCGCCATGGTTGACGCCTTCCACGCGGCGGCGCTCGCCGCCGGCGGCACCGACAACGGCGCCCCCGGCCCGCGCGCGATCTACCACCCCAGCTACTACGGCGCCTTCGTCCTCGATCCCGACGGCAACAACATCGAGGCCGTCTGCCACACCGCCGGCTAGCGGCTGCGGCGCTCGGCGCTGAGGCTGTCGCGGACTTCCGAGACGAGGAGCTGCGCCTTGCGCAGGTCGATCCTGACCTGGTCGGTCAGTGGGACCGGCCTCGCGTTCGCGAGCAGTTCCTCGAGGCGTTCGATCGCGGCGTCTGTCTCGGTCTCGTGTATCACGCGGCCATATCGGCAGATCGGGAGGGGTGTGTGAGTTTGAGCTGCCCATAGGAACGTCAAACTCACACACCCCCTCGACGAGGTCAGCGCAGCGGCCGGTACTCGCCGCCGTGGAAGACGAGTGGGTCGCCCTCGCCGACCTCGAGGCCGCGGACGTCGCCGGTGACGATCACGTGGTCGCCGCCCGCGATCACGTCGCGGAGCTCGCAGGAGACCCAGACCAGGGCATCGGAGATCGCCGGGATCCCATCGCGGTCATCCCACTCGACGCCCCGCCACTTGTCCGCGACGGGGGCCTTGGTCGCGAACGAGCGGGCGATCTCCTCCTGCCCGGAATGGAGGACGCTGATGCCGAACCGGTTCGCCGCCTGCACCGCGAGCAGCGTCCGCGAGCCGCGGTCGAGGCAGGCCAGCATCAGCATCGGCTCGATCGAGAGCGAGCAGACGGCGTTGGCGGTCGCCCCGGCCGGTCCATCGGGCCCGTTTGCGGAGACGACCGTGACCCCGGTGGGGAGCATTCCCATCGCGGCTCGGAAACTGGCTGGATTCGGCGGCTGCATCGTCAGTCAGAGGATCGGCTGAAGACAATATGATGCGCGCCGCGTGCGCCCAGCACTCCTCATAGCCACGGCCGTCGCGGCGGTCCTCGGCCTCGCCGCGTGTGGTTTCGGCGAGGAAGGGATCTCGGTGTCCAAGGACGACCCCAACTACAACGGGGCCGTTCTCTTCGCGACCCACTGCTCCGGCTGCCACACGCTGGGCGCGGCCGGGACCCAGGGCACCGGCAACAGGAGCATCCGCACCCAGGGACCGAATCTCGACGAACGGGTCGAGTCCTACGAAGACGCGCTCTTCGCAATTCAGAACGGCGGCTTCTCCGGCGCGATCATGCCGCAGAACATCGTCGTCGGCGAAGAAGCCGAAGAGGTCGCCCGCTTCGTCGCCAAATACGCCGGCCAGGACGCCACGGAATCGCCCCGCCCGGGCGAGTCCTCGCCCTGAGCGCGGCCCCCTGATGCTCGACCTGAAGCTGATCCGCTCCGAGCCAGAGCGGGTCAAGGCCGCGCTTGAGCGCCGCGGGGCCGGAGACGCGATCGACGAGCTGCTCGCCCTCGACGCGCGCCGCCGCGAGCTGCTCCCGCGGATCGAGGGCGCCCAGGCCGAGCGCAAGACCCTCTCCAAGCAGATCGGCGAGGAGAAACAGAAGGGCGGCGAGGCCGACCGAGCTGGTCGCGGAGGTCGGGCGGCTGAAGGGGGAGATCGAGTCCGGCAAAGCCGAGCTCGAGGGGATCGAGGCGGAGATCGAGCGGGTCGCGGCGGCGCTGCCGAACCTGCCCGACCCCGACGCGCCGGACGGGCTGACCGAGGAGGACGCCGTCGTCCTCCGCGAGGTCGGGGAGCGGCCGAGCTTCGACTTCGAGCCGCTCGACCACCTCGAGATCGGCACCCGGCTCGGCCTGATCGACGTCGAGTCCGCGGCCAGGGTCTCCGGCTCGCGGTTCGCCTATCTCAAGGGCGACCTCGTCCTGCTCGAGCTGGCGCTGGTCCGCTACGCCCTCGACGTCGTCGGCGGCGAGGGGCACGAACCCGTGATCCCGCCGGTCCTGGTCCGCGAAGAGGCGCTCTACGGGACCGGTTTCCTACCGGGCGACCGCGACCAGATCTACGAGGTCCCGAAGGACGACCTCTTCCTCGTCGGGACCTCGGAGGTCTCGCTCGCGGCCCTTCATGCCGATGAGATCCTCGATGCCGATCGCCTTCCCCTCCGCTATGCCGGGTTCTCGTCCTGCTTCCGCCGCGAGGCCGGTGCCGCCGGCCGCGACACCCGCGGCATCTTCCGCGTCCACCAGTTCGACAAGGTCGAGATGTTCTCGTTCGTCGAGCCCGGCGAGTCGGCCGCCGAGCACGAGCGCCTGCTGGCGATCGAGGAGCGGATCATGAGCGAGCTCGAGCTCCCCTACCGCGTGGTCAACATCCCGGTCGGCGACCTCGGCGCGCCGGCGGCGAAGAAGTACGACTGCGAGGCCTGGATCCCGAGCCAGGACCGGTACCGGGAGTTGACCTCCTGCTCGAACACGACCGATTTCCAGGCCCGGCGGCTGGCCTGTAGGTATCGGGGCGCGGACGGCGAAACCCCTCAGGCAGTGCACACCCTTAACGGCACAGCCATCGCCGTCGGACGCACCGTCGTGGCCCTGATCGAGAATCGGCAGGAGCGCAACGGAGGGTTCTCGCTACCAACTATTTTGCATTCGTACGGCGCGCCTGCAAGGATCGATGCACCATGAACGCGGAACGAGCAAGCGTCAATCTCTGTTTCTTCGCGCAGCGAGTGGAGCGTGATCCCTTGTCATGAACACCAGTGTCAGGGAGGCAAAACGCGTAGTTCTGTGTGACGACCACGAGATCGTGCGTGAGGCGATCAAGGCGCGCATGGCCAGTTCCAGCACGCTGCAGATCGTCGGCGAGGCCGGAAATGGCCGCGACGTCGTCGAGGTCGTCAAAGAGCTGGAGCCCGACGTCCTGATCATCGACGTCGAGCTGCCCAAGCGCGACGGGATCGAGGCCACCAAGGAGGTCCTCAAGGCCCGGCCGCGGACCAAAGTCATCATCTTCACCGCCCACGCCCAGCCCGACCTGCTGGCGCTGGCGCTGCGGGCCGGCGCCTCCGGCTACGTCCTCAAGTCGGCGCCGGCCGAGGACATCGCCCGGGCGGTCAAAGCGGTCACCACCGGCGGCACCTTCCTCGGCGGCGACTTCGCCGGCGGCAAGCCCTCCGAGGTCGAGAAACTGCTCGACCTCTCCCCGCGCGAGCGGCAGATCCTCGAGCTCCTCGCCGAGGGCCTGCGGGTGAAGGAGATCGCCGAGCGGCTCGGGCTCAGCCCGGCGACCGTCCACACCCATGTCCGCAACGCGATCGCCAAGCTCGAGGTCGATACCCGGACCGAGGCGGTTGCCCTCGCGGTCCGGTTCAGCTACCTCGGCGCCGGCGGCGCGGTCAAATAAGGGCGACTACTCGTCGCTCTCGCCGTCGCGGTCCAGGGTCAGCGCGCACCCGTTGATGCAGTAACGCTGGCCGCCCGGCCCGGGGCCGTCCTCGAAGACGTGCCCGAGGTGCCCACCGCAGTTCTTGCAGTTGACCTCCGTGCGCCGCATCCCGAGGCTGTTGTCCGGCACCAGCTCGACGTGCTCGAGGTTGGCCGGCTCGGTGAAGCTCGGCCAGCCGGTGCCCGAGTCGAACTTGGTGTCGGAGGAGAACAGCTCGGTGCCGCAGCCGGCACAGCGGTACATCCCGCCGCCCTTCTCGTCCCAGTAGGGACCGGTGAAGGCGCGCTCGGTGCCGGCGTTGCGCAGCACCTCGTACTGCTCGGGCGTCAGCTGGTCGCGCCACTCCTGCTCGGACTTCTGAACCTTCGTTGTGTTCTCAGTCATTTCTTCCTTTCTCCTACAACTATTTTACGCCCCGTGTCCAGCTTTCCGGCCCGTTTGCCGACCCTATCCCGGTGAGGTTGAGCGCACCGATATTTCTGCTCTGCGCCGTTGCTCTGGCGGCGACCTGCGGCACCGGCGCCGCCGGCGCGGACGGCCCGGATCCCCTGCTCGCGCCGGGCGCCCGATGCCCCGGCCAGAGCGAGCTGGCGGCGCCGATCGGGGTCCAGCAGCGGGCCATGCATTGCCTGACCGACTTCGCCCGCACCCGCGCCGGCCTGGCCCCGCTCAGCGACGATCGGGCGCTCGATCGCTCCGCCGGCCTGAAGTCTCGCGACATGCTGCGCTGCGACCAGTTCGACCACCGGGCCTGCGGGCGCGACTTCACCTACTGGATCGAGCGGTCCGGATACCTCACGGGCGGCTGCTGGCGGGCGGGGGAGAACATCGCCTTCGGGACCGGCTCCGAGGGAACCCCGCGGTCGATCTTCGCCGCCTGGCTCGGCTCGTCCGGGCATCGCCACAACATCCTCGGCCCCTACCGGGACCTCGGCGTCGGCCTCCGGGTCGGGACGCTCGGCGACGTCCACGGCGCCCACATCTGGACCCAGCACTTCGGCGCTCACTGCTGAGGCCTCGGGCCGCGCTTAGGATCCGCGCTCGATGTCCGAGAGCTTCTACGTGCCCGACGGCGACGGCGGCTACCTCACGACCGAGCTGACCCGGGGCCCCTGGGACCCCGACTCCCAGCACGCCGGCCCTCCCTCGGCGCTGCTCGGGCGCGAGATCGAGCGGCTCGAGGGCGGCGATGGCTTCCAGGTCGCCCGCGTCAACCTCGAGATCCTGCGCCCGGTCCCGATCGGCCCGGTCAGCGTCGAGGCCACCCTGGTGCGGCCCGGTCGCTCGGTCCAGATGATCGAGGCGACCCTCCGCGACGCCGAGAACGAGCTGATGGTGGCGCGCGCCTGGCGGATCAGGACGGCGCAGCTCGACCTCGGGCCCGAGGTCCCGGATGGCCCGCCGCCGCCGCCGGGCCCGGCCCATGGCTCCCAGCCCGAGTTCTTCGAGACCGGGCAGGACGCCGGGTACCACACCGCGATGGAGTGGCAGGCGGTCGGCGGCGGCTTCCGCGAGCCGGGGCCGGCGACGGTCTGGATGCGGATGCGCCATCCCCTCCTGCCGGGCGAGGAGCCCTCGCCGCTGCAGCGGACGCTGATCGCCGCCGACGTCGGAAACGGGATCAGCGCCGTCCTCGACTGGCGCCGGTTCGTCTTCATCAACGTCGACCTCAGCGTCCACCTCGAGCGGATGCCGGAGGGCGAATGGGTCTGCGTCGACGCGGTCACCCTTCCGCACGAGAGCGGGATCGGGACCGCCGAGTCGGTCCTCTTCGACGAGCGCGGCCGGATCGGCCGCGCGGTCCAGAGCCTGCTCCTCGCCGAGCGGCCCTAGCCGGCCTCGGCCCGGCGGGCGATCAGCTCCCTGCTGCGGCCCGAGATCGAGACCGCGATCGTCGTCGCGCAGACCGCCGCGGCGCAGGCGGCGAACAGGAACGCTCCCTCGTAGTCGCTGAGCGCGGCGGCGATGCCGGCCAGGGGGGCGCCGAGGCCGACCCCGGCGTCGAAGAACGCGGTGAACGTCCCGAGCGCCGCCCCGCGCCGGTTTTCCGGAACCCGGTCGACGACGATCAGCGAGAGCGAGGGGTAGAGCAGCGAGAAGGCGGCCCCCATCGCGAGCGCGCCGACCAGCGCGACGACGAGGCTCTGGGCGGTCCCGATCACCACCAGCCCCAGGGTCTCGACGATCGCGGCGGCCGTGGCGACGCGGGCCGGCCCGATCCGGTCGGGAAGGTCGCCGCCGAGGAGGCGGGTGAGGACGACCATCGAGGCGAAGGCGCCGAACACCGTCGCTCCGTGGCCGACGCCGCGGGCGTCGAGGTGGAGGACGACGAAGGCGGCGACGGTCGCGTAGCCGATCGAGGCGAGCGCGAGCGCGCTGCCGGGGCGGACCGCCTCGCGGGCGATCAGCGGCTGGCCCTCTTCCGGGGCGGTCGGCCGGAACGGGTCCGGGAGCCGGAGCGCGATCGCCGCCCCGACCAGCGGCGCGACGCCGGCGAAGATCCAGACGGCGGTGTAGCCGGAGACCTGCTGCAGCAGCTCGCCGAGGAGCGGGCCGACGCTGAGACCGGTCCAGATCGCCAGCCCGTAGAGGCCGATCACGCGGCCGCGGCGGTGGGGAGGCGCGATGTCGACGATCCAGGCCGAGCCGGCGGTGAACACCGTCCCCTCGCCGGCGCCGAGCACGAGCCGCGCCAGGATCAGGCCGGGGATGCCGAACGGGAGCAGGTAGAGGAACCCGGAGACGGCGACGAGCAGCGATCCGGCCAGCACCGTCGGCCGGCGGCCGCGGGCGTCGGCGAGCCGGCCGGCGACCGGCCGCAGCAGCAGGCCGGTGACGGCGTAGGAGCCGATCACGACCCCGACCGCGATGTTGCCCCCGTCGAGCGGCCCGTGGACGTAGCGCGGCAGGATCGGCAGCACGGCGCCGACGGCGACGATCCCGGAGAAGGTGACCGCGAAGATCCCCGCGAACGCGAGCCCCGGCCGCGCGATCGGCGCGGCCGCCCCTCCTCCGCTCATGGCGCGATCAGCTCGGCGAGGTCGTCGATGACGTGATCCGCGGCGGCCCCCGCCCCGGCATCGGCTTCCTCGCGGGTCGTGGCTCCGCTGAGGACGAGGATCGTCTCGAGGCCGGCCCGGCGGCCGCCCTCGATGTCGGAGGAGACCCGGTCGCCGATCATCGCCACCCGGCCCGGGTCGCCGAGCCGTTCCCGCGCGAGGTCGAAGAGGTGCCGCTCGGGCTTGCCGCCGATCTCGGCGCTGGCGCCGCTCGCGGTCTCGACCGCGGCGAGGATCGCCCCGGTCCCCGGCCAGGCTCCCCCCGGCATCGGCAGCGTCGGGTCGCGGCTGGTGGCGACGAGCCTCGCGTCGCCCTGGAGGGCGAGCGTCGCCGTCAGGAGCTCCTCGTAGTCGAAGCCGCGATGCCCGGAGACGACGACGACCCGCGCCTGGCGCCCCGCTTTGCCCTCGAGCACCTCGAGGCCCGCCGCCGAGACCGCGTCGGTCAGCGCCTCGGCGCCGATCACGAAGGCGCCCGCGCCCTCGCCCGCGACATCCGCCGCCAGTCGCGCGGTCGATTCCCCGGCGGTGACGATCCGCTCCGGCCCGACATCGACGCCCGCCTCCCGCAGCCGCGCCGCGTAGACGTCGGCCGGCCGGCCCGGGTTGTTGGTGACGAAGACGAAATCACGGCCTCGCTCCGAGAGCGCCCGGAGGGCGCCGGCGGCGCCTGGGATCAGGTCCCGCCCGACCCAGACGACGCCGTCGAGATCGATCAGAAATCCGTCGTAATCGTCGGCCGGCGCCACGCGGCGGAGGGTAATCGCATATCGGTAGCGTTGAGTGTCATGAGCGCCAACGGGCAGGTGGTGGTGGCCAACGACGTCTCGCGCCGCTACGGCGAAGGGGATGCCGCGGTCGACGCCCTGGTCGGGATAAGCACCGGGTTCGAGCGCGGCAGGTTCACCGCGATCATGGGGCCGTCCGGCTCGGGCAAGTCGACCCTGATGCACATCCTCGCCGGCCTCGACCGCCCGACCTCGGGGACCGTCAACCTCGACGGCCAGGAGATCACCGGCCTCGACGACGGCGAGCTGACCAAGCTGCGGCGGGACAAGCTCGGCTTCGTCTTCCAGTTCTTCAACCTGCTTCCGGTCCTCACCGCCGAGGAGAACCTGGTGCTTCCGCTCTCGATCGCCGGCCGCAAGCCCGACCGCGAGTGGCTCGATCAGTTGATCAAGACGGTCGGCCTCGAGGATCGCCGCACCCACCGGCCGTCCGAGCTCTCCGGCGGCCAGCAGCAGCGGGTCGCGGTCGCGCGGGCGCTGGTCTCGAAACCGGCGGTCGTCTTCGCCGACGAGCCCACCGGGAACCTCGACTCGCGCTCCAGCGCCGACGTCCTCGAGCTGCTCCGCCGCGCCGTCGACGAGTTCGGCCAGACGGTGATCATGGTCACCCACGACCCGAGCGCGGCGACCCATGCCGACCGCCTGATCACCCTCACCGACGGCTCGATCGTCCACGACGCCGCTCCCGGGTCGAGCGACGAGGTGATCGAGCTGATGAAGCAGATCGACTAGCGGGGTGACCCGGCTCGCGATCAAGAGCCTCTGGGCGCGCAAAGTCCGGGCCCTGACCACGATCCTCGCCGTCGTGATCGGCGTCGCCTTCGTCGCCGGCACCTACATCCTCACCGACACCACCTTCGCCGCCTTCGACGAAATCTTCTCCGACTCGCTGAAGGGGACCGACGTCGTGATCACCGCCCACGACGAGGTCAAACAGGAATCCGGCGAGGAACCGAGCTTCAGCGCCTCCGTCCTCGGCGCCGGTCAAGAAGGTTCCGGGGGTGCGGCTGGCCTCCGGGGCGATCTTCACCCCGGGGGGCTTCTTCGACGAAAAGGGCGACAAGATCGGCTCCAAGTTCGCCCCCAAGTTCATCTCCTCGCGCCTGCCCGGAAGCCTCGAGTCGCTCACCTACCTCGACGGCCACCCGCCGCGGGGCCGCGACCGAAGCCTCGCTCGACCGCTCGGCGGCCGAAGAGGCCGGGATCGGGATCGGCGACACGATCAGGATCGCGTCGGTGGCGCGGGCGAAATCGTTCCGGCTGGTCGGGCTGACCAGGCTCGGGAACGCGTCCTTCGGCGGCGCCAGCATCGCCCAGCTGACCCTCCCCGAGGCGCAGCGGGTCACCGGCAAAGTCGGGGAATTCGACCAGATCTCGATCGCGGCCGAAGAGGGCATCTCCGAAGAGACCCTGAAGCAGCGGGTGGCGAAGGTCACCCCGCCCTCGGTCCTGGTCGAGACCGCGAAGCAGAACTCCGAACGCAACTCGAACGAAATCCGCGACGAACTCGGGTTCCTGCGGATCGCCCTCCTCGTCTTCGCCTTCGTCGCCCTCCTCGTCGGTGCCTTCCTGATCTTCAACACCTTCTCGATCACCGTCGCCCAGCGGATCACCGAGTTCGGGATGCTGCGGACCCTCGGCGCGAGCCGCAGCCAGATCCTCACCTCGGTCGTCGTCGAGGCGCTGGCGATCGGGATCCTCGGGGCGGTGCTCGGCCTCGCCGGCGGGTTCGCGATCGCGAAGGGGCTGAACGCGCTCTTCGTCGCGATCGGGATCGACCTGCCGACGACGAGCCTCGTCGATCGAGACCCGGACCATCGTCGTCTCGCTGGCGATCGGGATCGTCGTCACCCTGGTCTCGTCGCTGGTCCCGGCGCTGCGCTCGACCCGGGTGCCGCCGATCGCCGCCCTGCAGGCGCTCGAGATGCCGCGCAGCAGGCGGCGCGAGGTCGCCTACGCCGCACTCGCGGCGCTGCTCGGCGTCGCCGGCCTGGCGATGGTCGTCATCGCCCTCTTCGGCGGCGCCAGCGGCGGGAGTCCGCCGCCGGGTTGATCGGCGCCGGCGCGGTCGCGGTGATCCTCGGCGTCTCGCTGTTCAGCCCGACCCTCGTCCGGCCGCTGGCGGCGATCGCCGGCAAGCCGCTGGAAGTGGTCCGCAAGCTGACCGGCCGCCTCGCGCGGGAGAACACCCAGCGCAACCCCGCCAGGACCGCGGTCACCGCGGCGGCGCTGATGATCGGCCTCGCCGTCGTCGCCTTCGTCACCGTCTTCGCCGCCGGGATCAAGAGCTCGATCGCCTCCGCGGTCGACGACAGCTTCCAGGGCCAGCTGGTGATCCAGAACACCGACGGGTTCTCGCCGATCTCCCCCGGAGCGGCGGCGGCGGCGCGCAAGGTCCCCGGGGTCGAGCTGGTCGCGACGATGCGCACCGCCCAGGCGAAGGTGGTCGGCGGCGGTGGCAAGCCGAAGGTCAGCTCGCTCCCTCCCGACGCCGGCGAGGTCCTGAGCATCGATTGGACCGAGGGAGGCCCCGCGACCCTGCGGAGACTCGACGGCCGCGAGGTGATCCTCGACAAGTCCTTCGCCGGCGACCAGGACCTCGAAGTCGGGGACAGCATCCGGTTCCTGACCCAGACCGGGAAACGGCCGAAGCTGAGGGTCGTCGGCGAATTCGACGACCGGGCCGAACTCTTCGGCAGCGCGATCGTCACCCCGGCCCTGATGGCGAGCCAGTTCGACCAGACCGACGACACGATCGACTTCGTCAAGCTGGCGCCGGGGGCGGACGCGGCGAAGGTCCAGGCGGCGCTGATCGCGACGATGAAGCGCGAGTTCCCGATCGCCGAGGTCCGCAACCAGCAGGAACTGAAGGAAAACCAGGAAGAACAGGTGAACCAGCTGCTGGGGCTGATCTACGCGCTGCTGGCGCTGGCGATCATCGTCTCGCTGTTCGGGATCGCCAACACGCTGGCGCTCTCGATCCACGAGCGCACGCGGGAGCTCGGGATGCTGCGGGCGATCGGGATGTCGCGCCGCCAGGTGCGGACGATGATCCGCTACGAGGCCGTGATCACGGCGCTGATCGGGGCGCTGCTGGGGATGGTGATCGGGATCGTCTTCGCGGCCCTGATCGCGCAGCCGCTGAAGGACGAAGGCTTCGTCCTCTCCTACCCGATCCCGACCCTGATCGCGCTTCTGGTCTTCGCCGCGGTCGCCGGCGTGATCGCCGCGATCGCGCCCGCCCGCCGCGCCTCGCGCCTCGACGTCCTCGAAGCGCTCCAGTACGAGTAGCTCAGCCGAGCGCTTCCGCGACCAGCACCGCGGTCCCGAAGACCCCGGCGACGGCGGCGACGATCGCCACGACCCTGACCGGCGGGCCGCCGTGGATCCCGGTTTCGTGGACCGCGACGTGGCCCTTGCCGCGGGAGATCAGCCAGCGGTTGACCGGCATCGCCGCGGCGCCGGCGACGACCAGGGAGAAGGCGAGGCTGCCCCAGAAGAGGATGTCGCCGAGCCCGGCTTCGAGGGCGCCGGGGATGACGAGGATGACGAGGTTGTCGACGACCTCCATCGTCGCGATGCTGAGCGTGTCGGAGGCGAGCGCGATCGGGATCACCGCCGCCAGGACCAATCCGGCTCGCAGCAGCGGCAGGCTGGTCAGCGAGTAGCCGAACGCGAAGGCGAGGACGATGCTGATGACGATCGTCCCGAGGTTCGAGAACCCGAGCGCGGTGCCGATCGCCATCCCGGCGATCTCCCCGAGCGCGCATCCGGTGAGGCAGTGGAGGGTGGCGCTGATCGCGACGGCGGTGAGCGCCGCCCCCTCGGTCGGCATCTCGTGATGGTCGTGGTGGTGCGCTGTCGCCTCGATGCTGTCCGTCCCTCCGGCCTCGCTCTGGGATGCGAGTATAGCGATACCCCCTAGGGGTATTGGGAGAGGCCCATCCGCAGCGCCCCGGCGACCTCGTGCATCGCCGCCCTGGCCGTGCGGCTGACCCCGGTCATGTTGGCGAAGGTGTGGACGAGGCCGGGATGGCGTCGAAACGCGACCTGGTTTCCGGCCTCGCGCAGACGTTCCGCGTAGCCCTCGCCCTCGTCGCGCAGCGGGTCCATCCCGGCGGTGCAGACGTAGGCGGGCGGAAGGCCCCGGAGGTCCTCGATCCGGTAGACCGAGGCGCGCGGGTCGGTGTCGGCGTTGGCGCCCTGCAGGTAGTGGCCCGCGTACCAGTCCATGTCCTCCGCCGCCAGCAGGAAGCCGTCGGCGTACAGCCGCCTCGACTCCTGGCCGCCGATCGCATCGGTGACGGGGTAGAGCAGCGCCTGCATCGCCGGCTTCGGGCCATCGTCGTCTCGGGTCAGGAGGCTGACCACCGCCGCCAGATCTCCTCCCGCGCTGTCGCCGCAGACGGCGACCCGCCGCGGGTCGGCGCCGAGCGCCGCCGCTTCCTCGCAGGCCCAGCGAAAGGCCTCGACCGAGTCTTCGACCCCGGCCGGGAAGGGATGCTCGGGAGCGAGGCGGTAGTCGATCGAGAGGACCACGGCGCCCGTGTTCGGGGCGAGGAAACGGCAGATCGAGTCATGGGTCTCGAGGTCGCCGAGCACCCAGCCGCCGCCGTGGTAGAAGACGATCAGCGGCATCGGGGCCGAGTCGCGCGGGGTCGGAGCGTAGAGCCGCGCCCCGATCGGGCCGCCCGAGCCCGGGATCGTCAGGTCTTCGACCCGCGGCAGCGGCAGCTTCGGGCCGCCGACGACGATCGACTCGTTCCGGGCCCTGTCCCTGGCTTCCTCGACCGTGAGGGTTCCTCCGCTCGAGACCGAGTCGACCCCGACGAGGCGCGCCAGCCAGAGCACGACCTGGATGTCAGGCGCCGGTTCGAGCCCGCCGACCTCGATACGCGGGCCGAACCACCGTCGTTGCAAACGCGGTGGCAGCGCGCAGAGGAACCGGACGATGGGATGCTCGACGCGGGGCGAGATGCGGGGTAGCTCCACGACCCCTGCAGGCTATGGCATGGGACACTGCGGGGCGGCAGCGCGATGGAGGCAGCCACGACAACCGCACCGGTGGCGGCGGGCAATCCCGCCACTCGAGGCCTGCCGCCGGGGCCGCCGCTGCCCGCCCAGCTCCAGACCGCGATCTGGTCGCGACAGGCGCGGAGGGTTCTGTTTGCCTGCCGCAGGCGCTACGGCAGCATCTTCACCCTCAGGATCGTCCACGAAGGGACCTGGGTGATGCTCTCCGACCCGGAGGCCGTCAAGCAGGTCTTCACCGGCGACCCGCGCGTCTTCCACGCCGGCGAGGGGAACCAGATCCTCGAACCGGTCCTCGGCCGGAACTCGGTCCTGGTCCTCGACGAGAAAGCCCACATCGGCCAGCGCCGGCTGCTGCTGCCGCCGTTCCACGGCGAGCGGATGCAGGGCTACCGCCAGACGATGGCCGAGATCGCCGCCCGCGAGATCGAGAGCTGGCCGACCGGAGCCCCCTACGCCCTGCGGCCGCGGATGCAGGCGATCACCCTCGACATCATCCTCAGCACCGTCTTCGGCGTCGGCGAGGGGGAGAGGACGGCCGAGTTGCGCGACGCTCTGCGCAGCTTCCTCGACCTGACGACGAACCCCCGCGTCCTCCTGCCGGTTCTTCTGCTCGGGCCCGAGCGGGCGACGAAGATGGGCTGGTTCCGGCGCCGGATCGAGGCGGTCGACCGGCTGATCTTCCGCGAGATCGCCGAGCGCCGCCGCAGCGAAGACCTCGAGGAGCGCGACGACATCCTCTCGCTCCTGGTCGCCGCCCGGCATGAGGACGGCAGCCCGATGAGCGATGCGGAGATGCGCGACGAGCTGCTGACCCTGCTCGTCGCCGGCCACGAGACGACCGCGACGGCTCTCTCATGGGCGGTCGAGCGCCTCTCCCGCCACCCCGACAAGCTCGGCCGCCTCCGCGAGGAGGTCGAGGCCGGCGAGGACGCCTACCTGACCGCGACGATCCAGGAGACGCTTCG
This sequence comes from uncultured Solirubrobacterales bacterium, assembly GCA_963751815.1. GTDB lineage: Bacteria > Actinomycetota > Thermoleophilia > Solirubrobacterales > 70-9 > VRUE01. The sequence goes on along the minus strand of CAVVVY010000014.1, from coordinate 157,938 downwards.
CCTGCGGCCGGTGGTCTCGATCGTCCTCCGCCGCCTGACCGAGGCGGTCGAGATCGGCGGCTACGAGATCCCCGCCGGCGCCTCCGTCGCGCCCTGCGTCTACCTGGTCCACGCCAATCCGGACGTCTATCCGGACCCGCTCCGCTTCCTTCCCGAGCGCTTCATCGATAACCCGCCGGGCACCTACACCTGGATCCCGTTCGGCGGCGGGGTCCGCCGATGCCTCGGCGCCTCCTTCGCCCAGTTCGAGATGGCGGTCGTCCTCGAAGAGCTGGTCAAGCGCCACGGGATCCAGCCCGCCCGGCAGAGGCCGGAGCGCGTCTTCCGCCGCGCGATCACCGAGACCCCGCGCCACGACGCCGAGGTCATCCTCAGCTAGTCGGAGCCCACCATCTCGGCCTGTCTGGTTCGCACTGAGGCGGGTGAGGCCAAGCGGGCCGTGACCTTCTGACGTCCTAGGACCAAGCATGGTCGTGCACGCGGCGAAGCGACAGTACTCAAGACGTACGGCGCGAAGCCGCGGGTGCGGCCAGGCGCCGAGTCCTAGAACGTCAGCCGCAGCCGGTGTTGTTGCCGCAGCGAAGAGCAGGTGTAACAGGAGCCGGTGCGCTGCATCATCCCGCCGCACTGGTCGCAGGCCGGGCCGAGGTCGCCGCCGACCATCTTCGCCGGCCGGACCGGAGGCGTTTCCGTCATCGCATCGGCTGCCGCGACCGGCTTCGAGTGGCCGTTGCCGCCGTTCCCGCCATTGCCGCCGTTGGCCGGGCCGGCCGAGCCGCCCGCGTCGGCGCCGAGGGCGAGCTGTGCGGTCTCCGCTTCCTGTTTGGCGCGGACGTCCTTGGTCATGATCCCGAGCTCCTCGAGCGATTTCGGCGTCGTCGATGAACCGGCTCGCGACCCAGCGCATGATGTAGTCGGGCATCGATTTGGCGAACGGGATCTCGGGGTTGTTCGTCATCCCCTCGGGCTCGAAGCGCATGTAGCTGAACTTGCGGACGAAGTCTTCGAGCGGCACCCCGTACTGGAGCCCGAGCGAGATCGCGGTGGCGAAGGCGTTGAGCAGCCCCCGCATCGTCGACCCCTCCTTGCCGATGTCGGTGAGGAAGATCTCGCCGACCGAGCCGTCGTCGTATTTGCCGGCGGTGATGTAGCCCTCGTGGCCGGCGATCGAGAACTTGTGGGTGATCGATTCCCGCTCCTGCCGGCATCCGTTTGCGCTCCGGCGGCCGCGCGACGTCCTCCTCGGCCTCCTTTTCGTCCTGGGCGTCGGTGCGCAGCGCCTGCGCCGTCTTCGAGCCGTCGCGGTAGATCGCCAGCGCCTTGAGCCCGCCCTTCCAGCCGCGGGTGTAGGCGTCGGCGATGTCCTCGACGGTTGCCGTCTGCGGCAGGTTGACCGTCTTCGAGATCGCCCCCGAGATGAACGGCTGGGTCGCGGCCATCATGTCGATGTGGCCGGTGTGGGAGATCGCCCGCTCGCCGACCGCGACGTCGAAGATCGGCAGGTGCTCGTCCTTCAGCCCCGGGGCGCCGACGATCGTGTTCTTCTCGGCGATGTGGGCGTTGATCTGCTCGACCTGCGGCTCGGCGTAGCCGAGGGTCCGCAGCGCCAGCGGGACCGATTTGTTGACGATCGTCATCTGGCCGCCGCCGACCAGCTCCTTGAACTTGACCAGCGAGAAGTCGGGCTCGATCCCGGTCGTGTCGCAGTCCATCAGGAAGCTGATCGTCCCGGTCGGCGCCAGCACCGTCGCCTGCGCGTTGCGGTAGCCGTGCTCCTCGCCGAGCTCGACCGCCTCGTCCCAGGCCCGCTGGGCGGCCTCCGAGAAGGTCACCCTTGATCCCGGTCGGGTCGACGTCGTAGGCGGCGTCGCGGTGCATCCTCATCACCCCGTTGTGGGGCTCGCGGTTGCGCTCGTACTCGTCGTAGGGCCCGGTCGCGCCGGCCGCGATCAGCGCCGACTGGCGGTAGGCGCGGCCGGTCATCAGCGCCGTGATCGCGGCGGCGACGTTGCGGCCCTCGTCGGAGTCGTAGGGGAGGCCGTCGGACATCAGCAGGGCGCCGAGGTTGGCGTAGCCGAGGCCGAGCTGGCGGAAGGCGTTGGCGTTCTCGGCGATCTTCTCGGTCGGGTAGCTGGAGCAGCCGACGATGATCTCCTGGGCGAGGAAGACGATGTCGACGGCGTGCTCGAAGTCCTCGACGTCGAGGCTCCCGTCCTCGCGGCGGAACTTCATCAGGTTGAGCGAGGCCAGGTTGCAGGCCGAGTCGTCGACGTGCATGTACTCGCTGCAGGGGTTCGAGGCGTTGATCCGCCCCGACTCCGGGGAGGTGTGCCAGCGGTTGATGATCGTGTCGTACTGGACGCCCGGATCGGCGCAGCGCCAGGCGGCGTCGGCGATCTGGCCCATCAGCTCGCGGGCGGGGAGCGTCTTCGTCGGCTCACCGGTCGTCCGCGCGGTCAGGCTCCAGTCCTCGCCGGCCTCGACCGCCTCCATGAACTCGTCGCTGACCCGGACCGAGTTGTTCGCGTTCTGGTACTGGATCGAGGTGAACCCCTCGCCGTCGATCGACATGTCGAAGCCGGCGTCGCGGAGCGCCTCGGCCTTCTTCTCCTCGTCGGCCTTGCACCAGATGAAGTGCTCGATGTCCGGATGGTCGACGTCGAGGACGACCATCTTCGCCGCCCGCCGGGTCTTGCCGCCGGACTTGATCGTCCCGGCCCAGGCGTCGGCGCCGCGCATGAAGCTGACCGGGCCGGAGGCGAGGCCGCCCTTGGAGAGCGGCTCGACCGAGCCCCGGATGTTGGAGAGGTTGATTCCCGAACCGGAGCCGCCGCGGAAGATCTTGCCCTCTTTGGTGTTCCAGTCGAGGATCGACTCCATCGTGTCGTCGACGCTGAGGATGAAGCAGGCCGAGCACTGCGGACGCTCCTCGAAGCCGACGTTGAACCAGACCGGCGAGTTGAAGGCCGCCTTCTGGTTGAGCAGGATCGAGGTCAGCTCGGCCTCGAAGGCCTCGGCGTCCTCACCGGAGGCGAAGTAGCCGCCCTCGCGCCCCCACTCGGAGATCGTCCCCGCGACCCTGCCGATCATCTGTTTGACCGAGCTCTCGCGCTGGTCGCTCCCGAGCTGCCCCCGGAAGTACTTCTGGGCGACGATGTTGGTCGCGTTCTGGGACCAGCTCTGCGGGAACTCGACTCCGCGCTGGGCGAACGCCGGGCTCTCGGGATCGCCGATCACGGCATCCCTGGTCTCCCACTCGACCTCGTCGAACGGGTGCGTTCCCGGCGAGGAGAAGCGGCGCTCTATCGAGAGGCCCTGAAGGTCGTGTTGGTTCGTGCTCGTCGCGGTCCTGGACATCAAACTGGCTCCTCTCACGGCAGCTTTGGGGGGGCTGATGAGGATCGTCTCCGAGTCGGACGGAACCCGTGGGATCCAACCCCGCAAAAGCCGTGAATTTCAGGCGCTTTCCCTCTATGGTGACAAGGTGATGGTGCGGGCGAGAGCAGCCGAAAAAGCGGAATCTGCACGGGAAGTTGCAACCGACGCGATCGCCGCCGTCAAGCCCAAGCTTCGCGGCGTCTCCCATGAGTGGGCCTTCTTCATCTCGCTCGGCCTCGGGGCGGCTCTGATCATCGCCGCCGAAACCCCGCAGGCGACCCTCGCCGTCGCGATCTACGCCGTCAGCCTCTCGGCCCTGTTCGGGACCAGCGCGCTGTATCACCGCGTCGACTGGGCCCGGCCCAACGTCCGCCTCTGGATGCGGCGGCTGGACCACTCGATGATCTTCTTCCTGATCGCCGGCACCTACACGCCGTTCGCGCTGCTGGTGCTCGACGGGCCGCTCGCCGACGCGGTCCTCGCCGTCGTCTGGATCGGAGCGGTGATCGGCGCGATCGTCGAGACGGTCTGGATCGAGCACCCGAAATGGGTCGCGGCGCTGGTCTACATCTCGCTCGGCTGGGTCGCGGTGATCGCCTTCCCCGGCCTCTGGGACCAGATGGGCATGGCCGGAACCCTTCTCGTCGCCGCCGGCGGCCTCCTCTACACGATCGGCGCCGTCGTCTACGCGACCCAGCGGCCGAATCCCAACCCCCGGGTCTTCGGCTACCACGAGGTCTTCCACCTGCTCGTGATCGCCGCCGCCGCCGCCCACTTCGCGGCGATCGCGTTCTTCGCGCTCCCGGCCTCCTGACCGGCGCGCCTAGGCCGCGACCGTCTCCGGCTCGCCCAGGCGCTCGGCGGAGGCGACGAGCTCGGCGAGGATCTCCTCCAGGCGCTCGGCCTGCTCCGGCTCGAGCTCGAGCCTTCCTTCATTGAGGATGTCGTGGGCGTGGGCCACCGGCAGCTCGGTCTCGATCACCCGGCCGCCCATCGCACCCATCACCCGGCGCAGCTCGGCCTGGGCCCAGACCCCGCCGAACATGCTCTTCGAGGCGCCGATCGCCGCCGCCGGCCTGCCGGTCAGGGCGCTTTCGCCGCTCGGGCGCGAGGCCCAGTCGAGGGCGTTCTTGAGCTGGCCGGGGAGGGAGTGGTTGTACTCGGGGGTGGCGATCAGGACCGCGTCGGCGTCCCTCATCGCCTCGCGAAGCTCCCGGACCGCGTCGGGGGCCGGCCCCGCCTCGGCGTCCTCGTCGAACGGCGGGATCTCCGCCAGCCGCTCGTAGGTGACCAGCTCGACTCCCGCGGGCAGCCGCGAGGCGGCCGTCCGCAGGAGAGCGCTGTTGAGCGAATCTCGGCGCAGGCTTCCGGAGATGCCGAGGACCTTCATCCCTACTCGTCCTCCTTGACGAGCTCCAGCTCGACGGCGATCTGGACCGCGTAGTCGAGGACCTCGCCGCCGCTGGGGAGCTCGGCGTTCCAGTCGAGGCCGAAGTCCCGCCGGTCGACGGTGGTCTCGATCGAGAGCCCGACCCGCTCCGACCCGGCGAGGTCCGCTCCGAGCTGGGCGTAGCGGCCGCTCGCCTCGACCTCGCGGCTCTGTCCGCCGATCGTGAGGTTGCCGCGGACCGTCAGGGCGCCGTCCTCGGCGACCTCGAACGCGGTCGACTCGAAGCCGAGGCGAGGGTTGCGCTCGACGTCGAAGAACTCGGGGGAGAGCAGGTGGCCCTTCAGCTGCGGCTCGTCGATGTCGATGCTGGCGACGTCGACGGCGCCGGTCAGGCGGGGCTCCTCGCCGCCGGTCAGCGACGCCTCGTAGCCGGTGAAGCCGCTGCGGAAGGTCGCGACGCCGTTGTGGACGACCGCGAAGGTGAGGGAGGAGTGGACCGGGTCGACGGTGTAGGTGCCGGCCTCGACCCGCTGCTTGGTCTGGGTTGTCATCTGAGTGCCTTTCAGTCTGTGGTGGTTGCGGGAGAAATAGTTGTTGGAGAAACCATCGTAGCAGAAACCCTTGTAGTTACAACTATTGATTCGGCAACATTCATCTGCGATCATGTCCACGGAGATGGCGACGAAGACAGCGACAAGGGCGAAGCGCAACGGCAGGGCCACGAAGGCCTCCGACCCTCATCGCGATGCCTGGATCGCCCTCTGCCGCGCGCACGCGGGGGTCCACGGGCGCCTCCAGGACGCGCTCACCGACGCCGGCCTGCCGCCCCTCTCCTGGTACGAAGTCCTCGACGCGGTCGCCGCCGCCGACGATGACCGGATGAAGATGGGGGACCTCGCCGAGGCGCTGGTGATCAGCCGCGGCGGCCTGACCAAGCTCGTCGACCGGCTGGTCAAGGCCGGGCTCGTCGAGCGCGCGTTCTGCGCGACCGACCGCAGGGTCAGCTACGCGGTCCTCAGCCCGTCCGGGCGCGAGGTCTTCGAGGAGATGCGGCCGGTGGTCGTCGCCGAGCTGCGCGTCGCCTTCACCACCAGCCTCAGCGCCGCCGAGGCGGCATCGCTGAGCAAGGGCCTGCAGCAGATCAACGCCGCCGCCTGCGGCGAGTAGGCCCGCCGGGCTCTCAGGCCATCGCCGAGGTCGCGCGCTCCTGCGCGGCCTCGATCAGCGCCAGGACCTCGATCTCGCGGCCGTCGCGGATCAGGTCGACCGGGTCGGGGTCGCCGTTGACGATCCCCTCGAAGAACTCCTTGCGGTCCTGGTAGGTCGGCAGCGTGTCCTTGGCCCAGCCGCGGGCGCCGTTGAGGATCACCGCCAGCCGCGCGTACTCCTCGCCGAAGAGATCCGAGATCTCGCGCTTCATCCGCTTCGCCAGCGCCGGCGAGGCGCCGGCGGTCGAGATCGCGATCGCCAGCGGGCCGGTGCGGACGATCGCCGGCAGGATGAAGTTGCAGAGCGGCGGCACGTCGACGACGTTGACCAGCATCGCCCGTTGCTCGGCGTCGTCGTAGACGCCGATGTTGACCTCGCTGTCGTCGGTCGCGGCGATCACCATGAAGGTCCCCTCGAGGTCGGCCGGGCCGGCGTATGGCCGCTTCTCCCACTCGATCGAGCCCTCGGCGGCGAGCGACTCGAGCTCGGGGTGGGCGACCGGCGCGATCAGGGTCACGTCGGCGTCGCAGGTCAGCAGCCCCTCGACCTTCTCGAGGCCGATGTCACCGCCGCCGACGACCAGGCAGCGCCGCCCCTTCAGCTTCAGGCAGGCGATGTAGAACGGGGTCTCGAGCATGTCCCGGACGCAGGACTGGTCGCAGATCCCCTTGCGGAGCTGGCAGACGCACTCCTTGCCGGCATAGGCCTGAGCGGGCATGACCGACAGGGTAGTCTGCCCGCAGTGCCGCTCGTCCTGCTCCTCCTCGTCGCGCTCGTCCTCGCCGCTCCGGCCGCCGCCGGGCAGCCGGCGAAGCCGGACCTGGTCGTCACCTCCCTCACCGCGCCGACCGGCAGCGTCACGATCGGAGGCCCGGTCAGCCTCGGCGCGACGGTCCGCAACCAGGGCGGCGCCAAGGCGCGCCCCTCGAAGCTCGGCTTCTTCCTCTCCCGCGACGGCAAGCGCAGTGGCGACGACCTCGCGCTCGGAGGGCCTGTCTCGATCAGGGCACTCGAATCGGGCAAGAAGTCCACCCAGGGCACGCCGGCGACGATCCCGACCGGCACCGTCGCCGGGGAGTACTCGCTGCTCGCCTGCGCCGACGTGAGGGCGAAGGTCGGAGAGCAAGAAGGAGAACAACAATTGCCGCGCCGCAGACTGCTCCTCGTCCCGCCGGTCCCCACCTCCCCGCCTGGACTCGTCCTCACTTTCCCACGGGAATGACGCTCCGCCAGTCCTACTGCTAGATCGCGTCGAGGGTCAGCCGCAGCCCGTCCTCGAGGCTGGTCTCGGCCTTCCAGCCCAGCTCGCGCTCGGCGCGGCCCGGGTCGAGGGCGATCCTCTGCACCTCGCCGGTCCGGGCGGGGGCCAGCTCGGGCTCGAAGTCATCGCGCCCGCCGAGCCTGGCGAGCATCGCGGCGAGCTCGATCACGTCGGTCTCGATCCCGGTCCCGATGTTGATCGCCCCGCCGACGTCCGACGCGGCAGCGGCCAGGGCGGCGCTGACGACGTCGCCCACATATATGTAGTCACGGGTCTGGGAGCCGTCGCCGTAGACGGTCGGCCGCCCGCCTGAGGCGAGCTTGCCGCAGAAGATCGCGATCACGCCCGCCTCGCCGAGCGGGTCCTGGCGCGGCCCGTAGACGTTGCCGAGGCGCAGGCTCACCCCGTGCAGCCCGTAGAGACGCTCGTAGAGCGACAGGTAGCCCTCGGCGGCGAACTTGCTCTGGCCGTAGGCGGAGAGGGGGGCGATCGGCGCGCCCTCGTCGAGCGGCAGGTCCTGCCCGGCGCCCTCGCCGTAGATCGCGCCGCCGGTCGAGATGAAGACGACCCGCGGCGAGCCCGCGGCGCGCGCGGCCTCCAGCGTCAGCGCGGTCCCGCCGACGTTGATCGAGGCGTCGAAGGCGGGGTCCTCGACCGATTTGCGCACGTCGATCTGGGCCGCGAGGTGGAAGATCGCCTCCGGCGCCGCCTCGAGCGCGAGATCGCGCAGCGCGGCGCCGTCGCGGACGTCGGTTTCGACCAGCTTCGCCCCGCCCGCCAGCGCCCCGTCGAGATTCTCCCGGCGGCCGGTCGAGAGGTCGTCGACGACCGTCACCTCGTCGCCGCGGGCGAGCAGCGCGTCGACCAGGTTCGACCCGATGAATCCCGCTCCACCTGTGACGAGGCACCTCATACGAGCGTCGATCCTAGGGCGCTCCGCGACGCGGTGCCGGGAGGCGACGCAGGAAGCCCCTGCTACCCTCGCCGCCCGATGCGTCTAATCGTCACCGAGAAGAACAACAGCGCCAAGAAGATCGCCGAGATCCTCGGTCGAGGCGAGGCGTCCGAAGACAAAACCTTCAAAGTCCCGTACTACACGTGGTCCGACGAGAGCGGCGAGCACCGGACGATCGGGCTCAAGGGCCACGTGCTCGGCCCGGCCTTCCCCGAGGGCTACTCGAACTGGCAGAAGACCGACCTCCACGATCTGATCGATGCCGAACTGATCAAGGAGCCGACCGACAAAAACGTCGTCAAAGCGATCAAAAAAGTCGCCAAGGAGGCGGACGAGCTCGTGATCGCGACCGACTTCGACCGCGAGGGCGAGCTGATCGGGCTCGAGGCCCTGGAGGAGATGCTCGACGCGAACCCCGAGCTCGGCACGCGCGAGGACTCCGAAGCCGGGAAGCTGACGATCCAGCGCGCCCGCTACTCGGCGCTGACCAAGGAGGAGATCGAGCGCGCCTTCAACGAGCTCGACGAGCTCTCCTACCCGCTCGCCAACGCCGGCGCCGCCCGCCAGGACATCGACCTTCTCTGGGGCGCGACGCTGACCCGCGCGGTCTCGATCTCGACCCGCCGGTTCGGCTCCAACTTCCTCTCCGTCGGCCGGGTCCAGAGCCCGACCCTCGGCCTGATCGTCGAGCGCGAGATGGAGCGCCGCGCCCACGTCGCGAAACCGTTCTGGGAACTGTTCGCCAACTTCCAGCACCCGGACGGGAGCTTCGAGGCCCACCACGTAACCGACAAATTCTGGGAGAAGGCGGAGGCCGACTCGGCCCTCGCGGGCACCAGCTCGCCGGGCACCGTGACCGCGGTGACGGCGCGGAAAAACACCCGCAAACCGCCGACCCCGTACAACACGACCGCCTTCAGCACCGACGCCTCCAGCCGCCTCGGCATCACGCCGGCGAGCGCGATGAGGATCGCCGAGGACCTCTACATGGACGGGTTCATCTCCTATCCGAGGACCGACAACACCGTCTACCCGTCCTCGCTGCCGACCCGCGAGCTGGTCTCCTCGCTGGTCCGGATCTCGGAGTTCTCCGCCGCCTCGGGCCTGCTCGAGGGCGAGCTGAAACCGACCCGGGGCAAAAAAGAGACGACGGACCACCCGCCGATCTACCCGACCCAGGCGATCCACCCGGGCGCGCTCGAGGGCCCGAAGCGGCGTGTCTACGAACTCGTCGTCCGCCGCTTCCTCGCCACCTTCAGCCCGCCGATGATCACCGAGTCGACCCGGGCCGACATCGAGGCCGGCTCGGAGACCTACTTCGTCCGCGGCTCGGTCGTGGTCGACCCCGGCTACGCCGGCATCTACACCTACGCCCGCTCCTCCGACGACGAGATCCCGAAACTCGAGGAGGGCCAGAAACTCGAGATCGACGGCGAGCCCTGGATCGTCGACAAGGAGACCCAGCCTCCGTCGCGGATCTCGCAGGCGAAACTGATCGAGCTGATGGAGGAGCGCAACCTCGGCACCAAGGCGACCCGCGCCGACATCATCCAGAAGCTCTTCGACCGCGGCTACGTCTACGGCAACCCGCCGGTCCCATCGGAGACCGGGATCGCCCTCTACGAGGCGTTCAAGACCTACGTGCCGCAGATGGCGACGCCGGAGATGACGGCCCAGCTCGAGGGTGAGATGGACCGGATCGCAGCCGGCGAGATGACCAAGGGAGAGGTCGTCGGCGAGAGCCGCGAGCTCCTCCACACCACCTGGTCGGAGATCGACAAGAGCCGCGAGGACCTCGCCAAAGTCGTCTGGAAAGGGATGGACGAAGACCGCATCCTCGGCCCCTGCAAAGTCTGCGAAATGGCGGGCCGGAAAAAGGACGACGGCTCACCCCACATGCTGCGCATCATCCGCGCGAAAAAATCGGGCAAACGGTTCGTCGGCTGCACCGGCTGGACCCTCGACGACCCCGACTCGTGCGACCAGACCTTCCCGCTCCCGCAGCGCGGCGACGTCTTCCGCCTCGAGGAGCGCTGCACGGTCTGCGAAGAGACGCCGCGGCTGAAAGTCGTCCCGTTCCGCGGCCGGCCCTGGAACCTCTGCCTCAACGACGACTGCGAGTCGATGCAGGAGATGAAGAAACGCAGGGCCGAGCGCGAAGCGGCGAAAGCGGCGAAAAAGGCGATGGAAGGGAAGCCGGCTCCGGATGGCAGCGAGGAAGACAAAGCCGCCAAGCCGACCAAAGCCGACACCGGCACCCGCCGCCGCAAACGCGCCAAAGCGACCGCCAAAGGCTGAGGCCGGCGGGCCGTTGTTCATCTCGCTCGAGGGGATCGACGGGTCGGGAAAGAGCACCCAGGCGAAGCTCCTCGCGGAGGAGCTCGGCCCGGAGACCGTCTTCATCCGCGAGCCCGGCGGGACCGACGCCGCCGAGCGGATCCGCACCCTGCTCGCCGACCCCGGCCTCGAGCTCGACCCGCTCGCCGAGCTGCTGCTGTTCCTCGCGGCGCGCGCCGATCTGACCGCGCGGGTGATCGGGCCGGCGCTCGAGGCCGGCCGCGACATCGTCTCCGACCGCTTCGCCGACTCCAGCGTCGCCTACCAGGGCGCCGCTCGCGGCCTCGGGGTCGGCGAGGTGATCTCGCTCACCGACTCCGCCAGCGAAGGGCTCTGGCCCGACCTGACCCTGCTGCTGAGGATCGACCCCGAGCTCGGGGTCGAGCGGGCCGACGGCGACGATCGCTTCGAGTCCGAGGGGCTCGAGCTGCAGCGGGCCGTCGCCGAGGCCTACGACGAGATCGCCCAGATCGCCTCCGACCGGGTCGTGGTGATCGACGGCGCCGGGACGGTGGAGGAGGTGCACGGTCAGGTGATGGAGGCGGTCGGTGAGCGGCGTGCTGGCTGAGGCGACCGGGCACCAGCCCCGGGCGCGGCTGATGCTGAGCGCCGCGCTTCGCTCCGGCCCGTCCCACGCCTACCTGTTCACCGGCCCACCCGGGGCCGGCAAGCGTGCCGCGGCCCGCGCCTTCGCGGCCGAGATCCTCGCCGCCTCGGCCGATGACCCCGAGGACGCCCGCCGTCGCGCGATGCTCGACCCCTCGCCCCACCCCGACCTCGTCTGGCTGGCGCCGAGCGGCGCCCAGCACATGGTCGAGGAGGTGCGCGAGCGGGTGATCCGCGCCTCCGCCTACCGCCCGTTCGAGGGTGGCAGCCGCGTCTTCGTCGTCGAGTCCGCCGAGGCGATGCGCGACGAGAGCCAGAACGCGCTGCTGAAGACGCTCGAGGAGCCGCCGGAGTTCGTCCACCTGATCCTGCTCAGCGCCGAGCCGGCGGCGCTGCTCGAGACGGTCACCTCGCGCTGCCAGACGGTCGAGTTCGCGCCGCTCCCGGCCGAGGCCGTCGAGGCCGAGCTCAGCGGCGAGGGGGATTCAGACGAGGTCGCCGCCGCCGCCCGCCTCGCCGCCGGCGACCTCGATCGGGCGCGGGCCCTGCTCGCGGACGCCGGCCGCGAGCTCCGCGCCGAGGCCGAGCGCTGCGCCGAGGCGGCGATCGCGGGGGAGAGCGCGTCGGCGCCCTGGAGGCGCCTGCTGAAGACGGCCGAGGAGGCCGGCGGCGGAGTCGAGGAAGCGACCCGGGCGGCGCTCGAGGAGGAGAAGACGGCCGGCGTCAAACGCTCGGCACGCGAGATCGCCGACGAGGCGAAACGGGCCGGCCGCCGCCGCCGCACCGAGGTCCTCGACCTCGGGCTGGCCCTGCTCGCCACCTGGTTCCGCGACCTCGCCGCGACCGCCGCCGGCGCCGAGGACGTCGTCTTCAACCGCGACCGCCTCGACCGGCTCGCGGAGCAGGCCGAGGGGCTGGAGCCATCGCGGGCGCGTCAGGCCGCCGAGATCGTCCAGGACACCCGCCGCCGGCTCGACCTCAATGTCTCCGAGGAGCTTGCGCTGGAGGCTCTTCTGTACGAGCTGGAGCGGACCCTCCGTTCCCGCTAGCCGCCTGCTCGCGGGCCTTTTCGATCGCGCGCTCCTGGGCGAGGCGGGTGATCTGGGCCGCCTGCCGGGACATGATCACGCTGAAGTTGAGCGCCAGGGCGAGCAGCAGGAGGAGGACGATCGAGAACAGGGCGACGTTGGTGTCGCGGACCCCCATGATGTCGGCGGCGAGCGTCAGCAGGCCGGGGAAGGCGGCGCCGAGAAGCATCGCGGTCCCGGCCACGAACCAGACGATGCTGTAGCGCTCCTGAAGGCGGTCGCGCCTGATCAGCTCGAGGATCATCACCATGAACGCGACCGCGATGATCGCCGCCAGGATCCGCGTCTGCGCGGTCAGGTGGACCGAGGGATGCTCCGAGGACGCGGCGAGGAGCAGGTTCATCGCTCCGCCTCCACCCGCCGTGGCCGGAACTGGCCGACCAGCAGCACGATCAGCCCCTTGAAGATGAAGAAGGCCGAGCGCAGCGGCGTCAGGAACGAGGTCCCGCCGGCCCGCTCCAGCATCCGCACCGGCACCTCCTCGACCCGCAGCCCCTGGCGGACGGCGAGCTGCAGCGACTCGATCTCGGCGAAGTCCGGCGAGTAGTTCTCGCTGAAGAGCTGCATCACCCTGCGGTTCGCCGCCCGCATCCCGCTCGTCGTGTCGGTGAACCGCTGGCGGGTCGCGAGGGTGAGGAAGAAGCGGAAGACGCTGGTCCCGATCCGGCGAGAGATGGTCGGCCGGTAGTCGTCGGTCTCGGCCTGGCCCGGGTCGCGGTAGCGGGACCCGATCACGAGGTCGGCGCGGTCCGCCTCGACCTCCTCCAGCAGTCGCGCCACCTCCGGCGGCGGGTGCTGGCCGTCGGCGTCGAGGTGGGCGCAGAACTCATAGCCCTGTCGGAGGGCGTAGAGGTAGCCGGTCTGCAGGGCGGCCCCGAGGCCCTGGTTGAACGGCAGCGAGGCGACCAGCGCTCCGGCATCCCGGGCGACGACGGCGGTGCGGTCGACCGAGCCGTCGTCGACGACGAGGACGTCGGCGTCGGGGAGCCGCTCGCGGACGCCGGCGATCACCGCGGCGACCGAGGTCTCCTCGTTCCAGGCGGGTATGAAGACCAGGGTCCGCATCCAGAACGATTCTCCCATGCAACCCAGGCGGCATTGTGTTAGTAAACCTTCATGAAGCGGATCGGGATGCGACTGTGGCTGTCTGGGGCCTTCGCCGCGGTCAGCCTGATCACGGCCGGGGCGATCTACGCGCTCGGTGATCGCCCGAAGGCGGTCCTGGTCGCGCTCGTCCTCGGGATCCTCGCCGGCTTCCTGATCGCGGTCGGGATCACCCACCGTGTCACCCGCCTTTCGAGAGCCGCCGGCGAGATGGCGGCGGGGTCCTTCGAGGTGCCGCTGGAGGCCGGTGGCCGCGACGAGATCGGGCAGCTCGCCCTCTCGCTGGAGTCGATGCGGACCTCGTTGAAAGAGAGCTTCGGCGTCCTCACCGCCGACCGCAACAAGCTGCAGGCGATCTTCGACGGCCTCACCGACGCCGTCATCGTCGTCGACCAGGACGGGCCGCTGCGCTTCTCCAACAGCGCCGCGGAAAGCATGATCGACTCGACCGGCCTGCTGCCGGAGGCGATGCTGCCCCACACGAACAGGGCGGTCGAGCACGGCTTCGCCGCCCACCCGGCGCTGCGGATCGGCGACCGTGCCTTCGCGATGACCGCTCGCGCCCTGCCCGACGAGAGGGCGGTCCTGATCGTCGCCCGCGACCGCACCGAAGAGATGCGCCGCGAGCTCGCCGAAGCCGACTTCATCTCCAACGCGGCGCACGAGCTGCGCAACCCGCTGGCCGGGATATCGAGCGCGATCGAGGTCCTGCAGGAGGGGGCCAAGGACGACCCGAAAGCGCTCGACCACTTCCTCGGCCACCTCGCCGAGGACACCGAGAGGATGAACCGGCTGACCCGCTCGCTGCTGACCCTGGCGCGGGTCGAGTCCGTCGGCCCCGGCGAGGCGGAGATCGTCGACGTCCCGGCCGCGATCCGCGATGTCGTCGAGGCCGTCGAGGCGCCCCGCCACGTCGATCTGGTCGTCGAGATCGAGCCCGACCTCGCCGCCGAGGGCGACCCGACCCTGCTGCGCCAGGTGATGGTCGGGCTGCTGACCAACGCCTTCAAGAACACGCCACCTCCCGGGACCGTTACCGTTCGCGGCCGCCGTGATGGGAATACGGGAGTTGAGCTGGCTGTGATCGACACCGGGTCCGGGATTCCGGAAGCTGAGATCGAGCGCGTCTTCGAGCGCTTCTACCGTCGCTCCGAGACCCGCAAGCACGAGGGCTTCGGCCTCGGCCTCGCGATCGCGAGGCGGATGGTCGACGTGATGGGCGGCGAGATCGGCGCCAGCTCCGTCGAGGGCGAGGGCAGCACCTTCTGGGTCCGCCTCCCGCTCGCCCAACCGAGCCCGACCCCGGTCGCATGAGGAGAGCGCGATGAGCAGCGGCCACATCCTGATCGCCGACGACGAGCCCTCGGTCCGCGACTCGGTCGGCTACGCGCTGGCCCAGGAGGGCTTCGAGGTCACCCCCGCCGCCGACGGCGACGAGGCGGTCGCCATGCTCGGCGACGGAATCCCCTACGACCTCCTGATCCTCGACATCATGATGCCCGGGCCGAGCGGCCTCGACATCTGCCGCGACGTCCGCTCCCGCAGCGCGGTGCCGATCATCGTCCTGACCGCGAAGGACGCCGAGGTCGACAAGGTCGTCGGCCTCGAGGTCGGCGCCGACGACTACGTGACCAAGCCGTTCTCGGTCCGCGAGCTGCTCGGCCGGGTCCGCGCCCAGCTTCGCCGCCGTGAGCTCGACCGCGCCCCGCTCCCGCAGGCGGTGCGGATCGAATCGGGCCCGGTCGCGATCGACCTCGTCCGTCACGTCGCCACGGTGCGCGACGTCCCGGTCAACCTGACCCGCTCCGAGTTTCAGCTCCTGCGGCTCCTCGTCGCCCGCCCGGGCGAGGTGTTCGCCCGGCGCCAGATCATGGAGGAGCTCTGGCAGACCGAGTTCGACGGCGATGAGCGGGCCTGTGACGTCCACATCTCCAACCTTCGCCAGAAGGTCGAGCGGGACCCGCAGAACCCCGAGCTCGTCGTCACCGTGCGCGGCGTCGGCTACAAGTTCGCCAGCACCGAGTCCTGACGCCTCGAGAGTGCCCGACGGGCCCGGTTTTCGCGTACCGGCATGTTTAGAACGTGTTCAGCACCGAGCTCGGCGGAACAGGGCCGATTCCCGCACCCCAGAGCCATTTGAGGCACCTCGCCGCTGACGGTACATCGGTGTCCGTCAAGCTCGATCTTGACATTGGAGTCCCGCTGTGTTCTCATCCTGCGCGTCTGTGGGCCTGGCCTCGGTTGCGGGGCCAGCCTCAAAGGCAGGGTCCCAGTCAGGCCTGAAGTGAGTCGGTTTCCGGGCACTTTCCGGAGCAGCCCCGAAGCCGACTCACCCAGGCCGACGGTGTCGGAATTTCCCACCGATCACCGAGAAGTGAAACGCCGAAGTCGATTTCCCACGACGACGGCAAGAAGCAAGCGGACAGCACCCCGGGTCGGCCAAACCTCACCGGCTGACCCGGGGTTGACCGCTCGCCCCTCTCAGTCTCTCGGGCCCCGTCCGTCGCCGTTGGCGACCTCGGCAGCCGCCTCGGCGCCGATGAACGGGGACAGTGCGATGTAGCTGGCGAGCGGCGCGATCTCGGGCATTCCCTGCGGCCCCTTGCCGACGATCGTCTGGTAGAAGAGGCCCCAGACCGCGCCGATGATCGCGTCGGCGACGAAGAGCGGGACATCGGGGTTGAGCATGAACCCCGGTTTCATCAGGATCCGCATCTGCTCGATCGAGCGGTCGCGCTGCGCCAGCGCCTTCGGCCCGGCGGCCGAGGCCTCGACGTTGGCCAGCCTCGCGAAGTCCGGCTCGGTCGCGCTGAAGAAGCAGAGGGCCCCGAAGCCGGCGCGGAGGGCGTTGGGCCAGTCCGGCGAGCGCCGCGCCGCCGGCCCCATCACCGCCATCGCCTGCGCCGCCGCCGAGTCGAGCGTCGCCAGCAGCGCCGCTTCCTTGTCGTCGAAGTTGGCGT
Organism: uncultured Solirubrobacterales bacterium; assembly: GCA_963751815.1. Taxonomy (GTDB): domain Bacteria; phylum Actinomycetota; class Thermoleophilia; order Solirubrobacterales; family 70-9; genus VRUE01. Next base: position 141,650 of record CAVVVY010000014.1, on the reverse strand, counting down.
AGAAGGTCGCCTGCGACATCTGCGCCCGGGCGGCGATCTCGGCGATCGTCACCGCCGGGTAGCCGCGTTCGCCGGCGACCGCCGCGAGCGCCCTGACGATCCGCTCCGGCTGGCTGTAGTTGACGAAGGCGGGGGGGTGGCTCTCGAATTCGCGCGGGTGGCGGCCGGTCAGGCGCAGCGGAACGGGCGGCGCCTCGTAGCTCAGCGCCCAGTCCATCATGTGGTCGGCGAGGTCGGGCAGGTCCCTCTCTTCGCCGCGCCGGAGGTGGACCTGGATGATCAGCTGCGCACCTCCGAGGAGCGCCCGGACCATCTGCGGAGGAAGTTCCTCGCGGCCGGTCAGCTCGGCCAGCGCCGGCCCGATGATCTCGCCGAACCGCGTCATCGCCTTTTCGAGGGCCTCATGGCCACGCGGCCCGAGGTCGTAGGGGTGGTTGAAGCAGAGATCGGCGGCCGCCGGTTGCACGACGACCGACTCCAGCATTTTCCGCATCCCGCGCCGCGCCCTCTCCTCCAGCGTCCCCTCGCCGTTCATCTCGGTCTGGACGATCGCCATCCCGAGCTCGAGAAGGGCATCGAAGGTCGCAAGGAAGCAGTCCTCCTTGTCGCGGAAGAGGTCGTAGAAGGAGCTCCGTGAGACTCCGGAGATCTCGAGCAGATCGCCGACCGTGGTCGCGGCGTAGCCCTTGTCGGCGACGGAGGCGACCATCGCCCCGTAGAGGCGCTCGAGCTGGTTTCGCGCCCCCTCCTCACGCGACGGCTGCGGGCCGGGCCGCAGCATCCGCTCGCGAAGCCGGTCGACTTTTCCCCACGGGGTCCGCTCGGCGTCTGCTCCGCCCCCGCCGGACATCCGGCTTTCACTCTCCCCGCGCTCCTCGGCCATCGCGGCGGCAGTCTCGCCCCGGGGAGACGCGATGTCAATTGCGACTCCCTCCGATGTCCGATCGTCCACCCGTACTCGCGATACCCACAATTGAGACATTAGTACCTCCGTGTCCAACTTTCACAATCCCCGAGATTCCGCGATTTACAGCGGAAATCCGGATCCGAATCAGTGGAGGACCCGGCTGTTCCGGTACCGCTTCTTGACAGACGAGTCCGAATGTGTTCTTATCCCGCGCCGTCTGTGAACCGTCGTGTTTCTCACGGTGGGGAACGGACAACAGGGGGCCGCCATGGGTGGCGGCAACAGGACAGGAAAGGGATCGGAGCCTGACCGGCTCCAGGCAGGAGACCTTCTTGCGTCTCCGGGGGGAGCGGTCAGGGACAGATATGAGGGGAGAGCGAGTGAAAGACGCGGGATCGCGGTTCGCGAGGTCGATTGACCCTGCCGGCGTTTCTGGCCGGCATGTCCAGAGCGGATCCGCCGGCGACCTCGTGCGTCACTCCGTCCTCTGACGGGAGCGGTGCGTCCGCGGCCAACCTGTTGAAGGGACTGGGTCTGGCGCTGATCGCTCGCTGCGCTGACGTCGCTTCTGATCGCCTCCTCAGCCCCGGCCGCGACGATCCACCAGTTCGAAAGCAGCTTCAAACTGGTCGCCGGGCGAGGCGAATCCCCCGCCCCGGCAGCATGGCGATCGACGAAGAAGCCGAACGTCTCTACGTAGTCAACACCGGCGGCCAGGGCTCCTTCCAGAGGTTCGACCTCGCAGGCAACCCGGTCAACTGGCCCGGGGTTCCCGGCCCGAATGAGTCACCAGACCGTCCACTTCGAAAGGCAGCCGTGGGAATTCGCCGACAGCTTCACCCTCACCTGCCCGAACGCGGAAACGACGCCGGCGATCGAATGGACGCAACGAAGCTTCGAACTCTCCAGACCAACATCAAATCGGCACTGGAAACGAAGTGCGGCGGCACCTTCTGCGTCGCAAGCGGACCCTTCAATCCAGTCGTCCAATTCGAAGGAACTTTCGCCGAAACGAACCACCGAAAATGACCTGCACGAAAGTGACCGGCTCGGGCACCTGCGAAATCCAAATTCGAACAGGACGGCGCCTCCGGCACCAACGCGCTGCCCGTGAACTGCGGAGGTCCAGGGTTCTCCTGCACCCAGATCGCCGTCGACAACTCCGGCGGGCCCAATCAGGGGGTCATCTACGTCGGCGCAAGCAGCTTCGGCGCGCGCGTGCAGGTCTTCCTGCCGGACGGAACCAATGTCGGCCCGATCACGAACATCCCCGGCGACACCGAATACGGCAATGAGGCGCCGTGCGGAGTCGCGGTCGACGACGAAGGCAACCTCTATGTCACCCATGCGGAAGGCCAGATCATCGTTCACCTTCGTCGACCGCTATGCGCCGCTCGAATGGGCGACCCATCACCAGCAGATGGTTCCGGCGACCGGGACGATCCGTCCGCTCGACTTCAACAGTCCCTGCCGCACGGCGGTCGACACGAACAAGTCGCTGCTGATCAGCTCGGGCTCGGAACATACGAGCACCGGCACACTCCATCGCTTTGCCCCGACTCCTTCGGACCGCCCTCAAAACCGTATACCGCGGGCACCAGCACGTCGATCATCTCCGGCGCCCGCGGGCCCGCCGTCGACCCCTCCAACGACGACGTCTACGTCGGCCTGAACGGAAAAATCGCGCAGGTTCGACTCCACCGACTCCCCGATCGAGGAATTCGGTGTGGGAGAACTGAGCACGAAGTCGGCGGCGTGCAGGTCAACGGCGCCGACCGGGAAGGTCTACGTCTCGGACGGCATCTTCAGCGGTCCCCAGGAAGTCAAGATCTACAAACCGGTCGTCGTTCCCGACGCGATAACCCAGGACCCGACCGGAGTACTCCATTCCGAAGCGGTGCTCCACGGACATGTCGACCCGGCGGGTGCAGGCGAAATCACCGGTGCGAATTCCAGTACGTCAAAGACAGCCTCTTCAACTCGAGCAAATTCGCCAGCGCGACCTCGGTGCCCTGCGAACCGGCGGCGCCGTTCGCGTCCTCGCGAAGACGTCGCGGCCGACCTCAGCGGGCTCACCGTCGAGGAAGGCTTCCACTACCGCCTTCGCGCGACGCAATGCCGAACGGCACGGCGAACGGGCCGTCAAGACCTTCAAAACCAGGGCGGTATTGGGCATCAAGACCGAATCCGCGACCAACGTCGCCCCCCGCAGCGCCACCCTCAACGCCTCGTTCACCGGAGAGGGGTCGCAGACCGAATACTTCTACGAATGGGGCACGAACCAGGGATACGGAAACTCGACTCCGATCCTGACCCTGCCGACTCCGACGGGAGCCACCCAGGCACCCCAGGCTCTGCCCGGCCTCGAACTGGAGACGCTCTACCACTACCGGGTCGTCGCGATCAACTCGATCGGGACCAGCAAAGGCGACGACATGACATTCACGACCCATCCTGCCGTGACCGCGCTCGAAACCAAACCAGTCTCGTCGGTCGATCAGGACAGCATCACCCTCAACGCACAGTTCCAGGGCGACAACCTCGATACGAAATATTTCTTCGAATACGGGTTGACGACTGCGTACGGAACGAACACCGGCGAACTGGACGCCGGCACCACGGCGGGCCTGACACCGGCCGCAGCCGAAATCACCCAGTTCAACGGCTTCCTGACATACCACTACCGGGTAGTCGCCAAAAACAGCTTCGGCACAACCAAAGGACAGGACCTGACCTTCGTCGCGCCGGAAGCTCCGAAGCCGGGGATCGAAAACACCGAAGCGGTGACCGTGACCCCGACGACTGCGACGGTCTCGACCGATGTCAACCCCAACCACTGGCAGACGATCTACCTCTTCGAGTGGGGGGAAACTCATGAATACGGGACGGCGACGCCCTTCAGCGAACCGATCGGTGGCCCCGACAATGAGCCGATCCAGGTCAGCCAGGAACTGACCGGCCTTGTCCCCGGGACGATCTACTTCGTCCGCGTCGTGGCGGCGAACTTCAGGGGGACCACCGAGGGTGAAGAGATCAGCTTCGTGACGCCCGGCGTGCCACGGATCGATCAGACCTCGTCGTCGGCAGTCGCGAAGACCTCGGCGCACCTCGGCGGATTGGTCGCGGCGGTGGCAAGCCCGACCACGGTCAGCTTCCAGTACGGGACCAGCGGCTGCCTATGGTCAGAACACGCCCGGGGTCCCGATCGGGGAAAGCCTGATCTCACACCAGGTGGATGCCGATGTCACCAATCTGACGCCGGGAACCACCTACCACTTCCGGATCGCCGCGACCAACGCGGAGGGCGTCAGTTACGGACCGGACCAGACCTTCACGACCGTCGCGGAACCGCCGAGCGAAAAGTCGACGGCGTCCTGCGACAAGTTGAGCCGCCAGGCGAAGCAGCAGGAAGAAAAGGCCAAGCGCCTGCGCAGCAAGGCGAAGAAGGCAAAGGGCAAACAGGCCAAATCCCTTCATAAGCAGGCCAAGGGCGCGTCGAAGCAGGCGACGAAGCTGAACAAGGAAGCGAACTCATGTAGGAGCACGATCGGGGGGAGCGGCAAGTGAGGCGCACAGGCGGAGCAAAGGGGAATCGGATGGGCATCGGGCTTCGTACGCTCCTCGCCCTCGGCCTGACGATCGTCGGCTCGCTTGCGGTCGCGAGCCCGGCGTTTGCGATCTTCGACCACACCGAACTGCAGGCGAAATTCCCGTCGGGCTGCGCCGACAACCCGAACGCCAACATCCAGGACATCGCCGTTGACGAAACCCGTCAGAAGCTCTACATCTACTGCGAGTTCAGTGGAGCGCCGAACGCCGCGATCTTCGCGGTCAACTACAGCGGCGCTCCGGTCAACTGGGAAGCGGTGAAATCGTACATCGCCGGCAACCAGCTGATCGGAAATCCGGGCGCGCCCAACGGGTCGCTGGCAGCGGGCTTCGCAGGCGGGCACATCGCGGTCGACAACTCGGGCGGGCCGAACGCGGGTCTGATCTACATCCTCGCCGGCGGCTCCGGCCTCTCCGGGGGAAGCGAAGACATCCAGATCTTCGCCCCGAGCGGTGAATTCCGCGGGACGATCGTCGTCCCGCAGTTCGCCGGTGATTCCAAGGACATCGACGTCGGGCCCGATGGGTCCCTCTACTACCTGAACGAAAACCGGGTCTCGAAATACAACATCGGCTACAACGAAGTCGCCCGCATGTACACCGGGGGCGCGGAAGTCTTCAGCGAGGGCAACCGAGTCGCCGCCGACGGCCACGGCGCAGTCTGGACGGTCAACAACGGGCCGAAAAAGTTCGAGCCGGACCAGCTCTTCACCAACTTCCCGCCTTCGCTTTCGGCCGAACGGGAACAGTTCACCGGCACGCCATCGCCGTTCGCCCCCTATCCGCTCTTCGAAGGATTCAACGGCGGGATACACATCGCGGTTGACCCGAGCGGTCGCAACGACCTCTACGTGAACCGGGGCAACAAAATCGAAGCCTTCAGCGAAGGAAATGCCCAGGATCCCGCGCACCTCGCGGCGCCCTCGTTCGGAACCGCGGGCAACGTCGCCTCCCCCGGGATAGCGGTGACCAAGAGCCATCTCGTGTTCAGCTCGGCGCCGAACGTGGAAATCTCCAAGTTCGGCCCGGGACAGATCCTGCCCGACGTTCGCACCAACCAGGTCGACGTCGACCACATCGGCCATCAATCGGCGGAACTCACCGGCGACGTCGATCTCGACGGCGGCACCCCCGTGACCAACTGCGAACTGCAGATCGGCACGACGACGGCCTATGGCGGAACGCCCGTGGCCTGCACGCCCAGCGCCTTCAGCACCGACAGCACCGTCGAAGCGGAACCGACCGGCCTCACCAGCGGGACCCCGTACCACTATCGATTCAAAGTCACCAACGAAAAAGGGACGAACCTCGGCATCGATCGCACCTTCGTGCCGGCCTTCGTGCTGAAAGTGAAGACCCTCGCACCATCCCCGGTCGCCGAACACGAAGTCACCCTCCGCGGTTCGCTCGACCCGGACGGGATCCCGACCGAATACTTCTTCAAATATGGGGTTGACACCAACTACGGCCAGCAGACCGGAAACTGAGCGCCGGCTCCGGGTCGGGTGTCACGACCAAAACCGCCCCGATCTCGGGGCTCCCGTCCGGCAAGGTGTTCCACTACCGGATCGTCGCCAGCAACGCGAACGGAACGACCGTTGGTGAAGACCAGGTCTTCCGCACCGCGTCGACGCCGGACATCAGCGGAGTCCAGGCCAGCGGACTGACCGAAACCGCGGCGACGCTGAACGCGACGATCAACCCGGTCGGCTATCCGACGACCTATCACTTCGAGTACGGGCCCAGCACGGCATACGGGACATCGATCCCGATTCCGGACGAGGACATCGGCTCCGGCACCGAACCGGTCGAAGTCGAACAGCGGATCACGGGTTTGACGCCCGGTGTCACCTACCACTTCCGGGTCGTCGCGACCAACGACCCCTGGGGCACCGCGTTCAGCACCGACACCACCTTCGACTTCGCGCCCCCCGCCTGCCCGAACGACCACGTGCGCCAGGAGACGGCGTCGTCCTACCTTCCGGATTGCCGCGCCTATGAGCTCGTTTCTCCCGGATCTTCGGGCGCGGTCCAGCTCTTCCCGTCCCAGGAGGCATGGGACCTCTTCGGGGAAAGCCAGGACCCGCTTGCTGAGAGGGGAATGTGGGCGCTCAACAACGGGCTGGCGACGGGGCCGCCGCGGTTCATGTTCTACGGCCTTCTCGGCACCATCAACGGCCTCGCCGCCCCCAACCTCCTCTCGACCGACAGCTACCTCGCCACCCGCACCAACAGCGGCTGGGTGACGACGCTGCCGGGGTTGGACGACCACTTCGGCACGCCATCGGGCAAGGAGTGCTCGGACTCGATGAGCTTCTGCCTCGAATACAACACCGATGCGTTCGGCAGCGAAGAACGCGAATCGCTGGCGTACCTCTACAGCGCGCAGGGCAAATTCATCGAACGTCTGCCCTCGATCTCGAACATCATTCCCGGGGCCAACGAATACAAAGGCTCGCACCGGAGCTCGGGAGACCTTTCCAACTATGCCTTCTCCTCCAACGAAGCGAAAGGCATATTCGGCGAACCGTATCCCGGTGTCGCCTTCACGCCCGAGGGGCAGACGACGGGCGCCGGCTCGGCCTACGACAACGACATCGAGCACCGCTCGGTCGAACTGATCTCACGCCTGCCCGGTGGCGCCATGATCCCCCAGAACGGGGAATCGACGAAAGCGATCCAGTTCCCCGGCATCTCCACCGACGGCTCCCACATCCTGATGATGACCGAAGGGGGAGTCCCGCCCGGACCTCCGTACCACCTCTACATGAGCGTCAACGACGCGCTCCATTACGACGTCTCGAAGGGTACCGCGATCGAATTCGTCGGCATGACCAGGGACGGCTCGAAGGTCACCTTCACCAGCGAAGAAGAGCTGACCCCGGACGACGAAGACAACAGCATCGATCTCTACCGCTGGGATGAGTCATCCGACACCCTGACCCTTCTCTCTCTCGGCAACGGCAAAGGGAACGAGGACGAATGCAGCGCGACCTGGATCGAAGGCTGCGGCGTCGAAGTGCCCAACACCGAACGGCGCTACGCGATGCTCCAGGAAATCCCGTTCGGCAACTCGGGCGTCCCATTCTTCGAGGCCCACGGACTGGACGATGTCAGCGCCGAAAACACGGGCGACGTCTACTTCTACTCGCCCGAGCTTCTCGACGGGACACACTTCGGGATTCCGAACCAGCGCAACCTCTACGCCGCTCACAGTGACGGCACGGTCCAGTTCGTGGCGACGATGGACGTCGGCACCGAAGTCAACCGGATGACGATCTCGCAGGACGGCAGGTTCGCGGCCTTCCTGACGGCATCGAGGCTGACCTCGTATGACAACAGAGGCTTCCGAGAGGTCTACCTCTTCGACTCCGACAACGAAACTCTGGTCTGTGCGTCCTGCAACCCGGAAGGGCCACCGACGAAAGACGTTGCCGTCAGTCAGGGCGGGCATTTCATGTCCGACGACGGCCGGACCTTCTTTGCGACGAAGGACCAGCTCGTCCCACGTGACAAAAACGGAACGGTCACCGACGTCTACGAGTACATCGGGGGCCGGCCGCAGCTGATCAGCGGCGCCCTCGCCGCGCGGGACTTCACCGGCGAAAGCGAAGTGCTCGGTCTCTTCGCCAGACCGGAGACGACGGGCCTCGAGGCGGTAAGCCGCGACGGCACCGATGTCTACTTCTCGACCTTCGCCACCCTGGTCGACGAAGACCACAACGGTCAGTACGTGAAGTTCTACGACGCCCGCACCAACGGCGGGTTCGCCCAGCCCCCGACGTCGGCGCCGTGCGCCGCGGCGGATGAGTGCCACGGCACCGACAGCTCGCCGCCGACCCCCCCGACGATCACGTCCGGGACCGTTCTGGGGTCGGGCGGCAACGTGGTGGAAGAGAAGCCGGCCAAGAAGAAGAAGAAGGCGAAGCACAAGAAAAAGAAGAAGGCCCACAAGCGAAATGTCCGGGCCAAGCAGGGGGGTCGGAGCAATGGCTGATCGGACGACGAGCGGCGAGGAGATTGGGATGACGATGTCTGGTCGAGCGGCTTCGGGCTTCACCCCAGTTCGGGGGGTCGCGCTGCTGCTCGCCCTGCTGGCATTCGTGTGCGCGTTCGCGGCGATCTCGAGTCACGCGTCGGCGGCGTCGCGGGAAGAAATCGAAGACAAACTTGGATTCATCAAGTTCGAAATCGAACCCAGCGACACCCAGGCCGGAGGACACCCGGACCTGAACTTCGTCACCGAATGGAAAAGCGGCGGCCTGTTCTGCGGCGGCTCCTTCTGTGACCAGAGCCTGCCGGTCTTCCGGCGGCTCAAGGTCCATGCGCCGACCGGCGTCATCGGCGACCCTCACGTCACCCCGAAATGCAGCCTGACCGAGTTCAGCTCGGCCTCCTGCCCGGTCGACTCCCAGGTCGGGACGGTGGCGATCCCGAACTTCGGGATCTTCGGGATCTTCTTCCCCCTCTACAACATGGAGACGAGCCCGGAACAGGCGGGCCTCCTCGGCTTCACCGTGCCGCTGATCGCGGCACCGACGTTCCTCGAACTGAGCTCGCGGACCGACAGCGACTATGGCCTCGACACCGTCTCGACTCCGCAGATCAAGCTCGGAGTCAACTCACTCGAAACGAACCTCTGGGGGGTGCCGGCCTCACCGATACACAACAAACACAGGTTCATCGCTCCCCTCACCGGTCTCGCGGCCTGCACCGACTACCAGAACGGGTGCAGCGGCCCTCCGTTTGCGCCGACCTTCGCGAAATCGAATATCCCGGAAAAGCCGTTCCTGCAGAACCCGACCACCTGCGGAGCCGAATTGACCGGTGTCGCGGACGTCGAATACTACGACGACTATGAAAAGTCCGAAACGGCGCCGTACCCGCCGACGACCGGCTGCCAACAGCTGAGCTTCTCGCCCAGCGTTCTCGCCAAGCCGACGACCGACCGCTCCGACACGGCTTCGGGCCTCGACCTGACGATCAAAATCCCGCAGTCACAGAGCGGCGAAACGCCGGCCTCCTCGGAGCTCCGGACCTCGCTGATCACGCTGCCGGAAGGTTTCACGATCAATCCGAACGCGGCCGACGGCAAGATCGCCTGCCCAGACATCCAGGCGAATATCGGCACCCTGTTCGAAGCCCACTGCCCGGAGTTCTCGAAGATCGCCGGCCTGACCCTCGACGTCGCCGCGCTTCCTGGGCCGATTCCGGGCGCGATCTACCTGGCCGAACCAAAACCGGGAGAACCGTACCGGGTGATCCTCGCCGCGGATGGCTTCGCCACCCACATCAAGCTGCTCGGCTCGGTGCGGCCGAATCCCCAGACCGGCCAGCTGACCCTCGCCTTCGAAGACCTGCCGCAGGCGCCGCTGCAGGAGTTCGACGTCCACGTCTTCGGCTCCGAACGCGGGCTCTTCGCCTCGCCTCCGAAGTGCGGGCACACTCCCGTCCAGACCGAGTTCGTGCCGTGGAACAACAAACTCCTCAACTCCCACTCGACCGGCTTCATGGACTTCACCGGCGGGCCGAACGGAAGCGCCTGTCCCGGCGGGACGAGGCCCTTTACGCCGTCGACCCAGACCGGTGTCGCCAACAACACCGCGGGTGCCCACAGCCCGTTCAGCATCACGGTCTCCCGCAGCGATGGTGACCAGAACCTGACGGGCCTGAACGTCAACACGGCGCCTGGCTTCGCGGCCACGCTGAAGGGGGTCCCCTACTGCTCCGAGTCGGCGATCTCGACCCTGCAGAGCCCTGGCTACTCGGGCAAATCCGAGATGGCCTCGCCCGCCTGCCCGGCGGCGAGCCGGATCGGCACCGCCACAGCGGGAACCGGAGCCGGCAACCATCCGCTCTACACGCCGGGGCAGGTCTACCTGGCCGGTCCATATAAGGGAGCTCCGCTGAGCCTCGTCGTCGTCGTCCCCGCGGTCTCGGGTCCGTATGACCTCGGCAACGTCGTCGTCCGCTCGGCGATCTCCGTCGACCCGGTCACCGCCCAGGTCAGGACGGCCTCCGACCCGATCCCGGAGATCCTCGAAGGCGTGCCGCTCCGCATCCGCTCGCTGCTGGTCAACCTCGACCGGCCGGGCTTCGCCCTGAACCCGACGAACTGCGGGCCGCACAGCGTCGACACGACGATGTTCGGGAACGAAGGCGGGGCGTTCAGCGCGCAGAGCCACTTCCAGGTCGCCAACTGCGCCAACCTGAACTTCGACCCGAAGCTCTCCCTGTCGTTGAAGGGCTCGACCAAGCGCCGCGGCCACCCGGCCGTGAGGACGGAGCTGACGACGAATGAGGGCGAAGCGAATCTCAGCCGGGTCGTCGTCACGATGCCGAAGAACGAGCTGCTCGACAACTCCCACATCGGCACCGTCTGCACGCGGGTCCAGTTCTCGTCGCACTCGTGCCCGGCGGACGCGGTCTACGGCACCGCGACGGCGACCACGCCGCTCCTCGACCAGCCGCTGACCGGACCGGTCTACCTGCGGTCCTCGAGCACCAAACTCCCGGATCTGGTCGCCGACCTACACGGGCAGATCGACATTGAGCTCGCAGGCAAGATCGACACCGCCAAGAAGGGCGGCCTCAGGGCCACCTTCAACGCGGTGCCCGACGCCCCGGTCTCGAGGTTCGTCCTCGAACTCCAGGGCGGCAAGAAGGGATTGCTCGTCAACAGCAAGAGCCTCTGCAAGTCCGACCGCAACGCGAAGGTCGAGATGACTGGCCAGAACGGACGGACAGACAACGGCAAGGTCAAGCTGGGGACCGCGTGCGGCTCTAAGGCGTCGCGACAAAAGCGCCACCAGAGAAAGGCGGTGCGGTAATGAGGTCCACCAGGATCCTGTTCGGAATCGCGGCGGCGGTTGCCGCCTGCCTGCTTCTCGCCGTCGGCTCGGCGAGCGCAAAGACGGTCTACAAATACGTCTACTCGGGCGAATCGTTCGACGGCAGCGGCTCGACCAAAGGCCAATTCAAATCGCTTGCCGGAATCGACTACGAGCCGGCGACCGAAAAGCTCTACGTCAGCGTGCCCGGCTCGCCGGGCATCATCTCCAAGTTCAACAAGAACGGGACCCCGGCGAACTTCAGCGCCCTCAACAACGGAGCCGGCCGCGACTACATCGACCTCGAATCCCAGGCGAGCGGTGAAATCTCGGTCGACACCTCGAACAACCCGTCGACCAAGGGCAACGTCTACCTCCAGGCCGGGGGCACCTTCTTCGGCTATCACCCGAACGGACTGCTGATCGAACCGGCCTTCCGTTCAGAAAAATTTGGCGGAGGCTTTCAACCAGGGGTGAGCTTCGATCAGGGCTGCGGCTCGGCGTCGGGCCCGAACGGCGAATACTGGGACTTCACCCAGAGCAACGGCCAGCCGGAGATCCACCTCCGCAACCTCGACACCTACAAAGCCGAAGTCACCTACCTGACCGAAAACACGTTCGGCTCCCCCCATATGTGCAGGTTGAAGCTCGACAGCCAGGCGAACTTCTACGGCTTCAACGAAGAAGGCAGCTTCGGTCCCCAGGCCGCGATCAAACTGCCACCCGAACCGGTCGTCGACGGCGCCGGCGGCACCGTCGCCCGGCCGCCTGAGAGGGAACGCTTCTACCGGCTCAATGCTTCCTGCTGCGGTCAGGAACTCAACAACGGCAATTCAGGGCAGCACATCGGGATAGATCGATCCGACGATGATGTGTTCCTGGTCGAATCGCACATCGTTCCGCCCGAATACAACAACGAATCCTTCGTTTCGCTCTATGACTCCAAGGGTGGTCTGGTCACCACGTTCGGTGGGTCGGAAGGCGGCTACGAAGGGCTCATCGGGGCTGGCGGCATCACTGTCGACCCGGTCACCCACGACGTCTACGTGACCAACAACCGCGACTACGGCGGCGAAACGCGCCACGTCGACAAATTCGTCCGCGGCCCTTCGTTCACCGTTCCGACAACCGACACCGAGAAACCGACCCAGCCCACCACCCCGGAAAGCGCGGTCCTCCACGGAACCGTGAATCCCGACGGTGAAAAGACCATCGCCTGCTGGTTCGAATACGGCCCGACCCCGAGCCTCGGCACCCTTGTCCCCTGCAAAGAGGGCATGGAACTCGAAGGCTCGAGCGACATCGGGGTGACAGCCGACATCGGGGGGCTGAAAAAAGGCACCGAATACTGGGTCAAGGTGTTCTCCGCCAACGAAAACGAAGTCATCTCCGACGGCGGGCCCGAAAAGTTTTTCGCCCAGTCCAAACCGACCGGGAACCCGGTGTTCATCAGCAAGATCAACACCGATGGCGCAAACTTCAACGCGACGATCGATCCCAATGGCGGCCGCACTTGGTACTACTGGGAATACGGCCCGACCACCGCCTACGGGCACACCAGTCCCGAAAAGCGGCTCCGTCGCGAAGACGCAACGGAGATCGAACTTCCGGAATCCCTGACCGAACCGTTCGATGTCTCGGACCTGATCTCGGGGTTCGAACCGGGCAAACCGCTCCACTTCCGCCTTGTCGCCCGCAACGAACAGGGCACGACGCAGAGTCCGGACCAGGAATTCATCACCTACGTCCAGGAAGAAGAACCGAGCTGTCCGAACTCGCTGGTCCGCCAGCAGACCGGCTCGGCCCTGCTGCTCGACTGCCGCGCCTATGAGATTGCCTCGACCTCATATAGCGGCGGCCACGACGTCGTCTCCTCGACGGTCGCGGGGCAGAAACCGCTGATCGCCTACCCGGATGCCAGCGGCCGGTTGCTCTACTCGCTCGACTCGGCCGTCGTGCCGGGAATCTCGGGCGATCCCACCAACCTCGGTCGCGATCCCTATGTCGCCGTCCGCGGCGCCAACGGCTGGAGCACGCAATACGTCGGGCTCCCGTCGGGCGGCATGAGCGATCCGGGCTCCTTCGGATCGCCCCTGCTCGAAGCCGACAGCGGGCTCGGCGAGTTCGCGTTCGGCGGGGAAGACATCTGCGACCCGTGCTTCGCCGACGGCTCGACCAACGTCCCCCTCCGGCGCTCGAACGGAACGATCGAAAAGGGGATGGCGGGCAGCTCGAACCCCGCTGCTGACCCCGCGGGAGAGGTGCGCAAACGCTTCTCCGCCGACGGCTCGACCTTCGTCTTCGGGTCCGAAAAGAAATTCGAGACGACCGGAAACGAAGGCAGCGTCTCGATCTACAAGCGCGACGTCCAGTCGGGCTCGACGCATGTCGTCTCGACGCTCCCGAACGGCTCGACGATGACCGGCAGCGGCATCGCCGAGCTCGACGTCTCGGCCAACGGCGACAGGGTCCTGGTCGGGAAACGGGTCAGCGAAGACACGGACGGAAACGAGTACTTCGACCTCTACATGAACGTCGGCGGCAGCCCGAACTCGGTTCAGGTCGTCGACTCGACCAGCGGCGTCATCTTCAACGGGATGACCTCCGACGGCTCGAAGGTGTTCTTCACGACGCCGGACCAGCTCGCAGGCGACACCGACTCGAGCAGCGATCTCTACGTCGCCGACGTCGGAGCCACCTCGACGATCACCCGGCTCTCGACCGGCAGCGGCGGCACCGGAAACACCGACGCCTGCGAACCGATCACCAACTGGAACGTCGTCTCCGGCGGGCCTGACTGCAGCGTCGCCGCAATGGCCGGAGGGGCGGGAGTCGCCAGCGGCGACGGAACCGTGTACTTCGTCAGCCCCGAGCTGCTCGACGGGCCGAGCAACGGCACTCGCGAACCAGGCGAACCTCTACATCGTCAAGCCCGGTGACACGCCGGAATTCGTCGCGACGATCGACTCCAGCCTGGTCAAGCCCGGGCAGGCGCCGCCGAACCATCCGGTCGCGAACGCCAGCTTCGCCTCCAGCCTGAAAACGAACGAGTCGATCGCCGTCGACCAGTCGACCGGCGACATCTACGTGCTCGAACGCGGCTTCCCACAGGGCGTCAGCCGCTTCGACTCCGAAGGTCACCCGAAAAACTTCACCGCCGGGCCCCATGAAGGCAACAAGCTCCTGGTGAGCTTCTTCAGCGGCTCGGCCGAAGCCCAGGTCGCCTTCGACAGCTCCGGCGGGATCTTCGACGGCGATATCTACGTGACGAGCTTCGGCGGCGTCAATATCTATGCCAGCAGCGGCGAAGAACTCGGCTCAATCGGCGGCTTCAACTTCCAGTGCGGCGTCGCCGTCGACCAGGCGACCGGAGCCCTCTACGTCGGCGACTACAGCTACGGCGGAATCTGGCGGCTGGCGCCGACCTCGGGCACGACTCCGGTCAGCGCCGCCAACTACACGGTCACCAGCATCCACGCCCAGGGCATGAACCCCTGCCAGGTCGCGGCGGACACGGCGGGCAACGTCTACGCGTCGAACTGGTCGAACGGCCCGACGAAGAAGTTCCAGGCCGCCGACTTCACCGGGGCCGGGCCGACCAAAGAAGGAGTCGGAGTCGCATCCATCTCGAGCGGCATCTACGCCGACCCCGAAACCGATGACATCTACATCGACGAAAGGAAACAGATCGGCCGCTACGACTCGGCGGGCAACCTGATCCAGACGATCGGCAACGCAGAAAACCTCGGCACCAACTCGCGCGGCGTCGCGATCAACGCGACCACCGGCCACATCTACGCCTCGACGGTCACCGGCAGTGGTCGAGTTCGGGTTCGAAGAAGTCCCCTACGCACCGATCGACAACCCGGCCGTGGTGCACGGGGTCCACGATTCCGGAACCCACAGCTACGAAGACTTCCAGGTCACGCCGGACGGCCGCTACGCGCTGTTCAGTTCCGTCCTCTCGCTGACCGGCTACGTCAACCAGGGCCGCTCCGAGCTCTACCGCTACGACACGTCGTCGGGAACCCTCGACTGCCCGTCCTGCGCGCCGACGCTCCAGCCGGCCCAGAACGACGTCAGGCTGACCCCCTACGGGCTCAGCCTGACCGACGACGGGCGCGTCTTCTTCACCACAAAGGACTCGTTCGTGCTGCGTGACACCAACGGCAAGACCGACGCCTACGAGTGGTCGAGCGGCAAGACCCAGCTGATCTCGAGCGGGCTCGGCCCCGACGACTCGGCCCTGCTCTCGGTCAGCGCCGACGGCAAGGACGCGTTCTTCTTCACCAGGGACATGCTCTCCCGCCAGGACGGCAACGGCAGCGCGATCAAGGTCTACGACGCCCGCGAGGGCGGCGGGTTCCTGTTCGAAGACTCGCCGAAGCCGTGCGCGGCCTCTGACGAGTGCCACGGCGCGGGGACCGAACAGCCACCGGCGCCGAACATCAACACCGCGACGGGCGAAGGCACGGTTCGCCAGACGAAGGAAAAGGCGAATTGCGCATCGCTGGAAAGCAAGGCCAAGAAGGCCAAGCAGCGGGCCGCGCAGCTGCGGCGGAAGGCGAAGTCCGCCTCCTCGGTCAGGCGGACAAGCTGCACAAGCAGGCGAAGCAGGCCGACAAGCAGGCGAAGAAGTTGGAAAAGGAAGCGAAGGCCTGTAAGCGCTCGAGCGGGGGAGGCGGCAAGTGAGCGGGTTCGGGAGCAAGGGGAGGACGAGGATGAGCACCGAGAGGAACAAAGCCGCCACCGGGGCCCGTGGGGTCCGGCGGACGATCGCGGCCCTCGTGGCCGCCCTCGCGCTCAGCGCGGTGATGGCGTCCTCCGCCTCCGCCGCCCCCGAATTCGCCGAATACCTCGTCGGCAGCTCGAACACGCAGGCCGGCGGCCATCCCGACCTCAACGTCCGCATGCGGCTCGAAAACGCGGCCGACCCCGAGGTCGTGCGCGACCTCACCTTCAACCTCCCGCAGGGCGTCTTCGGCAACCCGGGCGCGATCTACAAATGCGAGGCGGCCGACTTCGCGCTCAACAACTGCCAGCCCGGCTCCCAGGCCGGAATCGTCAGCATCGTCTCCAACTACCAGGGGACCCCGAACACGATCCTCGGCACGGCTCCGGTCTACAACATGAGGACGATCGACGAAGAAGAAACGGCGCGCCTGGCGTTCGTCGCCCCGCTGGTCAACATCCCGATCGGAATTCCGGTCTCGGTCCGCAGCGGCTCCGACTACGGGCTGAAGATGACCGCGCTGAGCATCTCGCAGTCGGTCGCGCTGAGCTCCGCTGACTTCCGGATCTGGGGCTTCCCCGCGGACCCCGAACACGACTCGGAGCGCTTCCACCCCGGCAAACCGGGTGAACCGCCCGGCTGCGTCGGCGAAACCTCGACCGACTGCATCACGCAGCCGTTCCCGCCGGCCGGGAAACTGCCGGCGCCGTTCATCGACAACCCGAGTGTCTGCACCGGCGACGAACTGCCGGTGACCGTCGACGCGGTCAGCTATCAGGACCCGAATCAGTCCTCGCACTTCGTCTCGAGCTACCCGGAAACGACCGGCTGCGAAAACCAGCGCTTCGACCCGGTGTTCAACCTCGGGCTGACCACGCCCGAATCGGACGCCCCGTCGGGGTTGGACATCGAATTGCGTGCCCGACAGTTCCTCGAGGGCGAGGCTCCGACTCCGTCGAATCTCCGCTCGGCGACCCTGACCCTGCCGCCGGGCCTCAACGTCAACCCCGATGCGGCCGACGGCCAGACCTCCTGCAGCGACGCCCAGGCGGGCTTCGGCCAGGACACGGCCGGAAGCTGCCCCGACAACTCGAAGATCGGGACGGTCGAGGTCCGCACGCCGGCGCTCGACTCGCCGCTCGAGGGCTCGCTCTACATCGGCGAACCGCAGCCCGGCAACCAGTACCGGCTGTTCATGATCTTCGACGGCTTCGGGATCCACGCCAAGCTCTCCGCCGACGTCCATCCCGACCCGATCACCGGGCAGCTGACCGTGACGATGACCGATCTGCCGCAGGTGCCGTTCGAAACGTTCGACCTGCACCTCTTCGCGTCCGACCGCGGCCTGCTGGCGACGCCGACCCAGTGCACGCTCTACACGGCAGCCTCGGACCTCATCCCCGTGGAACCCGAGCCCTGGCGACCCAGCACTCCTCGCCGTTCGTGACGATCACCGCCGGCCCGAACACCAGGCCGTGCCCCGGAGCACGTGCGGCCCTTCAACCCGCGCCTGATCGCCGGCACCTCGAACCCGCTCGCCGGCAACTTCAGCGCCTTCACGCTGAAACTCGACCGCGACGACGGCGACCAGTTCCTGTCCGACGTCAACTTCAGGATGCCGCCCGGCTTCACCGGCATCGCTGCGCGGGCTCTCCTATTGCCCGGATGCCGCGATCCAGGCCGCGGCGACAAAGCCGGGCCGCTCCGAGCAGGCCGCTCCGAGCTGCCCGGCGTCGAGCTTCGTCGGGACCACCAACGTCGCCGCCGGGCCCGGGCGAACACCCGTTCCACGCGGTCGGAAGGATGTATCTCAGCGGGCCGCTCAACGGCGCGCCCCTGAGCATGGTCGCGATCACCCCGGCGCTCGCCGGTCCCTACGACTACGGCGTCGTCGTGGTCCGCGTCGCGCTCCACGTCGACCCGAAGACCGCCCAGGTCAGCGCGGTCTCCGACGCGATGCCCCAGATCATCGGCGGCGTCCCGATCCGGATGCGCTCGATCCGGGTCAGCATCGACAAGCCGAACTTCACGATCAACCCGACCAACTGCTCGCCGTTCTCGGTCGACTCGCAGGGGATCGGCGACCAGGGAACGGTCGTCCGACTTCTCGTCCTACTTCCAGGCCGTGAACTGCGGGACGCTTCCGTTCAAGCCGTCGATGACGATCAAACAGCTCGGCGGCAAGAAGGTCACGGCGCGCAGCGGGAACCCGGGCCTCCAGTTCGACCTCCGGACCCGCGACGGCGACGCCAACATCAAGTCGGTCGCGGTGACGCTGCCGAAGGCCTTCGCGATCGACCAGCGCCACCTCGGCAACATCTGCTCGAAAGCGCAGCTGGCCTCGGAAAGGTGCGCGGGACGCCAGGCGATCGGGACGGTCACGACGACGACGCCGCTGCTGGACGCGCCCCTCACCGGCCCCGCCTACGCGGTCTCCGGCTTCGGAAAACTGCCGCACGTCGTCTTCATCCTCGACGGCCAGGTGACGATCATGCCCGAAGCCGAATCGGCCTCGGTCAAAGGCGGCCACCTGCGGACGGTCGTGCCGGTGGTCCCGGACGCCCCGATCGGCCACTTCCGCCTGAAACTTTCCGGCGGCAAGAAGGGCTACCTGGTCAACACCCGGGACCTCTGCGCCTCGGGCTCGCAGACGACGGTCGAATACACGGCCCAGAACGGGAAAAAGCTGACCCAGCAGGTGAGCACGAAGACCGCCTGCGGGGCCGGCAAGAGCTCCAAGCGCAAGGGCCGCAGGGCCCATCGCTGATAGCGAAAACCCCGTGGAGCGGCGGCGGCGCTAGAATCCCGCCGGGTTTCTGACCAAACCTTTGAGTGGGTAGGGGGGTTCTCTCTATAAGGGAACCGCAAACATGGGAGAAAGCGGAGGAGAGAGATGCAGGACGAGGTGAGCAGGAAGCGGGCCAAGATGCCCTCACCGGAGATGATCGTCGCGATCATTGCTCTGATTGCCGCGCTCGGGGGAACCGCGTACGCGGCTGGCCTGGCGCCTAAGAATTCAGTCGGCGCGAAGCAGCTGAAGGGGAAGTCGGTCACCACCGGCAAGATCGCCAACGGCGCCGTCAACGGCAGCCATGTCGCCGACAAATCGCTGACCGGCGAGGACATCAACCTCAACGCGCTCGGCACGGTGCCCAGCGCCAGCAACGCCGCTCAGACCGGCAACGCCGGCACGATCACCGGCCATCAGGCCGCCTGTCCTCCGGGCACCACGCTGATCCGCGGAGTCTGCTTCGACTCCTCCTCGAACGGCGTGGCGACCTCGGTCCTGAAAGCGCGTGACGCCTGCGCGGCCAAGGGCGGCTACCTGCCGAGCCCGCTGAAACTGCGCTCGACCAAGGACGTGCTCAACCTCGGCACCGGCGTCGGCACCGACCTCCAGTACACCGACACCTACTACGACAAACCGTACGAGACCCCCAAAGAAGAAGAAGAAGAAAAAGTCATCGCCCCCTCGACGATCGTCGTCGACGGAAAAGGCACGATGACCGAGCAGAGCGTCACCGACGACGCTGAGTACATCTGCTCCTACCCGCTCGTTCGCTAACCGATGCGGAAGACCCGGAGAAAGAGGGCCGTCCTCGCGGCGGTGGTGGCGGTGGTCGCGGTCGGCGCTCTGGCGCTGGCCTCGACCAGCCAGGCCGTCCGCGTCATCAAGGGCAACCTGTCCGTCACCTTCGAAGGGACGATCACCCCGTCGAAGCTGCCCCGCACCGGGACGGCCCCGGTCGGGGTCCAGATGGGCGGCAAGATCAAGTCGCTCGCAGCCGGGCGTCACGCCGCCGAAACTGGAAACCATCGTCCTCGAAATCAACCGCCACGGGAAGCTGCAGAACAAGGGTTTGGCAACCTGCTCTCTGGGGAAACTTCGGTCCATCTCCTCTGAAGGCGCAAAGCGGGCCTGCGGCAATGCCCTGATCGGATCGGGATCGGTCACCTCCCGGGTGACGCTGCCGGATCAGCCCACCTTCTCCTCGATCGGGAAGCTCCAGGCGTTCAATGGCCGCAGCAACGGCCACCCGGCGATCTTTGCCCAGGTGGCCTCCGGCGCGCCGCTTCCGCTGACCTACGTGATCGTCTTCGAAGTGAAGAAGAAGGGCGGCACCTTCGCGACCCAGCTGGTCGGGACGATGCCCCCGATCGCGTCCGAATACGGATTCATCTCGGCCTTCAATCTTCTTCTCCGGCGCCAGTACTCGTTCCACGGCGAAAAGCTGAGCTATGCCTCGGCCGGATGCCCGGCGCCGGATGGCTTCACCCAGGTCCAGTTCCCGTTCGCGAAAGCGAGTTTCAAATTCGCGGACGGCCGCAATCTTTCAAGCAAGCTTGTTCGCAAATGCACTGTCAGGAGGTAGGGAATGCGGTTTAGAGGCAAGGGAGTTCTGTTCGGAGCGCTGGCGGCGATGGCTCTCATCGGTGCGCTGGTCGTCGGAAATGCCGTGGCGAAGAGCCAGAAGGTGATCCTCGGGAACCTTGTGATCGAACTCGATGGCTCGGTCACCCCGAGCAAGCTGTCGAAGACGACACCGCAGCCGATCACCCTCAACCTCTCCGGCAAAGCCGGGACGACCGACGGCACCCACGTGCCGCCGCTGAAGGAACTCTTTGTCGAATTCGACAAGAACGGCCATCTGAACACGAAGGGCCTGCCCAGCTGCACCGTCGGCAAACTGCAGAGCACGCTGACCGCGACGGCGAAGTCGGTCTGCGGCGACGCCCTCATCGGGCAGGGCAACGCGACGGCGGAGATCGCCTTCCCCGAACAGGCTCCGTTCTCCGCCGGAGGACCGATCCTGATCTTCAACGGATCGCAGGGCAACAAGCAGATGCTGATCTTCCACGTCTACGCCAAAGTCCCCGCTCCGACGACCTTCGTCTTCACGGCGCAGATCGGCAAGGGCAAGGGCCCGTACGGCACCTCGGCGAAGGTCCAGGTCCCGTCGATCACCTCGGGCCAGGGCTCGGTGACGTCGTTCAAAGTGAAGATCAACAAAACCTTCACCTACAAGGGCAAGAAGCAGAGCGTCCTGACGGCGACCTGCAAAACCGGGACCCTGAAAGCGAGGGGCGAATTCAATTTCGGTGGCAAAGAGCTGGAAGGCAAAGTCACCCGGCCGTGCACCCCGGGCAAGTGAGGAAGACGACGATGAAGAAAGCAATCGCACTCAGCCTCACGGCGGCCCTCTTGCTCGCCATCGCCGCACCCGCGGCGATGGCGCTGACCCGGGACGAATACAAGACCAAGGTCGAACCGATCTGCAAGAAGAACTCGGAAGCCAACGACAAGATCCTGAAAACGGTTCGCAAGGAAGTGAAGGAAGACAAGCTGAAGACGGCCGGGGCCAAATTCATCAAGGCCTCGAACGCCCTCAACACGACCTACAACGAACTGAAGGCGGTCGAACAGCCGGCGGAAGACGCGGCGAAGCTGACCAAGTGGCTCGGCTACGTCAAGACCGAGGCCGACCTGTTCAAGAGCGCCGGCACCGCGCTCAAGGCCGGCAACAAGTCGAAGGCGCAGCAGTTCGTCAACAAACTGACGCAGAACGCGAACAAGGCCAATGCCGAAGTCCTCGCGTTCAACTTCCGCTACTGCAAGTTCGAACCGTCCAAATACACCTGAGAGCGCTCTGCGCGGGTCCTTCACAGCACTGGCCCTGATGGGCATCCTCGTCCTCGCCGCTGGTTGCGGGGGCGAGGATGAAACCCAGCCGACCACGGTCTCCGAACGCGCTCAGCTGGAAGCGCTGCCCGAACCGCCGCCGAAGAAGGCCTCGCCGCTGTTGAAAAGCATCTATCGCGAGTTCCAGCCGCCGAAGCCCGACCCCGAAGTCAAGGCCTCGGCGAAGGCGATCAAGGCCGGCGAACGGGAATGCAAGGGCAAGACCCCGATCGAAGTTCGGGAAGCGTTCATCGGCGAAAGCGAACTGACCGAAGACCAGGAAAAGGTGGTCAACGAACTCGAGCGCTATGAAAAGAGCCCGAGCCCGAGCTACCCGGCCGGCCAGCTCGGCGCCCTCGTCTACGAGAAGACCCTGCCTGAAGCGACCGCCAACTACGGGTTCCAGGGTTGCGTCTACGCCCTCTCGCTCGGCGTCAAGCGCGAACTCGAAAACCCCTGACCGGTCGCTAAGAAGTTCTTTAGCCCCGGGTTGCACAATCCCCTGATGCCCCGCCTCGCGACAGCACTCGCCCTCCTGGGCATCCTCGCCTTCGCCGTCTTCGGCTGCGGCGGCGGGGGCTCTGACACGACCTCCTCGGGCACCGACGGCGGCTCGAGCTCTGCGACCACCACCGAACAGGGCTCGAGCACCGACACCGCCGATCAGGAAGGCGGCTCGGGCTCGAAGGGCTCCAAGGAAGACAAGAACGGCGAGTCGGGCTCGGGCTCTGAAGGCAGGATCGGGCTCCGGCGGCGGCCCCTCGGGCCCCGGCCTGGCCGAAAAGGCAAAGCCCGACACCAAGGGCTTCAAGGCCCCGCCCGGAGGCGACAACAGCATCCAGACCTTCGGCGGCGAAGCCGAAAGCTCCGAAGAAAAGGAAATCACCACCGCGATGGCCTCCTTCCTGCGGGCGATGGCGGCCCGCGACTACAACGCGATCTGCGACGGCCTCTCCGAAGCCAACATCGGCCAGCTCGAACAGCTGATGAAACTGAAAAAAGAAGCCGGCACCGACTGCCCCACGGTCCTCAAATCGCTCCTCGTCGGCCCCACCGACGAAGCCCAGAAAGCGGCCGAAGGGACCGTCTACCAGGTCCGCGTCGAAGGCGAAAACGCCTTCGTCATGTTCACCCCGGTCGGCGGCACCGCCTCCTACTTCGTGATGAAGCACGACCCCGACGGCTGGAAGTCGACCTCGCTCTCCTCGCGGCACGCCGTTCAACCCGGGGGCGGCTGAATAGCAGGGGGTTTCCCGGTCGGCCGAAATTTCGGCTTGACAATCGTGACGCCATCTGGTGTTATGAGCGCGCTTCCGGTACGGCGTATCTTTCGTACCTGAAGCAGGGACGACAGTCCAGGGAACAGGGAAACCGAGTCCGCTCGGTTCGCCGCTCGGGAAAAGCGGCAGAGTGAGGCTCATGGGAGAGGAGATAGCGCGTGAGGGATGCGGAATCGCGGTTCGCGGATTCGACTCATTGTGCCGGCAGCGGCCGGAACCCGATGGGTGGAGTTTCCTCGAGGCGCGCCGCATCGACCGGCGATGACGGGAGTGGTGCGCCCTCAGGCCGCCTCCTCCCCGGCGTCCTCGTCGCCGTCCTCGGCCTCCTGATCCTCGCCCTCGGCGCCAGCTCCGCCTCGGCGGCACTCCGGCACACGACCGTCAGCGGCGTCTTCGGCAACGACGGCACCAACGGCACCTCATGGAACGGCCGGGCTTCCGCGTGGAGCAAGACGGAAAGCCAGTTCTACGGCATCGGGCCCGAAGACCTGCGGATCATCGCGGTTCCAGACCATCGGCTCCTACACATTCGTCAATCCCCCGAATGGCGCCACGCTCGATGGCGGCTATGTCGGCAACTCCGCGGAAGCGGACGTCGACAACAGCGGCGGGCCCCGCGACGGCGACCTCTACATCGCCACCGAAAGCAAGCAGCTCCGCGGGCTCGACTCCATCGGGCGAATCGCTCCAGAACTTCCCGATTCCGTTCGCCGGCAACATCTGCGGCGTCTCGGTCGACAACGAAGGCTTCGTCTGGGTGGGCGACAAGGCCGCCGAATCGGTGGTGAAGAGTTCAACCCCGCGAACGGCAACCAGGTCGGAGCGGTCGGCGTCAGCGCCACCGGCGTCCCCTGCGGCATCGAGGTTGATGAAGGAAACAGCGACCTGTATGTCCGCTCCGAAGACGGAACGATCTGGAAGTACACGAAAGCCAGCGGCTACTCGACCCACGTTCTGCTGGCCGAAAGCGCCGGAATCTTCACCGTCAACGCGACCAAAGGGATCCTCTACTACGTCGGGCCCGGCGAACCGAACACCTACCTCCACGGCGTCAGCACCGCCAATGGCGAACCGATCGAGAAAGTCGAAGCCCTGAGCGCGATCTACGACGATGTTGGAGGTGAACCCGGTCAACGACGCCATCTACGCCTTCAGCGGCAATGGCTCCTATGTCTTCGAGATGCCGGTGTCGCAGGTTCCGAAAGTCGACGACCGAAGACCCGACCGCGAACACCACCGTCAAGGGAACCGTCGACGCCGACGGGGCCGGCGCGATCACCGAATGCTTCTTCGAATGGGGCACGAGCCCCGAATACGGCGAACCGCCGGTTCCCTGCTCCCCGGCGCCGCCGTATCGGCCCGAACGCATCGGTGACGCGCGGTCCTGCCGGGGACCAATGAGGTCACCTACCACTACCGTGTCGTGGCCAAAAACGCGAGCGTCGGCGGAATCGGCAGGGGCATCGACAAGACGATCACCCCGCACTTCGTGCCCGTTCCTGAAAACCGAAGCCGCGACCGCCGTCTCGCGCATCGACCGCCAAACTGCATGCGTCCGTTCGAGGGCAACGGCGAAGCGACGGAATATTACTTCGAGTGGGGCGAAGCCGAAACGCTACGGAACCAAAAGCAATGGCGGCTTCGTCAGCGCCGGCAGCCCGGCGGGTCACAAAGACCTCGAATTCGAAGCCACGGGTCTGACCGCCGGAAAAACGTACCACTACCGAATCGTCGCCAAAAACGCGAATCGGAAAGCAAAGCCGAAGACAGGACCTTCACGACGCTTCCGGCCGTCCGGAACGTCGCGACCGAACCGGCGTCCGCGCTCACTCCGACCTCGGCCAACCTGAATGGCAAATTCGACATCGACGCCGAAGGCGGGGGCGCGACCAGCTACTACTTCGAGTACGGAGCTGACACTCGGAATACGGTCGCCAAAACGGCCACCGTTCCGGCACGGCTCGACCCCGGGCACCCGTCACGCCCAGTCAGCCCATCGGGGTCAGCAAAGGCCACACCTACCACTTCCGGATCGTCGTCACAAACGCCCTCGGCACGACGGTCGGGGCCGACCGCGTCTTCACGACCCCGCAGGAGCCGTCGATCGCCTCGTTCACCTCGTCCGAACGTGACGGCGACCACCGCCGACCTGATCGGCGACGATCAATCCCAACGGCGACGACCACGACCTACCGCTTCGAATACGGGACCTCCCCGAGCTACGGCCAGTCGGCGCCGATCCCGACGGATCCGTCGGAAGCGGCGAAACCCCGATCCAGGTCAGCCAGCACATCGAAAACCTCGAAGTCGGGGCGACCTATCACTTCCGGGTCGTCGCCGAAAACCAGTGGGGCGAAGACATCAGCGACGACCAGACCTTCGCCTTCTTCACCGCCAATTGCCCGAATGCCCACGTGCGCCAGGAGAGCGGCGCCGCGTACCTGCCCGACTGCCGTGCCTACGAGCTCGTCTCGCCGGAAATCGCCGGCGCGGTCCAGCTGTTCCCGGGCCAGGGGCTGGGGCCGATCGTCAACGAATTCATCCCCCACCCGCAGCCGTCGAACACCGGGCTTGGCGAGCTCGCCCGGCGCGCTTCGCCTTCTGGGGCGGGATCGGCCAGATCAGCGGGACCAACCCGCCGAACATCACCCAGGACCTGTACGTCTCGACCCGGACCAGCTAACGGCTGGAAAACCCACTACCCCGGCCTCTCCGGCGAGCACCTCGTTCGCCTCGGGCGGGACCCACTGCAGCGCCTCGCATGGCTCTCTGCGAAAACTACGACGTCGAACGATCCGCTCCGTCGTCGACACCGAAGACACAGGCTCCAACGGGCCGTACGTCTTCGACGCCAACGAGAACAGCGTCAGCGTCGGCCGCTTCCCGACGATGATCGAAGAAATCCCGAAGCGGCGAAGAATTCACCGGACGGCGGTATTGCCTCGGCGGACTACTCGCCACTACGCCTTCGGGACGAACGATGTGGCATTCGCGCCGGGTGGCCTGACCTCCGCGCCCGGCTCGGCGTATGACAACGATGTCGCCGCCAACACCGCGACGGTCATCTCGAAACTGCCGGGCGACGGAAACATCCCGCAGGACCCGCAGGGCTGCAACAACGAAATCGGAAAGCAGCGCCAGTGCAAAGACGAGTTCGTGAGGATCCAGGCGCTCTCGACGGACGGCTCCAACATCCTGATGTCGACCTGGGCCAAACCCGTCGCAGGAATTCCCGAGCAAAAACGAAGAAACCGGAGTCTCCGACACCTTCATCCGCCGGGACGTGCACCTCTACATGCACACGCCGGCGCTCAACTACGACCTCACCGGAGGCCACCGCGCCCACTTCGTCTCCATGGATCGCGACGGGTCCCACGTCTACTTCACCTCCGACGAAAAAGTGACCGCCGACGACACACGACGAAAGCGTCGACCTCTTCATGTGGGAAGAGGCGTCGGGGGAAGTCATCCGCCTCTCGACCGGCGACGAAGGTGAAGCCGGCAACACCGATGAACTGCAACGTCGGCTGGGTCGAAAAATGCGGCATCCAGACGATCGACGCCACGATCGACCGCTTCACGGCCGGCGAAGAAGAATTCTATACGCCGGACAACTGGACCTCGCAGACCGGCGAAATCTACTTCTACTCGCCCGAGCAGCTCGACGGCGACAAGGCTCGGCGGACGAGCGCAACCTGTACGTCTACCGCAACGGAGCGCCGCAGTTCGTCACCACTGCTCACCGCCGCCAGCCCTGCCGTCCGGATGAAGTCGCGCCCGACGGCGCAGCACATGGCGTTCGTCACCTCGGCGCCGAACATCACCGGCTACGAAAACCAGGGCAGCAAGCAGATGTATCTCTACGAACCTGAAGCCAACGCGGACAGGACAGGATGACCTGCGCCTCCTGCGTCCCGACCGGCGACCCGCCGGCCGGAGATGCGCATCGCCGCCCAGAACGGGCTGTTCATGTCGGATGACGGCCGGACGTTCTTCTCGACGAAAGCCGCCCTGGTCCCGTTCGACACGAACGGAAAGTGGATGTCTACGAGTACACCGAAGGCCGTCCGCAGCTGATCTCCTCGGGCACGGCGAGCACCGACACCTGGGGCGGCGGGCTCCTGATCTACCCGTCGATGACGGTCGGCCTCGAGGGCGTGAGCGCCGACGGGACCGATGTCTACTTCTCGACCTTCGACACCCTGGTGCCGCAGGACCACAACGGTGAATTCATCAAGTTCTACGACGCTCGCACCGGCGGCGGCTTCCCGTTCCAGGCGCCGCCGCCGCCCTGCAAAGCCGCCGACGAGTGCCACGGCGTCGGCAGCGTCGGGCCCGCCTCGCCGCAGGTCGGCACCGGAGCCCAGCTCGGCAAGACCGGCAACGTCAGATCGACGAAGTGCAAGAAGGGCACGGTCAAGAAGAACGGCAAGTGCGTGAAGAAGAAGGGCAAGAAGAAGAAGAAGAAGCGAGCGCAGAAGCGACAGGGGGGCCGGGCCAATGGCTGAGCGAACGCAGGAGATGCAACACCCGCATGAGGCTCGCTCTGTCCGTGCTGGCCCTGGTCGTGGCCGGCGTCTGCGGCGCGCTGCTCCCCGGAGTCGCCCAGGCCGGCAACGAAATCAAACATTTCGAAGCGTTCCCGACCACCGCCCAGGCCGGCGGTCACCCGGACGTCGTGACCGAAGTCTGCGTTCGGGAATCGCCTCAACAACCCCAGCGGCCCTGCAACTGCTCCGACGGGCGGGCCGTCACCGTTCACCTGCCCACCGGCGTGATCGGCAACCCGATCGGCGATCCCGACCTGCTCCCTGGCCGAGTTCAGCCAGGCCGAATGCCCGGTCGAGTCTCAGATCGGCTACGTCTACCTCCTGATCGCCGGAATCGATCACGATCAAAAACCCGGCGTACAACATGGAACCGAGGCCGGACGAACCCGGGCTTGATCGGTTTTGTGATCCCGATCATCGACGGGCCTGGGTTCATCGAAATCTCGGCCCGGACCGGCAGCGACTACGGCCTCGACACCTTCGCCAGCGGATTCCAGCACCTGCTGCCGGCCGACACGATCAACGTCAGGCTCTGGGGCACCCCGGCCTCGAAAACCAACGACCCGCTGCGGTTCCCGTTCGGTTGGGGTCAGGACACCAGCGACCTCTGCGCCAACCTGCCGGAACCGAACGCTCCCTGCAACGGCTCGGAACCGGTTCCGTCCGATGCGCCGACGATCCCCTTCCTGCAGAACCCGACCACCTGCGGCGTCCCGCTGACCGCCTCGGTCGACGTCCTCTCCTACGACGGCGAAACGACCCACGCCGAAGCGCCCTGGCCCGCGACGACGGGCTGCGAGCAGCTCGCGTTCAACCCGGCGCTGACGGCGCAGCCGACGACCACCCAGGCCGACACTCCGACCGGCCTCGACGTCAACCTGCGCGCGCCGCAGACGCTGAGCGAAAAAGTTCCGTCGGCGTCCGAGCTCAAGGGAACGGTCGTCACCCTCCCCGAGGGCTTCTCGATCAACCCGAATGCGGCCGACGGCAAGACCTCCTGCAGCGACGCCCAGGCCAACTTCGGCACGACCCTGCCCGCCGAATGCCCGGAGATCTCGAAGATCGGCACGATCGAGATCGACAGCTCCGCCCTGCCGGCGGAACTGCCGGGGGCGATCTACATCGGCGAACCCCAGCCCGGCAACAAGTACCGGATCTTCATCACCGGAGACGGTTTCGGGACCCACATCAAGCTGCCCGGCTCGATCCAGCTGGATCCCGCAGACGGGCCGGATGGTGGTCTCGTTCAAAGACCTGCCGCAGACACCGCTGGAGGGGTTCAACTTCCACTTCTTCGGCTCCGACAGGGGCCTGCTGGCGACGCCGACCCATTGCGGCAGCTACGAAGTCAAAGCCGAATTCGAACCGTGGGACAACGCTCTCTCGAATCAGTCCTCGCTGAGCTCGTTCACGATCGACTCCGGACCGAACGGCACCCC
Source organism: uncultured Solirubrobacterales bacterium (assembly GCA_963751815.1). Lineage (GTDB taxonomy): Bacteria > Actinomycetota > Thermoleophilia > Solirubrobacterales > 70-9 > VRUE01. Next base: position 112,623 of record CAVVVY010000014.1, on the reverse strand, counting down.
CTGTCCGGGAGCGGTCCGGCCCTTCAACCCGACGATGATCGCCGGCACCTCCGACAACACCGCCGGCGTCTACTCGAACCTGCTGCTGCGGGCCAACCGCGTCGACGGCGATCAGAACATGGTCCACATCAACACCGTGACGCCACCGGGCTTCTCGGCCAAGATCGCCGGAATCCCGTACTGCCCCGAGTCGGCGATCCAGGTGCTCCAGTCGCCCGGCTACTCGGGCGTCACCGAGCTGGCGAACCCCGCCTGCCCGGCCGCGAGCCAGGTCGGCACGATGTTCTCCGGGACGGGAGCGGGAACGCACCCGCTGAACTCGCCGGGGAAGATCTACCTCGCGGGGCCGTACAAAGGCGCGCCGCTCTCGCTGATGTTCGTCGTCCCGGCGGTCTCGGGGCCGTATGACCTCGGCATCGTCGCGGTCCGCTCGAAGGTCCTGGTCGACCCCGAAACGGCGCAGATCACGACCCAGTCCGATCGGATCCCGGAGATCCTCGACGGGATCCCGCTGCGGATCAAATACCTCCACTTCGACTTCAACCGGCCGGGCTTCACGCTCAACCCGACCAACTGCGACCCGTTCGAGGTCGACGGCCAGATCGTCGGCGACCAGGGATCGATCGCCGAACCGACCGCCCTCTACCAGGTGGCGAACTGCGCCGACCTGAACTTCGCCCCGAAGCTCAGCCTGAAGCTGAAGGGCTCGACCAAGCGGCGCGGCCATCCGGCGCTGCAGGCGACCGTCAACGCCAAGCCCGGCGAAGCGAACATCGCCCGCACCCAGGTCGCGATGCCGAAGACCCTGCTGCTCGACCAGAGCCACATCGGGACCGTCTGCACCAAAGTCCAGTTCGCGGCGCACGCCTGCCCGGCGGCGTCCGAGTACGGCGAGGCGATGATCCAGACCCCGCTGCTCGACAAACCGCTCTCGGGCCCGGTCTACCTGCGCTCGTCGAACAGCAAACTGCCCGACCTCGTCGCCGATCTGAAAGGCCAGATCGAGATCGCGCTGGCGGGCAAGATCGACACCGCCAAGGGCGGCGGCCTGCGGGCGACCTTCGCGAAGGTCCCGGATGCGCCGGTGACCAAGTTCGTCCTCAACATGGAAGGCGGCAAGAAGGGCCTCCTGGTCAACAGCAAGAGCCTCTGCGGCCAGACCCAGAAGGCCTCGGTCCAGCTCGGCGGTCAGAACGGCATCAGCTCCAACACCAAGATGAAGCTGCAGACGGCCTGCGGCGGAGGTGCCTCCAAGAAGCACCGAAAGCGAAGCTCCGACAACGGAGGGGGGCGTTAGTCGATGAGGACCTCGAGGAGAGAACTGACCGTGAGTCGACAGGCGCGAGCGAACCACGATTCTCGCGGGAGCCATCTGCGCCTCGCTTCTCGCGCTGGCCTTCGCCGGCTCGGCGTCGGCGAAGATCGTCAACCTCCGCGCCTACAACGGTCCCTACCCGGCCGGCTCCTTCGACGGCACCGGCTCGGTCGGCCCGGGCGGCGCGCCCTTCTCGAGCATTCACCAGATGGACATCAACCAGGCCAACGGCAACTTCATCGTCGGCAACGACAACTACTGGTACAAGTTCACCTCGGCCGGCACGCCGTCCGCATTCTCGGCACTCGCGCACAACGACGAGCTCGGGACGACCGGCAGAGCAACTGGAGCGACGTCGCCGTCGACAACTCCGGCGGCGCCGGCGGGGTCGGCGAAGGCGAACAGGGCCGCATCTACGCGCATGTCGGAAGGCGAAGGCACGATCAAAGCCTGGAAGGCGAACGGCGAACCCGTTTCCGGCGGCTTCGCACCACCCAATGGCGTCAGCTACGGCGGGCGTGTGCGGCATCGACGTCGACTCCGAAGGAGATGTCTGGGTCGGCAGCTGGACCGGTGGCCCGATCCGGAGTTCAACCCGGACGGAACCCCGACCGGAGAATCGTTCAACATCGGCAAGTCCGTCTGCGGCATGGAGATCGACGACGACGGAAACTTCTACATCAGCGACTACGGCGGCGGCGGCGTCTGGAAATTCAGCCCGACCGGTGAAAACCTCGGGCTGATCGACCCGGACTCGACCGAAGCCCGGGACATCGCAGTCGACAACAGCGACGGCCACATCTACACGATCCACGACAACCATGTCAACGAGTTCAACGCCACTGGCGGTTTCGTCGGCGAATTCGGCCGGCCGAAGGCAGCTATCCCGGGGCTCTGCGTTCGCCGGAAGGCGTCGCCGTCAACGAAGACAACCACATCGTCTACGTCGCAAACACCGGCCGGGTCGACGCCTTCATACGGACCGGCAACATCACCATTCCCGATGTGACCACGGAAGGCGCGGAGGTCACGGCGACCACCGCGACGGTCAAAGGCAAAGTCGATCGCGACGTCGCCAACGGCGGCGCTCCGATCAACGCCTGCGTCTTCAAGTACGGGACCGAACCGACCAACCTGTCCAATGAAGCGCCGTGCGACGGCTCGCCCCCGTTCAGCGGCGCGGTGCAGGCGACGATCGGCGGCCTGACCACCGGGACGACCTACTACTACAGGATCACCGCCGCGAACGAAGCCAACCGGTGTCTTCGCATCCGGTGGGATCAAGGAACTCCAGCCCGCGGGCCCGCCGGAGATCGCCGAAGAGTCGGTTTCCGAAGTCAACACCGACGGCGCGACCATCTCAGGCAAAATCACGCCGGGCGGCGGCTTCACCGAATGGTGCATCGAATACGGGCCGACCGTCGCCTATGGCGGCAAACTGCCCGTACCCCGACGCTAACTCGAAGACAACCTCGCGCCGGAAAACGTCACCCAGGCGCTTGCGGGGCTCACAGCCGGCACGACCTACCACTACCGATTCGTCGCCGAAAACCCGAGCGACAAAACCGAAGGCGACGATCATACCTTCACGACGTTCGCGAGCCCGGCGACCGGGCCGGACTCCTGCGCAAACGCGCAGGTCCGCCAGCAGACCGGCGCAGCCCAGCTGCTCGACTGCCGCGCCTACGAGCTCGCCTCGGCCGGGGACACCAACGGCTACGACGTCACCTCGACGCTCGTTCCCGGGCAGAGCCCGCTCGGCCAGCAGCCCGGCGCCGGCGATCACGTCCTCTACTCGCTCCAGTTCGGGACCATCCCCGGGGTCCGGCGACCCGACGAACTTCGGGCAGGACCCGTACGTCGCCACCCGCAACCAGGCGGCGGAACATGGGAAACGAACTACGTCGGGATCCCGGCCAGCGGCACCCCCTCGACGGCTCCGTTCGGCTCGCCGCTTGCTCGGATCGAGCGGCGGCCTGAGCGCCTTCGCCTTCGGCAACGGCACCCTCTGCGATCCCTGCTTCTCGGACGGGTCGACCGGGATCCCCGTCCATCTGGCCGAACGGCACCCTCGTTCAGGGGCTGAAGGGCTCGATCCCGAAAACCAGCGCAGAACCCGCCGGCTACATCGGCAAGTCGCTGTCCGACGACGGCAACCACCTCGTCTTCGGCTCGACATCGAAACTCGAGAACGCCGCCACCGAAGGCAACCTGACGATCTACGAGCGCGACCTCAACGCGGGCACGACCCAGGTCGTCTCGACCCTGCCGAACGGGACGACGATGACCGGCACGGTCGCCGGCCTCGACGTCTCCTCGGACGGCAGCAGGGTCCTGGTCGGCAAAGAAGTCAGCACCGACGCCAAAGGCAACACCTACTACGACCTCTTCATGCACGTCGGCAACAGCCCGAACTCGGTTCAGGTTGCCGACACCGACCAACGGGGTCCTCTTCAACGGGATGACCGCGGACGGGAGCAAGGTCTTCTTCACCACCGCCGACCCGCTCACCGGCGACACCGACACCAGCGCGGACCTCTACCGCGCCGACGTCACCTCCTCGAGCGGCGACGGTCTCCCGGGTCTCGACGGGAACCGGCGTCCGGCAACACCGACACCTGCGACCCGGTCCCGGGCAAAGAAGGCCCGAACTGGAACGTGATCCCCGGCGGGCCGCAGAACTGCGGCGTCGTCGCGCTCGCGGGCGGCGCGGGTGTCTCGTCCGGCGACGGCACCGTCTTCTTCCTCTCGCCCGAGAAACTCGACGGGTCCGGGACGCTCAACGCGCCGAACCTGTTCGTCGCCCGGCCGGGCTCGGCACCCAAATTCGTGACCACGATCGAGCCCGCGGGCGAAGTCGTGCTCCACGCGGTCAACGACAGCGAGACCCATCGCTACCGAGGACTTCCAGGTGGCGCTCGAACGGAGACTTCGCGGTCCTCGCCTCGACCCTGCCGCTGACCGGATTCGACACCTTCGGCCGCAGCCAGATCTTCCGCTACGACACCGACGCGGGAACCCTGGTCTGCGCCTCGTGCGCGACCACGGGAGCCGCTCCGACCGGCGAAGCGCGCTCTCATCGGGCCTCAACCTCACCAACGACGGCCGCGTCTTCTTCACCACGGTCGAACCGCTGGTGCTGCGCGACACCAACAATCGCCTCGACGTCTACGAGTGGGAGGAAGGCGAACTGCAGCTGGTCTCGACCGGCATCAGCAACTTCGACGCCGGCCTGCTCGGGGTCAGCCCCGACGGCGTCAACGCCTTCTTCTTCACCCGCGAGACCCTCGCCCCGCAGGACAAGAACGGCGAGACGATGAAGATCTACGACGCCCGCGACGGCGGCGGCTTCCTGAGATTCCGTCCGCTGCCGCTCTGCGCGGCGAAGGACGAGTGCCACGGCCCGGGCACGGTGCCGGCGCCGCCGCCGCAGATCGGGACCTTCAAGGGCAACGGCGGCAACGTGAAGCGGGTCAAGTGCAAGAAGCCGAAGGTCAAGCGCAACGGCAAGTGCGTGAAGAAGCCCAAGAAGAAGAAGAAGGGGAAGCGGAGCAATGGCTGAGGCGCTGAGGATGAGCAAGGAGAAGACGATGACCACGCACAAGACTCTTCGCGCGGCTTTGATCGGGGCCCTCGCCCTGGTGGCTTCGGCGGCGCTGGTGACCCCGGCGGGCGCCAGCCAGGCGATCACGTCGTTCAACGCCTCGGTCTCGACCAGCCAGGCCGGGGGGCACCCCGACTTCAGCTTCGACTTCGCGCTGGCCAACCCGGGCGAACCGGAGGCCGCCAAGGACGTCGTGCTCAACGCTCCCGAGGGACTGTTCGGAAACCCGAACGCCGTCCCGCGCTGCACGTCGAGCGATTTCGCCCTCCATGCAGTGCCAGACCGCCTCGCAGGTCGGGATCGTCACGATTCGCGCCAACTACTCGGGCAATCCGAACAACCTGCTCGGCACGGCGCCGATCTACTACGTCCAGCCACAGGAAGAAGAGGAGACGGTCCGGTTCGCGTTCATCGTCCCGGCCCTCCAGATCCCGATCAGCACCCCGGTCTCGGTGCGGACCGGCTCCGACTATGGGCCTCAGGTTCAGCGTCTCGGGCCTGACCCAGCTGATCCCGCTCGCCGGGCGCCAAAATGACGATCTGGGGCTTCCCGGCCTCCAGCAGCAACAACGGCGACCGGTTCGCCAAAGGCTCGCCGGGCAACGCCGTCCGGTTGCCCGGGCTCCGAAGACACCAGCCTGCGCAGGGCCGCACTCGGCGGGAACCGCCGAATCACCCGATGATCAACAACCCGACGGTCTGCACCGGCGAACCGCTGCCGGTGACGATCAGCGCCGTCACCTACCAGGACCCGGGCAACGCAACCGACCGCGAGTGACGAACTCCCGCCCGTCGAAGGCTGCGAGAAACTCAACTTCTACCCGGTCCTCAACGCATCGCTGACGACCAACGAAAGCGACGCGCCGTCCGGCCTCGACCTCGAGCTGCAGGCGAAACAGTTCGAGAGCGACGCCCTGTCGCCGTCGCAGATCAAGGAAGCGACCGTCACCCTGCCGGAAGGCCTGACGATCAATCCGGACGCCGCGGACGGCCAGCGCGGCCTGCCCGGACGCCCTGGCGAACTTCGGCAGCGAGGCCCCGGCGAACTGCCCCGACAACTCGAAGATCGGGACGATGGACCTCGAGACCCCGGCGCTCGAAGGCCCGCTCAAAGGCTCGATCTACTTCGGTGAACCGAAGCCCGGGAGACCAGTACCGCGATCTTCCTGATTGCCGACGGCTTCGGGATCCACGCGAAGCTGGTCGGCGACATCCACCCCGATCCCGTCAGACGGGCCGGATCACCGCGGTGTTCAAGGACCTGCCGCAGGTTCCGTTCGAAAGCTTCAACTTCCACATCTTCGCCTCGCAGCGGGCGCTGCTGGCGACGCCGACCCACTGCGCCAACTACAGCGTCGAGTCGGTCTTCACCCCGTGGAACTCGGCGCTCGCGAACCAGACCTCGAGCCCGAACTTCAGCCTCGGCTCGGGCCCGAACGGCGCCTCCTGCCCGGCAGAGGTGCGCCCGTTCCAGCCGCGCCTCGTGGCCGGCACCGCAAACCCGCTCGCCGGCGCCTTCAGCAGCTTCCACCTGAAGCTCGATCGCGACGACGGGGACCAGTTCCTCGGCGACCTCAACTTCAGGATGCCGCCCGGGTTCACCGGGGACCTGAGGGGAATCTCCTACTGCTCGGAGGGCGCGATCGCCGCCGCGGCGGCCAACGCCGGCCGCGCCGAGCAGGCCAGCGCGAGCTGCCCCGCGGCGTCACAGATCGGGACCACCAACGTCTCGGCCGGGCCGGGAACCAACCCGTTCAACGCGGTCGGGAAGATGTACCTCTCCGGCCCGTTCGACCCCGACGGCGCGGGGCCCGAACCGCGTGCGCCTCTGAGCCTCGCGGCCATCACTCCGGCGCTGGCCGGCCCCTACGACTACGGCGTCGTCGTCGTCAGGGTCGCGCTGCACGTCGACCAGCGGACGGCGCAGGTCTCGGCGGTTTCGGAAACGGTCCCGCAGATCATCGGCGGGGTGCCGATCCGGATGCGCTCGATCCAGGTCAACATCGACAAGCCGAATTTCACGATCAACCCGACCAACTGCTCTGACTTCTCGGTCGACTCGGAAGGGATCGGGGACCAGGGGACGGTCGCCGCCTTCTCCTCCTTCTTCCACGCCGTCAACTGCCGCTACCTCAACTTCAACCCGAAGATGACGGTCAAGCAGATCGGCAAGGGAGCGACGGGCCGCAGCGCGAACCCGAAGATGCGCTTCGAACTGCGGACCAAGCCCGGCGAAGCCAACATCAAGTCGGTCAAGGTGACCCTGCCGAAGGCGTTCGCGATCGACCAGCGCCACCTCAGCAACCTCTGCTCCAAATCGCAGCTGGAAGCCGAATCATGCGCCGGCCGCCAGCCGATCGGCAACGTGATGACGAAGACGCCGCTGTTGGACGCGCCGCTTCAGGGCCCGGCCTACGCGGTCTCCGGGTTCGGCAAGCTGCCGCGCCTCGCCTTCATCCTCGACGGCCAGGTCCGCCTGGTCCCGCAGGCCGAATCGAAGTCGGTGGGAGGGCGCCTGCAGACGACGGTCCCGACCGTGCCCGACGCCCCGATCGGCTACTTCCGCCTCGACCTTCTGGGCGGCAAGAAGGGCTATCTCGTCAATACCAGGAGCCTCTGCAAGGGCGACGCGGTGGTCAAGGTCGACTACCAAGGCCAGAACGGCAAGGACGTCACTCAGGACGTCACGACCAAGACGGCCTGCGGCGGCGGCAAGGGCTGAGAGTCAAAAAGCGCTGGCGACGCTAGAATCCCGCCGGGTTTCTTGACCAAACCTTTGAGCGAGTAGGGGTGTTCCCTCTAGGGAACCGCAAACATGGGAGAAAGCGGAGGAGACAGATGCAGCAGGACGTGAGCAAGAAGCGGGCTTGGATGCCCTCACCGGCGATGATCATCGCGATCATCGCTCTGATTGTCGCGCTTGGCGGGACCGCCCTGGCGGCGGGACTCGGGAAAAACTCGGTCGGCACGAAGCAGCTGAAGTCGAAGGCCGTCACCGGCCCGAAAATCGCCAACAACGCCGTCAACGGGACCAAGGTCGCCAACGGGTCGCTGAGCGGCTCCGACATCAACCTCGCCGCCCTGGGCACCGTCCCCAACGCGAACGCCTCGACTGAGGCGGGCAACGCCAACACCGTTGCCGGGCACGCCGCTGCCTGCCCCGGCGGAACCGTCCTGGTCCGCGGAGTCTGCTTCGACCAGACGGCCTCGGGGCCGGTCGAGAAGGTCGAAGACGCGTCCGACGGATGCACCGCCAAGGGTGGCTACCTGCCCGATCCGCTCGAACTGTCCTCGACCTCCGGCGTCCTCGATCTCGGCAACGGCACCGGGGAAAGCCAGCGCGAGTTCACCGACACGTATTACGGCAACACGTCGGGCTCCGCCTACAGCACGATCTTCGTCTCGCAGACGGAACTGAAGGAGGGCGCCTTCAACACCGGCGGCCGCTACATCTGCGCCTACCCGCTCGTTCGCTAGCGATGGCCAGGATGATCCGTAGAAAGAGGGTCGCCCTCGGGGCGGCGGTGGCAGTCGTCGCGCTGGGGGCCCTGGTCCTCGCGTCGAGCAGCCAGGCGGTTCGTGTGCTGCAGGGCAAAATCGTCGTCGTCTTCGAAGGGACGATCTCGCCCTCCAAGCTCCCCCGAACCGGCACCGCGCCGGTCGGGGTGCAGATGGGCGGCAAGATCAAGACGACGGACGGCACGCGCGCCGCCCAAACTCAACCGGATCATCCTCGACATCAACCGCAACGGGAAACTGCAGACCAAGGGCCTGGCCACCTGCTCGCTCGGCCAGCTGCGCTCGATTTCCTCCGAAGGCGCGAAACGGGCCTGCTCGGACGCCCTCGTCGGCTCCGGGTCGGTCACCTCGCGGGTGTCGCTCCCCGACCAGGGGGCCTTCGCCTCGGTCGGGAAGCTGCTCGCCTTCAACGGCGTCAACCACGGTCACCCGGCGATCTTTGCCCAGGTCGCCTCGGGTGCGCCGCTGCCGCTGACCTACGTGATCGTGTTCGAAGTCAAGAACAAGGGCGGGACCTTCGGCACCTCGCTGGTCGGGACGATGCCGCCGATCGCATCCGAATACGGATTCATCTCGGCGTTCAACCTGCTGCTGCGGCGCCAGTACTCCTTCCACGGCCAGAAAATGAGCTACGCCTCGGCGGCCTGCCCGGCGCCGGAGGGGTTCACCGCGGCCAACTTCGCGTTCGCCAAAGTCAGCTACCAGTTCGCCGACGGCAGCAACCTCTCGAGCAAACTCGTTCGCCAGTGCAAGGTGAAGGGATAGGGGATGCCGCTGCGGGCAGGATCCTGCAAGACCGGAACTTTGAGGGCTCGGAGGGATTTCTTCTTCCAGGGGCTATCGCTTTCAGGGAAAGTGACCCGGCCCCGCACGCCCGCAAAGTGAGATGAGGAGGCTGAAGATGATCAAAAAGGGAATCGCACTGAGCCTGACGGCAATGCTCGTGTTCGCGGTGGCCGCGCCGCTCGCGATGGCCGTGACCCGCGACGAATACAAGGCGACGGTCGAACCGATCTGCAAGGCCAACTCCGAAGAAAACGAAAAGATCCTCAAGGGCGTCGAAAAGCTGGTCAAGCAGGACAAGCTGAAGCCGGCGGCGACGAAACTGATCAAGGCCTCCAGCGCCCTGCAGAAGACCTACAACCAGCTGAAGGCGGTTGAACAGCCGGTCGAAGACGCGGCGAAGCTGACCAAGTGGCTCGGCTACATCAAGACCCAGGTCAGCCTGCTGAAGAACACGGGCAACGCGCTCAAGGCGGGCAACAAGAAGAAGGCCCAGACCGAACGCAACAAGCTCGACAAGGCGGTCAACCAGGCCAACTCCGCGGTGCTGGCGTTCAGCTTCCGCTACTGCAAGATCGAACCGACCAAGTACACCTGAGCAGCACCCTTGCCCCGCCTCGCGACAGCACTGGCCCTCCTGGGCATCCTCGCCTTCGCCGTCTTCGGCTGCGGCGGCGGGGGCTCTGACACAACCTCCTCGGGCACCGACGGCGGCTCGAGCTCTGCGACCACGCACCGAACAGGGCTCGAGCACCGACACCGCCGATCAGGAAGGCGGCTCCGGCTCGAAGGGCTCCAAGGAAGACAAGAACGGCGAGCGGGCTCGGGCTCTGAAGAAGGCTCGGGCTCCGGCGGCGGCCCCTCGGGCCCCGGCCTGGCCGAAAAGGCAAAGCCCGACACCAAGGGCTTCAAGGCCCCGCCCGGAGGCGACAACAGCATCCAGACCTTCGGCGGCGAAGCCGAAAGCTCCGAAGAAAAGGAAATCACCACCGCGATGGCCTCCTTCCTGCGGGCGATGGCGGCACGCGACTACAACGCGATCTGCGACGGCCTCTCCGAAGCCAACATCGGCCAGCTCGAACAGCTGATGAAACTGAAAAAAGAAGCCGGCACCGACTGCCCCACGGTCCTCAAATCGCTCCTCGTCGGCCCCACCGACGAAGCCCAGAAAGCGGCCGAAGGGACCGTCTACCAGGTCCGCGTCGAAGGCGAAAACGCCTTCGTCATGTTCACCCCGGTCGGCGGCACCGCCTCCTACTTCGTGATGAAGCACGACCCCGACGGCTGGAAGTCGACCTCGCTCTCCTCGGGGCACGCCGTTCAACCCGGGGCGGAATAGCCGGGGGCACCGGCGGGCAGGCAGGGCAGGTTAGGGAAACAAGTACGTTCCTTGACATGGCGCCCGTTTCCCGTCATCGTCAGTGGCTGATGCCAGACGTGGTAATGGGGAGAGATCGCACTGGGCAACAGGGTCGCGTCGTTGGAGGATCGGGATCGGCTGACCGATGCGATGACTCGCGCGGCCGTCGAGTGCGGCTATCGGTCGGTGGACATCGAGCAGGTCGCCGATTCGGCCGGATTCACGAGCCGACGACTTTCGGCAACCGTTCACGAGCAAGGACCAGTGCCTGCTGGCAGCCTTCGACTGCTTTCTCGCCCGGCTCTACGATCAGATCGATGAAGACTGCGAGGAAGTTCCAGACTGGCCGACGAAAGTAAAGGTCGCGATCGAGTCGGCATTCAGCTTGGTCGCGGAGTTGGAGGGCACGGCGAGGCTCTTCGTCGTCGATGCGATCCGCACCGGCGAGGCGGGGCTCGAGCGCCATCGCACCTCGATCGACGGCGCCGCTCGCATTCTCAGCATGGCCGCCTGCTCTACCCGGTTGCGGCCGACTATCCGGAGGCGATGGAGAGGACGCTCGTCGCCGGCGTCGTGATGATGGCCTCGAGCCGCCTTCTTGCCGAAGAGGCCGACCTGCTCCCAGAGCCTCGCTCCCGAAGCGGCCGAGATGGTGCTCACGCCGTATCTGGGAGCAGCGCAGCGCGCCGCGCCGCCACCTGCTGAGAAGCGCAGGCCGGTGTGTACCCGCCTTGACATCACCTCCCTGAGCGCGCTTATGCTGCGCCGCCGTGGCACGCGACCATCGAGATCGCCGGGATGACCAGCGCCAGCGGTTGATCGATGCCTTCACCAGGGTCGCGGCGGAGCGGGGCTTGCGAACGCCACCGTCAAGGCGATCTGCGCCGAGGCCGGTGTTCCCCAGGGGCCTTCCACCGGTACTTCCCGACCAAGGGCCACTGCCTCGCCGCCGCCTACGACGCCTTTCTCCAGCGTCTGATGGATCAGGTCGAAGAGGCGGCGAGCCCCGGGCTGGATTGGCCCGCCCGGGTCAAGGCCGCGGCCACAGCGGCGCTGGTTTCGTCAGCGAAACCAGCAGTCGCGCTCGGTTCTTCGCGGTCGAGGCTCCGAGCGCCGGCCCACTGATCCTCGATCGTCATGTCACCGCGGTGAGCCGCATCGTCCTCCTCCTCCGGGCCGGCCGCCATTATCGCCCGGAGGCCGCCGAGCTGCCTGAGTTGACCGAGCCGGTCCTGGTCGGCGGCATCGCCTCGCTGATCGGCACCCTTCTTCTCAGCGAGGAGGATGCGAGCCTGCTCGAGCTCGAGTCCGGGTTAGTCGAGGTCCTCCTGACCCCATACCTGGGTCGCGAGGAGCGCCAGGCAGATCGCCGGCTAACCGGCCCGGTCAGCTACCCGGAGTGGGGCCAGTGCCACCGCCGAGATGCTCGGCGCCAGGTCCGGGAGCCCCGCGAGATTGCCGGTCGCCGATCTCGTGCTGGATCGCCCCCCACATCCCGCCGCCGATCGCTTCGATCACCATCGGCGGCACGGGGGAGATGTCCGGGGGCAGCGCCTCCGGCTGCAGGAATGCGGTGAACCGGCTCGTCGCAGCGTCTGCCTGGTCGAGCCCGGTGGTGCCGACCATCGGCAGCTCGATGAAGGCCAGCCTCGCGAAGATCGGCTCCGCCGCCAGATGCTCGAGCAGGCCCCTTGTCCCCGCTTCGACCGTGGTACGCCAGTCGGGCTGCCCGGCGGAGGTGGCGGTTATCGCCCGCCTCGCCCGCCTGGCAGCTCCTCGAAGGCGGCGATGAACGCCTCGTCCTTGCTCTCGAAATGCTCGTAGAAGGTCTGGTTCGATGTTCCCGCCCGGCCGAGATCGCCGGGATCGTCAGCGTCGCGTAGCCGCTCTCGGCCGCGATCTGGGCGGCCGCTCGGACGATCCGTTCGCGCTGGGTGAGCGGGCTCTGCAGACCCGGCTCGAGGGTGACTCCTCCCAACCGATCTCCCTGCGGGTCGACCCCTCCGCGTCACCGTCGCCGGGCTGACGCTCGACCACGCCGCCCGGCGGCTCGCCGGGCACCAGCTGATAGCACTGCGCCCACTCCAGCAGCTCCTCGCAGTGCCGCCGCACGTGCTCGGGGTGGCCGGCGCGCAGGCACCGGTAGACGACCCGGCGGATACCGGCGACGATCGACCTCACGACCAGGTCGGACGGCTCGACCTCCCCGGGCACGCTGGCGAAGCTCTGGCGGAACATCAGCTCGAAGGCCTCGCGCGGCGCGCTCGCGATGGCCGAGCGCCGCCGGCCCGAGGCTCAGTGAGGCGACGATCACCAGTGAGGCGGCCGGCGTTTCGTCGGCGACGACATCGGCAAAGCGGGCCATCGCGCTCGCCAGCCGCTCGTCGGGTGCTTGCGGCTCGCGATAGGCGGTGCCGACCATCCGGCGCGCCTGGGCGATGATCGTGTCGAAGGTGGCGAGGAAGCATTCCTGCTTGCTCTCGAAGTGGTCGTAGAAGGTGCTCTTCGAGACCCCGGCGAGGCCGACCAGCTCGCCGACGGTCGTCTCGGAATAGCCGTGTCGCCAGACCGCCTCGACCATCGCCCCTTCGAGCCGGCCGCGCTGATGCTGTTCGGTCCGCGCGCGCCCGATACCGCCGCGGCCGCCGGGCAGCCGCGGGTAAATCGGGTCCGGTGTCCCCTCCTCCATCGTGTACGCAGCTTGACATAGAAACCGCCACTTTCAAAATCGCGAGTTCGAAGAGCGGAGCGCGCTAGGCCGGTGCGAAACGGCATCAGAACGAGCCGCGTCAGCTCCGGTCCCAGCTCCGGCAGCGACTCGGTCCTCTCCGTGCGCCAGCTCGTGCTGGATCACCGACCAGCTGCCGCTGCCGATCGCCTGCACGATCGGCAGCGGCACGGTGCCGACTCCGGCCGGCGCGACTCCGGGTTGAAGGAATGCGGTGAAGGTGTCCATCACCGCATCGGCGCGGTCGAGCGCGACCGGGCCGGCGGTCTGCAGGTCGAAGAAGGTGATGCGGGCGAAGAGCTCATTGCCGGCGATGTGCTCGAGCATCGCCCGCAGCCCGGCGCCGATCGCCTCCGGGCCCGGGCCCGCCGACTCGAAGGCCTGGCTGACCGAGTGAAGCCCCTCGGCGGCGGTGACGTCGAAGGCGGCGAGGAACGCATCCCGTTTGCTGGAGAAGTGTTCGTAGAAGGTTTGGTTCGAGGTGCCCGCCGCGGCCGAGATCGCCGGGATGCTGAGCGTCTCGAAGCCTTTTTCGACCACCAGCAGTCCCGCCGCCCGCACGATCCGGTCGCGCTGGGAGAGCTCGGCGCGGCTGCGTTTGCTGTCGGGCGGCTCGTGCCAGTCGAGCTGGGTACCGGTACCCGCCGCCGCCTCCGGGCGCGGCTTCCGCCGCCGCGGGCGCCGCTCGCTTCACCGTCTCGCTCTCCGGCTGCTGATAGCCGAGCGCCCAGTCGACCAGCATCTCGGCCAACCCCGGGCAGCTCCTCGGCCTTTCCGGCCCGCAGGTGGCGGTAGACGACGCCACGGATCCCGACGGCGATCGCCCGCACCGTTCTCGGCTGCGACCGGGTTCGGCGCGGATGAGTGCTGGAAGCTCTGGCCGATCATGGTTTCGAACGCTTCCATGCCGCGTTCGCGGTGGGCCACGCCCGCCGCCCCGAGGGTCAGCGACTCGACCGCCGCCAGTCTCGCGGCGGCCGGCTCGCTCACCACCATCTCCATGAACGTCCGTCACCGCGGCCACCAGCCGTTCGCGGATATCCCCGTCCTCGCGGTACGCGGCTCCGACTCGGGCGCTGACCTCGGCGATGATCGTGTCGAAGGTGGCGAGGAAGCAATCCTGCTTGCTCTCGAAGTGGTCGTAGAAGGTGCTCTTCGAGACGCCGGCGAGGCCGACCAGCTCGCGCAGGGTCGTCCCGGCGAAGCCGTGGCGCGCCACCGCCTCGACCATCGCCCCTTCCAAGCGCGCCCTCTGATGCGCGGGCGACCCTGTCCGGGGTCATCTGTCCCGCGAGCTTCGGGAACAGTGGCTCAATCGGCTCCGATGCGGGGTTGGTCCGCGCCATCCGGGCGCTCACGATAGAGCGCGGAGGCGCCGGGCACATGTACCAGGCATGACAATCTGGTACCCGGGCTGACAGATTTCGTACCGGCATTGACAGCGGTCCGCGTACTCTCCTTGACATCCGGCACCAGATCTGTCTATAGCTGCGCCGGTCCGCTTGGGTGCGGGCAGGGAAGGGTTATTCAACGACAGGGCATGAGGCCCGCGTTCTCCCCGATTGCTCGGAGGGCGGAGCCCTGGAGGAGGGAAGAAAGTTGCAGCGCCACGCGAAGGCATCTCTGGAGGCAGGAACTCCGAGTACCGCCCTTGACATAGCTTCGCCGGCTTGCCACTATCCCGCTTCCCGCCAGGGAGGCGGACAGGGTTATCTAACAGCGAGTCACCGATGGGGCTGGATGGCAGCAAGTCGATCCAGCGGCCGGGGACTCTGGACAGGACAGAGGGTGGGAGAGGGTGACACGAGTGACGTCAGCATCGCCCGCGGGGCAACGTCAGCGGCAACGGCCGCGGCTTCGCCCGCCTCTTCCGCTCGCCCTGATCGCCGGCCTCGCCCTGATCGCCAGCCTCGCCTTCACGAGCGCCGCCTCCGCGGCCGCATGGCCCGCCGGATCATATCTCCCGTCACGGTCGACGACGCTCGGGTACACGACGGCCAAAGTCTCCGGCACGACCGAAAGCGACCCGTACCACGGCGCAGTAACGGGACGCTCTATTGCTTCGAATACGCCCTCGCCAGCGAACCCTCCCGGCGAAAAAGGAAATGGGGCGGCGGTCAGCAACTTGCTACGGCGTCTTCGGACCCTGGACCGGGAAAGCACATCTCATCGACGAAGATTCATCAAACTCAAACCCGATACGACCTACCAGTCCGCCTCGTCGCTTCGGCTCATACGGCAGCGAAGGATACTCGAGCTTGCGATCACCCCGACCCGCCGTACACCACCTTCACCACCAAAGCCCGTCAACGAAACCCAGCGGCACGCTGGCGATCTCGGACATCACCCTCAACAGCGCCCGCATCTCGGGCACCGTCCAAACCAATGCCCCGCCCGGGCCGCTCGACGCCCCCGCAGAAAGCCGCCTACCGAACCGACTGGCAGTCATATGCCGACCCACGTGCCAATTCGGCACCCGCGTCGTCAACCGGAGTTGTCGAGGGTGACGAACCGAGCCAGCCCTTCTCCTGGGACACCATCCGCCTCGAAACCAACACCTACTACGAAGTCGAATTGATCACCACCAACGCCGACGGAGCCCAGACCGACGATCATCGAAGAATTCTTCACGACCCCCAACATCGCGCCGAAGATCAGCCCCGGCCCCCGGAGGCTCCTCCGGCAAAGGGCGCCTACAGCGTCGGGGGAGTGATCACGCCCTACAACACCAAAATCACCGACTGCCATTTCGAGTACGGCCCGACGACCGAGTATGTCTACAGCGCGCCGTGCTCGCCTCAGCCGGTGGGTCGCAATGAGGTCCAGGCGTTCACGATCGGCGCCACCGCCGGCGACTTCAGGTTGACCTTCCGCGGGCAGACCACGGGCGATATCGAGCTGGGCGCAGATCCGGTGAACGTGGAAAAAGAACTCCAGGCCCTTTCCGCGATCGGGCCGGAGGGCGTCACCGAAGTCACTCCGAGAGTACGGCTTCTTCACGGTCGGTTACACCGTCCACTTCGCCGGCCCCCTTTCGGGAACGAACCTCGGCCCGATGAGAGCCAGCAACGGAACCCAGCCCGTCTACATCCCAGGACAGCAGCCCGCTCCTCCCACCTGCTGCACCGGTGACAGATCTCGGCTTCGCCGGATCGATCGTGGAGGGCGGAAACAACGCCCCGGTCGTCGTCGAAGCCGACCTGACCGGCCTCACGCCCGGCGCCACCTACCACTACAAACTCTTCGCCACCAACAACGTCGGCACCGTCGACACCGAAGACGTCCGCTTCGTCGCCCCGCCCGACCCTGGCGAAGAGAAATGCCCGAACGAAGCGGTCCGGATCGAGAACAACTCCACCCGCCTGCCGGAATGCCGCGCCTACGAGCTGGTCACCACCGCTTTCACGACCGGCTACGGGGCAGAGATGAGAGCGATGAGCATCAACGACGGCACGGTCAGCTACACGTCAAGGCCGGGCAACATCAACAGCTCCGGCTACGGCGGGCTGTTCACCAACGTATATATCGCCGTCCGACACGACGACGGCTGGGAGACGGTCGCGAACCTCAATGGTCCGCGGGGCTCGGTCTTCGCCCCACCCAACGAACTCACCTTCGCATTTGGCGCCAGCCAGTACAGCACCGACCTCCTGCGGTCGATCTGGTTCCTGAGCAAACCGGGGAACCTGGCGGACACGCCGTTCCTGCGTGAGAACGACGGAACGTTCACAAAGATAAGCGAGCCACCCACGGGCCCCCCCGTTCATCAGTCCGTATCATGGGGGCATCAGAGGATCTGACGCACATGTTCTGGGTCGGCAGAAGCTACGGCGACGATCAGTGGGCCCCGGGCGTCGGGGTGGGACTGTATGAGTTCGTCGGCACCGGCAACACCGGGCTTCCGAGTCGGATCGATCTCCACAACGATGGAACCCCGATCTCCGACTGCTCGGTCGGTCCCTTCATCGAGAATGCGGCCGAATTCATCAGCATATTCAGCCGACGGCAAGATCGTGTGGTTCACGGTAAAAGAATGCGAAGGACACACAGAACAGATCTGGGTGCGGGTGGACGCGTCGAAAACCTACTTCGCCTCGAAATCGCAATGCACCCGCACCGCCGGCGACCCCGGTGGCGCCTGCAACGCGGAAGTTAGCCCCGGCTTCGAAAGGATGTCCGCAGGATGGCGTCGCGCGGCGGTCTTCTCAACAACCCAGCAGCTCCTCAACAGCGACACCGACCAGACCAAGGATCTCTATGAGTACGTCCTGCCGACGGCCTCGGACCCGAATCCCTCGCCCGATCTGATCCAGGTGTCCGGAGCGGCGCCCAACGCCAAGGTTCGGAACACCAGCGCCGTCTCCGACGATGGTCGCAGGGTCTACTTCATCGCACAGGGTGTCCTGGCCTCGAACCACGACGCTCACGACGAACCGCCGTTTCCCGAACGACTTCAACCTCTACCTGTGGGAACAGACCGCCGCCCAGCCCAACGGGGTGACGAAATTCGTCACCAGGCTCGAGGATTTCCCGCTGTTCGACGACGACGTGGCCAACTTCAACCCGACGGATCAGCGCCGATGGCCGCTACATGGTGTTCACGGCCTACCACCCGATGGTCGAAACCGACACCGACAACTCCCTCGATGTCTACCGCTACGACGCTGTGACGGGCGAAATGACCCGGGTCTCCGTGGATACCGCCGGGGTTGGTGGAAACGCGGACTTCACCGACGCTGGTTTCGGCTTCGACGCCAGGGTTCTCTCGAACGACGGTCAGCAGATCGTGTTCACGACCAGCGAGGCGCTCTCCCCCGACGACGGCAACGGCGGCCCC
The DNA here is from genome assembly GCA_963751815.1 of uncultured Solirubrobacterales bacterium. Lineage (GTDB taxonomy): Bacteria > Actinomycetota > Thermoleophilia > Solirubrobacterales > 70-9 > VRUE01. Next base: position 94,477 of record CAVVVY010000014.1, on the reverse strand, counting down.
GACGCCTACCTCTGGCAGGACGGGCACACGACGCTGATCTCCACCGGAGCGGTGGGAGGCGGAGCCGGCACCGTGGTCATCGACGGGTCCGGCGACAACATCTACATCACGAGCGCTCAGCAGCTCACGGCCGACGACACCGACTCTGTCGACAGACGTCTATGACGTTCGCCGCGGCGGAGGATTCAGCTTCAAGGAACTCTCACCCTGTTCGGGCGAAGGCTGCCAACCGGCGAGCACGCCCGCGCCCGACGACGGGGCCGCGGCCACGGATCGGGCGGGAAGCGACGGCAACTACCAGCCCGCCACGATCTCCATCAAGGCGATGAGCTCATCGCAACGGGCAAAGCTCGCAAGCGGCGGCGAGGCCGAACTGCCGCTGAAGGTGAGCGGCCCCGGCAAAATCTCACTCAAGGGCACCGCCCGGATCGACAAGCGGTCATCTGAGGTCATCGACGCGTCCTCCCGTGCCGTGCAGGCGGGCGTCGTCAAAGTGCCGATCACGCTCTCCCAGCGTGGGCTGGCCCGGCTTCGAAAGAGCGGGGTGCTGAGCGTGCAGCTCGGCGCCGCGGTCGCCGACTCGGAAACGGCCACCGCGACACTGAAGTTGAAGACGGCAGAGGCGCGGCGCAGCGCTCAAAGAAGGGGAATCGCTGAGATGAGGACGCGAGCGATATTCGGAATGCTGCTGGCCGTTACCGCGATCTTCGTCGCCTCGGCGGCAGCGCTTCCTCCGCCCAGGCCGCGGCCGGAATGGACCGTGGAGATGACCCACAGCACAGATCCCTTCGAGGGAGACACGTTCATTCGTGGGCCCGAACCCGCGCAGGCGAATCACTGGGACATCTGCATCACCAATACCGGCGATGCCCCGACCACCGGCCCGGTCACCTTCACGGATGTCCTTCCCCCGGGAGTGAAAGTTGTCGGTATCGGCTACGGAACCTTCGGTGCGGGCGGCGAACCACTCCCCCCTGCCCGTCGGTCGCTGAAATCAACGCAGGCGTTCCGCTCACCTGCACCATGACCGTTCAATCGCCGGCGAACTATCCTGACCCAGAACCGATCCCGCCGGGACAGCCGTTTGCGGGGATGTCGATCGCGGTCGAAGTTCTCCCGGGCTCGCCGGACACCCTCACCAACGAATTCACGCTGTCCGGCGGCGGCGCGCCGACCGTGACAGTCAAAGACTCGGTCGGAGTCATCGATACCGAACCGTTCCACGTCGGGAGGTTCGAAGCCCGCACCACCTCGCTCTCCGAAGTCCCGTCCTGCCCCGAACAAACAGTACGAAGGCCGCGGAGATCAAAAATGCTACCCCCCTGTTCACCGTCGCGGGCGGCCACCCCCCGGGACGACCATGAACAGGTTCTCCTTCGCTCGCTATCCCGCCGCCGAGCAGCTGAAGGACGCTGTGGTCAAACTTCCGCTGGGCTTCTTCGGCAATCCCGCGGCGGCTCCCAGATGTCCGATCGCAACCATCCTCGCCATCCCCACGTTCGAATTCCCCCCCGGAGCGCCGCCCTGTCCGCCGGGCTCCAAAATCGGCATGGTGGGAGTCTCCATCTTCGAAAACTACGACTTCGTGCACGCGAGGCCGCTCTTCAACGTCACGCCGGACCGCGGCTACTCCGCCCAGTTCTCGGCCAGCGTCATCGGCAACGTAATTTCGCTGTATGTGGTTCCGCTGCCGCGAGACGAAGGGTACGGCCTGACGATTGGGTCGACAAACACGGGCCGCGCCGGCCTCAAAATGTTCTCCGCCTTCTTCTACGGCGTGCCCTCCGAACACGGATCGGGCACCTCGGGCGCGCCGTTCCTGTCCAACCCCGTCAATTGCTCGGAAGCCGAACCGAAATGGGAAGTGTTCGCCGACAGCTGGGAGAACCCGGGCAGGGTGAACCCCGTAACCGGCTTCCCCGATCTGACCGATCCGATCTGGTCGATCAACCAGGAAATCACCCCGGCGGTGACCGGATGCGACGACCCTGCGCTCACCTCTCAGTTTCAACCGAGCATCGATGTCCAGCCCGTTCAGGATGGCCCCGCGCAGCCGGACAGGCCCGCGGGGGTGAAGGTCCAGCTCGACTTCCCGCAGAGCAACGACCCGACCGATCTGAGCACGGTCTTCGACGCCTCGATCCCGCAGGCGCCGCCGCCCAAGGATGTGACCGTCAAGCTCCCCGCCGGAGTCAGTCTCTCCGCCGGGGCGTCCGACGGCCTGAAGGGCTGCTCGGATCTCGCCTCGGACCCGGCGGGAGACCAGGTCCATTACGACACCACCCAGCCCGTCACCTGCCCCGACGCCTCGATCATCGGCACGGCGACCGCCAACACGCCGCTGCTGGCGTCCCGCGACCCGGTCGACGACTCGGTCACCGGGCCCGACCCGCTGCCCGGGAACATCTATCTGATCAAGCCCCACCCGGGGGACCTGAGCAAAGGCCTGGACGGCACCTTCCGAGTCCTGATCCAGCTCAACTCGGACCGTAACGGGGTCAATTTCAAGCTGCCCGGCACGGTCAAGGCCGACAAGGAGACGGGTCAGCTGACGACGACCTTCCTCGAAAACCCGCAGCTCCCCGCCAGTCAGCTGAAGCTCAACTTCAAGTCCGGCCCGCGGGCGCCCCTGGCGATGCCGTCGACCTGCGGCACCTTCAATACGACCAGCAACGTGGTCCCCTGGAGCACTCCCGAAACTCCCGACGCGTCGCCGTCCTCGAGCTTCACGATCAGCCAGGGCGTCGACGGATCGCCCTGCGCCAATACCCCTGCGGCTCGCCCATTCAACCCCACCCTGAGCGCGGGAACCGAGTCGCCGGCCGCCGGTCAGTCCAGCCCCTTCATTCTCCGCGTCGCCCGCAAGGACGGCGAACAGGAGTTCAGCACCTCTCGATGTGGCCGCCCCGAAGGGCTTCACCGCTTCGCTCAGGGGTGTCTCATACTGCGGCGAGGCAGCGATCGCCGCTGCGGGAGACAAGAGCGGCGCCGCTGAGGCGGCGAACCCCTCCTGCCCGGCCTCCAGCCGGATCGGGAGCCTGACCGCCGCCGCCGGCACGGGTACCAATCCCTTCTACTCCAGCGGCAACGCCTACCTCGCCGGGCCCTACAAAGGCGCCCCGATCTCGGCCGTGCTGATCACGCCGGTCGTCGCCGGCCCCTTCGACCTCGGCACGATCGTCGTCAGGGCAGCGCTCGAGATCGACCCGGAGTCCACCCAGGTGACGATCCACTCCGACCCGATCCCCCAGATCTTCGACGGCGTGCCGCTTCGCATCCAGTCGATCGTCGCCCGGATCGACCGGCCCGGGTTCTCGATCAACCCGACCAACTGCGAACCGAAGGCGGTTACCGCCACGATCGGCGGCGCCAGCGGAGCGGTCGCGACCCCGTCCAACGCCTTCCAGGTCGCCGGCTGCAAACAGCTCGGCTTCGCCCCGAAGCTGTCACTCAAGCTGAAAGGCTCGACCAAACGGATCGGGCACCCCGCCCTGAAGGCGATCGTCACCTACCCGAAAGGCGCCTACGCCAACATCGCCTCGGCGGCCGTCGCTCTGCCGAACGGCGGAGTTCCTCGACCAGTCCCACATCGGAACGGTCTGCACCCGCGTCCAGTTCGCGGTCCACTCCTGCCCGGCGGCGAGCATCTACGGCTTCGCCAAGGCGACGACGCCGCTGCTCGACGGCCCGGTCCAGGGCCCCGTCTACCTGCGCAGCTCCTCCCACAAACTGCCCGACCTGGTCGCCGATCTCAACGGCCAGATCGAGGTCGATCTGGCCGGCAGGGTCGACACCGACAAACGCGGCGGGATCCGCAACACCTTCGAAGCGGTTCCCGATGTCCCGGTGACCGAGTTCACGCTCGAACTCGAGGGCGGCAAAAAGGGCCTGCTCGAAAACTCGGAAAACCTCTGCAGGAGGCCCCAGCGGGCGACCGCCCTCTTCACGGGACAGAACGGCAAGACCTACAGGACGAGACCGCTGGTCGCCAACGACTGCAAGAAGTCGAAGAAGTCAAAGAAGAAGAAGCACGCCAAGCGCGCACGGGCGGCGGTAGCAGAACATGCAACTCCACCGCACAAATCGAGCCATCCTGCCCGCGGGCCTTCTCGCCGGGCTTGTCCTGGCCTTCTTCACGCTCACCGCGCCGCCTGCGCATGCCGCCAAAGCCCACAGCTCGAGCATCCTCTCGATGAGCGCGGGCTACGCCTCGATCCACGTCAAAGCCCTGATCGAACCGGGCGACGAAGACACGAAATGGTGGGCGGAAACCTCACGTGACAATGAAAACTGGAGCGGCTCCCCGGGAGTGATGGGCGAATACCCTGCGCACGCCGGACCACAGACCGTCGAATTCGTCCTCAAAGACGAAAAAGGCGATCCGACGAAATTCCTTCTCGGCAATACGAGGTACTACGTACGGGTGGTCCTCTCGAACGGGGTGAAAGAAACCTTCTCCGCGACGCCGAACCCCACCCTCATCACGCTTCCGGTCGACCCGCCGAAAGTGCTCAGCGTCGACAGCGCGACGGAAATCAGTTACACGGTGGCGAAACTCTCCGGCAGCGTCGAACGCCCCGCGAATGCCGACCCGGCCTTCGACGCCCATTGCAGCTTCAACTACGTCAGTCACAGTCAGTTCATCGTCAGCGGCTTCAAAAATGCCCTGACCAAACCGTGCGCGACCACCCCGCTCACCACTCCCGGCGCCAACCCGGTGAGCGCGAGCCTCACCGGCCTCAAGCCCGGCACCGTCTACCACTTTCGCCTCAACGCGGTGAATGCCGGTGGGTGAGCACGATGGTGGCCGCCAATACGTTCACCACCACCGCGATCACGCCGCCGGTCGCGACGGTCGCGAACCCGGTTCTCGGCATCGGCACCGCGGCGCATTTCTCGGGCACGATCAATCCCGAAAAAGGACCGGCCGACCCGGCGCTCTACGACGTCACCTGGCGTTTCGAATGCACGCCGAAATGCCTCGACGCGGACGGCAAAGTCCTGACCGGGCCGGCGATTCCCGCCGACAACTCCGTGCACGCGGTCGCCGCCGATGTCATCCTCGAGCCGAACACCGAATATCGCGTCAGGCTCGTCGCCTCCAACGCCGGCGAGACCGCCACCGCGGGCCCCGTCTTCGTCTCGACGCCCGCATTGCCCGCGATCGCCCAGACCCTGGGCGTCAGCGTCACCGACGACTCGGCAACGCTGGGGGCGAAGATCAACCCGCTCAACTCACCCGTCTCCTACCAGTTCGAATGGGGTCTGACCGGGCGGCCCTACGAAAACGAAGCCCCGCTTGCCCCCGAACAGCTCTCCCGCGCCGACAACGCCTACCACTTCGTCGGTGTCCCGCTCACCGGCCTTGCTCCCGGCAACCACCTACCACTACCGGGTCATCGCGACCAACACCCTGCTCAATCAGCAGACCATCGGCGCCGATAGGACCTTCACGACCCTCGCCGCCCCGACCGCCCCCGCGGCGTGCCCCAACGGGACCTCCCGCGTCGGCCTCTCCGCCACCCTCCCGGATTGCCGCGCATACGAACTGGTCACACCCGGTCTCAACGGCGCCGCGCCCCCGGCCGGGCTGTCCGGCCTGACCGTCGACGGTGTCCGAGCCGACGGCGGCGCGATCGCCTTCGTCAGCAGCGACGCGCCGGCGGATGCCGAGGGAAGCACGGCCGTCACCAACACCGTCCTGGCACAGAGGGGCGGCTCCGGGTGGACGACGAAGAGCCTCTCCGCCCCCACCCCGATGGGTTCCGGCGCCTACTTCGGAGAAGACCCCTCGACGGTGGGCCTCTCCCGCGACCTGTCGCAGTCCGTCCTCTGGAGCAACCAGCCGCTGGCCGGCGGCGCCTCCCCCAGCCGGCACGAATCTCTACCTGCGCCGGGCCGACGGCAGCATGGTCGCGCTGACGAACACCGGCGCCCCGAAATTCTCCGCCGGCGGTGAGCTGAGCGGCGCCTCGCTGGACTTCACCCGCCTCTTCGTCGTCTCGACGGTGAAACAGCTCCCCGCCGACCCGGTCAACGGGGGCAACACCTACGAATGGGCCAACGGGAACCTGAAGCTGGTCACGCTCCTCCCCGGAGAGGCGCCGGCACCCGGCGGCGGCTACCTGCCCGAGGGCGCCCTGCCGGCGGTCTCCGACGACGGCAAACTGGCGCTCTTCAAGGCCGTCGGCCTCCCCGATCTCTACCTGCGCATCAACGGCCAGGAAACCAAGAATGTCTCCGCGTCCAAGCGCACGATCCCGGACACCACGACTCCGGCGGAGGCGGTGGGTGTCGCCGCCGACGGCTCGGAGGTGCTCTTCACCAGCCACTCCGAGCTGACCGAAGACGCCAACACCGGCCGCACCGCGGGCGTTCCCAACCACCAGGGAAGCGATCTCTACTCCTACGACGTCGGGACCGGCGACCTCACCGACCTCACAGTTGACGACAACCCCGCCGACGAAGCCGCCGGGGCCGATGTGGAGCGGGTCGTCGGCGCCAGCCGCAATGCCGACTACGTCTACTTCATCGCCACCGGCGACCTCGCTCCCGGGGCGAGCTCGGGTGAGCGAAACCTCTACGTCGAGCACGACGGGGTAATCGACTTCGTCGCCAGCGATCCGACCGGCGACCCCGGTCAGGGCTATCCCTTCTACGTCACCCCCGACGGTCTCCACGCCGCCTTCATGTCGGCGGAAGGGCAGACCGGCTACGACAACGCCGGCAAGACCGAGGTCTACAAGTACAGCTTCGGAAGCGGCCTCGAGTGCGCGTCCTGCCGCCCGAGCGGCGAGCCGCCGACCGGCGACGCGTCGATCGCCGGGCGGGCGCTCAGCGACGACGGCAGCCGCCTCTTCTTCCAGAGCACCGACGCCGTCCTGCCCGCAGGCGCAGAGCACTCTCTCGAACGTCTTCGAGTACGCGGACGGTGAGGTCCTCCTGCTGACGCCCGGCACCGGGGCCGCGGCGGTTCTGGCCGGTGCCAGCGCTTCGGGCGACGACGTCTTCATCGCCACCTTCGAAGTCCTGTGCCCCGAAAGACCAGGGTCCCGTCTTCAGCATCTACGACGCCCGCGTCAACGCCGACGTCCCCCCGGCGCAGGCCCCGACGCAGTGCCAGGGCGAGGGCTGCCGCGGCGCGCCGACCGTGCCGCCGGAGCTCGCCAGCCCGGGCAGCGCGAAATTCGAAGCGCCGGGAACGATCACGGCGCCGAAATCGAAGGTCATCCGCGGCTCGAAAACGACGCTGAGGCTGGCGCTGCCCGAGCGTGGCGAGCTCTCGATCGTCGGCAGAGGCCTGAAGCCGATCAAACAGGCCGCTTCGGGGACGGTCACCGTCACGCTCGCGCTCAGCCCGACCGCCGACAAGAGGCGAGTGAGGAAGGGCTTCTTCAAAACCAACGCGGAAGTCCTCTTCACCTCCGGCGCGGGCAGCCTCTCCAGGGCCGAAACCACGCTGAAATTCATCACCGCCTCGAAAGGCAGGGGCGGAAAATGATCGCCAACGGCAAGCGGTACGGACTGGTGCTCGCGGCCGCGGTCGTCTGCCTTGCGGGCCTGCTGCCGGTCACCGCCCAGGCGCGCGACTTCGAAATCCCCACCTTCGTCTCTCCCGGCCGCACCCAGGACCTGAGCCCGTCGGTCACCGCCGGCGCCCACCCCTTCGAGCTGTTCAACCATTTCGCGGTCGACAGGAGCCCGACCGCCGACGAACTCCCCAACGGCGGGCACGAAGGACCGACCGAGAACGTCAAGGACCTGAGCTTCGACCTGCCGAGCGGCATGGTCGCCAGCGCGGCGAGCTTCCCTCAGTGCAGCCAGGAAGCCTTCAGCGGCGACAATTGCCCGGCGACCACCCAGGTCGGAGTCGCCAACGTCAGCCTCGCCGATGGGCAGACGGTCACAACGATGCCGATCTTCAACATGGCGCCCCCGCCGGGGATACCCGCGCAGTTCGCCTACCGGCTCCTGCTCAGCAACGCCCGCATCAACTTCCACGTACGCAGCGGCGGCGACTACGGGTTGACGGCCTCCCTCGACGGCCTCAGCGCGGCGTTCGGGATCCTCACCTCGTCGGTGAGCATCTGGGGAGTGCCCGGGGATCCGGGCCACGACTCGCTCAGGTTCACGGGCGGCGGATCTCCCGCCCCCGGTCCCTACCCCGAACCGCCCCCGTTCCGTGCCCTGCTTTCGAATCCCACGGCCTGCGACGGGCCGCTGGCGACGACGATGGAAGCGACCACCTGGCAGCACCCCGACCAGGTCACCTCGGCCGCCGTCTTCGAAGCGCCCGCGATGAGCGGCTGCGGCCAGCTCGACTTCAACCCCTCGATCGAAGCGAAGACGACCACGAACCTCGCCGACTCGCCCTCGGGGCTTGACGTCCACGTCAAGGTTCCCCAGAACAAAGACGCCGAAGGCATCGCCGCCGCCCACCTGCGCAAGGTCAAGTTCATGCTGCCGGCCGGCCTGACCGTCAATCCCTCCGCGGCCAACGGCCTCGGCAGCTGCACCGCCGCCCAGATCGGCTTCACCGAGCTCAGCAACGAGCGCCAGCTGATCCGCTACGACCTGCCGCCGGGAAGATTCTCGGGCTCCTTCATCGTCAGCTTCAAAGGCCAGAGCACGGCGCCGATCGCCGCCACCGCATCGCGGTCCGAGGTCACCCAGGCGCTCGAAGCCATCCCCGGCCTGGCCGGCAATGTCAGCGTCCGCGGATCCCAGGGGGGCTGGATCGTCGAGCTCACCGGTGCCCTGGCGGGGACCGACGTCCCCCTGATGGGCGGCACGGTCACCGACAACCCCAGCCAGAAAGTCACGGTCACCGGCGAAGGCGGCACGTTCACGCTCAGCTTCGGCGGCGGCACCACCACAGACACTGCCCTTCGACGCATCGGCCGAGGAAGTGCAGGCGGCGCTGCGGGAAATCCCGGCGATCGCGCTCGAGAACCTCTACCCGGGCAACGTCTTCGTCTCAAGCTCGGCAAAGTCGAAGAAGGCAAACGCTCCTACGAAGTGATCTTCGCCGAAGACCTCGCCGGCCCGCAGCCGACGATGACCTCCACCTCCTCGCTGACCGGACCGGGAGCGGGCGTCAGCGTCGTCCCGGTCCCGCCGCCCCCGGCCCACGAACTCAGCGTCGCGACGCTCGGCGGCGTCGCCCCCGGCACCGCGCGGTTCACCGAAGGCGCCGGCTCATGCCCGGATTCCTCGAAGATCGGCACGGCGCGGATCGACGCCCCGGCGGTGGTCAGCCACCCGCTGGAAGGCGTCGTCTACCTGGCGACCCCCCACCAGAACCCCTTCGACTCGCTGCTCGCCTTCTACATCAGCGTCAACGACCCGCAGTCGGGCGTCGTCACCAAACTCCCGGGACTGATCGAGGCCGATCCGCAGACCGGCCGGCTGACGATGACGATCTCCGAAATGCCCCAGCTTCCCTTCGAGGACGTCAAATTCGAATTCTTCAGGGGCTCGACCGCCCCCTTCAAGACCGGGATCGCCTGCGGCACCTTCCGCGTCAACTCCGACCTGACCCCCTGGACCGCACCGGCCAGCGTCGTCGTCCACTCGGACGACACCTTCACGATCGAAAAGGGCGCCGGCGCCGGCGAGTGCGTCAAAGACGAACCCTCGGCGCCCAACAAACCCACCTTCGAAGTCGGCACCTTCGAACCGACCGGCGGCGTCTACTCGCCTGTCACCCTCAAACTCACCCGCCTCGACGGCACCCAGCAGCTCTCCGCCATCGACGCGACCCTGCCCAAGGGCCTGGTCGCGAGGCTGGCGGGAATGCCCTATTGCTCCGACGCCGCGCTCGCCTCGGCCGCCGCGAAGAGCGGCCAGCAGGAGCTGGCCGCCCCGAGCTGCCCGGCCGCCTCCCGGGTCGGCGCGATCAACGTCGGCGCCGGCGCCGGCCCGACCCCCTTCTACCTCCCGGGCAATGTCTTCCTCGCCGGCGCCTACAAAGGGGCACCGCTGAGCCTGGCGGCGATCGTCCCCGCCGCGGCCGGTCCCTTCGACCTCGGTGACGTCGTCGTCAGGATCGCGCTCCAGCTCGATTCCGAACTAGCTCAGATCCGCGCAGTCTCCGACCCGCTGCCCTCGATCCTCGAGGGCATCCCGCTCAGCATCCGCTCGGTGGTGCTCAGCCTCGATCGCAGCCAGTTCACCCTCAACCCGACCAACTGCGGATCGACCTCGATCACCGGCAGCCTCACGGCCCTGACCGGCCAGGCCGTCGCCCTGAAAGAACACTTCCAGGTCGGGGAATGCGGCAAACTCGGCTTCAAGCCGAAGCTGGCGCTGAGTCTCAAGGGCTCGACCAAGCGGCGCGCCAACCCGTCGCTGAAAGCGGACTTCACCCCCCGCGCCGGCGACGCCAATCTCGGCCAGGCGATCATCACCCTGCCGAAAACGGCGCTCCTCGACAACGCCCATATCCAGGGGGTCTGCACGAGGGCTGAGTTCGCCGCATCGAGCTGTCCCGCCAACTCCGTCTATGGCTCCGCGAAGGCGGTCACGCCGCTGCTCGATGCGCCGCTCGAGGGCCCCGTCTACCTGCGCAGCTCCGACAACTCACTTCCCGACCTCGTCGCCGACCTCCGCGGCCAGATCAAGTTCGTGATCGGCGCCCGCATCGACGCGACCAGGGGCGGCGGCATCCGCGCCAGCTTCGAAAACGTCCCAGACATTCCGCTCTCCCAGTTCTCGGTGACGCTGGCGGGCGGCAAAACCGGCCTGATCGAGAACGCACGCAAGGTCTGCGCCCGCGCCAACAAGGCAGGGGTGCTGCTGGGCGGCCAGAACGGCAAGACGATCAACGTCAGCCCCGTGGTCGCCAACGGTTGCAAGAAGTCCGGCAAGGCCCGTAAGGGCGCAAAGCACAAGCGCACCGAGCACAAGGCGGGCAGATGAGGCGCATCCTCTACATCACGGTCGTAATGGCGACGATGGCCCTCGGTGCCTCCTCGGCACAGGCCGCAAAACCGGTGGTCACGGCCACCTGGGTGACCGACGTCGGCACCACCGCGGCCAACCTGCGCGCCGAAATCGATCCCTCCGGGCAGCCGACCACCTACCTCTTCGAATACACCTCCGAGACCAACTACCGAGCAAAAGGCTTCGCCGACGCCTCCCGGATCCCGGAGACGGGCGTCGCGATCGGTGGCAACGGCACGGTCCTCCAGCACACCGCCGGGCTCGACCCCGACACCGGCTACCGCTTCCGCGCTGTTGCCACCAACAACGACGGCGTGATCGCGGGGCCGATCCGCCGCTTCATCACCCGTGAGGCGGAACCGGTCTTCAGGCTGCCCGATTGGCGCGGCTGGGAGATGGTCTCCCCGGTCAACAAAAACGGCGGCTCGATCCAGAGCTTCGGCGCCAACTTCGGCGGCGGCGTGATCCAGGCCGCCGCCCAGGGCGGCACGGTCACCTACACCTCGGCCTCCTCCTTCCAGGACCCTCAGGGCGCGCCGGGCGCCGGCCAGTACATCTCACGCAGAGGCGACTCGGCCTGGAGCACGGAGAACGTCACGCCTCCGGGGGTCTCGGGCAGCTATCCCGGGGATCCGTCCAGCGGCGTCCCGTACCAGCTCTTCTCCTCCGATCTGAGCTCCGCGCTGCTCAGCAACGGCCGTCGCTGCCGCAAGTCGGTGACGAAACAGTGCCCGGTCGAAAACCCGCCGCTGGCAGGGTCGGGTGCCCCGGCCGGCTTCCGCAACTACTACGTGCGCAACAACTCGAACGGGACCTTCGGGGCGCTGCTGACGAGCGCCGACCTCGCCGGACTGAAACTCGGCGCCGAGGACTTCGAAGTGGCCCTGGTCGGTGCCACCCCCGCCCTCGAGCACGTCCTCCTCTCGAGCTGCGCGGCGCTGACCGCGAACGCGACCGAAGTCGCCGGGACCGAAGGGGAATGCGACGACTCCAAGCAGAACCTCTACGTGAAGTCGGGCTCCGCACTCCCGAAGCTGGTCAACCTGCTGCCCGGCGACACGACCGGCACCCCCGGCGCCGACCCTGGCCGCGCAGAGCCGGGCGATCTCCACCGATGCCTCCCGCGTCTACTGGACCGACGGAAAAAAACTCTACCTGCGCGACGGCACCCAGACCAAACAGGTCGACGCCGCGGCGGGTGGAGAAGGAACCTTCCAGACCGCCAGCGCCGACGGCTCCGTGGCCTACTTCACGACGGGTGAACTCGTGACCCCCCCAAACATCCGGAAGAAACCCCCGAGGAAGAAGAACTGTCACTCCCTTCTTCAACCTCCACCTCTGGCGCTACGTCGTCGCGACCGATACCGCCACCGACCTGACGCCCAGCGGCGGCGTGCTGGGCGTGCTCGGCACCTCCGATGACGGCACCTTCGTCTACTACGCGAAGAAAACCACCTTCTTTGGCCCGGCCGGCGTCTTTCTCTGGCGCGCCGGCGTCCTCACCCCGATCGCGGCCTCGGTCGCGGCAGACAGCTACCCCCCGACCACCGGCACCGCCCGCGTCAGCGCCGACGGTCGCCACCTGCTCTACGTCTCCTCCGCTTTCGAAATCACCGGGTACGACAGCAGGAACATCGCCACCGGGAAACCCGCTCCGGAGGTGTACCTCTTCACCGCACCCGGCGCCATCAGTTCCGGCTCGATCTGCGTGTCCTGCAACCCATTCGGGGAACGGCCGACCGGCGCCGCGAGCCTGCCCGGCGCCGCCCCCAACGGAGCCGACGGCCTCTACTCCTACAAGCCCCGCGTCCTCTCGGCGGACTCGAGGCGGATCTTCTTCGACACCTTCGACGCGCTCGCCTCCCAGGACACCAACGAAGCCAAAGACGTCTACCAGTGGGAGGAACGCGGCTCCGGGGACTGCGTCAAACAGGACGGCTGCATCAGGCTGATCTCCAGCGGCCGCGCCGAAAACGGCGCCTCCTTCCTCGACGCCTCGGTGGACGGCTCCGACGCCTACTTCCTCACCGACGGCTCGCTGGTGCCCTCCGATCCCGGCGCCTACGACGTCTACGACGCCCGTGTCGGCGGTGGCTACCCGCTGCCGCCCAGCGCGGTCCCCTGCTTCGGCGACACCTGCCAGCCACTGCCGCCCGAACCCGACGATCCCACCCCGGGCACCCAGCGCTCGAAAGCGTCCGGCAACCTGCCGACGCCCGAAGTAAAAAAGCCGATCAAGTGCAAGAAGAACCAGGTCAAACGGTTCGGCAAATGCGTCAAGGACAAACGCAAGACAAGTAAGAAAAAGAAGGGGAGACGCCGATGAGGGCCGCGCGCCGAACAGGCTTTCGATCGTGGTGTCCTCGCTGGCGCTGCTCGCCCTCTGGCTGGCTCCCAGCGCGGCCCAGGCCGACTTCGGCTTCCTGCCCGGGGAGGCCGGCTTCGACGTGACCGCGACCTCCGACGTCGAAGGGGAGCCCGCGACCCTGGCCGGCTCCCACCCCTACTCGCTGATCACCGAGATCAACTTCAACAAAATCGGCGAATACTCCGACGGCGACCTCAAGAACCTCGAACTCGACCAGCCGGCCGGCCTGATCGAAAACCCGACCGCGATCAACAAGTGCAGCGCCGCGCAGTTCTCGACCCCGCGCGTCTCTCCCTTCGAAGCGAGCCTCTCGAGCGAGAGCTGCCCCGCCACCAGCCAGATCGGGATCGTCACCCTGAAGTCCTCCTACGGCGCGCGGCGAAACCAGGACCTTCGGGGTCTTCAACCTCGCGCCGCCGCCGGGCTTCCCCTCCCAGTTCGGCTTCGCCCCCTACGGCGTGCCGGTGACGATCACCCCGCACGTGCGCGAAACGGGCAGCGAATACGGCCTCACCCTGGACCTCACCAACCTCTCCCAGCAGCTCAACCTGACCGGCTTCAAGATGGAGATCTGGGGCACGCCCTGGGCGATCTCCCACGACACCCAGCGCGGCAACTGCCTGAACGAGGTCGACCCCTCCTACGGCCATGCCAAATGCTCGATCGAAGACCTCAAACCCGTCGCACCTCGAACCAGGCCTACCTGACCCTGCCGACCTCCTGCGAAGGCCCGCTCTCCTTCCACGTCCGTGCCGACGCCTGGTACAGGCCGGGCACGGTCGCGGCGACCTCGACCGGCGCCCACGAGGAAGCGATGGAGGATTGCGATGCGCTCACCTTCACCCCGGTCCCGCGCGGCGTCCTCTCGACCAACCGCACCACCACCCCGACCGGCTATGACTTCACCCTCGACGGCAACAGCGCTCCGCTGATCAACCCGGCGACCCGCGCCTCCTCCCAGATCAAGAAGGCCGTGCTCTCCCTGCCGGAGGGGATGACGGTCAACCCGTCGGTCGCCGCCGGCCTCGGAACCTGCTCGGAGGCCCAGTACGCCGCCGAGACGATCACCTCGGCGCCCGGAGCCGGTTGCCCCAACGTCTCCAAAGTCGGCGAGCTCATCGTCGAAAGCCCGATCGTCGAAGGCGCGATCGAAGGCTCGATGTTCTTCGCGACCCCGCACGAGAACCGCTTCGGCACCCTGCTCGCCCTCTACCTGGTCGCCAAGGCGCCGGAGCGCGGCCTCCTGATCAAAGTCGCCGGCAGGGTCGACGCCGATCCGGCGACCGGGCGCCTCACCGCGACCTTCGACGACCTGCCCCAGCTGCCGTACTCGCACTTCAACGTCCACTTCCGCGAAGGCCAGCGCAGCCCGCTGGCCACCCCGTCGGCCTGCGGCAACTACGCCTCCGAGCTCGACGCCGCCCCCTGGCGCGACCCGAACTTCGTCCTCCACGACTCCTCGCCGTTCACGCTCTCGGCCGGGGTCGGCGGCGGCCCCTGCCCGCAGGGCCTCGCCCCGTTCACCCCCGGGGCGACTGCCGGGACCCTGAACTCCAACGCCTCCGCCTACAGCCCCTTCTACCTGCACCTGACGCGGACCGACCCCGAGCAGGAGATCACCTCCTACTCGGCGACCCTGCCGCCCGGCCTGCTCGGCAAGATCGCCGGCATCCCGTTCTGCCCGGAGGCCCATATCGAGGCCGCCAAAACACCAGACCGGCGCCGAATCGGCGACCAACCCGGCCTGCCCGGCGGCCAGCCTGATCGGCCACACCTACACCGGCTACGGGGTCGGCTCGACCCTCTCCTACGCGCCCGGGACGCTCTACCTCGCCGGCCCCTACCACGGCTCACCGCTCTCGGTGGTCGCGATCGACTCGGCCAAGATCGGCCCGTTCGACCTCGGCACGGTCGTGATCCGCTCGGCGATCCGGATCGACCGCCAGACCGCCCAGGTCGCGATCGACTCGGCCGGCTCGGACCCGATCCCCCACATCCTCGACGGCTTCCCGCTGCGCCTGCGCGACATCCGCGATCTACATCGACAAACCGAAATTCATGGTCAACCCGACCTCCTGCGACCCCTTCGCGGTCACCTCGACGCTGACCGGCGCCGGCGCGCGCTTCTCCGACCCCAGCGACGACTCGATCGCGGCGGCCCCGACCCCCTTCCAGGTCTCCAACTGCTCGGGCCTGGGCTTCGGGCCGAAGCTCACGCTCACCCTCAAGGGCGGGCACGAGCGTGGCGACCACCCGACCCTGAAGGCGGTCGTCACCCCGCGCCTGGGCGACGCGAACATCGGCAAAGCGACCGTCACCCTGCCGCCGAAGATCTTCCTCGCCCAGGAAAACATCGAAACGATCTGCACGCTGAAACAGTTCGCCGCCGAGAACTGCCCGAAAGGCTCGATCTACGGCACCGCGACCGCGGTCACGCCGCTGATGGACGAGCCGCTGACCGGCAACGTCTACCTGCGCGGCAACGGAGCTCCAGCGGCCTGCCCGACCTCGTCGCCGTACATCGGCGGCCGCGGAGTCGAAATCGAGGTGCTCGGCAAAATCGACTCCCGCCTCGGCGGCCTGCGGGCCCGCTTCGAGGTGCTCCCCGACGCGCCGGTGACCAAGTTCACGATGACGCTGCGGGGCGGGGAGCGGGGGATCATCGCCAATGCGACCGACATCTGCGCCATCCCGCAGGTCGCGACGGCGAAGTTCATCGGCCAGGACAACGCGATCGCCGCCCGGCGGATCCAGCTCAAGTCGACAAGCTGCGGGAAGAAAAAATCCGGCAAGGCCAAGAGGGGGAAGAGATGAGCACGCGAGCCGGATCAAGTCCAGCGGGGGCCCGTCGAGTCCTCGTCGGCGCACTCCTCACCCTCGTGCTCGCCCTGGCCCTGAGCGCACCGGCACGGCCGAGATTCCCAACTACCCGTTCGTCGGAACGCTGATCGGCGGCCTTGAACCTGAACCGAAGCCGCTGCGCCCGAAGCTCGAAAAGCCCTGCGGCGTCGCCGTCACCCCGGAAGGCGACATCTTCGTCTCCGACTACGGCCGGCAATCGGTCATCGGCACCACCCTGACGAATCTGTTCCCGGACAACGGCCCCTGTGGGCTGGCCTACGACGGCAACAACCTCTACGTAAACGAGTGGCACGGAACCGTCGTCAACCCGGAAACGGGCGTGATCGACTCCGGTCGGGTGACCGGCATCGCGGTCCACCCCATGACCAAGGACCTCTACGTCAGCCACCGGGACTCTGTCGCCGTCTACGAAGCGCCGGTCGAACCCGGTGACGCCCCGGCCCACGTCTTCGGGACCGGCTCGCTCGGCAACGCCTACGGCGTCGCGGTCTCAGCCTTCCCGGCCACCGACGGCGACGTCTACGTCGCCGATGCCGCAGGACCACTCGGTCAAGGTCTTCGACCCGTCGGTCAGCCTGACCACGCCGGCCCAGATCATCGAAGGCGGCAACACTCCCGCGGGCCGCTTCGTCTCGCTCGCCGACACCACGCTGGCCGTCGACCAGAGCAACGGCAACCTCTTCGTCGTCGACAACACCACGCCGCTCGCCGAGCATCCCGAGCGCCGCCGTCTACGAGTTCAACGCCGACGGCGTCTTCCGCGGGCAACTCGAACACTCGATCGATCCACGGGGCACCCGTCGGGATCGCAATCGACGAATCGGCCACGCCCGCCAACGGCCAGGTCTATGTGACCAGCGGCAACGGCTCGAGCGTCGTCATCCCGCCGAATTGGGCCCGCCGGTGACCGAATACGGCGCGCTCTACGCATTCGGCCCGGCCGGCCGGGGCAGAGCATCAACGTGACCACGTCCGGGGCCGGGACCGGCACGCGTCACCAGCAACCCCGCCGGGATCAACTGCCCGGGCGGCTGCGAAGCGGAATTGAACAGCGGCGCCTCGGTCACCCTCACCGCGACCCCCGAGCCGGGCTCCGCCTTCGCCGGCTGGTCCGGCGGCGGCTGCTCGGGGACGGGCTTCTGCCAGGTGATCCTCAACTCCGCGACCGACCGTCAACGCCGAATTCGTCCCGGCGCCGGTCGCCCTCAACGCCGCCGTCAGCGGCTGCCGCTACGACGCCGCGTCAGCGCCCCTCCCGACCGGCGGCGTCCGCCGCCGGCGCGCGCGCACCAAAGCTCGGCAAGGCGAGCGCCGCAGGGCCGCCATCGTCGCCCTCGAGGCAACCGTCTCCGGCCCCGGGACCCTTACGGCCGCCGCCGACGGCCTGAGGCCCGCCCGCGCCAGCGTCGCCGACGCCGGCTCCGCGACCCTGCGCCTGCGCCTCGGCCGGTCCGGGCAGAAGGCGCTCGCGAGGAGCCAACCGGATCGCCTCGCCCTTCCGGGTCGCCGTCACCTTCAGGCCGAGCGACGGCGCGGCCGCCGGCGCGGCAAGCAAGACCGTCACCTTCAAGCGATAGACAGAGCAGGGGGAGAACAGATGAGCAAGAACAGATCAGGTGGACCCTCGCCGCGCTGGCGCTGGGCCTGCTCGCCCTCGCCGCCATCGCCCAGGCCGAGGTCGCCCAGAAGGGCACGATCAGGGTCCAGTTCGACGGCCAGCTGACCCCCAACAAGCTCCCCCGCAGCGGCGGCTCCCCGGTCAAGGTCTCGGTCGCGGCGAAGATCTCCCCGACCAACTCCAAAGCGCCGGCCCCGCAGATGACCCGGCTGCAGATCGAGATCAACAAGTTCGGCGTCCTCGACTCGACCGGGCCTGCCGGTCTGCGACTACGACGAAATCCAGCCGGCGACCACCTCCGACGCCCTCGCGGTCTGCCGCAAGTCGCTGGTCGGCGAAGGCCGCTTCACCGCCAACGTCCCCGAGTCGGGGCGCTCCCCGTTCCCCGCCGACGGCAAGCTCTACGCCTTCAACGGCGAGATCGAAGGCAAGCCCGCGGTCCTCGCCCACGTCTACGGCGTCAGCCCGGCCCCGGTCTCCTTCACCCTCGCCTTCATCATCGGCCACGCCAAGGGCAAGTTCGGGACCAGCCTCTCGGTCGACCTGCCGAAGTCGACAGGCGGCGGCTACATCACCGGGATCTCCCTCGACCTCTTCAAAACCTTCTCCTTCAAGGGCAAGAAGCGCTCCTTCATCTCCGCCTCCTGCCCGGCCCCGAAGGGTTCAGCTCGGCCAACTTCGCCTTCGCCAAAGCATCGTTTGCCTTCGTCGGCGGCAAGAAGATCACCTCGACCCTGAACCGCACCTGCAAGGTCAGCGGGAAGTGACCGACTCTTACTCTCTCTGCGACTCTGACCGGCGTCCGTGCCCGCCCGAGCACGACCTGGAACCGAGCCATCTGCGCGGACCAGAGGTTCTGGAGAGATGACCTATTCAAAGATAGAGCGGCGGCGGTACTCGCACTCGCGATGTTCGGTCTCTGTGCGTTCGCCACGCCGAGGTTGTTCAACGGGGGAATCTGCGAGTCAACTTCCAGGGGAAGCTGACGCCGCACTCGCTGCCACGCACCTCGGCGCCAATGTCCAGGTCTCGGTCGCCGCCAAGATCTCGTCCTCGGGCTCGGTGAAGGCCGAACTGCGGCGGATGTCGATCGCCATCAACCGCTTCGGCCGCATCGATCGGAAGGGCCTGCCGGTCTGCCACCCCGAGGAAATCCAGCCCGCCACGAATGGGACCGCGCTGGAAGCCTGCAGCCCGTCCCTGGTCGGCAACGGCACCTTCGAGGCCAACGTGCGGTTCGAAGGTCAGGCAGCCTCTTCCGCGCAGGCGAAGCTGTTTGCATTCAACGGCGAGCTGGGCGGCAGGCCGGCGATCCTCGCCCATGTCTACGGCAGCCTGCCAGGCCCCACGTCCTACACCATCCCCTTCGTCATCACCCGAGCAAGGGGGACCTACGGCACGATCCTCAGAGCTGTGATGCCGAAGGTCGCGTCGAGGCTGGGGGAGATCACCGGGATCTCGATGACCCTCGGACGAAGCTACGTCTACAGGGGGACGCGGCACCATTTCCTGTCGGCCTCCTGTCCGGCGCCAGATGGCTTCCCCGGCGCCGTATTTCCCTTCGCCAAGGCGTCGCTCAGTTTCGCCGACGGACGGACCGTGACCTCCACCGAGACGCGAAGCTGCGACGTCAGAGGCTGAGTCATGGTGGGGTGGAGCTGCTCTGTGTACTGCGCTTGACAGGAGCTGGCCCAGCTCATAAACTGAGTACCGTCGTTGACAGAGCAGGGTCAGAGGCAGGGAGCCAGGGGATAGGGACGCCGCATTGAGGACATCGCTTGTCAGCCAGAAGCTTCCTCGAGCGCCCGGCACATCGCTCGAGCAATTGGCGGTCGTCCCTCTATCCCTGAGGACGGCGCCAAGGCAGACGCCACCGGGTTCCCCTGTCCGGGAGGTGTCGATGCGGTATCCGCAGCGGTGTTTGACCCTGGGGGCTCTCCCGTGCCTCTAGATCAGACCGCGGCGGCGGCGGAAGTACCCGGGCGCCACAGTGGGACCTCCCTGGGTCCCGGCGCCCGGGGACTCTGCTCTTTCGATTTGCGCATTGACGGCCGGCCCGCGCGGCTCCTCTTCGGGCGGATAATGGCAATCGATTCCATCGTGCGCCTCACACGCATATCGCTCCTTGGCGTTTTACTTGCCGTTTCGTTGTTCGCGGTCGCCAGAGCCAGACGTCATCACCGGCGGGGACGACGTCATCACCGGGGGGAACGTTCGGGTCTCTTTCAACGGCTCGATGAGCCCGCGTAGCCTGCCTCGTTCCCGCCTACAGCCAATTTCAGTCCGTGTCCGAGGGGCGGTCGAGCCGGTCGGAGACCATCGGCCCCCGGCCCTTCGGAAATTTGTCATTGCATTCAACCGCCATGCCCGCCTCACGACACGCGGCTATCCCACCTGCACTCGAAGGCAACTTCGGGCGACGACTACAAGGAGAGCGCTTGCCGTGTGCGGCAAGGCGTTGGTCGGAAGTGGCCACTTTGGCCCACATCGATATCCCCGATCAGTCGCCGTTCCCCGCAGCGGGTCGCGCTCTCCTCTTCAACGGCATGGTTCACGGCCGTCCCGTTCTGTTCGGCCACGTCTACGGACCCAGGCCGGTACAGACGACCGAGGTGATGGCGTTCGTCGTCGGCCGCTCGCGGCAAGCGGACTTCGGCGTTACCCTTACCGCGACGATGCCCGAAGTCGGCGACGACTGGGGCTACGTGACCGGCTTCGATTTAGCCATGGGCCGCCCATACCGATATCAAGGGCGCAGAATCAGCCTGCTTAGCGCAAACTGTCCCGCCCCGGCGGGCTTTTCCCAAGCCCCGTTCAAGTTGGCGCGCGGAACGTTCTACCTCGCCGACGGCGGGGTCCGAAGCCGCGTTCTCGGCTCGACCTGCCGGGTCAGGTAAGCAGGGCCAGGCGGCCCCACGACCATGCGTTCGCGTGCATTTCGCGATCGCTCGGCCTGGCCTGGCCGGGACGGTCCTGGCGGCGGTCATTTTGGTCTTGCCCAGCCCTTCGTTGGCCTCTTTCAGTGGCCAGAACGGAAAGGTCTTCTACGAGCAGGAAGGCGATATCTGGAGCGTCAACCCCGACGGCACCGGCGCCGTTGATCTGACGCCGGGGACACCCTAGCAGCGCATTCTCCGAGCAGCGCCCCAGTCCCTCTGCAGACGGCCGGCACGTCGTCTTTCAGGCCTTCCGCGGCCGACGGCTGGAACATCTTCTCGATGAACGCCGACGGCTCAAATCAGGTCCACCTCACCAACACCGAAGAACCTGTAATCAACTTCGAGCCCTCCTTCTCACCGGACGGCTCCAAGATCGTGTTCATGCGCCGGGGCCTCCCCAGTGGCGAACAGGACATCTGGGTCATCGACGCGAACGGCACCGGCGCCGTCAATCTCACCCACTCGCCGGGGGTCAATGAGTTCGCCCCCGAATTCTCTCCCGACGGGACCAGCATCGTCTACATCACCAACGACCCCGAGGCCAGCGGTACGGCTGAGTACAGCAACGACGTCTGGGTCATGAACGCCAACGGCTCGAGCCCCAAACAGTTGACCGAAACGAGCCCCACGACCTACAACGTCGGCCCAGCCTGGTCGCCGGACTCGACGAAGATCGCCTATTCGACGGTCGAATGCGTGCCTCCGGACCCGCCGCCACCACCACCGACGGTGAAGGGCTGCGCGAAACCTACCGCCAGCGGCCTGCACGTGATGAACGCCGACGGCACTGAAAAGACGCTGCTGCTGAACGGGGGCGACCAGATCCGCAGTGGCCAGCTTTCCTGGTCGCCCGATGGGACCCGGATCGCCTTCGACTCCTGGGTCGCCGGCGGCATCATTTCCACGGTCGAAGCGACCGGCGGCGCCCCCACTCTCCTGGTCGCCAATGCCGGTGCCCGTTACCCGAGTTGGGCCCCGGATGCCCGTTCCGAGCGGAGAAGAAGAAAACACCCCCACACCCCCAACATCGCCGTCTCCCGGCGGTAGCCCCGGCGCGCCTCCGGTGGTGACTCCGGCGCCAGTGCTGCCGGCGAGCAAGCCGCTGAAATGTGGCAAGGGCAAGAAGAAGAAGGTCGTCAAGGGCAAGGTCAGGTGCGTCAGGAAGCCCAGGCACAAGAAGTTGGACTAGGGCGGGAGTGTTGGGCTTGGGTAAAGGCGGCTCCCGCGGCGCCGCTCTCCGGGCGGATAATGGTCCCAGGAGGAGAGTCTCGCACTTGGGACAGACGATTCGCAGAAACGGTGGCCGCCGCCGAGCGGTCGATGGGGGTGGGGCCGACCTCGCCGCCCGTCTGCGCGAGCGGCTGCCCGAGCTCGAAGCGGCGATCGCCACCCGCGTCTACGCGATCTCCGATCCCCGCGAGGTCTCCGACCCCGCCTATCTCGAGGGCCTCAACGCCGCCCTCGTCGCGGCGATCGAGCATCGGCTCGTGGTCCTCGAGGTCGGCGAGCGCCGTGCTCCGGCCGTCCCGCCGGCCCTGATCGCGCAGGCCCGTCTCGATGCCCGCGACGGGGTGCCTCTCGACACCGTCCTGCGGCGCTATTTCGCCGGCAACGCGCTGTTCGGTGACTTCCTCGTCGAAGAGGCGGAGCGGGCCGAGATGCCGAGCTCGGACCTACGTCGCCTGCTCGCCGCGCAGGCGACGCTGGGGGATCGCCTGCTCGCCGTCGTCAGCGCCGAGCACGCCCGTGAGGGGATGAAGACGACCCGGCAGCGCCGCCGAGCGCCGCCGCGAGTGCGTCAAGAGCCTGCTGGCCGGAGAGCTCGTCGATCACTCCGAGCTCGAATACGACATCGACGCCCACCACCTCGGGCTGATGGCCAAGGGGGAGGGGGCGCTGAGACGATGCGCGAGCTGGCGCTGAGGCTCGACCGCCGCCTGCTCGCCGTCCGCCGCGAGGAGGAGCCGGTCTGGGCCTGCTGGCTCGGCGGCAGGGACCCGCTCGAGGTCGAGGCGGCGCTCCGCGCGCTTCGCGAGATCCGCCCGGACGGGATCCTGATCACCGTCGGCGAGCCCGGCGAGAGCCTCTCGGGCTGGCGACTGAGCCACCGCCAGGCCAAGGCCGCGCTGCCGATCGCCGAGCGCGGGCGGGAATCCGTGGTCCGGTACTCGGATGTCGCCCTGCTCGCCTCGATCCTCCGCGACGACCTCGCGATCGCGTCGCTCCGCCGGCTCTACCTCGCGCCGCTCGAGGAAGGGCGAGACGGCGAAAACCTCCGGGTCGCCCTGCGCGCCTATTTCCGGGCCGGTCGCAACGTCTCCTCGGCGGCGGCCGCGCTCGGCCTCAATCGCCGCACCCTCAGCAAGCGGTTGCAGGCGGTCGAGCGGATCCTGGCCACCCCCTCGACTCGCTCGCCGCCGACCTCGAAGTCGCTCTCTCACTCGAAGCGCTCGAGGCTCCACCGCCGGCTGAGCGGCCGACGTCGATTCCCCTTACCGGAACCGCCGGGGCCCGGAACTACCCAGATAGGCCCTGCGCTCGACCGCCGGATCGAGGACCGTTTCGTGAATGGGTACGGGGAAGCATCTGGTGCGCGCGCTGGCGGTCTTCGTCGGGATCGCGCTTCTCGCCGCGGTCGCGGCCTTCGCCAAACCGCAGATCATCCGCGCCGGCAACGTCTTCCTCAAGGACAACGGCGGCATCTCGCCCTCGAAGCTGCCGAAGCGCACCCCGGTCCCGATCTCGGCCCATATCGACGCCGAAATCGGGACCACCGACGGCACCCATATCCCCGCGGTCAGGTCGCTCGACCTCGACTTCGACAAGAGCTTCGTGCTGAACGCCAAGGGCCTGCCCGCCTGCAGGCTCGGCCAGCTCGAAGCGAGGCCGACCGACGGCCGCGAAGAAAGCCTGCCCGGGGGCGATCGTCGGCTCCGGCGACGGCGTCGTCGAAGTCGCCTTCCCCGAACAGGCGCCGTTCTCGGCGCGGGGGCCGATCGTCCTCTTCAACGGCGGGGTCCGCAACGGCACCCTGTCCCTCTTCGTCCACACCTACGTCTCCGTCCCGGCGCCGACCGCGGTGGTCGTCCCGGTCAAGATCACCCGCATCCACCGGGGCCACTTCGGGATCCACGCCGTCGCCGCCGTGCCCAGCGATCGCCGGCGGGGCCGGCTCGGTCACCCAGTTCCGGCTGGAAATCGGCCGCAAGTTCACCTACCGGCGGCAAGAAGCAGAGCTTCCTCTCCGCCACCTGCCCGACCGGGATCTACTACACCGAAGGCAAGATCGAATTCGCGGGCGGGATCACCCTCCACGGCATCCACCCTCTGCCCTGCACGCCGAAGGGCTGATCGGGCGGACCGCCGCGCTCAGGCCGACCGGTCGGACAACTGGCGAAGCAGACCGCCCATGCCCGAGCGCCGATGCAGCGCTCGTTGGTGGTCGGCGCCGTTCCCCTCGATGAGGATCCGCTCGAGGCCTTCCAGCGCCGGCTCGCCACCGAGATCGCGGGCGTAGGGGCGGGCCAGGTCGAGCACATCGCGACCGATCTCGATCGCGGCGCGCGGCGTCTCCTCCACGAACAGGATCTCCGCCCGCAGACCGTGACTCGCCGCCTGGAAGTAGGACTCCTCGAGCGCCTCACGGTGCAGGCTGGGATCACTGGGTCGGTCGAGCTCTTTCGCCGCGATCGCCTGGATCAGGCTGGCGAATGGCGGCCGAGGTCGCGGCATCAACCTGAACGTCGAGCGCGCGCAGCTCGACGGTGCCGATCTTCGGATGCGGACGGACGTCCCACCAGATGTACGTGTAGTCATCGACACCGGCCGCAGCGATCAACTGGTCCGCGACCTCGCAGAAGTCCTCGTAGTCGCGGAACTGACGCGGCAGCTGAAAGCGCGGGTAGCTGCGCACGACCTGCGTGCGGGCGCTGTCGTGACCGGAGTCCTTGCCCTCCTGGAATGGCGAGTTTGCGCTGAGAGCCTGGAGCACGGGCAGGTAGAGGCGGAATGCGTTGGCGATCCGCACCGCGGTCTCGGGGTCTGGCATCCCGACGTGCACATGGAGGCCGCACGGCGGCGTTCTCAGGAGGCTGCCCAGATCGGCCCGCACCGACTCATAGCGCGGCTTCGAGACAAGGGTCGGCTCCCCCTCCTCGGCGGAGGGATGAAGGCCCGAGCCGATCAGTCCAAAGCCGGCGTCCTTGATCGCGGACCTTGTCTCCTGCAGCTGGCGCAGCACGTCATCGGCCCCGTGGCAGACACCGGTCTTCAGCTCGATCTGTTCGGTGAAGATCTCCGACGAGACCCGGCCCGCGAGTGTCCCCTCGACCGAGTCGAGCACCGACTCCGCCTCAGAAACCAGCTCAAAGCGATCGTCGACGAGTAGAAGCTCCTCCTCGACACCGAGCGAGAGCGGAGGCGAGGAGTCCGAAGTCGTGCTCCCGCGGGCTGCTCACCGAATTGGATTTCCTGTCTGGCATGGCCGACCACTACCCCCAGGAGGCGCACTTCACTCGTGCCCGCGCTTTCGCTGAGACGACTGCGGAAGGGGTGACACGAATCGTCGGTCCTGCCAAATCCGCCCACGGAGCTAGTTGGTGGAGGTCAACCGTCGTTCGCGCGCAGGCACAGCCAGGCCGCGTCCGCCAGCATCTCGGTCTCGGCCTTGGTTGGTGGCTCCTCAAAGGCCCCGAGGAGCCAGGCTCGCACCCACTCCTGCGCGGGGCCGAGCCACAGCGCGAGGCTCTGCGGGGCGGTGAGTGGGCGCAGCGAGCCATAGTGGGCGTGCGGCCGCCACCAGGCACGGAGGGCGGCGGCGAAGCGCTCATTACCCTCCTTCAGCTCAATCTCGGCGGCCTCGAGGATCGCGGGCTCGCTGACCGTAGCGAGGAAGCGCGCCATCCCCGGGTTCTTGACGCACCAGGCGAGATGCATCCGCACGATCCCCTTCACGGCCCCCTCCGCATCTTCGTGCCGACCGAGCTCCTCCAGGAACGCGCGCTGGTGACGGCGTGGCGCTGTCCGCGTAGACGGCGCCCGCCAGCGCCTCCTTGCTCTTGAAGTAGTGGAAGAGGCTGCCGTTGCTCGAGCCGGAGTCCTGCTGGATCTCCTTCAGGGTCGTCGCGGTCACTCCCTGGTCCAGGAATCGCGACAGAGCGGCGTCGATGATCGCCTCCCGCCGCCTCTGCCCGCTCTCGGTCATCGCTTCCTCTCCATCTTATGTTAGAGTAGCACTCTAGTTAATAAGAGTTCTACTCTGATTTCTCGGAGGTTGTCATGAATCATCAGTCAGTCACGATCCAGCCGCACGCGGCTCGCGGTCGCAGTCGCGGCGCTTGCATTGCTGGGTATCGCCGCCGCCGCCCAGTCCGCCGCCGCCGCGACGCACTACATCCACATGTCGGCCCCGGCCCGAATCCCGCTGGGCGCATCTGGCCTGATCAACATCGACGGCGTCGTCGCGCCGCCCGCCGAATTCTGGGACGAGTCCTGGATCGAGGTCGTCGCTCTCCCCGGCACGCTGTCACCCGAATGCCCCGGCGACGCCGGCAGCGCCGGGAGCATCGCCGAAGAGTCCGGGAACATCCTCGCGATTGCCCTGCTTCCGCGCACCGACGAAGCCGGGAACTTCGCCAACTCCGTCGCCTTCACGGCGCGAGGGGTCGGGCCGGTCATGATCTGCGGCTATCTCTACAACGAGGTCGGCTACACCTGGGCGGGGGCGATGTTGCGCATCGATGCCGTCCCGGCCGACGGTGGCGCCGGCCCCGGTCCCGGCGGTGGCAGCGGTGGCAGGCCTGTGAGCGTGCGGAGACCGTGGGTGACCCATACCGGGAGGCGGTTGGTCTGCCATAAGGGAGCCTGGGCAAGCGCTCGCTCCTACGTCTACAACTGGTACGTCGACGGCAGTCTTCGACGCGAGACGAGCCCGCGGCCCGTCGCACCGGTTCCCGCCTTTCTGGGCCACCGGTTCAGCTGCAAGGTGACGGCCCATGGTCCCGGGGGCAGCACCTCGGCGATGAGCCCCACGATCCGTCTGCGTTAGGAGATCCCGCGTGGTTCGACCAGGGTCAATGCATCGGTGGAGTCTTTAAGATCGGCCATCGCATTCGGCCCGCCCGGGTAGCTCAGTTGGTAGAGCACTTCCATGGTAAGGAAGGGGTCACGAGTTCGAGTCTCGTCCCGGGCTTATCGACCGTGAATTGAGCCGCGTCCTCGTTCTCTTCACCCGAGACCTCCGCGTCCGTGACCAGCCGGCCCTGGCCGCGGCCGCCCGCGAGGCCGACGGCGTCCTGCCGCTGTTCGTGTTCGACGATGCTCTGCTGGCGGGCCCCTGCGGATCGCCGAATCGCGTCTCCCATCTGCTCGACTGCCTGCGCGATCTCGACCGGGCTCTGCGCGAGCGCGGCTCCCGGCTCTACATCCGCAGGGGCGACCCGGTCGAGGAGGCGCTGCGGATCGCGAAGCGGGCCGGGGCGGGGGCGATCCACATCAGCGAGGACTTCAGCCGGCACGCGAAGGCGCGCGAGAAGCGACTCGAGGCCGCCTGCCGCGAGGAGGGGATTCGGCTCTGCGCCTTCCCGGGCGTGACCGCGGTCGAGCCCGGCGCGGTCCTGCCGAGTGGCGGCGGCGACCACTACCGGGTCTTCACGCCGTACTGGCGCGCCTGGCGGGAGCAGCCTCGACGGCAGGTCGAGCCGGCGCCGCGATCACTGGGCGACCCGCCACCCGTCCGCCATCGGGGTCGGGCGGATCCCCTCGCTGCGCGCTCTCTGCGGCAGCTCCTCACCCGCCCCTCGCATCCAGGAGGGCGGCGAGACCGCTGCACGGCGGCGGCTGGAGCGGTGGCTCCGCGGGCCCCTCGCCGGCTACGAGGACGGCCACGACGACCTCCCGGCGGAAGCGACCTCGCGGCTCAGCGCCGACCTCCACCTCGGCTGCCTCTCCCCGGCGGCGGTGCTCGCCAGGGTCGAGGGCAAACCGGGCGGTGAGGAATTCTCCCGGCAGCTCTGCTGGCGGGACTTCCACCACCAGGTCCTCGCCGCCTTCCCGGAGCTGCCGCGTCGCGACTACCGCCCTCGGGGGAGGCGCCGCTGGCGGCGCGATGCGGCCGCGGCGCGGGCCTGGCGCGAGGGGCGCACGGGGGTGCCGATCGTCGACGCGGGGATGCGCCAGCTCGAGTGCGAGGGCTTCATGCACAACCGGGCGCGGCTGATCGTCGCCTCCTACCTGACCAAGACGCTGGGCCTCGACTGGCGGATCGGTGCCCGGCACTTCGAGGAGCTGCTGATCGACGCCGACGTCGCCAACAACAGCGGCAACTGGCAGTGGGTTGCGGGAACGGGAAACGACACCAGGCCCAACCGGGTGCTCAACCCCGAGCGCCAGGCGCGGCGCTTCGACCCGGACGGCGCCTACGTCCGCCGCCACCTGGGCTCGTGATCGCGACGATCGGGGTCTACGGGTTCGATCGCGACACGTTCCTGGAGACCCTCCGGCAGGCCGAGGTGAATCTGGTGCTCGACGTCCGCCAGCGGCGCGGAGTGCGCGGAGCCGAGTACGCCTGGGCCAACGCGCGGCGGCTGCAGGCCGCCCTGGCCGAGGCGGGCATCGGCTACGAGCACCTGCCCGAGCTCGCCCCGACAACCGAGCTGCGCGAAGCGCAGTACCGCGAGGACGCCCGCCGCGGCGAGGGCAAACGCTCGCGCACGGTGCTGGCGCCCGAGTACGTCAGCGGCTACACCGAGCAGATCCTCGACCCGGCCGACCTCGGGGCGATCGTCGGGTTCATCGGCAGGAGCCGGGCGGCGCTGCTCTGCGTCGAGCGCGACGCAGAGGCCTGCCACCGATCGTTGATCGCCGCCCGCCTCGGCGAAAAGTTCGGATTCGAGGTCCACGACCTCATGCCTCCCCCATAAGATCGGCGCCACCGTGGACTTCTCCCTTACCGATGAGCAGAGCGACTTCGTCGACTCGATCCGGCAGTTCTGCGAGCGCGAGTGCGGCACCCAGGAGAAGCGCGAGGCGCTGACCGAGGGCTACACGCTCCACCACAACGACTCTCTATATAGGCAGATGGCCGAGCTCGGCTGGCTCGGGATCACGATCCCCGAGGAGTACGGGGGCTCGGGGGGCTCGATGCTCGACGCCTGCCTGTTCATGGAAGAGACCTCGCGGGGCCTGGCCCCGATCGGCGGCTACGCGACGACCCTGATCGTCGCCGGCGCGACCGGGCGCTTCGGGACCGACGAGCAGAAGCGCGAGGTCCTCGGCGGGATCGCCGGCGGCGCCGTCGAGGCGATCGCGATGACCGAGCCCGAGTCCGGCTCCGACGTCGGCTCGCTGACGACCTCCGCCGAGCGCGTCAACGGCGGCTTCGTCATCAACGGCCAGAAGGTCTTCATCTCCAACGCCCATATCTCCGACCACGTCCTGATCGTCTGCCGGACGACGAAGGGGGAGTCCAAGCACGAGGGCCTGACGATGATCTCCGTCCCCCGCGAGGTCGACGGGATGGAAATCGTCCCGATCGAGACGATGGGCGGGCGCGAGACCAACACCCTCTATCTCAAGGACGTCGAGGCTCCCGCCGAGGCGGTCCTCGGCGAGGTCGACCAGGGCTGGACCCAGCTGATGGCCGGCCTCAACGTCGAGCGCCTGATCCTCGCCGCGACGATGCTCGGCATCGCCCAGCGTGCCTTCGACGACGCCCTCGCCTATGCCAAGGAGCGCCGTCAGTTCGGACGCCCGATCGGCTCCTTCCAGGCGCTCCAGCACCGCTTCGCCGACCTCGCGACCGACCTCGAGGCCGCCCGGCTGATGACCCGCTGGGTCGCGACGCTGACCGACGAGGCGCCCGACCGGATGCTCCCGAAGGAGGCCTCGATGGTGAAGCTCCACGTCACCGAGGTCGCCAAGCGGGTGACGCTCGAGGGGATGCAGATGATGGGCGGATACGGCTACTCCTCCGAGTACGACATGGAGCGCCTGGTCCGCACCTCGCTGGTCTCGACGATCTACGGCGGCACCTCCGAGATCCAGCGCGGGATCATCGCCAAAACCCTCGGCCTCTGAATCGCTATCCTTCAGGTCTGCCTCGCGCTTCGGCCCGGGGTTTTCTCTTGTAAAGAGCTTCCGCACGCAACGAGGGAGAAATGGCTCGCGGAGATGTCCGTATCGCGGTAACGCTGGCTTGCGAAGACTGCAAGCGGCGGAACTATCAGACCAACAAGTCCCGGCGAAACTCGCCGGACCGTATCGAGCTGCGCAAGTTCTGCCGTTGGTGTGGGCGCCACACCGACCACAAGGAGACGCGCTAGCCCGATGGCCAAAACCCGGGCACAGCGCAAGGCGGAGAAACGCGCCCGCGAAGCTGAGGAGCAGAAGCGCGGCGGCGACCGGAACCTCACCCAGTCGCACGCGCAGCACGACACCCAGGTCCCCGTCTCCGGCGACATCGCCGAGATCGAGGCGGTCGAGGCCGGGATCGCGGCCGGCGCCTCCGAAGCCGACCTCGAGACCCCCGACGCGCCGAAGTCGGACCGGGCCCAGCGCCGCGCCGAGGCCAAGAAGGCGAAGGAAGCTGAAAAACGTGAACGCGCCGACCGCAAGCGCCGCGAGAGCGAGCAGCTCGCCAAGCGCCAGAAGGCGGCTTCGAGCGACCGTCAGCGCGGCGGCGTCTTCGGCTTTCTCGCCTCCTGCTGGGCCGAGCTCAAGAAAGTCCAGTGGCCCGACCGCGACACCCTTGTCCAGGCAACCGCGGTGACGATCCTCTTCGTCGCCGTCGCGGCGGCCTACCTCGGTGC
Source organism: uncultured Solirubrobacterales bacterium (assembly GCA_963751815.1). Lineage (GTDB taxonomy): Bacteria > Actinomycetota > Thermoleophilia > Solirubrobacterales > 70-9 > VRUE01. The sequence goes on along the minus strand of CAVVVY010000014.1, from coordinate 63,940 downwards.
CCTCGACGGCGTCTTCAACTACCTGATCCAGAAGATCATCTAGAAGGGCACACATGTATCGCTGGTACGTCATCAACACCTACTCCGGGCACGAGAACAAGGTCAAGCACAACCTCGAGCACCGCGTGCAGACCATGAGTCAGAACCGCAACGTGCGGCAGGTCGTCGTTCCCACCGAGCAGGTGATGGAGGTCAACAAAGACGGCCAGAAAGAACCGAAGGAGAAACGGACGATGCCGGGCTACGTCCTGGTCAACATGGAGCTGACCGACGACGCCTGGGGCCTGGTGAAGAACACGCCCGGCGTCACCGGCTTCGTCGGCGCCCGCAACAAACCGGTCCCGCTCTCCAAAGTCGAGGTCGACCGCCTGCTCCACCGCGAGACGGCGGAGCGGCCGCGGACCCAGGCCCAGTTCTCGATCGGCGAGTCGGTCAAGGTCATCTCCGGCCCGCTCTCGGACTTCTCGGGAGAGATCGCCGAGATCAACGAGGACGCCGCGAAACTCAAGGTGCTGGTCTCGATCTTCGGCCGCGAGACGCCGGTCGAGGTCAACTACGACCAGGTCAAGAAGATCTAGCCCGGGCCGCTACCCTCACCAATCCGATGGCGAAAAAAGTCCTCACGATCATCAAGCTGCAGATCCAGGCCGGCAACGCGAACCCCGCGCCGCCGGTCGGCCCCGCGCTCGGCCAGCACGGCGTCAACATCATGGAGTTCTGCAAAGCCTTCAACGCCCAGACCCAGGGCGAGGGCGGGACGATCATCCCGGTCGAGATCACCGTCTATGAGGACCGCTCCTTCGACTTCATCACCAAGACGCCGCCGGCCGCCGTCCTGATCCGCGAAGCGATCGGGATCCCGAAGGGCTCCGGCGAGCCGCACGTCAACAAAGTCGGGACGATCTCCCAGGACCAGATCCGCCAGATCGCCGAGCGCAAGATGCCCGACCTCAACGCCAACGACCTCGACGCAGCCTCGAAGATCATCGCCGGGACCGCCCGCTCGATGGGCGTCGACGTCAAATAGGAGAGCCCGGATGGCCCACGGAAAACGCTACCGCCAGCAGTACGGCAAGGTGCAGCGCGACCAGGCCTACCCGCCGGCCGAGGCGATCGCCCTGATCAAGGAGACGGCGAGCGCCAAGTTCGACGAGACGGTCGAGCTCCACATCAGGCTCGGCGTCAACGTCCGCCACGCCGAGGAGCAGCTGCGCGGAACCCTCGCCCTCCCGCACGGGCTCGGCAAGGACGTCACCATCGCCGTCTTCGCCGACGGCCAGCAGGCCCGCGACGCCGAGGCGGCCGGCGCCGACTTCGTCGGCGGCCAGGAGCTGGCCGAGAAAGTCCAGGAGGGCTGGACCGACTTCGACATCGCGATCTCGACTCCGGACATGATGAAAACCGTCGGCCAGCTCGGCCGCGTGCTCGGCCCCCAGGGCAAGATGCCGAACCCGAAGGTGGGCACCGTCACCGACGACATCGAGAAGGCCGTCGGCGAGTCGAAGGCCGGCAAGATCGAGTACCGGACCGACCGCCAGGCGATCGTCCACCTCTCGATCGGCAAGGCCAGCTTCGACGCCGACAAACTGCTCGACAACTGCATGGCGGTGATCGACGAGATCAACCGCGCCAAGCCGTCCTCGGCCAAGGGCCGCTACATCCTCTCCGCGACGCTGACGACGACGATGGGCCCCGGGATCAGGGTCGACACGGCCAAGGTCAGGGACTCCGACTCACCCTCACCCGCCGACCCCGGACGCGAAGCGGAGGAGTCGGCGGTTGATGAGACCGAGGCAGCAGAGGAGGCGGCGACCGCCTAAACTGCGCCGCCGCACGCCCGAGACCACCGGCGGGGCTCTGAGCCCGGAAGCCCGGTGCAGGTGAGACGATGAACCGAGAAGAAAAGTCAGCAACAATCGAGGAGGTCGCCGCCCAGATCGAGGGCGCGGAGGCGATCTTCGCGGTCGACTACCGAGGCATCAGCGTGCCGCAGGCGGCCGAGCTGCGCGGCAAATTGCGCGAAGCCGACGCCAGCTTCCGGATCGTCAAGAACCGCCTCACCAAACTCGCCGCCGAGAAGGCGGGCGAGGAGCGGCTCGACGCCCTGCTCGAGGGCCCGACCGCGCTGACCTTCGTCCGCGGCGACACCGCCCAGGCGGCGAAGGCGATCACGACCTTCAACAAAGAGCACGAGGTCCTCGTCTTCAAGGGTGGCTTCATGGAGGGCCTCGACCTCGACGCGGACAAGTTCACATCGATCGCCCGCCTGCCGACCCGCGAAGTCCTCGACGGCCAGCTCGCCGGCGTCGTCGCCAGCCCGCTGACCGGCCTCGTCCGCGGCCTCGGCTCGATGATCCAGGGCCTGGCCCTCCAGCTCGGCCAGATCGCGGAGAAGGGGCTCGTCACCGGCGAGGCTCCGGCGGATCGGCCGCGAGTCCGGTTGCCGAGGAGGACCCCTCGCTCGAGGAGACGCGTCGGCCGAGGAGCCCCGTCGACGCCAGCCCGAGGCCGAGGAGGCGCCGGCCGAGGACGAGACGCTCGGCTGAGGAGACACCCGCCGACCCCGGAAGCGAAGCTGAGGAGTCGGCGGTTGATGGCGAAGCCGATAGCCCGAGCGAGGCGGAGTCGCAGTCTGATTCTTCTACGACGAGCGAGGGCGCGAGAGCCCGAGGACTCGGACGCAGGGTGAGGCCGATGAGGACGCGGCCGGAACTGATTCAGAGACTTCAGACACTTCAAATGAGCAAGAGGAGGACAACGAGTAGATGGCAACGAAAACTTCGACAGAGGATTGGATCGAGGAGCTGAAAGGCATCTCGGTTCTCGAGCTCTCCGAGCGGATCAAAGCGCTCGAGGAGGAGTTCGGCGTTTCCGCGACCGCGGTCGCGGCGGCGGCACCGGCGGCGGCAGCGGCAGGCGATGGCGACGGCGGCGGGGGCGAAGAGTCCTCGACGGTCGACGTGGTCCTGACCGAGGTCGGCGGCCAGAAGGTGCCGGTGATCAAGGTCGTCCGCGCTGCGACCGGTCTCGGCCTGAAAGAGGCCAAGGCCCTGGTCGACGAGGCCCCGAAACCGATCAAAGAGGCCATCGAGCGCGACGAGGCCGAGAAAATCAAGGGTGAACTCGAGGAGGCCGGCGCCACGGTCGAGCTCAAATAGAGAGCTCAAATCACCCAAATCGGCCTCAGGCACGGAGGGATGCCTGAAGCCGAGCGCGGCCGTGTGGTATTTTTCGCGGTCGCGCGCCTGTTGTCATTCCCTCGCAATATCTGCGCTGTATCCACGTCCCTCTGACCGCCCGAGGAGTCGCCCACTTTGGCACGTTCTAACGCTGCCCCCGTAACCCGCAGGAGTTTCTCCCGACTACCAACCCCCCTCGAAGTCCCACATCTGATCGATATTCAGCGTCGCTCCTTCGAAGAGCTGACCGATCCGAAAAAGGGTGGACTTCGAGAGACGATCAACGACATCTCCCCGATCGAGGACTACACGGGGAATCTCGCGATCGTCTTCAGCGATTTCAAGTTCGAGGATCCCCCGAACACGATCGAGGAGTGCCGGGAGAAGGACATGACGTACTCGCGGCCTCTGACCGCGACCGTCGCCTTCCAGAACAAAGAGACCGGTGAGATCCGGGAGCAGGCCGTCTTCATGGGCGACTTCCCGTGGATGACCGATCGCGGCACCTTCATCATCAACGGCACCGAGCGCGTCGTCGTCACCCAGCTGGTTCGCTCGCCGGGTGCCTACGTGATGGCGCCCAAGGACCCCGAGAAGCAGGTCTTCATCGCCAACCTGATGCCTGCCCGCGGTTCCTGGCTCGAGCTCGAAATCGACAAAAAAGGCCGCGTCTTCGTCCGCATCGACCGCAAGCGGAAACTGCCGGTCACCGTCCTGCTGCGCGCGATGGGCTACGTCGAGGACGAGAAACTCCTCGACCTCTTCGACAACTCGCTCTACATCAGGCACACGATCGAGGCCGACACCGAAGCGACCAGAACCGAGGACGGCGCCCTGATCGAGCTGTTCAAAAAGCAGCGTCCGGGTGAGCCGCCCTCGGTCGACGCCGCCAAAAGCCTGCTCGAGCAGCTGTTCTTCGACCCCAAGCGCTACGACCTGACCAGGGTCGGCCGCTACAAGCTCAACGCCCGTCTCGACCTCGATGTCGACCTCGACAACCGGGTCCTGACGCACGACGACATCATCGCCCTCGTCAAGGAGCTGGTCAGCCTCCCGAAGCTGCTCGGCATCCCCGAGCAGGTCGACGAGGAGAACCCGATCAAAGACTATGCCGCGGAGGCTCTGACCTACCCGCGCGAGCCGGTCAAGGAGCACCTCGACGAGTACGAGCACTTCGGCAACCGGCGCCTGCGCACGGTCGGCGAGCTGATCCAGGAGGCATTCCGGATCGGCCTCTACCGGATGGAGCGGGTCGTCCGCGAGCGGCTGACGACCGAAGACGCCGATGCGATCACCCCGCAGACGATCATCAACATCCGCCCGGTGGTCGCGGCGCTGAAGGAGTTCTTCGGCTCCTCGCAGCTGTCGCAGTTCATGGACCAGACCAACTCGCTCGCCGGCCTCACGCACCGGCGTCGACTCTCGGCCCTCGGGGCCGGTGGGCTGACCCGCGAGAGGGCCCCGATCGAGGTCCGCGACGTGCACCCGACCCACTACGGCCGGATGTGCCCGATCGAGACCCCGGAGGGACCGAACATCGGCCTGATCGGGTCGCTGTCGTCCTACGCCCAGATCTCCGAGCACGGCTTCGTCACGACCCCCTACCGGGAAGTCGAGGACGGCGTCGTCAGCGACGAGATCGTCCACCTCGACGCGACCCAGGAGGAGGACAAAGTCATCGCCCAGGCGAACGCCGAGGTCGATCCGAAAACGAAAAAACTGAAAGGCCCGAGCGTCCTCGTCCGTGCCTCCGAGGAGGAGTACGCAACCGCTGCTCCCAAGGAAGTCGATCTGATGGACGTCTCACCGACCCAGATCTGGTCGGTGGCGACGGCGCTGATCCCGTTCCTCGAGCACGACGACGCCAACCGGGCGCTGATGGGCTCCAACATGCAGCGCCAGGCGGTGCCGCTGTTGAAGCCCGACCCGCCGCTGATCGGGACCGGGATGGAGCGCCGCGCCGCGGTCGACACCGGCGATGTGGTCCTGGCCGCCAACGCCGGCGAGGTCAGCCACGTCGACTCGGAGCAGATCGTGGTCACCCACGGCTCGAAAAAAGACGAGTACCCGCTGAACAAGTTCATGCGGTCGAACCAGGGCACGATCATCCACCAGCGCCCGATCGTCAGCACCGGGCAGCAGGTCAAGGAGGGCGACGTCCTCGCCGACGGCTCCTCGACCGCGGGCGGAGAGATCGCGCTCGGCAAGAACTGCCTGGTCGCCTTCATGTCCTGGGAGGGCTACAACTTCGAGGACGCGATCATCCTCTCGGAGCGCCTCGTCAAGGACGACGAAATGACGTCGATCCACATCGAGGAGTACGAGATCGACGCCCGCACCACCAAGCTGGGCGACGAGGAGATCACCCGCGACATCCCCAACCGCTCCGAGGAGAGCCTGCGCAATCTCGACGAGCGCGGGATCGTCCGGGTCGGGGCCGAGGTCGTCTCCGGCGACCTCCTGGTCGGCAAGGTCACCCCGAAGGGCGAGACCGAGCTGACCGCCGAGGAGAAGCTGATCCGCGCGATCTTCAAGGAGAAGGCGCGCGAGGTCCGCGACACCTCGCTCAAGGTCCCGCACGGCGAGGGTGGAGTCGTCATCGACGTCCTCACCTTCAGCCGCGACGACGGCGATGACCTCGCACCCGGGGTCAACGACCTGGTCCGCGTCTACGTCGCGACCAAGCGCAAGATCGCCGAGGGCGACAAGCTCGCCGGCCGCCACGGGAACAAGGGTGTGATCTCGAAGATCGTGCCCGAAGAGGACATGCCCCACCTCGAGGACGGAACTCCGGTGGACGTCATCCTCAACCCGCTCGGCGTCCCGAGCCGGATGAACATCGGCCAGGTCCTGGAGACCCACCTCGGGTGGGTCGCCGGCAACGGCTGGTACGACGACGGCTCCGAGGCGTTCAAGCAGGCGCATTCCAAGGAGGGCGACGGCCGGGTCTACGTCTCGACGCCGGTCTTCGACGGCGCGACCGTCGAGGACGTCGACGAGGCTCTCGTGTCCTGGCAGGACGAGAACTCCGAGCGCGGCATCGACCTCGGCGTCGACAAGCGCGAACGCCCGGGCTCCCGCGCCTCGGGCACCGTCCAGCTCTACAACGGCCGCACCGGCGAGCCGTACGAGGGCAAGGTCACGGTCGGCTACATGTACATCCTGAAGCTGCTGCACCTTGTCGACGACAAGATCCACGCACGCTCGACCGGGCCCTACTCGCTCGTCACCCAGCAGCCGCTGGGCGGCAAGGCGCAGTTCGGCGGCCAGCGCTTCGGCGAGATGGAGGTCTGGGCCCTCGAGGCCTACGGCGCCGCCTACACGCTGCAGGAGATGCTGACCGTGAAGTCCGACGACACCGTCGGGCGGGTGAAGGCCTACGAGGCGATCGTCAAGGGGGAGAACATCCCCGAGCCGTCGATCCCCGAGTCCTTCAAAGTCCTGCTGAAGGAGATCCAGAGCCTCTCGCTCGACGCCAACGTCGTGTCCGAAGGTGGCGAAGTCGAGATCTCCGACGAGGACGACGACCTCCTGAAAGCGGCAGAGGAGCTGGGCATGGACCTCACCGGGGTCCGAGCCGACTCCTCCAACGGCGCCGCTGACGAGAAGGAGGAGCAGGTGGTCTCCGAGGGCGAGGCCGGAACCGGCGGAAACGATGGAGCCGAGGCCGAGGCGAAAGAAGAGACGAAGGTGGAGGACTGATGATCGACATCAACAATTTCGACGCGATTGAGATCGGCCTCGCGTCCTCGAAGAAGATCCGCTCCTGGAGTTGGGGCGAGGTCACCAAGCCCGAGACGATCAACTACCGGACCCTGAAGCCCGAGAAAGACGGGCTCTTCTGCGAGCGCATCTTCGGCCCGACCAAGGACTGGGAGTGCTACTGCGGGAAGTACAAGCGGGTCCGCTACAAGGGCATCGTCTGCGAGCGCTGCGGCGTCGAGGTGACGCGTTCCAAGGTCCGCCGTGAGCGGATGGGGCACGTCGACCTCGCCGCGCCGGTCTCCCACATCTGGTTCTTCAAGGGAGTCCCGAGCCGGATCGGCTACCTGATCGACATGGCTCCGAAAGAGCTCGAGAAGGTCCTCTACTTCGCCGCGTCGATGATCACCTGGGTCGACGTCGAGGCCCGTGACAAAGACCTCGGCAAACTCGAGAAAGAAGTCAAAAAAGTCGTCGACTCCTACGACAGCGAACGGCAGAAACGGACCCAGGAGCTGAGCGAGTCGCTCGAGCGCCGGATCAAGTACCTCGAGGAGGGCGCCCAGGAGAAGTTCGACGACGACGACCACATCTGGGCCGACTCGCTGAAACTGACCGCCACGCAGCTGCGCAAGTTGAAGGACGACGAGCGCACGAAAATGATCAAAGAGCTGCGCAAAACCTTCGAGGCCGAGATCTCCGACACGGAGGCCTACATCGAAGAGGCCGTCGAGCGGATGGACGAGGTCTGGAAGATCTTCACCGAGATGAAGCCGAAGGACGTCGTCAACGACGAGACCGTCTTCCGTGAGCTCAAGGATCGCTTCGGCTCACCGTTCGGCTGGGGCGAGTACTTCCGCGGCGGGATGGGCGCCGAAGCCGTCCGCGACCTGCTCGAGCAGGTCGACCTCGCGGCCGAATGCGAGGAGCTGGAGCAGGTCATCAACAGCTCCAAGGGCCAGAAACAGGCCCGTGCCGTGAAGCGGCTGAAGGTCGCCTCCGCGTTCCTCAACTCCGAGAACCAGCCCGACTGGATGATCCTCGACTGCGTGCCGGTGATCCCGCCGGAGCTGCGCCCGATGGTCCAGCTCGACGGTGGCCGCTTCGCGACCTCCGACCTCAACGACCTCTACCGCCGGGTGATCAACCGCAACAACCGGCTGAAAAGGCTGCTCGACCTCGGCGCGCCCGAGATCATCGTCAACAACGAGAAGCGGATGCTTCAGGAGGCCGTCGACGCCCTGTTCGACAACGGCCGCCGCGGCCGCCCGGTCACCGGGCCGGGCAACCGCCCGCTGAAGTCGCTCTCCGACATGCTCAAGGGCAAGCAGGGCCGGTTCCGTCAGAACCTGCTCGGCAAGCGCGTCGACTACTCCGGCCGCTCGGTGATCGTCTCCGGGCCGAGCCTGCAGCTGCAGCAGTGCGGCCTGCCGAAGCTGATGGCGCTCGAGCTCTTCAAGCCATTCATCATGGCCCAGCTGGTCGAGCGCAAAGCGGTCCAGAACATCAAGGCCGCGAAGAAGATGGTCGAGTCGATGGTCCCCGAGGTGTGGGACGTGCTCGAGGAGGTCATCCACGAGCACCCCGTCCTGCTGAACCGGGCCCCGACCCTGCACAGGCTCGGGATCCAGGCCTTCGAACCGGTTCTGGTCGAGGGCAAGGCGATCCAGGTCCACCCGCTCGTCTGCCACGCGTTCAACGCCGACTTCGACGGCGACCAGATGGCGGTCCACGTGCCGCTGTCGGCCGAGGCCCAGGCCGAGGCCCGGATCCTGATGCTGTCGGCGAACAACATCCTCTCGCCGGCCCACGGCGCGCCGCTGGCGACGCCGACCCAGGACATGGTGCTGGGGATCTACTACCTGACCTACGGCCCCGACGCCGAGGCGCTGGCCAAGCTCGACGAGGAGCTGGCGAGCGGCAAGAGCGCCGCCACCAACGGGTCGCGGCCGAAGACGTTCCGCTCCGCGCAGGAGGCCGAGCTCGTGTACGAGAACGGCGGCTGCGGGCTGCACGACCAGGCCGAGTACCGGCGGGCCGGGCACGAGCACTTCCTGACCACGGTCGGGCGGATCATCTTCAACGAAAAGATCGAGCGCGCGCTGGCCGACGCCCTCGGTGACGAATTCGATCCCGAGCAGTTCGAGTTCGCCAACCGGGCGCTGAAGAAGCGCGACGTCAACGAGATGGTCTCCGAGCTGGTCGAGGCCTACGGCGCACCCGCTGTGTCGCAGGTGCTCGACGCGTTCAAGGACCTCGGGTTCCACTACGCGACCCAGGCCGGGATCACCGTCTCCAAGAACAACGTCGTCTCGCCTCCCGACAAGCAGGACATCCTCGATCGCTACGAGAAGCAGACCACGGCGATCCAGGCCCAGTACGACGACGGCTACATCACCGCCGAGGAGCGTCACGAGGCGGTCACGTCGCACTGGAACAAAGCGACCGACGAGGTCGCGCAGGCGATGGAGGACAACCTCGACGAGTTGAACCCGATCTTCATGATGGCCAACTCGGGCGCTCGCGGTTCGTTCAAACAGATTCGCCAGCTCGCCGGGATGCGCGGCCTGATGGCCAATCCGAAGGGCGAAATCATCGAGCGGCCGATCAAGGCCAACTTCATGGAGGGGCTCTCGGTCCTCGAGTACTTCATCTCCACCCACGGCGCCCGAAAGGGACTCGCGGACACCGCGCTGCGCACCGCCGACTCCGGCTACCTGACCAGGCGCCTGGTCGACGTCGCGCAGGACGTCATCGTCCGCGAAGAGGACTGCAAAACCAAAGACCACATCGAGATGGCGCTGCGCAAGGACGACGGCAGCCTCAACGACAACCTGTTCGGGCGGCTGGCGGCGAAGAAATTCGAAACCAAACGCGGCCGCGAACTCCTCAAGCGCAACCAGGAGATCACCCTCGCCAACGTCGAGGAGATCGCCGAGGCGTTCGGTGACGAAGAGGTCATGGTCCCCGTCCGCTCGACGCTCAAGTGCGACGCCGAGTCCGGCGTTTGCCGCACCTGTTACGGGATCGCGCCGGCGACCGGGGCGATGGTCGACATCGGCGACGCGGTCGGGATCATCGCCGCGCAGTCGATCGGCGAGCCCGGGACGCAGCTGACGATGCGCACGTTCCACACCGGCGGCGTCGCCGGCCAGGACATCACCCAGGGCCTGCCCCGGATCGTCGAGCTCTTCGAGGCTCGCAAACCGAAGGGGCTCGCCCAGATGGCCGAGGCGGCCGGCAAGGTCGCGGTCGAAGAGACCGACAAGGCCGTGAAAGTGATCATCACCGAGTCGAGCGGCGAGGAGCACTCGCACTCGTTCCCCGCCCGCACCCGCCTCCACGTCGCCGACGGCGAGAAGGTCGAGGTCGGCCAGCAGCTCAACGAGGGGTCGCTCTACCCGGCCGATCTGCTCGCGATCCGCGGGCGGACCGACACCGAGCTGTATCTCGTCGCCGAGGTGCAGAGGGTCTACCGCGCCCAGGGCGTCGACATCAACGACAAGCACATCGAGTTGATCGCCCGCCAGATGCTGAAGAAGGTGCGGATCGAGTCGAAGGGCTCGACGAGCCTTCTGCCCGGCCAGCTCGAAGATCGCGGCAACCTCAAGCGGCTCAACAAGCAGACCAAGGAAGACGGCGGCACGCCGGCCAAAGGCGAGGAGGTCATCCTCGGGATCACCAAGGCCTCGCTGGCGACCGAGTCGTTCCTCTCGGCGGCCTCCTTCCAGGAGACGACCAAGGTCCTCACCGACGCCGCGCTCGAGGGCAAACGAGACAAACTCGTCGGCCTGAAGGAGAACGTGATCATCGGCAAGCTGATCCCGGCCGCGACCGGCCTCAAGCACTACCGCACCCTCGCGGTGGAGCCGGCGGTCCCGGTCGAGCCGCCCAGCGACGAGGCTCTGCTCGACGAAGACGAGCTCGCGGCCGAGCTCGGCATCGACGGCGCCGAGGCGCCGGTCGAGAGCTTCGGGCCCTCCTTCGCGGAGGAGCTCGAGGAGCTGGCGCAGGAGATTGAGCAGACCACGGACGAGACGCCGAAATAGGAGGGCGGGTCCCCCTCCTGGGAACCCGCCCTGCGGGCTCACAAGTTCCGCCGGAGGGGCACCCACCCTCCAGCTTCGGTGGCGCGCTGTGGTCCAGCGATGGCGGCGGGTCGCGGCGAGTAGATTTCCTGACGTGAACGCGCCTGAGAAGGTCTGCATCGTCGGGGCCGGTAGTTCGGGGATCACGGCCTGCCAGGTGCTGGCGGCGCGCGGGGATGCCGTTCGACTGCTTCGAGAAGGGCTCGAAGATCGGCGGCAACTGGCGCTACGAAAACGACAACGGCCTCTCCTCGGCCTACCGCTCGCTGCACATCAACAGCGGCCGCAAGATCATGTCCTACCGGGCCTACCCGATGCCCGACGACCTGCCGGACTACCCGGACCACTTCCAGATCGCGAAGTACTTCGACGACTACGTCGAGCACTTCGGGCTCGCCGAGCGGATCACGTTCAACACCGAGGTGAAGGGCGTCGAGCCCGTCGACGGCGAGTGGGAGGTGACGGTCGAGGGGCCCGACGGCAAGCCTCGAGACGCATCGCTACCGGGCGGTGCTGGTCGCCAACGGCCACCACTGGGACCCGCGCTGGCCCGAACCGCCGTTCCCCGGCGCCGAGGAGTTCACCGGCGAGCAGATCCACGTCCACCACTACCGCGAGCCCGACATCCTCGTCGGCAAGCGCGTCCTCGATCCTCGGGATCGGCAACTCGGCGGTCGACATCGCGGTCGAGTCCTCGCGGATCGCCGAGGCGACGTTCCTGGCGATGCGCCGCGGCGCCTACGTCCTGCCCAAGTTCCTCGGCGGCAAGCCGATCGACGAAGTCTCGCCGGCCTGGACCACCTACCTGCCGCTCTCGATGCGGCGCGTGGTGATGGGGCGGATGCTGAACATGGCGGTCGGCGACGTCACCGACTACGGGCTGCCGAAGCCCGACCACAAGCTGCTCGAGGCGCATCCCGACCGTCTCCTCGGAGCTGCTGCCCCGGCTCGGCCACGGCGACATCGCGGTCAAGCCCAACATCGACCGCTTCGCCGGGGGCCGGACCGTCCGCTTCGTCGACGGGACCGAGGAGGAGATCGACCTCGTCGTCTACTGCACCGGCTACAGGATCACCTTCCCGTTCCTGTCGCCGGAGGTGTTCGAGGCGAAGGACAACCGGATGCCGCTCTACCGGCGGGTCGTCTCGGTCGAGCGCCCCGGCCTCTACTTCATCGGGTTCGTCCAGCCGCTGGGGCCGATCATGCCGGTCGCCGAGGCCCAGTCCGAATGGGTCGCCGACCTGCTCGCAGGGCAGGGCGAGCTGCCCTCGGACGCCGAGATGCGGGCCGAGATCTCAGACCACGAGCAGCGGATGAGGAAGCGCTTCGTCGCCTCCAAGCGTCACACGATCGAGGTGGACTTCCACCCCTATCTGCGCGCAGATCCGGCGCGAGCGAAAGCGGGCGGCTCAGGCGGTTTGAGAGGGAGGACGGGTGCCTCGTCCCGGCTAACCCGCCCTGCTGCGCTCGACAACATGCGCCCAGGATCGGAGACACGCCGTCTCCTCCTCGCGCACGCCGCACGATGGCGCGATGGGGCGGGGTGGGGGCCGCGGGGGCGGGGGCGGATCGGGCGGGCGACGGCCGAAGCCGCCGTCGGAGTCCTCCTCGCCGGCGCCCTCGGGCTCCGGTTCGCGGCTCGCCCACCAGACGAGCCAGAGCGAGCCGAAGACCGGAATCTTCAGCACGACGAGCAGGAAGAAGATCGGCAGGAACCCGTGCATCGGAGAATCAGTCTAGACCGCGGGCCCACGCCGTCAAAGCCTCGACCTGGACCTCCTCGAGGCCGAGCTCGGACTCGGTCGGCACCAACAGGGTCGGCTCCTCGCGCCCCCGGGCCCACTCGTAACAGCTCTCGTCGAAGCTGTCGTCGATCCAGGCCATCGCGCGTCCCTTCCCGTACTCGTCGAGCGGGCCGAGCTTCCAGTGCGCGGACCCGAAGCGGGCGGCGCCGTCGAAGCTCAGGTGGGGCAGTTCCGGCAGCCCGAGGATGTTGGGCAGGTAGTCGTTGGCTTTTTCCTCCCAGCCGGTCGCCCAGACGAGTTCGTAGTGCTCGGAGAGCCGCTTCAGCCGCTCGCCGGCGGCGAGCGAGATGCAGTGGACCATCCCGTCGACGAGCTCGAACCGCGCTTCCTCGCGGCTCGGCGGCTGCTCGAACCCGAACAGCGAGATGACGCCATCGACATCGACGGCAAGGATCGGTTTGCTCATGCTCTGAATCATTGCGGCTGGCCGAGGGCGGCGGGATCCTCTCGAACGGGCGGATACTCAAAATGCCGGCCTCATTAGGCCGGCATTTGTCCGAGCGAGAGGATTCCGCGCCCCTACCAGCGGTAATGCGCGAAGGCCTTGTTGGCCTGGGCCATGCGGTAGATGTCGTCCTTCCGCTTCCAGGCCCCGCCCTGCTGCTGGATCGAGTCGAGGATTTCGCTCGCCAGACGATCGGACATCGAGTACTCGCGGCGGCTGCGGGAGAAATCGACGAGCCAGCGGACCGCGAGGGTTCGGGCGCGCCGCGCCGGAACCTCGACCGGGACCTGGTAGGTGGCGCCGCCGACTCGGCGGGAGCGGACCTCCAGGACCGGGGTGAGCTGTTTGATCGCCGACTCGAGGGTCTCGACCGGATCCTCGCCGCTGCGCTCGCCGACGATCGCCAGCGCGTCGTAGACGATCCGCTCGGCGAGCGACTTTTTGCCGTCGCGCATCACCTTGTTGATCGTCTGCTGGACGAGTCGGTTGCGATGGCGCGCGTCGGACTCGACCGGACGGATCTGGGCGGCGGAACGGCGCGGCATCAGGAAGCCTTGACGCCGTAGCGCGAGCGGGCCTGCTTGCGGTCGGAGACGCCGGCGGCGTCGAGGGTGCCGCGGACGACCTTGTAGCGGACGCCCGGCAGGTCCTTGACCCGGCCGCCGCGGACCAGGACCACGGAGTGCTCCTGGAGGTTGTGGCCCTCACCGGGGATGTAGGTGGTGACCTCCATCCCGTTGGTCAGCCGCACACGGGCGATCTTGCGCAGCGCCGAGTTCGGCTTCTTCGGGGTTACGGTCGCGACGCGGGTGCAGACGCCACGCCTCTGCGGCGCCGAGACCCTCTTCTTGCGACCCTGCCCCGACTTGAGGCCCGGCGTCGTCGTCTTCTTCTTAGGGCGCTTGCGCCCCTTGCGAATAAGTTGGTTCGTGTTCGGCACGGCCGCGCATGGTAGCGGGCCGCGGCTCTTGGAGCCAGGATGAGCAGGAATCCGCCGAGCATCAGACCCGCGCTCGCGGCCAGCTCGGCGTAGAAGCCGTCCTGCAGCACCGCGGTCGCCCCGGCGAATCGGGTGGCCAGGGAGCCGGTGTCGAGCCCGGCCGGCCGGTCGACCAGGAGGACGACGGCGAGGCCGATCAGGCCGAGGAGGAAGACGATCCGGCCGAGCCGGTTGCGCCCGGACACGGCCGCCACCAGGGCCAGCGCGATCGCCAGGAGCCCGACCGGGACCAGTAGGTAGGCGTGGGCGGCGCCGGCCGCTTCGACGCCTTCGAGGGGGGAGAGGCTCCCGGCAGCCCCGCGTAGCCCGGCTGCCCGATCTCGACCCCGCGGTAGTCGACGAACTGGGAGGCGACGAGGAAACCCCCGGCGGCGACGATCACCGAGCAGATCGCGCGTTCCGGGGTCAGCGCCGCGCTGGCCGCGGTGGCGACCCGGATCGCCCGGTCACGGGCCCGCAGCAGCCGCCGTTCGAGGAAGGAGAAGGCGCGCAGGAGGAAGACGCCGACGGGACGCAGGCGGCGACCGACCCAGCGCGCCCAGCGCTTCGCGGTCGCGGCGACGCGGCGCGCCCGGCGCTCGAGCGGCGGCCAGACCCGGACCATGAGGCGGTTGACGCTGCGGTCCACCCTCCTCGTCGCCTTCATCGCCCAGGCCCAGGCGAGCGGCGGAAGCGAGCGCAGGCGACGCTTCGTCGCTGCTATCATCGCGCGTCGCTCAGGCTTCTTTTTGGCTGGACGTTTCGCCGGGCCCGAAGGGGCCTTTTTCATGCGCCGACCCCGGTCCTTGCCGGAAGGCTCTCTTTTCTTTCCCCGCTTCACTCCGACCCCGTACCTTAAGACCATGCCACGCACCTTCCCCCTCGAGAAAACGCGCAACATCGGGATCATGGCGCACATCGACGCCGGTAAGACGACGACGACCGAGCGCATCCTCTATTACACGGGCCGCACCCACAAAATCGGCGAGGTCCACGAGGGCGCTGCCGTCATGGACTGGATGGAGCAGGAGCAGGAACGGGGGATCACGATCACCTCGGCCGCGACCGCCTGCGACTGGGAGGGCCACCGGATCAACATCATCGACACCCCCGGCCACGTCGACTTCACGGTCGAGGTCGAGCGCAGCCTCCGCGTCCTCGACGGCGCCGTCGCCGTCTTCGACGCCGTCGCCGGCGTCGAGCCCCAGTCGGAGACGGTCTGGCGCCAGGCCGACAAGTACCGGGTCCCGCGGATCGCCTACATCAACAAGATGGACCGCACCGGGGCCGACTTCTTCAACGCGGTCGAGACGATGAAGGACCGGCTCGGCGCCAACCCGCTGCCGATCCAGCTGCCGATCGGCAGCGAGGCCGACTTCATCGGCGTCGTCGACCTGATCGAGATGAAGGCCCTGGTCTGGAAGGACGAGCTCGGGACCGAGTTCGACACCGAGGAGATCCCGGCCGACCTCGTCGAGCAAAGCCGAGGAATACCGAACCCAGCTGATCGAGGCCTGCGCCGACTACGACGACGAGCTGATGGAGGCCTATCTCGGCGAGGAGGAGATCCCGCACGAGCGGATCGCCAGCTCCCTGCACCGGGCCTGCCTCGACACCAAGGTGACGCCCGTCCTCTGCGGCTCCTCGTTCAAGAACAAGGGCGTGCAGCCGCTGCTCGACGCGATCGTCGAGCTGCTGCCCTCGCCGCTCGAGGTGCCGCCGGTGACCGGCGAGGTCCCCGCCGCCAAAGGCGAGGACGGCCGACCGAGGCCGAGCGCCCGGCCTACGACGACGGAGCCCTTCGCGGCGCTCGCCTTCAAGGTGATGACCGACCCCTACGTCGGCAAACTGACCTACTTCCGCGTCTACTCGGGCAAGCTCGAGGCCGGCGGCCGGGTCCTCAACGTCACCACCGGCAAGACCGAGCGGATCGGGCGGCTGCTGATGATGCACGCCAACAGCCGCGAGGAGATCGAGGAGTGCTACGCCGGCGACATCTGCGCCGGCGTCGGCCTCAAGCAGACCTCGACCGGCGACACGCTCGCCGCCCCCGACGCGCCGATCATGCTCGAGAACATCGAATTCCCCGAGCCGGTGATCGCGGTCGCGATCGAGCCGAAAACCAAAGCCGACCAGGAGAAGATGGGGACCGCGCTCCAGCGCCTCGGCGAGGAGGACCCGACCTTCCAGGTCGAATCCGACGAGGAGACCGGCCAGACCCTGATCCACGGGATGGGCGAGCTCCACCTCGAGGTGATCGTCGACCGGATGCTGCGCGAGTTCAAAGTCGACGCCAACGTCGGCAAGCCGCAGGTCGCCTACCGGGAGACGATCCGCAAGGACGTCAAGAAGGTCGAGGCGCGGTTCGTCCGCCAGACCGGCGGCCGCGGCCAGTTCGGCCACGTCGTCATCAACCTCGAGCCGGCGCCGGGCGAGGGCTTCGCAGTTCGATAACAAGATCAAGGGCGCCTCGATCCCGACCGAATTCATCGGCCCGGTCGAACAGGGAATCGAGGAGGCGCTCGAGAACGGCGTCAAGGCCGGCTACCCGATGGTCGACGTCAAGGTCGAACTGATCGACGGCTCCTCGCACGACGTCGACTCCTCGGAGATGGCGTTCAAGATCGCCGGCTCGATGGCGATCCAGGAGGCGGCCCGCAAGGCGAACCCGGTCCTGCTCGAGCCGGTGATGTCGGTCGAGGTCGTCACTCCCGAGGACTTCCTCGGCGACGTGATCGGCGACCTCTCGCGGCGGCGCGGCAAAGTCCAGGGCCAGGAGCAGCGCGGCAACGCGCTCGCCGTCCAGGCCTTCGTACCCGCTCGGCGAGATGTTCGGCTACGCGACCGATCTGCGCTCCTCGACCCAGGGTCGCGCGACCTACACGATGCAGTTCGAGCGCTACGAGGAGGTCCCCGCCAACATCGCCGAGGAGATCGTCGAGCACCGGGCCGGCGAGCCTGTGGGCGCCGCCTCGTGAGCCACGACTTCCACAGCCACGGACCAGCGGAGCCGGCAGGCGTCGGTTCCAGCTATATTTCCCAGGTTCGCCTTCAGGCAGCGCAACACGCGCTGCCGTAGGGCGCTTCCAGCAAGACTTAACCAGCCAAACCAGACGGAACCCGACTCGAAAGGTAGAACGGAGAGCGATGTCAAAGGAGAAGTTCGAGCGCGATAAGCCGCATGTGAACGTCGGCACGATCGGTCACATCGACCACGGCAAGACGACGCTCACTGCAGCGATCACGAAAACGCTCTCCGGCAAAGGCGAGACCGAGGCGAAAAGCTTCGAGGAGATCGACAACGCGCCCGAGGAGAAAGAGCGCGGGATCACGATCGCGACCTCGCATGTCGAGTACGAAACCGACAAACGTCACTACGCCCACGTCGACTGCCCGGGGCACGCCGACTACGTCAAGAACATGATCACCGGCGCCGCCCAGATGGACGGCGCGATCCTGGTCGTCTCGGCCGCCGACGGCGTCATGCCGCAGACGCGCGAGCACATCCTGCTCGCCCGCCAGGTCAACGTGCCCCACGTCGTCGTCTTCCTCAACAAGATCGACCAGGTCGACGACGACGAACTGATCGAGCTCGTCGAGGAGGAGGTCAAAGACCTGCTCAACGAGTACGACTTCCCGGGCGACGAGACCCCGATCGTCAAAGGCTCGGCGCTGAAAGCGCTCGAGGGCGACGAAGACGCCCAGAAGGCCGTCTTCGAACTCGCCGACGCGCTCGACTCCTACATCCCGGAGCCGGTCCGCGAGCTCGACAAGCCCTTCCTGATGCCGATCGAGGACATCTTCTCGATCACCGGCCGCGGCACCGTCGCCACCGGACGCGTCGAGCAGGGAATCGTCAACACCGGCGACGAGGTCGAGATCGTCGGCATGAAGGACACGACCACGACCGTGGTCACCGGGGTCGAGATGTTCCGCAAGCTCCTCGACCAGGGGCAGGCGGGCGACAACATCGGCGCCCTTCTCCGCGGCACCAAGCGCGAGGAGATCGAGCGTGGCCAGGTGCTGTGCAAGCCGGGCTCGATCACCCCGCACACCAAATTCAAAGCTGAGGTCTACTGCCTGAAAAAGGAGGAGGGTGGTCGTCACACGCCGTTCTTCTCGGGCTACCGGCCGCAGTTCTACTTCCGCACGACCGACGTGACCGGGATCGCCAACCTCCCCGAGGGGACCGAGATGGTGATGCCGGGAGACAACGTCGAGATGACGATCGAGCTGATCCAGCCGATCGCCATGGACCAGGGCCTGCGCTTCGCGATTCGCGAGGGCGGCCGGACCGTGGGATCGGGTGTCGTCGCCGACGTCATCGAGTAGCACCCAAGGGGCGGGCCGACAACCCCGCCCCCTCGCCGCGCCGATCCGGGCGGTGGGACAACTGCAAAAGAACATACGACCGGGGCGGCGCCCCACCACGTTCAGGGGCGGCGCCCCTTTCACGCGGTAAGGGCCGCACCAACAAAAAGGAAAAGAGACCGTGGCGACAATCGCGGCGCAGAAAATTCGAATCAGGTTGAAGGCGTATGACCATGACGCCATAGACCGCGCTGCCCGCGAGATCGTCGAGACAGCGGAGCGGACCGGGGCCAGCGTCTCCGGGCCGGTTCCCCTGCCGACCGAGAAAAACGTCTACTGCGTGATCCGCTCCCCGTTCAAGGACAAGGACTCGCGCGAGCATTTCGAGATCCGCACCCACAAGCGGCTGATCGACATCCTCCAGCCGTCGCCGAAAACCGTCGACTCCCTCCAGCGCCTCGACTCGCTGCCGGCGGGCGTCGACATCGAGATCCGACTCTGATGGCGGCGATCCTCGGGAAGAAGCTGGGCATGACGCAGGTCTTCCGCGAGGACGGCGAGGTCGTCCCCGTCACCGTGATCGAGGCCGGCCCCTGCAAGGTCACCGCGGTCCGCGACGCCGAGCGCGACGGCTACGCCGCCGTCCAGCTCGCCTACGACGAGGTCAAGGAGGGGAAGCTGACCCGGGCCGAGGTCGGCCACCTGAAGAAGGCCGGAGCGCCGCCGATGCGCCACCTCGCCGAGTTCCGCGATGAGGACCTCGGCGCCGAGGAGGGCCCGAAGATCGGTGACGACGTCACCGTCGCCTCGTTCGAGTCCGGCCAGAAGGTGAAGGTCTCCGGGGTCTCGATCGGCAAGGGCTTCCAGGGCGGGATCAAGCGCCACAACTTCAGCCGCGGCCCGGTCAGCCACGGCTCGCACAACGTCAGGGCGCCGGGCTCGATCGGCGCCAGCGCCTTCCCGGCCCGCGTCTTCAAAGGGATGCGGATGCCCGGTCAGATGGGCAACAAGCGGGTGACGCAGCGGGGCCTCGAAGTGGCCGAGGTCGACGCCGAGCGCAACCTCCTGCTGGTCCGGGGCTCGGTCCCCGGGTCGAAGAACACCCTGCTCGAGGTGAGGACCGATGACTAAAGCGACCGTCCTCGGCAAGACCACGAAAGCCGACCTTCCGAAAGAGCTCTTCGCCGAGCCCTTCCACCACTCGCTCGTGCACGAGACGGCCCGTGCCGACCTCGCCGCGCGGCGGCGGGGGACGGCCTCGACCCTCAGCCGCGGCGAAGTCTCGATGACGACCGCGAAGGCGTGGCGCCAGAAGGGCACCGGCCGGGCCCGCGTCGGCGCCCTCAGCGTTCCGAACCGGATCGGCGGCGGCACCACCTTCGGCCCTCACCCGCGCCACTTCGTCGTCAAGGTCAATCGCAAAGCGCGTCGCAAGGCGATGCGCTCCGCCCTCTCGGTCCACGCCGAGCGAGGCAGCATCGCCGCTGATCGACCCGGCCACCTTCGAGACCCCCTCGACCAAGGCCGCCGCCCAGGCGCTGGCGAAATGGGATGCCGCGCGGCCGACGCTCGTCGTCCTCGAGGCCGAGGACGTGGGCGCCCTGAAGAGCTTCCGCAACATCGAGCGGGTGACCGTCGCCGAGTTCGGCGCGATCGGCGTCGCCGACGTGATCGGCGCCGCCTCGCTGGTCCTCTCCGAGGGCGCGATGGAGAAGCTGAAGGCGAGGCTCGCCTGATGGACGCGCGCACCGATCCTCATCCGCCCGGTCGTCTCGGAGAAGAGCTACGCGCTGATCGGCGAAGGCAAGTACACGTTCCGGGTCGACCACCGCGCCCACAAGACCCAGATCGCCCACGCGGTCGAAGAGATCTTCGGCGTCGACGTCGCCTCGGTCAGGACCTCGCAGGTCCGGGCGAAGCCGAAGCGGCGCAACCTGGCGCAGCCGATCGGGAAAACCCGCTCCTGGAAGAAGGCGATCGTCCAGCTCGCCCCCGGAGAGCGGATCGAGCTGTTCGAGGGCGCGGAGACCGCCTAGGACCGAGAGAACGATGCCGAACCGAAAAACAAAACCGACCAGCCCCGGACGCCGCTTCGCGACCTACCCGTTGCGCGAGCAGCTGACCAGCTCCGAGCCGGAACGGAAGCTGACCGAGGGCCTGCGCAAGTCCGGAGGCCGCAACAGCAACGGCCGCGTCACCGCCCGCCACCGCGGCGGCGGCGCCAAGCGCCGTTACCGCCGAATCGACTTCAAGCGCCTCAAGGACGGGGTGCCGGCCAAGGTCGCGACGATCGAGTACGACCCGAACCGCAGCTGCTACATCGCGCTGCTGCACTACGCGGACGGCGAGAAGAGCTACATCCTCGCCCCCGCCGGGCTCACCGTCGGCGACACCGTCCAGTCCGGGAAAGGGGCCGACATCAGGCCCGGCAGCGCGCTCCCGCTGCGCGAGATGCCGACCGGGACCGTGGTCCACAACGTCGAGATGGTCCCCGGCCAGGGCGGCAAGCTCGGCCGCGCCGCCGGCACCGCGATCCAGCTCGCCGCGAAGGAGGGCGACATGGTGACGCTCCGCCTCCCCTCCTCGGAGATGCGGATGGTCCGCGCCGACTGCCGCGCCACCGTCGGCTCGCTCTCCAATCCCGAGCACCAGAACATCAAGATCGGCAAGGCCGGCCGCAACCGCCACAAGGGCAAGCGCCCCCAGACCAGGGGGGTGGCGATGAACCCCGTCGACCACCCGCACGGCGGCGGCGAGGCCCACCACACCCCCGGCGGGCACCCGGTGACCCCGTGGGGAAAGCCGACGCTCGGCTACCGGACCCGCAAGAAGGGCAAGCAGTCCGACCGCTACATCGTCCGCGGCCGCAGGCGCGGGAAGAAGAAGAGGTAACGGGTGGGACGCTCGACGAAAAAGGGCCCGTGGGTCGAAGAGGCGCTGATGAAGCGGATCGAGGCGATGAACGAGTCCGGCCAGAAACAGATGGTCAAAACCTGGTCGCGGACCTCGACCGTCTTCCCCGACATGGTCGGGCACACGATCGCCGTCCACGACGGGCGCAAGCACGTGCCGGTCTTCATCTCCGAGTCGATGGTCGGGCACAAGCTCGGCGAGTTCGCGCCGACCCGCACCTTCCGCGCCCACTCCGGAACCGGCAAGGGATCTGAGTAGAGATGGCTGACGAGAAACAGAAAAAAGACGCCAAAAAACCGGCGTCGAAAAAAGCTGAGAAAGCGAAAAAAGCCCCGGCCAAAAAAGCGGCGGCGAAAAAAGACGCCGCGAAAAAAGACGCGCCGAAAAAAGCCAAAAAACCGGCGGCGAAAAAAGCTGAGAAAGCGAAAAAAGAGCCCGCCAAAAAACCGGCCCCGATCGTCGTCCGCGCCAGCTCCCGCTACGTGCGGATTCCGCCGCGCAAGGCCCGGCTCATCGCCAACCAGATCCGCGGCATGCACATCGAGCGCGCCCGCGCGCTGCTCGAGTTCTCCCCGCGCGGCGCCGCCGTCGACATCCGCAAGCTGATCGAGTCGGCCGCCTCCAACGCCGAAAACAACCACGACCTGATCGCCGACGAGATGAAGGTCGTCGAGATCACCGTCGACGAAGGCCCGACGCTGCGCCGGTTCCGGCCGCGGGCGCTCGGCCGCGCGACCCCGATCAACAAGCGCACCAGCCACATCGCCGTCGCGCTCAGCCCCGAGGGAGAGGATTTCTGAGATGCCTGCCTCCCCGACCATGCACACCTGGATGAGCCGACCGGCGCTTCGCATCTCTGCGTCCTCGGGCTTGCCTTTGGCTCCACCAAGGCTGCGCCCTGCGTCCTTGACCTGCTCGACCAGTCGCCTCCCCAGGCGCACATGCCCAGGAAGGCAGGCATCTGATGGGACAGAAGATCCACCCCGGTGGCTTTCGGGTCGGCTACATCCAGGACTGGAAGTCGAACTGGTTCGACGAGAAGGGGTTCGCGGACGTCCTCCAGGAGGACCTCCAGATCCGCGACCACATCGAGAAGAAACTTGCCCACGCCGGGCTCTCCGAAATCACGATCGAGCGCCGTGGCGAGGTGGCTGTCGATATCCACACCGCCCGCCCCGGAATCGTGATCGGCAAGTCGGGCAGCGAAGTCGACGCCCTCCGCAAGGAGCTCCACAAGCTCACCGGCAAGCCGGTGAAAGTGAACATCCGCGAGGTGAAGCGCCCCGAGCTCGACGCCAAACTGGTCGCCCAGTCGATCGCCGAGCAGCTTCAGAACCGGGTCGCCTTCAGGCGGGCGATGAAACGGGCGCTGACCTCGGCGATGCGCTCCGGCGCCAAAGGGGTCAAGGTCCAGGTCTCGGGCCGCCTCGGCGGCGCCGAGATGGCGCGGACCGAAGGCTATTCCGACGGCCGGGTCCCGCTCCACACGCTGCGGGCGAACATCGACTACGGCTTCTACGAGGCCCGCACCACCGCCGGCCGGATCGGCGTCAAATGCTGGATCAACAAGGGCGAGGTCATGCCCGAGGGATTCCGCTCCGACCAGGTTCCCGGCGACGGAGAGGCGCCCCCGCCCCAGCGCGGGCGTGGCCCCGGCCCCGATCGCGGCCGCGGGGGAGGTGGCCGCTGATGCTGATGCCGAAGCGGGTCAAACACCGCAAACAGATGCGCGGCAGGATGCGCGGCTACACCAAGGGCGGCAGCCATGTCGCCTTCGGCGAGTACGGGCTCAAGGCCATCGACCGCGGCTGGATCACCAACCGCCAGATCGAGGCTGCCCGCGTCGCGATGACCCGCAAGATCAAACGTGGCGGCAAGGTCTGGATCAACATCTTCCCCGACAAGCCCTACACGAAGAAGCCCGCCGAGACGCGGATGGGCTCGGGCAAGGGCAACCCCGAGGGCTGGGTCGCCGTCGTCAAGCCGGGCAAAGTGATGTTCGAGCTGGCCGGGGTCCCCGAGGACCTCGCCCGCGAGGCGCTCCGGCTTGCCGGGCACAAGCTCCCGATCCGGACCCGGTTCGTGAGGCGCGAGGGGGTCGAGTCCTGATGAAGGGGGCCGACGTCCACAACATGAAAGACGACGAGCTGGTGGCGAAACTGATGGACGCCCAGGAGGAGGCCTTCAACCTCCGCTTCCGCCACGCCACGGGCGAGCTCGAGAACACGGCCCGCCTTGGGGCCACCAAACGCGACGTCGCCAAGCTTCTGACCGTCGCGCGAGAGCGCGGCATCGACGTCCAAAAAGAGCTCAGGAAATAGATGGCAGACGAAGAGAAAAAAGACGCAGTAGACGAGACACCGCAGGACGAGACGCCTACAGGACGCGAGGTCCTGCCGCCGAGGACGCGGCCGCCGACCCCGGACGCGAAGCGGAGGAGTCGGCGGTTGATGGCGAAGCCGAAAGCCCGAGCGAGGAGCAGTCGCAATCTGATTCCTCTGCGACGAGCGAGGGCGACGAATCGCCTGCTGCCTGCCGCGGAGCGAGAGCCCGGAGGACGATCTTCCCTGGAAGGAGCGGCGCCGGCTCGAGCGCTCGCGCCGGCCGCACGAGGCCGGGCCGCAGCTCAGCGATGATGAGCGCGCCGCGAAACGCGCCGAGGCCCGGAAGGCGAAGTCGGAGCTGCGACGCAAACAGCGCGCGGCGCTGAAGGCGGAGGGCGGTGCCGCCGGCACCGGAACGCCCCCGGCTGAGCATGAGACCAACGCCGCCAAGGTCCGCCAGGGGATCGTCGTCTCCGACAAAGGCGAGAAATCGATCACCGTCCGGATCGACATCGTCCGCCGCCACCCGACCTACGAGAAGGTCGTCCGCCGCTCGCGGACCCTGCACGCGCACGACGAGCGCAACGAGGCCGGCCAGGGCGACACCGTCAGCATCGTCGAGACCCGGCCGTTGTCGAAGACCAAGCGCTGGCGCCTGGTCGAGATTCTCGAGAAGGCCAAGTGAGGCAACCGTGATCCAGCAGGAGTCGAGACTGAAAGTGGCGGACAACTCGGGTGCGAGGGAGATCCTCTGCATCCGGGTCAAGGGCGGCTCGCACCGTCGCTACGCCGGTGTCGGCGACGTGATCACGGCGACCGTCAAACAGGCGAGCCCGCAGGGCGGCGTCCGCAAGGGCGAGGTCGTCCAGGCGGTCATCGTCCGCACCCGCAAGCAGCTCGGCCGCTCCGACGGCACCTACATCTCGTTCGACGAAAACGCGGCGGTCCTGATCGAGCAGGACGGGACCAACCCGCGCGGCACCCGGATCTTCGGCCCCGTCGCCCGCGAGCTGCGCGACAGGAACTTCATGAAAATCGTCTCGCTGGCGCCGGAGGTTCTCTGATGGCGAAGGCGATGAAGATTCGCGAGGGCGACGAGGTGCAGATCATCGGCGGCAAGGACTCGGGCAAGTCGGGCCGGGTGACGCGGACCGAACCGAAGCGCAGCTTCGTCTACGTCGAGGGCCTGAACATGGTCAAGCGCCACGAAAAACCGCGTCCGGTCCAGGACGCCCAGCGGGCGGCCAGCATCGGCGGCATCGTCGACAAGGAGGGGCCGATCCACGTCTCCAACGTGATGCTGCTCGACCCCAAAGACAACAAACCGACGCGGGTCGGCGTCCGCCGCGACAAAGGCGGCAAACGCGAGCGCTTCTCGAAGCGGAGCGGGGTGGCGTTCTGATGGAGGCCACAGCGACCCCGACGACCCAGGCCGCGCCGCCGCCGCGCCTGCGCGAGCGCTACGAGCAGGAGGTGCTCCCGGCGCTGATGAAACGCTTCGGCTACTCGACCGAGATGGCTGCCCCACGGGTGACCAAGATCACCCTCAACATGGGCGTCGGCGAGGCGAGGCAGAACAACAAAATGCTCGAGGCGGCTCAGGGCCAGCTGGCGACGATCGCCGGCCAGCAGCCGAGCGTCCGCCGGGCACGGAAGTCGATCGCCTCGTTCAAGGTCCGCGAGGGGATGCCGGTCGGCCTCTCGGTGACGCTGCGACGGGCCCGGATGTGGGAGTTCCTCGATCGGCTCTGCTCGATCGCGATCCCCCGGATCCGTGACTTCCGCGGCCTCAACCCGCGCTCCTTCGACGGCCGCGGCAACTACTCGATGGGTGTCCGCGAGCAGCTGATCTTCCCCGAAATCGACTACGACTCGATCGACGAGGTGCGTGGCCTCGACGTCACGATCACGACCACCGCCGAGACCGACATCGAGGCCTTCGAGCTCCTGCTCGGGCTCGGGATGCCGTTCGCCAAAGACGGCCGGCCGGGTGGCGTCGACGAGGAGGCGCAGGCCGCCGAGGAGGAGGAGAAGCGCAAAGAGGAGGCGCGGGCACGGGCCGAGGCCGAGCAGGCCGCGCTGGACCAACTTAAAGAGGAAAACCCCGACGCGTACGCCAAGCCCGTGGAGGAGGCCGACGAGGCCGAGGAGGGCGAGGGCGGCGCCGAGGGCGACGAGGGCGGGGCCGACGAGGCCGCTGCCGACGAGGAGAGTTCAGAGGATGGCTAAGACCTCCCAGAAGGTGAAGCAGAGCCGCAAGGCCAAGTACCAGTCGCGCGAATACAACCGCTGCCGCCGCTGCGGGCGTCCGCGCGGCTTCTTCCGCAAGTTCGGCCTCTGCCGGATCTGCCTCCGCAACGCGGCCCACGAGGGCTACGTCCCCGGAATGAAAAAGTCGAGCTGGTAGACGATGCTGACCGACCCGATAGGCGATTACCTGACCCGGATCCGCAACGCGATCGGCTCCGGCCATGACGAGGTCGAGATCCCGGCCTCGCGGCTGAAGATGGAGATGTCGAGGATCCTCAAGGAGCAGGGCTACATCCGCGACTTCTCGCGCAAGCCCGGCCGGGTCGGCGAGGAGATCAGCATCCGCCTCAAGTACACCGAGGACCGCCGCCCCGTCATCATCGGCATGGAGCGGATCTCGCGGCCGGGCCGGAGGCGCTACGTCAATCACAATCAGGTGCCGCGCGTCGACGGCGGGACCGGGACCGCGATCATCAGCACCTCGACCGGCGTGATGACCGGTCACGAAGCGAAGCAGAAGGGCGTCGGCGGCGAGGTCGTCGCCTACGTCTGGTGAGCAGCTAGCGAGAGAGATTTCATGAGCAGGATCGGAAGAAAGCCAATCCCCGTCCCCGACGCCGTCACGGTGGAGGTCGCCCCTGGCAGCGTTGCCGTCAAGGGCCCCAAGGGCGAGCTCAGCCAGGCGCTGTCCGTCGACATGAAGGTCGAGCAGGCGGACGGCACCGTCACCGTCGCCCGACCGACCGACCGCGGCGAGCACCGCGCGCTGCACGGGCTGACCAGGAGCCTGATCGCCAACATGGTCGAGGGCGTCACCGAGGGATTCGAGAAGCGCCTCGAGATCCAGGGCGTCGGCTACCGGGCGCAGCTGAAAGGCAAGAGCCTCGAGATGGCGCTGGGCTTCTCGCACCCCGTCTCGATCGAGCCGCCGGAGGGGATCGAGTTCGAGGTCCCGCAGCCGACCGAGGTCATCGTCCGCGGCATCGACAAGCAGCTCGTCGGCCAGGTCGCCGCGGACATCCGCAAGCGCCGCCCGCCCGAGCCCTACAAGGGCAAGGGCATCCGCTACCGCGACGAGCACGTCGCGCGCAAGGTCGGGAAGAGGGCCTGATGGCCGTCGTCACGAAGCGAGAGCACCGTCTCCGCCGCCGCCGGCGGGTCCGTGCCCGGGTCGTCGGCAGCGCCGAGCGCCCGCGCCTGTCCGTCTACCGCTCGAACCGCGGGATCTTCGCCCAGCTGGTCGACGACAGATCCGGCCACACGCTGGCCGCGGTCAACTGGATCGAGCCCGAGCTGCGCAAGCTGACCGCCGCCGAGCAGGCGAAGCGGGCCGGCGAGCTGCTGGCCGAGCGCGCCAAGGCGGCCGGGATCGAGACCTGCGTCTTCGACCGCGGCGGCTACAAGTACCACGGCCGCGTCCAGGCGCTCGCCGAGGGCGCCCGCGAGGGAGGCCTGAAGTTCTGAACCGCTACGGTGGGCGACCGCTATGAAGGGAATGGACACGACAAACGTTGAGACGGTGAGCCCGCGCGGGCTCGACCTCCAGGAGCGCGTGATCGAGATCAACCGCGTCGCCAAGGTCGTCAAGGGCGGCCGCCGGTTCTCGTTCACGGCGCTGGTCGCCGTCGGCGACGAAGAGGGCGTGGTCGGGATCGGCTACGGCAAGGCGCGCGAGGTCCCGCTGGCGATCCAGAAGGCGGTCGAGAACGCGCGCAAGAGCCTCATCCGCGTCCCCAAATACGGCCAGACCCTGACCCACAAGATCATCGGCCGCTACGGCGCCGGACACGTCGTCCTGCGCCCGGCCAGCCCCGGTACCGGCGTCATCGCCGGCGGCGGCGTCCGCGCCGTCCTCGAGCTCGGCGGCGTCCGCGACGTCCTCACCAAGAGCATCGGCACCCAGAACCCGATCAACCTCGTCAAGGCGACGATGGACGGCCTCGTCCGCCTCAGGCGGCCGGAGGAGGTCGCCGAGCTGCGGGGCCTCACGGTCGCCCAGGTGCTGGGGGTCAGCTCCAACAGGACTGCAACTGCCGAGGCTTCAACCGCTGCGCCCGCGGGTCCTGTCGCCGATGAGGAGCCAGCGCAGGCCGAGGAGCCGACGCACCCAAGCGTCACAGGAGACACCCGCCGCCCCCGGAAGCGAAGCTGAGGAGGCGGCGGTTGATGGCGAAGCCGCCAGCCCGAGCGAGGCGGCGTCGCAGATGCTGACGCAGCGCCGCCGAGCGAGGGCGGAGACTCGCCCGAGGCTGAGCAGGCTTCCGCCGCTGAGGAGGCACCCGGCCGCCGAGGAGAAGCCGCAGGAGGGCGAGGGCTCGTGAGCGCCGTCAAGGTCACGCAGGTTCGCTCCGTCGCCGGCACCAACCCGAGCCAGAAAGCGACGCTCGAGGCGCTCGGCCTCGGTCGGATCGGGAAGGCCGTCGAGCTGAAGGACTCGCCGCAGCTGCAGGGCCAGATCCGGGTCGTCTCGCACCTGGTGGAGGTCGACGGTGGCTGAGAAAAAAGACAGGGACCGCGCGTCGGAGATCGGGCTCCACAGCCTGAAGCCGAAGCCCGGCTCGCGGCGGCCGCGCCGCCGTGTCGGCCGCGGCGAGGGCAGCGGGCTCGGCAAGACCTCGGGTCGCGGCCACAAGGGATACGGCTCGCGTGCCGGCGCCAAGAAGAAGGCCGGCTACGAGGGCGGGCAGAACCCGATCCACATGCGGATGCGAAAGCTCCGCGGCCCGCACAAAAAGCAGTCGATGCCGTTCGAGAACTTCCGCACCGCCACCCAGCCGGTGAACGTCAGCGACCTCGAGGATCGCTTCGACGCCGGCGCCGAGGTGAACCCCGCATCGCTCAAGGAGAAGGGGCTCGCGAAGCGCTCCGATCCGGTCAAGATCCTCGCCCGGGGCGAGATCTCGAAGAAACTCGAGGTCCACGCGCACGCGTTCAGCTCCGCCGCCCGCGAGAAGATTGAGGCTGCGGGAGGCTCCTGCCACACTCTGGAGCCCTGATGCTCAAAACGATTGCGAACGCATTCAGCGTCGCCGACATCCGTAAGAAGCTGGCCTTCACGGCGGCGATGCTGGCGCTCTACCGCCTCGGCGCCTACATCCCCGCCCCCGGCGTCGACAGCGCTGCGCTGAAGGAAATCCAGAGCAACTTCGGCGGCAGCAACATCCTCGGGTTCCTCAACCTCTTCTCCGGCGGCGGCCTCTCGCGGCTGTCGCTGTTCGCGCTGGGGATCATGCCCTACATCACGGCCTCGATCATCCTCCAGCTGCTGACCGTGGTCGTCCCCTCGCTCGAGAAACTCCAGAAAGAAGGGGAGGTGGGGCAGCAGAAGATCACCCAGTACACCCGCTACCTCACCGTCGGCCTCGCGTTCGGCCAGTCGTTCGGCTACGTCTACCTGTTCAAATCCTTCGGGCAGACGGCCGGCAGCGACGTCGTCTCCCAGTTGAGCGGCGCCCGCGTCTTCCTGATCGTCGCCTGCCTGACCGCGGGCTGCACGCTGCTGATGTGGCTCGGCGAGCTGATCACACAGCGCGGCATCGGCAACGGCATCTCGCTGATGATCTTCGCCTCGATCGCATCGCGAATACCCCAGGGGGTCGAATCCTGGTGGAACAACCCCGACCAGGTCTTCGTCGTGATGATGCCGTTCGTCGCCCTCGCCGTGATCCTCGCGATCGTCTTCGTCCAGGAGGGCCAGCGGCGGATCCCGGTCCAGTACGCGAAACGCGTGGTCGGCAGGCGGATGACGTCGGGCGGCTCGACCTATCTGCCGCTCAGGGTCAACATGGCGGGGGTCATCCCGGTCATCTTCGCCGCCTCGATCATGGCCTTCCCGCCGACGATCGGCCAGCTCCTCAACACCCCCGCCGCGCTCGACTTCGCAGCCTTCTTCAGCCCCAACGGCTGGGCCTACGTAGCCGGCGAGGTGTTCTTCATCATCATCTTCACCTACTTCTACACGGCGGTCACCTTCAACCCCGTGGACCAGGCCGACAACCTGAAGAAATACGGCGGCTTCATACCCGGGGTGCGCCCCGGCAGGCCGACGGCCGAATACCTCGACCGCATCCTCTCGCGGCTGACCTTCCCCGGCGCCCTCTATCTGGGCGCCGTGGCGGCGCTGCCGGCGATCCTCTTCAGCCAGACCTCCGCCAACTTCTACTTCGGCGGGACCTCGATCCTGATCGTGGTCGGCGTCGCGCTGGACACCGTCAAGCAGCTCGAGGCGCAGCTGATGATGAGGAACTACGAGGGATTCCTCAAATAGAGCTGAACCTCGTACTTCTCGGGCCGCCGGGGAGCGGCAAGGGCACCCAGGGCGAGCGGCTCCAGGAGGACCTCCAGCTTCCCTACTACGCGACCGGCGACATCCTCCGGGCAGCGGTGCGTGAGGAAACGGAGCTCGGCAAGGCCGCGAAGGAGTTCATGGACCGGGGCGACCTCGTCCCCGACGAGGTGATCGTCGGCGCGATCGCCGAGCGAATCGACTCCGACGAGGCTGCCGACGGCTTCATCCTCGACGGCTTCCCCCGCACCGTTCCCCAGGCCGAGGCGCTCGAGTCGAAGATGGGCGAGCTCGGCCGCCGCCTCACCGGAGTCCTCCTGATCGATGCTCCCGACGATGTGGTCGCGCGGCGGCTGGGCGGGCGTCGCACCTGCGCCGAGGCGGGACACGTCTTCCACACCGATTTCAACCCGCCCGAGCGCGAGGGCGTCTGCGACGTCGACGGCAGCGAGCTGCTGGTCCGCGACGACGACAAGCCCGACGTCATCCGCCACCGGCTCGAGACCTACCACGAGAAGACCGAGCCGCTGATCGAGTACTTCGACCACCAGAGCGTCCTGCGCCGGATCGATGGCGCCGCCGCGCCGGACGAGGTCGCCGCCGAGGTGTCCCGCACCCTCGCGACGCTTAAACTCGAGGCAGACGAGGCGATCTAGCGTGTACCGAATGATCATCCGCAAGAGCCCCGATCAGGTCGAGAAGATGGCGGCGTCAGGCCAGATCCTGGTCCGCTGCCTGAAGATGCTGGCGGCGAAGGCGAGGCCCGGGGTGACCACCGGCGACCTCGACGCCGCGGCGGAGAAATTCATCCGCTCGCAGGGAGCCGAGCCGGCCTTCAAGGGGTACCGGGGGTTCCCGGGCTCGATCTGCGCCTCGCCGAACTCGATGGTCGTCCACGGCATCCCCGGCTCCTACGAGCTGAAGCGCGGCGATGTCCTCTCGATCGACGTCGGCGTGATCAAGGACGGCTGGGTCTCCGACGCGGCGATCACGGTCCCGATCGGGACGATCGATCCCGCCGCACGCACGCTGCTGGCCGTGACCCGCGCGGCGCTGTTCGCCGGCGCCGAGCAGATGGAGCCCGGGAATCACCTCGGCGACGTCTCCTCCGCGATCCAGCGCGCGGTGGAGATGGAGGGCCTCTCGGTGATCCGCACCCTGGTCGGCCACGGGATCGGCCGCGAGATGCACGAGGACCCGCAGGTGCCCAACTTCGGCGAGGCCGGCAAGGGGCCGCTGCTGGAGGAGGGGACGGTCCTCGCGATCGAGCCGATGGTCAACGCCGGCGGGCCGCTGGTGCAGATGGGCGAGGACGGCTGGGCCGTCTACTCCCAGGACGGCTCGCTTGCCGCCCACTTCGAGTTCACCGTCGCCGTCACCGCCGACGGCCCGCGCATCCTCACCCCCTGGCACGAGGACGCCTAACCCGTGGCGGATGACCGCTGGGCCGAGGTGGACGCGTTCGTCGGCGCGACGATCGCCGCCGACGACGAGGTGCTCCGCCACGCCGTCGAGCGCTGCCGGAGCCGCCGGGCTGCCGGCGATCCAGGTCTCGCCTCCGCAGGGCAAGCAGCTCCACCTTCTGGCGCGCGCGATCGGTGCCCGGACCGTGCTCGAGTTCGGGACGCTCGGCGGCTACAGCTCGATCTGGATCGGCCGCGCCCTGCCGGAGGGCGGCCGCCTGACGACGCTCGAGGCCGACCCCGCCTACGCCGAGGTCGCCCGCGAGAACATCGCCGAGGCCGGGCTCACCGACCTCGTCGACATCCGCGTCGGCCCGGCGCTCGAGACCCTGCCGAAGCTCGAGGCCGAGGGAGTGGGGCCGTTCGACCTCGTCTTCATCGACGCCGACAAGGTCAACACCCCCGAGTACTTCGCCTGGGCCCTGGACCACACCCGCCCCGGCGCCCTGATCGTCGCCGACAACGTCGTCCGCGACGGGACCCTCGCCGAGGCGGATTCCGACGACCCGACGATCGTCGCCCAGCGTCGCCTGCACGAGTGGCTGGCGGAGGAGGATCGGGTCAGCGCGACGACGATCCAGACCGTCGGCTCGAAGGGCTACGACGGCTTCACGCTCGGGCTGGTCGTCGAGTGACGTCCCCTGCTATCTTTCTCGTTCGGCCCAATTGGGCCGGTCGTGCCTGCTTGCCCGACTCCTGGGGCAGGCGGGAGTCCTGTATTCGAACCGAGACCGGAGCAATGAAGGTCAGAGCTTCCGTAAAGCCGATGTGCGAAAAGTGCAAGGTCATCCGGCGCAATGGCGCCGTTTTGGTGATCTGTCAGAACCCCCGTCACAAGCAGCGGCAGGGGTAGCGCGTGGCACGTATCGCGGGGATCAACATCCCGGTCAACAAGCACGTCGAAATCGGCCTCACCTACATCTTCGGAATCGGCCGATCCACCGCTCAGGAGATTCTCGCCGAGACCAAAATCGACCCGACCACCCTGGTCAAGGACCTGACCGAGGACGAGGTCGTCCGCCTCCGCGAGGCGGTCGAGCGCCGCGAGGTCGAGGGCGACCTCCGCCGCGAGCAGTCCCAGAACGTCAAACGGCTGATGGAGATCGGCTCCTACCGCGGCCTCCGCCATCGCCGCGGCCTCCCGGTCCGCGGCCAGCGGACCAAGACCAACGCCCGCGGCCGCAAGGGCCCGCGCCGGATGAGCGTCGCCGGCAAGCGCAAGGCGCCGCAGAAATAGGGACCTGACAGATGGCGACCGCGAAAAAACCTGCCAAAGGGCGCACCCGGCGCCGGGTCAAAAAGAACATCGCCTACGGCCAGGCTCACATCAAGACTTCCTTCAACAACACGATCGTCACCCTCACCGACACCCAGGGCAACGTGATCGCCTGGGAGTCGGCCGGCTCGGCGGGCTTCAAAGGCTCGCGCAAGTCGACCCCGTTCGCCGCCCAGGTGACCGCCGACGCCGCGGCCAAGAAAGGGATGGAACACGGGCTCGAAAAGGTCGAGGTGTTCGCCAAGGGCGCCGGCTCCGGCCGCGAGACCGCGATCCGCTCACTGCAGGCCGCCGGCCTCGAAGTCACCACCGTCAAGGACGTCTCCCCGCAGGCGCACAACGGCTGCCGCCCGAAGAAGCGGCGGAGGGTCTGATGGCTCGCGACACCTCCCCCCAGTGCAAGCAGTGCCGCCGCGAGGGACAGAAGCTCTTCCTCAAGGGCGAGCGCTGCTTCACCGACAAGTGCGGGGTCGAGCGCCGCTCCTACCCGCCCGGCGAGCACGGCCGCGGCCGGATGCGGCAGTCCGAGTACCGGGTGCAGCTGCGCGAGAAGCAGAAGACGCGCCGCTACTACCAGGTGCTCGAGAAACAGTTCCGCGCCTACTACGAAAAGGCGGCCCGCCAGGAGGGCGTCACCGGCGAGAACCTGCTGCGCCTGCTCGAGTCCCGTCTCGACAACGTCCTGGTCAGGCTCGGCTTCGCCGCCTCGCGGCGCCAGTCCCGCCAGCTGATCCGCCACGGCCACTGGATGGTGAACGGGCGTCGGGTCGACGTCCCCTCCTACCAGGTGCGCCCCGAGGACGTGATCTCGATCAAGGTCGATTCAGGCGCCTCGGACACGATCCGCAAAGCCACAGAGCTTGTCTCAACCGTGCCGGCCTGGCTCCAGGCCGACCACGATTCGCTTACCGCCAAGGTCCTGCGCTTTCCGGAGCGTGCGGAGATCTCGGCGCCGGTACAGGAGCAGCTCATCGTCGAGCTGTACTCCAAGTAGTCCGGAACGATTCGGAAACACCCCCAGACGCAAGGAACTCATGACCACTGACTTCCAGGTCCCTCGCATTACCTCAGAGAAGGTCGACGACCGTCGCGGCACGTTCACCATCGAGCCGCTCGACAAGGGCTTCGGCTACACATTCGGCAACGGCCTCCGCCGTGTGCTGCTGTCCTCGCTGGGCGGCGCCGCCGTCACCAGCGTCCGCATCGAGGGCGTCGCGCACGAGTTCTCCAGCGTGCCCGGCGTCAAGGAGGACGTCACCGACATCGTCCTCAACCTCAAGGATCTCGTCGTCCGCATGCACACCGACGCCGACGAAGTCGAGGCGCCGCTCGTCGCCACCGGCCCGGGCGAGGTCAAGGCAAAGGACATCGACCTCCCCTCGGGAGTCGAGATCCTCAACCCGGACGCCCCGATCGCGACGCTCGAGAAAAAAACCAAACTCGAGGTCTACCTGACGATCGGCCGCGGCCGCGGCTACTCCGCCGCCGAAGACAACAAGTCCGACGATCAGCCGATCGGCGTGATCCCGATCGACTCGATCTTCTCGCCGATCCGGCGCGCCTCCTACTCGGTCGCGTCGGCCCGTGTCGGCCAGCGGACCGACTTCGACAAACTGACCCTCGACCTCGAGACCGACGGCTCGATCGAGCCGGCCGCGTCGCTGCGCGAGGCCTCCGAGATCCTGATCAAGACGCTGGCGATCTTCACCGACGCCGAGCGGGTCGAGGAGCTGACCGCGCGCGAACCGGTCGCGGCCCCGGCCGGTGACGGCCTGACCGCGGTCGGAGGCGAAGGCGTTGCCTCCAGCAACGGCCTCGACGAGATCCTGATCGAGGAGCTCGAGCTCGGTGTCCGCTCCTACAACTGCCTGAAGCGGGCCGGCGTCCAGACGGTCGGCGACCTGGTGCGGAAGACCCGCACCGAGCTGAACGCGATCCCCAACTTCGGCTCGAAATCGATCGAGGAAGTGATCGAGACCCTGCACTCCCGCGGTCTCGACCTTCAGCAGGACTGACGCGAGAGGCGAGCGGAGGAGCGAGCGCGATGCGGCACCGCAAGAAGCGAAACAAGCTGAGCCGGACCTCGTCGCATCGTGAGGCGCTGTTCTCGAACCTCTGCAAGCAGCTGATCGACCACGAACGGATCAAGACCAGCCAGGCCAAGGCGAAGGCGGTCAAGCCCGAGGTCGAGCAGCTGATCACGCTCGCCAAACGCGGCGATCTGCACGCCCGCCGCCAGGCCCTCGCCACGCTCCACAACGACAAGTTCATCGTCCACAAGCTGTTCGACGAGGTCGCGCCGCGCTACGCCGACAGGCCCGGCGGCTACACCCGCATCGTCAAGCTGGGTCCGCGCAAGTCGGACTCCACCGAGATGGTCTATCTCGAGCTCGTCTAGGACGAGGGTTCGGTAGCCCTCTGCCCTGACAAACGCCGGCCTAATTAGGCCGGCGTTTTGAGTATCCGCCAGTTCAGAGGGCAACAGAGCCCTCCTCCAGGCCAGCCCCGGCTATCAGCTTAGCGGGCGTCGAGCCGGCCTGCCTTGCGTTCAGTCGTAGGTGACTGACTCGAGGTAGAGGCCGTGGGGTGGGGCGGTTTCGCCGGCGGCGGAGCGGGGGGCGCCCGAGAGGAGGGCGGTGAAGTCCTCGAGGGTGCGGCGGCCTGAGGCGACCTCGAGCATGGTGCCGACGAGGACGCGGACCATGCTGCGCATGAAGGCGTCGGCGGTGATCCGGAAGGAGAGGATCGCCGCCTCCTGCTCCCAGCCTGCCGAGAGGATGTCGCGCTCGAAGCGGACGTGGTCGGTCTGGGTCGGGGTGAAGGCGGTGAAGTCGTGGGTGCCGGGCAGGGCGGCTGCACAGGCGTCGAGGAGGGAGCCGTCCAGCGGGTGCGGCCACCAGAGGGCCCGGCCGCGCTCGAACGGGCTCGGCGCCCGCGTTGTCAGGACCCGGTAGCGGTAGCTGCGCGAGGTGGCGTCGCGCGCGGGCGTCGAAGCCGGCGGGCGCCTGGGCGGCGGCGGTGACGGTGATGTCGTCGGGAGCGACCGAGTTGACGGCGCGGGCGAGGTCGGCGGGAAGCGGGGATTCGACCGTGAAGCTGGCGACCTGCCCGAGGGCGTGGACGCCGGCGTCGGTGCGCCCGGCGACCGTCAGATCCACCGAGGCGCCGGCGAGAACCGTCGACAGGGCCGTCTCCAGCTCGCCCTGGACCGTCCTCAGGCCGGGCTGCCTCGCCCAGCCGCTGAAGCCGCCGCCGTCGTATTCGATATCGAGTCGAACCGTCGCCACGGCGAGCAGTATGCAGCGCAACCTAGAATCGGTCCGGTGAG
This sequence comes from uncultured Solirubrobacterales bacterium, assembly GCA_963751815.1. Taxonomy (GTDB): domain Bacteria; phylum Actinomycetota; class Thermoleophilia; order Solirubrobacterales; family 70-9; genus VRUE01. The sequence continues at coordinate 27,592 of CAVVVY010000014.1, read as the reverse complement.
GGTTCTCCTGACCAACGACGACGGGATCTCCGCCCCCGGCCTGCAGGCCGCGAGGCGGGCGCTGCGCGAGCTCGACGGGATCGAGGTCGACGTGATCGCGCCCGACTCCAATCGCAGCGCGACCGCGCGCAGCATCACCACCCGCTCCCCCCTGAGCGTGGAAGAGGTCGAGTTCGGCGACGGCGACCGCGGCTTCGCGACCGACGGAACCCCGGTCGACTGCGTGCGGTTCGCCGACCTCGGGCTGCTCGGCGGCCGGCCCGACCTGATCGTCTCCGGGATCAACCACGGCTCGAACCTCGGCGACGACATCACCTACTCGGGGACGGTCGCGGCGGCGTTCGAGGGGATCGTGCTCGGGATCCCGGCGGTGGCGGTTTCGCAGCAGTCCTCCGGCGGCGGGATGGGCTACGTCAGCGGCCGCTTCGACTTCGGGCTCGTGGCGCCGTTCACGGCGCAGCTGGTGAAGCAGCTCGCGGAGGAGGGCCCGATGCCGCCCGAGACCCTGGTCAACGTCAACTACCCCTCCGGCGACCCGACCGGGATCGAGGTGACGAAGCTCGGCAAACGCCTCTACAACGACAAGCTGAAGCTGGTCGACGAGGACAAGGACTCGGGCCGGCTTCGCTACGAGATCTACGGGTTCGAGCCCTCCTTCGAGGACGAGGAGGGGACCGATCTCTCGGCCGTCGCCCGGGGGCGGGTCTCCGTCACCCCGATCCATTTCGACCTCACCGACCACGGGGGACTGGATCGGCTGCGGGAGATCGACTTCGAGGCGATGCTCGCGTCCACCGTATGAGTGGCGGCGAGCCGGCCAAGCGGGCGGAGGCCCTGAGGGAGAAGCTGGGGCGCCACAACCACCTGTACTACGTCCTCGACGAACCCGAGATCGGCGACGACGAGTACGACGCGCTGATCGACGAGCTGCGCGCGATCGAGGCCGAGCACCCGGAGCTGCTGACGCCCGACTCGCCGACCCAGCGGGTCGGGGCGCCCCCGCTCGATCGCTTCGAGCGGGTCGAGCACGTCGAGGCGATGCTCTCGCTCGCCAACGCCCGCAGCGAGGAGGAACTGCGGGCCTGGGAGACGCGGGTCCGCAATCACCTCAAACGACTCGACATCACCGCCTCGGAGTTCAGCTACACGACCGAGCCGAAGATCGACGGCCTCGCGATCACGCTCACCTACGAGGACGGCGTCCTGGTCCGCGGCGCGACCCGCGGCGACGGCCGGGTGGGGGAGGACGTCACCCGCAACCTGCGGACGATCGGGGCGATTCCGCTGCGGATCCCCGATCCGCCCGAGCTGGTCGAAGTCAGGGGTGAGATCTACCTCCCGATCGCCGACTTCAAGGCGCTGAACGAGCGCCGCGCCGAGGCCGGCGAGCCGACCTTCGCCAACCCCCGTAACTCGGCCGCGGGTGCGATCCGCCAGCTCGACCCGGCGCTCGCCGCCGAACGGCCGCTCTCGATCTGGACCTACGGGATCGGCGCCACCCGCGGCCTCGATCTCGCCACCCACATGGACGAGGTGGATTGGCTGCGCGAGAGCGGGTTCCGGGTCAACCCCGACACCGCCCACCACGAGGGGGTCGAGTCGGTCGTCGAGCGCTGCCACTGGTGGGAGGAGCGCCGCGACGAGCTCGACTACGAGATCGACGGCGTCGTCGCCAAGATCGACGAGCGGGCGCTGTGGCGGGAGCTCGGCGTCGTCGGCCGCGAGCCGCGCTGGGCGATCGCCTGGAAGTTCCCGCCGACGACGGCGACGACCAAGCTGCTGGACGTCGTCTGGAACGTCGGCCGCACCGGCCACCTGGTCCCGTTCGCGATGCTCGAGCCGGTCCACGTCGGCGGCGTCACCGTCTCGACCGCGACCCTCCACAACGAGGAGGACCTCGCCCGCAAGGACGTCAGGGTCGGCGACGAGGTCGTCGTGATGCGCGCCGGCGACGTCATCCCCCAGGTCGTCTCGCCGCTGATCCAGAAACGCCCGAAGCGCACCCGCCGGGCCAAACCGCCGAAGCGCTGCCCCGCCTGCAACACCGAGACGATCAAGCCCGAGGACTCGGTCTTCACGATCTGCCCCAACCGCTCGGGCTGCCCGGGCCAGTCCTTCCAGCACGTCAAGCACTTCGTCAGCAAGGGGGCGATGGACATCGACGGGCTCGGTGAGAAGCAGGCTCTCCGCTTCCTCGAAGAGGGATTGATCGCGGACGTCGCCGACATCTACGAGCTCGATGAGGAGACCCTGGTCGGGCTCGACGGGCTCGGCGAGATCTCGGCCCGCAACCTGCTGGCGGCGATCGACGCCTCACGGGGCCGGCCGTTCAAACGCGTCCTCTACGCGCTGGGGCTGCCGGGCGTCGGCTTCGTCACCGCCGAGGCGCTGGCCGACCACTTCGGCTCGATCGACGCCCTCCACTCCGCCGATCCGGAGCAGATCGAGGACGTCGAGGGCGTGGGGCCGATCATGGCGGTCCAGATCGCCGAGTCGCTCGCCGACGACCGGACCTGGGAGCTGATCGGGAAGCTGCGCGAAAAGGGCCTGCAGCTCGAGCAGGACCCCTCCGAGCGGCGCAGGGAGGGCGGTCCGCTCGAGGGGCGGACCCTGGTCCTGACCGGGACCCTCGAGGACCTGACCCGCGAGGAGGCGGCGTCGCTGATCAAAGCGGCGGGGGGGAAGGTCGTCAACTCGGTCTCGAAAAAGACCGACTACGTCGTCGCCGGCGAGAACCCGGGGTCGAAGCTGGCCAAGGCCGAGGAGCTGGGGACCGAGGTCCTCGACGAAAAGGGCCTGCGCGAGCTGGTTCAGTAGCTCGCGACGGCGGCGGCGATCCGGTCCTGCTCGAGGTGGGCGAGGTTGAGGTCGCGGACCCCGTTCATCAGGACCGAGAAGATCATCGTCCGGCCGCTGCGGTTGAAGCAGTAGCCGGAGAGGGCGCTGACCCCGGTCAGGGTGCCGGTCTTGAGCCGGCAGCGGCCGGCGGCGGCGGTGCCGTGCATGCGGTCGGCGACCGTCCCTTCCTGGCCCGCGACGGCCAGCGAGTCGATGAAGTCCTCGCCGTAGGGCTCGGCCCGCACGTGCTGGAGGAAGTGGGCGACCTGGGCGGTCGAGGCCTTGCCGCTGCGGGTCAGGCCGGAGCCGTCGACCGCGTGGACGAAGGACCCCTCCGAGCGGGCGAACTGGGTGACCACGGCGGCCCCGGACCCGGTGCTGCCCGAGGCCCCGAAGCGCGCCCCGAGGAGCTTGATCAGGGTCTCGGCGTAGAAGTTGTTCGACGGGACGTTGGTCGCCGCCGCCAGCCGGGCGATCGTCGGCGAGCGCACCACCGCGACCGTTTCGGCGTCGGCCGGAGCCTTGCCGAGCGCGACCTGCGGCCTGAGGTCGACCCCGGCGGCATCGAGCGAGTTCGCCAGCTTGGTCGCCGCCAGCCGGGCCGGGTCGGAGGCGAAGCCGGTCGCGTTCGAGCTCGAGTAGCCGGAGTCGAAGGCGAGGCCGGAGAGGGGGCCGATGTAGGGGCTGGTCGAGTAGCCCGAGTCGGCGACGCCGCGGAGGCGGTCGAAGACCGTGTCGTCGGCGTAGAGGCGTCCCCTGACGGTGTCGATGCCGGCGGCGCGGATCTGGGCCTTGAGGGCATAGAGGTTGGTGCCGAGGCCGCCGAGGAACCTGTCGTAGAACGACGGTGTCCCGAGCGCGGGATCGCCGCCGCCGACGAGGTACAGGCTGCCGTCGAGGACGCCCTCGTCATCGACGCTGCCGGTCGCCTCGACCTTGGTCGGGATCCTGCGTTTCCGGCCCGAGCCGGCCGATCGCGGTCGCGGTCGTGAACAGCTTCATGTTCGAGGCCAGCGAGAATCGCCGGTTCGGGGCCCGCCGGCAGATCACCTGGCCGGTGTCGGCGTCGAGCACGAACAGGCCGCTGGCGCCGCCGCCGCCGCGGACCACCCGGCCCTGGAGCGCGCTGCACGATTCCGCTGCCGAGGCGCCCGGGGCGACCAAAAGGACGCTCAGCGCGAGGATCAGCACGAATATTGAGGGGGGAGTCCACCGCATCTCCTGGGATAATCCACGTTGATGGGCAAAGTTGTGGATATAGAGGCCTCGCGACCGCGCCGACGCAGGGGCCGCAAACGCCCGTCGAAGACCGCCCTGGTGCTCGGCGGCGGCGGAATGACAGGCGGGGTCTACGAGATCGGCGCCCTCCGCGCCCTCGACCTTCTCGCCGTCAACAGCACCGTCAACGACTTCGACGTCTACGTCGGCACCAGCGCCGGGTCCTTCGTCGCCAGCATGCTGGCGAACGGCGTCACGCCCGACGAAATGATGCAGGTGATCAACGAGCGGGTCCCGTCGGACCTCGACGACCTCGATCTGAGCAAGGTGCTGAAGCCGAACTACCTCGGCTTCATCGAGAAGGCGGTCGCGCTGCCGGTGCGCTCGCTGGAGCTGGCCCGCAGCCTTCTTCGAATGGGCGACTTCTCGGCGATCGACATCGGCGTCGGCCTCGCCGAGGGGCTCCCGTCGGGGATCTACTCCGGCCACGGCATCGCCGACTACATCGAAGGGGTCCTCAGCGACGGCGGGCGCAGCAACGACTTCCGCCTGCTCGACCCGGAGCTCTACCTCACCGCGACCGACCTCGATACCTGCGAGCGGATCGTCTTCGGCGAGGAGGGCTGGGCCGACGTCCCGATCTCGAAGGCGGTCCAGAGCTCGACCGCGATCCCGGTCCTCTACAAACCGGTCGAGCTGAAGGGGCGCCATCTCCTCGACGGCGGCATCCGGTCGACGACCAACGTCGACATCGCGGTCGAGAAGGGCGCCAAGTTCATCGTCGTCGTCAACCCGCTGGTTCCCTACGTGAACGACTTCGAGCGCTCTCTGACGACGGTCTTCGGGACCCGCGCCCGGCGCGTCGCCGACATGGGGATTCCGGCGATCGCCAGCCAGACCTTCCGGCTGATCGCCCACGCCCGCCTCCACGAGGCGGTCAATCACTGGACCGAGAAATATCCCGGCGTCGACATCATCCTGGTCGAGCCCCAGCCCAACGACGAGCTGATGTTCGGGACCCCGATCATGGACTACTCGCGCCGGCTCGAAATCGGCAAGCACGGCTTCGAGTCGGTGACCGCCACCCTCGCCCAGGACTATGAGCGCTACAGCGAGATCGCCGAGCGCCACGGCCTCGAGATCTCCGGCCGCCGCGTCCAGCGCGTCGTCGAGCGGGCCGCCGAGGAGGAGCCGGAGCAGAACTCCGCCTGGCGTCGCGTCCTCGAGCAGACCACCTCAGCCCTCCTCCGCCAGTCCGGCGAGGAGGCCTCCTAGCCGTCAGGGCTGAGGGAGGGGGTGTTGTGCCTCTCCTCGCGCTATCCGGCTGCGCCGGTAGCGCCGCGCTTCGGAGAAGCACATACCCCCTCCACTCAGTCCGCACGGCTGATTCGGCAGCTGCTCGAACGGGAGGGAGGGTTGTTGCCTCTCCCCGGAGCGGCGTTACCCGAAGGGCTAGCGAACGGGGAGAGGCACAACCCTCCCCCCAACCTCAACCCGCGTAGAGCTTCTCGATCTCCGGCGCGTGCTTCTGGGCGACGACGGCCCGCTTGACCTTCAGCGTCGGCGTCAGCTCGCCGGTCTCCTGTGAGAGGTCGCGCGGCAGGATCGCGATCTTCTTGATCTGCTCGACCCGGGCGAATTTCTCGTTGATCGAGTCGACGTGGTCTTCGATCGATTTGCGGATCTCGGGGTTCGAGCTGAGCTGCTCGACGTCCTCCGGCAGGCCGTGCTCCTTGGCGTAGGCGACGACTTCTTCGGGGTCGAGCGTGACCAGCGCGACCAGGTACGGCTGGCGGTCGCCGACGACCACGCACTGGGAGACGAGCGGGTGCTGCTTGATCTCGTTCTCGAGGTTGGCCGGGGTGATGTTCTTGCCGCCGGCGGTGATGATGATGTCCTTCTTGCGGCCGGTGATCTTGATGAACCCGTCCTCGTCGATCGAGCCGATGTCCCCGGTGTGGAGCCAGCCGTCGACGATCGTCTCCCTCGTCGCCTCCTCGTTCTTGTAGTAGCCCTGGAACACGTTCGGGCCCTTGACGAGGATCTCGCCGTCGTCGGCGATCCGGATCTGACAGCCGGGGAACGGTTTGCCGATCGTCCCGATCTTGAAGTCCTCGGCCGTCGAGATCGTCGCCGCGGTCGAGGTCTCGGTCATCCCCCAGCCCTCGAGGACGAGGACGCCGGCGGAGTCGAAGAAGCGCAGGATGTCGGGGTTGATCGGCGCCGCCCCGGAGACCGCCAGGCGCAGCCGGCCGCCGAACAGCCCGCGGATTTTCGAGAGCACCCGCTTGTCGGCGAACTCGTACTGCTTGCGCAGCAGGAAGCCGGGCGCGCGGCCCGCCCGTTCGGCGTCGCGCATCCTGCCGCCGACCCTGATCGACCAGTCGAAGATCGCCTTTTTCAGGCCGCCCTCTTTTTCCATCCCGCTGGTCGCGGCGGTGTAGATCTTCTCGAAGATCCGGGGCACCGACGGGAAGTAGGTCGGTTTCAGTTCGGCGAGGTTGGGGAGGATCTTCAGCGGATCGCGCTCCCAGTAGGCGAGGGTGGCACCGAGGTCGAAGCTGCCGAGTTGGATCAGGAGGGCGAAGGAGTGGGCGAGGGGGAGGTAGAGATAGGTGAGGTCTTCCCCCTCGATGACGCTGTTCTGATTGACCATGTCGAGCATCGAGCGGTAGTTGCCGTGGGTGATCACGCAGCCCTTCGGCGGCCCGGTCGTGCCCGAGGTGTAGATGAAGGTGCAGATGTCGCCCGGGGTCACGGCGCTCCATCGGCTCTCCCAGGCGGCGGCATCACCGGTGCCGCGGGCGGCGAGATCATCGAGCGAGATCGCGTCATCGCTGGAGCCGGTCATCCTGACCACCTGCTCGAGCTTCGGCAGCTGGTCGCGGACCTCGCGGATCTTCTCCAGCTGTTCGTCGTCCTCGACGATCACGACCTTGGCGTCGGAGTTCTCGAGCACGTACTGGCACTCCTCGGGGGAGTTCGTCTGGTAGATCGGGACGACGACGGCGCCGATCGAGAGGGCGGCGAAGTCGAAATAGGTCCACTCCGGGCGGGTGTTGCCGAGGATCGAGACCTTGTCGCCCTTCTCGACGCCGAGGTCGGCGAGCCCGAGGGCGAGCGGCCGGACCGTCTCCACGACCTCGCTGAAGCTGCGGCTGACCCAGTCCTCGCCGTCCCTGTAGCGGATCGCCGGAGCGTCCCCGTACATCTCCGCCGCGCGCGGAAGAAGATCCGCAAGGGTGGCGGATTTCGTTCCCCGCTCCTCCATCGGGAGGAGTCTAGTTCAAGAGCAGAGGCGGGTCGCTAGGCGGCGGAGGCGCGCCGTTCCCTGCCCGGCGCGATCGCCAGAGCGTGCTTCAGCGAGGTCTCGAACAGCGTTCTGTCGATTCTGCCGTGAAATATCGGCACCCCCAGCTCCACGCATTTGCCGATCACCTCCTGCCGTTTCATGTGCATCTCCTCGGCAAGCTCCGACGGAGTGAGGTGATTGGCCACGGCAGACCTCCCAGGTCGCTGAAATCGAGTAGAGCAGATACTTACCCGGCTTCCCGGACGTGTCAAACGATCCGCCGCAAATTGCGGGCATTGCGGACGGGCGGACCGCGATAATGCAGTGATGCCGGAAGCAGCTGCAACCCCGATCCCCCGCCGCGGGCGCGTGTTCGTGATCATCATCCTGGCGCTCACGGTCCTGGGCCTGGGCTATTCCCTGGTCAAGGCCGCGACCAGGGAAGCGGACACCGATGTCGTCAGGGTCGCCGGCATCGAGGAAGCGCAGGAGATCTTCGGCGGGATCCCGCAGGAAGGCGACCGGCTCGGCTCCTCCGACGCCCCGGTGACGATCCAGGTCTTCACCGACCTGCAGTGCTCGACCTGCCGGGCCGACTTCCTCGGGATCATCCCGGGCCTGACCGAAGACTTCGCCCGACCCGGGGACGTGAAGCTCCTGATGCGCCACTACTCGGTCGCGGAGAACGAACTCGAGCTCGGCTTCTACGGCGCCGAGGCCGCCGCCGAGCAGGGCTACGGATGGCAGTACACCTATCTCTTCTTCCGCAACCAGGACGAGGCGGAACGGTTCGGCATCGACGAAGACTTCCTCGAATCCCTCGCCGGCTCGATCGGCGAGCTCAACATCGAAGAATGGCGCGAATTCCTCGACGACGAGGGCGGCACCGAAGGCGAGATCACGAGCCGGCTCAAGGGCTACAACGAACTGGGCAGCAACCTCGGGATCAGGGCCGGGCTGGGGGCGATCGTGACCGGCCCGAACGGGACCCGGACCCTCCAGGACGGCCCCAGCCTGGCGCGGGTCGAACGCGCGATCGAAGCCGTCAACTGAGCGCCGCGGCGATGAACCCGGCCTTGGCGTCGGTGTAGCCGTCGCGATCGTGCTCGAACTCGGCGGCCAGCCGGCGCTTCAGGGCGAGGTACTCGGCCGCCGTCGCCTGATCGGAGCGCAGGAGGTCGCGGAAGGCGATCTCGTCCTCGAACCGGGGGCTCCCGACCGGAACGAGATGCAGGTGGTGGGTGCGCCGCCGCGGATCGGGCTTGCAGAACCAGTGCATCTCCTCGGCCAGGTACGGCGCGTAGAGGTAGTCGAGCTCGGCCAGCGGCTCGAAGCACGAGCGCGAGGACTCGAGGTCGGAGACGCCGACGAGGATGTCGATGATCGGCTTCGCGTCGAGGCCTGGGACCGCGGTGCTGCCGACGTGGTGGATGCCGCCGACGGCCCAGTCGCCGATCGCCGCCTCGAGGAGTGCCCGCTCGCTCTCGAACCTGGCCGGCCACGCCGGGTCGTAGGCGACCAGCCGGATCGGCTCGTCGGCCGGCCTCGCTCAGTCGTCCGACGGCCGGAGGCCGGTAGGTCCCGAACGACCAGAGGTTGCCCTCGAGGTCGCGGGCGCTGAAGTCGCGCGACCCGTAACTCGTGGTCCTCGAGCTCGCGGACGATCGTCGCCCCGCCTCGACCGCCCGGTCGTGGACGGGCGTCCGGGTCCTCGATCGCGACGTAGAGGCTCACGGTCGAGGACAGCGGCTGCGGCTCGGCGCCGCCCAGCCAGCCCGCGGGGTCGGCCTGGCCGAGCATCAGCAGCTGACCGTCGAGGTCGAGCTCGGCGTGCATCACCGTTCCCGCGTCGTCGCGGTAGACGACCCGCTCGGCGAGCCCGAAGGCCCGGCCTCAGCCACTCGATCGCGGCGTCGGGATCGCGGTAGCGGATCACGGGGTAGATGCTCTGGCTGTCGGCCGGGTCGGGCACTGGCAACATCGGGGCGCCCGGATTTGAACCGGGGACCTCACCGACCCGAACGGTGCGCGCTACCAGGCTGCGCCACGCCCCGAGAGGGGCGGATTATCTCAGAGGCACCCCCCTCGGGACGTCGCGGGCGGCCGGGTCGCTACTTTGGAGGCTGGCCGGGGTTACCCCGGAGGCATGAACTTGACGGCAAGGCTCGCAACGATCGCGCTCTCGCTGGCGCTACTGGCCGCCCCCGCGCAGGCCGCCGCCCGCGCTCCGGCGGGGTTCGTCGGCATCTCGCCGCAGTCGGTCCCCTCCGACTCCGATTTCGAACTGATGGCCGAGGCCGACGTCGCCAGCGTCCGGCTGCCGCTGCCCTGGTCGCAGATCGAGCCGTTCAGCCCGAGGTCGAAGGACCCGACTGGTCCTCGTTCGACCGCGGCGGTCGAACTCGCGGCGATCACGGGCTCCGCGTCTTCCCCTTCGTCTGGGGGACGCCGCCCTGGCTGTCCGAATCGCCCGGGGTCGAACCGGTGACCCCCCACGAGCTGCTGGCCTGGAAATCGTTCCTGCGCAGGGCGGCGCTCCGCTACGGCCCCTACGGGGAATTCTGGTCGAACAACCCCGAACTGACGCCGGAGCCGATCCGCCAGTGGGAGATCTGGAACGAGCCGAACATCGTCACCTTCGGCAGCGCCGACCCGGAGGGCTTCGCGAAGCTGGTGCGGGCCTCCGGCCAGGTCCTGCACCGGGTCGACCCGGGATCGAAGGTGATCCTCGGCGGCCTCTTCGGGCGCCCGCTCCAGGTGCCGCCCAACATGCACCCGGGCCAGTTCCTCTCCCGCCTCTACCGGGCCCGCGACGTCAAGCAGTGGTTCGACGGCGTCGGGCTGCATCCCTACGTCGCCGGCGCCGCCGCGATGCGCGGCCAGATCACCAACCTGCGCCGGGTGATGGACGTCCACAACGACGCCTCGACGCCGATCTACGTGACCGAGCTCGGCTGGGGCTCCGACAGCTACGAGTCGCGCTGGGAGCGGGGGCTCTACGGCCAGGCGCGCCAGCTCAGCCTCGCCTTCTCGATGCTCGCGAGCCACCGCGTCAGCTGGCGGATCGGCGGCGTCTGGTGGTTCTCCTGGGCCGACGCCGACGGCGCCCACCTGCCAGTTCTGCGACTCCGCCGGCCTGCTCACCGACAACCGCGAAGCGAAGCCCGCCTGGTACCGCTTCAACGCCTGGACCGGGGGAGACCCCGAAGTCGTCCCCCGCGCCGAGTTCGAACCCGGGCCCGTTCGGGTGGGAACAGGGATTGCCTTCCTCCGCCACCGGGTAGCGCATACCCTGCTCGGTAGGCAACTGACAAGGAGGAAGCATGGAGGCTTCGACTCCCAGCAAGGGCATCTTCGACAGCGCCAATCTCGAGGCCCGGGAAAGCGTCGTCGAGCTTCTTCGCAAGGCCTACTGGATGGAGATCGAGACGGTGATGAGCTACATCTCGGCCTCGGTCAACCTCGACGGGGTCCGCGCCCAGGAGGTCAAGGAGTCTCTGGGCACGACATCGAAGAGGAGCTGGGACACGCGCGCCGCTTCGCCGATCGGATCAAGGAGCTCTACGGGGTCGTCCCCGGCTCGGAGGACTTCGCGGCCGAGCAGTCCTTCCTGCAGCCGCCGGCGGAGCAGACCGACATCGTCCACGTGATCCGCGGGGTGATCAAGGCCGAGACCGGGGCGATCGAGCACTACACCCGGATCATCGAGGAGACCGATGGGGTCGACCCCGTGACCCAGGACATGGTGATCGAGATCCTCCGCGACGAGCAGGGCCATCGCCGCCTCTTCGAGGGCTTCCTGCGCGAGTACGAGATCGAGGGGATCGCCTAGCGCTCGTGCGCCGGTCCGTCCGCGCTCGACCGATTCCAGCAACGCCACCGGGCGCTGGCGATCGCCGTCGCCGTCGGCAGGAAGTTCGGCGACGACGAGGGCGGCAACCTGACCGCGCTGATCGCCTACCGGGCGTTCTTCTCGCTGTTCCCGCTGCTCCTCCTGCTGACCTCGGTCTCGGCTTCGTCCTCGCCGACGACCCGAGCCTGCGGAAGGACGCGGTCGACTCGGTCCTCGGCCAGTTCCCCGTCGTCGGCGAGCAGATCCGCGTCGGCAGCCTGGAAGGCAGCGGGGTCGCGCTCGCGGTCGGGATCGTCGGCTCGCTCTGGGCCGGCCTCGGGGTCGTGCTCGCCACCGGCGAAGCGCTGGACCGGATCTGGGCGTGCCTCGCGGCGAGCGGCCGGGCTTCCTCTCCTCGCGCCTGCGCTCGCTGGCGATGCTCGCCGTCCTCGGCACCCTGACGCTCGCCTCGACGATCGCCTCCGGCCTGGTCGGCGGCGGCAGCATCGGCGCCGCCTGGGGCCTCGCCGTCTCGCTGGCGCTCAACCTGCTCGTCTTCGGCGCCGATCTTCCACCTCCTGACGACGGCCCGGACGCCGATCGCGCAGATCCTCCCCGGGCGGCGGTGGCGCGCCGTCGGGTGGGCGGTCCTGCAGCTCGTCGGCGGCTACTTCGTCTCCCACCAGATCGAGGGCGCCACGCCGGCCTACGGCACGTTCGCCCTGGTGATCGGGCTGCTCGCCTGGGTCCACCTGGGGGCGATGCTGACGGTCCTCTGCGCCGAGCTGAACGCGGTCGCGCGAAGGGGCTCTGGCCGCGCAGCCTGCTGCTCGCTGACTGGACATCTGGCCGGTATCGGGCATACTGTGTTTTTGGTAGAGACGAACACGAAGGCGAGGTAGTGCGAGTGGGCGGGATCGTGGAGACGGTCGTGGTGGTTGCTCGCGCTGGTCGCGCTGGAGCGACGCTCTGGGTGCTGTTCAGCCGCGAGCGCGAGGCCAGGCGCCGCTACCGGATCCTGAGCGAAACGGCCGCCGTCTCCGACGCCGGCGGCTCGCTCGAGGACACGATCGAGGCGATCTGCGACATCCTCGTGCCCGAGTTCGCCGACTTCTGCATGATCGACCTCTTCGACGAGGACGGGGAGGTCAGGCGGGCGGGGCTGCGCGTCTCGCCCGGCGGCGGCCCGGGCGCCGAGGCGGGCCTGGCGGCCCGCGCGCCCGTCGATCCCCGAGCGGATGATCGAGGGTGACGACGGCACCTCGCTGAAGCCCCGGTTCTATGAGCGGATGACCGACCGCGACCTCGCAGGCCTCGCCGACGGCCCGGAGGACCTCGAGTTCCTTCGCAGCCTCAAGGTCGCTCGGCGATCACGGTCGCCCTCAACGCCCGCGGCAAGATCACCGGGGCGCTGACGCTCGCCGTCGGCTGGTCGGGCCGCAGGTACCGCGGCGAGGATGCCCACTTCGCCTGGGTCCTCTCCGGCAGGGTCGCGCTCGCACTCGACAACTGCGGCCTGTTCGCCGATCTCGAGCGGGCCGAGCGGGCGCGGGCCGAGATCGCCGAGACGCTGCAGCGCGGGCTGCTGCCGCCACCGCTGCCCAACATCCCCGGCTGGTCGGTCGCGGCGATGTACCGGCCCGCCGGCTCCGAGAACGAGGTCGGAGGCGATTTCTACGACGTCCTCCGGGTCGCCGACGGCTGGATGCTCGTGATCGGCGACGTCACCGGCCGCGGCGCCCGCGCCGCCTCGCTGACGGCCGTCGCCCGCTACACCCTGCGCACCGCCGCCACCCTGACCGGCGATCCCGTCCGTGCGCTGGAGACGCTCAACCGCGCCCTCTTCGCCCGTGGCGACTCCTCGCTCTGCAGCGTCGTCGCCCTGGCGCTGAGCGAGGACCCGACCCAGCCGGTCAGGCTCGCCGTCGCCGGCCACCCGCCGCCGCTGCTGGATCGATGGCGAGGAGGTGGTCGAGATCGGCGAGGCCGACCCGGTCTCGGGCGCCTTCGCCGACGCCCGCTGGTCGGTCTCCCATTGCGTGCTCGAGCCGGGCCAGCAGCTGGTGGTCGTCACCGACGGAGTGCTCGAGGCGCAGGGGTCGAGCGAGCGCTTCGGCGAGGAGCGGCTGCGAGCGAGCTGCGCGGCGCCAACGACCCGGCCGCAGGTCCTGCAGCGGGTCGAAGGCTCGCTGCACGTCCTTCACCGACGGCGCCCTCGACGACGACATCGCGGTGATCGTGCTCGCGCCCGCGGCCGAAGCCGGGGCGCAGCGAGCCGCAAACGTCCCCAACCTCGAAGTCGCCCATGGCTGACGCCCACCTGGAGTTGGTCGAGCGCCTCTACAACGGCCTTCAACCGCCGCGACCCCGAGGGGATCGTCGCGATCTGCGACGAGGGGATGGAGTTCTTCCCCTATCGAAACCGCGGGCGCCGTCGGTCGCGAGGCCCCCTACGTCGGCCGCGAGGGGCTGCGCGAATACCTCGCCGACGCCGCCCAGGTCTGGGAAGAGCTGCTGGTGACCCCGAGCGAGGTCGAGCAGATCGGCGACCAGCTCCTGGTCCGGGGCCGGGTCTACGTGCGCAGCAGGGAGCTCGGCATCCGCGACATGCCCGCCGCCTGGATCTGGGATGTCCGCGACGGCCGTTTCGTCCGCGGCGAAGTCTTCCCCGACCCGTCTGCAGCCGAGGAGCGGTTCGCGCAGCTGACCGTCGTCTAGGCGCGGGCTGGCATATCGCCGCGCAGCTCGGCCAGCGCCGCGTCGCGCTGCTCGTGCACCGAGATCGAGGACTCGACCCCGGTGATCCGCAGCAGCCGCATGACCTGGGTGTTGATCGCAGCAGAGGACGAGCTGGCCCTCTCCGCCGCTGCTCGCCGCCGCTGTCGAGCCGCTGCCAGGAGCGCACGATCAGGGCGATGCCGGTCGAGTCGATGAAGTCGCACTCGGTCAGGTCGATCACGACCTGTGCCCCCTCGCCGGTCACGACCTGCCGCGAGGCTGTCCTCGAGCTCAGGGGCGGTGTTCATGTCGAGCTCACCGCGCACGGTGAAGGCTCGAATCCCGTCCTCCAGCTCCTCCGCCTGTACCTCGAACGGCACCGGATTCACGCGCCGATCCTAGCGCAGGGAGTCGGGCGGTCAACCGCCCGTTGTTTGCCGCGCCCTGCGTTTGGGTACTCCGTGGCGAGAGCCGGGCGGATATGCTCGGCGCCCCGGGGGAAGCTTCCTCAGCGGGGATTGCGGTATGGCCGAAACCTCGACTATCAGCGAACAGCCCAGGGGGCTCCAGATGATGCTTCCGGCAAAAGCGGAGAACGTTGCGGTGGTCCGGCACGCCCTCGCCGGGCTCGCCGAGGAGATCGGGATGGACGAAGCGGGAATCGCCGACCTGAAGACGGTCGTCACCGAGGCCTGCATGAACGTCGTCGCCCACGCCTATGCGGGGGAGCCGGGCCCGCTCACGGTCGAGGCCAACCCCGACGCCGAAGGGCTCACGGTCATCGTCCGCGACCAGGGTCGCGGCATCCGACCCCAGGCCGACGTCGACCAGCCGAGCCTGCGCCTGGGGTCTGTCGCTGATCGCCGCCCTCTCGAGTAGCTTCGCGATCTCCGGCGGGCTCGATCGCGGCACCGAGGTCTCGATGCGGCTGCCCTTGCGGGGCGGCGGAACCGAGCGCAACCGCGGACTCGGTCGAGATCAAGCCGGTGCACCGCCGCGCACGGAGGTGCTCGCCGACCGCCCCGAGCTGCTCGCGCCGGTCCTCGCCAGCATCGTCGGCGCCCTCGCCGCGCGCCGCGACCTCTCGGTCGACCGGATGTCGGATGCGGTCCTCGTCACCGACGCGATAGCCGCCGCGGCGCCTTCCGGGTTCACCGACGGCCGGGTCAGGCTCGGGCTCGAGGATGGCGAGGACGGGGATCCAGCTTCGATTCGGACCGATGGAGACCGGCGCGGCCGAGCAGATCCGCGAGGACCTCCGCCTGCCGGCGATGGGCGGATCGATCGAAGCGCTCTGATCGACGAGCTCAGCGTCGAGGACGGCGAGGACGGCGAGTACCTGCTGATCAGCTTTGCGGCGGCTGCTCCTGCTCCTTGATCTGCTCGCGGATCCGGGATCAGCGCGCGGCGCAGGATCCGCGAGACGTGCATCTGCGAGTGGCCGACCCGCTCGGCGATCTGAGACTGGGTCATGTCGTCGACGAACCGCATCCGCAGCACCAGCCGCTCGCGCTCGTCGAGGAAGGGGAGCGCGGCGTCGAGAGCGATCCGGCCCTCGACAAGCTCGAAGCCCTCGTCCTCGCTGCCGATCCACTCCGAAGGCGCGGATTCCTCGGCGTCGTCGCCGCCCGCGGGTCGGTCGAGGGACAGGGGCCGGCGGTTGTGGTTGGCCTCGAGGACCTCGAGCACGTCGGTCATCTCGAGTTCGAGGCGCTCGGCGATCTGGGCAACCGAGGGCGAGTGCTGCAGCTCCTTGGTCAGCTCGGTGATCGCTTTGTCGACTTCGGCCATCCGGTCGTGGAGACCGCGCGGGACGCGCACCGTCCAGACCCGGTCGCGGAAGTGGCGTTTCAGCTCGCCGAGGATCGTCGGTGAGGCGAAGGCCGTGAACGGGATCCCGCGATCGGGATCGAAGCGGTCGACGGCGTTGAGGAGGCCGATGTTGGCGACCTGGAGGAGGTCGTCGAGGGACTCGCTGGCGCCGCGGTAGCGGAGCGCGAGGCGTTTCGCGAACGCCATGTTGCGGCGCACGAGCTCCTCGCGCGCCGTCTGGTCGCGGTTGCTGGCGAAGCGGCGCCAGAGCTCCGCGTTCGCTGGCAAGGCCCTCCTCGGGCCCGGGGCCCGTGACGCCGGGATCGTCTGTGTGGTGCTGTGCAGCCATGTTGTGCTCCGAATCGCCGCCCTGGAGCCTCGCTCGGCCGTGCAGCGGTAACCCCAACCGTAGTCCTCCCGCTCCTCCGGCGGGTACCCGTACGCAGCCGCCGGCAAACCGGGCAGGTTAGGCTGCGGCGCAACCCCCGAAATCCGATCAAGAGGAGTTCCAGATGGCTTTCTCCGTTCCCGACTTGCCCTACGCATACGACGCGCTCGAGCCCCACATCGACGAGGCGACGATGCGGGTGCACCATGACAAACACCACCAGGCCTACGTCGACAAAGCGAATGCCGCCCTCGAGGGGACGGAGTGGGCCGACCGCGACGTCGAGGACGTCCTCCGCAACCTCTCCAGCCTCCCCGGCGACAAGCAGGGACCGGTCCGCAACAACGCCGGCGGCCATTTCAACCACACCCTCTTCTGGCAGATGATCAGCCCCGACGGCGGCGGCGAGCCGGGCGGCGACCTGGCCGCGGCGATCGACGAGACCTTCGGCTCGCTTCGACTCCTTCAAGGAGGAGTTCAAAGAGGCCGGCATCGCCCGCTTCGGCTCCGGCTGGGCCTGGCTGGTGCGCGACGGATCCGGACTCGCGGTGGTCTCGACCCCGAACCAGGACTCGCCCGTCTCCGACGGCAGCAACCCGCTGCTCGGCTGCGACGTCTGGGAGCACGCCTACTACCTCAAGTACCAGAACAAACGCCCCGACTACATCGACGCCTTCTGGAACGTCGTCAACTGGGACTACGTCGCCGAGCGCTTCGCCGAATAGCGCGAGAGCGCAGCTGGCGCGAATGTTGAAGTGGCGTTCGGCCTGAGGTCGGGGCGGGCCGCGCGGCCGCGGGCAGGCTGCGCGGCTCGGCCCCGTCCTTGCACCGGCACCAGCGACAGCGCGTGCTCGGCCTTGGCGGTGATCGTCAGGCTCGGGTTGACGCCGGGGTTCGCGGGGATCGAGGCGCCGTCGGTGACCAGCAGGTTCTCGTAGCCGAAGACGCGGTTCCCCGCGTCGACGACCCCGCTCTCGGCGTCGGCGCCGATCACCGCGCCGCCGAGGATGTGTGCCGTCGTCGGGACGTTCTGGATCGACTCGGTGATCGCGCTCTGAGGGATCCCGCCGGTCCGGCTCGCGAACCAGCGCGCCGCCGCGGCGGCCGCCGGCAGGTAGATCGGGTTGGGCCGCTCGGGGTCCTGCTCGGTCTGCAGGCGCACCCCGCGGCCGAGCAGCTTGCGCCGCGGCCGCAGGTGCATCGCCGCGTCGACGGTCTGCATCACCAGCAGGATCACCGTCCGCCGCGACCACCGGTAGGGGATCCGCATCCGCACCGCCTGCAGCGGGTGTCGCAGCATCGCGGCCGCCCACTTGAGCGGCCTCGTCAGGCGCGTCCCGGGCCGGCCATCGCCGTGAAGGTGCCGCTCATCGCGTCGCCGGCCTCGCCGTAGGTGACGACCTCGATGTGGGTGTCGGGGTCGGGATAGATGCTCGAGGTGATCGCAACCGAGCGGCTGAAGTCGCGCTCGTCGTCGCGCGCGGTGACCGATTGGATCGACTCCGAGTTGGTGCGGACGACGTCGCCGATCCGCGCCGAGAGCCGGGGCAGGGCACCGGAATGGCGGCAGTTGGCGAGCAGGTTGTTGGTGCCGAGCGCGCCGGCTGCGACGACGACGCCGCGGGCGGTGATCGTCCCCCGGCCCCGTCGCACCCAGGCCCCCGAGCGCTCGCTGGTGACGCGGTATCCGTCGGAGCCGTCGGCGGCCCCCAGCGGCGAGATCTCGGTCACCTGGCGTTCGGGCCTGATCTCGACCCCGAGCCTCTCGGCGAACCAGAGGTAGTTCTTGACCAGCGTGTTCTTCGCGCCGTGGCGACAGCCGACCATGCAGCTGCCGCATCGCATGCACCCCGTCCGCGCCGGGCCCTCGCCTTCGAAGTAGGGGTCGGGGACCTCGCGGCCCGGCTGGTCGAAGAAGACGCCGACCCGGGTGTTGCGAAAGGTGTCGCCGACGCCGATCTCCTCCCCGTATTCCTTCAGCAGGCGATCGGCCGGGCCCATTCCCTCGTACTCGGTGACGCCGAGCATTCGCTCCGCGGTCTCGTAGTGGGGCCCCAGCTCGGACTCCCACTCGCCGAGCTCGGCCCACTGCGGGTCCTCGAAGAAGGCGGGCCGCGCCCGGTAGAGGGTGTTGGCGTAGCCGAGGCTGCCGCCGCCGACTCCGCTGCCGGAGACGACCAGCACGTCCTTGAAGAAGGTGAGCCGGAGGACGCCGCGCATCCCGAGCCTCGGCACCCAGAAGTAGCGGCGCGGTTCGCGCACGGTGGACTCGGCGAAATCCTCGTCGCGGAACCGGCTCCCGCACTCGAGCACGGTCACCGAGTAGCCCTTTTCGGCCAGCCTCAGGGCCGCCACCGAGCCGCCGAAGCCCGAACCGATCACCAGCCAATCGACGTCGTGATTCATCGGTTCGGCGTCCGCCGCGGGCGGAGAGCTGCTCGTCTCGGCCTCGTCCGGGCTCGAGCGGGCGGAACTCGCTCGTGCGGGCGCCGCAGACCGGGCAGAACCAGTCCTTGGGGATGTCCTCGAACCGGGTTCCGGGTGGAATTCCGCCGTCCGGATCGCCGTGCTCGGGGTCGTAGATGAACCCGCAGCTCTCGCAGATCCAGAGCGTCGCTTCAGCCGTCGCCGACATGCCCAAAGCTTACGCGACTCAGTCTTGTCGAAGCTGACCGAGACCGGCTCGCGCTCGGCGTCGTCGATCTCGAAGAACTCGCGCGCGTGAACCCGCCCTGATTGGCGATGATCGACCCCGGGAACTGCTGGATCGCGGTGTTGTAGGCCTGCACGTTGGAGTTGTAGATCCGGCGTGAGGCCTGGATTTCGTCCTCGAGCTCGGAGAGGTTGCGGCTGAGCTGCTGGAAGTTCTCGGTCGCCCGCAGCGTCGGGTAGTTCTCGGCCACCGCACGGAGGTCGGTCAGCGCGCCGGTCAGCTGGTTCTCGGCTTTGGCCGTGTCTCCGACGCTCGCGCGCCGACATCGCCTCGGCCCGGGCTTTTGTCGCTTTCTCGAAGACCTCGCTCTCGTGCGAGGCATAGCCTTTGACGGTCTCGACCAGGTTCGGGACGAGGTCGTGGCGGCGTTTCAGCTGGACGTCGATCCCGCTCCACGACTCGTCGACCCGGTTGCGCGAGGCGATGAACGAGTTGCGCTTCGCGATCCTAGTAGAGGACGGCGATGACGATGATCGCGACGACGACGATGATTGCGATGAGCATGGCCCCATCCTACTTCCTGCCCGCTCCGCGGCAAGCGGCCGGCCGGAAATAGGATCGGTGCGATGAGCGCGAAGGGCGAAGCGGAGGAATGGGCGGCGCTCGTCAGCCGCTACGCCGAGCGCAACGGCCTCACCTACGAGCCGGTCGGCGGGATCAACCCCAAAGACGGCCCGGTCGCGCTCTGCGTCGGCGGCACCAACCGCCTCACCGGCCAGCTCGCCGAGGGGTTCTGGGGCTCCTCCTGCGACGCCGACGAGCGCGAGGCCGGCGGCCTCTTCGGCAAGGCGGTCCTGCCCAACGCGATCCTCGCCAAGGCCCACATGCCCGACCTGGCGAAGGTCGTCCCGGCCTTCAACGTCGAGTCGATCGAGGGGCACGAGGTCGTCACCCAGCGATTCACCCGCAAGGTCGAGTTCGAGTCGCTCGACTTCAACAAGCGCTACCTGGCCACGGTCCCGAAGGAGTACGACCCGGTGGCGCTGCGGGAGCTGTTCGGCCCCGGCTTCCTCGCCTGGGCGACGACGATGACCGGTGAGATCGACTTCGGGATCAACGACCGCCAGCTGTGGTTCATGTGGCGGCTGCGCGGAGCGCACCGAGGCCGAGCTGAAGGAGGCGCTGAAAAACGCCGGCCAGCTCTTCCGGCGCCTCCAGGGGGAGATGGACGAGAGCGGGATCCACACCTACCCGCCGGGCCCCTGGCACGCGGGCCTCGAGCCTTTCCCGGCTGACTAGGCCGGGAATCGGGGTCGCCCGGCAGGTATGACCCGGTGGTCGCCCTCGGTCCCGATCACCTTCGGCAGGATCGGCTCGACGGTGCGCTCCCGGTAGGCCTCGATCGCCTCGGCGGCGCTGGAGAACTGCGCCAGGGCCTGAAGCTGGGAGATCGTCGGAAAGGCGAGCGCCATCTCTCCCGCTGCCTGCGCCTCGACAGCGGCCGCCGGCTTGAACCAGCCGGCCTCGGTGGTCTCGACCCCGTCCGGCTCGGGCGGCGTGTGGGCCGGGGCGGGGGCGAGGAAGAACCAGGCGTCGAAGCGCCGCGAGACGACCTCAGGGGTGATCCAGCGCGAGAACAGGACCAGCTCGATCTCGGCGGGCAGCTCGATTCCCGCCTCCTCGGCGAGCTCGCGGGCGGCGCAGACGCGGTGGCCGACCTCGCCGTCGCCGTCCTCGGGGTCGACGGCTCCCCCCGGGAACACCCAGACGCCGGGCATGAAGTCCGCCTTCTCGGTCCTCTTCAGCAGCAGCGCCTCGAGACCGCGGTCCGAGTGCCGCCCCCGCCCCTGACGAGCACCACCGAGGCCGCGGGGCGAGGGGTCGAGGGCTCGCCGAGATTGGGCCGCTCGGCCGGCCCGCGCCTCCTGGGGGTCACGCATCCCAGCCTACCTCTGTCGAGATCAGCAGCTGGTGTTCTTCAGCACCGGGCTCGACGTCAGCTTGCGGCCGTTCTGGCCGGTGAACGTCGCCTTCACGCGGTTCACCCCCCGGCAGATGTTGGTCGTGTTCTGGAGCAGGCCCTTCTTGCCGCCCGCGTTTCAGCGCGAAGTTCAGGTGATCGGGGCGTCGGGGACCGTCGCGAAGGTGGTTCGCAGTCCTCCGTTGGCCCGATTCGATCTTGCCGGCGAGCGCGATGTCGATCAGACCGCGCAGATCGGCCACCAGATCCGGCAGCTTGTGGTTGAGGCGCGGAGATAGACCGGGCCTTCGAGCGGTTTGTCGAGCAGCGGCGTCCGCGCCTTGGCGAAGCCGTAGCGCGAGGCTGCCGGACATGCCCGGGCCGCGAACTGGACCCGGGTGCAGGAGGTGCCGATGTGGCCCTGATCGAGGATCTCGCTGTCGGGCAGCGTGACCACCGCGCGGCGGATGTTGGCGTTGCCCTTCGGCATCTTGACGACCGCCTTGAGCTTCGGGTGGGCGCCCCGGTTGGCCTTTCCTGTCAGCCGGGTGGTCAGCTTCGGCTTGAAGCCGAGGTCGCCGCAGCCTCCGACCTGGAAACGCTCCGAGAGCGGCGCCGAGCCGCCCTCCGGGCCACTGACCGAGCCGCTCACCGACGTCGCCGTGCAGTTGGTCGGATTGAGGGTGAACTGATTGCGGTCGAGGTTGAGGAACACCCCGCGGACGTCGACCGGGATCCCGTGGAGGATCGTCGGCAGCGGATCCGTCACCGCGGTTATCTGCGCCGTTTCGGGATCGACGTCCAGGGCGGCGCGCACCACGACGACCCGAGGTCGATCGGGCCCGTCACCACCGGCGTGTCGATCACGAGCGAGAGCGGCGCCCCCCTGTAGGGGCCGGCGAGGTATGCGGTGCCGGTCCCGAGGTAGAAGGGATGGGGCCCGGCGCCGGCGGTGACCGCGACCGAGCCGATCCTGCTGTCGCTGGGGACAGCTGGGCGACGCCAGCTCCGCGGCACCCTGCCCTTCACCGGTCTTCGCCGCGGCGGCGGCGATATTCACCTCCGGGCAGAAGGGGATGCCGGCGATCTTGCCGATCAGGCCCTTCGGCAGCCTCAGTTCGAGGCCGGTCAGGAGCTGGCTGCCGTCCTGCCGGCCACGCCCATCAGGAACGGGCTGTAGCGGCCGGCCAGCGGATTGCTGGTGCCGGCGGTGAAGTGTTCGAGGGCGAAGGCGCCGCTCGGGCACGCGGTCCCGCCGGGTCCGCGATCGATCGCGACCGAGTCGCTCGCGGGGGTCGGCGGGTTGCCGTCCCAGGGCGTGATGGCGGCCGTGGTCGTGTAGGTGCCGCAGGCGCTCGGGGTGCGCAGGACCGCCTGCGGACCGCCGAAGAAGTTCAGCCTGAAGTCGCTGAACGGGAGCTGCGGGTTGTCGTCGAACGTGGTCTTGAGCTGACCCGTGGCCGGGTCGGGCTCGACCTTGCCGGGGAGCTTGATCGTCACCCCTTCGGCGCTGGTGGCGAGGTAGATCGCGAGCTCGCTGCCGAACACGTTGTTGCCCTGTTCGGCGAGATAGATCGGCCGCGGAGCGGCACCGCCAGCAGCGGGCTGTCGATTTCCGCGCTTCCCACCTTGGAGGAGTCGGGGCAGGTGACCGGGTTGGCGTTGTCCTGGCCGAACTGGGCCTGCGAGCAGGCTCCGAGGCCGCTCGCGACCGAGGGGTTGATCGAGAATCCCGCCGGCAGCGTCACGACCGAGGTCTTCAGGTGCGAGGTGACGAAGCCTTCGGGGTCTTCGTTGTTCTGCGGCACGTGCAGGTCGACCGCCAGCGACGTCGGCGAGTCAGCTTCACTCGTTCCGATCTTGGTGTCGATCGAGGGGCTGAACGGCAGCCGCTCGCACCCTTCGATCCCCACCGGGGTGTCGGAGGAGTCGTGGCTCAGGAAGCTCGCGGTCTGGAACGCCGGTTCCTGCCAGGAATTGGCATGGAGGGTCGTGGTCACCGGTCCCGAGCATGCGGTCGGCATGCTGAGGAACGGGGTTTCCGGCGCTTCGCTCGGGCACGATTCGCCGGTCGGGCCTGAGAATCCCATGCAGGTCCCGCGTTCTCCGTCGTGGGCGGGGTCCGCCGGCACGCCCCAGAGCGTCAGCGCGGTCCCTGCGACCGGCAGCCCCTGGGAGGAGTCGGGGATCGTGATCGTGGTCCCGTAGTCGCCCCCGGTGCGGACCGAGGCGTTGAGGAAGACGGAGGCGGTGAGGACCTTGAAGCCGAACCTCGCCGGCTGGTTCGGGCCGGGGACGAGGTTGTAGACGGGAGCCTTGATCCCTTCGGTGCCGAACAGGGGCGCTTCGAGCACCGTCCACCCGATCGCGGTGCTGTTCGAGCACTGAGGGGAACTGAGGCCGAGGCCGCCGGCGAATTCGGCCAGCGTGCACCTCGGGATCGCGTTCGGATTCCCGGCGAGGCCCGCCGGGAGCTCGACTTTCAGGGTCCTGAAGCTCCCATCCGGGATCGTTTGCGAACCTGATTCGTCGACGGTGAACTGCATTTCGGTCGTCGTCGCGAACGGGTGGCTCCCGGCCTGTGTCGCCGGGTCGCCCGCTTCGTTCGCGGTCGTTTCGCCGTCGAAGTTGACGATCCCGAATGCCGCCTGGGCACTGCCCGCGCCGAGCGCGAGGATCCAGAGCGCGGCGACCGCGACCGCGGCGAGCAGGCGGGTGCCGTGACTGCGTCCCCGGCCCCTCATCGTCCTGCCCTCCGATTCGAGCGCTTACAGTGCCTGGCCTTCTTCTTGTGGGCTCGCCGGTGCGCTCGCTTGTGCGCCCGCTTTGACTTCGACTTGCAACCCTTCTTCTTGTTCTTCGGCTTCACGTTCCCGGGCCCGAACAGGTTGGAGCTGCCGGGGACCGGCGCCGCGGGCAGCACGCCGACATCGCGGCATTCGCCCGTGCTCGAACAGGGCGGGGCCGGCGGCCCGGGTTCTGGGCCGCGAGCCCGCCATCGATCCGCGCGTCGTAGGAATCGGTGTTTTCGTCCTGATCGACGCCGACCAACTGCTTACGGGTGAGGATCAGAGCGTCCCTGCCGGTCGGGCTCGCGTCCGTGAACATCTCGCCCTGGGAGCTCGTCCCGGTCGAGATCAGCGAGACCTGGCCCGTGCTGCTGTCGTACTCATAGGCATCTTCGCCGTTGTTGATGTCGCGCGGGACCAGCGCTTCGTTGGTGTTGAAGAAGACGAAGCGACCGTCGTTGGAGAGATTGCGGGAGAGGACCCCGATGTTTTCGGTGCGGCCTTCGATCGCCGCTCCAAGCGTGGCCGGCACGCCTCCCGAGTGGCAGGACGCGCATTCGAGGTCGCCGCTGCCGGCGTCGAACAGGTAGATCTCGGGGCGCCCTTCGTTCGGGTACCCGGTCAGGCTGTTGTCGGCGGTGAAGGCGAGATGCATCCCGTCCGGCGTCACCCGCGAGCCCCGATTCGACGGGGACCAGTTGTTGGTGAAGGCCGATGACGTCGTGCCGGTTGCGATCAACTCGATTCCCTCGCCCTCGGTCCACAGGTAGAGGTTGTTCTGTTCGGCGGTGGCGCCGGTGGCGAGCACGCCCTGGGCGACGAAGTAGACCCGCATCCGTCGGTGGAGCCGCCGAGCACGCCCTGGACCCGGGCTCCGCCGACGCCTTCTTCGACGGCGTCGACGGTGAGGTCGGTCAGTTCTTCGGTGGCGACGTCATAGCGGTAGAGGTCTTTCCCGATTTCTCCGGTCGTCGCGTCATCCGTCAGCAGCTCGGTGCTGGTGATGAACGCGATTTCGCCGTCATTCGAGGCGAACTGGAGGTTGGACGGTTGGGCGGTGGCCGCCGGGGTCCGCTGCGAGGCGGAGACTTCCTGGGTCGAGCTGTCGTCGACCGCAGAAGACCTGCGGCGTGCCCCCGTGGCCGAGGGTTTCGAAGTAGATGCGGGAGCCGTCGCTGGAGATCGGGTGGGCGGGATTGAACGAGCCGCCGAAGCCGGTCTGGCCGGCGAGGGTCACCGCGGCGGGGCTCACGCTCTCGTCGGGCAGCCTTGCCTCGAGGGTGAGCGTTTCGGTCGCCCGGTCCCAGACATAGAGGAACGGGGAGATCGTTTCGGAGGCATCGGGCGTGAGTTCGATCCCGTTGCCCGAAGATCACGTGGCTGCCGTCTTCCGAGACGGCCACCGGCGCCCATTCCGACTGTCCGAGTTCCGGCGGCGCGCCGGCGCTGACGAGGCTGAAGCTGCCGTCGGAGTTGTCGCGGAGGTAGAGGTTCGACGTCCCGGCGAGGCGCCGGGAGCCAGCGGTGGGTTCCAGGGACCGAGGAACGCGGACACCGCGAAGTCGGGCGTGAACGCCTCTGCGGCTGCCGTGTTGAGCGACGGATTGGGTTCGATCGGCGGCGAGATCTGCTCGGAGTTCCAGGCGGCGGGGGCGCGACGGGCGAGGTAGTTGCTGATGACGCCGTTGGAGTTGGGTTCGGAGAACGCGCCGTAGGACTCGAAGGCGACGCTTTCGCCGTCCGTCGAGAGCACCGGGACGGAGTCGAAGCCGAAGACCGGGCTGGCGACGACGTCCTGCCCTCCCTTGTCGGCCGGGGGAGACCATCTCGTAGGCGCGGCAGTTGGGCAGATCGGCGGAGGCGCCGACCCGGGTCGCTTCATTGGCGCAATCGGCGGCGTTTGCCGCTGGCGCGCCGCCTGCCAAGAGCCAAACCAGGCCCGTCACGGAAACGCAGAACGCAGCCGTCATCCGACCGCCCCCAAGTGCCTGGACGATCGATCGTGAAGTCGAGGGGACCACCTCGCTCAGTCCCATGTGCACCTCCTATGTCCCGTGGCGCCCGGCCCCCCCGGGACCCGCGCCGCTCGCATCTTGGCGGACACCCTGGCGCCCGCTGCCGGCCTCCTTACCCCCGCTGCGCGATCTCAAACACGAGTCGGACCAAGGGACCACATTCATCCATCGCTAACACAGATCGGTGTCACATATGTTTTAGTGAGCGGCGGTGTCGCGGGGACGCGTGATCGCGCTGGTTCTGGCGCCGTCGTGGTGGTCGGGGCGCTCGCTGTCTGGAAACTGTTCCCGAGCGACGACACCTCGCGGGTCAGCGTCAACGAAGCGGTCGCCCAATTCCGCGAAGAGGACGGCGCCGCCGGAGGCGGCGAAGGGGCGATATTCGAACGCGAACCGGGCGTCTATCGCTATGAGACCAAGGGCAGCGAGTCGGCCGACACCGGCCTTCGCAGCGCCACCCACGACTACGACGGCATCTCGACGATCACGCTCAGCAAGAAGGGCTGCGGGGTGGTCGAACGCTGGCAGGTCCTCGGCGGGCGCTGGGCCGAATTCACGACCTGCCCGACGAAGGGCGGCGACTTCTTCGAACTGATCTGCTTCGTCGAATACCACGAATTCTTCGGCGAAGACCGCGCCTCGAACTACACCTGCACCGGCGACCCGGCCTCGAAGCGCTCGGCCCGCCAGGTGGGCAAGACCTTCGACTGGAAGTGCAAGTCCGACGAAGGCGACACCGGGACCAGCAAGTCTCTCGTGGAGGCGATCGAGAAGGTCGACGTCGGCGGCAAGAAGTTCGACGCCGTCCACACCACGACCGACGTCAAGCTCGACGGCCATGTCACCGGAACCGCCAAGCGCGACGATTGGCGGCGGCGCTCCGACGGCCTGCTGCTGCGCCGGGTGATGAAGAGCGACGCGAAGATGAGCGGCACGATCGACGCCGACTACCACGAGAGCTACTCGCTGCAGCTGCTCTCGTTACCCCGCGCCAGTAGTCGGCGAGCGGTCGAGGGCACGCTCGCGGGATCGCCGAAGCCAGGCCCGCTGCCCGGCCAGGGCGAGGAGCAGGATCAGCGCGATCGGGGCGAGGATTGCGAGGGCGACAACGGTGACCCCGGCGGCGACCGTGAGGATCCGGCCCGCGTCGTCGATCGCGTCGCCGACTCCCCAGCTGCCGTCCGCGGCGGCGGACCCGGCGTCGGGTCGGAATCGACCCGGACCCAGACGCGGGCGAAGTTGGTCCGCCTTTCGATTGCCGAGAGTTGGGATCGCAGCCTCGCGAGACGGCTGCGCTCGGAGTGGAGCTCGGCCTCGATCCGCTTCCCGTTCGGAGTCTGTCGTCGCCGCTTCGAGCTCGGCGAGCAGGCCGTCGACCTTCGCCCTGTGCGTCACGAGCCCGTTCCTGGAGCCCGATCGTCGGCGCGGTGACGTCGACCGACGCGTCCGAGCGCGAGCGCACCGGCCCGATCTCCGAGAGGGCGGCGAGCGCGTCGGGCAGCCTCCGGCTTGGAATCAGGAGGTCGAATGAGGCGACGGCGCGGTCCTCGCTGCGGACCCGGGTCGAGGAGCGCAGGACGATCCCGTCGTATTCGTGGACGACGCCGAGGACCTCGCCCGCGGCGCTCCGCACCTCGCCGGGCTCGACCGCGAGCACGACCCGCGCCGAGCGTTCGACCTCGCGGTGGCGGACACCGGCTCTGCGCAGCGGGCCGACGCTCGCCGACCCGCTCCCCGCGGCGTCCTTCGTCGCCAGTTCGCCGACCGCCGCGGCCGACGAAGCGACCTGCGGGACGGGGGCGCTGAACTCGTGGACCTGCGATCCGCTGTCGTTGTGCCGCGGTACACCGGGCGCCGGCTTTGCTGCTCGGACCGGCGCCGGCTTCGCGGCGAGTCGCTCCTCGCCCCCTCCCGAGCCCGATTCGGAGATCGCGATCAGGGCCGTGGCGACGACGATCGCGGCAAGCGCCGCGGGCTCCCACCGGGACCGCGATGCTCCGCGGGGAAAGGCTGCCGAGCGCATGTCGGACGCGCTCATGCCAGGAGGCGGCGCCTCCGGCGTCGCCCGCGAAGCCGG
>CAVVVY010000013.1:0-10936 GCA_963751815.1 uncultured Solirubrobacterales bacterium | reverse complement strand
CGATTGGCTGGTAGTCGGGTCGGGCTTCGGCGGCTCGGTCGCGGCGCTGCGGCTGGCCGAAAAGGGCTACTCGGTGCGGGTGCTCGAGTGCGGCAGCCGGTTCCGCGATGAGGACTTCGCCGAGTCGACGGTGCGCGAACCGCGGCGCTACTTCTGGGTGCCGCGACTGGGGATGCGCGGGGTCCTCCGCCTGACCTTCTTCAAGGACGTGCTGGTCGTCTCGGGAAGTGGCGTCGGCGGCGGCAGCCTCGGCTACGCCAACACCCTCTACCGGGCGCGGCCCGCCTTTTTCGAGGACCGGCAGTGGGCCGAGCTCGGCGAATGGGAGTCCGAGCTGGCGCCCCACTACGAGACCGCCGAACGGATGCTCGGCGTCACCGAGTACGAGGGGATGGGGCCCGCCGACCGGCTGCTGCAGGAATACGGCGAGGAGATCGGCGTCGGCGACACCTTTCGCAACACCCGGGTCGGGGTCTTCTTCGACCAGCCCGGCCGCGAGGTCGCGGATCCCTACTTCGAAGGCGATGGGCCCGGCGCGGACCGGGTGCATGCGCTGCGGCAGCTGCATGGTCGGGTGCCGCCACGGGGCCAAGAACACCCTGGTCAAGAACTACCTCTGGTTCGCCGAGAAGCTCGGGGTCGAGATCCACCCCGAACGCCAGGTGACCTCGATCACCCCGCTCGGAGCCGCCGACGGCTCCGACGGTTACCGGGTGACCAGCGAGCGCTCGGGGGCCTGGGTGCGGAGAAAGCCAGAGACGGTCACCGCCCGCGGCGTCGTCGTCGCGGCCGGCGCCCTCGGCACCAACAACCTCCTCGCCAACTGCCGTCATTCCGGCGCCCTGCCGCGGCTCTCAGGGCGGATCGGCGACGTCGTCCGCACCAACTCGGAGTCGATCCAGTCCGTCACGGCCCGCGATGACGAGCGCGACTACAGCCGCTCGGTCGCGATCACCTCGAGCATCTACCCCGACCCCGACACGCACATCGAGGTCGTCACCTACGGTGAGGCCGGCGACGCGATGAGCGGCACTTTCACGGCGATGGCCGGCCCGGGTACGCGGCTCACCCGGCCGCTGAAGTGGGCGGCGGCGCTGCTGCGCCACCCACTGCAGGCGGTTCGGATGCGGATTCCCCTCCACTGGTCGCGGCGGACCGTGATCCTGCTGGTGATGCAGACGGTCGACGCGGCGATGCACCTGCGGCCGAAGCGCAAGCTGTTCGGGCGCGGGGTCCGGCTGCAGACCGAACAGGACCCGGAGCGGCCGAACCCGATCTACCTGCCGGCCGCCGCCGCCGCCGCCCGCTGGTTCGCCGCCCGAACGGGCGGAATCCCCCAGAGCGCGATCACCGAGTCGATCCAGAACGTCCCCACCACCGCCCATATTCTCGGCGGCGCCGTGATCGGCGCCGACCCCGAGAGCGGCGTCGTCGACGCCGGCAACCGCGCCTTCGGCTACGAGAACCTGCTGGTCACCGACGGCGCGTCGATCCCGGCCAACCCCGGTGTCAACCCGAGTCTGACGATCACCGCCAAGGCCGAGCACGCGCTGTCGCTGGTGCCGCTCAAGGACGGAGCCGAGCCGCGCGCCCTGCCCCCGGCGGCGCGGCCCGCCCCGGCCTCGAAGGCCGTCTGAGCGCCAGCCCTATTCGGCGAAGCGCTCCGCCACGTAGCCCCAGTTGACGACATTCCAGAACGCGTCGATGTAGTCGGGCCGTTTGTTCTGGTACTTCAGGTAGTAGGCGTGCTCCCAGACGTCGCAGCCGAGCAGCGGGTTGCTGCCGTCGGATACCGGTGAGTCCTGGTTCGGGGTCGAGACCACCGCCAGGCCGGAGCCGTCGCGGACCAGCCAGGCCCAGCCGGAGCCGAAGCGGGCGATGCCGGCGTTTTTGAACTCCTCCTTGAAGGAGTCGAACGACCCGAAGGTCTCGCCGATCGCGGCGCCGAGGTCGCCATCCGGCTCACCGCCGCCGTCGGGGCCGAGCATCTGCCAGAAGAGGGTGTGGTTGAAGTGGCCGCCGGCGTTGTTGCGGACAGGCCCCTGCTTGTCGCCCGGGAGGCTGGAGAGGTTGCGAAGGACGTCCTCGACGTCGCGATCGGCCCACTCCGTCCCCTCGAGGGCGGCGTTGGCTTTGTCGACGTAGGCCTGGTGGTGTTTGTCGTGGTGGACGCGCATCGTCGCCTCGTCGATGTGGGGCTCGAGCGCGTCGTATGCGTAGGGCAGGTCGGGAACGGAGAAAGCCATTTGCAACTCCTCTGGATCGAATTTTCGAGGTCTGGCCGGAGACTAACCTGCCCGGTTTGCCGGCGGCGCCACCCGGGTACCCGCCGGGAACGCGGGATGACTACGGTGTGGGGAACCGCTGCACGGCCCGAGCAAGGCTCCAGGGCGGCGATCGGACTGAATGGCTGCTCAGCACCACATAGACGAGTCCGCGGTGGCGGGCGCGGGGCCCGAGCGTGGGCCTGGCCGGCGAACGCGAGCTCTGGCAGCGCTTCACCAAGAACCGCGACCAATCCGCGCGGGAGGAGCTCGTGCGCCGCAACATGGACTTCGCGAAGCGGCTGGCGCTGCGCTACCGCGGCGCCACGGAGTCCCTCGACGACCTGCTCCAGGTCGCCAACATCGGCCTCCTCAACGCCGTCGACCGATTCGACCCAGACCGCGGCATCCCGTTCACGGCATTCGCCTCGCCGACGATCCTCGGCGAGCTCAAACGCCACTTTCGCGACCGGGTCTGGACGGTGCGCGTCCCGCGCGGCCTGCACGATCGGATGGCCGACGTCGACAAGGCGATCACCGCGCTGACCAAAGAGCTGCAGGGCTCGCCCTCGGTCGCCCAGATCGCCGAGCGCCTGGAACTCGAGATGGGCGACGTCCTTGAGGTCCTCGAGGCGAACCACAACCGCCGGCCGCTTTCGCTGGATCGTCCCGCGGGCGGCGACGACGCCGAGGAATCGACCCCATCGGAATGGATCGGCGAGGAGGACGAGAACTTCGAGCTGGTCGAGGGTCGGATCGCCCTCGACTCCGCCCTACCGTTCCTCGACGAGCGTGAGCGGCTGGTGCTGAGGATGCGGTTCGTCGACGACATGACGCAATCGCAGATCGCCGAGCGGGTCGGTCACTCCCAGATGCACGTCTCGCGGATCCTGCGCCGGGCGCTGAACCGAATCCGAGAGCAGATCAAGCAGCAGGAGCAGCCGCCGCAAAGCTGATCAGCAGGTACTCGCCGTCCTCCGAGCTCTCGACGCTGAGGTCGTCGACGAGCGCTTCGAGTGAACCGCCCACATCCGGAACCTGCAGGTCCTCGCGGATCTGCTCTGCCGCTCCGGCCTCCATCGGCCCGAGGCGGAGCTGGATCGCGCCCTCGGCGTCCTCGAGGCCGAGGCGGACGCGGCCGTCGGAGAACCCCGAGGGTGCCGCCGCGGCGATCGCGTCGGTGACCAAGACCGCGTCGGACATGCGGTCGACCGAGAGGTCGCGGCGTGCTGCGAGGGCGCCGACGATGCTGGCGAGCACCGGGGCAAGCAGCTCCGACCGATCGGCGAAGACCTCCGTCACCCTCGTCGCGGTCGGCCTCATCTCAACCACTTCGTCACCGCCGTCGGTGCCGCCTCCATCGGCTCCGCCTCCCCGCAGGGGCACCCGCATCGAGACCTCGGTGCCGCGGTCGAGGCCGCCCGAGATCGCGAAGCTGCTCGAGAGGGCCGCGATCAGCGACAGGCCGAGCCGCAGGCTCGGCGCATTGACGTCGGCCTGCGGCCGGATGCCCCGGCCCTGATCGCGGACGACGACGGTGAGGCCATCGGCGTCGGGGTTGGCCTCGACCGTGAGTGGGCCGGGCTCACCGGCGTAGGCATGGGCGACGACGTTCATGCAGGCCTCGGTGACGACGGTTTTGAGATCGGCGATGCCCGCTTCGTCCATCCCGATCTCCTCGGCCAGGCCGGCGAGGGCGTGTCGGACCACCGCTACATTCTCCGCTCTTGCCGGAAGCAACATCTGGAGCCCCCTGGGCTGTTCGCTGATAGTCGAGGTCTCGGCCATACCGCAATCCCCGCTTGGAAACTTCACCGGGGCGCCGAGCTTATCCGCCCGGCTCTCGCCCACGGGGTACCCAAACCACGTGGGCGGCAAACAACGGCGCCGGGCGCGGCGATTCGCTGCGCTAGGATCAGCGCGTGAATCCGGTGCCGTTTGAGGTTCAAAGGGAGGAACTGGAGGACGGGATTCGAGCCTTCACCGTGCGCGGTGAGCTCGACATGAATACCGCTCCTGAGCTCGAGAACAGCCTCGGGGCGGTCGCCTCCGGCGAGAGCCAACAGGTCATGATCGACCTGACCGAGTGCGACTTCATCGACTCGACCGGGATCGCCCTGATAGTTCGCTCCTGGCAGCGGCTCGATCGTTCCGGAGACGGCGGTGGTGACGGCCAGCTCGTCCTCTGCTGCGTCAACACCCAGGTCATGAGGCTGCTCCGGATCACCGGGGTCGAGTCCTCGATCTCGGTCCACGCGCAACGCGACGCGGCGCTCGCCGAGCTGCGCGGCGGCGCGCCGGCCTAGACGACCGTCAGCTGGGAGAAGCGCTCCTCGGCGGAGGAGGGGCTGGGAAAGACTTCGCCGCGGACGAAGCGGCCCTCGCGGACGCCCCAGATCCAGGCAGCGGGCATGTCGCGAATGCCGAGCTCCCGGCTGCGGACATAGACCCGGCCCCGGACCAGGAGCTGGTCGCCGGCCTGCTCGACCTCGCTCGGGGTCACCAGCAGCTCTTCCCAGACGGTGGCGGCGTCGGCGAGATATTCGCGCAGCCCCTCGCGGCCCACATAGGGGGCCTCGCGGCCGACGGCGCCGGCCGTTTCGAAGGGGAAGAACTCCATTCCCTCATCGCAGATCGCGACGATCCCCTCGGAATCGCGGCGGTTGAAGGCCTCGTAGAGCCGTTCGACCAGCTCGAGGTGGGACTCAACCATTGGCGACCTCGAGGTTCGTGACCGCGGTCGGGCGGCTCGAGGCGCCGTCGGCTCCGGGCGCGACCACGAGCATCGCGATGTCGTCGTCGAGAACGCCCCCGGTGAACGCCTGCAGGGCGCCTTCAACTCTCTGCACGACCTGGCTCGGGTCGGTGGCGCCCTCCAGCGCCGACCGCAGCCGCTCCTCGCCGAAGCGCTCGGCCGGACCCTGTGCCTCGGTGACCCCGTCGGTGACGACGACCAGCTGCTGCCCGGGCTCGAGGACGCAATGGGAAACGGTCCAGCGGGCATCGGCAAAGGCGCCGAGGACGGGATCGGCCCCCCTCACCTCCTCGACCTCCTCGCCCTCGATCAGCAGCGGCGGCGGATGGCCCGCGACGGCGAGCCTCACCGGATCGTTCGGCGCCTCGCTGATGGCGAGGGCAACCACGCTGCACAGCGATGAGTCGCCACGGGCGAAAAAGGCGCGATTCAGGGTCTCCAGCGCCAGGACGGGGTCCCCGGTCAGCGTCGCGGCGGTCCGGAGGGTGTAGCGGGCGACGGCCGTCAGCGAGGCGGCGCGGGCGCCGCGACCGGTGACGTCTCCGAGAACCAGCATCCAGCCGTCGGCGACGCGGAAGACGTCGTAGAAGTCGCCGCCGACCTCGTTCTCGGACCCCGCGGGCCGGTACATCGCGGCGACCGACCAGCCCGGGATATGGGGAAGCGGCGGCGGTAGCAGGCCGCGCTGCAGGGTCTCGGCGATCTCGGCCCGGGCCCGCTCAGCCCGCTCGAGATCGGCGAAGAGGCCGCAGTTGTCGAGCGCGAGCGCGACCCTGCCGGAGAGGACCCAGGCGAAGTGGGCGTCCTCGTCGGTGTAGCGCCGGCCCGACCAGGCCACGGCGAGGGTCAGCGCGCCGGTGATCCGGCCGCGGGCGTTGAGCGCGACGGTGACCGCCGACCGGCACCCCAGGCTTTTCAGGAACTCCAGGTCCTCGGGCCCGTCGGCGAGGCCTTCGAGGTCGCGGTCGGTCATCCGCGCGAAGAAACGGGGCTTCAGCGAGGGCCCGTCGTCGCCCTCGATCATCCGGTCGGGAATCGACGGGCGCCGAGCGGCGAGGCCTGCCTCGGCTCCCTCGCCCCCGCCGGGAGAGACGCGCAGGCCGGCCCTGGAGACCTCACCGTCCTCGTCGAAGAGGTCGATCATGCAGAAGTCGGCGAAGTCGGGCACGAGGATGCCGCAGATCGCCTCGATCGTCTCCTCGAGCGAGCCGCCGGCGTCGGAGACCGTGGCCGTTTCGCTCAGGATCCGGTAGCGGCGCCGAGCCTTGCGCTCTCGGCTGAACAGCACCCAGAGCGTCGCTCCCAGCGCCGCCAGCGCGAGAATTACCACGACCGTCTCGACGATCCCACCCACCTGCAACTATCTCGCCTTCCTCTTCGTCTCTACCAAAAACACAGTATGCCCGATACCGGCCAGATGTCCAGACCGGGGGCCCGGGCGACTAGGAAAGCAGGCTGCGGGGCCAGAGGCCCTTGGCGCGGACCGCGTTCAGCTCCGCGCTGAGGATCGTCAGCATCGCCCCCAGATGGACCCAGGCGAGGAGGCCGATCACGAGGGCGAACGTGCCGTAGGCGGCGCTGGCCCCCTCGATCTGGTGGGAGACGAAGTAGCCGCCGACCAGCTGCAGGATCGCCCACCCGACGGCCGCCACCGCGGCGCCGGGGAGGATCTCCCGGATCGGGGTCGCGGCACTCGTCAGGAGGTGGAAGATGGCGCCGAAGACCAGCAGGTTGATCGCCAGCGAGACGGCCAGGCCCCAGGCGGCGCCGATATTGCCGCCGCCGACCAGGCCGGACGCGATCGTCGAGGCGATGGTGAGGGTGCCGAGGATGGCGAGGATCGCCAGCGAGCGGAGGCGGCTGGCAAGGAATCCGGCCCGCTCCTCGCGAGGAACGCCCCAGATCCGGTCCAGGGCTTCGCCGGTGGCGAGCACGACCCCCAGCCCGGCCCAGAGCGATCCGACGATCCCGACCGCCAGCGCGACCCCGCTCCCTTCCAGGCTGCCGATTCGGATCTGTTCGCCGACCACCGGGAACTGGCCGAGGACCGAGTCGACCGCGTCCTTCCGCAGGCCCGGG
The DNA here is from genome assembly GCA_963751815.1 of uncultured Solirubrobacterales bacterium. Taxonomy (GTDB): domain Bacteria; phylum Actinomycetota; class Thermoleophilia; order Solirubrobacterales; family 70-9; genus VRUE01. The sequence goes on along the minus strand of CAVVVY010000013.1, from coordinate 3,838 downwards.
TCGTCGGCGAGGACGAAGCCGAGAACCGAGGTCAGCAGGAGCAGCAGCGGGAACAGCGAGAAGAAGGCCCGGTAGGCGATCAGCGCGGTCAGGTTGCCGCCCTCGTCGTCGCCGAACTTCCTGCCGACGGCGACGGCGATGGCCAGCGCCCGATGGCGTTGCTGGAATCGGTCGAGCGCGGACACCGCCGCGACTAGGCGATCCCCTCGATCTCGTACTCGCGCAGGAAGCCCTCGAAGAGGCGGCGATGGCCCTGCTCGTCGCGGAGGATCTCGATCACCATGTCCTGGGTCACCGGGTCGACCCCATCGGTCTCCTCGATGATCCGGGTGTAGTGCTCGATCGCCCCGGTCTCGGCCTTGATCACCCCGCGGATCACGTGGACGATGTCGGTCTGCTCGGCCGGCGGCTGCAGGAAGGACTGCTCGGCCGCGAAGTCCTCCGAGCCGGGGACGACCCCGTAGAGCTCCTTGATCCGGTCGGCGAAGCGGCGCGCGTGTCCCAGCTCCTCTTCGATGTCGGTGCCCAGAGACTCCTTCACCTCCTGAGCGCGGACCCCGTCGAGGTTGACCGAGGCCGAGATGTAGCTCATCACCGTCTCGATCTCCATCCAGTAGGCCTTGCGAAGCAACTCGACGACGCTTTCCCGGGCCTCGAGATTGGCGCTGTCGAAGATGCCCTTGCTGGGAGTCGAAGCCTCCATGCTTCCTCCTTGTCGATTGCCTACCGAAGCAGGGTATGCGCTACCCGGTGGCCGAGGAAGGCAATCCCTGTTCCCAGCCGAACGGCCCGGGTTCGAACTCGGCGCGGGGGACGACTTCGGGGTCCCCCCCGGTCCAGGCGTTGAACCGGTACCAGGCCGGCTTCGCTTCGCGATTGTCGGTGAGCAGGCCGGCGGAGTCGCAGAACTGGCAGGTGGGCCCGTCGGCGTCGGCCCAGGAGAACCACCAGACCCCGCCGATCCGCCAGCTGACGCGGTGGCTCGCGAGCATCGAGAAGGCGAGGCTGAGCTGGCTCGCCTGGCCGTAGAGCCCCCGCTCCCAGCGCGACTCGTAGCTGTCCGAGCCCCAGCCGAGCTCGGTCACGTAGATCGGCGTCGACGAGTCGTTGTGGACGTCCATCACCCGGCGCAGGTTGGTGATCTGGCCGCGCATCGCGGCGGCGCCGGCGACGTACGGATGCAACCCGACGCCGTCGAAGTACTGCTTGACGTCGCGGGTCCGGTAGAGGCGAGAGAGGAACTGGCCCGGGATGCATGTTGGGCGGCACCTGCAGCGGGCGCCCGAAGAGACCGCCGAGGATCACCTTCGATCCTGGGTCGATCCGATGCAGGACCTGCCCCGAGGCCCGCACCAGCTTCGCGAAGCCCTCCGGGTCGGCGCTGCCGAAGGTGACGATGTTCGGCTCGTTCCAGATCTCCCACTGGCGGATCGGCTCCGGTGTCAGTTCGGGATTGTTCGACCAGAATTCCCCGTAGGGGCCGTAGCGGAGCGCTGCCCTGCGCAGGAACGATTTCCAGGCCAGCAGCTCGTGGGGGGTCAACCGGTTCGATCCCCGGCAGTTCGGACAGCCAGGGCGGTGTCCCCCAGACGAAGGGGAAGACGTGGAGCCCGTGGATCGCCGCGAGTTCGACCGCGCGGTCGAACGAGGACCAGTCCGGGATCCTTCACCTTCGGGCTGAACGGCTCGATCTGCGACCAGGCCAGCGGCAGCCGGACGCTGCTGACGTCGGCGTCCGCCATCAGTTCGAAATCTGAGTCGGACGGGACCGACTGCGGCGAGATGTTGACGAAGCCCGCCGGGGCGCGGGCGGCGGCCTGCGCGGGGGCAGCCAGTAGCGCCAGCGAGAGCGCGATCGTTGCGAGCCTTGCCGTCAAGTTCATGTATCCCGGGTAACCCCGGCCAGTCCCAAAGTAGCGACCCGGCTGCCCGCGACGTCCCGAGGGGGGTGCCTCTGAGATAATCCGCCCCTCTCGGGGCGTGGCGCAGCCTGGTAGCGCGCACCGTTCGGGTCGGTGAGGTCCCCGGTTCAAATCCGGGCGCCCCGATAAGCAGAACCTCACCTGAGCAGGTAGGGAAGTTGTCCGGGTCCCTTGTTTCCCCGGTCCCCGATGCTTAGCATCGGGCCCATGCTCGGGATGCGGTCTCGGCCGAGGTTCGTGGTCCTCACGGTCGCGGCTGTGCTCCTCATGGCCGGCGTCGCCCAGGCCCAGACCTACACCGTGACCAACCTCAGCGACTCCGGGGTCGCCGGCGACGGCAGCCTGAGGGGCGAGGTTCTCGCGGCCAACGCCAACGTCAGCGCAGAACCCGACACGATCGCCTTTGCCTCCGGCCTGACGGGAACCATCGGCCTGGGTGGGAGCGGCCTCGTGATCTCCGATCCGCTCGATCTCGAGGGCCCCGGCCCGGGCCAGGTTACGGTCGCCCAGAGCTCGCCGCACCGCGTCTTCGACATCGACCTCGCGAGTCCGGGAGGCGCGGTGACGATCGGCGGCCTCCATATCGACGCCGGCACGGCGCCCAGCTCCGGCCCCAATGAAGGGGCAGGCGGCGACATTCTCAGCGCCAACGCCGACCTCAGGGTCGTCAACGATCTCGTCACCGGCGGCAACGCGGTCGACGGCGGAGGGATCGATAGCCTCCGCGGCCCGCTGACGCTTCGCTCCAGCACGATCAGCGGCAACCGCGCCCAGGCCTACGCGGGGGTTTCGGCCGGCGGTGTTTTCGATTTCACGATCCAGGCGTCGACGATCAGCGGAAACGTGGCCTCCGGGCCCGATGGGGGCCTCGCCGCTCAGACGGAAGGCAGCGGCCTGATCGAAAGCTCGACGATCTCCGGCAACGTCGCCGAAGACGAGCCTGGCGTGAACCTGAACGTCGTCGAAGACGGCAGGGTGACGGTGAGGAACTCGACCCTGTCTGGCAATACCGCCACCGATGGTGGCGGCGGGGGTCTGTTCATCATCACCTCCGCCACGGGGTCGGTCGCAATCGAAGACACGACGATCGCCGACAACCACGTCAACGGAGCCTCGGAGGGCGAAGGAGGGGGGATCCAGCTGTTCGGGAAAAACATCAGCATCGAGAACACGATCGTCGCCGGCAACACGGCGAGCGTCGCCGGCCCTGACGTATCCGGCTCGTCTCTCAGCTCAGCCTTCAGCCTGGTGGGCAACACGGCCGGCGTCACGATCGCCGAAACCGTGCCGGGCTCGGACCTGCTGGGAGTCGACCCGCAGCTCGGGCCGTTGCAGGACAACGGCGGTCCGACGTCGACAATGGCCCTGACGGCAACCAGCCCGGCGGTCAACAAGGGCGCCGGCGCGCTGGGCGTCGACCAGCGTGGCCAGACACGCCCGGTCGCCTTCCCGGGCGTCGCCAACTCCACCGCCGCCGGTGCCAACGGCGCCGATATCGGAGCCGTTGAGCTGCAGGCGCCGGCTCCGGTCCCAGCGTCGAACCGGTTCAGTTTCGGCAAGGTCAAGCTGAACCGGAAGAAGGGCACGGCGACCGTTCAGGTCAACGTCCCGGACGCCGGGGTGGTGCTCCTCGCCGGCACCAAGAAGGTGAAGAAGGCGACGAAGGGCGCCCAGGGCACGGTCACCCTGAAGCTGACCGTGCGGGCCAGGGGCAAGGCGCTCAAGGCGCTGAAGAAAAAGGGTGCGGCAAAGGTCACGGCGATGTTCACCTTCACGCCGACCGGGGGCACGGCTGCGTCGAGGTCGAAGACGCTGAGGCTGATCAAGGAAAGACCCGGCTCCAGAGCAAAGAAGTCGTAGGACCGCCTAGCCTGGATCCACCCGATCCTGAGGAGGAAGCATTGAGCGAGCCGGCC
>CAVVVY010000012.1:0-430491 GCA_963751815.1 uncultured Solirubrobacterales bacterium | reverse complement strand
CACTCCGTCATCCACGGCATCGGCACCCCGGCGAGGAGAGACCCCTTCGCCTCCTCGAACAGCTCTCCGGAGCGCCGGTGAGACGCGACGAAGCGCTCCTCCTCGATTCGAAGGACCTGGCGCAGTCGGTCGCGATCCAGTGTCGTCATCGCCTGGCCCCCGGGCCGGTGTCCAAGGGGGTGGGTCTGAATGTAGCCGAGGCCCCCTGAGTCCGTCGGCGCCGCGCCGAGGCAATCAAGCTGAGGCCGGGTATCTCGAGCCCGGTCGGCGTCCGGTAGGGCTCGACCGCCTGCAGGGCGCGGGCCTGCAGCGCCTCTGCCGCGGGCTCGGACAGGCCGGCGAGCCTCTGCGCCAGCGGGCCCGCCATGGTCGAGGTCCGCTGCCACCATTCCTCACCGGAGTCGGCGCGATAGGGAGTCGGCAACTCGGCGACGCCGACCCCCTCGAAGCCGGCCGAGACGAGCACCGACGCGAGGCGCTCATGATCCTCGAGCGAGAATGGATGCGGCAGGCCCGGAGGCGGAAGCGGGGTGTCGAGCTGCCCCACCGACCACACTGAAGACGAGGTCGAGCCACGGGTTGCGCTCGCGCGGGCCCCAGACGCTGATCGCGAGGCGCCCGCCCGGCCGCAGCACGCGGTCGATCTCACGTGCAGCCCGCTCGGGGTCGGGTACGAGCATCAGGCCCTCGCGACAGAGAACGACGTCGTAAATGGAATCGGGTTCCTCAATCCCTTCGAGATCCAGCGGCCGGACGCTGACGTTGGCGAGCCCCAGCTCCTCGACGCGTGCCGCGGCGAGCAAGGTCATCTCCGGCGAAACGTCGGAGATCACGACCTCGCCCCCAGGCCCGACCAGCGGCGCGGCCGCGATCCCCGGACCGGTGGTGCCGCCGGCGAGCTCCAGCAGACGCTCTCCGGGCTGGGGATCACTTAGTGCGAGCAGCTCAGCACTCACCTCGCGACCGCGGCTCTCGATGAAACCGGCGTTCGCCCCCCAGGCGGGAGCGACCGCCGACCACATCGCGTGCAGCCTCGCCCGCATTTCCTCGGTGGGTGGGGCGGTCTCGACGGCGGTGGTTCTGGTCTCCGTGCTCATCTGTTGCTCCTTTCGTTACACGACTTGAGTAATCAATTCTTCGCTAGGATAGCGAAATGGCAAGAGCTGTCAAGGGCAGGCGCCGATACGAGTCGCCGCGGCGGCGAGAGCAGGCCGAGTCGACCGCCGGGCGATCCTCGAGGCCGCCGAGCGGCTCTTTGAGCGGCAGGGTTACGGGGCAACGAGCGTCGCCGCAATTGCCGAGGGGGCGGGAGTCGCTCTGAAGACGGTCTATGTCGTGTTCGAGACCAAGAGCGGCCTTCTGCGGGGGCTCTGGAACCAGCGCCTGCGGGGCGAGGGCGGAGAGGCTCCTGTCGCAGACCAGGAGTGGTTCCGGGAGGTCCTGGCCGAGCCCGACCCGGTCCGGCAGCTGGAGCTGAACGCCCGGAACTCGCGGGCAGGCAAGGAACGCGTGGGGGCACTCTTCGAGGTGATCCGAGCCGCCGCTCCCCTGGACGGTGAGATCGAGGAGCTCTGGGAGCGGATCCAGAGCGAGTACAGATCGAACCAGGGAGCGGTGGTGGCAAGCATCGCCGCGAGGGGAGCGCTCGCCGACGGGCTCGAGCTGGAGTGCGCTACCGACATCCTCTGGACGCTCAATCATCCCGACCTCTGGCAACTTCTCGTCGGGCGCCGCGAATGGAGCGGCGATCAGTACGAACGGTGGTGCGCGGAGGCCGCCCGTTCGCAGCTTCTCAAGGGCTAGCGCGCCCTTTCGCCGGGGTGGCGACGGTCGCAGACGACCTCGATCCTGATCCCATCGGGGTCGAAGGCGAAGAACGCGTAGTAGTCCTCACCGGCATAGGCGTAGTGTTCCTCGGGCGGTGACTCGATCCGCGCGCCGGCGTCCCCGCACCGCTGATGCGCCTCGTCGACCTCCTCGCGGGTGTCGACCTGAAACGCGAGGTGCTCTAGTCCGACCTCGTAGTGCCTGTAGGAGCCGCCATCCGCCGGCCGAATCCCGATCCACGAGTGGCCGAACTGGAGGTAGACGACCTGCTCGGTCCCTCGGTAGGAGTCGAACCGCGCGTACTCGCTGAGGCCGAGCGGGCCGAGGACGGCGTCGTAAAAGGCCAGCGACCGATCGACGTCAGAGACCGCCAGGTCCATGTGCTGGATCCCGACACCAGGCATGTCGACGACCCTAGCGGGAGCGGGCTGGATCAACTTTCTAAATCTTTGTCCAGCGGCAGCGCATGCGGCGGTATCGTGATCTGGCTGTGCGCTGCAACCGGCCTGAAAGGCGCCGGGCTCTGCTCGGCTCGATCGTCGCGGCGATCACACTGATCGCTCTGCTTGCGGCAGCCGCGGGCGCCGATGCCTCGACGATCGGCCCGTTTGAACTGAGCGGCGGCGCACTGCCGGCGGTCCAGGTGCCCTCGCTCCTCGGGATGGGCCAGGCCATTACCCACCCCCAGACCTCTGCCGGATACGGATCCGGTGGCCGAGGGGCGCCGAGCTCGGTGTCGGTCCTGACGATCACCAAGAAGGTCGACGCGAGCAGCAACGTGCTCGCGCACGCCCTGACCCTCGGCACCCACTACAAGAAGGGAAGCCTCGCCCTGGTCAACGGCGGCGGCACCTACGAGGCGATCTGCCTCACCGATGCCCTCCCGGTCTCATCCCAGGTTCAGTCCGCGGGCGGCTCCTCGACGACGCCTGAGGAAACGGTGGGGATCGCCTACACCAAGATCAGCTTCCACTACGGGGCTGGCGCGAACTGCAACGGCACCACCTCTCCCCCCGTCGAGTCGACGTTGGTCGGCCTCAATCGCTCGGCGTCGATGCTGACCGCCCGCGTCGATTGCCTGATCCGGAAATGCCGGGGGATCCTCGCCGTCTCGCTTCCGAGCGCGGCCTGCCCGGCCGGCGCCTCGGTGGCCGGTGCCACAGGCTGCTCCTACACGGGCGGCGTCCGGGTCGGCCTCGACGGTGGCGCGGTCAAGTTCAACGACGACGGGACGGCCTTCACCGGCGGGGTGAAAATCGGGATCGGGGGTGCTGGGAATTTCTCGATGGGTGACGGCAGCGTCCGGGTCCTCCAGCTGCCGGTGCCCTCGCCCCTGCGCAAATGGCTGAAGGGGCATTCCCACGCCGCTCTCGGCTCGATCATCGTCGTCCGCGGATTGGGAAAGGCGATCGTCGAGCGTGAAGCGCTCGACTCCCCGGCGAAAATCTATGCCGCGATCCCCGAGCTGACGACCTCCGAGCCGAACCCCACGCCACCTGCGCCGGGCCTGTCGCCCCAGTCCCTCCTGATCACCGAATGCTCAACCCCGGTGGTCGGCACCCCGACGGTGATCACGGTCAACGGATCCCTGTCGCCTCCGAGAGGCGCGGCGACGGTCAGCCTGACCTACACCCCGGTCAACGGGCCGCTGCCGCTGCCGGCCCCGATCACCGACACCGTGACGACCACGGCCACCGGGAACTTCAGCGAGAACTTCGACCGCCAGCAGAACGGGAAACCGTACAGCTGGAACGTCGTCGCCAACATCGGCGACGGAGGCGGCTATGCGGCCGCGAGCTCGGCACCCTGCGCGATCCCCATTCCCTGACTCCGGCCCCGCTCAGGATTCGGCCAGGAAGGTGATGCCGTCGAGCCAGAGGTTAGGGGCTTCGGCGAAGACTTCTCCGCTCGCACCGGCGTTGCCGGAACCGCTGATCCTGATGTAGGCGGTTCCGGGGCACGAGCACGGTCCCTCGAACAGAAGCGACTGTCCCGCGGCAGGCCGGTAGCCCTCCGGCAGATGGAAGAGGCTCCCTTCGACCGGGCCACCGTTGGCGTGGCCCTGCAGATGGACGAAGCCGGAGCGGTCCTTCATGAACTCGACCGGCGCGAAATTCGTCGACGGATCGTCTTTCCAGCCCCTTTCCAGCACCGGCTCCCCGGGGGATCCGAGCACGTGCCAGGGTTCCGGCGGCACCACGGCGCCGGCGCGGGAAGCAGATGGCACGGTCCCCAGAGTCGAGGCGTTGATCTGGGCCCCGGTCAGCGAGCCGGCCTTGACCTTGGCCCCGGTCACGGCCCCCTTTTTGAGCTTCGCCGTCGTCACCGAATTCCGCTTCAGCTGCTTGGTCCCGACGCTGTTCTTGCCGAGATGGGAGGCGGCATACGCGGTCCCGCCGGCAAGGACCACGAACGCGAGGATCGTGACCATCACGTTGGAGTAGGTGAGCTTTCCGACGATGGCCTTCACGATACGGGAGTTGACGGGCTGTACCGTTCTCCCGTGCGCTCGGCGACTCTCTTCAGCGGTCTCGGGACGATCGCCGCGCTGTGCCTGGCGATCAGCCTCGTGTTCGCCGGCACGGCTCTGGCCGATGAAGACCCGGCGGCCGCGATGTACTCACCGGGCACGGTCGACGTTGTCGACCTGACCATGCCGCAGACCTCGATTGAAGCGCTCGAAGCCGACCCCGAGGGGGAATATGTGCCCGGGACCTTTTCGCTCGCGACCACAGACGGCACGCCCGCCGGGGTGGGGTCGTTCTCGACCCCGATCAACGTCGGCATCCGCCTCAAGGGAGGACTCGGGTCCTTCCAGACCCTGAGCGGGAAGGCCGGTTTCAAGATCAAGCTCAACTACGTCAAAGGGACCAAGTTCCTCGGCCTGAAGAAGATGACGCTGAACAACATGGTCCAGGACCCGTCGATGGTCCACGAGACGCTGGACTACAGGCTCTTCCATACGGTCGGCGTTCAGGCATCTCGCACCGGCTATGCCTATGTCCGGCTCAACGGTCTCGACTACGGCCTCTACCTCAACATCGAGACGCTCGACGACACCGCGCTCGAAAAGCGGTTCGGCGAGTTCGACGACCCGCAGCATCTGTACGAGGGCTCGTATGGGCCGGATGTCGTGCCCGGGGTGGAAGTCGCCCCGGACGAGATCGGGAAATTCGAAGTCGACGAGGGCGACGACGAACATTTCGAGGACCTCGAAGCGCTGATTGCGGCGGTCAACGACGAAACCGCGCCCGACTTCTCTGAAGCCGTGGAGCCGGTGGCGGATCTGCTCGAGATGACCCGCAACTGGGCGGTCGAAAAGTACATCGGCCACTGGGATGGCTACGCGGGGATGCAGGGGGTCTACTGGCCGAACAACTACTACCTCTACAGCGATCCGAACGGGGTTTTCCAGATGCTGCCCTGGGGGGTCGACCAGACCTGGTCGGTCGCTCTTCCGTTCGACGGAGCCGCGGGTGTGATGTTCGACAAATGCCTGGCGGATCAGAGCTGCGCCTCGCTCTACCGCCGGGCCCTGCGCGAAGTGAAGGCCGGGGTCGACGCCGACGACCTCGACAACCTGGCCGACTCGACGGCGGCGCTACTCGAGCCATGGCAGGAAATGGACCCGCGGCGCCCCTACGGGATGCAGGCGATCTCCGATGCCGTCGCGGCGACACGGGCCTTCATCGCGGGCCGGCCGCAGCAGCTCGCCGAGTGGCTCGCAACCCAGCCCGAGGAACTCGAGACCTCCGAGGTCGCCCTTTCCTTCGAACCTCCGACGATGATCGCGGACGGGAAATCCACCTCGACCGTGACGGCGACCGCCACCGACGACGAGGGCAACCCGGTCTCGGGCGAGGACCTGGCCTTTTCCTCGTCGGATCCCGACCAGCAGATCGGAGCGGTTACCGACAATGGCGACGGCACGTACTCGGCGACGATCACGGCCTCGACCACGGTCGGCAAAGCGACGATCACGGCGAGCGATCTCTCGGTCGACCCTGTCTTCTCCGGACAGGGGACACTCGAACAGATCGCGGGCCCGCCCGCCCACCTGAGCCTCTCCCTCTCCCCCTCCACAATGGTCGCCGACGGGCACTCGACGAGCCTCGCCACCGTCGAGGTCACCGATGCCGGCGGCCACCCGGCGGCGATTCCACCGCCGCCCGTGCCGTGCGGCTGTAGCCCGGTGACACTGACCAGCAGCGACGGCGGAGACCAAATCGGCCCGGTGACCGAAGGAGAAGACGACAGCACCTTCTTGGTGCCGATCACCGCATCGACCAAGGCCGGAACAGCGACCGTGTCCGCCTCCTACGAACGACTTGGCACCCAACTGGCGACGACCGCTCCCCTGACCCAACATGCGGGCCCGGCGGCGACGCTCTCGCTCTCACTCTCGCCGCCCATCCTGCCCGCCGACGGGACGTCATCGACCTCCGCACTCGTCACGGTGAGCGACTCCCACGGGAATCCGATCGGCGGCGATCACGTCACCTTCACGAGCAGCGACGGGGGGCAACGGATGGGCGAGACCGCTTCGCCGGCGATCGGCGCCTACGCGGCGACGATCACCGCTTCCAGGCAGCAGGGCTCGTCGACCATCACCGCGACTGACACCTCGACCTCGGCGCCCCTCGTTGCTCAGGTGGGGCTGGTCCAGTCGGTGGTGGGCGAGGTCCACCTCGGCCCGATCAGGCGACGGATCCAAAACGGCACCGCAGATCTCACGGTCGTGCCGCCCGGCGAGGGAAGTGTGACCATGTCCGGCGGGGGCCTCGTCGGCCGCGAAGCCTCGGTTTCCTCGACCCCGATCAAGCTGACCGTGGCCGCCAGGGGGCGCAAGGCCCGCGCCTTGAAAAGGGCAGGCAAAGTGAAGGTCGGGGGAGAGGTCGAGTTCACCCCTGAGTACGGGACCAGCAGCAGCGCAAGCTTCGCGCTGACCTTGATCAGGAAGCGCCAGGGCTTCCGGCGGCTCCTCGCCCTTCGCGCCGGGATCCTTGATCGCGGAGGCGGCGTCCTTCGCTTTGTCGGTGAGGCTGCCCTTGCCCTTCGCGATCCCCTTCAGCTCCTCGGCGTCCTCCTTGAGGCTGTCGACGCCGCCGCGATCGTCGACCACCTTCTTCGCTTTGTCGGCGAGCTTCTTGAAGTCCATCTGCTCTCCCCTCTATCTCGATGATCTTGAAATTGACGCGCTTGACGACGCCACCCGCGCTGCCGGCCAGGCGGTAGCGGCCGGGCTTCAGCGCGCTGCTGCCGAGGCGCCCGGTGAACTTGAAGGTGTTCTGCCCGGCTGCACCCGCGTCGGAGAAGCCGCCTTTGAGCGGCTTGGCCAGATCGCACTTCTTCTTCCCTTTGTTCGCCGAGGTCTGCTTCACGCACTTCTTTCCGACACTGCGGCCGGTGGTGAGCTGTTCGACGGTGAAGTCGACGCTGCCGGCCAGGGAGAGGGAGTAGGTGACCGTCGTCCCGACCGGCCCCTTCGCCTTCTTCTTGGCGCTGGCGACGGCGCCGCCGGATTTCGCGGCGCGGAACGAGGCTCGGCGAGAGCTTCAATGACTGCAGCTGGGCCACCGCGGCGACCTTCGCCGGGTTCGAGGTCTCAAAGGCTCCGATGTCGGGGGCGGGGCCGAGGACGCGCGGGTTGCCGTCGAGGTCGAGGGGGCCGAGTTCGCCGGCGATGCCGGCGTCGATCGTCGGTGAGCCCGCCGCCTCGTGGTAGTTGCGGTTTTCGGCGTCGACGAAGAGCGGCGGCGCGGACTGGTTGCCGCCCCCGTCGATCACTTTCGCATCGCCTTCACCTTTCGAGGTATCGAAGTTGGAATGGTTGACGACGATGTTGCCGGGGCCTTTTGCCCCCGCCATCGCTTTCAGATCCTGCCCGTCCCCCTGCGCGATCGAGTTCAGGAGGTCGAGGTTGAAGCTGCCTTCGAAGGGTTCGTTGTATTCGGCGCTCACGCCGACTGAGTTGGAGCCCGACGCGATTGCCGTCACGTTCCGCGCAGGAGACTCGAGGTGTTCGGTGCCGTTGCCATACTCCGGATTCCGGTCGAGTTACTGCCCTCGACCCGGAAGAGGCTGTTGCGGATCGTGCAGTCGGAAAAGGCGAAGGCGCCGATGGCGCCGGAGCCGACCACCCGCACGCTGACCCTTTCCAGCTTTCGCGCCGAAGCAGATGACGCCGACGCCGCCGTTCGCGCTGTTTTCGATATCGACGTAGCTGAGGCTGTCACCGGGCTGGGTGAGCGAGAAGACCGGGGCCGACGAAGGCCGCGTTGACCTTCGGCTTCGGGCCGCTCGGGTCACCGTGGATCTGCACGTTGGTCACCGGCGGGGTCGATGATCGCGGCTTTCGCTTCATAGGTCCCCGAGGTGATGATCACCTCGTCGCCGGCTTTCGCTCCGCCCACGGCGTCTTTGAGTTCGCAGGGTTCTTCCTGCGTGCATTCGGTTCCCGTCCCGCCCGGTGCCGCGTAGCGCTGCCCGGCAAGGGCGCTCGGAGCCAGGGCCAAGAAGATGACGCTCACAATCCCCAGGATTCCCAGACGCATTGGAACCAGGGTACCGGCGATTCTCGGATTTCCTAAGCGCGCCGGATCGGCGCTCATCCTGAATAAGGTGGTCGCGGTGCATCGGGGAACCCCTCACAATCGCCGAGGTCTCCTCGCGCTCCCGGTGCTCCTTCTCTGTGCCCTCGCCTTCAGCTCCTCTGCCGGGGCGAGCGGCGGCACCGTCGTGGGCTACGGACAGAACCAATTCGGCCAGGTGGGAAACGGGGCGTTCAGCACAACCGGCTGCCAGTGCCTCCCGACGCCGACCCCGGTGCAGGGGCTCTCCGGCGCCACCCAGGTTGCGGCTGCTCAGAATCACACGCTCGCCCTGCTCGCCGACGGCACCGCCCGGGCCTGGGGATACGACATCTTCGGCCAGCTCGGCGACGGTGGCACGATCAACCAGCCCTCCCCCGTGCCGGTCGCCGGCCTCGGCGGCGCGATCGCGATCGCCGCCGGCTGGAGCCACAGCCTGGCACTGCTCGCGAACGGCACAGTCGTCGCCTGGGGTCTCAACAACAAAGGCCAGCTCGGTCGCGGCACGACCACCGGCCCCGACAGTTGCGGAGGAGCCCCGTGCAGCAAGGTCCCGGTGCCGGTCCCGGGCCTCGGCAACGTCGTCGCGATCGCCGCCGACCAGGATTACAGCCTGGCCCTGCTGACCGACGGCACGGTGATGGGCTGGGGAATCGACTACGGCGGCGAGCTCGGGGACGGCGTCGGCGTCCCGGAAGGCTGCGAGTGCGTCGACCACCCGGTCCAGGTGCCGGGCGTCTCCCGGGTTACGGCGATCTCGGCCGGCTACGACTCGGCCGAGGCTCTGCTCGAGGACGGAACGGTGGTGGATTGGGGGGTCAATTCGTTTGGCGAGCTCGGCAACGGCACCGACACTCAGAACTCTCCACCCTGCTATTGCAGTGGTCCGGTGACCGTGTCGGGCCTCGGCTCCGTGAAGGCGATCGGTGCCGGCGGAAGCGTGCACGCGGCCGTCCTCATCGACGGGACCGTCCGGGCCTGGGGCATCAACGAATACGGCCAGCTCGGCATCGGCTCCTCGACCGGGCCCGAAGACTGCGACGGAGTTCCCTGCGTCAGGGTCCCGTTGGCGATCCCCGGCCTCGGCGGCGTGCAGTCGATCGGCTCCGGAATCCACCCCTCGAGCGCATTGCTCGCAGATGGATCGGTGCGTGTCTGGGGGTACAACGAAGAAGGCTCCTTCGGCAATGGCGCCGAGGGTGGCGGTTTCACGCTGACCCCGCAGCCAAATCTGGTCAGGGGCGCGAGCGCGCTGACCCAGGCTGAAGTCGGCGGCTTCGCGGTGATCGGCCCGTCCCAGACCCTCAGCGGCTCGCTCGCGGGCGACGGGACCGGCCTGGCCTTCAGCCGCGAGGTCAACTGTCCCGCGCATTGCGCCGGGCGCTACCCGCAGGGCCAGGTCGACACCCTCCAGGCCCGCCCTGCCTCGGGCGGCTTTGCCGGCTTCAGCGGTGACTGCTCGGGCACCGCGGCCTGCCAGCTAAAAATGGACGCCGACCGCAGCGTGACCGCGACCTTCGGCAGGCCGACCGGCACTCGGATAACCAAAGCAAAGACCCAGAGCAAGAAGAAAAGGGCGACCTTCTCGTTCGCCGCGCCGGGGGCGATCACCGGGTTCGAATGCCTCCTCGTCAGGCCCACGCCCAGGAAGCACGATGCCGCCAAATCGGCAAGAAGAAAGAAGCCGAAGTTCGCGAAATGCGCCGGCCCGAAGTCCTACAAGCACCTCAAGCCGGGCAAATACACCTTCAAGGTGCGGGCACTCGACATCCTCGGCGCCGACGCCCACCCGGCGAAAAAACTGTTCAAGGTCAGGCGTTCCCGCCCACGGCGTCCTTGAGTTCCTGAGCGCGCCCGGTCAGCGCTCCTCCTGGGCGAGCCTCAGCTCACGCGCGAGCTCCTCGTTGGCGTAGGGCCCATCGCCTTCGAGTTCGGACCGCACCGTCGCGAGTGATCTCCGGTGACTTGTTCTGACTCATCTTCCGCTTGGCGATGACGCGCGTCGGCCTCAGTCGCAGCCCGATCGTGCCGCGACTGTCGCGGCGGGCGTCCGCGGCAATCTCGGGCGTGGAGTCGAGCAGACGCGGATCATCCACATGCCGCTCGAAGTGCTCGACCAGCCGAGACAGGACCTCGAAGTTCTCGTCGGCGTCGAGGAGCTCCGGCACACCGGAGAGGTGGGCGACGATGAAGTTCCAGGTCGGAACCTCGATCTTGGACTCCGTACCAACTCGAGGATATGTACCCGTGGGGGCCCTGAACGATGACCAGAAGCTCGTGCTCACCGAGCTCGTGCACCTCCTCGTCGGGCCGGCCGACGTGGGTGACGATGGACAGCTCTCGGCCCCCCTCCTCGAGCAGGATCGGATAGTGGGAGGCGACCAGGCCGCTCGAGGAGCTCGACACGAGTGTCGCCCACGGGTTCTCGCGGATCAGGCGCCTGACCTCGTCCTCGCTCGTCAGCTCGTAGTAGGGGTTCTTGCGCACGCTCGTGCCTCGGTTTCGGAGACCCCGACCGCTACCGTTGTCATGTGAGCAGCCAGCGAGTTCCAGGAGGGGTGGTGCACCGGCTACCGGTGGACCTGCGCGAGGCTTTGGTGACCGACTCCACGGCGCTCGATGCCTGGAAGGACATCACGCCCTTGGCACGCAACGAGTTCATCTGCTGGGTCGAGGATGCCAAGCAGCATACGACCAGAGAACGCCGCATTCGCCGGACACTGGAAGAGCTGCAGGAAGGCCAGCGCCGGCCCTGCTGCTGGCCGGGCTGCAAACACCGCGACGGCGCTGCGAAGCAACAGCCTGCGATCCGCACCTAAGCCGACGCGCCCGCCCGAACGAAACCGCGTCACCCCGCTCGGCGAGATCGTCGCCACCCGATTGCGCGGCGCTTGGACCGGCAATCGCGGGATCCTCCACGAGGGCCGCGAGATCGTCCGCTCCCATGCCGGCGATCTCTGGATCACCTGCGCGCTCGAATTCCGCGGCCGCCACCGTGAGCTCTGGCTGCCGAACCGCTGGACTCCGCTCTTCTTCCACGACGAGGCGGTCGCGTTTGCCGCCGGCCACCGCCCCTGCGGTGAGTGCCGCCATCGCGAATATCAGGCCTACAAAGCAGCCTGGGCGGAGGGGGTCGGCGGCAACCCGCCCTCCGCGAGGGAGATGAATCGACGCCTCCACTCGGAGCGGATCTTCCGCGGCACCCACCGGCGCCGACTGCATGAGGTCCCCTGGGGTGAGCTTCCGGACGGCGCCTTCGTTTTCCACGAGGACACGCCGTGCCTCGTCCACGAGGGTGAGCTCGTCGCCTGGGGGCTGAATGGCTACGGCGAGCGCCGCCGACGCCCCGCCCACGGGGCCGCCGTGGCGATCACCCCTCCGGCGACGCTCGCGGTGCTGCGGGTCGGCTATCCGGTCCAGATCGACCCCTCGATCCTCACCGAACGGATCGAAGGTGACCGCCGCTGGCAGTAGCGTCGCCCGAAAGCCCGCCTTGAGGCGGGCACGAGAAAGGGGTTAAAGATGGCGATCGTCAACAAGGACCAGTTGGCCAACGGCGTGGCGGAGCGCACAGGCCTCAGCACCAGCCAGGCAAAGCTCGCCCTCGAGGCGACTCTCGAGGAGATCTCCGCGCGACTCGGCGGCGGCGATGAGGTACGGCTGACCGGCTTCGGCAAATTCTCGGTCAGCAACCGCGCCGCGCGCGAGGGTCGCAACCCGCAGACCGGAGCCACGATGCAGATTCCGGCCAAGCGGGTGCCAAAATTCGGCGCCGGCGCAGAGCTCAAGAAGGCGGTCGAATAGGAAGATCGAGCTTTCCACGAGCCGATGCGAAAACCGGAGAGGAAACGTGAGCGGGGCGATTTCGGTTGGGTCGTCACCTTCGGCTGCAAAACGACCGGTCAGCTGCGACGGCTGAAGGTCGATTCGGACCCCGCTTCCGACACCAGCCCGATTGAAGTGCCATGTCCCTGCGGTGAGGTGCATCGGGTCATCGTTTCGCCTTACCGACGGCGCCGTTCGGCCGATGAGCCATTCGACCTCGAGGTCGGTTCGCTCGAGGAGCTCCGAGACTAGACCCAGGACGCTCGATGCGGCGCTGACGGCGGTGGATCTCAAGCGACTGTGCGGAGAACTGAAGCGCGCCCGACAGGATTCGAACCTGTGACCTTCGGTTTCGTAGACCGACGCTCTATCCAACTGAGCTACGGGCGCTTGCCCTGCGGGCCGCGATGCAGGAGGCGGGATTCTAAGGGAGGACGCGTGGAGCTCGGCGCCCAGTGCCCCCCGCCCGCGACGCCCGTCGCACCGAGTCGCCACACTGAATCGATGTCGAGCGCGGCTATCAATCGGACGACCGCCTGACTCCCTCTCTGCGTGATCGTGGCGCAATCAGGAGAGCTCTTCCGGCCCTGGTGGGGCTCCTCCTCGTGCTCGGGGCCTCCTCGGCGGCCGCGGCGAGGCCGGGCCCGGGCGGCGTCGGTTCGTCGGGATCCGCCTCGCCGCAGCTGATCCTGATCCACGGCGGCTCCTTCCTCTACGAAGACCCGACGTTCGAGGCGCTGACCCGGCAGCGAGCCCTGCGGGCGGGATTCGTCCCCCACTACCTCCGCTATCCACTCGGCGACATGCCCGCCGCGTTCGAGGCGGCGCGGGCGGAAGCCGCCCAGCTGCGGGCCAGGTACGGGACCGCGGTCTACGCCTATGGCTCGTCGGCCGGAGGCACCCTCGCCGCGCTCCTGGCCGGCGAAGGGCTCGTTTCCGCTGCGCTGGCGAAGGCGCCGGTTTCCGACCTCCTCAGCTGGGAATGGCCGCTCGGCACCTACGGCCCCGACTACTACGAACAGATCGGGCTGAACGCTCCGGAGGCGAGGCGCAGGCTCTCGCCGGTGCGCCGCCCGGCCCGGCGCCCGCTGCTGATCCTGCAGGGTCGGGAAGACCGAGTCGTGCCTGTGGCGATGAACAGGGCGTACTCTTCGAAGTTCAAGCGCGTGTATCTGTGGGTAGTCCAAGGTGGGCACCACACCGAGCGCACGAGGCCCGAACTGCTGAGTCGTGGCTTCGGTTGGCTCGCCCGCGTCGCAACCGCCCACCACCACTGAGGGTCTCCTATGCCCGACAAAAGCAGCTTCCGCCCCGATATCGAGGGAATGCGCGCCGTCGCGATCGGCGCCGTTCTCCTCTGCCACGCGGGCGTGCCCTTCCTCGCCGGGGGCTATGTCGGCGTCGACGTCTTCTTCGTCATCTCGGGCTTCCTCATCACCCGGCTGCTGCTGGGCGAGCTCGACCGCACGGGCGGCATCTCGCTGCGCCGCTTCTACGCCCGCCGCGCCAAGCGGCTGCTGCCGCTGACCGCGGTCCTCCTCGCCGCCGTCGGCGCCCTCTCGCTGCTGCTCCTCTCCCCCGTGCGCGCGGTCGAAGTCTCGGGCGACATCATCAGCTCCGCCCTCTACACGGCCAACTGGCATTTCGCCTCCCAGTCGGTCGACTACTTCGCCCAGGAAGTCGAACCGAGCCCCGTCCTGCACCTCTGGTCGCTGGCGATCGAGGAGCAGTTCTACGTCGTCTGGCCGACCCTGCTGCTGGCGGCCACCTGGCTCTGGCGCCGTCGCGGCGGCTCGATCCGCCCCGCGATCTGGGGGACGCTGGCGCTCGTCCTGGTCGGCTCGCTCGCGCTCGGCATCCACCTCACCGACGAGCAGCCCGCGGCCGCCTACTTCTCGACCTTCGGCCGCGCCTGGGAGCTGGCGCTCGGGGCGGCGCTGGCGACGCTGGGCGCGGTCCGCATCCCCCGCGTCGCGGCGGCGGGAATCGGCTGGGCCGGCCTCGGCGCGATCGTCTACTCGGCGGTCGCCTTCAACTCGAGCACCCCCTTCCCCGGAACCGCCGCGCTGCTGCCGACCCTCGGCACCGCCTGCCTGATCCTCGCCGGGTCATCGGTCTTCGCCCAGGCGAAGGGGGCCCCGGCCTGGCTGTTGTCGCTCTCGCCGGTCCGCTACGTCGGCCGCATCTCCTACTCGTGGTACCTCTGGCACTGGCCGGCCCTGATCTTCGCGGCGGTCATCTGGGGCCCGCTCTCGGTCCCGGCGGGCCTCGCGGTCGTCGCCGCCTCCTGGATTCCGACCGCGGCCAGCCACCACCTGATCGAGGATCCCCTCCGCCTTTCCCGAGCCCTGGCACGGAGGCCAAACCGTGCCCTCGCCATCGGCGCTCGCCTGCATGGCGATCGGCGTCTGCGCGGGCGTCGGCCTGACCGATCTGCAGCCGACCTTCCACACGGCGCCGGTCGCCGATGTCCCGGGCGCCGCGGCGCTTCCCGACCAGCCCCGCCCCCAACAGCACGCCGACGCGGTTCGACCCAACCCGCTGCGCGCCTCGGCCGACCGCTCCCGCGCCTACTACGACGGCTGTCTGGTCGGGATCAGCGGCACCAACTCGAACAAGTGCCTCTACGGCGACCCCGACGGCAAGCGCACGCTGATCCTCTTCGGCGACTCCCACGCCATGCAGTACTTCCCGGCGCTGGAAGAGCTGGCCGAACAGCGCCACTGGCGCCTGATCACGCTGACGAAGGCCGAATGCACCCCGGGCGAGGTGGAGATCCGCAGCATGATCGCCGACCGCCACTACCCACAGTGCGAAGCCTGGCGGCAGGAGTCGCTGCGGCGAATCGAAATGGGCGGCGGCTCCGCCCTCGTGGTGATGAGCGGCGACACCGCCTACGTCCCGTATGGGAGCGACGGGCAGGAACTGAGCGGGGGCCCGGCCGCGGCCGCGATGCAGGCGGGCTACGTCGCGACCCTGACGCGAATCCACCGCGCCGGCCTGCGCACGGTGGTGATCCAGGACACCCCCGCCTCGGCCAGCGACGTCCCGGGCTGTGTCTCCGAAGACCTCCAGCACCTCGAATCCTGCGCCTTTCCGCGCGTCCACGACAGGAACAAAGAATTCGACGTTCGGGCTGCGAGGTCGGCGCCCGGCAGCCATCTGATCGACATCAACCGCGAGATCTGCCCCGACAACCTCTGCCGCGCGGTGATCGGCAACGCACTCGTCTACCGCGACAAAAGCCATCTCACCGCGACCTTTGCCCGCACCCTCGCCCCCGCGCTCGAGCGGGGCCTGAAAAGGAGTCGGGTTGGCCTGAACCTCCTGATCGCGATCGAGTGAGATTGCAATAGCCTCTGCCTGGACCTTGGGGAAAGCCGAAAGAGGGAGAAGGGTGTGAGCAGCGAGGAGCAGTACGAAATGGGACCGATCGACTACCTGCTGGTCGAGTGGCCGGGCCGCCAGCCGAACGGGGAGGTCGCGCCCTATCTGGTCGACCTCGTCGACCGGGGGTTGATCCGCATCCTCGACCTGGTCGTGATCGCAAAGGACGAGGACGGCACCGTCGCCGTCCTCGAGCTCTCCGATCTCGGCGAACAGGTCGCCGAGTTCGCGGTCTTCGACGGCGCCTCCTCGGGGCTGCTCTCGGACGACGACCACTCCGAGGCCGGCAACGCCCTCGAGCCGGGCACCACGGCGGCGTTGCTCGTCTACGAGAACACCTGGGCGGCGCCGTTTGCGACCGCGGCCCGGCGTTCGGGTGGCCAGGTTGTCGCCAGCGGCCGAATCCCTGTCCAAGACGTCCTCGCCGCGCTCGACGCGGTCGAGGCCGAAGCCTAGGAAGAGAAGGAGAGCAAGATGCCAGGACTAATCCGCGGAGTCGCACGAACGGCAGTGATCGCCGGGACCGCCACCTCGGTCAGCAACCGCGTCTCCCGCCGCCAGGGCCAGAAATGGGCCCAGCAGGAAGAACAGCAGATGCAGCAGCAGGCCCCGCCCCCCGCACAGGCAGCGCCCGCGCCGCCCGCCGCTTCGACGATCGATCAACTCAAGGAACTGGGCGAGCTGAAAAGCCAGGGGATCCTGACCGAGGAGGAGTTCGCGGCCCAGAAGGCCAAGATCCTCGGGTCCTAGGCGTCGCTCGCGGCCGCCGGCTGGTTGAGCCGGACGTGCCACTGGACCGTGGCGCTCGCGACCTGCCGGCCGTCGGAGTCGGTGAGCAGGATCTCGCACGGGAAGACGACCCTGCCCTCGGCGTCGAGGGTCTCGAGGGCCTCGGCCGCCGGCACACCGAGCCTCGCCCTTGCCTCGATCCGGCCGTTGGCGATCTTTTCGTAGGAGATCTCGGCGCTGCGGGCCAGCGGCGTGACCTCGCCGAGGCGCTCGGCGAAGGCGCCGACGAACGCCGCCCCGGACGCGGCCTCGGCCGCCGTGAAGAGGGCGCCGGCGTGCTGGGAGCCGACGTGGTTGGTCAGCTCCTGGCGCTCGGGCAGGAAGACGACCGCCTCGCCCTCGCCGATGCTGGTGATCTCGAGGCCGAGGTACCCGGCGAACGGGACCGCCTGGGTCATCCCGGCGGCGATCGCGTCGAAGTCCGTCATCGAGGCGGAACCGTATCGGCCCGACTAGGGTCGGTGCCGATCATGTCCTCGGTCGAGTCCGACAGGTGACCGCGCGCGTCGCGACCGAGCAGGACGTCGACGGGGTCACCGCGACGCTGACCGCCGCCTTCGCGCAGGACCCGATCTGGAGCTGGGCCTTCCCCGAGCCCGAGAACCTCGAACCCTGGTGGCGCTTCTACGTCGCCAGCGCTCTGCGCTATCCGTGGATCTGGGTCGAGGGCGATTACGCGGCGGTCTCGGTCTGGATCCCGCCGGGGGGAACCGAGCTGACCGAGGATGAGGAGGAGCGGGTCGAGCCGCTGCTCCGCGAGCTGGCCGAGCCCCGCAGCGATCGAGATCCTCGAGCTGCTCGACCGCTTCGAGCGCAGCCACCCGCAGGGCACGCCCCACTACTACCTGGGGCTGCTCGCCACCCATCCCGACCACCGCGGAAGCGGGCTCGGAATGGCCCTGCTGGCCGAGAACCTCGCCCGGGTCGACGCCGAGGGCATGCCCGCCTATCTCGAGTCGACCAACTCCGCCAACGACCCTCGATACGAACGGCACGGGTTCGAGAGGGTCGGCGGGTTCACCCGGCCCGACGAGCAGGTGGCCGTCTCGACGATGTGGCGGCCGGTCAGCGGCCGCTGAACTCGGCGTGCCCGGGGCCCTTCTCGAGGAAGGTCTCCACGGCGCCCTTCAGGTCCTCGGTCGCGAACAGCTCCCCCGCGTCCTCGCGGATCGCGTCGTCGGCGGCCGGGATCCCGCCCTCGCGGAAGCGGCGCAGCACGTGCTTCGTCATCGCGTGGGCCCGGGTCGGGCCGGCGGCGAGGTCGGCGGCCAGGGCGCGCGAGCGCGCCTCGAACTCCGCGTCGTCGTAGACGTAGTTGACGACGTTCCAGCGCTCCAGCTCCTCGGCGCCGAAGAGGTCGCCGGTCATCACCAGCTGGCGGGCGCGGCCGCTGCCGGCGCGCTCGGCGAGGCGCTGGGTGCCGCCCATCGACGGGGTCAGGCCGACGACCCGCTCGACGAGGCCGAACTGGGCGGAGCGGGCGGCGACGATCAGGTCGCAGGCGAGCGCCAGCTCGAACGCGGCGGTCAGGGTCAGGGCGTGGGCCGCGAAGACGACCGGCGCCGGCAGCAGTTCGACCTTGTCGACGACCGCGAGCAGCTCGGACCACAGCTCCGATCCCTGCTCCGGCGTCACGCCCGCGAACTCGTGGACGTCGACGCCGCCCGAGACGGCCCTGCCCTCGGCGCGGAAGAGGACGGCGCGGGGCGGGTCGCCGGCGAGCTCGTCGACCGTCCTTCGCAGCGACTCGAACATCGCGGCGTCGAACAGATTCAGCGGCGGGCTGTCGAAGGTCGCGACCGCCAGCCCCGTCTCGTCGCGCTCGAGTCGCATCAGCAGCTGATCAGGAGGGTGAAGGGCTTGGCCGCGTTTGAGTGGGTTTCCTCATTGCCGGTACGGACATAGACGGCGTTTGGGTCTCCACTCATCGGGTCGACGGAGATTTCGCCCTTCAGCCCCACGTCCGGTGAATCGCCGCCGAGCGTCGCGACATAGAAGCATTGACTGAGGTTGCGGTCGGTGACGACCGTGTTCTTCCCTTCGCTTTCCGCACTCGAGCCGACGATCCCGGGGCTACCGCGAGAGAGCGTGCCGTCGGCGTGGACGATCGCCCAGAGCTGACTCGAGACGCTGCCGGCGACGGCGGCGGAGCCGGCCGACTTTCGCGCTGTCGGCGGCTATCGCGGTGTCGGCGACTTTCGCGATGTCGGCGCTGCCGGCACTCTTGACGACGAGGCCCGACGACGCGCTCCGGACCCGCTGATCCGCGACCTTGCCGGCGATCTTCTTGATCTGCTTCTTGTCGTTCTTGGTCAGGACGCTGATCGTCCCGACGCTCGCGACCGCGGTCCCGGCGATCGCGATCACCAGCGCGGCGATCGCGACGGCCATCGAAGGTGAGGGCGGTCTGATCCGGCTCACCGGGCCAGCCTAAGGGACCCGGTGCACCTCGAACAAGTTGGTGCCCAGTTCCTGCTCGGGCAGGCCGGCGGTGATCGCGATCAGGTCCCCCGATTTGGCGATGCCGTGGCTGCCGGCGAGCGCGGCGCAGTCCTCGAGCAGCGCCCGGACTTCCTTCTCGTGGTCGCTGTGGAGGGCGGTGATCCCCCAGAGGACGTTGAGCCGGCGCACGGTCTCGATCCGCGGTGAGATCGCCAGCACCGGGACTTTCGGGCGGTGGGCGGAGACGAGCCGGGCGGTGCGGCCGCTGTAGGTGGGGACGACCAACGCCTTCAGCCCGAGCCGGTAGACCGCCCCGACCGCCCCCCAGGAGACCGAGTCGGCGACCTCCTGGTCGTTCTGGTTGGTGCGGTTGAAGAGCCAGTCGCCGTAGGGGAGGTCGGGCTCGGTCGCCCTCGCGATCCTGTCCATCACCCGGACCGCCTCGATCGGGTTGGCGCCGACCGCGGTCTCCTCGGAGAGCATCACCGCGTCGGTGCCGTCGTAGATCGCGTTGGCGACGTCGGTCACCTCGGCCCGGGTCGGCCGTCGCGCGGTCACCATCGAGGCCAGCATCTGGGTCGCCGTGATCGCCGGCTTCGAGCGGTGGCCGGCGGCCCGGATCAGACGTTTCTGGACGACCGGGACCTCGGCCAGCGGCAGCTCGATCCCGAGGTCGCCACGGGCGACCATGATCCCGCCGGTCGCGGCCTCGATGATCTCCTCGTAGTTCTCGGCGGCCTGCCGCTTCTCGATCTTCGCGATCAGCGGGATGTCGGAGTCGAGCGAGCGCAACCGCTCCGCCGCCGGGACGAGATCGGCGGCGGTCGAGACGAAGGAGACCGCAAGCAGGTCGATGCCGTGCTCGACCGCGAACTCGACCCATCCCAGGTCACCGTCGGTCGTCGCCTGCGCGGTCGCGCCGGGGACGTTCATCCCCTTGTGGGAGGAGAGCGTCCCGCCGACCTCGACCTCGCAACCGACCCCCTCGGCGTCGGTCTCGGGCTCGCTCACCCGGAGGCGGATCGCGCCGTCGGCGAGGTAGACGAGCTCGTCCTCGCGCAGCGAGGAGAGGCCCGGCCAGTCGATCGGGATCGTCTCGCTGTCTCCCTCGATTTCCTCCGGGGTGAGCTTCACGTGGGTGCCGGTCTCGAGCTCGGCGACGTCGTTGCGGAGCTCCCCGATCCGGAGCTTCGGCCCCGGCAGGTCGCCGAGAACCGCGACGTCGTGCCCGGCCTTCGCGGAGGCGTTGCGGATCGCTTCGATCGTCCCCGCCTGGCGATCGCGGTCGGCGTGGGAGAAGTTGAGCCTGAAGACATCGACTCCGGCTTCGATCAGCTGCGCCAGGACCGGGGGGTCCCAGCTCGCCGGGCCGACCGTGGCGATGATCTTCGTCCGCCGGCCTTCTCGCTTCTGCGGCTCTGCCTGCATCAGAACGACTGTAGATGGTCGGCGCTGCCCGCTAAATATGACATCGATCTGTGTAGCCTTGCTGGTGGATGTACGCCGATTCCCCCGCCGGGCCGATCTCGAGCATCGAGCAGGAGGCGCTCCCCGCGCCGCCGGTCGTCGAGGTCAACCCCGCGGCCCAGATCCTCCGCTTCAACCAGCGCCAGATCCAGTTCGTCTTCGGCGCCCGGCGGCGCCTCGGCGAGACCTTCCGGATGCGGACCGCGATGCCGGGCGGCCTGGTGATCGTCAGCCACCCGGATCACGTCCGCTCGCTGTTCACCGCCGACCCCGAGGTGGCGCCGTCGCTGGCGGCGGAGTCGCCGCTGGCGCCGATCGTCGGCCCGAACTCGGTCCTGACCGCGCTCGGCCCCAGGCACATGCGGCAGCGCAAGCTGCTCCTCCCCCACTTCCACGGCGAGGCGATCGAGAGCTACGCGCGTTCGATCGCGGCCGCCGCCGAGCGCGAGATCGATGGCTGGCCGATCGGCCGGCCGTTCCCGCTCGCGCCGCGGATGCAGGCGATCACGCTCGACGTGATCATGGCCGGGATCTTCGGGATCGAGGGCATCCCGCGCCGCGACACCCCCGAGTACTGGCTGCGGTTCGCGACCAAGCGCCTGGTCGCCGCTCTCGACCAAGCCGGTCGCCCAGATCGGCGAGCTGATGAACCTCTTCCGCGACGAGCCGGTCGCTCTCACCAAGGTCGCGCTCAACCTCCTCGACCGCCCGACCTACGCGGTGATCGCCCGCCGCCGCGGCGCCGACGACCTCGGCGAGCGCCGCGACATCCTCTCCCAGCTCCTCCTGGCCAGGACCGAGGACGGCGAGGAACTGAGCGACCGCGAGGTCCGCGACGAGCTCCTGACCCTCGTCCTCGCCGGCCACGAGACGACCGCGAACTCGCTCGCCTGGGCCTGGGAGCGCCTCGTCCGCACACCCGAGGCGCATGACCGCCTGCGCGATGCGGTCCGCTCCGGGGAGGGCGCCGAGGAGGAGGTCGAGGCGACGATCTTCGAGACGATGCGATCGCGGCCGGTTGTCCCGATCGTCGGCCGCCGGGTGATGGAACCGTGGCGACTGGGCCCCTACGCGGTGCAGGCCGAGACCCCGATCCTGGTCAGCATCCTCCTCCTCCACCACCGCGAGGACCTCTATCCGGAGCCGTTCGAGTTCCGGCCCGAGCGCTGGGCCGGGCGCAAGCCGGGCACCTACG
Organism: uncultured Solirubrobacterales bacterium; assembly: GCA_963751815.1. Taxonomy (GTDB): domain Bacteria; phylum Actinomycetota; class Thermoleophilia; order Solirubrobacterales; family 70-9; genus VRUE01. Next base: position 408,969 of record CAVVVY010000012.1, on the reverse strand, counting down.
AGTGGATCCCGTTCGGCGGCGGCACCCGCCGCTGCCTCGGCGCGACGCTGGCGATGGCCGAGCAGCGGGTCGTGCTCGAGGCGATGGCACGGCGCCTCGACCTCGAGGCCGCGGATCCCGAGCCGGAGCGGGCGCGGCACCGCAACGTGACGATGATCCCCGCCCACGGCGCGACCGTCGTCGTCCGCTCGCGCCTGGGTTGAGCCGGGAGCGGAGAGGGAGGGATTCGAACCCTCGAGAGAGCTTGCGCCCCCTACTCGCTTAGCAGGCGAGTGCCTTCAGCCACTCGGCCACCTCTCCGGGCGGGGAACAAGATACCGCCGCCTCCTTCGCCCGCGTCCGCGCCGGCGGGTTACGCTCGACACGCGATGACGGCACCCAACCGGTCCCACGCGGAGTACGAGGAGATTTTCGCCGAGGTGGAGGCGCCGTTCGCGTTCGTCGACCTCGACGCGATGCGGTCGAACGCCGAGGAGATGCTGGGGCGGGCCGGGACGAAGCCGGTCAGGGTCGCGAGCAAGTCGGTGCGCTGCCGCGCCGTCCTCGAGCGGATCCTCTCCTCCGACGAGCGCTTCGCCGGGCTGATGACCTACACCCTGCCGGAGACGCTCTGGCTCGCCGAGCACGGCCACGAGAACCTGCTGCTCGCCTACCCGACCGCCGACACCGGCGCCCTCGGCGAGCTGGCGCTGCGCTCGGCCGCCAACCCCGGCGAGGCGCCGATCGTGATGGTCGACTGCGTCGAGCACCTCGACGCGATCGAGTCGGTTCTCGGCACCGGGGCGGCTCCGGTCCGGGTCTGCATCGACGTCGATGCGAGCTGGTGGGCCCTCGGCGGCCGGGTCAAGGCGGGGCCGAAGCGCTCCCCGGTCCACACCGTCGAGCAGGCCGTCGCCCTGGCGCAGGAGATCGACCGGCGCCCGCAGCTCGACCTCGCCGCGCTGATGGCCTACGAGGGCCAGATCGCCGGGGTCGGCGACGAGCCGCCGGGCCGGCGCCTGCGCGGCCGGGCGATCCGGTTCATGCAGCGGCGCTCGGCCGCCGAGCTCGCCGAGCGGCGGGGAGCGATCGTCGCCGCGATCTCCGAGTTCGCCGAGCTCGGGATCGTCAACGGGGGCGGCACCGGGAGCCTCGAGCTGACCGCGGCCGAGGACGCCGTCACCGAGGTCACCGCCGGATCGGGCTTCTACGCCCCCGCCCTCTTCGACCACTACAGCCGCTTCACGCTGACCCCGGCGGCGGGATTCGCGCTGCCGATCGTCCGCAAGCCCTCGCCGCGGGTCGCGACCGCGCTCGGCGGCGGCTACCTCGCCTCGGGCAGCGGCGACGCCGCCCGGCTCCCCGCCCCGTGGCTGCCGCCGGGCCTCGAGCTCGACGCCGAGGAGGGAGCCGGCGAGGTGCAGACGCCGCTGCTCGGGCCGGCGGCGGCCGAGCTGCGGATCGGCGACCGCGTCTACCTGCGCCACGCCAAGGCCGGCGAGCTCTGCGAGCGATTCGACTCCCTGCACCTGGTCGAGGGCGGCCGGATCGTCGACGAGGTCCCGACCTACCGCGGCGAGGGCCAGGCCTTCCTCTAGGCCCTAGGGGCCGAGCACCCGCTCGGCGTACTCGTTGGCGAAGGTGCGCCCGGGGTCGAGCCGGTCCCGGGCCGCCGCGAAATCGTCCCAGCGCGGGTAGCGGGGCCGCAGCGTCTCGGCCGTCTGGAAGTGGCGCTTGCCCCAGTGGGGGCGCCCGCCGTAGGAGTTCATGATCTCCTCGACCGCTTCGAAGTAGGGCCGCCACTCCATCCCCCGGTACTGGTGGACGGCGATGTAGGTGGTGTCGCGCTCGTGCGAGGGGCTGAGCAGGGCATCGTCGCCCGCCGCCACCCGCATCTCGATCGGGAAGAAGACGGGGTAGCGGTTCTCGCGCACCCACTCGACCACCCGCCGGGCGGCCTCGGGGCCGTTCTCCCGCGGGACCCCGTACTCCATCTCGGTGAACCGGACCCGCCGCTCGCTGGCGAAGATCCGGTCGCTGCGATCGGTGACCCTGCCGCCCGAGGCCAGCCGCGCCGCGAGCCGCGAGCCGCCCGGGATCGTCGCCGGAATCGCCCTGGTCGCCGCCGAGAAGGCGCCGAGCGCCCAGTTCTCGAGCACGATGTCGTTGAGGTAGGCGCCGAGCTTCCCCCGCGGGCGCGGCTCCGAGTCGGTGCGGTCCCGTTCGAGGACGAGGGCGGAGTCCGCGTAGGGAAAGGTGAAGAGCTCGAAGTGGTCGTTGGCCTCGGCCCGCTCGGCGAAGGTGCTCAGCACCTCTTCCCGCGGCACCGGCTTGGAGACCATCTGCAGGGTGAAGGCGGGGACGCAGCGGAGGGTGACGGCGCTGATCGCGCCCAGCGCCCCGATCCCGACCCGCGCCGCCCGCAGCAGGTCGGGCTCGGAGTCGTCGAGCTCGCGGACCTCGCCGTCGGCGGTGACCAGCTCGATCGCGACGACCTGGGTCGAGAGGTTGCCGAACTTCACCCCGGTGCCGTGGGTCCCGGTCGAGATCGCGCCGGCGACGGTCTGGCGGTCGATGTCGCCGAGGTTCTCCATCGCCAGGCCGAGGCGGTCGAGCTCCTCGTTGACCTCGGCGAGGGTCGCGCCGGCGCCGACCCTGACCAGCCCCGAGGAGGGGTCGGCGTCGATGACGCCGCCGAGGGCGCCGATGTCGATCAGCGTCCCGTCGGTCATCGCCGCCTCGGTGAAGGAGTGGCCCGAGCCGGCGACGCTCACCTTCCTGCCCGCCTCCGTCGCCGCGGCGACCGCCGCCGCCAGCTCGTCGCGATTGCGGGGCGCCATCCTCTCCACCGGCCGGCACGCCTGATCGCCGGCCCAGTTGCGCCACTCGGCCGCCACCGCTAGCTGCCCCCCGACGACGTCATCGGCGCAGCGTATCCAGCGCCCAGCATCCGGCCCGCGTAGACCGCGGTCGCGGCAAGGACCGCGGCGACGGCGAGATTCGGCGCGGCGAAACCGACGGCGCTGGCGAGGCCGCCGCCGACCAGCGCCCCGATCACCTGCCCCGACGCCCAGGCGATGTTCGAGAGCCCGGCCGCAAATCCCTCGTGCAGCCGCGCCGCTTCCCCCGCCTCCGAGAGCAGGGTGATCGCCGGCGTGAATGAGAGCCCGGAGCCGAAGGCGATGACGAAGAGGGCGGCGAAGACGACGCCGATCGCCTGCGCGATGGCGAGCCCGATCATCGCGACCGCGCAGACGAGGATGCCGCCGACAAACGGGATCCGGCGGCCGGCGCGATCCGAGTAGCGGCCGGCGATCGGGGCGAGCGCCGCCTCGATCGCCGCCGCGACGACAAATCCGGCCGCGATCACGGTCGCGCTGCCGCCGAGGTCGTCGATCCGAAGCGGGACCAGGACCTCGATCGCGCCCGCCATCAGCGAGGGGGCGGCGACGAACCCGGTCGCGATCACGATCGGGCGCGAGGTGATCGCCGCGAGCGCGTCTCGCAGGTTCTGGACGTCGCTGACCCCGACCTCGGGAGTGCGGGCGGCGGCGATCGCCAGCGCCACGGCGACGAGGGCGACGGCACCGAACACCGCCTCGGTTCCGATCTGGGCGGCGACCCCGCCGAGCAGCGGCCCGAACAGGGCGCCGGCGACCGCGGTTCCGACGACGGTCCCGATCACCGCCCCGCGCCGATCCGGCGGGTACTCGGCGATCAGCCAGGCGAACGAGCCGGACCAGATCATCGCTCCCCCCGCCCCCTGGGTGAAGCGGGCGGCGACGAGGAGGACGACCGAGTTGCCGAACCCGAAGGCGAGCCCGGAGAGGCCGAACAGGACCAGCCCGCCGAGCACGGTGGCCCGCGGGCCGATCCGCGCCACCAGCATCCCGGCCGGCAGCGCCGCGAGCAGGGTCCCGGCGGCGTAGGACCCCTGGAGGATCCCGGCCTCGGCCTCGCTCAGCCCGAACTCGGAGACGTAATGCGGCAGCAGCGGAGCGATCGCGGAATAGAACGCGACGTCGAAGAAGACCATCGTCGAGGCGAGGACGAGCAACCGGCGCATACGTCGATCCAATCACCTACGCTCACCCGCCTACCCCCGGAGGGGTGGCAGAGCGGTTGAATGCGGCGGCCTTGAAAGCCGTTAGGCGTCGCAAGGCGTCTCGTGGGTTCGAATCCCACCCCCTCCGCTACAGCGAGCCAGATGCCGCAGCCCAATACGGTTTCACGTCAATCCGGTTCGGTGTGCTGGCGACGAGCCTTCAGACGTTCCCGACCGCTGGGTCCCTCGGCCTTCTGTTTGATGTACGCCTGAGCAATGGAGGTCAGCAGGGCCACGAGCACGCCGATGCCGATCAGGATGTAGACGACGGTGAATATCTGGGTGCCCGCGCTTGTCGGCGTCAGATCGCCATACCCGACTGTCGTCAGCGTGATGACCGAGAAGTAGAACGATTCAATGATCGTCCAGCCTTCGGTCCGCCAGTAGAACACCGTCCCGATGAGAATCAGGGTTCCCGCAACTACAGGCAGCGCCTGAGTATCAGGATTGCGTGCAACTTCGGCAACTGCGCGTACCAGGTCCCGCACGGCTCGGAAGAACGAAAGCGAAAAGACCATGCTGCCTCGGTTCGGCAGTTCGGCGGTCTTCCCTGCAGTAAAGCCGCTGCCTTCGGGCTAGCCGCGCTTGATCAGCTTCGCCGTCTTCGCCTGCGTGTTGGCGGCGCCGCCGGTCGGGGTGTAGGTGACCTTGGCGGTCACCTTGGCCTTGCCGGCGCGGACGAGCTTGCGGCGGGCCTTGCCCTTCGCCTTGATCTGGAGCTTGACGACGCCCGCCGCGGCGATCGGCTTGGCCGGTTTGGCGACGATCCCCTTGCCGGCCAGCGCGATGGTCCCCGGGCCGGGGACGGTGACGGAAAGGACCGCCGTCCCCTTCGCCTTGTTGCGCTTCAGCTGCCCGAACTTGAACGCGTTCGAGGGCGTGGCGATCGAAGGCACCAGCTCGAACGCCCCGACGTCGCAGGCCCCGCCCTGGGGCCGGACGACGCCGCGCTGATCGGTGGGCGTGCAGGCGGATGCGTGGTCGATCGCCGGGCTGCCGGGGAGGAGGGCGAGGGTGTCGGTCTGGCCGCCGTTGTCGGCGAGGGGGCCCAGCAGCGGCTCCGTGCCCACCTGGTCGCCGGCGGCGTGGAGCCCGCACTGGTCGGTGCTCTCGATGTTGGTCCCCTGCGAGGTCAGCGCGCCGTCGCAGTTGCCGCCGGGGGCATTGGAGAAGATCGAGTTCCGGGTGCGATCGTGGCGAAGTTGGCGATCGCGGGCGCGCCGGAGTTGCCGGCGACGGTGACGTTGAGAAGCGTGAGTTCGGTCCCGAGGTTGGTGATCGCCGAGCCGCCCGTGAGCGCCCCGGAGGTCGCGATCTGCGAGTTGCCGAAGATGGTGCTGTTGACGATCGAGACCGTTCCCCCGGAGTTGAAGATCCCGGCCCCCTGGGCGACGCTTTCCGGCCCCGTCACCACCTCGGTGTTCCCGCTCACCGTGCTGTCGGCGACGCTGAGGGTCCCGTTGTTCGTGATCCCGGCGCCGCGAACCGCGCCGCTGGAGGTGTCGGTCTTCTCGAGGGTGGTCCCCGTCACCGCGACTCCGACCAGGGAGAGAACCGAATTGCTCAGGTTGGCGACGGCTCCGCCGTGGAGAAAATCGATCCCTTCTCCGACCACGTGCCCGGAGGAGATCGTCATCCCCGAGATCGTCACCTGGTCCGGGCTCGCGACCAGGAACGTGTTCGCCGAGGTGCCGCCGTCGACGATCACCTTCGTCGCCCGGGCGCCGGCCCCCTGGATGTTCTGGGCCTGCGTGATCGTCAGGCCACCGAGGCTGATCGGGTAGGTCCCGGCGGGGACGATCACCGTCTCGCCCGGCGACGCGACCGCGACCGCCTGGTGCAACGAGCAGTCACCCGGGGCCCCCGCGCACCCCCCGGGCGCATTCGAGTCGGTGGTCGTGTTGACGGTGACGGCGGCGCTCGCGGAGCTCGCGAACAGCGCCGAGCCGACCAGCGCCGCGGTCAGGGCCAGCTTCACTCGGTGTCACTTCCCCAGCTTCGCGAACTTGACCTTTGCCTTCGAGGTCTTCGTCTTCTTGTTGCCCTGCTTGTCCTTGGCGGTGACCTTGATCTTCGCCTTCAGCGTCTTGCCGGCGTACTTGTGGGCGACGCTCTTCGGGATCTTGATCTTGAACGCGGTCTTCTTGCCCTTCTTGACCTTCTTCTTGACCGGCTTGAGCTTGATCTTCACCTTCTTCGACGCGCTCGCCGAGGAGCCGCCGGCTGCGGGGGCTTCGAGGGTGGTGGCGAGAGTGACGGTCCCGGCCTCGCCGCAACTCACGTTGATCACCAGCGGTTTCCCGGATTCGCCACCGGCGCTCAGTGTTCCGCTGGCCTTGAGCGAGCAGTTTGGCGGCACCGAGTCGACGAACGTCGCCTGCGCCGAGGCCTGCGGCTCGACCGTATCGCGGGTTCCGTTGCCGTTGAAGTCGACGAACGCGGTCACGGTGTCGGTCCCGGCTTTTTTGCCGGGATCGGTGATCACCGCGGAGCCGGTCGGCGTCGAGCGTGGCGCTCCCGGTCGCCGCGTTGGGGCCGGCGATCGAGTAGCGGAGCGTCTTGCCGGCGTAGGGCTGGCCGTTGCTGTCGAGGGCCGTCGCGGTGATGTTGATCGGCACGCCCTGGCGCGAGGCCGCCGTTGGTCGGATTGAGCTGCAGCGCCGAGGGGACCGCGCTTCTGACCACCAGCTCGTAGGAGCGGGTCGCGCCGGGGGCGAGGCCCGGCCCGGTCGCGTCCTGGTCCCACTCGACGCCGCCGGCGTTGTCGGCCGCTTCGGAGAGCACCGAGTCGTCGAAGGTCGCGCGTCGATGCTCGAGGCCGATTCCTCGATCTTGCCCCAGACCTCGTCCGGTGAGCTGCCGTAATCGGAGGGCCTGGTAGGCCGACCACGGCGCGAGGCCGCCTCCGGTCACTTCGGCGAACCCGCCGGAGGAGCCCGGTGTCGAGGTTGGTGCCGCCGATGAAGCGCGGCGGCCCGGCGGTGAAGATCCCGGTGCCGGCGTCGTCGCCCTGGAAGTAGAAGTCGGCGGCCGCGAGCGCCTTGAAATTGACCGCGACGCCGGAGATGTTGTTGACTTCCCAGCGGACCCGGAATTCCTGGGAGCCGTTGACGTAGGTGGTCGTCTGGGTCACGGCCAGGCCGACCGGGGACGTGTAGGTCGTGACCTGTTTCAGCGGGTCGGCGGCGGTGCCGCTGCCGCTGACGGACAGCGACTGCGAGACCGGCGTGATATTCTTCGAGCCCGTGGGGGCCGGCGTTGCCTTCGAAGCCCGAGACGTCGTTCGGGTTGCGCTTCCGGGAATCCGCACGGGAAGGCGAGGAAGAACCCGGCGTCGCCGACCTGGCTCGACGAGGGGAAGAAGATCCCGCTGCGAGCTGTCGGTCCGGACGGCCTGGAGCTGGCCCCGTTCCCCGACGTAGACGTTGAGGGGGCTCCCTCCGAGCGGCGTCGCGTTGTCGGCGATGGCCGCCGCCGCCGTCGCAAAGAACAAAGCCGTGGTGACCAGGGCCACCGAGATGCCGGACCGTCGCAGTTTCATTCCTCGCCTTTCGTCGTGGAGCAAGGACACCCTGCCACATCCGTCATTCCCCATGCAACCCGCTTGTGAAAGGCTCCATCGCGGTCCTCGACGATGAGCCAGCCGAACCGAAAGCGAGCGACCCGACCGGGCCAAGGCGGTCCTCACGGCCCTGATCCTCGTCGCGGCTGTCGCCAACCTCAACCTCGCGGTCGCGAACGTCGCCCTTCCCGACATCGGCAAGGCCTTCGACGCCGGCCAGGTCAGCCTCAACCTGGTCGCGGTCGGATACTCGCTGGGGCTCGCCGGCTCGGTGCTCTATCTCGGGGCGCTGGGCGATCGCTACGGACGGAAGACGATGCTCCTGCTCGGGACCGGGCTGGCGATACCGGCCTCGGTGCTCGCCGGGCTGGCGCCGTCGATCGAGTTCCTCTTCGTCGCCCGAGTGCTCGGCGGCCTCGCGGCCGGGATGGCGTTCCCGACGACCCTGGCCCTGATCACCGCCCTCTGGTCGGGACCGGAGCGGACCCGGTCGATCGCGCTCTGGTCCGCGCTGGGCGGCGGCATCGCGGCCCTCGGGCCGCTGATCTCCGGCGCCCTGCTGACCCAGTTCGACTGGAGCTCGGTCTTCTACATCACCCTGCCGCTCGCGGTCGTCGCCCTCTACCTCGCGTGGCGCTTCGTCCCCGCCCACGTCAACGAGTCGACGGAGCCGGTGGACAACCTCAGCGGCGTGCTCTCGGTGCTGATGGTCGCCGCCCTCGTCCTCGCCATCAACTTCGCCCCGGTCCCCGAAGCGGGCACCGTCGCGGTCGGGCTCGGCGATCGTCGCGCTGGCGTCGATCGCCGCCTTCGTCATCCGCCAGCGACGCCTCGCCAACCCGCTCTACGACCTCGACGTCGCCGGCCGGCGGATCTTCTGGGTCGCGGCCTGCGCCGGGATCATCGTCTTCGGCTCGCTGATGGCGGCGATGTTCGTCGGCCAGCAGTTCCTCCAGAACGTCCTCGACTACTCGACCCTCGACGCCGGGCTCGCGATCCTTCCCGCTGCGGCGTTCATGGTCGTCGTCGCGCCGCGCTCCGCCAAACTCGTCGAGGCGCGGGGAGCGCGCTTCACCCTCCTGGTCGGGTACGTGTTCTGCCTGCTCGGCTTCGTGACGATGCTGCTGCTCTGGAAGGAAGGGATCCCCTACTGGAAGGTCGGCCTCGGCTACGCGCTGGTCGGGATCGGCGTCGGTTTCGCCGGCACCCCGGCCTCGCACTCGCTGACCGGCTCGGTTCCCGTTCGGCGGGCGGGGATGGCCTCGGCGACCGCCGACCTCCAGCGCGACCTCGGCGGCGCGATCATGCAGTCGATCCTCGGGGCGCTGCTGACCGCCGGCTACGCGGCGGCGGCCTCCGAATCGGTGGCGGCCGCCCCCGACCATGTGAACTCCAACGTCGAAGGCGAGCTGACGAAGTCGTTCTCGAGCGCCGCGGACCTCGCATCCCAGTACCCCGCGCACGCCTCGTCGATCATCGCCGGCGCCAAGAGCGCCTTCCTGCAGGGGGACGCCTGGGCCTACAGCGCCGGCATCGTCGCGATCCTGATCGGCGCCGCGCTCGTCTACTTCCTCTTCCCCGACAACGAGCACGAGCGCGAGCTGCTGAGCCGGTACGCGGACGAAGACGGGCGGGGCGCGGAGCCGGTCAGCGCCGATGCCGCGGCCGCCACAGGCTGACCAGGCCGGCGATCAGCGTCACCAATGTGAGAGGCTGCCGCCAACCTGAGGAGAGTCAGTGGATTTCCTGACAATTCTGCCGCTGGCGTTCGTGATGATCGCCGGTCCACAGATCATCAGCGCCTTCTTCTTCGCCACCAGCGACAGCTGGCGTCCATCCTCTGCCGCCTACGTCGCTCGGCGGCGCTCATCTCGATCACCCTGATCACGAGCCTCGCCTTCCTCCTGATCAACGGGGTCTCGGACGAATCCGACGAATCGGGGCTCAGCACGGTCGACTATCTCGATCCTGGCGCTCCTGCTGTTCGCGATGTTCCATGCGTTCCGGAGTCGGAAGCAATCGGAACCGCCGAAATGGATGGGAAAACTGGAGGGATGCAACGCCGAAATTCGCCTTCGTCCTCGGGTTTCTGCTGCTTGCTTTCTTCCCCAGCGACCTCGTCGTCTCGATCAGCATCGGAAGCCACATCGCGGATCGAGGCGACTCCTGGGTCGAACTGCTTCCCGTTCATCGGCCTGACCGCCCTCCTGCTCGCGACCCCGGCGATTCTCGTCGTGCTGCTCGGCAGCCGCGCTGAGGTTGTGCTTCCCAAGATCCGGGACTGGATGGACGCCAACTCGTGGATCGTCAGCGAGGCGGTCCTCCTCCTCTTCATCGTGATCATCCTCACCGGCGGCTAGGCAAGACTTCCGGTTGGCGGTCTAGCCTTGTCACGATGTCCGACGGGAAAGCGGCCATGCGCCAGCACCGGGTGGGACGGTGGTTGACCTCGCGCCAGCTCACCGTGCGGAGAGCCGCGGTCGTCATCTCGCTGTTCACACTGACCCTCACCTCGGTTGCCGCCGTCCTCATATTCGTCTTCGACCGCGAGGACTATCCCAACCTTGGCGTCGCAGCCTGGTGGGCGATCCAGACCGTGACGACCGTCGGCTACGGCGACTTCGTCCCCCACAACACCGAGGGTCGCTTCATCGGCGGCGTCGTGATGCTCCTCGGCGTCAGCCTCGTCGCGGTCGTCACCGCCTCGATCGCCGCAGCCTTCGTGCAGTCGGCCAAACTGAGGGTTCTCGAGGATCCGGAAGAGCACCCGCTCGCCGGCAAACTCGAGGAGATCGTCGAGCGGCTGGATCGAATCGAAGCCGCGGTCGGCCGCCCGGAGCCGCCGAGTTCCTGACCTGCCGGTAGGCTCGCCCGCGTAATGGGGAGATGGGCAGTGCTCGCGGTGCTGGCGACGGCACAGTTCCTGATGGTCCTCGACCAGGCGGTGATGAACGTCGCGATCTCCCAATTGGTCGAGGACTTCGACACCACCGTCACCACGATCCAGATGGTGATCGCCCTCTACGCGCTGGTGATGGCCGGGCTGATGCTGACCGGCGGCAAGCTCGGCGACATCTTCGGACGGCGCCGCGCCTTCGCGATCGGGCTCTGCATCTACGCGGTCGGCTCGGGCCTGACCGCCGCCTCCTGGAACGTTCCCTCGCTGATGTTCGGCTGGTCGATCCTCGAGGGGATCGGCGCGGCGCTGGTGCTGCCGGCGATGGTGGCGCTCGTCGCCGGCAACTACAGGGGCGCCGATCGCGCGATCGCCTACGGCGTCCTCGGCGGCGTCGCCGGGGCCGGGATCGCCGTCGGCCCGATCCTCGGCGGCTGGGCGACGACCGAGTTCAGCTGGAGGCTGGTCTTCGTCGGCGAGGTCATCGTCGCGATCGGCATCCTGATCGGCACCCGCCTGATCAAGGAGCCCGAGCGGGAGGGCCCGGCCGAGGGGCTCGACTGGGTCGGCAGCGTTCTCTCGGCATCGGGGCTGGCGCTGATCGTGTTCGGCGTCCTCCAGGCGAGCAACTGGGGCTGGCTGCGACCGCTGGACTCGCCGATCGAGCCGTTCGGGTTCTCGCTGACCCCGTTCGTGATCGCCGCCGGGGCTGCTCGTCCTCGGCGGCTTCCGTCGCCTGGGAGCGCCGCCGGGAGGAGCATCGGCCTGGCCGCCGCTGGTCCACCTTCGACCTCCTCCGGATCCCATCCCTGCGGGGCGGGACGGCGATGCTGCTCGCCCAGAACATGATCCTGATGGGGATCTTCTTCACGATCCCGCTCTACCTGCAGATCGTCCAGGGCCTCGACGCGCTGGAAACCGGTGTGCGGATGCTGCCGACCTCGGTCGGCCTGTTCGTCACCGCGCTCGTCGGCTCGGCGCTGTCGGGACGCTTCGCTCCCAGGACCCTGGTCCGGGCGGGGCTCCTCGATCACCCTGGTCGCGACACTGCTTCTGCTGGACACGATCAACCCCGAGCTCGACGACAGCTCCTTCCTGGTCGCGATGGGCGTCCTCGGGGTCGGCATGGGCCTGGTCATCTCCCAGCTCGGAAACGTCGTCCAGTCCTCGGTCGGGGACGACGACCGCAGCGAGGCGGGAGGGATCCAGAACACCGCGCAGCAGCTCGGCTCCTCGCTCGGGACGGCCGTGCTCGGCGCGATCGTGATCACCGGCCTGATCACCGCCTTCTCGAGCAAGGTCGAGTCCGACCCGAGGATCTCCAGCGAGGTCAACGAACAGGTCCAGGACAACCTCAGCTCCGGCGGCAGCTTCATCGCCGCCGCCGAAGTCGAGACGATCGCGACCGAGGAGGGCCTCGACCCGAAGACCGTCGAAGCGCTCGTCGACAACTACGAAGACTCCCAGCTCGACGCCCTCAAGACCGCACTCCTGTTCGCCGCCTTCCTCGTCGTCGGCGCCTTCTTCACGACCCGCCGATTGCCGACCCAGCGCTTCGAGGAAATGCAGTCGGGGCCCGACCCGCCCGCGAGCGGGGCCCTGGCCTAGTCGAAGTACTGGCCGTGGAACCCGAACGGGATGTGGTGCGGCACCTGCGCCCGGCCGACCTCCTCGAGGCTGCCGGCGTCGAGGACGAGCAGGAACGAGGTGGCGGCGGCGCTGTCGAGGACGACCGAGAGCAGAACGCCCTCGTCCTCGCCCCGATCGGGCTCCGGTGAGGGGACGAAGACCGGCTCGCCGGGGTAGGTGCCCGGCTCGAACCAGCTCCGCTCCTCCCCGCTCTCGACGTCGATCTTGATCAGCTGATCGATGAAGTCCGGCGCGTCGCCGTCGGGGTTGGCGCCGACCCCGTAGAGGAACCGGTAGGGGCGTCCGTTGCGCTCGCCGTAGTCGACCTGCGGCAGCTCGAGCGCGGCGTCGCTGAGCTCTTCGCTGCGGACCTGGTCGGAATCGGGTGCGATCCGGTAGCGGACCGCGCGGGCGAGGCTCGAGCCGGTCGGCGGGTCGGTGCGGACGCGGTCGAGGAAGAGCGAGTCGACGATCGAGGCATCCTCGTAGGACGCCATGTCGATCACGATCTCCGACCCGCGTTCGAAGGCGTTGATGTGGTGGAAGGAGAAGCAGGCATCGGCCTCGCAGGTCCGGACCAGCTCGCCGCTGCCGCGGTCGAAGACCAGGAAGCGGGTGCCGAGCTCCGGCTTCCAGCGGTAGTTCTCGATGAACGGCCGGCCGCCGAGGGCGAGCTGCATCGGGTTGACGACGAGCGGGAAGCCGACGAGGACCAGATGGCGCTCGGTCATCGCGAAGCTGTGCATGTAGGAGGGCTCCGAGATCCGGTGCGACCCGATCCGCCGCTGATGGGAGCGGTCGCGCTGGGCGTAGAGCCGGTACTCGGAGCGCGGCCCGAAATGGGTGACGTAGGCGACCAGCTCGCCGCGTCTCCCGGTCGTGATGAGGATGGGCGGTGGCGTGGAGGCCCGGCACCTCATAGGCGACGCCGAGCGCATCGAGGGTCTCCGGGTCGAAGGCGACGGGAAGCGGCGTCTCGGTCATCGCGATGTACTCGTCCCCGAGGCGGGCGAGGTTGACGTTGCAGTTGTCGGTCATGTTCGGGCGGAACATCGTCGCCGCCCGCCTGAAGATCGAGCGGCAGGGGTCGGTGGCGAACTCGCGGTAGGAGATCCGGCCCTGCTCGGCCTCGCGGTACGCGTTGGAGCGCAGGAACCGGTTCGCGTAGGAGACCTCGCCGCCGGAGAAGCTGAACCGGTGCAGCATCGCGAGGCCGTCGAACCAGTGCCGGAATCGCCTCTCGCCGGCCTCGTACTTGGCGGGGCCGTTTCGGATCAGCGTCCCCGCCAGCCACTCGGGGATCGACCCCTCGACGGGAAGGGAGTCGAGCGAGATCTCCGACTCCAGGGTCTCGAAGCCCAAGCCGTAGTCCCTGCCGGTTACCGTCTGCGCCTCAGCCGCCATCATTCCTCCTTTATTGACGGTCCATTTTAGACGGTCCTCTTTATACTCCGCGCCCGAGCCCATGTCAAGCGAGATCCGCCTGAACACCACCTCCTACATCGTCCTCGGCATGCTCAACGCGGCCGGCGAGTCGACCCCGTATGACCTCAAACTCGGCGTCGCCGCGAGCCTCGGCAACTTCTGGTCGCTCCAACACGCCCAGCTCTACTCCGAGCCCGAACGGCTGGCCGCCGCGGGCTACCTGTCCGAGCGTCGGGAGCAGAAGGGCAGGCGGCGCAAGCACTACAAGATCACCGCGAAGGGCCGCCGGGCGCTGGAGGATTGGCTGGGCGAGACGACCGACGAGCTCCCCGAGCTCCGCGACAAGGCGCTGCTGAAGGTCTTCTTCGGCGCCGATCCCGGGCCCGCTGGCGACGAGGCAGCTCGCCGCGCACCGGGCGAAACTGGAGGAGTACGAACGCATCCTCGAGCTCGCCGGCGAGCAGATCCCGAAGGGCGTGCGGATAACCCTCGAGGCCGGGATCGACAACGAGCGGGAATGGCTGCGGTTCTGGTCGGGCCTGGAGGAGTGAGCTACTCGGAGAGCTCGACGCGCTCGATCGTCTGCGGCTCGAGCGGCCGGTCCGAGCCGTCGGTCGCGGTCCCCTCGACCGCGGTGACCGCGTCCATCCCGTCGACGACCGCGCCGAAGACGGTGTGCTTGCCGTCGAGCCAGGGCGCGGCGTCGGTGGTGACGATGAAGAACTGCGAGCCGTTGGTGTTGGGCCCGGCGTTGGCCATCGCCAACGCGCCCTTGACCACCTTGTGGTCGTTGAACTCGTCCTCGAAGGTGTAGCCGGGGCCGCCGGTCCCGGTCCCCTCCGGGCAACCGCCCTGGATCATGAAGTCGGGGATGACCCGGTGGAAGATCAGGCCGTCGTAGAAGCCGTCGGCGGCGAGCTTGCGGAAGTTCTCGACCGTCTTCGGAGCGTCGTCGTCGTGGAGCTCGACGACGATCGGCCCGGCGCTGGTCTGGAGGGTCGCCTGCGACATCGACGTTGCACCCTACGATCCTGCCGATCAGCCGCTGACGCGGATGACCAGCGGCGCCGAGGCTCCGGTCGAGTAGGGCCAGCGCTCCTCCGCCAGGGCGACGGCGCGGAACCGGATCCGGGCCGAGCCGCTGACGTAGCGGAACCGGTAGCGGGCGCGAAAGTGGCCGCTGCGGTCGCTGCGGACGAAGAGGACCGGTCGCCAGCTGCGGGCGGCGCTCTCGTAGTACTGGATCGCGACCAGCTTGCCGCGGCGGGGGATCGGCGCCCCGCGGGCTGTCGACCCGCCCCGAGAAGCGGACGACCTGTCCGGTCCGGACCGCGCCCGGCGAGGCGCTGACCTGGAGGCCGCCGCGCACCCGCAGGGCGATGCCGGGGCGGCGCGAGCCGTCGAGGCCGTCCTCGCCGGCGAAGCTGACGGTGATGCGCCGGGAGGTCCCCGCCGCGAGCGGCAGCCGGAAGCCGCCGTGCGGCCCGGTGCGGACCTCGTCGTCGCGGCTCTCGGCGAGGGCGCCGCGCGACGGTCGCGAGACGACCCGCAATGCGCGCCCGGCGAGGCCGGCGCCGTCGGCGTTGACGAGGCGGCCGCTGAGGATCGCGGTGGCGTCGAAGGGAACGGTGATCCGCGGGCCGCTCCGGTGCCGCCACCGGAGTCGGGCGAAGAGGCGGGTCTTGCCCCGGCTCGCCGCCGCCACCCGCTCATGCGCCGACACCGCGACCCTTCGCAGCGCCATCTCGGTGCCGTCGGCGCGGCGCGTGGTCGAGGCGGTGTTGCCCGCGCCGTCCACCGCTTCGGCCCGAAACAGATAGGTGCCCGGGCCGAGGTCCCGCGGGATGGCCGCGACCAGCCGAGCCGGGTCGGCGGGCCCGCCGCGGACGAGTTTGGTCGGCAGCTCGGCCCAGTTCTCGGCGCCGAGGCTGCGGTAGGCGATCTCGCCGCCCGGCGGGTCCCGAGTGGACGTCGGTGATCGTCGCCGCGACCGAGTCCGGGAGCGCCGATCCGGGGTCGCGGTCGGGTGTCGGCTCGAAGGCGACGCCCGGGGCGACGTTGTCGAGCCGAAGCGGTACCTCGATCGCGCTCGCCGCGGAGTCGTTGCCGGCTTCGTCGCGCAGCCAGAGGTGGAGGGTGTAGGTGCCGGGGGCCGGGACCGAGCGGTCCGCGAGCGAGGCGACGTTCCGCCCGGGCGCCAGCTTGACGCCGGTGTCGAACCCGGCCGGCCCCGTGATCCGCCAGTAGGCGCCCCAGATCGGGCTCGCCGGGCCCTGGTCGGGATTTGCCCAGGAGAGATCGAAGTCGTTGACGCGGCGCCACCCGTCGCCGCCGGCCAGCGCGGCGGACCGCGGGTGGGCCGGAGGGTTGTTGTCGATCAGGACGGTGCTCGGGGCGGCGCAGCCGACGTTCCCGGCGAAGTCCGTCGCGCAGTGCCCGAGGGTGTGGGGGCCGTCGCTGAACCGGGTCGTGTCGATCGTCGCCGAGCCCGAGACCAGGGTCAGGCACGGCTGCATCCGGGTGCCGCGCCACTCACCGCTGACCTGCACCTTCTGGCAGAGGTACTCGGTCAGGTCGACCCGGCCGCCGTCGATCGTCGTTTCGCCGAAGCGGACCCCGGCGCCGCCGTCGTTGCCCCAGAACCCGAAGCCCTGGACCCCGCGGCGCCAGCCGCCGGCGGTCAGCTCGCCGCCGATCCCGGCGCCGGGAACACCGTTGTCTTCGATCGTGATCGTCAGCGCCCGGACCGCCGACCACGAGGCCTGTTCGAGGCTGCACCACTTGGATTCGGCGCGGGCGCAGAGCAGCCGGTCCTCGATCGCCGGCGCCGGCGGCGAGAACCCGGCGACGAAGCTCCGCGGGTTGGCGTCGGTGACGCTCGCGGTCGCGAACGGCGCGAACCCGGACGGGGACATGACGCCGATCCGCTGCTCGATCCCGTCGTGAAGCGCCTGCCACCAGGTGCCGGTGATCCTGGTGATCCCGGTTCCCGGCGGCGGGTCCCAGCGCCAGCGGGCGAAGCGGGTGCCGGAGACCGTCCCCGCGGCCAGGGTGAAGCTCTTGACGTGGACGCCGGAGAAGGGGTCGGCCCCGGGGGCGACCGCACAGAAGGCGTCGGGGCGGAACTTGGCGCCGCCGGTGGTGTCGGCCCACCCGGCGTCGATCCCGACGTACCAGCCGCACTGGGCGACCGAGTACTTGCCCGCCTCGGCCTCGCGCGCGAGGAGGAGCAGCAGGGCGAGGGCGAGGGCCAGCCCCAACCCGACGATCCTCACCACTCCGATCCGTGCTCCCGACATCCGGCCTCCTCCGACGACTGTGTGTTCGGGGACCAAGGTCGCGGCGCCGAGATCTCTCCCCCCGCACCGCCTTTGCGAGAATGGGGTCGATGGCACTTCCGACCAAGGACCAGATCACCGAGAGCCTGCGGACCGTGATCGACCCCGAGCTCCGCCGCTCGATCGTCGAGCTCGGCATGGTGCGCTCGATCGAGATCAGCGACGCCGGCAGGGTCGAGGTGATCGTTTCGCTGACGACCGCCGGCTGCCCGATCCGCTCCCACTTCGAAAACGCGGTCGCCCAGCAGGTGTCGGCGCTCGACGGGGTGACCGAGGTCGCGGTCGGCTTCGACGTCCTCTCCGACGAGGAGAAAGGCAACCTCCAGAAAGCGCTCGGCCGCGGCAAGCTCCCGGAGGGCGCGCTGGCTCAGGTCAAGAACGTGATCTGCGTCGCCTCCGGCAAGGGCGGCGTCGGCAAGTCGACGATGACCGCCAACCTCGCCGCGGCGCTGACCGCCGAAGGCCACCCGGCCGGGGCCCTCGACTGCGACGTCTACGGCTACTCGATCCCCCGCATGCTCGGCGTCAACCGCAAACCGGACGTCAACGCCGAGCGCAAGATCCTGCCGCTCGAGTCCCCCGGCGGGGTGAAGGTGATGTCGATCGGCTTCTTCGTCGAGGAGAACGCGGCCGTCGTCTGGCGCGGCCCGATGCTCCACAAGGCGATCCAGCAGTTCCTCGAGGACGTCGCCTGGGGTGACCTCGAGTACCTGCTGCTCGACATGCCCCCCGGCACCGGCGACGTCTCGATGACGCTCGCCCAGCTGCTGCCGCAGGCCAAGTTCCTCGTCGTCACCACCCCGCAGCCGGCCGCCCAGTCGGTCGCCCGCCGCGGGGCCGAGATGGCCTCCAAATTCGACCTCGAGCTGCTCGGGGTGATCGAGAACATGTCCGGCTTCACCACCCCCGACGGCGAGCGGTTCACGATCTTCGGCGAGGGCGGCGGCCAGGCCCTGGCCGATGAGCTCGACGTCCCGCTGCTCGGCAAGGTCCCCCTCTCCGAGGCGCTCCGCGAGCACGCCGACACCGGCTCTCCCCTCGTCACCGCCGAGCCCGACGCGCCCGCCTCGCAGGCGATCCGCGACGCGGCCCGCGGAATCGTCGCCGCGACGCCGCAGGAGCTTCCGGTCCTCCAGGCGACCCCCGCGGTCGCCGAGCAGAAGCCGCTCACCGGCACCCCGCTGCCGGTCGTCCAGTAGCTAGGCGCGGTGGAACACCAGCTTGGTGAAGGGCTCGAGCAGGGCGTCGGCGGCGTCGTCGAAGGCCACCCTGCTCAGCACCGGCTCGACGTCCAGGGTCCCCGGCGGCGAGCAGGTCGAGCACGGCCGGCGCGTCGTGACGGGCGTGGACGCGCCCGGTCTGGAAGGTCCCGCCGAGGACGTATAGGCCGAGGAGCGGAAACGGCGGCACCGTCTCCGGGTCGAAGTAGATCCCGGTGCTCGTGCAGACCCCGTCGCGATCCAGGCTTCCCAGCGCCAGCGCCAGCCCCGCACGGCTGGCCGACGCATCGACCGTGATCGGGTAGCGCCCCTCGAGCTGCTCCGGAAAATCGTCGAGCGTCTCGGCGCCATAGCCCTCGGCGATCTCCCGGCGCCCGGGGTCCTGATCGACGTAGAGGACCCTCTCGGCGCCCAACGCCATCGCGTGCGCCACGGCCAGCAGGCCGATCGATCCCGGCCCCGCGCCCCCGCAGACGAGGACCGGCGCCCCGGGGCGCGCGCTCAGCTGGGGACCGACCGTGCGATAGGCGTCGGTGATGTTGTCCGAGGCCGAGGCGGCGAGATCGGAGGCGAGACCCTCGGGAACGGGGATCAGCATCGCATCGGCAAATGGGACCCTCACCCTGTCGGAGAGGAATCCGCCCCACCTCGTGCCCTCCTCGCCGAACCCGAAGCCGTAGGTCTGTCCCAGCGGCAGCGTCTCGCAATTCCCGGTTCGTCCCTGCCGACAGGCCACGCAGGTCCCGCAGCTGATCTGGAACGGCACGAGCACGCGGTCGCCGGGGCGCACGCCTCTGACGTCGTCACCGACCTCGAGCACCTCGGCGACCCCCTCATGACCGAGCTGAAAGGGGGCGGGGAAGGGAGCCGATCCGGAGACGATCAGCGCATCCAGGTCGCAGGTGGCCACGGCCAGGTGCCGGACGATCGCCTCGCCATCGCCGGTCAGCCTCGGCTCCTCCACCTCCTGCCACTCCAAGGACTTCGGTCCGGTGTAGACGAGTGCCTTCATGCCTGCTCTTCCTGGTCGACGGGGACGGGAAGCAGCCTACGTGCCTAAAGGTGCCCGCGCACCTGTCGATCACAGTCAGGGATGGAGACGATGCGGACAGGGAGCCGGCGGGCGATCGACAGTCAGGGCGCGTCGCTGGGGAAAGCGATCGGGTCGCTCTTCCTGCTCGGCGCCGGATTCGCCGCGATCACGGTCGCCCTGCCGCACCCCAGCGGCGGCAACGTCGCCGGCCAGCTCGCGATCGGCGGAGCGATGCTGCTCACCGGCGTGACCTGCTGGATCCTCGCCGGCCGCTTCCCGGCCCGCCTCGCGCACGGACTGCTGATCGTCGCGGCCGCCGGCGCCGGCGGCCTGATCGTCGCCGCGGGTGTCGCCGCGGGTGGCTACGGCTCGATCTTCGTCTGGGTGGTCCTCGTCGCCGGGGTCTTCTTCCCGCGCCGGATCGCCCTCATGCACCTCGGTTGGATCCTCGCCGTCTACGCGGTCACGATCCTCGTCGTCGAGAGCACCGCCGGCTACTCGCCGGTGACCCGATGGCTCTCCACCGCCGTTTCGCTCACCGTCGTGGCCCTTCTGACGACCGAGATCGTCCAGCGCCGGGGCCGCGCGGACATGCGCGCCCGTCGCTTCTTCGACCTCTCCCACGACCTGCTGAGCACGATGGACCTCCAGGGCCGCTGCGTCGAGGTGAACCCCGCCTGGACGCCAGTGCCTCGGCTACTCGGCCGCCGAAATGCAGGGCCGTCCGCTGATAGAGATCACCCACCGCGACGACCTTTCGAAGGCGACCACGCAGGCGCTGGCGATCTTCAGCGGCGCAAAACCAACCGCCGCGCTGGAGACCCGCGTTCGAGCCAAGGACGGGAGCTGGCACTGGCTGCGCTCGACGGCGACGTTCGCCCCGGACGAGAAGCTCGTCTACGCGCGATCCACCGACGTGACCGAGCTGAAGCGGGTCGAGGACGAACGCGAGGAGCTGCTCGGGAAGGTCGAGCAGCTGGCCCGCAGCGACAGCCTCACCGGCCTCCCCAACCGCCGCTCGCTCGAGGAGCTGATGCCGCGGGAGATGGCCCGGGCGCGCCGCGCCCGCTCGCCGCTCTGCCTCGCCGTGATCGACGTCGACTTCTTCAAGGTCTACAACGACACCCACGGCCACCTCGCCGGCGACGCGCTGCTACGCAAATGCGCGATCGCCTGGGACCAGGAGCTACGCGCCGAGGACTCGCTCTTCCGCTTCGGCGGCGAGGAGTTCGTCGCCGTCCTGCCCGAGTGCACGCTAGAGCAGGGCGGCGAGATCGTTGAACGGCTCCGCGCCGCCACCCGCAACGGCCAGACGGTCTCGGTCGGAATCGGCCTCTGGGACTTCGAGGAGCGTTGGGAGTCCCTGATCGAACGCGCCGACTCCGCCCTCTACCGGGCAAAGGAGAACGGCCGCGACGCGCTCGTCGAGGCCGTCGGCTAGACCCGGCTAGACCTTGCTCTTGTAGTACTCGGCGTTGATCTCGGCGTATTTGGCCCACTCGGCCGGGAGCTGGTCCTCGGCGAAGCAGGCATCCACCGGGCAGGCCTCGACGCAGGCATCGCAGTCGATGCACTCGTCGGGGTCGATGTAGAGCATCTCGACCGAGTCGTAGTCGGGCTCATCCGGGGTCGGGTGAATGCAATCGACGGGACAGACCTCGACACACGAGTTGTCCTTGGTGCCGATGCACGGCTCGGCGATGACATAGGTCATTCGGCGTTTTCTCCTAGCTCGTCTTTACGGTGCCCGGCGGGTCCACTGGCCCCCACCAACGCGAGCGCACATTCTAAAGATTGAGGCCCCAGGCCGGTCCTCAGCGGTCCTCTAGGGTTGAGGACGAGCAATGGGAGACGCAAAACGCAGCCACCGGAGGCCGCCTTGCTGCTGCTGACAGGGGCGACCGGGAGCATCGGATCGCGCCTGCTCCCGCTTCTGCTGGAGCGCGGCGAGGACGTCCGCTGCCTCGTCCGCGAGCCGCGCAAACTCGGCGACCGGCGGGTCAGCGTCCAGATCGCGCTCGGCGACCTCGGCGAGATGTCCGACCCCTACCTGGTCCGCCAGGCGCTGCGCGGGATCGACACGGTGGTCCATCTCGCGGCGACGATCCGCGACCAGCCGCCGCACAGGATCGAGGAGCTGAACGGCCTCGCGACGGTCCGCCTCCTGCGCGCGGCCGAGCGCAGCGGCGTGCGCCGGTTCGTCTTCTTCAGCGCCCTCAACGCCTCGGCGGTGCAGCGGACGCGCTTCTTCCGCGCCAAGTGGCTGGCCGAGCGGGCCGTCGCCACCTCGAACCTCGAGGCGACGATCTTCGCCCCCTCGATCGTCTACGACCACTCCGACCCCTGGATCACGCTCCTGCGCCGCTTCTCGTTCCTGCCGGTGCTGCCGGTCTCGGGATCGGGCAAGGCCCGCTTCGAGCCGATCTGGGCCGCGGACGCGGCCCGCTGCGTCGACGGCCTGCTGCGCTCGCCGCGGGCCGGCCGCTTCGAGCTCGCCGGCCCCGACGTGCTCGACTACGACCAGATGTCGGACCTGGTCAGCCGCGCGGCCGGCCGGCCGCGGCCGCTCGTCCACCTGCCGCTGCCTCTCGTCCGTTACGGATTGCTTGCAGCCCGCTCCATCGCCGGGGAGTCCGTGTTTGCAACCTGGGAGGAGGCCGAGTTGATGGAGGTCTCGATGGTCAGCGAGCGTGGCACCGCCGACGCGGAGGCGCTCGGAGTCGAGCCGAGGAGGATGAGCGATGTCCTGGAGGACACCTAGCTGGATCGCGGTGGCCGTCGTCGCCGCGCTCGGGCTGTTCGCGACGCCCGCGGGCGCGATGTCGCTGGTCCCGCCGAAGCCGAGCGTCCTGTTCGGGGTCAGCGACCGCGGCACGACGACCGATTTCAACGAATTCGCCGGCCTGATGGCGAAGCACCCGGCGCTGCTGGAGACCTTCCATCCCTGGGGCAACAGCCTCAACGCCGCCTACGAACGCTGGCGCGAAACCGCGACCCGGCCGATCCTCCACATCTCGACCGCCGACGACCAGACCCTGCAGGAGCTGATCACCCCGGCCCAGATCGCCCTCGGCTACGGCGACGACTACCTGCTCCAGCTCAACGACTTCTTCTCCAAACACGGGCTCCCGGCCTACATCCGCCCGCTCGGCGAGCCGAACCGCTGCCTCAACCCGTGGACCGCGGTCAACTGCAACGGGACCCAGCGCGGCGGCGAACACACGACCGGCTGGTACAAGCAGGCGTTCCGCCGGATCTCGCTGATCGTCAAAGGCGGGCTGACCCTCGAACAGGTCAACGCGACCCTCGCCGAAATCGGGCTGCCGCCGGTCAACCGGACCAAAGGCGCCCCGCCGCCGGTCCTGCCCGCGGCGCCGGTCGCGATCATCTGGAGCCCGCTGCCGGGCGGCTCCCCGCGGGTCAAGGGCAACTTCCCGGGCAACTACTGGCCGGGCAGCCGCTGGGTCGACTGGGTCGGGACCGACTTCTACTCCCAGTATCCGGTCTGGAACGACCTCAACCGCTTCTACGCCGGCAAGCAGTGGAAGCGCAAGCCGTTCGGGATCGCCGAGTGGGGCGTCTACGGCAGCGACGAACCGCGCTTCGCGAAACAGCTCGTCTCCTGGACCGCGAAGCGGCAGCGGGTGCGGATGTTCGTCTACTACACGGGCTTCGGCACGCCGGCCGAGAACACCTACGACCTCAGCCACTACCCGCGGACGACCAACACCCTGCGGCTCAAGATCCGCCGCCCCAACTTCCTCACCTACGCCGAATACAACGCCGGCACCCTGCCGCCGCTGCCTCCACCGCCGCCGAAGGTGAAACCGACGCCGGTGCCCGCGCCCGTCCCGGTCCCGACCGGGTAACCGCCGCCCCGGGCATGATTGGGGCGTGGACGCCCTCCCCGAACGCAGCGTCACGGTCTCCAAGCTCGAGCTCTTCTTCGACCTCGTCTTCGTCTTCACGATCACCCAGCTGACCACGGTGCTGGTCGACGGCCACGACCTCGCGGCGGCCGTCCAGGTCGTCGTGATGCTGCTCCTGATCTGGTGGATCTACGACGGCTACGCCTGGCTGACGAACGCGATCTCGACCGACCTGCCCCGGTTCCGGCTCCTCCTGCTCGGCGGGATGGGCGGGTTCCTCGTGATCGCGCTGGCGATCCCCGATGCCTACGAGAGCAGCGGCGTCGCGTTCGGGATCGGCTACCTGGTCGTGACCCTGCTCCACTCCGGGATGTTCATCCGCGGCACCTCGGTCTCGGAGGTCCGGGGAATGCTGCGGATCGCCCCCTTCAACCTGCTCGCCGCGGTCCTCGTCCTGATCGGCGGCGCCCTCGGCGGCGATCCGCAGTGGGTGCTGTGGGCGCTCAGCGCGGCGATGCTCTGGTTCACGCCCTGGGTGACGACCGTCGAGGGCTTCGTCGTCGGCGTCTCGCACTTCGTCGAGCGCCACGGCCTGGTCGTGATCATCGCCCTCGGCGAGTCGGTCGTCGTCGTCGGCACCGGCGCCGCCGGCCTGCCGATCGACCGCGGGCTGGTCGTCGCCGCCCTCCTCGCGCTGAGCCTGAGCGCGGCGCTGTGGTGGGCCTACTTCGGCGACGAGGACGAGGTCGAAACCGCCTTCCAGGACGCCCCGCCCGAGCACCGCGCCAATCTCGCGCTGATCGGGTTCGGCTACTGGCACTACGGGATCCTGCTCGGCATCGTCGCGATCGCCGCCGGCCTGAAGAAGGCGGTCGGCCACCCCTACGACCCGCTCGAGACCTGGATCGCGGTCGGGCTCGCCGCCGGCACCGTGCTGTTCATCCTCTGCGACGTCGGCTTCCGGCGCACCTTCGGGATCGAGCGCAACAACGCCCGCCTGCTGGCCGCGCCGCTGATCCTGGCGACGATCCCACTCGGGACCGAGGCCGAGGCGGTGGTCCAGATCGGGGCGATCTCCGCGATCGTCGCCGCCGCCCTGCTCGCCGAATCGGCCCCCCGACGAGCCCCGACCTGACGCCCCTTGAAACGCGAGAGGCCCGGCGATTGCCGGGCCTCTCGAAAGTCACTCGCCTGTTGAGGCGAGGGTACGCCTTGCGGCGTGGCTACATCATCCCGCCCATGTCGGGCATGCCGCCGCCGGGCATTCCGCCGCCGCCGTCCTTCTCGGGCGGCTCGGCGATGATCGCCTCGGTGACGAGGATGTTCTTCGCGATCGAGGCGGCGTTCTCGAGCGCCGACCGAGTCACCTTGGTCGGATCGATGACGCCGTCCTTGATCAGGTCCCCGTACTCACCGGTGGCCGCGTTGAGGCCTTCGCCGGCTTTCAGGTCGCGGACCTTGTTGACGACGACCGAGCCCTCCTCGCCGGAGTTCTCGGCGATCTGGCGGACCGGCTCCTCGAGAGCCCGGTGCACGATGCGCGCCCCGGTCTGCTCGTCGGGGTCGTCGGCGATCTTCTCGGGATCGAGGCCGTCCTGCGCGTTCAGCAGCGCAACGCCGCCGCCCGGCACGACTCCCTCCTCGAGCGCCGCCCGGGTCGCCTGGAGGGCGTCCTCGACGCGGTGCTTTTTCTCCTTCATCTCGGTCTCGGTGGCGGCGCCGACCTTGACCACGGCGACACCCCCGGCGAGCTTCGCGAGGCGCTCCTGGAGCTTCTCGCGATCGAAGTCGGAGTCGGTGTTCTCGACCTCCTGTTTGATCTGCTTGATCCGGCCCTTGATGTCGTCGCCCTCGCCGCCGCCGTCGATGATCGTCGTCGTGTCCTTGGAGACGACGACGCGACGTGCCTTGCCGAGCTGGGTGAGCTGGGTGTTCTCGAGTTTGAGGCCCATCTCCTCGGTGATCACCTCACCGCCGGTCAGGATCCCGATGTCCTCGAGCATCCGCTTGCGGCGGTCGCCGAAGCCCGGTGCTTTCACCGCAACGCCGGTGAAGGTGCCGCGGAGCTTGTTGACGACGAGGGTCGCGAGGCACTCGCCCTCGACGTCCTCGGCGACGATCAGCAACGGCTTGCCACCCTGCATCACCTGCTCCAGCACCGGCAGGATGTCGCGCACCGAGCCGATCTTCTGGTTGGCGATGAGGATGAACGGGTCCTCCAGCACCGCCTCCATGCGGTCCTGGTCGGTGACCATGTACGGGGAGATGTAGCCCTTGTCGAACTGCATCCCCTCGGTGAACTCCAGCTCCATGCCGAAGGTCTGGCCCTCCTCGACGTTGACGACGCCGTCTTTGCCGACTTTCTCGATCGCGTCGGCGATGACGTTGCCGATCTCGTCGTCACCGGCCGAGATCGCGGCGACGCGAGCGATCTGCTCCTTGCCGGCGACCTCTTTCGACTGCTTCTCGCGCAGGTTCGCGACGACCTCGTCGACGGCCTTCTCGATCCCCCGGCGCAGGGCCAGCGGGTTGGCGCCGGCGGCCACGTTCTTCAGCCCCTGGCGGACGATGATCTGGGCCAGCAGCGTCGCGGTCGTCGTGCCGTCACCGGCGACGTCGTTGGTCGCCGTGGCGACCTCCCGGACGAGCTGGGCGCCCTGGTTCTCGAAGACGTCCTCGACCTCGATCTCGCGGGCGATGGTGACGCCGTCGTTGGTGATCGTCGGGGCGCCGAACTTCTTGTCGAGAACGACGTAGCGCCCCTTCGGGCCGAGGGTGACCTTGACTGCGTCGGCGACGGCATCGACGCCGGCCTGCAGGGCCCCTCTGGCCTCCTCCTTGTACTTCAGCTCCTTATGAGCCATCTGATTCAGTCCTCCTTCTCTTCTAAGTCCTGTTTGGCGACGTCTAGCCGAGCTTGGCGAGGACGTCCGACTCGCGCAGGACGAGCAACTCCTCGTCCTCGACGGTGACCTCGGTGCCGCCGTATTTCGAGTAGAGGACCTCGTCGCCATCGCTGACGTCGAGCGGGCGGCGGCTGCCGTCCTCGTTGATCGCGCCGTCGCCGACGGCGACGACCCTGCCCTTCTGCGGCTTCTCTTTGGCCGTGTCGGGGAGGACGATTCCGCTAGCGGTCGTCTCCTCCTCCTCGATCGGCTTCACGATCAGCCGGTCCCCGAGGGGCTTCAGCTTCATCCGTATACCTCCGTTTGTGCGGTCAGAAGTTCAAACTGGTCTTGGCACTCTGTGGATGAGAGTGCCAACGAGCTACTGGGTGAAAGATAGCGATTCGCCGGCCTCCGCCGGATCTCGCGCTCAGCCGCCGGCCAGAAGCCTGCAGCCGAGCAGCCGGGCGATGCCCTCGCCGCCGTGCGCCATCACCCAGTCGTGGTTCCACTCGAAGACCGGGCGGGCGATCGGCGCCAGCAGGTTCATCCAGGCGCGCGTCGTCGAGACGTTCCACTCGTAGAGGACCGCGGTCGCCCCGTCTTCCTCGAACAGCCGCCAGCGGCCGACCCCCTGCAGCTCCCCGATCGCGTCGGCCTCGAGCAGGACCGGGCGCTCGACCCTGGTCGTCCTGACCTGGAACTCGACCCGATAGGGCAGCAGGCTGCGCCAGACCATCCGCGACACCGCCCCGAGCCGGTCGCCGTTTCCGGACTCGAGCTCCTCGACCTCCTCGACGCCCCGCCACCACTCGGGCCAGTGCTCCTGGGCGTAGATCGCGTCCCAGACCCTCTCCCGCGGCGCGTCGAGGAGCCAGGTCGTGAGGAACTCGTACTGGGCCACTTCAGTTGTGGTGCGGGGTCTCGCCGTTGCCGAAGTGCGCGCCCGGGGGCTCGACGATCTGCGAGAACCGGATCACCGTGACCATGTCGTCGTTGGAGATCGGGACGCCGTAGATCTGCTCGAGGAACTTGACCTCGTCCTCGAGCCGGCGGAACTCGGGATTGTCGTGCTCGATGTCGCGGGGCGAGAGGTCGCCGACCTTCTTCACCTCGACGTCGTCGATCACCGCGGCGAAGATTTTCTCGCGCGGGCTGTGCCGAAACCCGACCGTGATCCAGACGACCTGCCCCCGCTCGTACTTCGAGGTCTTGTCGCCGAGCCTGATCGTCGCCGTCTTCCGGGCCCGCTTCAGCTGGTCGACGAAGACCGCGGAATAGAAGTTGAGTACGTAGATCCCGCCGCGCATCGAGGAGCGAGCGTATCTGACCCCCCGCCACCGCGTGACGCAGGCTCCGGATTCGTGTTACTAATCAAAATTGGGCATTACTAGTAAAGGGCGGGTATGGATGGGCTGATGGCAGGCAGAGGGAGCTTTCGCGCTCCCAGCGGATTTCGCATCGCGGTTTCGATCGCCGCAGTTTGCGGCTTCGTCGCGCTGCTCCCGCAGGCGGCCGACGCGGCGGTCAGCTGCGGCGGGAGGACGGCGACGATCGTCGGCACGCCGGGCAACGACCTGCTCGTCGGCAAACGCGCCAGCGACGTCATCTACGGCGGCGGCGGCGATGACCGGATCGTCGGCGGGCCGAACGGGAACGACCGGATCTGCGGCGGGCCCGGCGACGACGAACTGCTCGGCGGGCGCGGCTACGACGCCCTCTTCGGCGAAGGGGGCGACGACCTCCTCGAGGGCGAAACCGGGTCCGACCGGCTCGACGGCGGCGCCGGTCAGGACCGGCTCGAGGGCGCCGAGGGGAATGACGTTCTCCTCGGCGGAGCCGGCGACGATCAGCTGCGCGGCGAAAAAGGGCCCGACCGGATGCTCGGCAACGGCGGCGACGACACCCTGCTCGGCGAAAGGGGCAGCGACGAAGGCGACGGGGGCGGAGGCGACGACAGCGTCAGCGGCGAAAAGGGGAACGACCGTCTCGAGGGCGGGGCCGGGGACGACCTGGTCGACGGCGGTGCCGGCGACGACCCGGTGCTCGAGGGCGGGACCGGCAGCGACACCGTCTTCGGCGGCACCGGGATCGACCACGCCGACGGCGGCCCCGGTGACCGCGACATCGTCCGCGGCGACACCGGGATCGACTACCTGAGCGGCGGCGAAGGCGCGCAGGACATCGTCACCTACTCCAGCGCGACCCGCCAGGGCGTGGTCGTCGACCTCGAAACCGGCCTTGCCAAAGGCGACGGGCACGATGCCCTGAGCGAATTCGAGGACGTCGTCGGCTCGCCCCAGGACGACCAGCTCGAGGGCGATCCCGGGAGCAACCGTCTCGACGGCGGCGTCGGCGACGACGACCTCGACGGCGACGGCGGGCCGGATGAAGCGTTCGGCGGCGCCGGCAGCGACGAATGCGAACAGTTCTCGGTCGAGCATTCCTGCGGCGACGAACCGCAGCCCCGCGGCCAGCGGCGCCTACGCGATCCTCAACCAGGGCCTCGACGGGATCAGCTTCGTCGTCCAGGGCGAAAGCGGCCCCGACTCGCTCGGGATCGGATACAGCGGCGGGAACTGGACGGTGACCGACCGCGGCGCCGTCCTCGCCGGCGAAGGCTGCACCTCGACCGCCGCCAACGCGGTCAGCTGCCCCTCGCCGGTCGCCACCGGCCTGCTCGTCGTCACCGGCGGCGCCGGCAACGACCTGATCGAAATCGGCGCCACCGTCCCGACCTCGACCAAGGTCCGCGCCAACGGCAACGCCGGCTCCGACGAGCTGATCGGAGGCCCCGGGGACGACGTGCTCGAGGCCGGGGAGAACTACAACGGCCCCGACAGCGGCAACGACGAACTGGTCGGCAACGGCGGCGGCGACGTCCTCTACGCCGACCCCGGCGCCGATCGCCTCTTCGGCGGCGCCGGCAACGACCTGCTCGTCTCCTCGGTCCCGACCTGCCAGGGCCACAGCTTCAACGGCGGCCCCGGCGACGACACCGTCTCCTACGGCCGCTCGGCGGCGTCGATGCGGATCGAAATCGGCGGCACCGGAGGGCCTCCGGGCTGCGGCACCCCGGACCAGGTCGGCGCCGACAACGAGAGCCTCGAGGGCTCCGACGGCCCCGACGTCCTGATCGGGGACGAAGGCGACAACAGCTTCCTCGGCCATCTCGGCGCCGACACCTTCCTCGGCCGCGGCGGCGACGACTTCGTCGACGCGATCGACGGCGCCGCTGACCGCATGATCGCCTGCGGCCCCGGTGACGGGGACGACGTCGTCCGCGACCGCGCCGACCCGGCGCCCGCAAGCTGTTGAGTTATTCCGCTCCGGCTCTACTAACTTTTTAGTAGACAGAGGCATGGCAGGGCTGTAGGAACCGTCGTTTCGGTCGATGGAGAGACCCGGAATGGCCGAATTCGTCAAATCCACCCCGCTCAAGGTCGCGGGGCTTCTTCTGCTGTCGGCACTGATCCTGCTGGTCCCCGCCTGGGCGCAGGCGGAGGCCGCGAGTTGCGGCGGGCGCCACGCGACCATCGTCGGCACCCCGGGCAACGACGTGATCGTCGGCAAACGCGCCAGCGACGTCATCTACGGCGGTGGCGGCGACGACAGGATCAGCGGCGGCAAGAACGGCAACGACCGGATCTGCGGCGGCCCCGGCGACGACGTCCTCAAGGGCGGGCGCGGCTACGACACGCTGTTCGGCGAAGAAGGCAACGACCGGCTTCGTGGTGAGACCGGCGCCGACCGGCTCGAGGGCGGGTCCGGAGACGACGACCTCGAAGGCGCCGAGGGCAACGACGGGCTCGACGGCGGCAGCGGCAACGACCAGCTGCGCGGCGCCAAAGGCCCCGACAACGTCTTCGGCGGCTCCGGCGACGACTTCCTCAGCGGCGACAAAGGCAGCGACGACCTCGAAGGCGGCGGCGGCCAGGACCAGCTCGTCGGCGACAAGGGCAACGACCGGCTTCAGGGCGGCCCCGGCGACGACCGTCTCGACGGCGGCGCCGGCGATGACCCCGAGGTCGACGGCGGCGGCGGCACCGACGTCGTCTTCGGCGGCACCGGGATCGACAACGCCAGCGGCGGCGACGGCGACGGCGACGTCGTCCGCGGCGACTCCGGGATCGACACCCTCGACGGCGGCCCCGGCGTCCAGGACATCGTCTCCTACGCCAGCGCGACCCGCGGCGGCGTCATCGTCGACCTCGCATCGGGCAAGGCGAAAGGCGACGGCCACGACAACCTCAGCGGGTTCGAGGACGTCGTCGGGTCACCCCAGGCCGACACGATCACCGGCGACGGCAACGGCAACCGCCTCGACGGCGGCGTCGGCGACGACAGCCTCAGCGGCGGCGGCGGCCCCGACGAAGCGTTCGGCGGCTCCGGCAGCGACAACTGCTCGGACTTCACGGTCGAGCAGTCCTGCGGGCCCGAACTGAACCCGCCCGGCGTCGGCGCCCTCGCGATCCTCAACGTCGGCCTCGACGGCACCAGCCTCGTCGTCCAGGGCGACCCCGGCGCCGACGACCTCCATGTCAACTTCGGCCCCGGCGGCTGGGTGATCTCCGACAGCAGCCCGATCTTCGCCGGCAGCGGCTGCGCGGCCGGCGGCGGCAACACGGTCAGCTGCCCCTCCACCTCCGCCACCGGGCTGCTGGTGATCACCGGCGGCGCCGGTGACGACCGGATCGAAATCGGCCCCGGCGTCCCGCAGGGGGTCAAGACCCGCGTCAACGGCAACGGCGGCTCCGACACCCTCGTCGGCGGCCCGGGCGACGACGTCCTCGAAGCGGGCGAGAACTACAACAGCCCCGACAACGGCAACGACAGCCTCAGCGGCAACGGCGGCAGCGACGTCCTCTACGCCGATCCCGGCGCCGACGTCCTCTCCGGCGGCCCCGGCAACGACCTCCTGGTCTCCTCGGTCGCGACCTGCCAGGGCCACACCTTCGACGGCGGCCCCGGCGACGACACCGTCTCCTACGGGCGCTCCGACGCGGCGATGAAGATCCAGCTCGGCGGCACCGGCGGGCCGGCCGGCTGCGGCAACGACGACCAGGTCGACGGCAACAACGAGAGCCTCGAGGGCTCCGACGGCCCCGACCTCCTGATCGGCGACTCGCGGCGAGAACAGCTTCCTCGGCCACAAGGGCGCCGACACCTTCCTCGGCAAGGGCGGGACCGACTTCATCGACGCCGTCGACGGCAGCCACGACAAATCGATCAACTGCGGCGGCGGCGGCGGCGACGACATCCTCAAGGACAAGGTCGACCCGACCCCGGTCGCCTGCTCCTACTAGTCAGTCCTCGAACCCCTCCTCCCCGACCAGCGGCACGAACCGGCAGGGACCGATCTCGGCGCTGACGTAGATCGTCGCCGCGGCGCCGGAAGACGGTCAGCATGTCGGCCGACCCGACCGCGATCGGGATCACCAGCCTGCCGCCCTCGGCGAGCTGGCCGAAGGAGCGAGGAGGGCGGCGCCGGCGCGGCGGCGTGCACCGCGATCGCCTCGAACGGCGCCAGCTCCGGAATCCCGAGGCTGCCGTCACCGACCCTGACGTCGACGTTGCGGATGCCGAGGGAGTCGAGGTTGAGGCGCGCGCCGGCCGCCAGCGAGGGGTGGCGCTCGACGCTGACCACGTCGCGGCCGAGCTCGGCCAGGACCGCCGCCGAGTAGCCCGAGCCGGTCCCGACCTCCAGCACCCGCTCGGTCGCCGGTCAGCTCGAGCGCCTGGCAGATCGCGGCGACGATCCACGGCTGCGAGATCGTCTGCCCCTCGCCGATCGGCTGGGCGGCGTCGGCGTAGGCGCGCGAGCGGAAGCGCTCGGAGACGAACTCCTCGCGGGGAACCGTCCCCATCGCCGCCAGGACCCGCTCGTCGGAGATCCCCCGCCGGCGCAGCTGCCGCTCGACCATCGAAGCGCGCCGCTCGGCGAAGTCGCGCATCTCAGATGGTGTGATCGCCGGACTGGATAGCTCGGAGGCTACTTGCGACGCCGAATCCGGCTTCCATCCATTCATTGATGAATATCAATGAAGTTGATACCGTCGGAGCGTGGCCTCCGAGCTCTCCGTAATCGACTGCTGCACACCGCTCGCCGGCTCATCCCTCGGCGATCGGCGGGCGGCGGAGTTGGAGGCCGTGATCAAGGCGCTCGCAGATCGCCACCGGCTGAGGATCGTGAACATGCTCCTGCGGGCCGATGGCGAGGCCGTCTGCGTCTGCGAGTTCCAGCCCCACCTCGATCTCTCTCAGGGAACCGTCAGCCACCACCTGAGGATCCTGGTCGAGGCGGGCCTGGTCGAGCGCGAAGGCCGCGGCACCCGGAGCTACTTCAGCCTCGTCCCCGGTGCCCTCGACTCGGTTCGGGAGGTCTTCGCTCCCGCCGCCGCCTGTTGCTGAGGCAGGCGTGAAGGGGCGCCCCGATCTGATCCGGCGGGCGGCCGCAGGGAGAATCGGAGCGCTCGCCTATCAGCTGGTGCGGGGTGAGCACCCGGCCGAGCTAAAAGCCGAGGGCACCCGATGGCCGCGGTCAACCTCTTCGACCCACAGGAGCTCTACCGCCACTGGGAGGAGGGCCAGTGGAGCCCGTTCGAGATCGACCTCTCCAGCGACGCAGATCAGTGGCAGGAACTGAGTGGCGACGATCGCGGCCTGATCTTCTGGGTGCTCTCCTCGCTGATGGTTGCCGAGGAGCGGATCACGACAAAGTTCTCGGGACTCGTTGCCGCCCACGGCAGCGAGGAGGAGGCCACGTTCCTCGCCACCCAGCAGGTCGACGAGGCCCGTCACATGCAGTTCTACGCCCGCTTCCAGGATGAGGTTGTCGCCGACCCAGCGGTGATCGCCTCCCATATCGAGCGCGCTCGCCAGCAGATCTCGCCGGCTTTCCGCGCGATCTTCGACGTGGCCTTGGTCGAGGCCCACGAGCGGCTCGTCGCCAGCCCCGCCGATGCGGAGGCGAAGGTCCGTTTCGTCACCCTCTATCACCAGATCCTCGAGGGGACACTCGGGCTCACCTCGTTCAACTTCGTCAGCGGCTATCTGGAGCGCGAGAGCCTGCTCCCCGGATTCGTCGCTGGCTATTCGAAGATCCACCACGACGAGCAGCGCCATATCGGCTACGGCACCTGGTATCTGCGCGAAGCTGTGGCCGCCGATCCGCCACTCGCCGAGGCGCTGCGGGCAACCCTGCGCGAGCTGCTGCCGGCCGCGGCCGAGTCGCTCACCCCTCCCGACCGCAAGGGAACCGACTGGAATGCCCTTGGCGCCGGTGCTGAGGAAATCCACAACTTCGCAATCGGGGGGCTCACCCGGCGCCTCGACGTGATCGGGGTCCCGCTTTCGACGCTATGACCTGCCTGGAGCGGAGTCCACATGGCTAACGCGCTGTTCGTCTGCCTCCACAACGCCGGCCGCTCGCAGATCAGCGAGGCGCTGTTCAGCGCGCGGCCGCGGAGGGCCGCCACGAGGCGCGCTCCGCCGGCACCGATCCCGCCGAGCGCGTCCATCCCGAGGTGATCGAGGTGATGGGCGAGATCGGGATCGACCTCTCGGCCCGGGTTCCGCACCGCCTCGCCACCGAGGACGCGGAGTGGGCGGACGTCGTGGTGACGATGGGCTGCGGCGACGAGTGCCCCTACATTCCCGGGCAGGCGCTACGTCGACTGGGATCTGCCCGACCCCAAGGGACGGCCGATCGAGGCGGTGCAGCGGTCTCGGGAGGAGATCGCCGATCGAACCCAGGCCCTCGTCGACGAGCTCGATCGCGCCGCTCCGAAGAGCCCCGAATAGGCCCGCACACGGTGAACTTCAGCTTCACCCTGATCGGACCGCAACTGGACGTGGAAAACGTCGGGCTCGGCGTCGCCTACATCCAACTCGCCGGTTGAGGCCCGGAAGCCTGGGGCTCGACCCTCACTCAGCCCGACATCGGGTAGTTCGGATCGGGGCGAAACGGCGCCTCGTCCCCGAGGAGCCCCTTGCCCGGGACGTGGTTGATCTCAAGCCGGATCCCCTCGGGGTCTCGAAACGAGGTCGAGTAGTAGCCCGGGGCCCAGGGACCCTCGACCGGCGCCCGCACGATCTCGGCGCCGAGCTCCTGGACCAGGCCGTGGACGAGGTCGACGTCCTCGCGGCTTCTGGCGCGGAAGCAGAGATGGTCGAGGCCCGGGCCTGTCTCCACGTGCGGGGTCCCGGCGTGCTCCGGATCGGCGAGGCGGATCCCGACCGCGGTGCGCCCACCGACGTAGTAGACGAACTCCGACGAGCGCGGCTCGACGGCGTGCAGCCCGAGGAACGGCATCAGGCGGTCATAGAAGGCGATGCACTCGGCGATCCGCTTCACCCTGAGGATCAGGTGCGCCATGCCGTTGACCTCGATTCCCTCCTGGGAGCTCATCGCCAGGGGGCGGACAGCGCCAGTTGTACGCCATGAATCGCGCCAGTCAATCCCGGAGCTCCTGAGCGTGGCTAGTTCGCCGTTGGCGCCGGGGCGGGGGAGCCGACCGAAGGCGTCTCGTCGCGCAGGTAGAGCAGGATGCTGACGACGATGATCCAGATCCCCGCCAGCCCGAAGCCGATGAACCCGGCCGGGGTGAAGCTGACGACGAAGATGACGATTCCGAGCCAGGCCAGCCAGGTCGGCAGCAGCGACCTATTCCTCAGCAGCCACAGCGAGGTGGCCAGAATCAGGGTCGCGAGGCCCATCGCGAAGGGAAGGAAGAAGTCGGAGTCGATCGCATTCAGCGCCTGGGCGGCAGAGGGATCGATGTCGCCGGCGTAATCGGCGAGGGCGAAATGCAGGGTGGCGGCGGTGAGAAAGCCTCCGGCCGCGATGATCCCGGCGCCGAGCGCGACGGTCGGCAGGATGCCGCGGTCCGGCCCCGCCACTTCGAGGCGCTGCTTCAAGGTCGCCGCGAAGAAGATCAGCGCGACCGCACCGAGGGATAGCACGACCGCCGCGATGATCTCTTTGGTTTCGTGATCGGAATAGAAGGAGACAACCTTCTGCGCCGAGTCATCGCCTTCCGGCGTGCTCCCGCCGATGGCGAAAAAAGCGATCAATGTCAGAACGACGAAAAGCGCACCGGTCAGTGGGGCAAGGTTTCTCTTCTGCTGCATCTCAGACCTCCGGTAGTCGACGGCGCGATCCTCTCAGTGAGTACGGCAAAAGTCCACCGCGGCTCTATGGCGAAGCCATGGTCAGGGACTAGAAGATGTAGTTGCGGAGCTTGGCCGGCTCCAGGACCGTGACCCGGCCGCGGCCGGGGCGGACGACGCCGGCGCGCTCGAGGTCGGCGAGGAAGCGGCTGACGCTCTCCCGTGAGGTCCCGGCGAGCTGGGCGAGGTCGGCCTGGTTCATCCGGATCGTCACCTCGCCGCCGTCGCCGCCCTCCCCCTCTTCGGCGACGAGCTGGGTGAGGACCCCGGCGACGCGGCTCGGGACGGTCTGGAAGGACTGGCGGGAGATCCGCTCGTTGGCGGTCCGCAGGCGCCTGACCAGGGCGGCGACGAGCTTGACCGTGATCTCCGGGTGGCGGGCGAGCAGGGCCCGGACCTCGCCCGCGGGCAGGGCCAGCAGCTCGCTGTCCTCGAGCGACTCGACGCTCGCCGAGCGGACCTCGCCGTCGAGCATCGCCAGCTCGCCGAAGATGTCCCCGGGGCCGAGCGTCGCGAGGGTGATCGCCCGCCCGTCGGAGTGCTCGCGGGTGACCCGGAAGCTGCCGCTGCGGACGATGTAGCAGGCGTCCGAGTGGTCGCCCTCGTGGAAGACGCGGGTCGCGGCCGGGAACGAGCGCGGCACGGCGACGAGCGAGAAGCGCTCGAGCTCGTCCTGTTCGAGGTCGGAGAAGAGCGGGACGCTGCGAAGCAGCTCCACCGGGCTCGGACTCCCCACCGAATCCTCCATGGCGTTGATTATCGCCGCATTCCGTCTCAGCCTGCGGCCGCGGTCAGCCGCCGGGGCCCGCGGGCGAAGCCGGCCTCGAGCAGCGCCTCCTCGTGGCCGGACCCGATCACGGGCTCGCCGTCGAGTTTCTCGATCGCGAGCTTCGGCAGCCGCCCGTTCGAGACGGCGCCGGCGAGGGCGGCCATCGCCTCCCCCATCTCGGCCTGATCGAGCTCGGCGAGGCGGAGGATGCTGCGGCCGCCGCGCTCGACGTAGACGATCGGCTCGCCGTCGCGGAGGAGGACGTGGGCGCCGGGGGCGCGGGCCGGCCGGCGGCCGGAGCTCGGTTTCGGCCAGGGCAGCGCCGCGCCGTAGGGGTTGGCGGGATCGGTGGCGGCGAGGACCTGGAAGACGCCGGTGGTTTCGGGAAGGGAGCGGAGGCGCTCGACCGCGCCGGCGAGGGCGAACTGGGCGCCGCCCAGCCCCTCGACGAAGTAGCCGCGGCGGGCGGTGCCGAGCAGCTCGAGGTTGGCCAGCTCCGAGTAGAGGGTCGAGAAGCCCCCCGGGACGCCCTCGGCGAGGACGGTCTCGCGGGTGACGATTCCGTAGCGCTCGAGCATCAGCTCGGCCTGGGCGCGGAGCTTCGGCCCCGCCCCGGGCGCGTTCTCGAACAGCGGCGCGGTCAGCGACCA
Organism: uncultured Solirubrobacterales bacterium; assembly: GCA_963751815.1. GTDB lineage: Bacteria > Actinomycetota > Thermoleophilia > Solirubrobacterales > 70-9 > VRUE01. Next base: position 372,438 of record CAVVVY010000012.1, on the reverse strand, counting down.
GCGACCCTGGACCGTCCCCCCGCCGGCGGAGCGGCGGCGGGCGAAGCGGCGGCCCTGGCGCTCGGTGGCGGCGACCGCGCGCAGCCGCGGCGCCCGCAGCGGCGCGAAGGCGTCGTTGGTCACCTCGCCCGACCAGGCGAGGTCCCAGAGCGCGGAATGGAGCTCCTCGGCCGGAAACTCGAGGTCGGCGAGGAGGTCGAGCCAGAAGGACGGCCCGGAGAGCAGGCGCTCGCGGATCGCGTCGTGGGGCTCGCCCTCCACCGGCTCGATCTTGGCGTTGGCGGGCGGCGGGCCCGCGAGCCTGACGTCCTCGCGGAAGTAGAGCGCGATGCGGCCGTCGTTTCGGCCGCGGGACCCGGCGCCGATCCAGACCAGCTCGCCGCTCGTGCAGAGCTCGTCGAGCCAGGTCGGCGAGTAGGCGCCGAGCCGCCTCGGCAGGATGTCGCCCTCCCAGACCTTCGGCGTCAGCGCGACCCCCTGCAGCGGCAGCAGCGCGTCGCGGAGGCGGTCGGGGCCGGCGCCGGCGGCGCGGTGGGCGTCGACGTTCTGCCAGCTCGGCAGGAAGCGGGCGAAGCGGTCGCGGTCGGCGGGCTCGACTTCGCGCCGCAGGTGGGCGAGGCTCGCTCGCCGGATCCTGCGCAGGACGTCGGACTCGCACCACTCGCGCTCGCTGCCCCCCGGCAGGAGCTCACCGCGGACCAGGGCCCCCTCGCGCTCGAGCTCGCGCAGGGCCGGGGTCGGGTCGACGCCGTAGCGGGCGGCGAGCTGGGCGGTCGGGAACGGGCCGTGGGTGCGGGCGTAGCGGCGGACCAGGGCCCGCATCGCGTCGGGGTGGTCCTCGAGGAAGGCTTCCGGCAGCCCGGCGGGAGGCGGGACCCCGAGCGCGTCGCGGAAGAGGCCCGCGTCCTCGGCGGCGATGTAGCGCTCCTCGCCGCCGATCCGGACCACCACCGCCCGCCGCTCGGCGACCAGCTTCTCCAGCATCGAGGCGGCCGAGTAGCCCTCCTCGACCCGCTCGTCGCACTCCTCGGCGGTGAGGTCGCCGAGGGTGCGGAGGATCTGCTGCAGCGCGTCGCGGTCGCCCGCCCGCCCGGCCTCGACCCGGTGCTGGAGCTGGGCCTCGACCTCTTCCAGCGCCGCCGGGTCGATCAGCTCGCGCAGCTCGTCCTGTCCGAGCAGCTCGCGCAGCAGGTCGCGGTCGAGGGCGAGCGCCGCGGCGCGGCGCTCGGCGTTCGGGGTGTCGCCCTCGTACATGTAGGTCGCGACGTAGTCGAAGAGGAGCGAGGAGGCGAACGGCGAGGCGGTCGGCGTCTCGACCTCGACCAGGCTGAGCTGGCGCGAGTGCAGCTTCGCCAGCAGGTCGGCCAGCGAGGGCAGGTCGAGGACGTCGCGCATGCACTCGCGGTAGGTCTCGAGGACGACCGGGAAGCGGGGGAAGTCGCGGGCGACTTCGAGCAGGCTCTGGGCCTTCAGCCGCTGCTGCCAGAGCGGGGTCCGCTTGCCGGGGTAGGCGCGGGGGATCAGCAGCGAGCGCGCCGCCGCCTCGCGGAAATGGGACCCGAAGAGCGCCGACCCGGAGAGCTCGGCGACGACCAGGTCCTCGAGCTCGTCGGGCTCGACCATCACCAGGTCGGCGGGACGGCGGCTCGTCGGCGTCGGGGAGGTGGATGACGATCCCGTCGTCGGACCAGATCGCGTCGACCTCGAGCTCGCGCTCGGTGCGGATCTTCTGCGAGAGCGCCAGGCCCCAGGCGGCGTGGACGCGGCCTCCGTAGGGCGAGAGGACGCAGAGGCGCCAGTCGCCGATCTCATCGCGGAAGCGCTCGACGACGATCGTCTCGTCGGAGGGGACGACGCGGGTCGCCTGCTGCTGCTCGCGCAGGTAGGCGACGAGGTTCTCGGAGGCGCGGCGGTCGAGGTCGTACTCGGCCGCCAGCTCGGCCGGCTCGCGGGAGACCGCCTCGCGGGAGAAGGCCCCGATCGCCCGCCCGAGCTCGGCCGGGCGGCCGATCCCGTCCCCCTTCCAGAACGGCACCGCCCCGGGCAGGCCGGGGGCCGGGGTGACGATCACCCGGTCGCGGGTGATCTCCTCGATCCGCCAGGTCGTCGCCCCGAGCAGGAACGTCTGCCCCGGGCGGGCCTCGTAGACCATCTCCTCGTCGAGCTCGCCGACCCGGCGCCCGTCCGGGAGGTGGACCCCGTAGAGGCCGCGGTCGGGGATCGTCCCGGCGTTGGTGACGACCAGCTGGCGGGCGCCTTTGCGGCCGTGCATCGTGCCCTTGGTCCGGTCCCAGACGATCCGCGGCCGGAGCTCGGCGAAGCGGTCCGACGGGTAGCGGCCGTCGAGCATGTCGAGGACGTTCTCGAGCTGTTCGCGGGAGAGGTCGTGGAACGGCTCCGAGGCGGTGACCAGGCGCTCGACCTCGTCGATCTCCCACTCGTCGAGCGCCGCCATCGAGACCAGGTGCTGGGCGAGGACGTCGAGCGGGTTCTGCGGGATCACGGTCTCCTCGATCTCGCCGCGTCCGCATCCGTTTGGCGACGACCGCGCACTCGAGCAGGTCGGCGCGGAACTTGGGGAAGATCCGGCCCCGGGAGACCTCGCCGAGCGAGTGGCCGGCGCGCCCGACCCGCTGCAGGCCGCGGCTGACCGACTTCGGCGACTCGACCTGGATCACCAGATCGACCGCGCCCATATCGATCCCCAGCTCCAGGCTCGACGTCGCCACAAGACATGGAAGCTGCCCCGACTTCAGCATCTCCTCGACCACGGTCCGCTCCTCGTGACTGAGAGGGACCCGTGGTGAGCCCTCGCGATCTCCACGGGGCTCGGTGCTCGGGTCCCGAGGAGCTCCCCGCGTCGCTCCCGAGTCCGCGCCGGGCGGGCGGTGCCCGCCGTGCTCAGTCGCGGGAGCTCACCCTCGGGTTCGTCGTTCGCGAGCTCGTTGAGCCGCTTGGCGAGCCGCTCAGCGGCGCGGCGGGCGTTGACGAAGATGATCGTCGAGGTGTGCTCCTGGACCAGCCGCAGCAGCTCGGGGTAGATCGCGGGCCAGATCGAGCGGACGTGGGCGTTCGGCTCGCCCTCGGCCGGGACGCCGTCGGCATTGGGGAAGTTGGGCGCGCCCGGGTCCGACATGTCGTCGACCGGGACGACGATCTCCAGATCGAGCTCCTTCTGCCGCCCCGCGTCGACGATCCTGCACTCCCGCTTCGGCCCGACGAGGAACTTCGCGACCCGCTCCAGCGGCCGCTGAGTCGCCGAGAGCCCGATCCGCTGGACCGGGGGCCCGGTAGCCGAGCGCGTCGAGCCTCTCCAGCGACAGCGCCAGATGAGAGCCCCGCTTGCTTTGGGCGACGGCGTGGATCTCGTCGACGATCACGGCCTCGACCCCGGTGAGGATCTCGCGGACGCCCGAGGAGAGCATCAGATAGAGCGACTCGGGGGTCGTGATCAGGATGTCGGGGGGCGTTTTGCGCATCGCCCGCCGCTCGGACTGGGGCGTGTCGCCGGTGCGCAGCCCGACCGAGAGGTCGGCGCCGATCCCCGCCAGCGGCGCCCGCAGGTTGCGCTCGATGTCGTAGGAGAGCGCCTTCAGCGGCGAGACGTAGACGATCCGGACCCCGGCCTCGCGCTCGGGCGCCCGCGAGAGCTTGTCGATCCCCCAGAGGAAGGCCGCCAGCGTCTTGCCGGAGCCGGTCGGGGCGCAGATCAGGGCGTTGTCGCCCTCGGCGATCGCGCTCCAGCCCCCCGCCTGGGCAGGCGTGGGGGCGGCGAAGGAGGACTCGAACCAGCGCCTGACAGGGGCGCTGAACGGCGCCAGCGGGTCGGTTTCCGCACTTGTTTTAGCGCTCAGTGGCCAATCCTCCGATCTTACGCCGACCGGAGGCGCGGTCTCAGCCGACTCTGCCGCCGGCGAAGCCGACGTAGGCGCTCCAGGCGGGCTTCGCCTTGAAGCCTTTGCCGAACAGGCCGGAGCCGTCGCAGAAGTTGCAGGAGCCCGGATGGTCGTCGATCGAGAACCAGTAGACGCGCTGGAGGTGCCATTTGGCCGCCCGCTTCTCGATCACGCGGAAGGCGCCCTTGAGCTGGGTGGCCTGGCCGCCCGGGCCCTTCGCGAAGGAGTTGCCCTTGGTCGGCGGGCTTCGAGCTCCACCCGACCTCGGTCAGCCACAGCCCCTTGGCGCCGTCATGGTTCGCCCTCAGCACGTCGCGGACTTCTTCGACGTACGGTTCGAGCCGCTTGAAGGTCGCGGTGTAGGGGTGGAGCGCGACCCCCTGGAACATGCTCTTGATCCCGGGCGTGTCGTCGTAGAGCTGTTCGAGGAAATCGGCGGCGAAGTAGGCGAGCGGGGGCTTGCGGTGCAGGTTCGCCTCCGCGGGCCGCGCGAAGAGGCCGCCGAGGATCAGCTTCGACCCCGGGTCGGCGGCCTTCAGCGCCGAGTGGGTGAGCTTCACCAGCTGCCCGTATTCGGCCGGGTTCGGACGGGCGACGAAGTACATGAAGTTCGGCTCGTTCCAGACCTGCCAGGTCCGGATCGGGCGCCGCGGCAGGAGCGGGTTGTCGGTCCAGAAGGTCCCGGTCGGCCCGTAGCGGCGGACCGCTTCGGCGGCGAAGGTGCTCCAGCCCGATTTCTGGAGGGCGGTCCTGACCGGGAGGTTCTGCGGGCTCCTGTAGCGGGCGTCCATCGGCACCGCCCAGGTCGGGGCGCCGGTGAGGAACGGCAGCACCTCGATCCGGGCGTTGGCGGCGGCGGCGATGACGCCGTCGACGCCGGTCCAGTCGAACGGGCCGCCCTTGGTCTGCTGGATCGCGCTCCAGACGACCGGGACCCGGATGCTGTCGACCCCGCCCCCCTTCAGGCGCTGCAGCTGTTCGGGGGTCGGCGTCGCCTGCGGGACGACGCCCCAGAAGTTGGCCGGGACCGCTCCGGCGGTCGAGGCGCCGGCTCCCGGCGGCGAGCATGGCCAGCGCCAGCGCCAGCGCGAAGACGCGCATCTTCAGCCCCCTGGGGCGATTTCCCCGGCTCCCGCATCGGGTCTAGCTCGCTTCCGGAGAAGCGGGCGCGCCGGGCTCGCCCGAGCCCTCGCCTGAGCTGTCGCCCTGACGCCGTTGGCGGATCAGCACCACGGCGAGGGTGATCGCGGCGAGGACGAAGATCGCGATCAGGATCGGGACGAGGGGCGAGGAGCCGCCGTCATCGCTCTTCGGCGGGCTTTCGCTGGTGGTCTGTACGGGCTGTTGCGCATTGCCGTTCTTCTGGCCGGAGGTGGCGTTGGCTGGGCTACCCTGCTGGCCGGAGCCGCCGCCGCCGTCCGCCTTGCCCTGGGCCTGAGAATTCGAGTTTGGATTGCCTTCCGCCGAGCCTGAAACCGCGTTGTTGCCACCGCCGCCGCCACCGCCGCCGCCGGTGTTGGTCGGCGTGGTCGCGCCGCCGGAGGTGTTCGACTTCTTCGCCGGCGGTTCGGCCTGGCTGCCGCCGCTGGACCCATCGTTCGAACCGCCGCCGCCGGTCGCCTTCGGCACGGAGTCTTCGTACTGGGGGATCGACGAAGCTTGAGCGAACACGGGAAGACAGGCCAATGCCAGCAGAGCCAGCACTGACACCAGCCCGGCCGCGGCCGAGGTTCGATGGAGGCGCATCCCGTGCATCCGGCGCAAGGTTAGACCAAACGGCGGCGTTGATTGCACCCGTCGTCCTGCTTGTCGCAGTTGCAACAGCTGGGGGCGGCTACGACGTGACCACGAGGCACCTTGCGGCCCTGGGCGTCTGGCTGGTCGTGGTCGGGCTGCTGGTGTTCGGAGCAGGGTCGACCGCGCGGCTCGGGCGTCCGATCTACTGGAGTGCGGGCCTGCTTGGGGGCCTTGCGCTTGTGTCGGCAATTTCATCCCTCTGGTCGGGCTCTATCGAGCTCAGCGTGATCGAGGCGGACCGGGTTCTCGCCTATCTCGGCATCTACCTAGCCGCTTTCCTAATCGCCCAAACCGCTGAAAGGCGCCAACGATTCGCTGAAGGGCTCGCGATTTCCTTCGCCCTGGTCGCGATTTTGGCTCTGGCAAGCCGCCTCCTGCCGCATGTCCTCGATGTCGGCCAGCTCGGAGACGGGCCACGGCTTCGCTACCCGCTCGAATACTGGAACGCCGACGGGACGATGTTCGGGATCTCCGTCGCGACCCTCCTCTGGATGAGCCGCAGGTCGGCCTGGACGGCGCTGCGCTGGCTCGCGGTCGCGGCGATCCCGGTCGCCCTCCTCGCCCTCTACTTCACCTACTCGCGCGGCGGCCTGCTGGCGCTCCTGATCTCCGCCGGGATCCTGATCGCCCTCTCGCGCGACCGGCTCTGGATGCTGGCGACGCTGGCGATCGGCGCGATCGGGGCGCTGCCGGCGCTGCTCGCGATCCAGGCCCGCGACAGCCTCGCCGACAACGTCGCCAACCAGTCGACGATCGACCAGGGGGTCACGGTCCTCCTGATCCTGCTCGCCGGGATCGCCCTGGCGATGGCGCTGTTCGCGGGCCTGCGCCGGCTCGAGCGGCGCCAGGGAAAGCTGACCGGATGGGCGCTGGACCTCTCCCGCCACCCGACGGTGCTGAGGACGGTGGCGATCGCCGGGGCGGTGATCGCGATCGCCGTCGCGATCGCGATCGGCGGCCGGGCCTGGGACCAGTTCACGAGCTCCGACGTGCAGACCCCCGGCCAGACCCAGAGCCGCATCGGCTCCCTGAACGGGACCGGGCGCAGCGACTTCTGGCGGGTCGCGATCGACAGCTTCGGCGAAGAGCCGGTGATCGGGACCGGCGCCGGCACCTACCAGTTCGACTGGGAGAAGCACCGCTCGATCGACGTCCCCGTCCACAACGCCCACTCGCTCTACCTGGAGGCGTTCGCCGAGCTCGGCGCGATCGGCGGGATCATCGTCCTCGCCCTTGTCGCCGGCATCCTCTGGTGGGCGTTCTGCGCCTGGCGCGACGCCCGCGACGAGCAGCGCGAGCTCCACGCCGTCGCCCTCGCGGCCCTGGTCGCGATGGCGGTCGCGTTCGGCCTCGACTGGTTCTGGCAGATCGTCGGGATGGGGTCGATCTTCTTCGGATTCGCCGGGATCGCGATCGCCGGCCGCTGCGCCCAGCAGGCTCCCGGCCGGCGCCCCGGCGCGACCGGAAGAGGGGCGGCGCTGGGCCCTGACGGCGGCGACCCTCGCCGTGGCCTGGGTCGCGGCGGTGGCGCTGGTCCAGCCGCTCCTGGTCGAACACGAAATCACCGCCAGCCAGAACGCGGCCGCGGCCGACGACCTGCCGAGCGCCGTCGACCACGCCGAGCGGGCGCGCACGATCGAGCCGTTCGCCGCCTCGCCCTACGTCCAGCTCGGCCTGCTCGCCCAGCTGCAGGGCGAATACGAAGCCGCGATCTCCCACTTCACGAAGGCGATCGACCGCGAGGGCGACAAGTGGCAGTGGTACTACCTGCGCTCCAAGGTCGAGCGCGAAGCCGGCCAGACGGCCGCCGCCGAAGCCGACCTCGAAAAGGCGCGGGAACTGAATCCCCTCGATCCCTGTCTGAAGACCGGGGACTGCGGGTGAGCCCGCTGGCCTCGCCAAGCCGCGGCTCCGAGGGTGTGGCCGGGCCCGGCCTGACCGGCCCGAGCGACTCGCGGCGCCGCGGCGCCCTGCTGCGCCGGCTGCTCGCGGTCGGCGACTGGGTGGCGCTGATCGCCGCGCTCTGCATCGCCACCGTGACCACGGCGGAGACCGACGTCGCGGTGCTGTTCTGGGCGATCCTCGTCAGCCCGGTCTGGATCCTGGTCTTCAAGTTCCACGGCCTCTACGACAACGACCACCGCCGGATCCGCCACAGCACCCTCGACGAGCTGCCGGCGCTGATCTCGGCCAGCGCGCTGGGGACGATCGCGATCGACGGCCTGCTGGCGCTGAGCCCGGTCGGGCCGTTCTCGGCGGGGAGCGCGATCATCGTCGGCCTCTGTGCGCTGGCGGGGAGCTTTGTCGTGCGGGCGGTTCTGCGATTCCTCTGGCACCGGCTGACCGGGGTCGCCACCGGCCTGATGATCGGCTCGGCGGCGGCGGCCGACCTCGTCGCCAGGCGGCTCTCGACCCACCCCGAGACCCGCCTGCGCCTGGTCGGGTACCTGGGGCCGGAGGACGCCGAGCCGGCGAAGGAGCTGCCCCGGCTCGGCTCGCCCGCCGACATCTCGAGTGTCGCGGGCGAATACGACGTCGAACGGGTCGTCGTCACCGAGCAGGGGATGAGCGAGCAGGCGGCCGAGGCCCTGATCGAGGAGTGCAAGGCGGCCGGGCTCGGCCTGACCTTCCTGCCGCGCCACTTCGGGCTGCTCGGCCCCGGCATCGAGCTCAACCGCCTCGCCGAGCTGCCGGTGCTCGACTTCCGCTTCTCCGACCCGCCGCGCTCGACGATGGCGCTGAAGGGGGCGATGGACGCGATCGTGTCCGGGACGCTGCTGGTCCTGCTCTCGCCGCTGCTGCTTGCGATCGCGATCGCGATCCTGATCGACACCGGCCGTCCGGTCTTCTTCCGCCAGCGCCGGGCCGGCAAGGGGGGCAGGCCGTTCACGATGGTCAAGTTCCGGACGATGAGCGCCGACGCCGAGGAGCGGCTGGGCGAGCTGGTCGACCTCGAGCAGCTCGAGGAGCCCGCCTTCAAGATCGAGGCCGACCCGCGGGTGACGCGCTCGGGGCGATTCCTGCGCCGCACCAGCCTCGACGAGCTGCCGCAGCTGTTCAACGTCCTCGTCGGAGACATGTCCCTGGTCGGGCCGCGCCCGGAGGAGGAGGCGGTCGTCGCCCTCTACGACGAGCGCCAGCGGGCCCGGCTCGCGATCCGGCCCGGCCTGACCGGCCCGATGCAGGTCTACGGGCGCGGCGACCTGACCTTCGAGGAGCGGCTGGCGATGGAGCGCGACTACCTCGACAACCTCTCGGTCACGAGCGACGTCGCGATCCTGCTGCGGACGCCGCGGGCGATCATCCGCGGCGAGGGCGCCCACTGAGCGCGATGGACCTCGAGACGATCGTCGTCAGCCACGGCGCCGAAGACCTGCTGCGGCGATGCCTGCGCTCGCTCGAGGAGCACCCCGCGAGCGGCGAGACCCGGATCACGGTCGTCGACAGCGGCAGCGCCGACTCGACCCCGGAGATGGTCGAGCGCGAGTTCCCCGGGGTGCGGCTGATCCGCCGCGACAACATCGGCTTCTCGGCCGCCAACAACCTCGTCCTGCGCGAGGGGGGCGCCGACGCCGTCCTCCTCCTCAACCCCGACACCGAGGTCTACGCGGGGACGCTCGACACCGCCCTCGCCAGGCTGCGCTCCGACCCCGGGGTCGGGATGGTCGGGTGCAAGCTGGTGACCGAGTCGGGCGAGCTCGACCACGCCGCGAAGCGCTCCTTCCCGACTCCGCTCGCCGCCCTCGCCCACTTCACCGGGATCGGGCGGCGCGCCGACGCCCCCGCCGCGCTCAGCCAGTACCGGGCGACCGAGCTCGGCGACGACGAGCCGGGCGAGGTCGACGCCGTCAACGGCGCCTTCATGCTCTGCCGCGGCGAGGCGGTGCGCGAGGTCGGGCTGCTCGACGAGGGCTACTGGCTCTACATGGAGGACCTCGACTGGTGCCGGCGCTTCTGGGAGGCGGGCTGGAAGGTCTTCTACGAGCCCGCCGCGGTCGCCCTCCACGTCAAGGGCGGCTCCAGCGGCGGGCGGCGGGCCTTCCGCCAGGAGATCGCCTTCCACCGTGGCATGGGCCGGTTCTACCGTCATTTCGAGGCCCCCGAGCACAACCTGCTGCTGAACGCGCTCGTCTACGCCGGGATCGCGGCGAAACTGGTCGCGAGCCTGACGGTCACCGCGACCGGTCGCGACGATGATGTCCTGGTAGCTGGGGGCGCCCGGGGCGTTGGCCCACATGCCCGGGGTGGAGCGGCTCGCGGATCGCGAGCCCGGCCTCGGCGAGCATCGCCGTGACCTCCTCGATGTCGAAGGCGACCGCCTCCTCGGGCAGGCCGGGATCGGTCGTCGCCCCGCCCTCGATCGGGTGGGTGAATGCGAGGTCCGCGGTCCCCGACGCGATCTCGGCCTCCGACTCCGGCGTCAGCAGGAAGAAGGTCAGCAGGCAGGTGCCGCCGGGCTTGAGCACCCTCGCGGTCTCGGCCAGGTAGTGACTGACCTCGTCGCGGACGAGATGGGTGAAGAGCGAGGTCGCGAAGGCGAAGTCGAAGGAGGAGTCGGGGTAGGGAAACCGGAACTCGGCCGCGGAGAGGTTCCCGAACGGGTTGTACTTGGCGTTGTGGATCGGCGCCCACTCGAACTCGAACTCCGGGTGCCGGGTGGAGATGTTGCGGCGGCACCACCGGATCATCGCCCGGCCGACGTCGAACCCGGCGTAGGAGCCGCCGTCCAGATATCCGCTCAGCGGGATCGCCATCCGGCCGATCCCGCAGCCGATGTCGAGCACCCTGTCGGTGGGCTCGAGGCCGCCGAGCTCGGTGAAGTGGCCGAGGAACTCGCGCCCGGTCGCGGTGAAGTCGCCGCCGCCGACAAACGAGAGCCCGCGGGGCGGGACCAGCTCGCCGCCGCCGCGCAGCCGGTGGAGCAGATCTGCCGGGGCGAAGAGGACCCGCCGCGCGAGCGCCTTCGCCAGGTAGAGGGCCCTATCCCTCACCGGTACTCGAACGGCAGCGACTCGGCGACCTCGGCGAGGGTCGGGGCCGAGGTGTCGCGGGCGGAGAGCAGCGGCTCGGAGACCCCCCACTCGACGCCGACGTCGGGGTCGTCCCAGGCGATGCCCGTCTCGGTCGCCGGGTCGTAGAGGCTCGAGAGCAGGTAGGAGACGTCGGCCGACTCGCTGAGGACGGCGAAGCCGTGGCCGAAGCCGACCGGCACGTAGAGCTGGCGGTGGCGCTCGTCGTCGAGGACGTGGCCCTCCCACTGCCCGAAGGTCGGCGAGCCCCGGCGCAGGTCGACGGCGACGTCGAGGATCTCGCCCCGGGCGCAGCGGACCAGCTTCGCCTGGCCGGGCTCGGTCTGGAAGTGGATCCCCCGCAGCGTCGACCTCGAGGAGCGCGAGTGGTTGTGCTGGACGAACTCGACGTCGACGCCGAGCTCGGCCCAGGCGTCGCGGCTGTAGGTCTCGACCATGAAGCCGCGCTCGTCGCCGTGGACCTGGGGCTCGAGCAGCACGACCCCCTCGAGCTTGGTCGGGACCCTCTCCGGCATCAGCCCAGTGCTCGGCCGTACTGCTTCTCGTAGTAGGCGCGGTACTCGCCGGAGCGAATCGGCCCCCACCACTCCTCGTTATCGCGGTACCAGTTCACCGTCCGCTCGAGGCCCTCGTCGAAGTGGACCTGCGCCTCCCAGCCGAGCTCCTCGCGGAGCTTGTCGGAGGCGAGCGAGTAGCGGCGGTCGTGGCCGGGGCGGTCGGTGACGTACTCGATCAGCGACTCGTCGGCGCCGGTCAGCTCGATCACCCGTTTGACGACGTCGATGTTCTCGCACTCGTCGGGGCCGCCGACGTTGTAGGCCTCGCCGGGGCGGCCGCCCATCAGGACGGCGTGGATGCCGCGGCAGAAGTCCTCGACGTAGAGCCAGTTGCGGACCTGGCGGCCGTCGCCGTAGACCGGCAGCGAGTCGCCGTGGATCGCGTTCAGGACCATCAGCGGGATCAGCTTCTCGGGGTACTGGCGGGGCCCGTAGTTGTTCGAGCCGCGGACGATCGAGGCCTCGATGCCGTAGGTGTCGACATGGGCGGAGACCAGGAGGTCGCCGGACGCCTTCGTCGCCGAGTAGGGCGAGGAGGGGTCGAGCGGCGAGGTCTCGGTGAACGAGCCGGACTCGATCGAGCCGTAGACCTCGTCGGTCGAGACCTGGAGGTAGCGGCCGATCCCGAGCTCGCGGGCGGCGTCGAGCAGGGTCCCGGTGCCGATCACGTGGGTGCGGGCGAAGGCGTTCTGGTCGTCGATCGAGCGGTCGACGTGGGACTCGGCGGCGAAGTTGACCACCGCGTCGCACCCCTCCATCGCCTCGCGGACGACCTTCGGGTCCTCGATCGCCCCGACCACGAGCTCGGTCCCCTCGGGCAGGTTCTCGCGGCGGCCGGCGTAGGTGAGCTTGTCGAGCACCCGGACGTCGTGCTCGTCGCCGATCAGGCGCACGTAGGTCGAGCCGATGAACCCCGCTGCTCCCGTGACCAGAACCTTCATGCCGCCTCCCTCTCTGAGTCTCGCTGGGCGATGTAGCCGGCGAGCCCGTCCTGCCAGGAGGGGAGCCGGATTGCGTGCTGGCGCTGGCTGACGAGGGCCGAGTAGGCCGGCCGCGGGGCCGGGCGGCCCAGCATCTCGGTGGTCGCCGACATCACCTTGCACTCGACCTTGGCCTGCTCGAAGATCTCGCGCGCGAACTCATACCAGGAGCAGGAGCCGGCGGCGGCCATGTGGTGGATGCCGAACTCGACCCCCTCGATCAGGCGGACGAGCCCGTAGGCGAGGTGCCAGGTGTAGGTCGGCGAGCCGACCTGGTCGCGGACGACGAGCACCTCGCCGTGGTCGGCCGCCAGGCGCAGCATCGTCTCGACGAAGTTGCCGCCGCCGATCCCGAACAGCCACGAGGAGCGGACGACGAAGTGGCGTTTGTTGGCGGCCGTGGTCGCGTCCTCGCCGGCGAGCTTGGTCCGGCCGTAGGCGGAGAGCGGCGCCGGCTGGTCGGTCTCGACGTAGGGCTCGCCCTTGGCGCCGTCGAAGACGTAGTCGCTGGAGACGTAGACGACGCTGGCGCCGCGCGCCGCGGCGGCCGCGGCGACGTTCCCCGCCCCGTCGCGATTGACGGCCATCGCCGCCTCCTCGGACTCCTCGGCGCCGTCGACGTCGGTCCAGGCGGCGCAGTTGATGACGACGTCGGGGCGCTCGAGCTCGAACTTCTTCTCCACCGCCGGGCCGTCGGTGACGTCGAGCTCGGCGCGGCCGAACCCGACGACGTCGTGGCCGGCGTTGCCGGCGGCGAGCATCACGTCGCGGCCGAGCATCCCCGCGGCTCCTGTGACGAGAACCTTCATCTGGCGGATTTCATCTTCGCGACGGTTCGCATCAGCAGAACAGGCTGCCAATCGACGATCGGTGATTTGTGCGCGCCAGAACGCGTCTAAATGACCAATCGAGCCGGGCCACTCAGATCAGCTTGATCTCGCAGTTGTCGCCGACCAGCAGCCGCAGCGTCTTCGGCATCCCGTCGCTGCGGGTCAGCTTCACGTTGCGGCCGAGCAGGCTCGCCTCCATCCGGGTCCCGAGGTCCTCGACCACGGCGCCGGCGAGGACGATCGAGTGCTCGACCTCGGAGCGGCGGATGTGGACCTCGTCGCCGATCGAGGTGTAGGGGCCGATGTAGGCGTCCTCGATGCAGGCTCCGGCGCCGATCACGGCGGGGCCGCGGACGACCGAGCGGCGCAGCGTCGCGCCCTCGCCGAGCACGACCCGGCCCTCGACCCGCGAGTCCTCGTCGATCTCGCCCTCGATGCTCCCCTCGACCTCCTCGAGGACGAGGCGGTTGGCCTCGAGCATGTCGGCGAGCTGGCCGGTGTCCTTCCACCACCCGGTGACGACCTCGGAGCGGACCGGGCGGCCGTCGTCGATCAGCTTCTGGATCGCCTCGGTGATCTCGAGCTCGCCGCGCCAGGAGGGCTCGAGCGCCTCGGCGGCGGCGAAGATCGCCGGCGAGAACAGGTAGACGCCGACCAGGGCGAGGTTGGAGGGCGGGTCCTTCGGCTTCTCGACCAGTCGCACGACCCGCTCGCCCTCGAGCTCGGCGACCCCGTAGGACTCGGGTTCGGAGACCGGCGTCAGCAGGATCAGGGCATCGGGCTCCTCGGCGCGGAAGGTGTCGACGAGGCCGCCGAGGCCGTCGGCGAGGAGGTTGTCGCCGAGGTACATCACGAACGGCGCCTCGTCGAGGAACTCCCGCGCGGTGAGGACGGCGTGGGCGAGGCCGGCGGGCTCGTCCTGGAGGATGTAGGTGATCCGGGCGCCGAACTGGGACCCGTCGCCGGCCGACTCCTGGATCTCGGCTCCGGTCTCGGGGGCGATGATGATCCCGATCTCCTCGATCCCGGCCTCGACCAGGGCCTCGATCCCGTAGAAGAGCACGGGTTTATTGGCGACCGGCACCAGCTGCTTCGCCGAGGTGTGGGTGATCGGCCGCAGCCGGGTCCCCGCGCCGCCGGAAAGGATCAGTCCCTTGAGCTCTTGCACGCGCTGGAAGGCTATCGTCGGGTCGCGAATGACGAGCGGCGCCACAGCAATCGACGTCGCAATCGTCAACTGGAACACCGGGGCGGCCGCGATCGAGGCCGCCGCGCGCCTTCCTCGCCTCGACCGGAGTCACCCCGAGGGTGACGATCGTCGACAACGACTCGGCCGAGGCCGACCGCCGGGCGCTCGAGGCGGGCCTCCCGCAGGGGGTCGAGCTCGACCTCGCCGACTCCAACCTCGGCTACGGCAGGGCGGCGAACCGGGCGCTGGCCCGGGGTGAGGCCGAGATGGTCTGCGTCAGCAACGCCGACGTCAGGCCCGAGCCCGCGGCGCTGGCCGAGCTGGCGGCGGTCGCCCGCGAGAGCCCGCGCGCGGGGATGGTCGGGCCGGCGCTGGAGGGCGACGAGGACATCTACCACGCCGAACTGCCGGGGCCGGTCGCTCTCCTCGGCCAGATCTTCGCCGGCTCGTTCATGCGGCGCCCGGTCCCGAGCCCGGCGCCCGGGGTCGTCCGCGAGGCCGGCCAGCCCTCCGGCGCCTGCTTCCTGATGCGGCGCGAGACCTGGGAGGAGGTCGGTGGGTTCGACGACGGGTTCTTCCTCTGGTACGAGGACGTCGACCTCGCCAAGCGCCTCGAGGAGGCCGGCTACAGGAACCTCCTCGTCGGCTCGGCCCGCGTCGGCCATGCCGCGGCGCGCTCCTTCCAGCAGCTCGACCGCGAGACGATGCAGTCGATCAGGCGCCCCTCCCTGCGCCGCTACATCGAGAAGCACCACCGGCGGCTGGCCCCGGTCGCCGCTCCCCTGTTCAGGATCTCCGGACGTGGCTGAGACCCTGCGGCCGGCCGTCTACATCCCGAGCCTCGACGCCGAGGAGCTCCTGCCGCGGACGCTCGAGAGCCTGCGCTGCCAGACCCGGCCGGTCGACGTCGTCCTCGATCGACAACGGCTCCACCGACGGCTCGGTCGAGCTCGTCCGGGAGCGCTTCGAGGAGGTCGAGGTGCTCGAGATGAAGCAGAACCTCGGGTTCGGCCCGGCGATCAACCGCGCCGTCCGCGAACGCCCGGCCGACCCGGTGATCCTCCTCAACAACGACATCGAGTGCGAGCCGGGCCTGATCGAGGCGATGCTCGACGCCCGGGGCGACGGCGCCGAGTCGGTCGCCGGGATCCTCCTCCAGGAACGCGACCCGGAGCAGGATCGACTCCGCCGGGGTCGTCGCCGACACGACCCTGATGGGGTTCGACCACCTCCACGGCGAGCCGGTCGCGAGCGCCGCGAGCGCGCCCGACCCGCTCGGGCCGACCGGCGGCGCCGCGCTCTACTCGAAGGCGGCGTTCGACGCCGTCGGCGGGTTCGACGAACGGATCTTCCTCTACTACGAGGACCTCGACCTGGCGCTGCGGATGGCGGCGGCCGGGGCTCGCTGCCGCCTCGCTCCCGACGCCCGCGCGATCCACGCCTACTCGGCGAGCCTCGGCGCCGGGTCCGGCCGCAAGTACGCGCGGACCGGGTGGACCCGCGGCTACATGCTGCGCCGCTACGGGGTGATGTCGAGCCCGCGGCGGGCGCTCCGCGTCCTCGCCTGCGAGGGCGCGCTCTGCGCCGGCCAGCTGCTGCTCGACCGCACCGGCCGCGGGGTCGCGGGCCGGATCGAGGGCTGGCGGGCCGGCGCCGGGCTCGAGCGCCGCGAGGTCGGCGACGCTCCCCTGCTCGAGATCAGCGCCCGCGAGGCGCTCGCGCTCAGGCGCCGCCGCCGCGAGTAGACCGGCCCCGCAGGAGGCTCGCCTTCGCCCGGCGGAACAGGCCCAACGGCCCCGCCCTGAGCCGCTCGAGCTCGCCGTTCTGGACCTCGATCCGGCGGCGGAGCTCATGGACCTCCTCGCTCAGCTCGACCAGCGATGCGTTCTGCTGCGCGAGCTCCGCCTCGGTGGCATCGCGTTCTTCGGTGATCTTGACCAGCCGCCGCGAGGCCCCGAGCATCGAGCTGCGCGGGACGTCCGTCCGCCCCAGCGCCATGCTGCGGATCTCGGCGGCGAGCTCGGCGTTGACGCGCAGCAGTTCCTCGACCCGCGCGTCCTCCCCGCCCTCGCCTCTCTCATCAGCTGCCATCGCCCGGCACCTCCTCCCACTCGACTTCCCGCTCGATGCGGCGGTCGCGGCTTTCCCGCCAGCCTCGTCTCGACCGTATCGTCGCCCCAGGTCCTCATCAACGATTCCGGACGGACGCGGTATCTGGCGAGCATCTCCGGGATCACCATCCCGAAACGTCCCACGTCGCGCAGGCGCCGGTAGAACTCCCAGTCGGTGTGGGTCGCGGCCTCGCGGTCATGGAAGAAGCCGAGCTCGGCGAGCAGCTCACGAGGGATCAGGGCGAGGGTGTCGCCGTCCCAGTTGACGCTGTCGTCGCGCATCACCCTGTTGCCGATGTGCGCGCACCCGACGCTGCCCTCGTAGGGGGAGCCGTCGGGCCCGATGAACCGCAGCCAGCAGGAGACGTAGGCCAGCGCCGGCTCGCGGCGAAAGGTCTCGAGGGCCCGCTCGAGGAACTCGGGCTCGAGGACGTTGTCGGCGTCGAGCATCACCAGAAACTCGCCCTCGGCCAGCTTGACCGCGAGGTTTCGGGCGGTCGCCTCGCCGCCGTTGAGCTGGGTGACGACCCGCACGCCGGGGCGCTCGGCGAGCCGGAGGAGCACCTCGTCGGCCTCCTCGAAGGAGCCGTCGTTGACGACCAGCGCCTCGACCCGGCCGTGGGTCTGCGCGAACAGCGAGTCGATCGCCTCCTCGACATGCTCGGCGGCGCGGTAGTAGGGCACGATCGCGGTGACCAGCGGCTCCTGCGGGGGCGCGCTGACCGGGGGCCGGCGGGGCTCGAGCTCCGCGAACATCGCCCGGTAACCGTCGAGGATGCGCTCGGGATCGCTCAGCATCAGCGCCCTGTTGCGCGGCTCGCCGGACCGGCGCGACCTCCCGGACGAGGGATCGATCCGCGAGCAGCCGCTCGATCCCGGCCCGCAGCGGCCCCGGCCCGGCGCCCTCGGCGAGCCAGCCGGTCACCCCGTCCTCGACGATCTCGGTCAGGCCGCCGACCGGAGTCGCGAGGACCGGCAGCCCGGCCGCCATCGCCTCCAGCACCTGGACCGGCCAGACGTCGAAGCGGGCCGGGGCGACGAGCAGGTCGTGCTCCTCGATAGATCGGGGGTCGTCCTCGAACCTGACCCGGGGGTCGCCTCTGAACATCTCCTCGATCGAGTCCCGCATCGACTGCTCGGAAGGTCGTCGTCTCCGAGTCGGGCCCGGCCAGGGTCAGCTCCCAGTCCTCGCGCGGCAAGGCGCAGGCAGGCCTCGGCGAGGTCACCGGCTCCCTTGCCGCGGCTGAGGCCGCCCAGATAGAGGATGCGGAGCGGCGCGCCGGGATCGGGATCTCCCCCGAGCGCCGGCGCCGCTCCGGCAGCGCCAGCGGCACCCCGATCCGGGCCGCCGGCGGCAGCTCGGTCCCGTAGTAGCGCCGGTAGAGGGCGGCGGAATCCCCGCCGGGGAATACCAGGCGGTCGGCGAGGCGGAGCTGCTCGCGCTCGAGATCGGCGATCGCCTCGATCCCCTCCTCGGAGGCCTCGGCGTCCTGCAGTGCGGTGAGCTCGGTCGTGCCGATCAGCCGCACCCCGACCCGGGTGTCCCGCAGCGAGCGGTGCCCGCCGCGCCGGGCCATCAGCGCCATCAGGGCCGGCGCGTCCCGGTCGCGGGCCTCGAGGTAGTCGGGGCCCCGTCGCCGTAGGCGGCATCGATCGCCGCCAGGACCGCCGCCGAGCGGCGGTGCTGCTCGTTCGCGAAGACCATCGACCGCACCTCCGCGTCCGGCGCCGACCGTCGGCGGGCTCCCAGCAGCGTCACCTCGTGCTCTGTTCGCGAGCAGCTCGGCGAGCGCAGCCGATGGCCCGGCTGAGCCCCCGCCGAGCTCGTCCGAGATCAGGCAGATCCGCATCACGGCGAATTCAACACATATCGTCCGCGCGATGAGCACCGGCGGAGGGAGATTCAGGCGGCTCTCCGATCGCCTCTCCGAAACTCTCTTCCCCGAGGCACCCGACGGCAGCCAGGAAGCTGCGGGGCGCCGAATTCGCGATCGTCGTCGTCTCCGCCCTGGCGATCGCGACCTTCCTCCACCTCCTGCGCCTCGGGCTCTCGACCTCGCTGAACTCGTTCTGGGCGGAGGACGGCTCGGTCTTCTTCACCGGGGCGCTGGCCGGGGAATCGGTCCTCGCCCCCTACACGAACTACCTCGTCCTGCTGCCGCGGCTGATCGGCGAGGCGTCGACCTGGGTCCCGCTCGAAGTGGCCCCCGCCGCGACCTCGACCCTCGCGGCGCTGGCCGCCGCGGTCAGCGGGCTCGCCGTCTGGGTCGCGAGCGCCGGCCACATCCGCAGCCCCTACCTGCGGCTGGCGCTGGCCGCGGCGACGGTCCTCGCCCCGGTCTCGGGCCTCGAGAGCACCGACTCCGGCTCCTACGCCTCCTGGTACCTGCTCTTCGCGAGCTTCTGGCTCCTGCTCTGGCGGCCGCGGACCGACTGGGGGGCCGCCCTCGGCGTCGGCGCTGATCCTCCTCACCGCGCTCAGCAACGCGACGCGTCTGGTTCCTGATCCCGATCGCGGTCCTGCGGGCGATCGCGATCCGCGACCGCCGCGACGCGATGATCGTCGCCTCCTTCGCGCTCGGCTCGGTGATCCAGGTCCCGGTCGCCCTCACCCACGGCCAGATGGCGGAACCGACCTGGAGCCCCGACGTCTGGAGCGCCTACGCGCAGCGGGTCGATCGACGGCGCCGCGCTCGGCCTGCGGCTCGGCGGGATCGCCTGGCGCGAGCTCGGCTGGCCGTTCCTCGCCCCCTTCCTCGGCCTGGTCGCGGCCGGGTTCGCGGTCGGGATCCGGCGGGCCGCCCCGCCGGCGCGGGCCCTGGCGGTCGTCGCGATCGCGACCTCGGTGGTGATGTTCTTCGCGATCGCCTACCAGCGCGACGTCGGGACGACGATCGCCTGGCGAGGCGGGCGAATACTCGGGCGCGGTCAGCCGCTACGTGATCGTCCCCGCCCTGCTGCTGCTGAGCGCCGCCCTGGCCCTGATCGACAGCGGGATCCGCGACCGCGCGGCCCGCAGCCGCCCGCCGTGGCCGGTCGCGGTCGCCGCCGGCGCGGTCATAGTGGCGATCGCGGTCTCCTTCTACCAGGGCGAACCGGAAGTGCGGGGCACGCCCGGCTGGGACGTCGCCGTCGAAGAAGCGGCGCGCGAATGCCCGCCCGGCGGCGGCGGCGAAGCGGCGGTCGCGGTGCCGACCTCGCCGCCGGGATTCGGCGTCTACATGCCATGCGACAAGATTCCTGAGAGCCTCGGGGGCCCGCCCCCGGGTTGAAGCCTGGCCAGATGACAACCGAAGAGACGACAGCAACCGCACCCCCGAGGATCGGCCCGGACGCGCCGCTCGCGATCGAGGCCCGCGGGCTGGAGAAGACCTTCCGGATCCCGACCCACCGCGTCGACTCGCTCAAGGAGCGGGCCGTGCGGCCGTTCTCCTCCCGCGACTACCGGATCCTCCGCGCCCTCGACGACGTCTCGTTCGAGATCCGCCAGGGTGAGTTCTTCGGGATCGTCGGGCGCAACGGCTCGGGCAAGAGCACGCTGCTGAAGTGCCTCGCCAGCATCTACCGGGTCGACGCCGGGACGATCCGGATGGCGGGCCGGCTGGCGCCCTTCATCGAGCTCGGGGTCGGCTTCAACGTCGAGCTGACCGCGCGGGAAAACGTCGTCCTCAACGGCGTGATGATGGGGCTGACGAAAAACGAGACCAAGCGCCGGCTCGACTCGATCGTCGATTTCGCCGAACTCGACGAGTTCATCGACCTGAGGCTGAAGAACTACTCCTCGGGGATGCTCGTCCGCCTCGCCTTCTCGCTGATGATGCAGGTCGACGCCGACGTGCTGCTGATCGACGAGGTCCTCGCCGTCGGCGACGCCGCCTTCCAGCAGAAGTGCGCCGACGCCTTCCACGACATGAAAGCGAAGGGGAAGACGATCGTCCTCGTCACCCACTCGATGGACACCGTCAAGACCTACTGCGACCGGGCGATGCTGATCGACGACGGCGACCGTGCAGATGATCGGCGACCCGGCCGAGGTCGGCGACCAGTACCTGCGGCTGAACTTCGAGCGCCAGACGAGCGCCGCCGGCCGAGGGCGGCGAGCCGGTCGAGACCGAGGAGGTCCGGCTGCTCGACATCTGGACCGAAAGCGCGGCGGGGGTGCGCGGGGCGCCGGTCGAGCAGGGCGAGGGGCTGGTCGTCGGGGCCGAGCTCGAGATCCTCAGCGACCTGCGCCAAGTCGAGCGTCGGCTTCCTGCTGACCAACGTCGACGGGGTCGGCATCTCCCAGTTCGGCCGGCTGCTCGACGACGGGCCCGGGCCGCAGCTCGTCAAGGCCGGGAGCCGGGTCACGGTCAGCGCCCGGCTCGACAACCCGCTGGTCGCCGGGCCGCTACTTCCTCCACTTCGGCGTCAGCCGCGGAGGACGAGGGCGCCGGGACCGCGCTCTACGTCCACAACGCGATCGACTTCGTCGTCTTCGGCGGCCGCCAGCAGTCCGGCGGGATGGTCGACATCGGGCACGAGATCGAGGCCGTCATCGAGGAGGGCGAGCGGAGCGTGAGCGCCGAGGCCGCGGCACCCGAGCTGCGCGAGGTCAGGGGCCCCTCGGCCCTCGGCGGCGGCTGGCGCCGGTTCTTCGGACCTGCTCTGGCTGATGTCGGTGACCGAATTCCGCCGGACCTACTTCGGCACCGTCCTCGGCTACCTCTGGTCGCTGGTCCGGCCGCTGCTCCTGTTCGCGGTCCTGCTCTTCGTCTTCACCCACGTCTTCCGGGTCTCCCGCGACGAAGTCCCGAACTACCCGGTGCTGCTGCTGCTGGGGATCGTCCTCTTCTCCTTCTTCCAGGAAGCGACGACGAGCGCGGTCACCTCGGTCGTCGCCCAGGAGGGGATCGTGCGCAAGACCCAGTTCCCGCGGCTGGTGATCCCGACCACGGTCGTCCTCACCGCGCTCTTCAACCTCTGCCTCAACCTCGTCGTCGTCTTCGTCTTCATCCTCGCCTACGGCGTCGACCCGATGTGGACCTGGCTGCTGTTCCCGGTCGCGCTGCTGGCGCTGTTCGTGCTGACGACGGCGACCAGCATGCTGCTCTCGGTCCTCTACGTCCGGTTCCGCGACGTCGCGATCATCTGGTCGGTGGTCGACCCAGGTCCTCTTCTACGCGACCCCGGTCCTCTACCCGATCACCTTCCTCAAGAACGAAAGCCTACGAAAGGCTGCTCTTCATCAACCCGCTGGCGCCGATCTTCGAGCAGGTCCGGGTCTGGGTGTTCGAACCCGACGCGCCGACCGCCTCCGAGGTCGTCGGCGGCGCCGTCCACCTGCTGCCCGGCGGTCGCGATCTTCGTCGGCGTCTGCTTCCTGGGCGTCTGGGTCTTCAACCGCGACGCGCCGCGCATCGCCGAGGAGCTCTAGGGTCGTGGCCGTGCCGACCAGCCTCCCGTACCCCACCGGCAAGCTCCTCGGCCGGATCGGCCCGATGGGGGACGAGGACCCCGGGGGCATCTACGAGAACTCGGGGCGGATGCACCGGCAGATGCTCGACGACATCCTCGCCCGGACTGGAGCTGGGAGGGGAAGCGGGTCCTCGACTTCGGCTGCGGCGTCGGCCGGGTCCTGCGCCATTTCCTGCCCGAGACCGAGCGAGGCCGAGTTCTACGGCTGCGACCTCGACACCCCCAGCGTCGAGTGGCTGCAGCAGAACTTCTCGCCCCCGTACACGATCTTCGAATCGGGCGAGAAGGCCGGGCTGCCGCAGGAGGACGGGTTCTTCGACCTGATCTACGCCTTCAGCGTCTACACCCACTTCACCGACAACTGGGCCGAATGGCTGCTCGAGCACCATCGCGTCCTCGCCGACGGCGGGATCCTCTTCGCGACCTTCCTCGGCGAGGGGATGCTGGAGGAGATGACCGGCGAGAAGTGGGACGAAGACCGGATCGGGATGAACCACCTGCTCCCCGGCTTCCCCTGGGACAAGGGCGGGCCGCTGGCCTTCAACTCGCCGTGGTGGATCCGCGCCCACTGGGGCCGGGCGTTCGAGATCGTCCAGCTCCTGCCCCGGACCGAGCCCGACGTCGCCAGCCACGGGATCGTCGTCGCGCGGAAGAAGCCGGTTCAGCTCAGCGCCGAGGACCTGCTGGCGCTCGAGCCCGACGAGCCGCGGGAGATCGCCGCCCTGCGCCACCACGTCGACCAGCTCGCCGAGGAGTGCGTCGACCTCCGGGTCTCCCACCAGGCCGACATCGACCGCCTCAACGGGGCGCTCGAGGAGGTCCGGGCCTCGGCCTCCTGGCGGATCACGTCTCCGCTGCGCCGGGCGAAGGGCCGCCTCGGCGGAGGTTGAGCGGGGGCCGCAGGCCGTCGCCGAGGGCGACCAGCCCGTAGCCGAGCAGGCCGAGCGCGGCGAGGATCGCCGCCATCGGCGAGTAGGAGGTCCCGGGCAGCGGCGTCAGCGACGGCGTGTAGACGACGAGGACGAACAGCGCGTTGATCGCGACGATCGCGATCGCGAGCCGGGTCGAGACCGAGGCCATCGCGGCGACGCAGGCGGCGATCGCGATCAGCGGGATCTCCGTCGTCCCGGCGTGGATGATCGCGCTCGACTCCCCCGGCGTCCCCCACTGCAGGAGGGCCCAGAAGAAGCAGCCCGATCCCGACGAAGGCGAAGCCGGTGAGGGCGAAGCGCCAGTCGGCCTCGCTCTCCCGATGGCGGCGGCGGATCGCCATCGCGATCGGGCCGATCAGGAGCAGCCCCAGCATCGGCAGCAGCTCGAAGAAGCGGTAGATCCGGATCCAGACGATCGCTTCCGAGGTGTCGCCTTCGCCGGTCGAAGTCGACGATGTGCTCGATGTCTTCGTCCCTGGCGATGCCGGTGATGTCGCCGACGTTGTTCCAGCTTGTTGTCGATCGTGCCGCCGATGCCGGCTTCGCGGTAGCTGTCGACGATCGTCTCCAGCGACCCGCGGTCGTCGATTTCGGTGACGCCGCCGAGGTGCCACTTGATCAGGCGGTTCCCGGGCGGGTCGTCGTACTTCTGGTAGGCCGACCAGGAGCCCATCATCACGAAGCCGACCACGGCGGCGGCGCCGATCCAGCGCCAGCTCGGGATGCCGCGGTAGGCGGCGATCAGGACGACCGGGATGATCCCGTAGATGCTGGCCCCGTGGGCGAGCATGCCGAGCGCCAGCAGGGCGCCGAGCAGGGCGCCGATCCGCCAATCGCGCCGCCACTGCGTCCAGCGCGGCGAGATCACCAGCGCCAGCGCCGCGAGCAGGAAGGCGGCCGCGATCAGCTTCGGCCAGACGTAGAACCCGTAGAGGATCGCGATGTCGCTGGCCAGCGCCGCGAACATCACCAGGCCGACCGTCAGCCGCCGCAGGCTGGCGGCGACCAGGACCGCGTAGAGGCCGACGATCCAGAGCTGCTGGACGACCGAGGAGAGGATCTCGTAGTGGAGGGTCTGGGTGTCGGCGACCGTGATCGACTCCTGCGAGAGCACGTACCCGATCTGCAGCGGCGGCCGGTCGCTCATCAGCCAGTCGGGCGGGTAGACCGGCGGCGTGCCGTGGTGGCCTTCGGCGGCGAACCATTCGGCGAAGTAGCGGGGGATGTCGTTGTCGGAGGGAAGCCCGCCGGCGTAGCGCGAGCCCGACATCCCGATCGCGTTTTCGGCGCCGCCGTGGAGGAACCCGAGGTAGACGATGAAGACCGAGCCGAGGATCCAGAGCAGCAGCGGGATCCGCAGCCGGCGCAGCAGGTCGCGATCGAGGTTGCCGCCGTAGGCGGCGAGGACGGCGACCTGGATCGAGCCGAGCAGGAGGACGTAGTTCCAGACGTGCCCGATCGTCGGGTCGGCGAAGTAGGCCCAGAAGGCGATGAAGGCGGCGACGCCCGAGGCGGCCAGCGCGATCCCGAGCAGGACGGGCACGTCGCGGACCCCGAGCCGCATCGCGGCGAGGGCGGCGGCGACGCCCGGCAGCCCGGTCAGGGCCAGGTGCAGGGCCAGCATCCAGAGGATTTCCCCGTTCGATTCCAAGGTCGGGAACCGTACCGGCACCCTGGGTAGACTCGGCGGCGATGCCGGAGCCGGAGCTGGAGGCGGCCAACAACGAGATCGAGCGGCTTCGCCGGCTTCTGATCGAGAAGGACGCCGAGCTCGGCGTCGCAAAGGGGCAGCTCGAGGAGCTGGCCGGGCACTCCGCCAGGCTCACCGTCCTCCTCCACCGGGTCAACCTGGTGAAGCTCCCCGGCCTCCTCGCGCGCAGGCTCTCGCAGCGCCTCAGCGGCAAGGGCTGAGCGGGTTGGCCTCCCCCCGCTTCTCGATCCTGACGCCGCTCTACGAAACCCCGGCGGCTGTCCTCGAGGCGATGCTCGACTCGGTCCGCCGCCAGCGCTTCGGCGACTGGGAGCTCTGCCTCGTCGACGACCGCTCGGCCGATCCGCAGGTGCTGGAGATCGTCGAGGGCGCCGCCCGCGAGGACGGCCGGATCCGGGTCTCCCGCCGCGAGGAAAACGGCGGCATCGTCGCCGCCTCCAACGACGCGCTGGCGATGGCGGGCGGCGAGTTCGTCGTCCTCCTCGACCACGACGACATGCTGCACCCCGACGCGCTCGCGCTGGTCGAGGAGGCGCTCGCGCGCCGACCCCGAGGTCGACTACGTCTACACCGACGAAGACAAGATCGACGAGGCGCGGGCGCCACTCGGGGCCGTTCTTCAAGCCCGACTGGTCGCCGGAGCGGTTCCGGACCCAGATGTACACCTGCCACCTCAGCGTCCTGCGCCGCTCGCTGGTCGAGGAGGTCGGCGGCTTCCACGCCGAGTTCGAGGGCTCCCAGGACTGGGACCTGATCCTGCGGGTCACCGAGCGGGCGCGGAAGGTCGCCCACGTGCCGCGGATCCTCTACCACTGGCGGATGCTCGCCACCTCCGCCGCCGGCGGCGGCGAAGCGGCGAAGCCCTGGGCGTTCGAAGCCGGGACCCGGGCGCTCCAGGCCCACTGCGAGCGGATCGGGCTGCCGGCGAGGGTCGAGCGCGACCTCGACCACCCCGGCGTCTACGAGCTCGTCCCCCGGCTCGAGCGACGGCCCCCGGTCAGCATCGTCATCCCGACCGCCGGGAACAGCCGCGAAGTCTGGTTCGAGCAGGTCGTCCTCGTCACCCACTGCGTCCGCAGCATCGTCGAGACCTCGACCTACGACGACTACGAGATCGTCGTCGTCGCCGACCGCTCGACCGCGCCCGAGGTCCTCTCCGAGCTCCGCGAGATCGCCGGCGACCGGCTCCGGATCGTCCTCTTCAACCGCCCGTTCAGCTTCTCGGAAAAGATCAACGACGGCGCCGCGGTCGCCAAGGGCGAGCACCTGCTGCTGCTCAACGACGACATGGAGGTGATCGCCCCCGACTGGATCGAGCGGATGGTGATGTACTCGGCCCACCCCGGGATCGGCGCCGTCGGCGGCCGCCTGATCGTCGAGGACGGGCGCCTCCAGCACGTCGGCGTCCTGTTCGAGAACGGGGGGCTTGCCGGGCCACCCCTACCACGGCTACTCGCGCGAGTTCGGCGGCTACTCGAACACCGTCCTCGTCGCCCAGGACCTGCTCGCGGTCACCGGCGCCTGCCTGATGACGCCGCGGGACGTGTTCGAGGAGGTCGGCGGCCTCAGCACCGAGCTCCCGGTCAACTACAACGACATCGACTACTGCCTGAAGCTGCGGGCGCTCGGGCTGCGGGTCGTCTACGACCCGGGCACCCTGCTCTACCACTTCGAGTCCTCGAGCCGGTCGACCGAGGTCGCCGATTGGGAGAAGGAGCTGCTGATCGAGCGCTGGAAGCCGCTGATCGATCCCGACCCCTATTCCAACCCGAACCTCAAGTACGGTACGCCGCGCCTCAGCTCCCCCTTCAAATGGAAATGGGCGACGCGCCGCTTTCCCCGGCGCCGGGCCCGTGGAAAGGCAACGACGACTTGAACTACGAGCGCCTCTACTCGTACCGCTTCCGCGACATCGACCAGGACGCGAGGATCTCGGTCTGGCGCGAGATCGGCCCCCACGTCCACGGCCTGATGGGCGAGCCGCAGAAGGTCCTCGACCCGGCGGCCGGGCGCGGCGAGTTCATCGGCGCGGTGCCGGCGAAGGAGACCTGGGCCGTCGACGAGGTCAGCTACCCCGAGGCCGCCCACAAGCCGGACACGAAGGTGATCACGTCGTCGATCATGGACGCCGAGCTGCCGCAGGACCACTTCGACGGCATCTTCGTCTCCAACTTCCTCGAGCACCTGCCCGACCAGGAGGGGGTCGCCCGGTTCCTCGAAAAGATGAACGGGACGATGGAGAGGGGCGGCCGGATCGCGATCATGGGCCCCAACTACCGCTACTGCGCGGACGAGTACTGGGACTGCGCCGACCACTACGTCGCCCTCACCCACGTCGCGATCGCCGAGCACCTCTACGCCGCCGGGTTCGAGCCCGACCGGATCATCCCCCGCTACCTGCCGTACTCCTTCCGCGGCATCCTGCCGCCCTCACCGGCCCTGACCCGGACCTACCTGCGGATGCCGCTGGCCTGGAAGCTCCTCGGCAAGCAGTTCCTGGTGATCGGGCGCAAGGACTAGACCTCGGCCGAGGGCGCCGGTCTCACGCCAGACGGCGGCCCCGAGCAGGACCGAGAAGAGCAGGATCCCCAGCACCGCGACGACGTCGGTGAGCGGGAACTGAGCCGAGATCGGGTTGATCCCGCGCGTGCCCAGGGTCGCCCCGGTCGCCAGGGCGAGGACCTCGAGCGCGCGCAGCGAGAGCAGGGCCCGGACCGGCCTCGACCTCAACCAGGGAAAGCCGCTCGCGGCCTGTTGCACCGCGACCACCGCGATCAGCGCCAGGACCCAGGCCTGCAGGCCCTCGCGGAGCAGGCCCGTGATCGAGGCGCCCCAGTAGACGGTGAAGACGACGAGCGGGACGACGAGGGTCGCGAAGACCGGCCAGGGCCAGCGGCGGGCCGCCCGCCAGAGGCTCGCCAGCAGGAGCGGGAAGAAGAGGATCCCGAGCCCGAACGGGACCCCGGTCCAGGGCTGGAAGAAGAAGTGGACGACGAACGGGGAGTGGCCGAAGATCCGGTTGATCGAGACGCTGTCGGCGTGGAACAGCGGCAGGAACATCGGCACGAAGGTGTTGGCGAGCGTGTTCAGCCGGAAATCGATCCACTGGACCGCGGAGGGGTCGGTGTGCGGATAGGCCTGGGTCGCGTAGTCGAAGAACGAGTCCTGCATGAAATGCGACCCGTTGAGGAGCCGCCAGCCGACGACCCCGATCGCGACGCCGGCGAGGAGCAGCAGCGCGGCACGGACCTGCGGGCGTCGCAGCCGGGCGCCGGTGATCGGCCAGAGGGCGATCAGGCCGAGCGCCGAGAGGCCGAGCAGGGCGCTCGGGTGCATCAGGTAGCCGGCGCTGAGAAGGAGGCCGGCGGCGAAGGGGCGGCGTTCGATCACCATCAGGGCGGCGAGCACCACGAACGCCGCGGCGAGCAGTTTCGGCCATGTGAACCAGAGGTCGGCGAACAGGAACGGCGTGCAGATCGCGATCAGGACCGCGAGCCTGGCGGCCCTCCACCCGGCCAGTCGGCGCACCAGTCCCCAGAGGGCCAGGAACAGCATGCAGCTGAACGAGATCATCGCGATCCGGAAGGCCATGAACCCCTGCCCGTCGTAGGGCTGCCACCCCTGGTCCGGGGCGCCGATGAACTCGTGCCCGCCGGTCATCAGCACGATCGGGGCGCTGGCGATCCCGGGCGCCGGGCCGCGGCTGGAGAAGTTGTAGGGCGCGAACAGTTCGTTGCCGGTCGGGCCGTAGGGCGCTTCGCCGGTCGTCACCAGCTCGGTGACGAGGAACGGGGTGCGGCTGTCGGGCCGGCCCTCCGGGACCAGCGTCCTCGAGACCGCCCCCTGGTAGAGCTCGGAATCGGGGCCCAGCGACCACAGCGAGCGGGCGAGGACGAGCCCGAGGACGAGCGAGACGAGGACCAGGACCCGCCGCTCCTCGGTCGAGAGGAAGTCCTCCTCCCCGGCCCCGATCAGGGTGCCGAGCATCAACCCGAGCGCCGGCGCCAGGACCGCGAAGCAGGTGATCCGCGGGTCGACGGCGCCCGCCGCCCACCAGGCGATCCCTCCGCTGAGGAGCAGGAGCCCGAACCCCGGAAGCGGGAGGAGGGCGAGGCCGATCCGGCGGCCGCTCAGCTCCCGGACCATGATCCCGGGCCCGAGCAGCAGGGTCACAACCAGCCCGGTCGTGGTCAGGAACCGGACGAGGTCCATCACCTCGGGCCAGATCTGCCCCTGGTAGTAGAAGTCCCAGGGGCGGGGGACGAGGACCCCGAGTATGCAGGCGAGCGCGGCCGCCGACCAGAGGCCGAGCATGACCGCCCTCTCGCGGCTCAGGTCGAGAGCTCCTCGTCGCGCTCGCGCTTCTTCTTCGGCGGGCTGACCCGGTAGTCGCCGCGGCTGAGGGTGTGCTCGAGCCAGACGTAGAGGACGATGAACAGGTAGCGGCTGCCCATCTCCCGCATCGCCAGCTTCGCCTCGCCCGTCGTCCGGTTCGTCCAGGAGATCGGGATCACGTCGTAGCTGTGACCGCGGACGATCGCCTTCAGCGGCATCTCGACGGTGAGGTTGAAGTGTTTGGAGAGCAGCGGCTGGATCGTCTCGATGACCTCGCGCCGGTAGCCCTTGAAGGCGTTGGTCGTGTCGTTGTAGCGGTGGCGGAAGAGGACCCGGATGAACCAGTTGGCGAGCCGGTTGATCGTCAGCTTCAGGCGCGGGTAGTCGTGGACCTGGGCGCCGGGCGCGAAGCGCGACCCGAAGGCGCAGTCCCAGCCCTCCTCGAGCAGCCGGTGGTAGCGGGCGATGTCCTCGGGGTCGTCGGAGGCGTCGGCCATCGTGATCACGACCGCGTCGCCCTCGAACAGGTCGAGGCCGGCCCGGATCGCCATCCCGAAGCCCTTTTCGTAGTGGGAGGGCCGGACCCTGACCGCGGGGTTGCCGGCGCCGATCTCCTCGACGACGGCCGCGGTGCCGTCCTCGCTGCCGTCGTCGATGACCAGGACCTCGTAGGAGATCTTCTCGCGCTCGAGCACCGAGACGACGCCTTCGACGGTCTTCCCGACCGAGCCCTCCTCGTTCTGGGCCGGGATCACGACCGAGAGCTTCACGCCGCGGCCACCGTCCAGCGCTCGGAGTTCTGCTCGTACATCTCGGCGAGGATGTCCTCGACGCCGTAGCGGAGCTTCCACTCGGGGTAGTCGGCTTCGAACGGCGCCAGGTCGGAGATCCACCAGCGGTGGTCGCCGATCCGCGGCTCCTCCCCCATCTCCCAGCTCAGCTCGCGGCCGGCGACCCGCTCGCAGATCTCGATCGCCTCGAGCATCGAGCAGTTGCTGAAGCGGCCGCCGCCGATGTTGTAGACGGCGGCGGCGCGGGGGGCGGCGCGGAACGCGGCGAAGGCCGCGATCAGGTCGGCGCTGTGGATGTTGTCGCGCACCTGCTTGCCCTCGTAGCCGAAGACGGTGTACGGGGTCCCGGTCACGGTGCACTTCATCAGGTAGGCGAGGAACCCGTGCAGCTTGGCGCCGGCGTGCTGGGGGCCGGTCAGGCAGCCGCCGCGGAAGCAGACGGTCGGCATCTCGAAGTAGCGGCCGTACTCCTGGACCAGGAGGTCGGCGGCCGCCTTCGAGACCCCGAACAGCGAGTGGGTCGAGGAGTCGATCGACATCGTCGTGTCGATCCCTTTGAAATAGCGGTGGGACTCCGGCAGCTCGAGGCGCATCTCGAGGTCCTCGAGCGGCAGCCGGTTCGGGGTGTCGCCGTAGACCTTGTTGGTCGAGCAGAAGATGAACGGCGCCTCGGGGCAGTTGGCGCGGGTCGCCTCGAGCAGGTTGAGGGTGCCGTTGGCGTTGACGCCGAAGTCGGTCTGGGGGTCGCTCGCGGCCCAGTCGTGGGAGGGCTGGGCGGCGGTGTGGATGACGAGCTCGATCTCCTTGCCGCGCTCGGAGAAGATCCGGTCGACCGCCTCGCGGTCGCGGATGTCGACGCTCTCGCTGCGGAACTCGGGGTGGGCGGCGAGCAGCCGCTCGGTGACGTGCGCGGTCGAGGCCTCGGGGCCGAAGAAGCTGGCCCGCATGTCGTTCTCGATGCCGACGACGTCGTATCCCTCGCCGACGAAGTGGCCGACGGCCTCAGACCCGATCAGGCCCCCAGAGCCCGTGATGATCGCTACCGGCATCGCTGCTTCACTCCCTCTCCCCTGCCGGGGATTCGATTTCGAGAGCGGCGGCGATCCGCTCGGGGTCCGCCGCCACCCACTGATGGATATCGGACAGCACCTGCTCGGCGCTGCGCCTCGGGCGCCACTCGTCGAGGCCGAAGATCTTCGCGCAATCGGAGAGGTAGATGGGGACGTCGCCCTCGCGGGTCTCGGCCACCGGCTCGATCGGCACCTCGTTGCCGGTCAGCTCGCGGCAGATCTCGGTCGTCTCGCGCAGCGAGAGGCTGCACTCGCGGCCACCGCCGACGTTGACGGTCGCGCCGTCCCAGGCATCGGGGTCGAGGAGCTGGCGCTCGACGAGGTCGATGAGGTCCTCGATGTGGAGCAGGTCGCGGACCTGCTTGCCCTCGCCGCCGAACCCGATGTAGGTGAGCGGGCGCTCGAACTGGTGGGCCAGCAGCCAGTGGGTGAAGACGCCCTGGTCGACCTTGCCCATCTGCCAGGGCCCGGCGAGCACGCCGCAGCGGTCGATCACCGCCGGGACGCCCTGGCTCGCCCGGTACTCCTCGATCAGGAGCTCGGCGGCGAGCTTGGTCGCCCCGTAGAGGGTCCTGTGTCCGATCATCGGGAACTCCTCGCCGATACCCGCCGCCGAGGCCCCGGGAACGCCCTGCTCGTCGGCGAGCTCGAACCGGGTCTCCTCCTCGACCCGGGCGAGGGCCAGCTGCGGCTCGACCGGGTAGACCCGGCTGGTCGAGAGGAAGACGAGGAAGGCGCCGTCGCGCCGGGCCAGCTCGAGGCAGTGGTAGGCGCCGGTCAGATTGGTGTGGACCAGATAGGCGGTGTCGCCGTCGGTCCCGCTCATCACCGAGGGCTCGGCCGAGCACTCGATCAGCGCCGAGATCTCGGGCAGGCGGTCGAGGTCGGCGGGCTCGCGGACGTCGCCGCGGATGAACTCGACCCCGGCCTCCTCGAGGCGCGGCAGGTTCAGCTCCGAGCCGCGCCGGTAGAGGTTGTCGAGCGCGAGGATCTCCCAATCGGGGTGCCTGGAGGCGAGGGAAACGGCCAGATTCGAGCCGACGAAGCCGGCCCCGCCGGTGATCAGGATCCGCGTCACGATCCAGGCAAGCTATCGCCGATCCCCGCAGGCAAACCGATACCCTCGCCCGGTGCCTGTGGAAGTCGCATTGGTGGGGTGCGGGTTCATCGGCTCGCACGTCGCCGCCGAGCTCACCGCCCGGGGAATCCGCTTCGGGGTCCTGACCCGGTCGCACCCCCTGCCGGAGGTCGCCGCCGCGATCGAGCCCGAGTTCCTGCGGATCGGCGACGCCGCCGACCGGGCCACCCTCGAAGGACGCTCTGGACGGGGTCTCCGAGGTCATCTACGCGGCCGGGGGGAAGCTCCCGGCGGCGACCGAGGAGAGCCCCGAGCTCAGCACCGAACTGACCCTTGGAGCCGGTCGAGGCGCTGCTCGCCGCCCTGCGCGAGGCCCCGGGAGTCGGCCTCACCTACATCTCATCGGGAGGGACCGTGTACGGCGAGCCCGACCGGGTGCCGGTCTCCGAGGACGCCCCGACCCACCCCCGCGCGCTCTACGGAAAGCTCCATCTCGCCTGCGAGGAGGCGATCGGCCGGGCACGTGAGGAGGCCGGCCTCCGGGCGCGGATCCTGCGCTGCTCGACCCTCTACGGCGAGTACCAGCAGCCCGACCGGGGCCAGGGCGCGGTCGTCACCTTCCTCCATCACGTCGAACGCGGCGAGGAGATCGTCCTCTACGGCGACGGCGCCGCGGTCCGCGACTACCTCCACGCCGGCGACGTCGCCCGGGTGATCGCCGACCTGCTCGGCCGCGACGACGCGCCCGCCGTCCTCAACGTCGGCTCCGGGCAGGGGACCTCGCTCGCCGAGCTGGTCGCCCTCGTCGAGCGCGAGGTCGGCAAGCCGGCCCGGGTCGCCTCGCGGCCCGAGCGCGGCTTCGAAATCGAGCGGATCGTGCTCGACATCGAGCGGCTCAGGCAGCTGCTGGGCTTCGAGCCGACCCCGCTTCAGGAGGGAATCGCCCGCACCCACGGCTGGCTGGCGAGCAAGACCGGACAGGCGGCTTGAGCGCCCTCGACAACGCGCTCAGTGGGATCCGCTGGCGCCTGCGGGCGACCAGGCGGATCTGGCGGCCGGACGCGACGCACGGGATGCCGCTGCTGCCGACCGAGCCGATCCCCGACGGCAGGATCGACGAGCCCGCGGCCGGCAGGATCATTCCCCGCGGGATCACCTGGATCAGGGGCTGGGCCACGTTCCCGACCGGGCCCTGCACGAGGGTCGAGGTCCATCTCGGCGACCACCTCCTCGGGCTGGCGAGGCTGGGCGTCGCCCGGGTCGATCTCGCGCGCCGGCTCGGCCCCGCGGCCGGGCCTCTCCGGCTTCGAACTGAAAGAGGACCTGACGGCGTGGCCCGGCGACGACGGCGACGCCGACATCCGCTGCGTCGCCCACGGCCCCGGCGGCGAGCGGCACGAGCTGACGACCAGGGTCACGGTCGCCCCCGCCCGCGAGGTCTACGAGCCCGAGCACGCCGAGCCACCGGCCCGGGCGCCGAAGGACGGGACCGGCGCGATCAGGACCGTCTTCTTCACCCACCAGCTGACCCTCGGCGGCGCCCAGCTCTACCTCCAGGACCTCCTGCGCGAGCTGACCGCGGGCGACCTCGTCGACGCGACCGTGATCAGCACCATGGACGGGCCGCTCCGCGACGAGCTCGACGAGCTCGGCATCCCCTCCCACGTGACGAGCATGAGCATCGCCGACGGCGTCAGCGCCCACGCCGGCCGGGTCGAGGAGCTGGTCGCCTGGGCCGAGGGCCGCGGGTTCGAGGCGATGTTCGTCAACACCGCGACGGTCACGACCTTCCCCGGGGTCGAGGTCGCGAAGCGGCTCGGGATCCCGGCGCTGTGGGCGATCCACGAGAGCTTCCCCCCGGCGCTGATCTGGGAGGACCTCGACCCCGGCGTGCGCCTCCGCGCCGAGGCCGCGCTCGGTGACGCCGCGGCGCTGATCTTCGAGGCCGACGCGACCCGCGAGCTGTTCGAGCCCTACGCCCCGCAGGGCAACCTGCTGACGATCCCCTACGGGCTCGATGTGCCGAAGATCGACGCCGCCCGGGCCGAGTTCGACCGCGCCGAGGCGCGGCGGGCGGCGGGAATCCCCGACGACGCCGAGCTCGTCGTCTGCGTCGGCACGGTCGAGCCCCGCAAGGCGCAGGTCTCCCTGGTCGAGGCCTTCGAGAAGGTCGCCCCCGACCGCCCCCGGGCCCACCTCGCGATCGTCGGGGGGCGGAAGGACGAGGAGACGCGGCTGCTCCGCGAGTACATCGAGGGCTCGCCGCTTCGCGACCGCATCCACCTGATCCCGATCACCCCCGACGTCCCCGCCTGGTACGGGATGTCGGACCTGCTCGTCTGCGCCTCCGACGTCGAGTCGCTGCCGCGGACGGTGCTCGAGGCGATGGCCTGGGAGCTGCCGGTGCTGGCGACCGCCGTCTACGGGCTGCCGGAGCTGATCGACGACGGCGAGACCGGCTGGCTCTGCGCTCCGCGCGACGTGGACGCGCTCGCCGACGGCCTCCGCCGCGCTCTCAGCACCGAGCCGCAGCAGCGCCAGGAGGTGGCGCGGCGCGCCCACCAGCTGGTGAAGAAACGACACGACCTCCCTACGTATGCTGCCCGGATCGCAGAGCTGCTGGACGGGACCGTTACGAGATGAACACCACCGACACACCGATCTCGGAGAAAGGGGAGAGCACTCCCTCGATCGTCGTCGTCATGCCCGCCTACAACGCGGCCGAGACGCTGGCCGAGACGCAGGAGTCGATCCCGCCGGACCTGATCGACCGGGTGATCCTCGTCGACGACCACTCGGGGGACGACACCGTCCCGGTCGCGAAGGAGCTCGGCGTCGACGTCATCGCCCACCCCCACAACGTCGGCTACGGCGGCAACCAGAAGACCTGTTACATGGAGGCGCTGCGCCTCGGGGCCGACGTGATCGTGATGGTCCACCCCGATGGGCAGTACGACCCCTCGCTGCTGCCGTCGATGGTCGAGCCGATCGTCAACGGCGAAGCCGACATGACCCTCGGCTCCCGGTTCCTCCGACCCGGTGGCCCCCAGGCCGGAGGGATGCCCCGCTACAAGATCATCGCCAACCGCTTCCTGACCACGGTCGAGAACTACATCCTCGGGACCCACTTCTCCGAGCTCCACACCGGGTACCGCGCCTACAGCCGCAAGTTCCTCGAAACGGTGCCGTTCCTGCGCAACTCGAACGACTTCGTCTTCGACTCCCAGATCATCGCCCAGTCGGTCGTCTTCGAGCAGCGGGTGAGGGAGATCCCGGTCGAAACCCGCTACTTCCCGGAGGCCTCCTCGACCAACCTCAGGCAGAGCACCGTCTACGGCCTGAAGACCCTCGCGGTGATGCTGCGCTACCGGCTTCACACCTCGGCCAAGCTGAAAGCCGCGATCTTCCTCCCGTGAAGCGGAGCGCCTGGCTCGACCCGGCGGACCTGCGGTCGGCGGTCGCGCTCGCCCTCCTCGCCGCCGCCGCGAACGCGATCTGGATCTTCCTCGACCACTCGACGCCCTCCTACGACCAGTCGAGCTACCTGACCGTCGCGATCACCTTCCGCGACGCGCTCCAGAACGGCGGCCCGAAGGACCTCTTCGACGCGATCAGGGACACCGACCCGGCGCGGGGGCCGCTCTTCACGACCTCGATCCTGCCCTTCATGCTGCTCTTCGGCGACGGTGCCCGAACCGGGCTCCTGCCCAACCTCGTCCTCGCCCCGATCCTCTACCTGGCCGCCGGTCAGATCGCCTGGATCGTCTTCCGCAACGGCGCCGCCCGTCTGCTGGCGATCGTCTTCGTCGCGACGATGCCGCTGCTGGTCGGCCTCCAGCACGAAGTCCTCCAGGACTTCGTGCTGCTGACCCTGACGACAGTCTCGATCCTGCTCCTGCTCGATGGGGGAGGGATTCACCAGGCGCTGGTACTGCGTCGGGCTCGGGGTCGCGATGGGGCTGGGGACGCTGACCAAGGTCACCTTCCCGATCTTCGTCCTCGGGCCGCTGCTGGTGGTCCTGATCGAGGTCGCCTACGCCCACTTCTCAGCACGCCGGGCCGGCGAGCGGGGGCCGGATCTGGGCGGGCGGCGGTCAACCTCGGCCTCGCGGCCCTCGCCTACGTCGTCGTGATCGCCCCCTGGTACCTGACCAACCTCCAGCCGACCCTCGACTACATCAACTCGACCACCTCCGGGCCGCTCTCCGAAGGGGCCGGCCCGGAACACCCGTTCACCTTCCACGCGATCGCCTCGTTCACTTCGTCGATGATCAACGACCACATCTCCTGGGTCCTCGGCCTCGCCTTCCTCGCCGCCCTCGCGTTCAACGTCCCCGGGCTGATCCGGCTGTTCCGACCCCGCGTGCGGGTCGAGACTCTGCTCCGGCTCCTGTTCCTCGCAGCCTGGGCGACGATCCCGTACCTGATCGTCTCCACCGCCCACAACCAGGACTTCCGGCTGATGGCGCCGGCGATGCCGGGGATGGCGGTGATCGTCGCCGGCGCGGTCGCGGCGGTCCCACGGCTCGAGGCGAGGGCGGCGATCGCCGGTCTCGCCACCGTCGCGATGCTCTACCTGACGGTCTCCCATGTCGTCCACATCGACCCCCCGCTCCTGCCCGACGAAGTCAGCGTCGGGCCGGCGACTACTCGGCCACGATCTCACTCG
This sequence comes from uncultured Solirubrobacterales bacterium, assembly GCA_963751815.1. GTDB lineage: Bacteria > Actinomycetota > Thermoleophilia > Solirubrobacterales > 70-9 > VRUE01. The sequence goes on along the minus strand of CAVVVY010000012.1, from coordinate 336,005 downwards.
ACGACCGCCCGATCGGGTATGAGCGCCTCCCCGAATCGAGCATCGGCGATCCGATCATGAGCTTCATGGAGGAGACGGCGGCGGCCGAAACCGGGCGGCCGCCGGAGCGGAGGGTCTGCATGATGCAGTCGGAAGCGATCCTCAACACCAACACCTTCAACTACCTGACGATCTCCCGCGGCGACCCGTTCACCATGGTCAACCTGCTGGTCGGGCCCGACCGTCCGGGCCGGCCTGGCGGCGAACCTGCACGAATGCGACTTCGGCCTCTACATGAAGCCGGCCAGCGCCGCCAAGGATCCCGAACAGTCGGGTGGCGATCGTCAACAACGAATTCGCCTCCCGCATACATGACCCCGGCCCTGTTCCGGATCTTCCGCGGGCCGCAGCGGGTCTTCCGGGCGTCGCCGCCCTACCTCGACCGACCGCGCCCCGAACGTCCGGGTCCTGACCTTGAATCCGGCCCGATGAGGGAGTGGGCGGACAGCGCATCGCTGGCTCCTCGGCGTCCTCGGCGTCGCCATCGTCCTGGCCGGCGCGACCCTGCTCTGGGACGACGCCCGCCGGGTCGGGTACCCGGTCCAGATCGACGAGGCCGGCTACCTCTCGATCGCCGAAAACGACAGGATCGGGTTCCAGTCCGAAGGGCTCGGCGGTTGGGTCGACGCCGTCATCGACCAGGCCCCGCACGCGCCGCTGGCGCCGGCGATGACCTCGGCGCTGCTGGTCATCCACGAGGGCTCGATGCCGGGGTTCATCGTCCTCGCCTTCTTCCTCGTCCTGCTGACGATCGCCGTCTACGGGATCGGCGAGCGGCTCGCCGGCCCCCGCTACGGCGCCCTGGCCGCGATCGTGGTCGCCTGCCTCCCCGGCGTCGCCGGCTTCGCCAGGCTGTTCGTCTTCGCCCTGCCCGTCGGCGGCGATGATGGCCTGCGCCGTCTACGCGCTGCTGCGGGCCGAGCGATTGCAGAGGACGGGATGGGCGATCGCCTGCGGGGCGGCGATCGGCGGATGCTCCTCGCCCGGACGATGACGATCGCCTTCGTCCCCGGCATCCTCGTCGCGGGGCTGGTCGGGCTCGCCTGCCTGCCGCGGGAGGCCTGGCGGCGCGGTCTGCTCAACCTCGGCCTCCTCTGCCTCGCGGCGTTCGCGGTCGCCGCCCCCTGGTACGTCCCCAACTTCGATCTCGTCGCCGAATACCTGACCGAATTCGGCTACGGCGAACGCAGCGCCGAGTACGGCGCCTCCCACTCGATCATCTCCTGGGATCGCTGGACCGACGTCTTCGCGAGGATCGCCGCCGACGACCTCTACCTGGTGCTCGCGATCCTCGTGGTCGCCGGCGCTGGTGGCCCTTCTGGTGACCGCGTCCGCCGCGTCGACGGGCGCCGAGGATCGGGCGCGGCGCTGCGCGGCCTCCTCGGCTCCGGCCCGCGCGGCGGTCGGGATCGTCGCCGCTGCCGGCTACGTGGCGCTCTCGAGCTCGCGCAACGTCGGGCTCGGGTTCACGCTGCCGGTCAGCGTGCTCCTGGTGCCGCTCGCGGTCGCCGCGCTGCGCCGGCACCCCCGGGCGCCCGGACGCCGCGTCGCTCGCATTCGTGCGCGATCGCACCGCGGTCAACCTCCTGGCCGTCGTTCACGTTCTCCGAATCGGTCTCGACGGAGCGCTCCGTCAACGTCCCGGGGTTCGGCTCGACCCCGGTCATCGACGGCACTCCGATACGCGGTCAACGAAATCCGCCATCCAGGTCGACGGGCCCGAAACCCGCTTCGACGCGACGCGACGCGGGCTTCCTGACCGTCGACGGACGAGCTCGCCGAAACCTTCGCGCAGGCTCGGCAACAGGTGGTCGCGTTCGGGTCCCGCAACCGGGTCGTCAACACCAACACGGTGATGCTCGCCGGCCTGCGCCAGTACGACGAGGCGATCCCGATGGCGCAGCTGCTCTCGACCGACGGGCCGACCGCCGCGGACTTCGCCGCCCGCCTCGGCGAAACCGACTTCGGGCTCCCGCAGGTGGTGGTGACCGCCAGCACCAACGCCCGCGACTTCGAACCGAGGGTCGAACAGGCGCCGGTGAAAACGGCGGCGAGCAGCCTCGGGATGCGGAGGATCCAGACGGTCGACCTGCCGGACGGCCGCCAGATGCGGGTCTGGACCGCAACTCCCTAGCGGCGGCCGCGCCGCAGCCGCAGCAGCGGGACCCTGAGCGCCGCCTCGGCGACGATCATCCCGCCCATCTTCGAGGAGCCGGCGGCGCGGTCGCGGAAGACGATCGGGACCTCGACGACCCGGAACCCGAGCTCGATCGCCCGGTAGGTCGTCTCGACCTGGAAGGCATAGCCGCGCGACTCGAGCGAGTCGAGGTCGATCGCCTCCAGCACCTCGCGGCGGAAGCACTTGAAGCCCCCGGTCAGGTCCCGCACCCTCGACGTTGAGCGCGAGGCGGGCATAGGCGCTGCCGCCGCGGCTGATCGCCTGCCGCAGCCCGCTCCAGTCCGAGACCCCGCCGCCGGGCACGTAGCGGGACCCGATCACGAGGTCGGCGCGCTCGGCCGCCTCGAGCAGCCTCGGCAGGTAGGCGGGGTCATGGGAGAAGTCGGCGTCCATCTCCAGCACCAGGCCGGCGCCGGACTCGAGCGCCCGGCGGAATCCGGCGACGTAGGCGGGGCCGAGTCCTTCCTTGCGCGGCCGCCGCAGGACCTCGATCTGCTCGTTCCCGGCGGCGAGCCGCTCGGCGATCTCCCCGGTGCCGTCGGGCGAGTTGTCGTCGACGATCAGCACCCGGCTCGAGGCCGGCATCTTGGCCAGGATCGCCTCGACGATCGCCTCGATATTCGGCGCCTCGTCGTAGGTCGGGAGCACGAGCCACGCCGGACCTCTTGACGCAGCCTCGGACATGCGCCGATGCTATCCGCGCGGCCCAGACGCGGGACGCGTTCGCGTACCGTTGCGGGATGTGGAGGAGGTCGGATACTGGCAGGCATGGCTCGACCGCGAGGGGTGGCCGGGAGTGGACGGCGCTTCCGGAGCCACGAGCGGCCGCCGCGCCGAGTCGATCCTGATCGCGGGCCGGCGCGGCGCTGGGTCGCCGCCCGCTGGGCGCTGCGGACCGCTCTCGGCCGCCACACCGGGGTCGACCCGGCCGACGATCGCGCTCGAGGCCGGCGCCGGGGGAAAGCCGCGGCTATCGCGGAATCGAGCACGGTCCGATTCAACCTCAGCCATTCGGGGGAGCTGGCGCTGATCGCGATCAGCGCCGGGCGCGAGGTCGGGATCGACGTCGAGCGCACCGACCCGAAGCGCCCGGAGGCCTTCTACCGGAACTGGGTGCGGCGAGAGGCGCGCGCCAAGTGCACCGGGACGGGAATCTCTGGCGCCGCCGGAGGAGGCCGATCTGGGTCACCGACCTCGACCTCGGGGCCGGGATGGGCCGCGGCACTGGCGCTGCGGGGACCCGATGCGGCGCCGATCCGCCGCTTCGAGCTCGAGCCCGACGGCGCCGCTAGGGCCTGGCTCGGCCGCCGGTGAGGTCGACGAAGGCGTGCCAGGCGGGCTTCGCCCGCAGGTGCTTGCTGTCGTAGAAGAAGCCGACCGAGTCGCAGAAGTTGCAGACGTCGGGGAGGTCCTTCCATGAGAACCAGTAGGTCCCCTTGATGTTCAGCCGCTGGCGGTTTTCGATCAGGAATTCGTAGGCCTGGCGCAGCTCCGTCACCTGCCCCTGGACCCCGCGCTCGAAGCTGACCGTGTTGGGGTCGTTCTGCGAGCCCCACCCCATCTCGGTGACGTAGAGGCCGGCGCCGGGATCGTGGTTTTCGAGGACCACGCCGCGGACTTCTTCGACCAGTTCCTCGAGGCGCGATCGCTTCGTCGGCGTAGGGATGGAGGGCGACGGCATCGAACTCCGACTTGATCCCCGGCACCCGGTAGAGCTGTTTGAGGAACTGGACCGCCGGCAGCCCGTTCGGCGGCTGCGCGGTCGGGTCCCCGAACAGGCCCGAGAGGATGACCCTGGCGCTGGGCTCGACCCCTTTGATCGCGGCGCTGGTCAGCTTCAGCAGCTTCGCGTAGCGCTGCGGCGAGGCGGGGGTGGCGAAGTAGAAGAAGTTGGCCTCGTTCCAGACCTGCCAGTCGCGGACCGGGATCCGCGGCAGCGGTTCCTTGCTGCCGGGCCCGTGTTCGCTCCAGAATTCGCCGTGGGGGCCGTAGCGTTCGACCGCCGCTTCGACGAATTCGGTCCAGCCGCTGCGTTTGCGGGCGCTGTCGATCGGCAGGACGGTGTAGCGGTGGGAGAGCCACGAGGGGGTCCCGTAGAGGAATGGGAGCACGCGCATGTGCCCGCGGGCGGCCATTTCGACGATTTCGTCGTAGCCGGTCCAGTCGTATTCGCTCTTCGCCGTCGGCTGGACCGTTTCCCAGACCAGCGGCCAGCGCATGCTGCCGATCCTGCCCGCCTGCATGTGTTCGACGTCGTCCAGCGTCGGGTTCGTCTGGGGGGCGATCCCGAAGAATTCGCGGGGGACGCCGGCGGCGCCGGAGGGGCGCGCGGCCGAGGCCGCGATCAGCGCGACCAGTCCCACCACCAGGGCGAGGGCGATTGTCTTCGTCTTTCTCATCGGTTCAGTAGGTGCCGCCCAGCTTGCGGTGGTCCCAGGTCGCGGTCCGGACCGGCCTGAAATGGATCGCGACCCGTTTCGGCGCCTGGGCTTCCAGACCTGCCCGGGCGTCACCGTCGACCGAGGAAATTCCCTCTGCGTAGCGAACGGTCAGCTCTTCCGCGAACCCGATAACGGTCTCCAAGTCGCGGTGGATCTCCGCCTCGGCCTCGACCATGATGCCACGCAGCTCGCCGTACTCGCGCCCGGTCTCGACCAGCACCGTCGCCCGCGGGTCGCGCTCGAGGTTCCGCACCTTCTGCGATTTCGCGTAGGTCCAGACCCAGACGTCGCCCTCCCGGGCCACGAACCACATCGGCATCGAGTGGGGCCAGCCGCGCGGGCCGAGGCTGGAGACGATCGCGACCCGCTCCTCCTCGAGAAGCCGGCTCACGTCCCCTTCGCTCAGTTGGATCTCGGCCCTGCGGCTCATTTCAAGCTTCGCTCGCTGCACGAGAACCAGAGATGCACGTTTGCTCGCTCCGCGCTCATTGCGGCCACGGGACTCTACGGCCCTCGGCCGACAATCGCCCCTCCGGACCGATCCGAACAGCTACCGTCCCGTGTTCATTCCGAAGGAGGAGATTTGGGCACCAAGGGAAATCGCATTCGCCGACCGTCGCCATCGATGGTCGTCGCGCTGATCGCACTGATGGTGGCGCTTGCCGGCACCACCTACGCCGCGGTCAATTTGCCGAAGGGCAGCGTCGGCGCGAAGCAGCTGAAGAAGAACGCTGTGACGAAGGCGAAGATCCAGCGCAACGCGGTGACGAAGACGAAAATCGGCCCCAACGCGGTGACCCGGGCCGAGGTCGCGATCAACGCGATCACCGGCGCCAAGATCAAGAACCGCTCCGTCCTCGGCAAGGACATCCGGGTCAAATCCCTCAGCCAGGTCCCGAGCGCGACCGTCGCCGAAACCGCCAATTCCCTGGCCCCGCTCGAACCCCTGCACCTGGTCGGCGGAGCCGGCGAGCCCGCGTTCGCCGAAGGGGCCGGCAACATCGGCCTCACCGCTCCCGACACGCTCACCCAGCCGGTCGGCTTCTACAAGGACCGGGGCGGCATCGTCCACCTCGAAGGCTTCGGGGAAACGGGCGTCGACAGCTTCCTGTTCACCCTGCCGCCCGGCTACCGGCCCCAGTCCGGCATCACCCAGATCTTCGAAGCGGGCAAAACCCTGATCCTGATCTTCGGCTCCAACATCACGATCGGCGGCGAGGACGTCTCCGGCAAAGTCCTCGGCGACACGCCGACCACGGTCCTCAGCGGGATCTCCTTCCGGCCCGGCAGCTAGCCGCGGCGCTAGGGCCCGAGGTCGGCGGGCAGCCGCCCCTCGGCATCGAGCTTCTGCAGGTGGGCCTCCATCACCAGCCGCGCCGCCGGCAGCAGCTCCTCGGGGACGTCGTCCCAGACCTCGGCGAGGAGGGCGTCGCGGGAGCGCTCGCCGCGATCGAGGGCGGCGAGGAGGCGGCGCTCGCGCATCTCGCGGTGCTCGACGTACTCGGCGAGTTTGGCGGCCGGGTCGGTGATCCAGGGCCCGTGGCCGGGGCAGATCAGACTCGGCTCCTCGGCCTGGACCAGGCGCAGGGACTCCATGTAGGCGGCCAGCGAGCCGCCGTCGGGCGGGACGAAGGTCGAGCCCGCTCCGAGGACGAGGTCGCCGCTGAAGCAGACCCCGTCGGCGGTCAGGAAGCAGAAGTGCTCGGCGGCGTGGCCGGGTGTGGCGAGGGCGCGGAGGCCGGCGTGCTCCTCGCCGTCGGCGGGCAGGATCGCCTCGGCGTCGAGCCGCTCGGCCCCGGCGGAGTGGTCGCCGTGGTGGTGGGTGAGGAGGACGATCCCGATCCCGCCGCGCTCCTCGGCGGCGGCGAGGACGGCGTCGATGTGCTCGGCGATGTCGGGGCCGGGGTCGATCACCGCGCAGGGATCGGCGCCGTAGAGGTAGGTGTTCGTCCCCTCCCCGGTCATCGGCCCCGGGTTCGGGGCGAGGATCCGGGCGATCTCGGGGTGCCCGGGCGCCTCGGTGATCGACGAAACCTGCATTTACCCCGTAATACGGGGGAAATGCAGGTCTCGTCCCATCAGCGCCGCGACCTCTTTGGCGATCGCCTCGCGGGCGTCGTCGGGCTCGAGCACGACGAGGTCGCCGGCGCCGCGGAGGATCTCGCGGACAAGCCACGAGGTCCCGGCGTAGGGAAGCTCGACGACGACGGCGCCGTCGGCCAGCTCCTCGACGACGGTGCGCTCCTCGCGCAGCCAGCGGGCCCGGTCCGGGGAGACCCAGACCCGCGCCACCTGGGCGGTCGGGACCTCGCCGTCGGTCATCCAGCCCTCGACCCCGGCCAGCTCCTCGACTTCGGGGCGCGGCTCGAAGGACTCGGTGGCGACCTCGGCCTCTTTGATCCGGTCGAGCTTGAAGTGGCGGACGTCGTTCTTGCTGGGGTCGAAGCACTCGACGTACCAGCCCTCGCGGCCGTTCTCGAGCCGGTAGGGCTCGACCGCGCGCTTGGTGAACTGGTCCTCGTTCTCCTTGTAGTACTGGATCTCCAGCACCCGCTTGCCGGCGATCGCCTCGTTGACGACCCGCGCCACCTCGGTGTCGCCGCCGCCGACGCCGGCGATCTCGAGCCCCTCCTCGGAGGGGTCGTGGCCGAGCGCGGTGACGATCTTCTTGCGGGCGCTCTGCAGGCCGCCCTGCGGCAGGTGGTCGCCGAAGAGGTCGATCGCCGCGATCAGCGCCTTCGCCTCGAGCGGCAGCAGGCGGGCGGGGCGGGCGAAGTTGTCGCCGTAGGGCTCGGAGTCGACCTCGATCTCATCGCCCTGGATTTCGGCGTAGAGGACGTAGGTGCCGCCGCCGAAGTTGACGACGTTGAGGAGGTCGATGTCCTCCTGCAGCTCGTCTTCGGTCAGCTCGAGGCGGTCGCGCAGGTCCCCGACCTTGAGCCGCTCGGAACCCTTGGCGGAGTCGATCAGCATCCCGGCGAGGGTGACCAGGCGGGCGAAGCGCTCGGGCCGGATCGCGGCCTCGCCGCGGCCGTTGGCGCGGGCCCTGCGGGGCGCCTCGCGCAGCGGCCGGTCGACGGTCTCGGCCGGCTCGAACCCGTTCTCGTGGCGCTCGTGCAGCAGGCCGAGCCTGCTCTCGGCCTCCTCGCGCAGCTCGTCCGGGGCCAGGACCGAGGCGTTCTGGCGCCAGCGCAGCACCCACGCGATCAGCTCCCGCGGCGAGGCGTACTCGGTCTCGAAGACCCGGCCTTTGCCCGGCGCCCCGTCGGACTTCTTGACCGAGCGCAGCTCCCCGTATTCGCCGAAGTCGCGCTCGATCAGCCAGGCGATCCGGTCGCGGACGAAGATCTTCGCTCTGCCGGTGATCTCGCCCAGCTGCCAGTCGGCGCGCTGGCCGTAGTCGCGGCGGTCGAAGTCCTCGGGCGGGGAGAAGTCGTGCTCGGCCTTCGACGCGTACCCGACCTTGCCCTGGATCCGGGAGAGGCGGAAGACCCGCACCGCGTCGCGCTCGTGCGAGTGGCCGATCAAATAGAACTGGCCGCCGCGGAAGACGAGGTGGAAGGGGTCGACCTTGCGCTTCTCGGTCTCGTCGCGCTCCATCGTGTAGTAGGTGAACTCGATCGTCTTGCGGCGCGAGATCGCGGTCTCGATCTTCGACAGGCGCTGGGAGAGGTCGCGGCCGCCGGCCGAGGCCGTCATCGCCATCTCGACCGGCGCCCGCTCGCCCTCGCTGAGCGGGTTCGGGTGGCCCCAGGCGACCTGCTGGAGCGCGAGCCGAAGCGGCTCGGCATAGGCGAAGCCGCCGTCGGTCAGCAGCGAGAGCGCGGTGCTGAGCGAGGCCAGCTCGTCGCCGTCGAACTCGATCGGGTCGAGGTAGAAGTTCTCGGGCGGCAGCGAGTAGAGCTCGGCCTCGAAGAAGCCCTCGCCGGGTTTCTCGACCCCGAGGATGATCCCGAGGCTCTCGAGCTCGGCCCGGTCGGCGTAGAAGCGACGCGCGAAGGCGTCGTCGTTCATGTCGCTGTATCCCTCAACCTCGCGCTTGATCTCGAGGGCCGAAACCGGCCTTCCCTGGGCCATCAGGAACGAGATCAGCGAGAGTTGGCGAATCAGCTTCTCGGTGTCCTTGGCCACGTGTCGCAGGATAGTCTGCACGCGCTCCGATGGACCTTCTCCGCAACCTCTTCGGGAACGTAACGAGCGGGATTATCCGGCTCGCGGTCGCGGTCGGGGTCATCGCCGCGGTCGGCTTCTTCATCGTCAAGCCGGTCCTCAGCACCACCGACAACGCCTTCAACACCGTCAACGAAGCCCTCAAGGAATCCGGGCTGAACGAAATCTCGAAGACGATCGACACCTCCAGCCGCCGCGTCCAGCGCCAGATCCAGCGCCAGGTCAACCACTCCTTCCACGTCTCGCACCAGACCGGGACGACGCGGAAGCTGGTCCACTGCATCCAGAAGGCGCAGCCCGACGTCAGGCGGATCGAACGCTGCACCGTGAAGTACTAGGGCGGCGCTAGGCGGCGCGGGCGCCGAAGTAGGCCGAGCCCGAGAGGGCGCGGTCGAAGCTCGACCAGGAGGCGCCGGCCGGGAGCTCGCGCTCGAGCCGGTCGAAGCTGCCGAGGCGCCCACCGAGGTTGTCGATCATGTGGACGAGGACGGCCTCGCGGGTGGCGGGGACGACGGGTGAGCCGTGTTCGAGGCTGCCGTGATGGCTGAGGATGATGTGGAGGACCGCCTGCGCCAGCGAGGGGTCGAAGCCGGGGATCTCCTCGATCTCGCGCCGAACCAGGTAGTAGCCGAGCGGGATCTCGCCCTGGAGGCGGCCGAGGTCGGTGAGGTCGATCGCCATCGGGTCGTCGTTGTAGGCCTCGATCTTGCCGATGTCGTGGAGCAGCGCTCCCGTCACCGCGACCTCGCGGTCGATCCCGGGGAAGAAGTTGGCGGCGGCGGAGACGGCGCTGGCGACCGAGACCGTGTGCTCGAGCAGGCCGTGGCGGTAGGCCTGGTGGTAGACCTTCGCCGCCGGCGCCTCGCGGAACCGGGCCCAGATCTCCGAGCGCTCGCCGAAGAAGCGGTCGAGCAGGGTCCGGAGCTGCGGCTCCTGGACGGTCGCGAGCAGCTCGCGCAGGTCGCTCTCGAGCCGGTCGAGCGGGACGTCGGAGTTGACGGTGAGGTCCTCCGGCCGGTACTCCCCCGCCTCCGCCTCGCGCAGCGCCGCGAGCTTGATCTTCGGCCCCCACCGCTCGCTGACCTCGAAGGCGCCGCTGAGGTGGATGACCGCGCCGGGGGCGGCGAGCGCGTAGAGCTGCTCGGCGTCCTCCCAGCAGACGGCCTCGGCGCTGCCGCTGGAGTCGGCGACCTTCAGACGCAGCCAGGGCTCGCCGTTGCGCTTGCGGCGCAGCTCGCGCTCGCGGACCGCGAAGGCGCCGGCGACCCGCTGCCCGTCCTCGAGCTCGCGCAGCGGCACCCGCTGGCCGCTCGGCTCCTCGGGCTCGGGTGATATCTCCGAAAAGGCCTGCTGACTCATCGCCTAATCCAAGGTAAAGACAGGGGCGGACGAAATCGGCCCCGCTTTCAGAGCGCGCGTGCCGAGCCAGTGGCCCAGCGCGACGGCGACGAACCCGACGACCAGCGAGACGCCGATATTGAGCCGGGCGATCCGGTCCAGGCCCTCCTCGGCGAGCCGGTTGGTGTCCAGCATCCAGCCGGAGAAGGTCGTGAACGAGCCGGTGACGCCGCCGGCGACGATCGTCATCGCCTCGCCCCCGAGGGCGGCGCCCGCCGCGATCCCGACGACCAGGGTGCCGGCGAGGTTGATCGCGAAGACGCCGAGCGGAAACGGGCCCCGGGCCCTCGCCGTGATCTGCGCGTCGGCGGCGAAGCGGGCGACAGCGGCGGCGCCTCCGAGCGCCGCGACCGCGATCCAGGCGCCGGCGCTCACGCGGGCTCCCCGCGCCGGCCGAGCCCGACCCCGAGCCGGACCAGGGCGTATCCGGCGGCGATCGTGACCCCGGCGTAGAGGAGGGCGACGGGGACGCGGCCCGCTTCGACCATCTCGAAGAGCTCGAGCTGGACCGTCGCGAAGGTCGTCAGCGTCCCGCACAGGCCCGCGGTCAGGAACGGGTGCGCGCGGTCCTCCTCGCGGCGGTCGTGCAGCCGGGCCGCGAGGTAGCCGAGCGCGAGGGCGCCGGCGAGGTTGACGACGAGCGTCGCCCACGGCCACTCACCGGGGCCATGCGGAACCGCCTCGGCAAGCCCGACCCGAGCAAGCGCCCCCAGCACCCCGCCGACGTAGATCGCAGCCAGTCTGCTCAGGCCCGAGATGCTATCGGCGCGCCGTCAGGCTCCTCCTGAGCACCGTCGAGTCCTGCGCGAGGCCGTCCGCGACCATCTCCAGCAGCCGAACCCGCAGCTTGTAGTGGCCGCCGGCCACCGGCCTGCTCAGCGCCAGGCTCGGCCTCGCCATCGCGCCGCCGCTGAACTGGGCGGGCTTCGTCTTCGCGACCACCTTTCCCCCGCGGAGGACCTCGACCACCGGTGATATCGAGGCGCCCTTCGGCGGGTGCTTCAGCCGCAGCGCCAGGTTGAGGTGGGTGCCCGAGGAGTCGAACTTCGCCCCGCGGACGGCGGCAAAGCTCCTGCCGAGCCGGTGGCCCCTGACGAGGCTGGTCGCGGTCCGGCCATGGACCCGCGCGGTGACCCGGATCGGCGCCGACCCGAGCTTCCGCCAGTTGGTCGGCGCCGCGCTCAGCCTCTCGCCGCGGTGCGAGGTGGGCCTTCGGCAGCCGGACCGCGACCGGGAGGCCGTCGGCGCCGAGCCCCGAGAGGGTCAGCGCGAGCGCCGCCGGCCGCCCCTCGTGATCGATCGTGAACGCCTGCCCGTGGGCGAAGGAGACGGTGTCCCCGCCGCCCTTCGAGGAGGTGGTCTGGAAGTCGACCTCGCGCTCGGTCATCGCGGCCTTCGCCGCCGAGGACCTCGCGGCGCCGCCTGGGGCCGAGACCAGGGTGCCGCCGTATGGCGTGGTTGCGCCCGGGCTGTACCCGATCTCGGCGCGTGCTCGTCGACGGTGACGTGGTCGACCTGGCCAGGGTTCGCGCCGGCCTGCAGGCTCGCCTGGAGCCCCGGGAGCGTCAGGTCCATCGCCCCCCCGCCCTTCCCACGCCGAACGGTGGCGGTGAGGTCGCCGGCCTTGCCCGGGTCGGTGGCCACCATCTGCAGCGGCGCCGGAGCCCCGGTGTAGGACGGGATCGGCGCAACGCCGGGCGGCATCCGTTTCGGGTCGGCCGGGCCGCCGTTCTCGATCAGATTGTGGCCGCTGTCATCGCTGACCTGGGTGACCGAGTCACCGGAAGAGCCGAACGCGAACAGGCCGAGCCCGACGAACACGTTCGGCATGTGCGGGCGCTTCCCGTTCAGGATCGGCAGCTTTTCGTGGGGGAAGATGATCAGGTGCTGGTCGGGGCCCTCCCAGCCGAGCTCGTCGAACTTCCAGTAGCTGTCGGTGTTGCGGATGACGATCTGCGATTTCGTCGTCTCGCGGGCCAAGTGGTCGCCGAAGTCGTTGGCCTCGGTCGCGAGGTAGGGCTTGTTCGGGTTGTAGACGTAGACGATCGTGGTGTCGTCGGGGCCCGGTTCCCAGTCATAGGCGAGAACCGTGTGGGCTTCGATCCCCCCCGCCCAATGCATCAGCCCCAGCATCAGGGGCGGCTGTCCGGGCCCGATCAGGGAGCGGATTTCGTTGATGTCGGCGCTCGGGTCGTGGGCGCCGATCGCCTGGCCGAGGAATTGGCCCAGCGACACAGGCACCAGCTCATCGGAGAACTGCAGCGAGAACCGCTCGGTCACGAAGCGCAGCAGCCCATACGACGGCGTTTTCGGCGCGTCGAGGCCCCAGACGGTGTTGCCCGTGCGCGGGAATTCGTTCACCCAGGAGGGCGAGTCGAACATCTGGGCGACCGAGAACGCCATCCCGAAGCAGATCCCACCCGGGATGTGCTTGTTGGAGATCTCGGCGAGCAGTGTCGCCTCGGGCTTGCGGATCAGCCAGCCGAGGACATTGATGTTCGTCTCGTCCTTGCCGTACAGCTCATCCACCATGTCCCCGGTCAGGCGCATCCCATAGTCGTCGTTCTTCCAGCTGAAGCCGAGGTTGTTGCGGAAGCTCGTGATCGGGATCACCGGGCCGTTGTAGGAGTCGCCTTTCAGGGGCAGGATCCGGAGGGGCCCGGTGACGGCGGCGCGCGGGACACGGAAGGTCAGTGTCTTGCCGGGGGTGGCGACGGACTCGGGGTTCGCTGTGTCTTCGTTCGGCCCGATCGCGACCTTGTCCCCCGGGCAGAAGCCGGCACCCTTGACGGTCATCAGAGTGCCCGGGATGCCGCGCTGTGGGGTCGAGCCGGCAGCCGGTGTGACCGAGTCGACGTGGCCGGACTCGACGGTCACCGTCCCGTTGGCGCTCCTCGACCCGTAGCCGCTCGGTTCGACGACCGCGACGATCCCAGCTTTCCCGGCGGCGGCGTCGAGATCCATCCCGACGGTCACCGACATCTTCGCTTCGCCGCCGCTCTGGTTGATCGTCGCGCTGACGTGGTGGGGGTCGATCACCGACCCGGCCGAGGTCGCGACGAACTTGGCCGTGCTTGACGGATTGAGGTAGACGTCGACCTGGATCGGGTCGCTCAGCTGCGGGTCGGTCGCGATCCGGACCCCGACATCGTCCGGAGTGCAGCGGGAGACCAGATGGTCGCCCAGGGGATTGACGCTGAACGGTTCGGTGATTTCGAGCGGGATCTGGACGCTCGAGTGCTTCTCGGAGGGTTCGCCTTTGTCGACGTAGCCGTCGACCGTCACCGTGTACTGGCCCGGTTCGGCGAGTTTTTCGGCTTCGAGGACGAGGATCGACTGGCCGGTGTTGGTCGGGTTCGGCATGAAGGTCCCGGTCACGCCGGGCGGCGCGGTGAGTTCGAGCGAGACCGGGCTCGCCGATGGGTCCGGGTTCGCGGTCCAGGTGATCGGGATTTTGATCTGCGGCGATTTGGCCCCCGGCGCGATTCGGACGGTCGTCGGCGAGGCGCCGAGCAGGAAGCTGCTTTCCGGTGGCGAGGAGGGCGGGTCGTAGCTGAGGTCGTCGACGACGAGGTACCCCGAGCCCGGCGAAAGCGGCGCCAGCATCACTCCCGTCGCCGAGTCGGTCGGGGTTTCCTTCGTGCCCCTCTCGATCGCGACGTAGGCGATGTCTCCCGCCCCTGAGAGCAGCGGCACCCCCTTGAATTTCGTGTTGGGCCCGAGCAGCGTCTGCTGCTGGCCGATGATCGAGCGGTCGGCGCGGAACGCGGTGGTCCAGATTTCGGCGCAGATGAAGTTCGGGCAGCTCGCCGGGGTTTCGGCCGGCAGCCCGACCTGGAATTCGACCGAGTCGGTCGGCCAGTTGAGCTTGAAGAACCCCGCCGAGTGGGTGAACTCGCCGGTGGCGCAGCCGATCAGGCTGATCGCCCTGGTGCCGGAGGACGCCTGGTCGCTCGCGTCGAGGAAGGGGGGCCCGCACGACATCCCGCTCACCCCAGGCTGGCTGCCGGCGCTGAAGCCGGCTTCGGTGCTGGCGTTGATGAAGGTGGGGCCCTTGTCGACTCCGCCAGGACAGCAGTACTGGGCTTTCACCGGTTCGTTCGGCGCCGCTCCCGACTCGAAGTCGATGGTCGTCGGCGCCGCCAGGGCCGGCGAGGCGCCAAGCAGGAAGAGCAGGGCGGCGAAGGTCCCGATCGCCATCCGGATCGCCGAGCGAGCCATCGTTCGACGATAGGCACGGGTGGGCGGCGCGTCAGTACCGCGAGAGTCCCGATTCGGTCCCCCTGGACGCTTGGCCTAGGCTCACTCTCTGACCGGCGCCCCGAGTCGCTCGGCCACCCGCTCGACCCCGGCCGGAGCCGCCGGAAGTAGGCGGTCCGGCTCATGTTGAGCCCGCGCGCCGCCTCCTCCTGCGATGACGGCCGGCTCGATGTAGCCGCGGACCAGGACCTCGCGCATCAGCTCCTCCTCCGGCGAGTCGCCGAACGCTTCCCCGACCGCCTGGTCGATCAGCGCTCGCACCGCCTCGGCGCGCGCCGCGGGGCTCCCGGCAGCCGGCGCCAGGTCGCTCGCCGCCAGACGCGATGGCGAGGTGTAGTTGCGGAGCGCCTCGCGGACCGCCTCGAGGGTCGGCGGCCGCAGCCCCAGCTCGCGATAGACGGCGGCCCGCTGGAAGGCGAGCAGGCCACCAGGGCCGTAGTCGAGGACATGGCACTCGACCGGGACTCCCGCCTCCTCGACCGTCAGCTCGGCGGCCGGCTGCGCCCCGCAGGCGGCGCTGAACGCCATCGCGGCGGCGTCGGCGGGGACGATCGGGAGGTAGGCAGCGGCGGGGTTGGCGAGGCCGGAGCCGGTCACCGCCGCCATCCCGATCAGGCCGACGACCGGCGAGGGCCGGTCGCGGGTGAGGTCGACCGCCTGGCGGATGACGACCGCCGCCCCGCCCTGGGCCCCGGCCGCCGCGTGGGCCAGGCGGGGGCCGAGGACGGGGTCCTCGGCCACGAAGCTCGGGGCGTTGGCGGGGGTGACGGCGACGCCGTAGCCGGCGATCGCACCGTCCTGGTCGCGGACGATCGTCACCCGGTCGGGGGTCTCCTCGAAGTAGCGGCGCGCCGCCTCCAGCCAGGCCCGGCCCACCGACCCACCGTGGGCGGCGATCTCATCGGCATCGCCCGCCCGCGGCGAGTCGATGTGGAAGCGACCCGACATGTCCCAGGAGAAGCCCCACCGGATCGCCGGGTCCTGGACGAGGTGCTGGAGGTCGAGTGTCAGCCGCAGCAGGCCCTCGCGGGCGCTCCGCGCGTAGAGGGCGTCGACCAGTCGGCGGCGAAGGTCGCGCTCGATCTCCGGCGAGCGCCGGCGCAGGTCGGCCCGTACGGCCCGGCCGACGAGGTCGTGGAGGGTGACGCCGTCGCCGAGCGGTTCGGCGCTCGGCTGGGCGCTCAGCCAGGAGAAGGCGCGCCCGGCGTCGCAGTCGGGCAGGACCTCGGCGAGCAGCGAGGGGCTCGTGACCCGCGCCAGGGCGGCCACCGCGAGCGCCCGGCGCGCGTCCCCCTCCGGCTGGGCGTCGAGCAGCCTTCGCAACAGGGCGTCGACCACCGCCGCGGGTGCCTCGCCGGGGGCCTCGCCGGGACGCCGCCGGCGTCGACAGCCAGCACCAGGGCGAGCGGGGAGCCTCCCGCCCAGGCCATCGTCTGCGATCGCAGCAGGGGTCGTCGAGCCCGCGGGCGGCGAGCAGGGCCTCGGCGTCATCCTGGGTCGAGCGGGCCGAGGCTGAGCTCGGCGACGAGGTTCTCCCAGCCGCCGGTGAACCAGCCGGCGCCGGGCGCCCGGCGCGATGCGATCACGACCCGTGCCGATGACGGCAGGCGCGGGAGCAGGTTCTGGCGCAGGTGGGCATCGAGCGCAGTCAGCCGCTCCCAGGAATCGAGCAGTAGCAGTGGGCGAGCCGATCGCAGCGCCGGCTCGATCGCCTCGTCGAGCGCCTCGGCGAGCGGCGCCAGGTCGCGCGCCTCGACGTTGACCGTCTCCATCCCCCGCGCCTCCGCGTGGCGAGCCAGCTCGCGCAGCAGCGCGCTCTTGCCGACTCCGGCGGGCCCGTGGAGGAGGATGACGCTGATCGGAGCGGACTCCTCGAGCAGGCCCTCGAACCGCGCCAGCTCCTCGGTGCGGCCAACGAACCGGGCCGCGTCGCGCGAGGCCATCTGGGTTGCCAGCGTCTCCTGCACCTCTCCGCAGAGAGTACGGAAGCTAGGGTGACCCTCGAGCGGATGTCCAGCCGGGCAGAGATATCGGTCTCATCCCGCCTCGACGCCGACCCGGCCGCCGTCTGGGACCGGGTGATGACGCCGGCCGGGATCAACGACGAGATGCGGCCGATCATGCGGATGACGATTCCCGCCCGGGGTCGAGCGGCTCGACCCCGAGACCATCGAGCTCGGCGAGAGGATCGGCCGCAGCTGGGTCCTGCTCTTCGGCCTGATCCCGTTCGACTACGACGACCTCACCCTGGTCCGCCTCGACCCGGGGCGCGGCTTCCTCGAGCGCTCCTCGATGCTGAGCCAGCGGGTCTGGGAACACGAGCGGACGCTCGAGGCGGTCGGCGGCGAGTGCCTGATCACCGACCGGGTCCGCTGGGAGCCCCGGCTCGGCCTCCCGGGCCGGCCGCTGCGGCCGCTGATCGGGTTCTTCTTCCGCCACCGCCACAGCCGCCTGCGGCGGCGCTTCGGGGGCGTTCGCGGCGTGAGGCTCGACCGGTGCTGACCGAGCGGGTCGAGAGCTGGCGACGCGAGGGATCGACCGAGGACGTCTTCGGCCGGCGCCTGTTCGTGCACCGCCGCGAGGGGCCCGAAACGCCATTGCTCCTCTTCCTGCACGGGTTTCCGTCGAGCTCCTACGACTGGCGGCCGCTGCTCGAGGCGCGGCGCGGCGACCGCCAATCCCAGCATCGCCTTCGACTTCCTCGGCTTCGGCCTCTCCGAGAAGCCCGCAGACCACGTCTACACCCTCGCCTGGCAGGCCGACGCCGCCGAGGAGCTGGTCCGGCGGGCGGGCTCGCCGCCGGTCTTCATCGTCGGCCACGACATGGGGACCTCGGTCGCGACCGAGCTGATGGCGCGCGACATCTCCGGAGGGCTCGAGATGAACCTCACCGGGGCGATGCTCTTCAACGGCAGCATGCTGCTGCACCTGGCGCAGCCCGACCTTCGGGCAGAAACTGCTGCGCAGCCGCCTCGGGCCGGTCTTCGCCCGCCTCACCTCGGAGCGAACCTTCAGGGCCCAGTTCTCGCGGATCTTCTCCCCGCAGCACCCGCTGAGCGAAGAGGAGGCGGCCGACCAGTGGTCGCTCCTCACCCACGACGGCGGCGCCCGGATCGCGCACCTGACGATCAACTACATGGCCGAGCGCGAACGGTTCACCGACCGCTGGCACGGGGCGATCCGCGACTGGCCGGGGCCGCTGACCCTGGCCTGGGGAATGCTCGACCCCGTCGCACGCACCGAGGTCCTGCGCGGGCTGCAGGAGCTGCGCCCAGGGGTGAAGACGATCGAGCTGCCCGACCTCGGTCACTACCCCCAGATCGAGGACCCGGCGGCGATCGGGGCCGCCCTCGACACCGCTCTGGCGCACGCCCGTCGACCTGGCGGATAACCGAAAGCCGGTTTGGCGGACCCCTCCATGGATGCGGGCGCTCCGCGCTGCGAGCCTCGTGCGGAGGGGGAACGTCCGTCCAGTGGTTGGCGGAAAACCGAAGCCCTCGGGGTGTATCAGGCCGACCCTAGGCGCTCGAACTCCTCGTCGCCGAGCTCGATCTCCGCCGCCGCCAGGTTCTCTTCGAGGTGCTCGATCGAGGAGGTGCCGGGGATCGGGATCATGACCGGGGAGCGGCGCAGGAGCCAGGCGAGAGCAATCTGGCCGGGACTGGCGTCGTGGGCGGCGGCGATCTCGGCGGCGGCACCACCTGGCTCGGCCAGATTTCCGGCAGCGAGCGGGAACCACGGGATGAAGCCGAGACCCAGCTCCTCGCAGCGTTCGAGCACCGGCTCGGCGGCGCGGTCGGCGAGGTTGAACCGGTTCTGCACCGAGACGACATCGACGATCGAGCGGGCCTCTTCGAGCTGCTCGAGGTCGACGTTGGAGACGCCGATGTTGCGGATCTTGCCCTCGTCCTGAAGCTCCTTCAGGGCACCGACCGAGTCCGCGTAGGGAACCTTGCGGTCGGGCGAGTGCAGCTGGTAGAGGTCGATCGTCTCTACCTGGAGCCGGCGCAGCGAGCCCTCGCAGGCGCTCTTCAGGTGCTCGGGGTGGCCATTCCGCGGCCACTGTCCCGGGCCGCTGCGCTCCAACCCTCCCTTGGTCGCGACCGTGATCCCGTCGTAGGGGTGGAGGGCTTCGGCGATCAGTTCCTCGCTCACCTCAGGGCCGTAGGAGTCGGCCGTATCGATCATGTTCACGCCGAGCTCGGGCAGCCGCCGCAGCAGCCCCCTGGCCGCGTCCGGGTCGGCCGGCGGGCCCCAGATGCCCTCGCCGGTGATCCTCATCGCCCCGTAGCCGAGGCGCCTGACCTCGAGGTCGCCGAACTCGATCGTCCCCACCGAGCTGTCGGTCAGCGCGTTCACCAAATCCTGGGACGTCTACCCGTGGCTCCTGGCAGTGAAACGACGACGACCGACACGCCGATCGCCGCCAGAGTGGCGAGGGTGGGAATCGAACCCACGACACCACGATTTTCAGTCGTGTGCTCTACCAACTGAGCTACCTCGCCCGGAGCCGCTGAGCGGCGCACGCAAGGCTAGCGACCGGCGGGCCGAACGGCTGATTCCATTGGGGGATGCACAGGACCCGTGCGGCAGCGGTTGTATGCGTCGGCGTCGTCGCGGCCCTCGCTCTCTCGGGGGGGTCGCGGGCCGACCCGGCAACCCCGCCGGCGATTCCCGGCATGCCGGCCCCGTTCCTCGGCACCGCCCTCGATCGGGGACGGGAGGACCGTCGGGGCGGTCGACTCCTACGGAGACGTCGTCGACGTTCGCCCGCTCGGGCCGCGGGCGGCCGCTGGTGCAGATACCGGCCGAGCTCCAGGCCGCCGGGACGGTGCCGGCCGACTCGGGGATCGTCGCGCGAGCGCATCTCGACCGCGCTCGGGTCCCGTTCTGGGACGCCGAAGCGGTCCACCAGAGCTACCTGCCCGGAACCAACGTGCTGCGGACCGTCGCCCGGTTCGGCGCCCACACCGCCACCGTCGTCCGCCGGCTCGGAGGGACCCGATCCGCCGCCGCCGACAGGCGCTGGCTGGCCGAGTCCCGACCGCTGGGCGAGCGGTGCGCCGGCCTGGGCGCGGCGGATGTACGGGCGCTCGCTGCTCGTGCTCCGGGCACTGACCGACCGCAGCACCGGGGCGACGATCGCCGGCGCCCGCGACGGCTGGGCCTATGTCTGGCCGCGCGACGCGGCGACCGTCGCGATCGCCCTCGCGGCCGCCGGCCACCGGGCCGAGGCCCGCCGGGTGGTCGGTTTCCTCGAGGGCCTCGACCTCGATGCCGCGGCCCGATTCGACACCACCGGGGATCCGATCGACGGCCGCTCGGCCCAGGGCGATGCCGCCGGCTGGGTCGCCGCGGCCGCCGGCGCCGTCGGCATGCCCGGCCCGGCCGCGAGCGTCCCCCTGGCGGGGCCTGGCCGACTATCAGGAGAAAGCGCCCGGCGAGTACCTCGGGAACGCGATCGCGGCCGGCGCCGAGCCCGCGCGCCCTCTCGCGGGTTCGAGGGCCCGCGGGGTTTGACACGGGTGGCCGGCTCCGGCTCCGACCTCGACTCGGCGGCGGCCTGGGCGGTCCGGCCGTTCCCGCGTCCGCGCCCTCTTCCCGGCCGCGCGCCGCACACTGCTGCGCCTCGCCGCCGAGCGCGGCCGCTTCGGGATCACCCCCTCGCAGGACTGGCCCGACGACGATCCCTGGACCGCGCCGACCGCCTGGTGCGCCTGGAGCCTGGCCGCCCTCGGCGAGCGCCGCCCCGCCCTCGAGCTGATGGCGGCCCTGCGGCGGGCGGCGACGCCGCTCGGACTTCTCCCGGAGCGGGTCGACGCCCGAACCGGCATCCCGCGCTCGACGACCCCGCTGGCCTGGTCGCACGCCTTCGCGATCCTCGCCCTGCGCGCCCTCTGGCCCTGACCCGATCGCCGCCATATTCTCGGACCATGGAGGTCAGGCCGGCGACGCTCGAGGACTGCGCGGCGATCGCCCGCGGGATGAAGGTCGTCGTCGATGAAGGGCGCTGGCTCGCGACCGAGCCCTCGGTCGACGCCGGACGACCTCGAGCAGCGGTTCCGGTTCTCGGTCGAATGCGACGAGCACCACTCCTTCGTCCTGATCGAGGACGGCGAGGTGATCGGCGCCCTCGGCCTCAACCCGACCCATGCGCCCGGGCGTGCTGGCGCTCGGGATGTGGGTCCTGCCGGAGTGGCGCGGGCGCGGTGGCGGCCGGCTGCTCGCCGAGGCGGCGCTCGAGTCCCGCCCCGCCGACGTCCACAAGATCGAGCTCGACGTCTTCACCGACAACGAGGCGGCGATCGCCCTCTACCGCTCGCTCGGCTTCGAGCAGGAGGGACTGCGGCGCGACCACTACCGCCGCGAGGACGGCTCGCTGCGCTCGGCGCTGGTCATGGCGCGGCTGTTCTAGCCGGCCGCGTCGAGGGCGGCGGCGACCGCCTCGGCCGCGGTCTCGACGGCGACGACCCCCGGCGCCCCCGCCATCTCCTCGCTGCCGTCGAGGGCCCAGCTGTGGAGGGCGACGACCGTCCGCCCGACGGCCCGGGCGTGGCCGATCTCCGAGAGCGTCCCCCAGGCGCCGCCGACCGCGATCACGGCGTCGCCGCTCGCCACCACCGCCAGGTTCCGCGCCGAACCCGACCCCGCTGGCGACGACGTGGGTGCAGTGGGGGTTGGCCTCCTCGACCGAGATTCCCGGGCACGATCCCGATCACCTCGCCGCCGGCCTGCGCCGCGCCGCGCGCCGCCGCCTCCATCACCCCGCCGCGGCCGCCGCAGACGACCGTCGCCCCCGCCTCGGCCAGCAGCCGCCCGACCTCCTCGGCCAGCTCCGCCAACTCGGAACCGGGCTCCACGCGACTGGAGCCGATGACGGAGATCTGCGTTCGCCTGCTCTGCTCTCGCTCGCTCGCACTCATGATCACCGGCTATCTCGCTCGCTCGCTTCCGCGTCCGCGGCGAACGGGCGCGGATTCGACCCGATCATCGTCCTCATCAGCTCCAGCGCGCCCTCCTTGTGGAGGGGTTCGTTGAGGTTGCCGCACTTCGGGCTCTGAACGCAGGAGGGGCAGCCGGACTCGCACGGGCACTCGGCGATCAGCCGCTCGGCGTCGTCGAGCAGGCTCTCGAACTGCTCGTAGCCGCGCAGCGTGATCCCGACCCCGCCGGGATGGCCGTCGTAGATGAAGATCGTCGAGCGCCCGGTCTGGAAGTGGACGTTGGTCGAGAGGCCGCCGATGTCCCAGCGGTCGCACATCGCGATCAGCGGCAGGACCGCGATCTGGCCGTGCTCGGTCGCGTGCAGGGCGCCGAGCAGGACGTCGGGCGGCAGCGCGCCGCTGAGCCGGTCCGGCAGCACGTACCAGAGGGCCTGGGTCGCGAAGTGCTGCTCGGGCAGCTCGAGGGCGACGACGTCGATCGGTTCCTGCTCGGAGATCGAGACCCGCTGGAAGGCGATCACCTGCTCGCTGACCGAGACCTCGCCGAAGTGGAGCTCGACCCCGGAGGTCGTCCGCTGCTCCCTGACCCGCTCGATGTAGATCTCGGTCTCCTTTTTCGGCCGCGTGTACCAGTCGCCGTCGAACTTGGAGACGATCGCCCGCCGGCCGTCGATGTCGAGCTGCTCGACCTCGTAGGAGCGCCCGAGGTGCAGGTAGACGGCGCCGGGGTGGATCGTCGTGAACGCGCGCTCGGCCTCGACCAGGCCGAGCATCTCGCCCGAGTCGCGCTCGATCACCGCGACCGAGTCGGCCGAGGCCGAGCGCAGCGGGATCTTCGCGGCGACGAACTCGCTGCGGCGCGGCAGCATCCGGGCGCCGGCCCGGCGCAGCTCCCCGGCGCCGAGGAGCCCGTCGGCGCGCTGGCGCCAGCTCGGGCCGAAGATCTCGTCGTCCTCGGCCGTCAGCGGCAGCTCGTAGGCGGCGGCGATCAGGTGGCGGGAGGCGATCTGCTCGCTTTCGTGGTCGAGGATCGCGGCCTCGACCGGGCGGTCGATGAACTCGTCGGGGTGGCGGCAGAAGAACTGGTCGAGCGCGTCCTGGCCGGCGACGTAGACGGCGAGGCCGCGGCGGCGGCGGCCGGCCCGCCCCCACATCTGGCGCAGGCTCGCGACCGTCCCCGGGAAGGTGACGCAGATCGCGGCGTCGAGCTCGCCGATGTCGATCCCGAGCTCGAGCGCGTCGGTCGCGACCACCGCCAGCAGCTCGCCGGCGCTGAGCCGGGCCTCGATCTCGCGCCGCTGCTGCGGGGTGTAGCCGCCGCGGTAGGGCGCGATCCGCTCCGCCAGCTCCGGCTTGCCGCGGGCGGTGAGCCCCTCGCGGGCGAAGCGCTGGATCAGCTCGATCCCGCGCCGGCTCTTGAGGAAGCAGATCGTCCGCACCCCCTGGGAGACGAGCTCGACCAGCATCTCGGCCGCCTCCGAGAGCGGCGAGCGCCGGGTCCCGGTCGCCTTGTCGATCAGCGGCGGGTTCCACATCGCGATCTCGCGCCCGGTGCTCGGGGCCCCGTCGTCGGAGATCGCCGCGAACGGCTCGCCGACCAGGCGCTCGGCGAGTTCGACCGGGTTGGCGATCGTCGCCGAGGCGAGCAGGAAGCGCGGCTCGGAGCCGTAGGCGCGGGCGACCCGGCGCAGCCGCCGCAGGACGTTGGCGACGTGGGAGCCGAAGACGCCCCGGTAGGTGTGGGCCTCGTCGACGACGACCCATCCGAGGTTGGCGAGGAAGTCGCCCCAGCTGCGGTGGTTGGGCAGCAGCCCGACGTGGAGCATGTCGGGGTTGGTGAGGACGAGGTTGTTGCGGCGGCGGATCGCGGGGCGCTCCTCGCGCGGGGTGTCGCCGTCGTAGATCGCCTCGCGCAGGCCCGGGGGTCGCAGCTCGGCGAGCTTCCGCGCCTGGTCCTGGGCGAGGGCCTTGGTCGGGTAGAGGTAGAGCGCGCGGCGCTTGTCGTCGCCGGCGATGCCGTCGAGGACGGGGAGGTTGAAGGCGAGGCTCTTGCCCGACGCGGTGCCGCTGGTGATCACGAGGTTGGAGGTGGCGGCCGCCTCGAGCGCCTCGAGCTGGTGTGAGTAGAGGCGGTCGATGCCGGCCCGGCCGAGCGCCTCGACCAGGCCCGGATCGAGAGAGCCCGGGATCGCGACCGTCTTCGACGAACGCTCGGGCTCGGAGCTCTCGGCGACGATCCGGCCGTCGCGGCGGGCCGGGTCGATCGCGATCGCCCACGGCGTCTCAAGCAGGGACTTCGCCATCAGGCGGCGCTCCGAGCGGTCCCCGGATCGCTGCCTGCAACCCTGATCGCCTGCAGCGAGCTGCGGTCGTGGACGCGGAGGATGTCGGCGCCGGCGCGCACCGCGAGGGCGACCGCGGCGACCGTCCCCCACTCCCGCTCGGACGCCGGCAGCCGGTCCTCCCAGGAGCCGGCGAGGACGGCGCCGATGAAGTCCTTGCGCGAGAGCGAGACGTAGAGCGGCAGCCCGAGATCGCCGAGCTCGCCGAGGCGCCGCAGGATCTCGAGGTCCTGCTCGGTGCTGAGGTCGAAGTCGAGGCCGGGGTCGATCGCGATCTGCTCCTCGCCGACGCCAAGGCCGCGGGCCCGCTCGACTCGCCCCCCGAACCAGGACAGGAGGTGCTCGACGATGTCGCCGTGGTCGCCCGCGGGCCGGTCGACCCGGGGCGGGCCCTCGATGTGCATCAGGACGTAGCCGCAGCCGCTCTCGGCGACGAGCTCGAACATCTCATCCGAGCCGCCGGAGATGTCGTTGACCGCGACCGCGCCCGCCGCCAGCGCCCGCCGTCGCGACCTCGACCGAGAAGGTGTCGGCGGAGATCGGGACGCCGGCCCCGGCAAGCCCCTCGATCGCCGGCACCAGCGCCGCCGCCTCCTCCTCGGCGGCCACCGGCGGCCCGCTGCGCGCCGCGACCGCGCCGACGTCGAGCATCTCGAACCCGGACTCGGCCAGCGCCAGCCCGTCGGCGACCGCCCGCTCGGGGGTCCCGCTCCGCGCCCCCTCGAACATCGAGTCGGTGGTGACGTTGACGATCCCGGCCGCGATCGGCCGCGAGAGGTCGAGATCGAGCCCGGCGAGGCTCCAGCGCTTCATGTGTCGAGCCTACGGCTCAGCCGCCCGCGCGGCGGACGAGACGCTGGGGGGCGAGAGCGTTGCCCCAGACAGCCTGGGCGAATTCGACGAACGATCGGGAACCGCAGGGCGCCGCGGCGCCGCTGGCCGTGGCGCAGTGGGAGGAGGGTTCCGGCGGGCAGCTTGAGCCGCACTTCCCTCGCGACGCCGAAGCCGGAGACGATGACGCTCGACCTCGCATGCTTCTTGCCCCGGGGTCGGTAGGACCTCAGTTTCGCCCGACGGCCGGAGCCGCCGACCGCGACGGCACGTCCCCTCCGGGCCAGTTTGGGCGAAGGCCGGAGCCCGCGCGGGAGGGTCAGGTTGAGCCCGTGCGACCGCGGCCCAATCGAGGCTCGGCTTCACGGTCAGCGAGAGGGACGGGTGGCCGCCCCGCAGGCCGCGAGCCCGCAGTGTCACCACGGCCGCCGGGGTGCAGCCGGCGCGGCGGAGCGTCGCCCGATCCTCACTGGTGCACGGGAATTTGGGCAGGGCGAGGCCACGGTCCCCAAAGGTGGGGTCGTAGCTCCCATCCTGGTTGAGGCGGGCGACGAACGGTTCGCGGCTCGCGAGCGAGCCGTTGACGAGGACCCTGCCGTCGGCGAGGGCGTTGACCTCGCTGATCGCGCCTTCGAGGACGCTTCCGTCCGGCCTGACCAGGTGGAGGATGCCGCCGCTGCCGAAGGCGGGGTCGGGTTTGCCGGTGGAGTCGAGGCGGACGAGCAGGGGCTGCGGGCAGGCCGTGCAGTGCGGGGCGATGTCCCTCTGGTACGGGACCCAGGTCGACCACTGCTCGGTCCCGCCCCCCAGCACCGCGCCGCCGTCACCGGTGACCGCCACGTCCTCGGCCCAGCTGCGCGGTTTGCCTTCGGTGAAGCTCGCCGCGGGGCCGACCACGGGGGGCGCCGCGAAGCCGCCGTTGCCGAAGCTCTGGTCGATGACCCCCTCCGAGTCGAAGCGCGCGGCGAGGACGGTGTCACCCGCTTCGCCGGCGGCCACGCAGCCCGGTGCCGGTGGCGGCAAGGCCGTTGAAGGCCGCCCTGTTTTCGAACGGGCCCGAGTCGGGCCGGACCAGACCGGCGCCGCCGCCGAACGATGGGTCGAAGGACAATCCACCCGTCCCGGGGAACCGCCCCAGGAGCGGCCGGGTGACGAATTTCGACTGTTCGTAGCCGTAGGACGAGCCGGCCCCGACGAGGCGGCCGCCGGGCTCTTCCAGCAACGCTTCGAGATCGGCCGAGGAGGCGGGGCCGCTGAGCTGAGGGACCGCGCCGATCGACGCCATCGAGCCCCCGGCGGAGTCGTAGCGCCTGACCCAAGCCTCGGTTCCGCCGTCGCCGAGGGAGTGGTTGCCGGAGGCGACGATCGTTCCCCCCGGTTGGACGAGCAGGTCGGAGGGCCCGTAGTTGGGGTAGATGAAATGGACTTCACCCGGTTCGTCCTCGCCGCCGATTCCCCCCGCGCCGAACGACGGGTCGATCGCCCCGCCGGGGAGGTAGCGGGCGAGGGATCCCCCGGCGGCGGCGGCGAGGATGCGGCCGTCGGGTTGGATCGCGAGCGCCTGGAAGCCGGGGAGGCGATGGTCGATCGAGAAGCCCTGTTCGCCGAATCCGGCGTCGATGCCGCCGTCGGCGTTCAGCCTCGCGATCGCTCCGCTTTCGAACCAGGTCCTCCCGGCGAGGACAAGCTTGCCGTCGGGCTGGACGACGAGCGTGTCGGCAGCGGCGGACGGGGCGGCGATGGTTGCAGCCAGGAGGGCGAGGGTCGCCATCTGGATGAGCCCGGCCCGGGTCACGATCACTACCGTAAACACCTCGTTGGGCCTCAGTTGCGTCTACACCGACCTCGACGGGACCCTGCTCGGCAGGGGCAGCTCGCTTTACCGCGACGCCGAGGGCGGCTTCAGCCTCGCCCAGTCCCGCGGCCTCGAGGCCTGCCATCGGGCCGGAGTCGAGGTCGTGATCATGTCGGGCAGGCGCGAGGCCCAGGTCCACGAGGCGGCCCGGCTGATGGGCCAGAGCTCCTACATCTACGAGGCCGGCTGCGCCTTCGCGATCGAGGGGGAGACGACGCTCCTGACCGGCGACCTGGTCCCGGACGAGGAGGGGACCGTCTACGAGAAGATCGAGCAGCGGGGGATCCCGAAGATGCTCTTCGAGCACTACGAGGGCAGGCTCGAGTACCACGCCCCCTGGCACCACGGCCGCGTCCTCTCCCACCTCTTCCGCGGCAAGGTCGACGTCGCCGACGCGAACCGGCTGCTGGGCGAGGAGGGCCACGAGGACCTGCGGCTGCTCGACAACGGCGCGATCGGCCGCGAGATGGCCGCCGTCGACGGGCCGACCCACGCCTACCACCTGGTCCCCCACCTGGTCAGCAAGGCCGCCGCGGTGTCCGCCCACGCCCGCGCCCGCGGATTCGACCCCGCCGACTGCATCGCCGTCGGCGACTCGGTCGAGGACCTCGAGGTCGCCGCCGCCGTCGGCCGCTTCTTCGTCGTCGCCAACGGCCCCGAGCGCGACCCCGGTCTGCGGGCGGCGCTCGCCGGCTGGGACAACGCCGTCGTCACCGAGGGGGCGATGGGCGACGGCTTCTACGAGGCGGTCGTCTCGAGCCTCGTCGAGCGGCGCTGAGCAGGCTTTAGTATCGGCGGCCGAGCCCGCCCCGAGGAAGGAGCAAGTCTTGTCGCAGGAGCAGGCGACGGTCGCCGAGCAGGAGTACCTGGAGATCATGTTCTGGCTGGAGGAGGCCGGGCTGCCGATGACCGGGGCCAACATCGCCCGCGCGATGCAGCTCTCGCCGCCGACCGTCCACGAGATGATCGGCCGCCTGACCGACGACGGCTACGTCGACCGCAAGCCCGACAAATCGCTCGAGTTCACCGCCTCCGGCCGTGAGCACGCCAGCTACATCGTCCGCCGCCACCGGATGATCGAGCGCTTCCTGACCGACGTCCTCGGGATCCCCTGGGACGAGGTCCACGAGGAGGCGGAGCGGATCGAGCACGCGATGTCGCCGGTTCTCGAGGAGCGGATGCGGGCGGCGATCGGCGACGCGACCACCTGCCCCCACGGCCACCCGATCATCGAGGGCGCTCGCGAGCGCGGCTCGCTGCTCGCCGACGTCGAGGTCGGCGCCGACGTCCACATCCTCCGCTTCGAGAACGAGGCCGAGGAGCTCCTCCACTACCTGAAGGCGGCCGGGATCGAGCCCGGCCTCGAGGGCAAGGTCGAGAGCTCCGACGAGGACCTGGTCACGATCGCCTCATCCGACGGCAGCCACGAGGTCTCGCGGAGCGTCGCCGAGACGGTCTCGGTCCGCGCCGACCCGGCGCCGCCGCCGCGGGCGGCGATCCCCGAGCAGCTGGTCCTCTCCTCGGACCGCTACGGGCGCTAGCTAGGCGGCGGCGCCGCGCGGACCCGCTCGAGGGCGGTCGCGATCCGCGAAACGCCCTCCGGGATCCGCTCCGGCGGAACGCTCGCGAAGGAGAGGCGGAGGCTGTTCTCGCCGCCCTCGATCATGAAATCGGGGCCGGCGACGAAGGAGACGTCCTCGGCCTTCGCCTCGGCGAGCAGCGCCGGGGTGTTGGAGCCCTCGGCGAGGTCGAGCCAGAGGAAGTAGCCGCCGCCGGGAACGACGAACTCGGCCTCCGGGATCTGCTCGCGGAGCGCCGAGACGAGCGCGTCGCGCCGCGCCTGCAGCGCGCCCTTGACGAACTCGATGTTGCGGTCGAGGCCGCCCGAGCGGCAGAGCTCGAGGACGATCGACTCGGCCAGCATGTTCGGGGAGATGTAGGTCTCGTTCGCCCGCTTCGCGAGCTTCGCGACCTCGCCCGCGGGCCCGGCCAGGTAGCCGACGCGGACCCCGGGGCTGACCGTCTTCGAGAACGACGAGGCGAAGATCACCCGGTCGGCCCGGTCGATCTCGAGCATCGTCTCCATCGGGTCGTGCTCGAACGGCAGCTCGCGGTAGGGGTCGTCCTCGAAGATCCAGAAGCCGTGCTCGGCGGCGAGCTCGACCAGGCGGACCCGCTTCTCGGCCGAGAGCGTGCAGCCGGCGGGGTTGTGGAAGTTGGGGATGATGTGGGCGAGCTTGACGGGGCCGCCCTCCAGCGCCGACTCGAAGGCGGCGAGGTCGACGCCGTCGTCCTCGAGCGGAACCGGCACCAGCTCGACGCCGAGCCGTTGCAGCAGCAGCAGGGTGCGGTCGTAGGTCGGCTGCTCGACGATCACCCTGTCTCCGGGCTCGAGCAGGTGCGCGAAGAGCATCGCGCCGGCCTCGAGCGAGCCGTTGGCGATCATCACCTGCGAGGCCTCGAGGTCACCGTGGCGCTCGGCGATCCACTCGCAGAGGGCCGGATGGCCGATCCCGGTCCCGTAGGAGAGCGCCCGCTCCCAGTCCTCGGCCAGCGCAACGCCGGCCGCCTTCGCCACCGCCTCGCGGGGCAGGATGTCGGCGCTGGGCGCGCCGCGTGCGAATGAGATCGTGTCGCCGGCCATTACTTCGAGCCTAGCAACGCTCAGAAGCCGAGCTTGACGGCCTTCGTTTCGACGGTGACTTCGTTTTCGCGGTCGCGGGCGTTGACGGCGACGCGGGCCTTGGCCGTGCCGCCGAGCGAGGACCGCCTTTTCCGCCCCGGACCGGGTCGAGCCCGGCACCCGCAGGACCAGCCGCCGCCAGCCGCGGCTCGGGGCCGTGATCGAGTCGGCGCCGAGCCGGCGCAGGTGACGGACCTTGCGGCCGCCCTCTTCGGCCGAGGTGACGACGATTCCCCCGGCCCGCAGCGAACAGGCGACCTGCGGGCAGCGGGCGCGGACGACGACCCGTCGCATCCCCTGGTGGTCGGAGCCGCTGAGCTGGAGCTTCGGCCCGGTCGGGTTGAGGACCTTGATCGGCACCGTGACCGTCGCCAGCGGGTTGCCCGTGCAGGAGGCGGTCTGGCCGGTGAAGACGGTTTCCGTCGAGCAGCCCTCGTTGTCGGTGACCTTCAGGGTCACGAAGTAGATGCCTTTGCGGCGATAGCTGTGGGCGCGGGTCTGCTGGGGCCCCTCGGCTTTGCCGCGATCGCCGAAGTCCCAGGAGTAGCTGGTGATTTTCCCGTCGCTGTCGGTCGAGCCGCTGGCGTGGAAGGTGAGCCGTTTCTTGGCGCGGCGCTGGGTCGGGGAGACCCAGAACGATGCGGTCGGGCCCTGGTTCGGGACGACGGCGACGGCGACCGGTTTGTCGCCGACGGGGACCGCCCCGGCGAGGACGTTGCGGTTGATGTCGAGGACGGAGACGGCCGAGCCGCCGCCGTCGGTCACGTACCCCTGGAACCCGTCCGGCGTGATCGCGACCCCGGTCGCGCCGGGGAAGTCGAGCGGCGCTCCGATCGGCAGTTCGATCCCGGTGTCGATCTGGGTCAGCGAGCCGTCGGCGGCGCTCGCCGCGTAGACGAAGGACCCGCTCGGAGTGGAGGCGATCCCCGTCGGTTCGGTCCCGACCGGGATCGGGGAGCCGAGGAAGGACCCACCGCCCGGGCTGAACGCGGAAACCGAGTCCGAGGCGTGGTTGGTGACGAAGGCCCGCCCCCCGCGAGGGCCGATCGTGATCCGCGACGGCCCGAGCGAGTCGTCGATCGTGTCGACGACCTCGGCGGTGTTGGCGTTGATCACCGCGATGCCGCCGCCGCGCTGGGCGACGAAGACGGTTCCACCGTCGGGGGTGACCGCGACGCCGTCGGGTTCGTCGCCGACCGCGATCGGGTCCCCGACCGTCGCGTAGGTGCCGGTGTTGAGGACGGTGACGGTGTCGTCGCCGGAGTTGGTCACGTAGGCGCGGCCGCCGTTCGGGGTGATCGCGATCCCGCGCGGCGCCAGGCCGACCGCGATCGGGCCCTGGACGACCGTCTTCGTCTTCGTGTCGATCACCGAGACCGAGCCCCCGATGCCGTCGACGACCCATGCGTAGCGCCCGTCCGGGGTGATCGCGACGTCGACCGGTTCGCCGCCGACCGTGACCGCGCCGCTCACGGCGTTCGTCGTCGTGTTGATCACCGAGACCGTGCCGTTGCCGGAATTGGCGACGTAGACCTCCCGCGCCGAGGCGCTGGAGCAGAACGCGAGCAGGGCGAGCAGGCCCAGCAGGGCCGGCCACGCCACCTTGGTGGGCCTAGAGCCGATCATCAGCACTCACCTCCGAGACACGGAAGGTGGACAAGAGTTGCAGTCCGGGCGGCGGTTTACGCAGAGTCGCTGCCCAGCGCCCGCAGCGCCTCGACGGCGATCTGGGCCGTCTCGGTGGGGCTTTCGCCGACCCGGACGCCCTTCGCCTCGAGCGCCTCCTTCTTCGCCTGGGCGGTCCCGGAGGAGCCGGAGATGATCGCCCCGGCGTGGCCCATCTGCTTCCCGGGCGGCGCCGTGAAGCCGGCGATGTAGGCGACGACCGGCTTCGAGACCTCGGCCGCGATGAACTCGGCGGCCTGCTCCTCGGCGTCGCCGCCGATCTCGCCGACCATCACGATCAGCTCGGTCTCGGGGTCGGCCTCATAGAGCTTGAGGATGTCGATGAAGTCGGAGCCGACGATCGGGTCGCCGCCGATGCCGACGATCGAGGAGTTGCCCTCCCCGGCGTGCTTCAGCTCGTTGCCGATCTGGTAGGTCAGCGTGCCCGACTTCGAGACGACGCCGATCTTCCCCGGGTCGAAGAACTGGGCCGGGATGATCCCGACGTTGGCCTTGCCGGGCGAGAGCACGCCGGGGCAGTTGGGCCCGATCAGCCTCACCCCCTCCTCCTTCGCCTGCCAGTAGATCCGCAGCATGTCGAGGACGGGGATCCCCTCGGTTATCGCGATCACCGTTTCGACGCCCGATTCGATCGCCTCTTCGATCGCCGCCGCGGCGAACCGCGCCGGGACGAAGATCATCGAGGTGTTCGCTCCCGCCTCCTGCACCGACTCCTTGATCGAGTCGAAGACGGGGACGCCCTCGACGTCCTGCCCACCCTTGCCGGGGGTCACCCCGGCGGCGAGGTGGGTTCCGTAGGAGCGGTTGCGGAGGCCGTGGAAGGAGCCCTCGCGGCCGGTCAGGCCGGAGACGACCAGTTTCGTGTCCTCGCCGACGATGATGCTCAAGTCCGCCCGCCTGCTCTGCTTGCGCTCGCTCGTGCTCATGATCACCGGCGGCCTCACTCGCTCGCTCCCGCGTCCGCGGCGGGCGGGTTTGCAGCTCCGGCGAGCTCGACGACGCGGCGGGCGGCGTCGAGCATCGTCGTCTCCTGGTGCAGGTTCGGCAGGGCGGCGTCGGAGAGGATCGCCAGGCCCTCCTCGGAGTTGGTGCCGTCGAGGCGGACGACGAGCGGCACCTCGAGGTCGATCTCGCCCGAGGCGGTGACGATCCCCTTCGCGATCTCGTCGCAGCGGGTGATGCCGCCGAAGATGTTGAACAGGATCGCGGTGACCTTGTGGTCGGAGGTGATCACGGTCAGGGCGTCGACGATCGCCTCGGCTTTCGAGCCGCCGCCGGCGTCGAGGAAGTTGGCGGGCCGGCCGCCGGCCTGGGCGACGACGTCGAGGGTCGACATGCAGAGCCCGGCGCCGTTGGCGAGGATCCCGACGTTGCCGTCGAGCTTGACGTAGGTGAGGCCCTTCTCCTTCGCCATCGCCTCCTGCGGGTCGAGGTCCTCCTCGGCCTCGGCGGCGAGGTCCTCGTGGCGGAAGACGGCGTTGTTGTCGATCGTCACCTTGGCGTCGAGGGCGACGACCTCGCGGCCGGTGGTGACGATCAGCGGGTTGACCTCGATCAGCGACGCGTCCTCGGAGGAGGCGACCTCGGCCAGCTGCGCGAGGACCTCGGCGGCGGCGTCGCGGACGTCCTCGTCGAGCCCGGCGGCGTCGATGATCGGCCGCGCCGCTGCCGCGGTGAACGGCCGGGTCGGGTCGATGTGCTCCTTGACCAGCGCCTCGGGGTCCTCCGCGGCGACGGCCTCGATGTCCATCCCGCCCTTCGCCGAGACCATCGCCAGAAGCTTCTTCGCCGAGCGATCGAGGATCACCGAGGCGTAGTACTCGGAGGCGATGTCGGAGCCGCCCTCGACCCAGACCTGGTGGACCCTGAACGGCCCCTCGCCATGCGGCCCGACGATGTCCATCCCGAGGATCGCATCGGCGTGCTGCTCGGCCTCGGCGCGGTCGGCGGCGATCTTGATCCCGCCCGCCTTGCCGCGGCCTCCGATCAGCACCTGGGCCTTGATCGCGCACGGATATCCGATCCTCTCGGCGGCCGCCACGGCCTCGTCGACGGTCGACGCGACCTCGCCGCTCGGCACGGCGATGCCGTGCTTGGCGAACAGCTGCTTGCCCTGGTACTCGAGGAGGTCCATTTTTCGGCGCGGTACTGCGGCGCGGTGCGGCAGCCTATAATGCCGCGGCTCCGCATGCCCCTTCCCAGTCTCAAATCCATCGAGTGGGTGACCACCGACTGTTACGGAACCCTGATCGATTGGGAGAAGGGGATCATCGAGGCCTGCCGCAAAGAGGCCGACAAGGACGGCTTCAGCTTCGACGAGGGGCCGTTCCTGGCCCGCTTCTTCGAAGTCCAGGCCGAAATCATGGCCGGGTCCTACGAACTCTACGCCGAGGTCCTGCGCCGCACGATCGTCAAAGTCGCGGGCGAGATCGGGTGGGAGATCGAGCCCTCGCGGGCGCAGTTCCTGCCCGACAGCGTCGCCTACTGGCTCCCGTTCCGCGAGGCGAACGCGGCGATGGACCGGCTCGGCAAACGCTACGAGATCGGGATCATCTCCAACATCGACGACAAACTTCTCGGGATCTCGCGCCGCCACCTGCGGACCGAACTCGACCTCGTCGTCACCGCCCAGCAGGTGCGCAGCTACAAGCCCGAACCGGTCCACTTCAAAGAGTGCGCGCGACGGATCGGCGGCAAGAAAGGCTGGCTCCACATCTGCTCGAGCTACACGACCGACGTCGCCCCGCTGCTGAAAATGAACGTCCCGGTGATCTGGGTCAATCGCCACGGCGAGAAACTCGAGGGCCGCAAAGCCCCCAGCGCCACCGTCAAAACGTTCCGCGACGCAGCGAAAAAGCTCGGCGCGTCCTGAACGACCACTAGCGTTTCGCAACTTCACAGCCGGCCGGTGTTTCGTGGCTGTGGGCCTGGCGAACGCGTGATGTACGAACCGAGCCAAAACTCCCTGCAGAGCACGGTCCCGCCCAGCGATTGCGGCGGGCCTCGTCGCCGTGCTCGCGCTGCTGCTCGCGCTCGGCGCCGGCGGCAGGGCCCAAGCGGCGACTCCGGGCGCGCCGAGCTTCGTCGTGATCCAGACCGACGACCAGACCCTCGACGGCCTCTACGCGACCGCCCGCGCCTACCCGGGGGCGCCGGAGACGCGGGCGATGCCGGCGACGCTCGACCTGATCGCCAAGAAGGGGATCACCTTCAACCGCTACTACGTCTCCTACCCGCTCTGCTGCCCGTCGCGGGTCAGCCTCCTGACCGGCCGCTACGCGCACAACCACAAAGTCAAAGGCAACGTTCAGCCGAACGGCGGCTACATCGGGTTCTCGTTCCGGGGCGCGATGACCCACAACCTCGCCACCTGGATGCAGGCCGACGGCTACAAGACCGTCCACATCGGCAAGTTCCTCAACGGCTACGGCGAAAAACCGTTGGACCCCGGGACGACCGTGCCGCCCGGATGGTCGACCTGGTACACGATCCTCAACGTCGACTCGACGCACCTCTCCTACGGCTACGAAATGGACGTCAACGGCCAGGTCGTCGGGCCGTTCGGCGATCCGGGGGACTGGGAAACCCGCGAATACGGCGTCCGCGACGACATCGGCTGCCCGTTCGCGCCGACCAACGGCCTTCCCTGCTACCACGTCACCGACGCGCTGACCAACATCGCGACCTCGGAAATCGCGGCGACGCCGGGCAACCAGCCGCTCTATCTCCAGCTCGACTACACCGCCCCGCACGGCGACTTCCGCCGGCCGGCCGGGCCCGAGCCGACGCCGCGCCACTACGACTGGTTTCAGGGCGCCTCGCTGCCGCACGACGCCGAAGAAGGGCTCGACGAGGGCGACGTCTCCGACAAGCCGAGGTTCATCCGCGAAGCCGACCACCTCACACCGAGCGAGCGCCACACCTACCAGGTCTACTACCAGAAGCAGCTCGAGTCCCTGCGCGACGTCGACGACGGCGTCCGCCAGGTGGTCAACACGCTCGGCGCCACGGGCCGCCTCAAGAACACCTACATCATCTTCACCTCCGACAACGGGTTCTTCTTCGGCGAGCACCGGCTGCTCGGCGGCAAGTTCCTCGCCTACGAGCCGGCGACCCACCTGCCGCTGCTGATCCGGGGGCCCGGGATCAAGCCCGGAAGCTCGACCGGCGAGCTCGCCGCCAACATCGACATCGCCCCGACCGTGCTCGAACTCTCCGGCGCCAAAGCCGACAAGAGCATCGACGGTCGCTCGCTCGGCCCGTTCATGCGCGACTCCAGCCTCCGCACCCGCCGGCCGATCCTGTTCGAGTCGTTCGTCGAAACCAGCGACGTCGAGGCCCAGGGGGCGCTGACGATCGCCACCGACCAGACGAACGCGGCCAAGAGCTCGACCGCCATGCCCGACCTCGAGAGCAACGAAGCGAACGCCTCGCTGCTGGCGCCGCCGAAGGACTACTCCGGGATCCGGCTCGGCCCCTACAAGTACATCGCCTGGCCGTCCGGAGAGAAGGAGCTCTACGACCTCAATCGGGACCCCTACGAGCTCAACTCACTGCAGAACGTCCCCAACTTCTTCCCGATCCGGAACTTCCTCCACCGCGAAATGCTGCGGCTGACCGAATGCTCGGGAAAGTCCTGCTCAGAAGCGACGCCGCCGTTCCCGCTGACCCGCAAGGAAGCCTCGCGCCTGCGGGCCCAGAAACGGCGGGAAGTCCGCGAACGCGAGCGCGAACGGGAACGGGCCAAACGCGAACGGGAACGGTCCCGCGGGCACAAAAAATAGGGCTCGGGCATGCCCCGGTTCGGACAAGTGCCGGGCTAATCAGCGCGGCACTTTGAGTATCCGCCCGTCCGGAGCATTCCGACCCCTACTCGGTCACGCCGGGCGGGACCCGTCCGCTCCGGCCAAGGCGTTGCGCTGGGCGCCGTTACTCGATGACGGCGATGGTGTCGCCGCTGCCGACCGCGGCGCCCTCTGAGACGTTCAGTGCGGTGACCTTGCCCGATCGGTGGGCGACGATCTCGTTCTCCATCTTCATCGCCTCGATGACGCAGATCAGATCGCCCTCGGCGACCTCGGCGCCCTGCTCGACCGCGACTTTGAGCACCGTGCCCTGCAGCGGCGAGGGCAGTGACTCGCTCGAGGCGGCCGCCGCGGCGCCCGCCCTTGCGATCGCGTTTGGGCGGTTTCCGGCCGGCCCCGGCGGCGGGCGCCGCCGCGCCCCCGCCCTCGCCGATCACGGTCACGTCGAAGAGCTTGCCCGAGACCTCGACCTTGTAGTCGCGCGAGACCGTCTCCGCCGCGCCCTCCTCGGCCTCGGCCGGCGCGAGGTCCTTGGGCGCCGTCGTCTTCAGCCACTCGCGGTCCTCCATCAGGTCGCGGCAGGTCTCGCCGTTGTCCCACTGCGGGGTCGCGAGGATCGCCCGGTGGAACGGGATCAGGGTCGTCAGGCCGCCGATCTCGTATTCGCCGAGGGCGCGCAGCATGCGCCGCGTCGCCTTCTCGCGATCGACGTCCCAGACGATCAGCTTGCCGACCATCGGGTCGTACATCGGCGTCACCTCGGACCCCGCCTCGACACCGGAGTCGACCCGCACCCCAGGCCCCGCCGGCTCGCGGTAGGTGGTGATCGCGCCGGGCGCCGGAGCGAAGTTCTTGTGGGCCGCCTCGGCGTTGATCCGGCACTCGATCGCGTGGCCGCGCATCTCGAGGTCCTCCTGGGCCAGGCTCAGCGGCTCGCCGGCGGCGACGAGGAGCTGCTCGCGGACGATGTCGACCCCGGTGACCATCTCGGTCACGCAGTGCTCGACCTGGACCCGGGTGTTCATCTCGAGGAAGAAGTACTCGTCGCCGACCTGCATCCCCTCGACCGTCCCGGCGCCCCGGTAGCCCACCGCCGCGGCGGCGTCGGTCGCGATCTTGCCGATCCGCTCCCGCATCTCGGCGTCGACGTGCGGGCCCGGCGACTCCTCGATCACCTTCTGGTGGCGGCGCTGGATCGAGCAGTCGCGCTCGCCGAGGTGGATCACGTTCCCCTGCGAGTCGGCCAGGACCTGGACCTCGACGTGGCGCGGGTCCTCGAGGTAGCGCTCGACGTAGACGCGGTCGTCGGAGAAGAACTTCTCGCCTTCGCGGCCCGCGCCCTCGAAGGCCTCATCGAGCTCGTCCGGCGTCATCGCGACCCGGAAGCCCTTGCCGCCGCCTCCGCCCGCCGCCTTGCAGGCGACCGGGTAGCCCGCTTCCTCGGCCTGCTTGCGGGCCTCCTCGACGTCCTTCGCCGGCTCGGTCGCGCCGGGGACGATCGGGACCCCGGCCTCGGCCATGATCTCCCGCGCCCGGGTCTTCGATCCCATCGACTCGATCGCCTCCGGGGGCGGCCCGATCCAGACGATGCCCGCCTCGTCGCAGGCGCGGGCGAAATCGGCGTTCTCGGCGAGGAAGCCGTAACCGGGGTGGATCGCCTCGGCGCCGGCCTCCTTCGCGGTCTCGATGATCTTCGCGATGTCGAGATAGCTCTCGGCCGGGACGGCGGGCCCGATCAGGAACGCCTCGTCGGCCATCCGGACGTGCGGC
The DNA here is from genome assembly GCA_963751815.1 of uncultured Solirubrobacterales bacterium. Taxonomy (GTDB): domain Bacteria; phylum Actinomycetota; class Thermoleophilia; order Solirubrobacterales; family 70-9; genus VRUE01. The sequence goes on along the minus strand of CAVVVY010000012.1, from coordinate 298,602 downwards.
GCGTCGCGGTCGATCTCGGAATAGACGGCGACCGAGCCGATTCCCATCTCCCTCAGGGTCCGCGCAACGCGGATCGCGATCTCGCCGCGGTTCGCTATCAGCACCTTCTCGAACACGGCGGCGCAGTCTATTCAGCGCCGCTGAGCTTCTTCTTCAGCGTGACCGAGACCGCGCTCGTGGCGGCGTGGTCGCCGCCATCGGGGGTGAAGGTGACGGTGACCTTGACCTTGGCCTTCCCCTTCTGATTCAGCTGCTTCAGGGCCTTGCCCTTGGCGGCGATCGCGAGCGTCACCGAGCCGGCCCCGGCGGCGTGCTTGCTCTTCCGCTTCACCTTCTTGCCGGAGACCGTGACCTGACCCGGGCCCGAGACGTCGACGGTCAGCGTCGCCGTCCCCTTCTTCGCGTTCCGCTTCTGCTTGCCGATCTTGAACGCGTAGGACGGCGAGATCGCGATCGCCCCGCCGGCCGAGGCCGGCGTCCCGCCCGCGTCGACCGCGGTCGCGGTCACCTGGTAGGTGCCGGGGGCCGAGTAGGCGTGGGTGACCGAGGTGCCGGGGGCGCCGGCCCCGTCGCCGAAGGTGAACGAGGTCGAGGCGATCGGCCAGACGTCGAACGGCGACGCCGAGAAGGAGACCGGGACGCCGACCGTCCCCGTCGCCGGGATCGAGAGGCCGCGCATGTCCGGCGGGCTCGCGTCGTAGCCGGCCACCTGGGCGATCCGGTTGGCGCCGTCGGACCGGGTCCAGATCACCGTCGCGTTGCCGACGCCGTCGATCGCGGCCTCGGGATGGAGGAAGTCGGGGCTGACGGCGGAGACTTCGGCCGGGGCGGAGAAGCTGCCCCCGCCGACCCGAACCGCGGCCTTGACCACCGGTTGGGCGATGGTGGTGCCGCCGGGCCAGGCGACGACCGCGTCACCGGCCGCGTTCATCTCCAGGTCGGTATCGATCGGCCCGACCGATTCGAGCACGGGGGTGATGGCGGTCGGGGCCGAGAAGCTCCCTCCCGCGGCTCTGCTGGAGGTGAGAAGCAGCGTTCCTTCGTCTTCGTCCAGGGTCCAGACGACCGTGGCCAGGCCGCCGGGGGTCATCGCGATCTCGGGGCCGACCGCGTTCTGGTCTTCTTCGGAGAGTTCGTCGGCGGCGCCGAACACACCGCCGTCGGGTCGCGACGAGGCCTCGATCGTGGACTCTTCCCCCTCGACTTCCTCCCAGACGGCATTCGCCTCGCCGCCGCCGCTGACCGCGACCTGGGGTTCGAAGGAGTCTTTGCCGGCGCCGGAGATCACTTCGGGCGGCGAGAAGGTGCCGCCGGCCGGGCGTTCCGAGGCTTCGATCACCTGGTCGGTCCCATCGTTGTAGCGCCAGACGACCGTCGCGTCTCCGGCGGCGTCGATCGCCACCGATGGTTCGCTGGCGTTTGATACGGCGTTCCGGGTTCTTCGATCGGCGGCTCGATCGGCAGTGAGACCTGTTCGGGTTCCGAGAAGTTTCCGCCGGCGGGGCGAACCGACGCCTCGACGATGATCGCGTCTGGGTCGACCCCCGATTCGGGGTCGGGCCGGGTCCAGACGACAGCCAGATCGCCGGCGCCGTTGATCGCGATCTGGAGGCCGTTCGGGATCACCCCGGTCGGCATTTCGGTGACGGTCGTCGCGCCTTCGAAGGCGGTGCCTCCGGGCGGCTTCGTCGCGGCCTCGATCAGGTAGTTGCCGGGCGGGTTGGCAAGCCGCTTCCAGACCCCGATCGCCTGCCCACCACCGGTCATCTCCATCTGCGGGTCGGTGACCCCGGGGACCACCTCCGAGGGCGAGGTGAAGGCCTGACCCGGGCTGCGGGTGACGATCTCGCCGTGGAACCCGACCGTGGCGGTGTTGTCCTTCTCCCAGAGCGCGGTCGTGGCGCCGTCGTCGGCCATCGCGACCACCGGGTTGGTGGCGCTCCGGCCGGGAGCCGAGAGGTCCTGCGGCGGCAGCCAGGCCCCCGCCCATGCCGCCGGGGCCGCGAGCAGGAGGAGGGCGCAGGCGAGCAGGCCCGCCTTGATGCCGTGGGCGGCCGTTGCGCTTGCTCGGAGCATCGGTCTCATTCCCTCCCTGCCTTCCACACCCGTCAAGACACATCTGGGCGGGCGATGACTCGGTGACCTTACTCCCTCATACGCGGCCCGATCGCCGCTGGGTTCATCTAGGGTGCAGCGCGGATGTTGATCGAGCTCCAATCGCACTCGACGGTCTCCGACGGCCAGCTGCCGCCGGCCGAGGTGGTGGCGAGGGCCGCCGAGGCGGGCGTGACGACGCTGGCCCTGACCGACCACGACGCGATCGCCGGGGTCGCCGAGGCGGCTCGGGCGGCCGAGGAGCACTCGATCGAGCTGGTGCCGGCGATCGAGATGTCCTGCGTCCACCCGTTCGCCGAAGACCTCCACATCTGCGGCTACTGGATCGACCTCGGCGCGATCGCCGCCGCCTGCGAGCGGGCCCAGCACGAGCGGGTGACGCGGGCCGGGGAGATCGTCGAGAAGCTCCGCGCCGAGGGGTTCGACCTCCACCTCGAGGACGCGGTGCGGGAGGCGGGCGACGCGCTCTCGATCGGCCGCCCCCACATCGCCCGGGCGGCCGGCGCGACCGGCGACCTCGGCCCCTTCTTCGAGGAGTACCTGGTGCCCGGCGCGAAGGCGTTCGTGCCCCGGGCCTGGCCGACCGCGGAGCAGGCGGTCGGGCTGATCCACGACGCGGGAGGCGTCGCCGTCCTCGCCCACCCCTACTGGGACATCTCAGCCCCCGCCGAGGTCGACGAGCTGATCCGCGCCCTCGACGTCGACGGGGTCGAGACCTACTACCCGACCCACAGCGAGGAGCAGACCGCCCACCTGCTCGAGCTCTGCGGGGAGCTGGGGCTGGTCACCACCGGGTCCTCGGACTACCACGGCCCGACCCACAGGACCTTTTCCGAATTCGGCGCCTACGACACCTACGGCCTCGGCGAGCCGCAGGTGCCGCCCCGGCCCTGAGTCAGAACCGGACCCGGCGGGAGATCGTCCGGCTTCGTTGCCGAGTCGATCGGCGCCGCTGACCCGAGGACGCGCACCGAGTGCGGCAACGTCAGCGACCTCGGCAGCCGGACGCTGACCGGCCCGCGAGCCCCGGCTTCGACCCGGAACGAGGCGCGGCCGAGCCGCTCCTTCCCGCGCCTGAGCGTCACGGTTCCGTGGCAGGGGCCGCTCGTCTCGGCCTTCGGGCAGGCGACCTTGACCAGCGCCCGCCCCGACGCCAGGACGCCGTCCTCGCCGCGCCACCCGCATCTGCGGCGGGATCGCCTCGGCGGAGATCAGGGCGGTCCGGGCCGGAGACGCGCTGCGAACGTAGACGTCGAGGTCTCGATCGAGGTCGTAGGGGACCAGCTTCCCCTTCGTCGCGAAGACGATCGTGTTCCCGTCGGCCGAGAGGCCGCGCAGCTCGGCCGCGGCCCCGAGCCCACCGCTGACCGGGCCGGTCGAGGCCAGCGCCGTTGTCCCGTCGACGTTGACGTAGACGTCCATCGAGTTGTCGCGATCGGCGGCGACGAGCGGCGCTTTGGTTTCGAAGGCGACGGTGCGGGCGTCGTCGGAGACGGCGGTGACCCAGTCGGGGAAGACCACCGAGTGTTCGTCGACGCCGGGGTCGGCCGGCCCGGTGCTGAGCAGGAGCGGCGCCGCTCCGTCCTGAGCCCGATAGAGGTCGTTGGAGGAGTCGTGGTCAGCGGCGCTGAGCTGCGCCCTCGTTTCGAAGATCGCGATCGTGCCGTCGGCGGAGAGCGCGATCGCCCGGTCGCCGGAGAAGCCGCACCCGGGACCGCCGTCGGTGCCGCGCGAGATCAGGACGAAGCTGCCGTCCGGCCGGCGCTCATAGACGTCGAACGCTTCGTCGGTGTCCTCGGGCGAGACGGCGATGTTGGTCGAGAAGAGGACGGTGGCGCCGTCGGCCGAGGCATCGGCGTAGCGGGGGATGTCGACGCAGTTCGATTTGCCGACCCGCTCCGGATAGGTGGTGACGAGCGAGAGCGCGCCCCCGACCCGCTGGTAGATGTCGTCTTCGCCTTCGTCGGCGTCGATCAGCCGGCGGTCGGTCGAGAAGAAGAGGTGGCTGCCGTCGGCCGAGACGCCGTCGAAGGAGTCGCCGTGGCAGAGATGGGGCGGCAGGGGGTCCTGCGGCCGCGGCCCGAATACGACCGGGTTGGTGGCGCCGGCGACGCGTTCGTAGACGAACCAGCAGGATCCCGAGTCACCCGGCAGCAACGGCTGCGTGATCGAGTTGAAGAAGACACGGTTGCCGTCGGCCGAGGCGCCGGCGAACGAGGTGAACGCCGCGCCGCTCGTGTCGAGCGGGCCGGTCGAGATCAGCCTCGGGACCGACCGCGCACCGACGTCGTAGAGGTCCCAGGCGCCGCCGTCGACATCATCGGCGGCGAGGGTGTAGGTGGTGCCGACGAATACGTGCCAGGCGTCACCGGCCGTCCCCTCGAGCCCGATCGGCGCCGGACGCGCGCCCTCCGGAATCGTGACCCGGGGACGCAGCTTCTCCCGCAGCCGCCGGTCGTTCCATTCGTAGAGCTGCGGGCTGCCCGATCCGGCCGTCAGTTCCTCGGCGAACGGGAAGACGCACGCGCGATCCGTCGTCGGAGACCCCGGCACAGAGTTCCTGCGGGCATTCCGAGGTGCGCGCGTGGCCCGCCCAGGCGGTGCCGGGGAAGACAATCGCCGCCGCGAGAGCCAGGGCGGCGGCGAGCGTTCGGCTCAAGCCACCGCGGCGGCGGCGGGAATCAGGTCCCGCTGCTCGAGGTAGGCGAGCAGCTTCTCCGCCGACTCCTCGGCGGTCTCGTTTTCGGTGTCACAGACCCAGGCGGGATTCTCGGGAATCTCGTAGGGGTCGGAGACGCCGGTGAATTCCTTGATCTCGCCGGCGAACGCTTTCGCGTAGAGGCCCTTGACGTCGCGCTCGGCGCAGGTGTCGACCGAGGCCTTGACGTAGACCTCGATGAAGCGGTCGCCCATCAGCTCGTGGGCCTCGTCGCGGATCTCGGCGTAGGGGGAGATCGCGGCGGTGATCACCGGCACGCCGTTGCGGCTGAGCAGGTCGGCGACGAAGGCGATCCGGCGGATGTTGATGTCGCGGTCCTCCTTCGAGAAGCCGAGGCCTTTCGAGAGGTTTTCGCGGACGACGTCGCCGTCGAGGATCTCCAGCTTCGTGCCCCGCTCGCGCAGATGCCCCTCCAGCAGCCTCGAGATCGTCGTCTTGCCCGGCCCGAGAGCCCGGTGAACCAGAGGGTGAACCCCTTCTCATCTGCCATGTTTGCTTCAGTCCTCCTTGTAAGCGTCGATCAGGATGTCGGCGACCTCGTCACGCGAGAACTCGTGTGGCGGTCTTTCGCCGTTGCCGAGCATCTCCCGGACCTTGGTCCCCGAGAGGAACAGGTGGGCCTCGGCATCATGCGGGCAGGTCTTGCCGGAGGCAAGCCCCTCGCAGTCGTTGCACCAGAATGTGTGCTCGAACATCAGCGGCTCGATGCCGAGCTCGTCGATGTCGATCTCGTCGAAGATCTTCTGCGCGTCGTAGGTGCCGTAGTAGTCACCGGCACCGGCGTGGTCGCGCCCGACGATGAAGTGGGTCGCGCCGTAGTTGCGGCGGACGATCGCGTGCAGGACGGCCTCGCGGGGGCCGGCGTAGTGCATCTTCGCCGGCTTGACGCCGAGGACGACCCGGTCCTGCGGGTAGTACTTGTCCATCAGCACCTCGTAGCAGCGCATCCGCACGTCGGCCGGGATGTCGCCGGCCTTGGTCTTGCCGATCAGCGGGTGGATGAAGAGCCCGTCGCAGGTCTCCAGGGCGGCCTTGGTCAGGTACTCGTGGGCGCGGTGGATCGGGTTGCGGGTCTGGAAGGCGACGATCTTCTTCCAGCCGCGGGCCTCGAAGTCGGCCCTGTGCTCGGCCGGCGTCTTGTAGCGGGTCATGAACGCCTCGTCGTGGTCGGGCAGGGCGTCGACCTCGATCGGGCCGGCGATCATCCGGTTGCCCTCGGCGTAGATCGCGGCGACCCCGGGATGGTCCTCGTCGGCGGTCCCGTAGACCTGCTCGGCCTCGCGCTTGACGTCCCGCTCCCAGATCTCCTCGACCGTGAGCCGGCCGAGCGGCTTGCCTTCGTCGCTGGAGAGCGCGATCGTGTCGCCGACCTCGCACTCGATCTCGCTCGCGAGGGTGATCGGGATCGGCCAGTAGTCGCCGCCGGTGGTCCGCATCTCGGAGCAGACGCGCTCCCAGTCGGCGGAGCCCTGGAAGCCGGTCAGCGGCGCGAAGCCGCCGTTGCCGATCATCTCGAAGTCGGCGGTGTGGCGCTCGTCAAGTGTCAGGGAAAGCTCGGTCATCGTCTCGCTCATCGAAGAATTCTCACCATTCGGTCGGGTACTGGGTCTGGGCTTATCAGATGAACTGCCGGAAGGACGCGACTAGTTGATCCCGCACTCCGTCTTCGCGAGCCCGGCCCAGCGGCCGTCGCGTGGCGAGCCACCCGGCCCGACCGGCTTGGTGCAGTGGGTGCAGCCGATCGAGGGGTAGCCCTGGTCGTGAAGGGGGTTGTACGGGAGATCATGCTGATGGATGTAGTTCCAGACGTCGGTCTCGGTCCAATCCGCGAGCGGATTCAGCTTCCAGAGGCCAAACCGCTTGTCCAAGGCGAACTTGGGGGTTTTGGCGCGCTTGGTTGAGTCCTCGCGGCGGACGCCGGCGAGCCAGCAGTCTACGGAAGATAGGGCCCGGCGCATCGGCTCGACCTTTCGCAGGCCGCAGCAGGCGTCGGTATCGCGGGTCCAGAGCTCGTCGCCGAACTTCTCGGCCTGCTCCTCGAGCGAGATGTTGTGGTACCGGTCGAACTCGATCCCGAGCTGCTCGGCGAGCCGGTCGCGGGTCTCGTAGGTCTCGGGGAAGAGGACGTCGGTGTCGAGGTAGAAGAAGCGCGCGTCGGGGTTGACCTGGGTCGCGAGGTGTGCGGTCACCGAGCTCGTTTTCTGGAACGAGCAGGCGATGTAGTGGCTCTCGCCGAAGGTCTCGAACATCCACTCGATCGACTCGGTCGCCCGCTTGCCCTCGAGCTCGGCGGCGACCGCCTCGGCATCGATGTCTGGCGTAACGGCTACGGGGTTCATATCGCGCACTCGCCCTCCCCACGCTCGACCTTGTAGGGGCTTGCGCGGTTCCAGTCGATGAACTGCTGCATGGTCTCGAGGCTGAACTCGGCGGGCAGGGTCAGCTCCTTTACCTCGGCTTCGAAGCGCTCGGCGCCGATCCGCTCCGCGAACGGGTTGAACTCCTCGCCCTCGGCGCGCTCGGCCTCGTAGAGGCGGATCCAGCGCTCGACAGCCTCCGGAACCCGTTTGGCCGGGAGCCGCGATTTGAGGCGGGTGCCGAAGATGACCTCGCCGCCCTCGTAGTTGCCGCCGATGTGCGGGATGTAGGCGGGCATCTGGCGGCCTCCGACCTTGAGCGAGGCGCCGTAGAAGCCGATGTTGGCGATGTGGTGCTGGCTGCACCCGTTCGGGCAGCCGCTCATCTTGATGTGGATCTGCTTGGTCAGGGAGTCGGAGATCCCCATCTCCTCGACCCGCTCCTTGATCGCCCGGTTGAGGCCCATCGAGCTGGTGATCCCGAGTTTGCAGCTGTCGGTGCCGGGGCAGCTGACGACGTCGGTGACCGTCCGCGGCCCGACCTCGGCGAGGCCGAGGTCCTCGAGCCGCTGCCAGACGTCGTAGAGCGACTCGTCGCGAACCCAGCGCAGGACGAAGTTCTGCTGGACCGTGCTGCGGGCGTAGCCGCCGGTGTACTCGCGCATGATCGCGCCGAGGCCTCGGAACTGCTCGGGCGTGAGGTCGCCGCGGACGATCTTCACCTCGACCGAGGAGAAGCCCTCCTGGCGCTGCGCCTGGACGTTGCCCTCGACGAAGCGCTCGAACTCGGTGCGGTCGCCGTTGGGGGAGGCTGAGGCGGCCGGAACCTCGGGCGCGCGCTCCTCCTCGTCGTCCTCGTAGCGAAGCCGCTCGACGTCGAAGTCGCGCTCCTCGGCCCACTCGCCGGTCAGCTCCTCGTCGACCTGCTCGCGGAAGGCGTCGATCCCGATCTTGTCGATCAGGACCTTGATCCGGGCGCGGGCGCGGTTGACCCGCAGCCACTCCTGGCGATCGAAGATCCGCAGCACGGCCTCGGAGACCTTGAGGTAGTCGCCGTTGTCGGCCTCGACGAACTCGTAGAGGGTCGGCGCGACCCGGGCCATGATCGAGGTCCCGCCCCCGACCCTGACCTCGAAGCCCCTGACGCCGTCTCGTTCGCGGCTGAGGAAGGCGATGTCGTGGATGCCGGTGATCGCCCGGTCCTCGTCGGAGCCGGTGAAGGCGGTCTTGATCTTGCGCGGCATCAGCTGGGTCGTCGGGTGGCGGACGAAGTAGCGGACGTAGGCGCCGGCGTAGGGGGTCGGGTCGAAGACCTCGTCGGGCGCGACACCGGCCCAGGGGTCGCCGGTGACGTTGCGGACCGTGTTGCCGCAGCCCTCGCGGGAGGAGAGGCCGACCGCGGAGATCTCGCGGATCAGGGCCTCCATGTCGCGAAGCGGCACGTGGTGGATCTGGATGTTCTGGCGGGTCGTGACGTGGCCCTTGTCGAGCGGCGCGTAGCGCTCGACGACATCGCCGAACATCTCCATCTGCTCGGGGGTGACGCCGCCGAACGGAAGCTTGACCCGGACCATCTGGACGTCGGGCTGGCGCTGGCCGTAGACGCCCTGTTTGAGGCGGAAGCCGATGAACTGGTCTTCGGCCAGCTCGCCCCCGAGGAACTTCTCCGCTTCGTTGTCGAAGTCATCGAACTCGCGCTCGATGATCGGGATCACGTGCCCAGGGACGTTCTCGTAGGCCTCCGGGTTCTCGAGAGTCCCGGTCCGTCCCTTGCCGTGCTGCTTCTTGCCCTGGTCGACTACTACGTCCACGGACGGGAAAATAGCAAAACCTGACAGGGATTAGGGTATTTAGCCGTCCCCGCCCGCTTTTCGTGCCTGGAGGATGGCCGCGGCTTCGCCCGACTCGGCCACGTATCCGCCCTCGGGCTCGATCGTCTCGCCGGCCTCGACCCAGGCCTCGATGCCGCCGGCGAGGGTCGAGGTGTCGAATCCGTCGGCGGCGAGGGCGGCGGCGGCCATGTCGGAGCGGTTGTCGGCGCGGCAGTAGATCAGCACCGGGCGATCGCGATCGATCTCGCCGATCCGCTCCGGGAGGCTGTCGAGCTCGATGTGGGAGGCGCCGGCGATCCGGCCCGCCTCCCACTCGTGGTCGCCGCGGACGTCGATCAGCTGGGCTCCCTGATCGATCAGCTTCCGGGCCTCCTCCGGGCCGACGCTCGTTGGCTCGCTCATCTCAGGCCCTCGTCGGGACGTTCAATCGACGTCGGTGCCCTCGACGAGGAAGGCGACGCGGACGTGGGCGCGGTACTCGTCCAGGTTCTCACCGCGGATCCCGGTCGAGACGATGTCGACCGCGCGGATGTTCCGCAGCGTGCCCTGGGCCTGCGCCAGCGCCTGCCGGGCAGCGTCGTCGGTCGAGGTTTTCGAGCTGCCGACCAGCTCGATGATTTTCACGACAGCCATTTGAGCCCTCCTTCTCGATTCTGCAAAACGGTGCCCTTGGCGCCGACCCCCTCGGCCAGCGCGGCCCGCTGCCACGGGCCGGTCGTGTCCGGCCGATCGCCTCCCGCGGGGGCGGTCTCGGCGCGGAACCGCTCGATCGCCGCGGCGATCGCGGCCGCCTCATCCGGTCGAGCGGCACTGGTCATCGCTTCAAACCCTAGATGAGTCGGGATCGGGCTAAGGGCCGGCGGCGTGGTCGAGGCCCTTGACCGGGGTCCCGTGGGTGATCGCGGCGCAGGCGGTCGTCGGCGGGTCGAAGTCGTCGGTCAGCGCGTGGCCCGCGGGCTGGCTCGGGTGGCGACCGCACTGGATCACGAAATCGCGCCGGCCGTCGCGGGCGTCGATCGATGTCGTCGCCGCCGTTGCCGTAGAACTCGTCCTGGCCGGGCTGGCCCAGCATCGAGTTGGGCCGCGAGTCCCCGATCAGGACGTCGTTGTCGAACGAGCCCTCCATGTCCTCGTCGGTGCGATCGAGCCGGACCGGGTTGCAGCCCTTGACCGCGTCGATCCAGGCCTTGTTCTTGGGGAAGGAGATGTAGAGCAGGCCGGGGTGGGCCTGGGTCTCGGCGAACGAGGCGTCGTCGCGGCCCGGGCCGCCGACGATTTCGCCCCCGGCGCAGCCGCCGCCCGGCCGCCAGGAGGTCGCCGTTCTCTTCGCCGTAGAGGTAGGTCGGCCCGGGCATGTTGCCGATCAGGCCGTCGGAGCCGGCGCCTCCGTAGAGGCGGTCGGCGCCGCGGCCGGCCTCGATCAGGTCGTCCTCGGGGCCGCCGCGGAGGGTGTCGTCGCCGAGCCCGCCGGCGATCCGGACGTTCTCGACCGCGGCCAGCGACCCTTCGACGCGGAAGTTGTCGTTGCCGGGGCCCAGGTCGGCCATCAGCCAGCGCGCCGGGCCGCCCGCCGCGCAGCTGACCTGGACCGCGCTGATCCGGGTGCAGCCGGGCCCGACCGCGACCCCTTTGCCGGTGGTGACGCCGAAGCTCGAGGAGAGGGGGTCGAAGGCGACGGTGAAGTCGTCGTGGCCGGCGCCGCCGACGATCGCCAGACCGCCGCCGCCGGCGGGGGTCGCGTCGAGTTCGATGTAGGCGGTCGCTTTCGGCGCCGCTTCCTTGCCGCAGAGACTGGTTGCCGCCCTTTCGCCCCCTTGCAGCCGTCCTTCCCCTGGCCGCCGATCAGCGTGTCGGCGCCGCCGCCGCCGATCAGGGTGTCGTTGCCGGGGCCGCCGTCGATGACGTTGGCGCTCTTGTTGCCGATCAGGGTGTCCTTGAAGGCCGACCCTTCGATGCTCTCCATCCGCAGGATCCGGTCGTGGCCGTCGCCGCGGGCGAGGTGTTCGCGCAGCGAGACGTAGTCGCCGCCGCCACGGCCGGCGGCGACATCGGTCGCGAACGAGGCGACGTCACCGCCGCCGGCGCCGCCGTCCATCCGGTCGTACCCGTAGTCGCCGTGGACGAGGTCGAAATTGCCGCTGCCGCCGTTGAGGGTGTCGATGCCGAGGCTGCCGGCGACCTCGTCGTAGTCGCCCGGGCCGCCGAGGAGGGTGTCGTCGCCGAGGTCGCCGATCACCCGGTCGTGGCTGCCGGCGCCGCCGTCGGCGAGGTCGTTGCCGCGGCCGCCGTGGATCAGGTCGGCGCCCGGGCCGCCGCAGAGCAGGTCGTTGCCGAGGCTGCCGAGGATCACATCGTCACCGTTGCCGCCCCAGATCACGTCCCGCCCGGGGGTGCCGGTCAGCTTGTCGGGACCGTCGGTGCCGACGATTCCGGGCTGGCGCCCGTGGCAGCGCGGAACCTCTTCTTCGTCAGGTGCCGCCGCTCCGGCGAGCAGCACCACGGCAAGGATCGCCAGCGCCGCGAGGGCGCCTCTCCTCATCCACCCACTCACCGCCGGAGCGTATCTCCCGTCGCAGGACGTTCCCCTGAGCTCTCGCATATGCGATGCAAGAACGCGGTGAGAACGGATAAGGCTCGGTTTCCTCGACCAATCAGGCGCTGCGAATCAGCTTCTTGTTGACGAACTCGTCGGCGCCGGAGGTGCCCAGCTCGCGGCCGAAGCCGGAGCGCTTGACGCCGCCGAACGGCAGCTCGGGGCTGTCGGCGAGGACCAGGTTGACGTAGACCATCCCGGCTTCGATCTGGTTCGCGACCCGCTCGGCCTGGTCCGTATCGGTGCTCATCAGGTAGGAGCCGAGCCCGAACGGGGTCTGGTTCGCGAGCTCGACCGCCTCCTCCTCCGAGCCGACCCTGTAGACCTGCGCGACCGGCCCGAAGAACTCTTCCTGGGAGGCCTCGGAGCCGGGCTCGATCCCGGCCAGGATCGTCGGCTCGATGTAGTTGCCGTCGCGCCCGCCGCCGATGACCACCTCGGCGCCGTTGTCGACCGCCCGCTTCAGCTGGTCCTCGATGTTGTCCGCCGCGCTCGTCGAGGAGAGCGGGCCGAGGGCGGTGTCCTCGGCCGTCGGGTCGCCCGATTTCGAGGCGCCCATCTTCTCCTTCAGCTTCTCGACGAACTCGTCGTAGAGCTCGTCGATGACGATGAAGCGCTTGGCCGCGTTGCAGGACTGGCCGGTGTTGTCGAGCCGCGCTTCGGCCGCGGCCTGGGCCGCGCCGTCGACGTCGTCGGTGCCGAGCAGGATGAAGGGGTCGGAGCCGCCGAGCTCGAGGACCACCTTCTTCAGGTTGCGGCCGGCGACCTCGGCGACGGCGGCGCCGGCGCGCTCGGAGCCGGTGACCGAGACACCCTGCACGCGGGGGTCGGCGAGCACCCACTCGATCTGCTCGTTTGTCGCGTAGATGTTCTGGTAGACGCCCTCGGGAGCGCCGGCGTCGCTGAAGATCTGGGCGATCGCCTCGGCCGATTCCGGGCACTGGGAAGCGTGCTTGAGCAGGATCGGGTTGCCGATCACCAGGTTCGGGCCGGCGAACCGGGCCACCTGGTAGTAGGGGAAGTTCCAGGGCATGATCCCGAGCAGGACGCCGAACGGGCTGCGGCGGATCACCGCCGTGCCTTCGCCGGCGAACCCCTTGACCGGCTCGTCGGCCATCAGGTCCTCGGCGTTGTCGGCGTAGAAGAGGTAGATGTCGCCGGCGAAGTCGACCTCGCCGACGGCCTGCTCGATCGGCTTGCCCATCTCGCGGACGATGATCTCGGCCAGCTCCTGGCTGCGCTCCTTGTGAAGGTTGCCGACCTTGCGCACGAGCTCCGCCCGCTCCGCCACCGTGGAGGAGCCCGACCAGGTTCCCGATGCCTCGTCGGCCCGCCCGATCGCCGCGCGGAGGTCGGCGTCCGAGATCTCCGGATACTCCTTCACCGTCTCACCGGTGGCCGGGTTGACTACGGCGTAATGACTGCTCATATCGGGCTCTCCTCCTTGGTTTCGTCTCAAGTGCGATTCTCGAGCGAGCGTGTATTCCTCGCCGACTGCTTCGGCGACGGCCTGGTGCGTGACCTTGCCGGCGGCGACGTTGACGCCCGGGCGCAGGCCCGGGTCCTTCTCGATCGCCCCGGCGACACCGTGGTCGGCGAGGGCGACCGCGTAGGGCAGGGTCGCGTTGGTGAGGGCGTAGGTCGCGGTGATCGGGACCGCGCCGGGCATGTTCGCGACGCAGTAGTGGATGATCCCGTCGACCTCGAAGATCGGATCGGCGTGGGTGGTCGGGTGCGAGGTCTCGAAGCAGCCGCCCTGGTCGATCGCGACATCGACCATCACCGCACCCGGCTTCATCAGCGCCAGCTGCTCGCGGCGGACGACGTTCGGCGCCCGGGCGCCGTGGACGAGGACGGCGCCGATCACGAGGTCGGCCCGCGGCAGCATCTCCTCGATCGAGAGGGTCGTCGAGTAGACGGTCGAGCAGCCGCCGGCGAAGGAGACGTCGAGCTCGCGCAGGCGGTCGATCGATTTGTCGTAGACGAAGACGTCGGCCCCCATCCCGATCGCGATGAAGCCGGCGTTCATGCCGACGACGCCGCCGCCGATCACCATCACGTTCGCCGCCGCGACGCCGGGGACGCCGCCGAGCAGGATCCCCCGGCCCCCGAGCGGTTTCTCGAGCATGAAGGCGCCCGCCTGGGTCGCGATCTTGCCGGCGATCTCGCTCATCGGGGCGAGCAGCGGCAGATGCCCCTCGGAGTCCTCGACCGTCTCGTAGGCGATGCAGGTCGCGCCCGACTCGCGCAGGCCCCGGGTCAGGTCGGGGTCCGGCGCCAGGTGCAGGTAGGTGAAGAGGACCTGGCCCGGGCGGAGCCGCTCGACCTCGACCGGCTGCGGCTCCTTCACCTTGATCACCATCTCGGCCCCGCCGAAGACCTCGTCGGCGTCGGGGACGATCCGGGCCCCCTGGGCCTCGTAGTTCGCGTCGGGAATCGCGCTGCCGTCGCCGGCGCCGGCCTCGATCAGCACCTCGTGCCCGTGCTCGGTCAGCTCCCGGACGCCCGGACGGGGTGATCGCGACCCGGTACTCGTCGTCCTTGATCTCGCGTCAGGAATCCCCGACCTCTCATGCTGCCCGACCAGCTCCTCTGGCGCGGAGCGCCAGCCAGAACTCGATCCGGTCGTGGGCGCGGGAGAGGTCGCGGCCCGTCAGCTCTTCCACCTTGCGCATCCGGTAGCGAAGGGTATGGCGGTGGCAGTAGACCTCGCGCGCGGCCCGCTCCCACTGGCCGTTCTGCTCGATGAAGGCTTCCAGCGAGCGCAGCAGCTCGCCGCCGTATTCCTCGTCGCCGCTCTCGATCGGGCCGAGGACGCTTTCGCAGTAGAGCCGCAGCGCATCGTCGTCCTGGATCGAGAGCAGGAGGGTGAAGGCGCCGAGGTCGCGCCAGGACGCCACCTCGGGCTCGCTGCCGTTCGCGAACGCCGTCGCCTCGAGGGCGCACCGGGCTTCGTGGAAGGAGTGGCGGAGCTCCTCCGGCGGCGCCGAGCGGCTGGCCGCGGCGCGGACCGTGCCGCGCTCTTTGATCAGCGCGCGGCGGGCGTCGGCGGCAAGGTCGATCGGGTCGCGATCGGCGGCGTCGACCACCGCGCAGAGCAGCTCGCGCCCGGCGCTGGAATGGGGGGCGACGACGGCCGGGCAGGCATCGGCGGCCAGCGCCCGCTCGAGCGCCGCCTCGGCGGCGGCGGGGTCGTCGAGGTCGAAGACGAGGACCGCGGCCTCGCGGCCGATCCCGAACGGCTCGAGCCGGCGGCGGAGCTCCGAGGCCTCGAGGCGGCCGCCGAGGGCGCCGGCGAGGACGTCGCCGGCGAGGCGCCGCTCGGTCTCCCGCGCGACCCGGCGCCGCATCAGCTCCAGGGCGACGATCGCGACCGCCTGCTGGAGGATCAACCGCTCGAAGTCGCCGAGGCCGCCGGAGTCGCGGACGATCACGACCCAGGCCTGCGGCGGGCCGCCCCCGGGGGAGATCACCGGGTGGGCGAGAGCCCGGCCGGCGACCGAGGGATGGGTCGGGACGAACGGGTGGCCGTCGCCGGTGTGGGAGAGGGCTTCGTCGCCGATCGCGCTGACCGCGTCGGCGGAGAGCTCACGGCGGAAGCCGCGCCCGGCGAGCCGCTCGCCGCGGCCGTCGAGGATCGCGACCGTGCCGCCGACCGCGGAGGCGATCGTGGCGACGATCTCCTCGAGGCCGCGCTCTTCCAGGACCAGGCGCTCGAGCCGGCGCTGGACCGCGATTCCCCGCTGCAGCACCTCGTACTGCTCGTTGACGAGGCGGGCGAAGGCCTTCTCGGTGATCGCGATGAACGGCGTCGAGTAGGGGATCTCGAACAGCGGGAAGTCGCGCTTCTCGGCCTCGTCGACCAGCGCTTTCGGCAGTTTTTTGTGGCTGAACCCGGTCCCGAAACCGAGGCCGGCGAGATTGTGATCGGCGAGCAGGGTGACGAACTCGCGCTGCTTGGTCGCCGTCTCGAGCGGGATCCCCGTCGTCAGCATCAGCTCGCCGCCCGAGAGCCACGGGGTCGGGTCCTCGAGCTCGGAGATGTGGACCCACCGCACCGGGGCCGCCGCCCCGCGACGCCCCGGCGGCCAGGTCAAGGCCCAGCTCGTCGAGAAGGCTCTGGACGGTGAGCATCCCAGGGCCTATCTGTGGAAACGCTTCCAGGCCTGGCCCAGCACCTCGTGAAGGACGTCGTGGATCTCTTCGAACTGCTCGGTGTCGGCGATCAGCGGCGGCGCCAGCTGGATCACCGGGTCGCCGCGGTCGTCGGCACGGCAGATCAGCCCCCTGCGGTACATCTCGCCGGAGATGAAGCCGCGCAGCAGCTCCTCCGCCTCCTCGGCCGTCGAACGCTCTCCTTCGTCTCCTTGTCCTTGACCAGCTCGATCGCCTGGAAGTAGCCGGCTCCGCGCACGTCGCCGACGATCGGCAGCTCGTGCAGCGACTCGAGCATCTGGCGGAACTCGCCCTCCTTGGCGAGGACGTGGTCGTTGAGGCCCTCGCGCTCGAAGACGTCGAGGTTGGCCATCGCGATCGCCGCCGCGATCGGGTGGCCGGCGAAGGTGAAGCCGTGGGCGAAGGAGGCGTCGCCCTCCATGAACGGCTCGGCGACCCGGTCGGAGGCGATCACGCCGCCCATCGGCGCGTAGGCCGAGGTCAGCGCCTTGGCGACGGTGATCAGGTCCGGGGTGTAGTCGAAGCGTTCGCACCCGAACCAGTGCCCGAGCCGGCCCCAGGCGCAGATCACCTCGTCGGAGATCATCAGGACGTCGTGGCGGTCGCAGATCTCGCGCACCCGCTGGAAGTAGCCGTCGGGGGCGACGAAGCAGCCGCCGGCGTTCTGGACCGGCTCGATGATCACCGCGGCGACCGTCTCCGGCCCCTCGAATTCGATCCGCTCCTCGATCGCGTTCGCCGCCCAGAGCGGGTGGCGATCCTCGGGCCAGCGGTAGACGTTGGTGTTCGGGACGTGGCAGCCGCCCGGCACCAGCGGCTCGAACTGCGAGCGGAGGTCGGGGATCCCGGTCGCCGAGAGGGCGCCGAGTGAGGTCCCGTGGTAGGCGATCTCGCGGGCGATCACCTTGTGCTTCTGGCCTTTGCCGAGCATCCGGTGGTAGTTGCGCGCGAGCTTCAGCGCCGACTCGACGGCCTCCGAGCCGCCGGAGGTGAAGAAGACGCGGTTCAGGTCGCCCGGCGCCAGCGAGGCGATCCGCGTCGCGAGCTCGATCGCGCGCGGATGCGCGTAGCTCCAGAGCGTGTAGAAGTCGAGCTCTTCGACCTGGCGCGCGGCGGCCTCGCCGAGCTCGGTGCGGCCGTGGCCGGCGTTGACGCAGAACAGCGCCGAGAGGCCGTCGAGGTAGCGCTTGCCGTGATCGTCGTAGACGTAGCAGCCGTCGCCACGGACGATGATCGGGATCTCCTTCTCCTCGCCGTAGCCGCCCATCCGAGAGAAATGCATCCACAGGTGCCGCCTGGCCATCTCCTGCAAGCCGGTGCCTGTCTCAGAGCCGAGATGCTCTGCAACAGCCATTGAAGACCCTCCTTGCTCGCTACGACGATATGGACAAAGCTAGCTCCGAGACGGGTCCGCTTCAAGTGGTCAATGGGTCAAGCAAACCCCGGTCTCCTATACAGAATGTACAAAGAGGGAATGCAAAATTGGGGTAATCGCCCCTTGTGCCGGAACGCTCATTGAGCGTAGCGTCCAATCTGACCGCTGTCCCATGTCTCGGCGGAACAAAGGGAGGAGCACGATGGAGAGTGCAGCGGTTCCAAGCACCGAAGCACAGGCCCCAGGCGCCCGCGTGCCCAGCAGCGGCGAGAAGGGCCTGAAGAAAAACGCGATCGGCTTCGCCTCCAGCGTCGTCATCGGCGTCGCATCGACGGCGCCGGGGTACAGCCTCGCCGCGACCCTCGGCTTCGTCGCCGCCGCGGTCGGGCTCGGCTCGCCGGCGATCCTGCTGATCAGCTTCGTCCCGATGTTCCTCGTCGCCGGGGCCTACTACTACATGAACAAAGCCGACCCCGACTGCGGGACGAGCTTCTCCTGGGTGACCCTGGGGATGGGCCCGCAGCTGGGTTGGATGGTCGGCTGGGTGATCGTCGTCACCGACATCGTCGTGATGGCGAACCTGGCCCAGATCGCCGGCCTCTACAGCTTCCTCCTCGTCGGCTGGGACTCGGCGGCCGCCTCGACCTTTGCGGTGACCGCTGGTCGGCGTCGTCTGGATCCTCCTGATGACCGCGATCGTCGTGATCGGGATCGAGCTCTCGGCCCGCACCCAGATCGGGCTGCTCGCGGCGGAGATCTTCACCCTGGCGCTGTTCGCCGTCGTCGCGATCATCAAGGTCTACGCGGGCTCGGCCCCGTCGGCCTCGATCGACCCCAGCCTCTCCTGGCTCAACCCGTTCTCCCTCAGCCCGAGTGAGATCTCCGCCGGGATGCTGCTGGCGGTGTTCATCTATTGGGGCTGGGACACGACCGCGACCGTCAACGAGGAGACCGAGGACCCGACCGAGGCGCCGGGCAGGGCGACCGTGATCAGCACCCTGATCCTGCTCGGAATCTATGTCGTCGTCGCCTTCGCCGCCCAGTCCTATGCCGGGGTCCACAGCCTGGTCGCCAACCAGGAAGACGTGCTCAGCTCGCTCGGCACCGAAGTCTTCGGCTCGCCGCTCGACAAGCTCCTGATCATCGCCGTCCTGACCTCGGCGGCGGCGTCGACGCAGACGACGATCCTGCCCGCGGCGAGGACCACCCTCTCGATGGCGCGCGCGAAAGCGATGCCCAAGAGCCTCGGCAAGGTCCACCCGCGCTACCTGACTCCGCATCTCTCGACGCTCTGGATGGGCGGCCTCTCGATCCTCTGGTACGTCGGCCTGACCCTGATCAGCGAAGACATCCTCTTCGACTCGCTGGCGGCGCTGGGCCTGATGATCTCCTTCTACATCGGGATCACCGGCTTCGCCTGCGCGATCTACTACCGGCGCGAGCTGTTCCGCAGCGTCAAGAACTTCTTCTTCGTCGGCGTCGGCCCGATCGCTCGGCGGGGTGATCCTCTTCTACCTGCTGATCAAGAACGCGATCGAACTCGCCGACCCGGCGAATTCCGAATCGGGGAACTCGTGGTTCGGCCTCGGGCCGCCGCTGGTGATCGCGATCTTCTTCATGGTGCTCGGCGTGCTCCTGATGGTGGTCCAGTGGCGAGCCCTGCCCGACTTCTTCCGGCGAAAGGCCGGGGTCGTGCCCGCCGGGTTCCTCGAGGGCGAAACCGATATCGAGGGAGGTTCCTGAGATGGGCCAGATCGTCGTCGGCTATGACGGATCCGACCGCGGAAGGGTGGCGCTCGACAAGGGCCTGGAGCTGGCGCGCGAGCTCGGCGACGGCGTCGTGATCGTCTTCGGCTACGCGCCTCCGGGACTCTGGGGCGGCGAGATCGCCGACCACGAGGAGGCGATCGAGGAATTCGGCGAGAAGGTGATGGGCGAGGCTCGCGAGCGGGCCAAGGCCGGCGGCGTCCCCTGCGACGTCGCGATGGTCGCCAAACGCGGCGCCGACGCGCTGATCGAGGTCGCCGAGGAACGCGACGCGCGGATGATCGTCGTCGGCAGCCAGGGCGAAACCCCGATCAAAGGAGTGATCCTCGGCTCGACCCCGCACAAGCTCCTGCACACCTCCCACGCGGCCGGTACTCGTCGTGCCGACGGGACGGAGTTGGTTTCAAATTCGTCGGGTGTTTGGGCATGATGAGGGCGTAGATGCAGAGCGGGAAGCACAAGCGTCGAGTTGAGCGGGGTCAGCAAGCGCTTCGCCGACATCACCGCCGTCGACAACCTCAGCCTCGAGCTGGCGGAGGGCGAGTTCTTCACGATGCTGGGCCCGAGCGGGTGCGGCAAGACGACGACGCTGCGGATGATCGGCGGCTTCGAGCAGCCGACCGAGGGAACGGTCCGGATCGCCGGCGAGGACGTCTCCGGCCTCCCACCTCACAAACGCCCGACCAACACCGTCTTCCAGAGCTACGCGCTGTTCCCGCACATGAGCGTCGAGGACAACGTCGCCTTCGGGCTGCGCCGCCAGGGCGTGCCGAAGGGGGAGATCGGAGACAGGGTCGCCTCCGAGTTGAAGCGGGTCGGGCTCTCGCCCGAGGCGAATCGGCGCCCGGCGCAGCTCTCCGGCGGCCAGCAGCAGCGGGTCGCGCTGGCCAGGGCCCTGGTCAACCTGCCGAAGGTGCTGCTCCTCGACGAGCCGCTCGGCGCCCTCGACCTGAAACTGCGCAAGGAGCTCCAGGTCGAGCTGAAGCGGATCCAGCGCGACGTCGGGATCACCTTCGTCTACGTCACCCACGACCAGGAGGAGGCGCTGACGATGAGCGACCGGATCGCGGTGATGAACCGCGGCCGGGTCGAACAGGTCGCCGACCCCGAGACCGTCTACGACCAGCCGGAGACCACCTTCGTCGCCGGCTTCATCGGCGTCTCCAACCTGATGCCGGCGAAGGTCACCGGCGCCGGTGAGATCCAGCTCGAGCAGGGCCCGACCCTGCACGCCGAGACCTCATCGCTGCGGCCGGGCGACCGCTGCCACGCCGTGGTCAGGCCGGAGAAGCTGCGGATCGAGGCGCTCGAGGGGACCGGCTCCTCCAATGGCCTGCCGACCGTCGAGGGAACCGTCGAAAGCTCGCTCTACCTCGGCACGTCGACCCAGATCGCGGTCGACCTCGGCGACGACGTGCGGATGACCGTCCTCGTCCCGAACGCGAGCGAGGCCGAACGGCGCCGCCTTCCGGGCGGCGGCGTGCGGGTCGGGTTGAGCTGGGAGCCGGAGCACATGCACGTCGTGCGCCAGTCGAGCCCGGTGATCGGAACTTTGAGCAGCGAGGCAGACGGGGCGGCCGGCGACGGCGGGCCCGAGGCAACCATGAAAGAGGAGTCAGATGAGCAGCAGTGAGATGGGAAAGAGTCGGGCCTCGCTGATCGTCGCGGCGGTCGTCGCGGCACTGGCGCTGGCGCTGGGGCTGGCCGCCTGCGGCGGCGGTGGTGGTGGAATCGAAGGTGGCGGCGACAGCGGCGAAGTCGAAACGGTGAAGCTCGAAAAGGGGAAGCCGTCGGGCAGCCTGACGATCTCGAACTGGCCGCTCTACATCGACAAGGAAACGATCCCGAATTTCGAAAAGGCGACCGGGATCAAGCGTCAAATACATCGAGGACATCAACTCGAACGAAGAATTCTTCGCCAAGATGCAGCCGCTGCTCCAGGAAGGGGAATCGGGCGGCCGCAGCATCTTCGTCCTCGCCGGCTACGAGCACAGCAAAATGTACAAGCTGGGCTACCTCCAGAACCTCGACAAATCCGCGATGCCCAACGTGGAAAAGAACATGCTGGCGAGCCTGCGGCACCCGCCGTTCGACCCGGACCGCAGCTACTCGGTGCCGTGGCAGAGCGGGATGACCGGGGTGATCGTCAACAAGGACCTGGCGCCCGAACGTGCGCTCGGTCTGCGACCTCTTCGACTCGCAGTACAAGGGCAAGGTCGACTTCCTCAACGAAGTCAGGGAAACGGTGCCGCTGGTGATGAAGTGCGAAGGCACCGATCCCGAAAAGGCGACCGAAGCCGACTGGATGAAGGCGATCGACAAAATCAAGGGCGCCGCCGAATCGGGCCAGATCCGCCGCTTCACCGGCAACGACTACCAGAACGACCTGACCAGCGGCAACGTGGTCGCGGTGATCGGGTGGTCGGGCGACGCGGTGCAGCTCCAGGCCGACAACCCGAACCTCGAATGGCGGATGCCGACCGAGGGCTGCATGCAGTGGTCCGAAGACATGGTGATCCCGGTCGGGGCCCCGAACCCGACCGCGGCCGAGGCGTTCATGAACTACGTCTACGACCCCAAGAACGCGGCCAAGATCGCCGCCTACGTCAACTACGTGACGCCGGTCGAAGGCGTCAAGGAGATATTCGAAAAGACCGAACCGGAACTGGCGAAGAACCCGCTGATCTTCCCGAGCGCGTCGTTCACCAAGAAGTGCTCGCCGACGCCGACGATCGAAGGCGAAGAGGAACAGAACGTCATCCAGGCGTTCAACGCCGTCGTCAACGGCTGAGCTAGATGGCCCGGCGCCGCGCAGTCCCGTACTTCCTGCTCGGCCCGGGCACCATCTGGCTGCTGCTGTTCTTCGTCGTCCCGCTCTACTACCTCGGGAAACTGTCGCTCGAGTCGGGTTTCGTCGGCAGCCTCGAATTCAGCTGGAACTGGTCGAACTACAGCGACGCGCTGTCGTTGTACGACACCCAGTTCATCCGTTCCTTCACCTACGCCGGGACGGCGACCGCTGCTCTCACTGTTGATCGCGTACCCGCTGGCCTACGTGATCGCGTTCAAGGCGGGGCGATGGCGGAACGTGCTGCTGTTCGCCGTCGTCGCCCCGTTCTTCACCACCTACCTGATCCGGACCATCGCCTGGGAGACGATCCTCTCCGACGACAGCCCGGTGACGAACGTGCTGAAGGCGATCGGGCTGGCCCCCAGCGGCCACGTCCTCGCGACCAGCGGCGCCGTGATCGCCGGCCTCACCTACAACTTCCTCCCGTTCATGGTCCTGCCGCTGTACGCGAGCCTCGACCGGATCGACGCCCGGCTGATCGAGGCGGCCAAGGACCTCTACGGCTCGGCGACCCAGAGCTTCCTGCGGGTGACCCTGCCGCTCTCGGCGCCGGGCATCGTCGCCGGCACCCTGCTGACCTTCATCCCGGCCGCCGGCGACTACATCAACGCCCAGTTCCTCGGCGGCGCCGGCAACCGGATGATCGGCAACGTGATCCAGTCGCTCTACCTGAGCCAGGCGGACTATCCGGCGGCCGCGGCCCTCGCCTTCGTGCTGATGGCGGTGATCCTGATCCTCGTCGTCATCTACATCCGCTTCGCCGGGTCGGAAGCGCTGATGGGGGATGAGGCGAAATGAGTGGGCGGCGTGGAAATGGCTCCGCGAGCACGCGGTCAACATCGTCGCCGCGCTCGTCGTCGTCTACCTGCTGATCCCGATCGTGGTGATCTTCATCTTCTCCTTCAACGATCCCGCCGGCAGGTACAACTACACCTGGGTCGGGTTCACCTTCGAACACTGGGCCCACGCGTTCAGCCGCGAAGAACTGACCGAAGCGCTGCTGACGAGCCTCAAACTGGCCTTCCTGGCGACCGCGATCTCGACGATCATCGGGACGCTGATGGCGCTGGCGCTGGTCCGGCACCAGTTCTTCGGCCGCCGCGCTCGCGAACTTCCTGATCGTGATCCCGATGGCGACGCCCGAGGTCGTGATGGGGGCCGCGCTGCTCTCCTTCTTCCTGATCCTCGGCAGCCCCACGCTCGGGTTCCAGACGCTGCTGATCGCCCACGTCATGTTCTGCATCAGCTTCGTCGTCGTCGTCGTCCGCTCGCGCCTGATCGGGTTCGACCGCAACCTCGAGGAGGCGGCGAAGGACCTCGGGGCGACGCCGTTCCAGACCTTCCGCCTGGTCACCCTGCCGCTGATCATGCCGGGGATATTCGGCGGCGCGATGCTCGCCTTCGCGCTCTCGATCGACGACTTCGTGATCTCCAACTTCAACTCGGGGACGACGGTGACCTTCCCGCTCTACATCTTCGGCGCCGCCCAGCGCGGGATCCCGGTCGAAGTCAACGTGATCGCGATGATGCTCTTCTTCACTACCGTGGGGGCAATGGGCTTCGCAACCTGGCAGCAGCGCCGCGCCGAAAAGATGGCGGCGGTCCGTCCCGAGCAGGAGTCGGTCTCGATGACGCCGGGGATGGCGAGCGCATGAGCGCGGCCCGATGCGGCGATCCGGCGCGCCTCGACAACTACATCGGCGGCGAGTGGCGCGCCGCCGACGCGCGTCGAGACCCTCGAGGACGTCGCCCCGGCCAGCGGCGAGGTCGCGGCGCTGGTGCCGCTCTCCGGCGCCGAGGAGATCCGCGCGGCGGCCGAGGCCGCCCGGGCGGCCCAGCCGGGCTGGCGCGAAGTCCCGCCCCAGCAGCGGGCGCGGGCGGTCCTGGCGCTGCGGGCCGAGCTGGTGCGGCGACGGTCCGAGCTGACCGCGCTGGTCACCGCCGACATGGGCAAGACCCTCGCCGACGCCGACGCCGAGGTCGGCCGCGGGATCGAGTCGGTCGAGTCGGCGGCCGCGATCCCCCACCTTCTCAAGGGCCAGACGCTCGAGGGCGTCGCCGCCGGCGTCGACGTCGAGATGGTCCGCCAGCCGGTCGGCGTCGTCGCCGCGATCACCCCGTTCAACTTCCCGGTGATGATCCCGCTCTGGTTCCTCCCCTACGCGATCGCCTGCGGCAACAGCTTCATCCTCAAGCCCTCCGAGCAGGACCCGAGGCCGTCGGTGCTGATCGCCGAGATCGTCGACTCCGTCGATGAGATCCCCGACGGCGTCGTCAACCTCGTCCACGGCGGCCGCGACGCGGTCATCGGCGATCCTCGAGGAGCCCGAGATCGACGCGGTCTCCTTCGTCGGCCGCGCCGAGACGGCGCGGATCATCGCCCAGGGCGGCGCCGCGAGCGGCAAGCGGGTGCAGGCGCTCGGCGGCGCGAAGAACTCGCTCGTCGTGATGCCCGACGCCGACCTCGAGCGGGCGATGCCGGCGATCATGGGCTCCTCCTTCGGCGCCGCCGGCCAGCGCTGCCTCGCCGGGTCGGTCTGCGTCGCGGTCGGCGACGAGGAGCGCCGCACGGAGGTCCGCGAGGCGCTGGTCGCCGCCGCCTCCGCGCTCAACGTCGGCAGCGGCGAGGACCCGGCAACCGACGTCTGCCCGATGGTCTCCTCGGACGCCCGCGAGCGGGTGGCGGCGGCGATCGAGCGGGCCGAGGGCGAGGGCGCCGAGCTCCTGCTCGACGGCCGCGGCGACACCGGCCCGGCCGGAACGCTGCTGGGGCCGACGATCGCCATCGCCGACCCCGAGTCGGAGCTGGCCCGCGACGAGCAGTTCGGGCCGCTGCTGACGGTCGTCGACGCGCCCGACCTCGACTCCGCCCTCGAGTTCCTCAACGGCTCCCGCTACGGCAACGCGGGCGCGATCTTCACCTCATCGGGCGAGGCCGCCCGCAGCTACCGCTACGGCGCCGAGGCCGGGATGCTCGGCGTCAACGTCGGCGTCCCCGCCCCGGTCGCCTGGTTCCCCTTCTCCGGCTGGAAGGACTCGATGGACGGCGACCTCCACGCCAACGGCACCGACGCCGTCGACTTCTACACCCGCAAGAAGGTGGTCACGAGTCGCTGGTGATGGGATGAGGAGGTCGATCCGGGTCACCAGGCAGTTCGAGGCCTCTCTCGAAGCCCAGTGGGCCTTCGCTTCAGCCTCCATCACCGAGAGCCGGGAGTAGTAGTCCGGGAACTCGTTGAGGTGCGCCCGCGCGATCTTCGCGGTGGTCAGCAGATCGTCGTCGGTGACATTGGTCTCGGGATCATGGGTTCCGTGCTCGAGCTCAACGTCCATCCCCATCCGAAACTGCTCGACGTCAAAAGGCGATGCTTGCCCAATCGATACCGATCTGCTCGCCGGCCGTACGGGCCTCCTCCGCTGTGAAACGGGTATTCTCGCTCATGCGACTGAGGATACGCCCTGACGTAGCCCACTCGAAGGAAGTATTCCGCGCCATGACGAGGCGAAACTCACGCCGGAGGCTCTGCTGGATCATGCAGCAGCTGCTGCGCGAGCGCGCGGGGTGATCTCCACCCGCGCAGGATGGACCGGCGGTGAGAACGAGAACCCGACCGAGGAGAACAATTCCGGCCACGCCGAGGCGGTCGAGGTCGTCTTCGATCCGGAGCGAGTCTCCTATCGGGAACTGCTCGAGTACTTCTTCATGGTCCACCGACCCGACCTTGGCGAAGATCGCCGTCGGCTCCGGCTACCGCTCGGAGATCTTCTATACGACCGAGGAGCAGCGCCGGGTGGCCGAGGAGACGATCCCCGACGTCGACGCCTCCGGCCACTGGCCCGGCACGGTCGTGACCGAGATCACCGAGGCCGGCCGCTTCTGGGAGGCCGTGCCCGAGGAGCAGGACTACTTCCAGCGCTATCCCGGAGGGCTGCGCGTCCCCATTTCCGCGGACCGCTGCGGTGGCCGAGTGAGACCGCGGCTCCAGTCCGCCACGGCGCATCGAGTGGTGACTTGAGCACACTCCAGCGTGCACAACTCACCACTCGGCGAAAACGGTGCCTCTACCTGCCGATGTGGAAGCCGATCAGCTCGCGGGATCTTCGCCAGGGCGGATGAGACGGGGTCGGGGCGGCGGCCGTCGGCCTCGGCGTTCTCCTTGCTCATGATCCCGTGGCGGATCAGGCTGCCGCCGATCCAGTGGAAGGGCTCGGGCGGGACGCGTTGGGGTGAGGGGTCGACGAACGCCAGCCGGGAGTGCTCGTCGCGGCGGTCGAGGGCGAGGGAGGCCATCGTCCGGCCGACCATGTTCGAGGGCCCGACGCCGTTGCCGGTGTAGCCGGCGGCGACGAAGGTGCGGCCGCCGCGGGTCGGCATCACCAGCGGCAGGTGGGTCGGGGAGACGTCGATCGGGCCGCCCCAGGCGTGGGTGATCTCGCGCCCCTCGAGCCCCGGGAAGTAGGCGCGCAGCCGCTTCGCCGCGAGGTCGACCGACCTCGCGGTCGAGCTCGACCCGGCCGTGGAGGCCGGCGTTGAAGGAGATCTGGCCGCCGCCGAGGCCGAAGGCGATCCGGCCGTCCGGTGTCGTGCGGAAGTAGTGGAGCATCGTCCGGCAGTCGGTGATGCACTCATCGCCGGTCCAGCCCACCTCCTCGAGCACGTCCGGCACCGGCTCGGTGAGGACGATGTGGGAGGAGGTCACGGTCAGCCGGCCTCGCAGCGGGCCGCGCCTGCCGGCGGCCGCGGCGCCGCCGATCGCGACCACCGCCGCGCCGGCGCTGACGGTGCCGCCGTCGGTCCTCGCCTCGACGCCGTCGGGCGCCGCGCGCAGACCCCGCACCGGCGAGCCCTCGTGGACCTCGACGCCGGCGGCGATGAGGCGGTCGCGGAGGCCGAACGCGAGCCGCGCCGGCTGCACCGTCGCCGAGTCGGCATAGAAGGCGCCGCCGCGGAAGGCGGGCGAGCTGCAGTGGGCGGCGACCCCCTCGGCGTCGAGCGGCTCGACCACGTCCTCGACACCGATCTCGCGGCAGGCGTCGACGGTCTCGTTCCAGATCCCGTCCTGGGCGGGGGCGGTCGAGACCTGCAGGTAGCCGCCGTGGCGGTACCAGGCATCGACCCCCTGCGACTCGCAGAACTCCCCGACCCCGAAGACGGCTTCCCTCGACGCCTCGGCCACCGCCAGCGCCGCGGCGTCGCCCCAGCGCTCGCGCATGTTCTGCAGCGAGAACCACATCACGTTGCAGAAGCCGCCGTTGCGGCCGCTCGGGCCGTGACCGCAGGTCGATGCCTCGAGCAGGACGACGCGGGCCTCCGGCTCGAGCGCCTTCAGGTGCCAGGCCGCCCACATCCCCGTGTAGCCGCCGCCGAGCACGACGACATCGGCGCTGAGGTCGGCCGGCGAGCGGTGGCGCGGCGGCGGGCTCGCCGGCCTCCTCGAGCCAATAGCCGTGTGGCGTGTGCTTCATCGCCACTAGTCTCCAACAATGACCGATCCGGGTCAGGACTCGACCCCCTACGTCGACGCTCTGCTCGCCTACGCCGAACGCGACCCGGGGCGCTTCCAGGTCCCCGGCCACAAGGGCGGCTCCGGCGCCGACCCGTCCCTGCGCGAGCTGGTCGGCGACACCGGCCTCCGCAACGACGTCCCCTCGATCACCGAGGGGGTCGACATCGGGCCCGAACCGACTCCGTTCCAGCAGTCGCAGATCCTCGCCGCCGAGGCCTGGGGAGCGCGGCGGACCTGGTTCCTCGTCAACGGCGCCTCGCAGGGCAACCACGCCACCTGCCTCGCCCTCGCCCACATCGGCAAAGAGGTGGTCGTCCAGCGCAACGTCCACTCCTCGGTGATCGACGGGATGGTGATGAGCGGCCTCCGGCCCGCCTTCGCCGCCCCCGAACTCGATCCCGAACTGGGGATCGCGCACTCGCTCACCCCGGACTCGCTCGCCGCGGCGCTCGACGCCTCCCCGAACGCGGTCGCCGCGATGGTCGTCTCGCCGACCTACTTCGGCGCCTGCGCCGACCTCGAGGGCCTCGCCGCCGCCGCCCACGAGCGCGACCTGCCGCTGGTCGTCGACGAGGCCTGGGGCGCCCACCTCCACTTCCACCCCGACCTCCCGCCCGACGCCCTCAGCTGCGGCGCCGACCTCGTCACCTCCTCGACCCACAAGATCGTCGGCAGCCTGACCCAGGCGGCGATGCTCCACCTCGGCGGCGGCGAGCGCCTCGACGCGGCCGTCGTCGACCGCTGCGTCAGCCTCGTCGAGTCGACCAGCCCGAGCGCGCTGCTCTCGGGATCGCTCGACGCGGCCCGCCGTCTCGCCGCGGTCCACGGCGCCGAGCGGCTCGATCGAGGCCCTCGTCGAGATCGCCCGGGCGCGGGAGGAAATCAGGGCGATCCCGGGGCTCGCCGTCCTCGGCAAGGAGCTGACCGGGCGCGCCAGCGTCGCCGGCTGGGACCCGCTGCGGCTCGCGATCGACGTCCGCGGGACCGGGGCCAGCGGCTACCGGCTGGCGAAAACCGCGTTCGACAGCGAGGGGATCGACCTCGAGCTGCACTCCGAGAACGTCGTCGTCGCGATCTTCGGGCTCGCCGAGCCGGCGGCCGCGGCCAGGGAGCGACTGGTCGCGGCGATGGCCGCGGTCGTCGGGAAGCTGGAGACCGAGGGAAC
Source organism: uncultured Solirubrobacterales bacterium (assembly GCA_963751815.1). GTDB lineage: Bacteria > Actinomycetota > Thermoleophilia > Solirubrobacterales > 70-9 > VRUE01. Next base: position 270,145 of record CAVVVY010000012.1, on the reverse strand, counting down.
GACTCCCCAGGACCCGCTCGCGCCGCCGCCGCCCTGGGGCGAGCTCGAGATGACCCCGCGCGAGGCGTTCCTCGGGCCCCAGGAGGTCGTCCCCTTCGACGAGGCGGCGGGCCGGATCGCGGCGGAGTCGCTCGCCGCCTACCCGCCGGGCATCCCCAACGTCCTTCCCGGGGAGCGGCTGACCCGCGAGACGCTCGACTACGTCCGCGAGAGCGTCGCCCACGGCGGCCACGTCCGGGGCAGCAGCGACCGCGAGCTGAGGACGCTTCGGGTCGCCCGCTAGGCTCCCCGGAATGTCGACCTTCGACGCCCTCGCCGACCTCCCGCTCGAGGTCGACGCCTACGAGCTCGAGGGCCTCGAATTCCAGGCCGGCGAGTTCGAACGGCTGACGACGGTCATCCACCTCCAGGGCGCCGGCGAGGAGGGGCTCGGCGAGGACGTCGTCTACGAACCGCTCGAACACATCGCGCTCCGCGACGCCGGCGCCATACCTCGACCTCACCGGGCACGCGACCCTCGGCGAGTTCTGCGAGTTCATGGGCGACGTCGACACCTTCCCGCAGGAGCCCGGACGCGAGGTCTCGCGCCTCTACCGGCGCTGGGCGTTCGAGTCGGCGGCGCTCGACCTCGCCCTGCGGCAGGGGAAGATCGGGATCGCCGAGGCGCTCGGCCGCGAGCCGCGACCGGTCAACTTCGTCTGCTCGATGCGCCTCTCGCCGGGCGAAGGACAGCCCTCGACGATCGAGACCCTGAAGCGCAAGCTCGAGCCCTACCCCGACCTCCGCTTCAAGCTCGACCCGACCAACGACTGGGACGACGCGCTGATCGCCGAGCTGGTCGCGACCGGCGCCGTCGACTCGCTCGACCTCAAGGGCTTCTACAAAGGGACCCCGGTCGACGTCGAAACCGACCCGGTGCTGTATTCGAAGCTGATCGAGGCCTTCCCCGACGCCTGGCTCGAGGACCCCGACGTCAACGACGAGACCCGGTCGATCCTCGACGCGGTCAGCGACCGGATCACCTGGGACGCGCCGATCCACTCGATCGCCGACATCGAGTCGCGGCCCTGGAAGCCGCGGATGGTCAACATCAAGCCCTCGCGGGTCGGCAGCCTGCGCGAACTCTGCGACACCTACGACTACTGCGCCGAGAACGGGATCGGCGCCTACGGCGGCGGCCAGTGGGAGCTCGGCGTCGGCCGCCAGCAGATCCAGGTCCTCGCCTCGCTCTTCCACCCCGACACCCCCAACGACACCGCGCCTCGTCCATACAACGAAGCCGAGCCACCGCCCGGCCTGCCGACCAGCCCCCTCGAGCCGAAGCTCTCGCCGACCGGCTTCCGCTGGGACGCCTGAAAGGAAGGAACCCGAATTGCCGAAAAAAAAGAAAGGCTTCGCCGCCGCCCTCAACGAGCAGATCGCGAATGAGCTCGCGGCCTCCCAGCAGTACGTCGGGGCGGCCGTCTACTACGACGGCGAGACCCTTCCGCGGCTGGCCAGCTTCTTCTACCGGCAGGCGCTGGAGGAGCGCGAGCACTCGATGATGATGATCCAGTACCTGCTCGACGTCGACGAGGAGGTGCGGATCCCCGACATCAAGTCGCAGGCGACGAAATACACCGACGGGGTGGCGCCGGTGAGGATGGCGCTCGAGCAGGAGAAAAGGGTCGGCGAGGAGATCTACGCGCTGTTCGAGCTCGCCCGCGAGGCGAAGGACTACCGGGCCGAGCAGTTCATGCAGTGGTTCGTCAAGGAGCAGGTCGAGGAGGTCGCGCTGATGCACGACATCCTCAACGTCGTCGAGCGCTCGAAGGACAACCTGCTGCTGGCCGAGGACTACATCGCCCGCGAGGCCCCCGGCGAGGAGGGCTCCGACCCGACGGCGCCCCCCGCCGCCGGAGGCTAGGGCCGAAGCGCCTCAGCGTTTGCCGCCGGCGGCGTGCCAGGTGCCGACGTCCTGGATTCCCTCTCCGGATGCGTCGCCGGGCCTGGTGTCCCCCGTGAACCTGTAGAGCGGCAGGCCGCGATAGGTGACCTGGGTCCTGCCGTCGGGCCGGAGGATCGTCCCGAGGTGGACGGGCCCGGTCGGCTTCGTGCCGGCGGGCACGGTCAGCGGCTTCCAGACCGAGAGGCAGGCGGCGTCGGTGCAGATGAAGGTGCCGTTCTTCTCGGCGCTGAGGCTGTAGAGGGTGCGGCCGTGGAGATTGGTCAGGACCTTGTGGCCGACCGTCCCGTTCTGCGCGACCTTGACGACCCGCTTGCTGGCGCTGCCCGTCGCCGGTGACGGGTCGCGGCGTCGGCGCCGGGTAGGGCGTCGGGGTCGGGTAGGGGTTCGTCGGCGAGGTCGGGGGCGTCGGCGTCGGTTCCGGATAGGGGTACGGGTATTCGACCGCCTGGCCGGCGGGCGCCAGGAGCAGCGCCAGAAGGCTCAACGCCGCGACGGCGGCGAGGGTCAGCAGTATCAGCGTGCGGGGCCGGTGGATCGGGTGCGGAAGCATGCCCCTCCTCGGGTTGAAGTTTGGCTCTTCCCTGTCTACGGACGCGGTGCCCACTTGGTTCGGTCCGAACCTACCCGAGCCAGCCCGCTCCCTGCTGAATCCGCTTCACCCTGCGGAACTCGGCGATGTCCTCGCGCAGCGCCGCCGGCGCCGGCGCCGGCAGGAACCGGGCCGGGAGCGCCGACTCGACGACGCCGTCCTCGGAGACGGTCACCCGGTAGGCGCGGGCGCCGCGGCGGGCGGTGACCGCCGAGGGCCGGCCGTCGCCTTCCCAGATCAACCCGGCGTAGTCGTCGAGGCCGTAGCCGCCGGGCATCCCGCCGCCGACCGCTTCGAGGTAGGCGGCGCGGCGCTCGGGCTCGTTGTTGTAGTGGACGCAGAGGCTGCCTTCGAGGATCCCCAGGCCCCCGCCCGGCCGCGGCCGTCCCGAGGAGGTCGTGATCCCGGCTTCGAACCAGCACATCGCGCCGGCGCTCTGGCCGGCGAGCACGATCCCCTTCCGCCAGGCGAGGCTGAGGATCGCCTCCAGTTCGTGCGCCTCCCAGACCGCGAGGAGGTTGACGAGGCTGCCGCCGCCGACGTAGATCAGGTCCTGCTCGAGGATGTGGTCGCGGAGCTCCATCGGTCGCCGGCCGAGGCGGAAGAGGGAGATGTCGGACGGCTCGCAGGGGCGCTCGCCGAAGGCGCCGTAGAAGCCGGCGATCAGCTCCGCCGTGTCGCCGCTCGCGGTCGGCAGGATGCAGATCCGCGGCCGGCCCCCGGCCCGATCGGTCGCCAGGCGCAGGATCAGCTCGCAGACGGCCCGGTCGGGAGGGCGCGAGGAGAACTCGTGACCGCCGAGGGTGAGGATCTGGGGAGTCAACGGGGCACCTAGGCGATCGCCGTCGACATCGCCTCGGGCAGGGGCGGGCCCGAGGCGGTGCCCTGGTCGCCGAGGAAGAGGGTCGCGATCCTCATCTCGACGACCCGCTGGCCGTCGGCGTCGAGCCGGTATCCGCGCGACTCCGGCCGCGAGGCCACCACCCGGCGCAGTTCCGAGCCGACGAAGTGGAGCGCGGCGCCGTCCTCGGCCGCGTAGCCGGAGGCCATCCCCTCGCGGAGGAACTCGTGGTAGGCGAGGCGGCGGCTGGAGCGGGGCTCGTAGTGGACGCAGTTGCTGAACGGGAGCAGGCCGATCCCCTCGACCCGCCGCGGGGCGCCGTGGAACCCGGTCACCGCCTCCGCGAACCAGCAGAGCGAGCCGGCCGAGAGCCCGCAGAGGACGACCCCCGCTTCCCAGGCTTCGCGGAGGATGACGTCGATGCCGTGCGCGCGCCAGACCCCGAGCAGGCTGATCACGCTGCCGCCGCCGACGTAGATCAGGTCCTGCGAGAGGAGGTGGCTGCGGAGGTCCTCGGGGCCCTGCTCGCGACGGAACAGGGAGATGTGGGTCGCCTCGCAGCGCTCGGCCGGGAAGGCGCGGTAGAAGCGGACGATGTAGTGGTCGGCGTCGCCGCTGGCCGAGGGCAGGAAGCAGACCCGCGGCCGCTCCGCAGCCGCTGAGGCTGAGCACGTAGTCGTCGAGCAGCGGATTCCCGGACTCCATCGAGAAACCGCCGCCGCCGAAGGCGACGATCTGTCGCAGCGGATTCTCCATGCCCGAATGTTCCCGGTGGGCGGGCCGATCTCGGTTGTACAGCGGTCCGAAGTTCGGGCCCGGGCGCTCGCCCGCGTGTACAGGCTCAGAAGCAGGGCTAGAACACCTGGGCGTCGAGGAATCCGGCGACCAGGACCAGCCAGCCGGCGATCTCGGCGACGATCAGCGCGACCATGAAGGCGCGGATCTCGGGGCCGGCATCGCGCATCTGGTTGTCGGTGTCGCGCCGCAGCCCGTGGACGTTGTAGCCGGCCACCGCGGCGAAGAAGAACAGCGCCATCGCCCCGGCGGCGAGGAGGTTGACGAGCGTGCCCCAGCCGCTGAGCTCGACGAATGTGGCGACGAGGAGGAGGGCGAAGCTGTAGAGCAGGGCGGCACGGTGGGCGATGTCCGTGTAGGGGTGCGCCTGGCCCTCCGGGGAGGCGAGGATCTGCCGGTACTTCATCACCCCGAGCAGCAGCGCCCAGAGGAACATCGCGGCGGCGAGGAGCAGGACCGCCTTGGTGTCGCCCCCGAGCTCGATGCGGCCGATGCTACATTCGCGCCGTGACAACGACCACCCAGCTCGTCACCGGGGTCGACTTCGTCTCCCTCCCGACCGAGGACCTCGAGCGCTCGATCGCGTTCTACGCCGACGTCCTCGGCCTCGAGCGCTCGAAGGTCTGGGGGAAAAGCGACGCCGAGGCGCTCGGCGCCGAGTTCGAGACCGGCACCGTCACCCTCGCCCTCGTCCTCGGCGAGCGGCTCGGGATCGAGTTCCAGGAGAACAGGGTGCCGCTCGCCTTCCACGTCGAGGACGTCGAGGCGGCCCGCGCCGAGCTCGAATCGAAGGGCGTCGAGTTCTCCGGCGACATCATCGACAGCGGGGTCTGCTTCATGGCCAACTTCCGCGACCCCGACGGCAACGCCCTGATGCTCCACCACCGCTACGCCCCGAACCCGGGCTAGCCGGACCCGCCTCGATTCAATCCCCGCTGGGCGTCGGTGATCAGGACCGAGGCACGGGCCCAGCGCCGCTTGATCTCCGGTTCGACCGTCGTCAGGTCACACGATTCGGCGAGGCAGTCGCCCCAGGCGTTGGTCGCCTCGATGTTCTGGTTGAGCGCCTTCTCGGCCGGCACGCCGACGCCGACGACGCACCCGGCCGGTTCGTCGGCGACCGGTATCTGACGGTAGGCACGCTGGAGCCGCTTCGACGCTCTGCAGGTAGCGGTCGTAGGTGAGGCCGGCCGCGAGCTGGTCGCGGAGGCCGTCGAGCGAGCGGACGAAGCGCGGCAGCTCGGTTCCGCATCGCCGATCCGGGGAGGCCGCCGTCCTCGGCGCCGTGGTCGAGGTGCCGTCGCCCCCCTCGGTCGAGCCGCCCCCGCCGCAGGCGATCAGGCCCAACGTCAATCCCAGAGCCGCGCAGGCGACGATCCCTGCCCGGCTCGCTCGCATCGGCTTAGTGTAAAAGTCCGCCGATGCGAAGGACCGGGCTGGTTGCAGTCGTGTCGGCGATTCTGGCCCTGGCCGCACTCGCCCCCGCGGCGAGCGCCGCCGGAAACGGCGGCGTCCTCCTCGTCGGCGACAGCCTCGAGGAACTGACCTCCCCGTACCTGCAGCGGTACCTGCCGGGCGTGGAGCTCACCGTGAACGCGGTCGGCGGGTCCAACACCTACGAAATCTACGACCTGTTCGAAGAAAGCTACGACCCCTCGCAGTCGGTGATCGTCTTCGACGGCGGCACCAACGACAACCCCGCCTATCCGCAGATCCTCGCCGGGAACCTGCAGAAGGTGACCGAAGTCGATCGGCGACCGCTGCATGGTGGTGCCGACCATCCACGGCTATACCGTCAACGGCATCGACAACACCGGGAAGAACCGGGTCGTCCACGAATTCGCCGCCTCGAGGCCCGGCACCCAGACGCCGGACTGGGCGGGCGCCGTCGCCGCCCACCCGGAGCTGTTGCAGTCCGACAACCTCCACCCGACCCCCGAAGGAGCCGACCTGCGGGCGCGGCTGATCGCGCAGGGGATCGAGGGCTGCCTCGCGGGAGAAGCCGCGGCGACGAGGTCGACGAAGCAGGAAACGCGGCCGCGGCCCGAACTCGAGACCGTCTCCCGCTTCGAGCGGCGCCAGGTCGAGCTGGTCGAAGCGATCGGCCTCGGCCTGCTCGAGCGGCTCGCCGCCGGAATGATCGGGTGAGGAGGGCCGATGCCGAGGCCGGTTGAGGAACGCCGCCGCTACATGCCGGGGCTCGACGGCCTGCGGGCGATCGCCGTGCTCGCGGTCATCGCCTACCACCTCAACTTCCAGTGGGCCGAAGGCGGCCTGCTCGGGGTCGGGGTCTTCTTCACCCTCAGCGGCTACCTGATCACCGACATCCTCCTCAACCAGGTCAACCGCGGGGGGATCCGGCTGAAGTCGTTCTGGCTGGCGCGGGCGCGGCGGCTGCTGCCGGCGCTGTTCGTGGTCCTGATCGTGGTCCTCGCCTGGGTGACGCTGATCGGGCCCCACCAGCCGGGCAGCTTCCGGATGGAAGCGGTCAGCTCCGCCGCCTACTTCAACAACTGGTGGCTGATCCTCCACAACTCGTCCTACTTCGAACGCTTCCAGCTCTCGCCGCTGGACCACATCTGGTCGCTCTCGATCGAGGAGCAGTTCTACATCGTCTGGCCCTTCCTGCTGATGCTCGGGACGCGGTTCGTCCGCGAGCCGGAGGCGAACGCCGGCGGCGTCCGGCTGCGGCTCGCCGGCGTCACCCTCCTCGCCGCCCTCGGCTCGCTGATCCTGATGGCGATCCTCTACCACCCGTCGATCGACCCCTCGCGGGTCTACTACGGGACCGACACCCGCGCCTTCGAGCTCCTCGCCGGCGCCGCGCTGGCGATGGTCTGGCCGAGCCGCCGCCTCCGCACGAACATCGCCCCACGGGCCCGCAACCTGGTCGACGGCGCCGGCGTCCTCGGCCTGGCGGTGATCGCGGTGATGTTCTGGCGGGTCGGCGAATTCTCGCCCTTCCTCTACCGCGGTGGGTTCGCCGTGCTCTCGATCGCGACCGTGCTGGCGGTCGCGGCGCTGACCCACCCGGCGGCGCGGATCGGGAACATCGTCGGCTGCCGGCCGATGCGCTGGATCGGCGAACGCTCCTACGGCATCTACCTCTGGCACATGCCGATCATCGTCCTCACCACCCCCGAGGGGGCGCACTCGGTCGAACTCCTGCGCGCCGCGCTCCAGGTCGCGGCGACGTTCGGAGTCGCCGAGCTCTCCTGGCGCTTCGTCGAGAACCCGATCCGCCACGGCGCCCTCGACCGCCTCTACCGGCAGGTGCGAAGCGGCGCGATCCGGCGCCGGCACGTGACCCGGTTGGGCTGGGCGCTGGCCGCGGTCTGCGCGGCGGTGTTCGCGACCGCGCTCGCCGGCCTCGCCGGGGTCGGCACCGACAACAGCCGGGCGGTCGGGTCGACGAAGGTTCAGAAGACCGTCACGACGACGGCCGCCGCGGCCCCGCTGGCGACGACCTGCAACGCGGTCGTCCACATCGGCGACTCGACCTCGGAGGGCCTGGTCGACCCCGAATACAACCCGCCGAGCAAGTTGATCGCCGCCCAGTACGCGCGGGTCGGGGCGACGACCGCGCACCTCGACGTCTCCGGCGCCCGCTCGATCTACGAGAACTTCGAAGGCGAACCCAACGCCCAGGAAGCGGCGGAAGCGTGGAAGAACGAAGGCTTCAAAGGCTGCTGGGTGATCGCGATGGGGACCAACGAGGCGGCGAACGTCGCCGCCGGGTCATCGTTCACCTACGACGACAGGATCGCGAGCATGATGGAGACGATCGGCGAAGAACCGGTCCTCTGGGTCAACACCAAGTCGCTGGAGACGACCGGGCCCTACGCCGAGTCGAACATGCGCGACTGGGACAAGGCGCTGCGCAAAGCCTGCGACCACTACCCCTACATGCGGGTCTACGACTGGGCCTCGGTCGTCCACGACGACTGGTACATCCCCGACGGCATCCACTACACCTCGCGCGGCTACGCAAAACGCGGCGAACTGATCGCCGACGCCCTGCTCGAGGCGTTCCCCAACACCCACCCGGTCGAAATGGCCGACGCCGACAACTGCCTCATCTCGACCGGGTGAAGAACGCCCAGCGGTCGTAGAGGCCGAGGGCGGCGGCGAGGGTGTCGCCGCGGATCGTCGCCGAGCCGCCGGTGCCGTAGAGGCGCGCGTAGTCGATCCGCGGGGAGTCGCCGCGCTGCGTCACCCTGATGCTGCGGAAGCGGCCGGGGACGTAGGGGGCGAGGCGCGATTCCATCTCGGCCTGGGTGAAGTGGAAGGTCCAGCGGTGAAGCGGCGAGTAGTAGTCGTATGGGTCGGGCACGCTCTCGAGGTAGGGGACCTGCGGCGCCCCGAGGAACCCGGACTCGGTCTGGCCGCCGGAGGCGGAGAAGTAGGTCGTCTGCGCGACGTCGCCTTCGTAGGTGGCGACCTGGCCGCGGGTCGCGCTCGCGGCCGCGTCGGTGCGGGCGCTCTCGTCCCCGACCCCGCCGTAGTTCTGGGTCCTGGTGTCGGCGTAGAGGTCGAAGGCGGCGCCGCCGACGTCGGTCGAGAGCGCGATCGAGCGGACCGCGACCGCGAAGGCCTTCAGCGTCGCCATCGGCCATTCGGGCGGGACCTCGGCCGGCTCCGAGCCGCGGACGTAGTTGTTGACGTTGAGCGCGTTGACGACGCTCAGGCCCCCTCCGCCGTCGGAGGAGAGCTCGAGGGCGCCGCGGTAGAGGCCGACGCCGTCGATGCTGATCACCCCGTCGCTGTCGGCGTGCAGGCGCGGTCCGCAGCGAGCGACGGGCAGGCCCGAGTTGGAGAACAGGCGCACCGAGGTGCCGCTGAGGCGGCCCTCGTAGGTGCGGGTGGGGTCGAGCTCCTTCCCGCAGGCCGCGGTGGCGCGAGTGAAGTCGACGGCGCCACCGGCGCTCGACAGCAGCACCCGCACGAGCGGCGCCTGCCGCAGGGTGGTGATCTGGATCCCGCGGAAGTAGTGGTGGAGGATCTGGCGGTAGCCGTAGCCGTGCTTGCCGTAGCCGTAGGCCCCGTAGGCGCTGAGGCCGACGCCGTGGCCGAAGCCGCCCCCCTTCACCACCCAGGTGACCGCGGCGCCGGCGCTCGTCGGGAGCGCGGCGAGGACCAGCAGGGTGGCGAGGAGGGCTGAGCGGCGGGCGCGGGCCATCCGGCCCGAGATTAGCCCTAGCCGTGGTTGGCGCCGTGCTCGTGGTGGTGGTGCTTCTTGCCGTGATGGTGGTGATGGTGGTTGGGCGGGTCGTCGGCGCCGTTCTTGGCCTGGGCCACGCCCCCCAACGTCATCGCCATCGCCACTCCGGCAATCCCTGCGATGTATCGCGTTTTCCTCAACATCGTTCCTGCCTCCAGACGTTTTTTACGGTCTCAACCCATCTACCCGTCCCGGGCGTGAGAATCACGGAGCGGTGTCGCGGAACCAGGCGGCGAGCGCCTCCAGCCCTTCCCGCTGGACCTCGCCGCCGCCGAGGCCTCCGAGCATGCCGGTGCCCTTCATCATGTTGATCTTCGCCTTCTCGCCGTCGACGGTGCGGAGCTTGAGGGTGACCGCGGTCGCGTCGAGGATCGCCGGCCCGACCTCGATCCAGCCGCCGCCGGCGCCGTCGACCGAGACCTCGGCGATCCGCTCGGCGCTCAGCAGCAGCGGCTCGCCGTCGGCGGCGAACTTGCGGTTCATCCCCTGCACGATCAGCCGCCTGTCGGTGGTCCCGACCGCGACCTGGCGGCCCTTGAACATCCCGCTTTCGGCGCCGACGCAGACCCCGCGCAGCTCCTCGCCCGGTTCGAGCAGGGCCTCGATCACCGGTCGCAGCTTCGCCTCGAGCCTGTCGCTGGTGCTCATCGCGGCGAGCCTAGCTTGCCGTCGTCGAGCAGAGCTAGGCTGGCCGCCATGACTCGCCTGCTCGCCGTGGTGGCCGGTGCCTTCGTGCTCCTGACCTCCATCGCCGGCGCCGCCCAGAGCGTCGACGTCCCGAGCGTGCTCGACCCGGTCCTGCCGAAGGCCCGGAGCGCCGGGATCGTCGTCCTGCTGCCGTCGAGGATCAACCTCGACTACAGGAGCGGCGGCAAGCTCTACAGCGACGGCTCCGGCAGCGAGAAGCGCGGCGAATACGAGCTCGAACTCAGCGGGGCCAAGGGCTGCGGCGGCAGCGACGCCTGCTTCCTGGCCGGGTTCACAGGCGAGAAGGGCAGGCCGCTGGGCTACAGGACAAACGTCTCGCTCGCGCTCGGGCTGAGGGGCTACTTCAAGCCGCTCTCCTGCGGCGGGTCCTGCTCGCCGCCGTCGATCCAGTGGATCGAGAAGGGCGTCCGCTACGAGATCCAGGCCAATGCGCTCGGCGGCAAGAGGGCGTTCGTGGCGATGGCCAATAGCGCGATCAGCAGCGGCAACCGCAGATAGAGGACCCGGACATCGAGGGCGTTATTGCACGATCGTGAAGCTCAGCGACTTCGGCGCTGATCGCAGTCCGGCGGAGTTGGTCGCCGTGATCGCCAGCGTGTAGCGCCCCGGCTTGAGCTTCTTCGCGGCCGAGATCCGGCCCTGGAACGCGACCCTGTTCGTGCCGCTGTGGCCCGCGAAGGTGAGCGTGCCCGCCGTCGCGGTCCGCCGGCCGACGCGCTGGGTGAAGCTGAAGGTCACGGTCGCCGGTTCGTTCAGCGAGAACGAGAAGGTCGTCCCGGTGGGGGTCTTCGAGCGGCTGATGCGGGCGACCCGATTGCCCGCGACGCCATTTCGTCGCCGACTGGCGCACGTGCAGAAGTTCAGGCGGCAGGGACGGCCCGGGGGGCGGCGGCGGTGGTGGTGGGGGCGGCGGTGGTTTTTCGCCTTCGGTCGGGGGCTCGGTTTTGGAATCGGTCGCAAGGGTCTGATCGGCGCCGTAAGCCACTCCCCCGGAGCTTTCGACGACGAGTCGGAAGTGGTACGTCGTTGCCGGGTCGAGCCCGCCGATCGCGGTCGCGAGCGGGCTCGAGCCGCTGGCGGAGCCGACGGTCTGGGTGGCGGTGGTGGCTCCGTAGGCCGTGGTCTTCCCGTACTCGAAGTGCGCCTTGCGCGAGCCACCGCCACCGAGGGTCCCGTTCAGGGTCGCGCTGGTTTCGCCGACGCCCGTCGCGGCGCCGGTCGTCGCGGTGGGCGGATCGATGAAGACCCACGACGCGCCGGCGCCGCCGTTGTCGCGCCAGCCGCCGATCAGCGCGGTGGCGCCGTCGGCGGAGAGCGCGACGTTGGTGCCGAATTCGCTCTCCCCGGATTCGCCCCCGCCGGTCAGCTTTCCGCCCTCCTGGGTCCAGGTCGAGCCCGAGCGCCTGTACACCCAGGACGCGCCCCTGGCGCCGTTGTCGTAGAGCGCGCCGATCAGCGCCGTGTCGCCGTCGGCGGAGAGCGCGACGGCGACGCCGAACCTGCCTTCCCCGACCTCGCCCGTGGGGGTCAGCTTCGGCCCCTGCTGGCTCCAGACCCCGGCGACCGAGCGGGTGAACACCCAGGCCGCGCCCTTGCTGCTGTCGTCGTTCCAGGCGCCGATCAGCGCCGTGTCGCCGTCGGCGGAGAGGGCGACGATCGTCCCGAACTTGCCGTTTTCGTTGCCGGGTTCGTCGCCGACCTCGCCGGCGCCGGTCAGTTTCGGCCCCTGCTGGCTCCAGACCCCGGCCGTGCGGGTGAAGACCCAGGCCGCGCCCTTGCCGCTGTAGTCGCGGTTGCCGAAGGCCACGCTTTCGTCGTTCCAGGCGCCGATCAGCGCCGTGTTGCCGTCGGCGGAGAGCGTCACGTTGGTGCCGAACATGCCTTCTTCGGTCTCTTCGACGCCGCCGGTGAGCTTCGGCCCCTGCTGGCTCCAGGTCGAGCCCGTGCGGGTGAACACCCAGACGGCCCCGTTCCAGCTGTCGTCGAGCCAGCCGCCGACCAGCGCCGTTTTGCCGTCGGCGGAGATCGCGACGGTGTAGCCGAACCAGGCGGCGCCTACCTGTTCGGCGCCGCCGGTGAGCTTTCCGCCCTGCTGGGTCCAGGTCGATGCCCGAGCGGGTGAAGACCCAGGCCGCGCCTTTGCGTGCCGTTGTCGCCGGGCGCGCCGATCAGCGCCGTGTTGCCGTCGGCGGAGAGCGCGACGCTGGTCCCGAACCCGCCTTCCCCGACCTCACCCGTGGGGGTCAGCTTCGGGCCCTGCTGACTCCAGACTCCACCGGTTCGTGTGAACACCCAGGCCGCGCCCTTGGTGCCGTTGTCCTTCCAGCCGCCGACCAGCGCCGTGTTGCCGTCGGCGGAGAGGGAGACGAGGACGCCGAACTCGCTGTTGCCCTCTTCGCCACCGGTGAGCTTCGACCCCTGCTGGCTCCAGACCCCGGCGACCGAGCGGGTGAACACCCAGGCCGCGCCCACCGCGGTGTTGTCCTCGGGCCCGCCGATCAGCGCCGTGTTGCCGTCGCCGGAGAGCGCGACCGCCTCGCCGAATTCGCCTTCCCCGCTCTCGCCGGCGCCGGTCAGCTTCGCGCCCTGCTGGCTCCAGACCCCGGCGACCGAGCGGGTGAACGACCCAGGCCGCGCCCATCGCGGTGTTGTCCTCGGGCCCGCCGATCAGCGCCGTGTCGCCACTGGCCGAGAGCGCGACATCGTCGCCGAATTCGCCTTCCCCGCTCTCGCCGGTGCCGGTCAGCTTTTCGCCCTGCTGGGTCCAGACCCCGGCGACCGAGCGGGTGAAGACCCAGGCCGCGCCGGTGCGCGGTTTCGTCATAGCGCCCGCCGATCAGCGCCGTGTCGCCACTGGCCGAGAGCGCGACCGCTCTCGCCGAATTCGCCTTCCCCGCTCTCGCCGGTGCCGGTCAGCTTTTCGCCCTGCTGGGTCCAGACTCCGGCCGTGCGCGTGAAGACCCAGGCGGCGCCGGTGAGTTCGTCGTCGCCGAGCCCGCCGATCAGCGCCGTGTTGCCGTTTTCGGACAGCGCCACGCTGGAGCCGAACCTGCCTTCTTCGATCTCTTCCGCGCCGGTCAGCTTTTCGCCCTGCTCGGCCCAGGTCGAGCCCGAGCGCGTGAAGACCCAGGCCGCGCCGGTGTTGCTTTCGTCGTGCCGGCCGCCGACCAGCGCCGTGTTGCCGTCGCCGGAGAGCGCGACGACCTCGCCGAATTGGGCGTGTTCGCTCGCGCCGGCGCCGGTCAGCTTCGGCCCCTGCTGGGTCCAGGTGGTGCCCGAGCGCGTGAACACCCAGGCCGCGCCCCTGCCGCTGTCGTCCTGGGGACCGCCGACCAGCGCCGTGTTGCCGTCGGCGGAGAGCGCGACGGCCAGGCCGAATTCGCCTTCCGAGATGTGGCCGAGTTCGCCTTCACCGGTGTGGCCCGTGCCGACCAGCTTTCCGCCCTGCTGGCTCCAGACCCCGGCCGTGCGGGTGAAGACCCAGGCCGCGCCGGCGCCGCGGATCCCGTAGCGCCCGCCGACCAGCGCCGTGTTGCCGTCGGCCGAGAGCGCGACGTCGTAGCCGACCCGGCCGGTCCCGACCCCGCCCGCGCCGGTGAGTTTTTGGCCCTGCTGGATCAGGGGGTCGATTCGCAGCGGATATGCGGCGCCGCGGTCGGCGACGCGGATCAGCACCTGCCCGTCGTCCAGCTGCAGCCAGGAGCGCAGCACGCGCCCGCGGGCGTCGGTGGCGTGGAGGTTGCCGTAGCGAAGCGTGGCGCCCGGCCCGGTGAGCAGGACCGAGCCGTTGCGCAGCCGCGCGGCGAGGTTGCCGGAGAGATCCAGCGCGAGCGTCAGCGGCCCGGCGGCGGCGGCCGGTCGGGCCGCGACGTCGAAGCCCTGCTCGATTCCCAGCGGGCCGTTCGCGTACCACTCGGTGAGCGCTCCGCGCGCGTAGCTGACCCGGTTGCCGGCGGCGCGGGGCCGGGCCGGACCCCACCGGCTCGAGCGAGCCCGCGTACCCGTAGGCGGAGAGCCTCATGCCGAGCCCCGCCTTGCCCGAGTCAACCGTGACCCCGTGGCGCGAGAAGCCTGCCCGCAGGTGCTGCGCCGGGTTGACGGCCTCGAGGTTCGTGACCCGGTAGGCCGGATTCGCGCCTCCCAGGGCGACCGAGACCGGGCCCTGCGCCGCCATCGGCAGGCTCGTCAGGCCATGGCCGGCCGTCGTCGCCTGCTCCGCGGCCCGATCGGTCGGTGTCAGGCCCGCCGCCGTCCATCCAGCCGCCGCCGCGACGCCCAGCAGCAGAACCGCGAACACGAGGCGCAGCCCGTCGCCTCGTCCCATGGCTGCGCCCTCAGATGCAATCACGCGCTCCTCCACCTCGATACACCGTATCTACCCGTTTGAGGAGGAACAAGGCGTTCGGGTGACCGATATCTTTCCGCCCGCGTCGCCATGGCCGACACCACCTGCCACATGTCGATCTCCCTCGACGGCTTCGTCGCCGGGCCGGATCAAAGCCGCGACGACCCGCTCGGCAAGCGGGGCCGCGAGCTTCACAGCTGGCACCTTGGCGACGAGCGCGCGAACGAGGCCGACGCCACCGCCGAGCGCCGTTTGCTGCGCCCCCGCGGCGCCTACGTCATGGGCCGCAACATGTTTGGCCCGATCCGCGGCGAGTGGGACGAGGAGTGGTCGGGCTGGTGGGGGGCCGAGCCGCCCTACCACGCGCCCGTGTTCGTCCTGACCCATCACGCTCACGAGCCGATCGAGATGGAGGGCGGGACGACGTTTCACTTCGTCACCGATGGCTTCGACGCCGCCTACGCCCAGGCCCGCGAGACTGCCGGCGACGACGGCGTCGACATCGCGGGCGGCGCCTCGACCGTCCGCCAAGCGCTGCAGGCGGGCGTCATCGACGAGCTCTGGCTCGACATCGCCCCCGTTCTGCTCGGGTCCGGCGAGGGGATATTCGACGGCGTCGCCGAGTTCGATTTCGAGCCCGACGAGGTCCTCCATTCCCCACTGGCGACGCACATCCGCTACCGCCGGGCGGGATGAGAGCTCTGATCCGGCGGCCTTGCGCCATCTGCTCATCGCTCTCCCCAGCGGACCGGGGCCGGCTCGCACCTCCCGCCTGGCCCTCTCTTCCCCTTCCTGCCTGACCCGCTCCACCGCCGCCCGCTGGGCTCGGAATAGGCGCTCGAAGAGCGCATCGCGGATCTCCTCGAGCTCCTCGACCCCGGTCACGTGTCCGGAGGACCAGGGTGGCGAGATCGGCTCTTCCTGGGGGTCGAGATCCAGCACGTACTTCGCAAGCTCGGCCTCGAGCTGACCGATCTGGCGACGCAGCTCGAGCCGAGTCCCGATGTCCTCACCGTCTCGTCGGGCCGCTGCCCTCCGTGCCCTCCGGCCCCACCCCTTCGCCGCCGAGCAGGTCGGTGCAGGCCATGACTGCGATTGCGAAGTCGCCGGCGCCCACCCCCGCCTCTCGAGCGCGCCCGACCGCCTCCAGCGCGATCGACTCCAGCCCAGGATGCGACTCGGCCCCCTCGTCGACGTAGGTGCCCTTCCCCTGTTGGCTCCTGATCAGGCCCTCGCGCCCCAGGTCGTCGTAGACGCCGCGAACGGTGTTCGGGTTCACCCCGGCCCAGGAGGCAAGTTGGCGCACACTCGGCAGCTCCTCGCCGGGGCGCAGCTCTCCGGCCAGGACCAATGCGCGCAGCCGCCACCTCAACTGCACGCCGACGGGAATCTCGGAAGCGCGATCGACGGAGAAGGGGCTCTGGATTTCGCTCGGCATTGGTGTACTAGCAGACTAATACGGTCTTAATTCAAACTCTACTGCAGTAGTGGGACAGTCGGACCCCGTTGATCGAACAGGAGGTCCGTCGTGAAGAAGCGCCTGCTCGCCATCCCGCTGGCCGTTCTCGCGGTTTCCGTTCTCGCTCGGGGCGGCCCTCGCCGCCGGTGAAAAGCCCGTGTCCGTGCGGGCCGGTGATCTCATCTTCACCGTCACCGGCAACGCCTCGCCCAGGAAACTGCCGCGCCGCGGCCTGGCACCGGTGTCCTTTCACACCAGCGGCCGCATCGCCACGGTCGACGGCAGCCACCCGCCTGCGATTTCGGAAGTCACCCTCGACACCGGCAAGGCCGGAAACATAGAAGCCGACAAGTTCCCCTCCTGCGCCCAGGGTCGACTCGAAGCGACCACCACCGAGCAGGCAAAGAGCGCCTGCGGGGACGCCATCGTCGGCACCGGCCGCGGCGAAGTGGAGGTCCAGTTCCCCGAATCGGCGCCGTTCACCGCGCAGGGCCCGCTCCTCCTCTTCAACGGCGGGGAGAGGGACGGCAAGGCCCTGCTCCTGGTCCACGCCTACGTCAACGTCCCCGCCCCGACGGCGATCGTCACGCAGGTCTGGACCAACCGCGAGCACAAAGGGCCGTATCGCCTGCACTCGGTCGCAACGATCCCGGTCATCGCGGGCGGCGCCGGTTCGGTGACCTACTTCTCCTTCAACATCGACCGCAAGGGCTACCTGACCGCGAATTGCAGCAATGGCCACTTCTCCGCCCATCTGGAAGCGAAGTTCCGCTCCGGCCCGAGCCTTGTTGCCAGCTTCCAGAAACCCTGCACCCCGATCGGCTGATACGGGAGCGACGGGACTCGAACCCGCGACCTCCGGCGTGACAGGCCGGCGCTCTAACCAACTGAGCTACGCCCCCGAGGGATGGGCGGCAGGCGCCCGGCCGGGGATTATCTCAGGCCCGCTCAGGGAGCGGAGCCAGGATCGATCTCGTAGGCCTTGGCCGGCAGCGAGGCCGAGAGCGGGCGGTGGGGAGCCACCGCGCTGCTGGCCGCCGCGCCGCGCCCCCGCTTCGCCTGGCGCCCCGCCCAGAGCGGCCGGACCGGTTCGATCGCGAGGAGTTCGTTCCAGGTCGTCTGGCCGATCACGCCGTTGGCGGGAAGGGCCTTTTCGGCCTGGAAGGTGCGGACGGCCGATGTCGTCAGCTTCCCGTAGATGCCGGTGATCGGGAGGTTGAGGCGGCCGGCGGCGCGGAGGTGCATCTGCGCCCAGACGACGAGGTCGCCGCTGCTGCCGCGCTTGAGGACCGGGTTGGTGGCGATCGGCTGGTAGCCGAGGACGGGGCCGACGAGTTCGGCGGCGAGGGCGCCCCAGGCCCGGGAGTTGGTTTCGTGCCACGCCCACCAGCTCACCTCCTCGCCGCCGTAGTTCTCGGCGAAGCGGCGGAAGCGGACGATTTCGCTGCGGGCCGGCGCCATGTAGGTCTGGCCGAGCGGGTAGAGCGGCTTGCCCCAGACCCGGTTGTAGAAGTAGGTGTGCTCGTAGATGCCGCGGACCGAGGTCCCGATCGCCTTCCAGTACATCTGCGGCTGGTTGTACTGGGCGCCTTCGGGGGCGAAGAAGACCGAGTAGGGGAAGGCCGGGTGGTAGTCGACGTAGGGGAAGGCCGCCAGCGCGACCGGGTATTCGGCGCCGATCCGGGCCCGCAGCGCGCGCATGTAGCGTTCCGCCGCCGCGTACTTGCCTTCGTACTGGCCCTCGGCGTCGATCACGAAGCAGTCGGCGCCGCGCTTGACCGCGGTGGCCGCGACCCGGGCCTCGGCGACCGGCGAGTCGCCGTAGACGAACGCCCAGGCGCAGACGCTGAGCCCGGCGGCGTGCAGGCTTTCGACGAGCGGTTTGTTGAACTGGCTCCAGTAGTCGCCGCCGTCGCCGGACTTGATGTAGAGCGTGCCGATCCCGGCGCGCTTGGCCCGGGCGGCGATCCGGCCCGGGTCCCCGCCTTCGGTCCGGTCGACGTACCAGATCCACATTCCCTGGCGGTCGAACGCGGTGACGGGCGCCGGCGCAGCGGGCGCGGGCGGTTCGATCGCGGACGTGCGGGTGCCGGCGCCGCCGGATGAAGCCGCGGCGGGCGCGGAGGCGATCAGAGCCATAGAGAGGACGATCGCCAGGAGCAGCTTGATGCTGCAGACCCTCACATCGGCTGTAAACACGGGCGCGGCCATTGGGTGCGGTCGAGCCGGGCCTAGTATGGAGAGGTTCATTCGAATCGGTCTCCGGAGCCCCGCTGATTCGCCTCTCTCGCAAGATCCTGTGCATTTCCGCCCTGCTGAGCGCGCTGCTCGCGGCTGCCGTGGGCCCCGCCGTGGCGAGCGCTCCGACCCCGCCGAGCGCCGCGGCGACCGACCTGGTCGACGCCGCCATCTCCCAGGCCGGCAGACGCCTGCTTCTCTCGGTGGCGACCACCAGCCCGGTCCCGCTCGCCGATCTCGACCGCCTCCCCCTCACCCGCAGCCCCGGGTCGAGGTACCTCTGCTTCCTGCTGCGCCCGGTCCACGGCCGCGGCGCCAGGGAGCTCTGCGCCGGCGGCAGGCGCGGCACCCACACGCGGGTCGGGGTCTCGCTGCTCAACGCCAAGGGCGCGACGGTGCGCCGCTTCTCGATCCCCGCCCGGGTCAAACGGCCGAGCTCGCTGAAGCTGGTGCTCGACCTGGCGCCGGGTCGGGCCGGCCTGCGGCCCCATCGCTACCGCTGGCGGGTGATCGAGAACCGCGGCGGATGCCGGCGATGCAGGGCCAGCCTGCCGGCGGTCGACACCCGCCTCTTCCGACTGCGCCCGGTCCGGGTCGTCGGCTGCACCGGCGGCGGCGCCGGCCTCGTCACCCACGGCCCACGCGACCGCGACGCCGTCGCCCTCACCTTCGACGACGGCCCCAGCTCCTACACCGACGCCTTCGTCGACGTCCTCCGCGAAGAGCACGCCGTCGCGACCTTCTTCGAGATCGGGCAGGAGATCGCCGGCCGCGAGGAGACGATGCGGCACCTTCTCCGCGAGGGCAGCGAGATCGGGAACCACACGACCCACCATCAGGCCTACCCCGGCTACGCCGACCTGAAGGAGACGAGCGACCTGATCGAGGGCGCCACCCACTTCAGGCCCTGCCTCTTCCGGCCCCCCGACGGCGCCGAGAACGAAGCCGTCGTCGCCGCCGGCGCGGAGGCGGGGATGACGACCGTCACCTGGGACGTCGACCCCAGCGACTGGTCGAATCCGGGCAGCGGAGCGGTCTACTCGCGGGTGGTCGGGGCGGTGAACCCGGGCTCGATCGTGGTCATGCACGACGGCGGCGGCACCCGCGCCGACACCCTCGCCGCGCTGCCGCAGATCATCGAGACGCTGCGGGGCCGCGGATACCGCCTCGTCACCGTCACCGAATTGCTCGGGCACAGATTGATCTACAGGCCATACGGTTAGCGGACGCCGCAACGAAGGAGGAGAGAGTGATCGTCGAGAGGACCGAGAACCCGCAGTGGCTGTCGAACGCCTACCTGGTCGCCGACGAGGAGTCCGGCAAGGGCGTCCTGATCGACGGCAACGACCTGCTCGACCCGCTGCTCGAGAAGGCCGAGCAGGATGGGATCGAGATCACCCACATCCTCATCACCCACCCCCATGCCGACCACATCGCCGGGCTGGCGGCGGCCCAGCAGCGGCTCGGCGGAGTCCCGTTCGTCGCCCATCCCGAGACCGCGGCCGAGATCGACGAGGAGGTCGCGGAGCTGATCGAGGACGGCGGCAAGCTCTCCAACGGCGGCCTCGAGATCGAGGCGATCGCGACCCCCGGCCATGCCGCCGGGCACCTCGCCTTCCTCATCGACGGCGGCGACGTCTTCACCGCCGACGTCCTCTTCAAGGGCACCGTCGGCGGGACGATGGCGCCCGGCGCGAGCGGCCTCGACGACCTTCGGGCCTCGGTGATGCGGCTGACCGAGCTGCCGCCGGAGACCACGGTCCACCCCGGCCACCGCGAGCCGACGACGATCGGCGAGGAGATCGAGGGCAACCCCTTCATCCGCGTCTGGCGCGGCGTCGACGAGCTCGGCGAGGAGGACTGCACGGTCTGGGGAAGGGCGGCGACCCTCCTCCTCTGGGCTCCGGACTACGACGGCGGCAACAAGGCCTGGGTGCGGTTCGGCGACACCGGCGAGGAAGCGATCGTCGGCGGCTCGCAGGTCGAACGAAGCTGAGCATCCGTTCTACGACATTTAGTCCATTGGACATATATGCGATGGGAACTCGGGTGACTTTTGCGGAGACTCCCTGCCCCGATGGCGGCCGACATCCAGAGCTTCTTCTTCGACTGGTACCCCGTCTTCGGCGTCGTCTTCATGTTCGGCCTGCTGCTCGTCTTCGTGACCCTGCTGCGCGGGACGCTCGGCGCGACCAAGCCTGAAACGGTCAAGGCGAGCAAGACCAAGCCCGTCCTCTGGGACGAGGTCCAGGGGGTCGACGCCGCCAAGGACGAGCTGATGGACGTCGCCGCCTGGCTCCGCGATCCCGACCGCTTCGCGGCGCTCGGCGCCCAGCCGCCGCGCGGCGTCCTCCTCTACGGCCCGCCCGGGACCGGGAAGACGATGCTCGCCCGCGCCGTCGCCGCCCAGGCCGGCGTCGACTTCTTCTCCGCCTCCGGCTCGAGCTTCGTCGAGATGTTCGTCGGCCGCGGCGCGGCGCGGATCCGGCGCCTGTTCAAAGAGGCCCGCAAGTCCGGGCGGGCGGTGATCTTCATCGACGAGCTCGACGCGATCGGCGGCTCCCGCACCGGCGGCGGCGGCGACGGCGGCACCAGCGAGCGCGAGCAGGCCCTGAACCAGCTGCTGGTCGAGCTCGACGGGTTCGAGCGCGACCCCGGGACGGTGATCGTGATCGCCGCCTCCAACTACGTCGACAAGCTCGACAAGGCGCTGCTGCGCCCGGGCCGCTTCGACCGCCAGGTGCTGGTCTCGGCGCCCGACCGCGACGGCCGCGAGGCGATCCTCCGCGCCCACGCCAAGGGCAAGCCGCTCGGCCCCGACCTCGACCTCACCGACGTCGCCCGCAAGACGACCGGGATGACCGGCGCCCAGCTCGCCAACTCCCTCAACGAGGCGGCGATCATCGCCGGGCGCGCCGGCCGTGAGTGGATCGCCAGGGTCGACCTCGACGAGGCCCTGCTGCGGCAGTCGGTCGGCTCCCAGCAGGCCCGCCGCCTGAACCAGAAGGAGCGCCGGATCGTCGCCTACCACGAGGCCGGGCACGCGCTCTGCCGGCGGCTGCTCGGGCTCGACCCGCCCGAGATCCTCAGCATCGTCCCCCGCGGCCCGGCCCTCGGGTTCGTCGGCCACTCGCCGCAGGAGGACACCTACCTGCGCTCGCGCGAGGAGCTGCTCGACGAGATCGTCACCCTGCTCGGCGGGCGGGCGGCCGAGGAGGAGGTCTTCAACGCGTCCTACTCGGGAGCGGTCGACGACCTGATGCGGGTCCACGCGGTCTGCAAGCAGATGGTCTCCGAATTCGGGATGGGCGTCTCGCTCGACGCCGACGGCGCCCCGCCGATCGCGCTGCCGACCAACGACTACGCGCTCTCGGACCGGACCCGGCGCGACGTCGACCTGGCGGCGATGACGCTCGCCCGCGAGGCGCTACCGCCGGGCGCGGGCGCTCCTCGCCGGGAACCGAGGCTGCCTCGACGACCTCGCGGCCAACGCGCTCGAGCGCGAGACGCTCACCCGCGAGGACCTCGACGAGATCTTTGCCGCGCACGAGCTGCACGACCCGCCCCCGGCGCCGGCGCACGGCGCCGCGGTGACGGCGGTCGTTGTCGCAGCCGAGCCGCCTGCCGCCGAGTAGCATCCTCGGCATGACCGAGGCGGGAGCCGAGGCTCACTACTTCCCCCCGGGCCGCTCGGTGGCCCGCCGCGTCCACGGTGACCGCTCCGTCGGCCTCCTCTACGGACAGCGGGCGCTCCTGATCGGCGCCCTCGAACCGCTCACCTACACCGGGACGATGCTGAGCACCCGCTCCAAGGACCGGCCCTTCAAGCGGCTGGCGCGGACGGCGAAGATCCAGGAGACGATCTTCCTCGGCACCAAGGCCGAGGCCGACGAGGAGCTCGCCAAGGTCGCGCGGCTGCACGACACCATCAACGGGACCCTGCCCGACGCCGCCGGCGTCCACCCCGCCGGCACCTCCTACTCGGCCTACGACCCGGAGCTGATGCTGTGGACGATGGCGGTGATCGCCGACTCCGGGCGGGCGATGTACGAGACGATGGTCCGCGAGCTCTCGGCCGCCGAACTCGAGGACCTCTGGCAGGACTACGTCCGCTTCGGCGAGCTGTTCGGGCTGCCGCGCAGCGAGGTCCCGGCGACCTACCCCGAGTTCAGGGCCTGGTTCGACGCCAAACTCGCCTCACCCGAACTGCACGCGACCGAGCACGCGCTGGAGATGGCGCCGCTGGTCGCCTTCAAGCAGCCGGTGCCGCTGCCGGCCCGGGGCAACATCGCCGCCCAGAACCACCTGATCAAGGGGACCCTGCCGCCCCGCGTCCGCGAGATCTTCGGCATCCCCTGGACCCGCGCCCACGAGACCAGCTTCCGGGCCGCGGCCGCCGCCCACCGCCGCGCCCGCCGCCTCTTCCCGAAGCCGGTCCGCCGCGGCCGCAACGACTACTTCTTCGACCTCGTCAGCCGCGTCGAGGGGCAAAGAGGCGGCACGAGGACGCCGGAGCTCCACGCCGGCGCCTCGTAACCACCCCTCCCCCTGGCTCTATCCGGCTACCTGACAGGGCCGGAAAAAAGTGCCCCGCAAAACGATGTCGTTCTTGAACGTGAACAGCCCGCGGGCCTGAAGGTGGCCGGTTTCGCAGCGGGCGTTGACGAAGCTGTGCTTGACCCCCTTGAAGGTCCAGCGGCGGCCGATCGTGAGGCTGCCGGAGACGGGGATGCCATAGCCGTTGGCGATCCTCGGGATCCGGGCTTCGGTCCGGTATCCGTAGACGCCCTTGCTGATTTTTTCGATCTCGACCGGGACGATGAAGGTGGTCGGCACCGGAACCGTGGTGTAGGCGTGGGCGAGGACGGTCGGGTTGCCGTCCTTGCGCGGCCCGTTGAAGACGGTGATCGGCGAGGAGACCTTGAACGGCGCCTGTTCGGGGAAGGTGACCAGGGCGCTGCCCTCGCCCTTGCCGATGATCGAGCCGGGGCAGAGATGGCGGGCGCCGGCCACCGTCGTCGCCTCGAGCCGGCCCGGCTTGCAGACCGGCAGGCCCTTGGTGTCGACCGAGCCGTGGCGGTCGAATTCGAAGGTGATCGTTTCGATGATCGGGGGCGGGTTGCCGGACACGGTGTCGATCCTGCCGCCGCCGTAGATCGTGATCGGGGCGTCGTGGTGTTTCGGCAGCTTCGTCGGCCGGAAGCCGCCGTTGCCGATGACGAGGAGGTCGCCGGCGCGGATCGTCAGCCCCTCCGCGGTTCCGGCCCCGAGCAGCGCGACCAGCACCGCGGTGCCGATCAGCATCTTCGTCTTCCTCTTCATCCCACTCTCCTCAACCCGGCCGACCGACGGTCGTACCGGTGTCGAGACCCTCGATCATGACGCGACCGAGAAGCGCAGTCCCGCCAGCTTGAAACGATCGATGCAGTCGGTGCCGAGCGCGGCCGCCGGGGTCAGGCAGCCGCCCCGCTCGGGCGTCGATCCGTTCTCCGAGAGCAGCAGGCCGGCCTCGCCGAGCATCCTCGAGGTCGACAGGTAGCCGGGGTGGCCGTCGGCGTCGAGGCCGACGCGGAGGTAGTGCCCACCGGTGGTGCGGGCGTCGACGTCGAGCTGCCAGGACCACTCCTCGAGCCGGTCGCCCTTCGGCCCGAAGCCGGAGGAGGGGAGCAGGCGCCGCAGCCAGTCCGCGGCCCGGGCCCGCACTCCCGGGCTCGTCCGGGTCAGGGCCGCGAAGGAAGCCTGGACTCCCCCCAGCGCGCCGACCGCGAGATAGCGCAGCGGCAGGGTCGCGGCGCTGCCGGGGACGGCCATTCCCTCGCGGTAGCGGAACGGCACCGCCGCCTCGCCGCGGTCGATCGCGGTCAGGAGCGAGGTGCGCTGGATCACGGCCGGGTTGATGAAGGCGGCGGGGGACATCGGGGCGATCGCCTCGCCGCGGGCATTGGCCCGGGGCGCGAGCGAGATCGGGCTGGCGTGGCGCACGGCGGCGGCGAAACCCGGATCGGGGATCAGGGACGCCGGGTCGGTGACGTCGCCGGCGCCGTCGCCCCCGAGCGCCTCGGCGAGGCTCTGCAGGGTGCCGCCGGAGATGATGTCGCCGGCGCCGATTCGGCCGGCCGGCTGCTGGGTGGTGACGATCGCGTCGGCTTCGGCCAGCTCCTCGCCCCAGCGCTCGCGGGCGGTCTCGGCCGCGAGCAGGACGGCGAGGTCGGGGGGCAGCGCCTCGAACCCGCTGACCTGGACGACCTTGACGCCGGCGTCCGCCGCGCGCTCGTGGAAGGCGTCGATCGTCCGCCGCACGAACGGGATCTCTCCGGTCAGGTCGACGTAGTGGGCGCCGTTCTCGATGCAGGCTTCGATCACCGGCGTGCCGTGGAGGGTGTAGGGGCCGACCAGGTCGAGGACGACCCGGGTCCGCGCGGCCATCGCCGCCAGCGAGGCGGGGTCGCCGACGTCGGCGACGATCGACTCCGGCGGCGTGCAGCCGACCTCGTCGAGAACCCGCTCGAGCTTGCCGAGGTCGCGGCCGGCCACCGCCCAGCGGAAGTCTCCGTCGTCAGCCCGACCGGAGAGGTAGGCGGCCACCCCGCGGCCGGTGATTCCGCTGGCACCGAAGACGACGACCGATAGGTCCCTCTCACTCACTCATCGACCATTACATCAATTGACGGCAAAACCGGCGCGGCGCCGGCTCATCGGCCCTGATCCGACCATGGAATCCGACCGTCCTCCCGCGCAACCCGCTCCCGCTCCGACGCGTAGGCATCGCAGAGCACCTCGTCGCGCATCGCGAACCGGACTCCGGCCCGCAACATCCTCTCCGCCAGCCACCAGTCTCCCGGCAGGCCGAGGTCCGCGGCCAGCGCCTGGCGGCCGAAGAAGCGCAGGCCGCGGTGGTACATCCCCGCCGCCCATGAGAAGTGGCCGAGGCGCGGTGGGAAGACGCAGAAGTCGGTCTCCTCCTCCCCGGCGTGCTGGCGGACCTGCCCGTAGACGGCCTCCGCCTCGGTCTCCGCGGGCGAGCTCGAGAAGCGCCTCGATGCAGTTCGGCCGCAGTGCGTCGTCGTCGTCGAACTCGACGATCCAGTGGCCGGTCGCCGCCGCCACCGCCGCGTTTCGAGGCCGGGTCGCGCCGACCAGCCAGAGCCGCGCCGGGTCGTCGGTCCAGCTCTGGCGCGGCCCGAGGTCGAGGTAGCGGACCCGCGGAGTCGGCTAGTTCGGCGATCGCGTCCTCGGTCTCGCTCGGTGCTCCGTCGCCGGCCACGATCACCTCGATGTTCTCGTAGGTCTGGGCGAGGATCGAGGGGAGCGAGCGGGTCGTCAGCTCTGGCCGGCCGAGGGTCGCGACGGTGACCGAGACGAGCGGGCGCTCCTCACTCCACGGCCGCCGGTACCTCTTTGCCTCCCTCATGGCCTGACCAATCGACGACGGTTGCGGGGCTCGTCGGCCGCAAGGGCGCGCAGCGCCCCGGCCAGGTCCGTCCGGAGCTCATCGCGATCGTTCTGGGACGCCTCGAGCTCGGCTTGAATCGCCCTCAGGTCGGTCCGCATCGAGTCGAGCTCGCGGCCGAACGCGTCGAGCCGTTGCTCGATCCGGTCGATGCCCGCGTAGGGGCCGCGCAGGCGGCGCGCCAGCCCGGCACGGATCCGCCCGGCTGCGCTCATCGCGGCGAGTAGGGACGGGCCGGGACACCCTGAACCCTCGCCTCGTCGGCGACGTCGCGGATCGTCACCGCCCCGGCCGCAATCGTGGCTCCGGCGCCGACGGTGGTGCCGTTGACGATCACCGAGCCCATGCCGATAAAGGCGCCGGCGCCGATGTCCGAGTTGCCGCCGACGTTGACACCGGGATTGAGGGTGGCGAACTCGCCGATCCGCACGTGGTGGCCGACCAGGGCGCCGCGCGAGAGGATCGCGTGAGCGCCGACGGTGGTCGCGGCCCCGACCACCGCAAGGGGCCCGATCGTGGCGCTTGGCGCGACCTCGGCCGTCGTGGCGACGTGGGCCCGCGGGTGGATCACACCTCCTGGTGACCAGCCGGCGTCCGCAAGCAGATCCCAGTTGTCGCCTCGGTCGCCCGCCGAGGCCGAGGATCGCCGTCCCGTCGGGCGGCGGCCCGATCGAGGGCGACCACCGGCAGGCCGTGCACCGTTGAGCCGACCCGCGCCCTGATCCTGAAGCTCGATCAGACCGTCGATCTCGATCCCCGCGTCGGCAGCCCAGCCGGCGATCTCGGCCGCGAAGGACCCGGTGCCGGCGATGTGGAGGCTGGTCGCGATGCGCTCGAAGATAATCCACCCCATGCACTCCGAGGAGTGGACGAACCGCGAGCACGTCGATCACTACCTGGAGCGGGCGGATCACTTTCCCCGCCGCGCCGAGGGCGAGAGCGTCCTGCTCGAACAGGTCCCGCCGGACGCGCGACGCATCCTCGACATCGGGACCGGCGACGGGCGCCTGCTCGATCTCCTGCGGCGCGAGCGCCCCGCGGATGCGTCGGCGTCGGCCTCGACTTCTCCGAGATCATGCTCGCCGCGGCGCGGGAGCGGTTCGACGGCGAGGACGGCGTCGAGCTCGTCGAGCACAACCTGGCCGAGCCCCTGCCGGACCTCGGGCGCTTCGACGCCGTCGTCTCCTCGATGGTGATCCACCACCTCGAGGACGAGCGCAAGCGGGCGTTGATCGGCGAGGTCTACGAGCTGCTGGAGCCCGGCGGGGTGTTCGCCAACTTCGAGCACGTCGCCTCGCCGACCGAGCGCCTGCACGAGGCCTTCTTCGCGGCGATCGGGGAGCCGCCCGAGTCCGAGGACCCCTCCGACCGCACCCTCGACGTCGAGACCCAGCTCGGCTGGCTCCGGGACACGCGGCTTCGAGGACGTCGACTGCTACTGGAAGTGGCTGGAGATGGCGCTCCTGATCGGCATCAGGCCCCGATAGGTTGGGTGGATGGCGACTCGGGTCCTGGTCCTCGGTGCAGGCTTCGGCGGTCTCGAGCTGGCGACCTCCCTCTCGGAGGCCCTGGGCGAGGAGATCGAGGTGACGATGATCGACCGCAGCGACTCGTTCGTCTTCGGGTACTCGAAGCTCGACGTGATGTTCGGTCGGCGTTCGGCGGCCGAGGTCCACATCCCCTACAGCGAGTTCGCCAAGCCGGGGGTGCGGTTGCTGCGCGAGACCGTCGTCGCGATCGATCCCGAGGCGCGCTCGGTCACCACCGATCAGGGAGTGCACGAGGCCGAGTTCCTCGTCGTCGCCCTCGGCGCCGACTACGACATCGAGGCGACGCCGGGCCTGGCCGAGGGAGGACACGAGTTCTACTCGGTGCCCGGCGCCGAAAAGCTGGCCGACCTGCTTCCCACCTTCAGCGCCGGCAGGGTCGTGATCGGCGTCTGCGGGGCGCCCTTCAAGTGCCCGCCGGCGCCGAGCGAGGCCGCCCTGCTGATGCACGACCATCTTTCGGGTCGAGGCGTCCGCGACGAGTGCCAGATCTCGCTCCTGATGCCGTTGCCGAGTCCCGTCCCCCCCTCTCCGGAGGCCTCGGCGGCGCTGCTGAGCGCCTTCTCCGAGCGCGAGATCGAGTTTCATCCCGGCGCCAGGATCGCCTCGCTCGACCCGGGCCGCTCGGTCGTCCTCCTCGAAGGCGGCGAGGAGGTTCCCTACGACCTCTTCCTCGGGGTTCCCAGGCACCGCGCCCCGGACGTCGTGCTGGCGAGCGGGATGACCACCGACGGCTACGTCCCGGTCGCCTCGGCGACGCTCGAGACGGCGTTCCCCGGTGTCTACGCGGTCGGGGATGTCGCCACCGTCGGGGTCCCGAAGGCCGGAGTCTTCTCCGAGGGCGCCGCCAAGGTCGTCGCCGCTGAGCTGATCGCCCGGGTGCGCGACGGGCGGATGCCGGACGGCTACGACGGTCGCGGCTCCTGTTACGTCGAGTTCGGCTCAGACCGGGTCGGCCGCGTCGACATCGACTTCCTGACCGGGCCGAAACCGACCGGCGTCTTCCAGCAGCCGTCGCCCGCGCTCGTCAGCGAGAAGGAGGAGTTCGGGTCGAGCCGCTACCGCGCGCTGGTTCGGCCGCTCTAGGTGACGGGCGTGTCGGGCAGGCTCCCCCACTCCGACCAGGAGCCGTAGTAGACGCCCACGTCCTCGTACCCCAGTTGCTCCCGCAGCGCGTACGCGACGACGCTCGCCCGGTTCCCGATCGTGCAGTAGACGACCACCCTCTGGCCGGGCCGCATTCCCAGGTCCTCGCAGGCCCGCCGCAGTTCCTCGCCGTCCGCCAGAGAGCCGTCCTCCCGCCGCGCCAGGTCGACCGGCACGTGCACGGCGCCCGGAATGTGTCCGGGCCGGCCGGCCCCCTCGGTTGCGCCCGAGGGCCAGAACCGCTCGCCGCTGAACTCCTCCTCTCGAGCGCACATCGAGGATCACCATCTCCGGGTCGCCGATCATCTCCTCGACCTGCCGCCGCCCGACGACGAGCGCGGGCTTCTCGCCGCGGGGGCGATAGGCGGACGGCGGGCGGCTCGGGGACGTCGGCGCTCAACTCGTAGCCGGCCTCCTCCCACCTCGTTCGCGGGCTCTCCATCAACCGGATCTCCTCGTGGCCATGGCGTTCCATCAGCCAGAAGCCGAGATACGGGGCGTAGCCGTAGAAGACGACGGTGCTGTCGGGCGTTATCCCCGACCTCGACAGCAGTTCGTTGAGCTCGTCGGCGTCGATCGGGGAGTAGTCGGGGTGGCGCAGGTCCCGGTAGGCGTCCCAGAGGACGGCGCCGGGGATGTGACCCTCGTCGTAGCCGGCCGGGCTCACATCGACCTCGACCACCCTCACGGCCGGATCGTCGACGTGCGCGGCGACCCAATCCGGATCGACCTGTACGCCCGGCTTCATCGCTCGAATATCTCACATGCTCAGCGGCCCGACGGCCGGGCCTGCGATCATCGAAGCGATGGGAGACGGAACCCGCAGGGGCTGGGGATGGGCGCTGATCGCGACCGGCCTGCTCGCGCTGGCGCTGGTTGCGGCCGCGCCGGCGGCGGCAGCGGAACGGACGATCACGGTCAGCGGGACCGCCACCCAGGACGTCCCGAATGACGCGGCGACGGTCGGCGCCTCCGTCGCCCGCGAACGCCGAACTCGCCAGGCCGCCCTGCGAGCGGTCTCGAAGGGCCTACGGTCGGTGATCGCGGCCGTCCAGGCGATCCCCGGAGTCGGGGCGGGGGCGATCACGACCGGCAGGATCTCGATCCGCGAAGTCACCCGCGAGGAACGCACCCTCTACCGGGCCAGCGAGGGAATCTCCGTTGCGCTCGGCCAGCCCGAACAGGCGGGCGCGCTGATCTCGGCGGCGATCCGGGCCGGGGCGAGCAGCCACGAGCGGCCCGAATTTCTTCCCGAGCGACCCCGAAAAGGCCTACCGCAACACCCTCCTCGCCGCCTTCGACATCGCCTACCAGAAGGCTGCGGCCCTGGCGACCCGTGCCGGCGCGACCCTCGGCCCGCCGATCACGATCAGCGAAACCTCCAACGTCACTCCCATTTCCGCCGAGGCGGCGCCGGTGAAGAAGGGCAGGGCGAACTCGCCTCCGGTCAAGCCGGGCGGCTCGACCGTCACCGCCAGCGTCCAGGTCGTCTTCGCGCTGCAGTAGACCCGTTCGGCGCTTAGCGCTTCGAGGCGGGGATCGCGGAGAAGCTCGGCGTACGGCTCCGCCTAGCCTGCACCGCGGCGCGAGCCCGCTCCACAGCTTGACCGGCGTCTCGCGCCGGAACCAGGACCACGAACTCGTGCGCCTCGCTTGCCCCGTCGCGGACGGCCGCCATGTTGTTGTGACGGTCGGCCAGCGGAGTAATTGCAGCCGCCGCCAGCGCGCCCCGAGTTCGCCTGACCATCGGCGGCCCGTTGAAGCTGACCTCGAATCGGCTCCTGCAGATTCTCTAACGGGAGGCTCGTCACTCCAACGAGCCTATCGGTGCCTCCTAATCACCCGGTGCCGTGACCCGGAACCGGTAGCGGTTGTGGTCGCGCCGGCTGAATGCGTCCTCGCTCAATCCCTGTTCGTCCTGCGCGCGCGAGAAAACCACGTAGCGTCCTGGGGTGAGCGGCTTCGGCAGTTTGTACGACCAGGTGCCCTTTCCGCGGACGGTCCGCCAATGCCTTGGCTTCGGCGACCGCGCTCGCCCCGGCGCGGTGTGGGCGGATGCGGACCAGCGCAACCTGGACCCGCCGCAGGCCTTCCCCGTCGGGATCCGATGCGGTGCCGCGAAAGCCGGTGAGATCGGCGGCCTCGACTTTGTGGGGCACCTTCTTCATGTTCGTGTCCGGCGGCAGATCGGAACTCCGAGGAGTGACGAACGCCGAGCACGTCGATCACTACCTGCGGCGGGCGGACCACCTTCCCCGCCGCGCCGAGGGCGAGAGCGTCCTGTTCGAGCACGTGCCGCGCGATGCCGGTCGGGTCCTCGACATCGGGACCGGCGACGGCCGCCTTCTCGATCACCTGCGGCGCGAGCGGCCCGCGGATGCTCGGGCGTCGGCCTCGACTTCTCCGAGATCATGCTCGCCGCCGCGCGGGAGCGGTTCGACGGCGAGGACGGCGTCGACCTCGTCGAGCACAACCTGACCGAGCCCCTGCCGGACCTCGGGCGCTTCGACGCCGTCGTCTCCTCGATGGTGATCCACCACCTCGAGGACGAGCGCAAGCGGGCGCTTGATCGGCGAGGTCTACGAGCTGCTCGAGCCCGGCGGGGTGTTCGCCAACTTCGAGCACGTCGCCTCGCCGACCGAGCGCCTGCACGAGGCCTTCTTCGCGGCGATCGGGGAGCCGCTCGAGTCCGAGGACCCCTCCGACCGGACCCTCGACGTCGAGACCCAGCTCGGCTGGCTCCGGGACACCGGCTTCGAGGACGTCGACTGCTACTGGAAGTGGCTGGAGATGGCGCTCCTGATCGGCATCAGGCCCCGATAGGTTGGGTGGATGGCGACCCGGGTCCTGATCCTCGGCGCAGGCTTCGGCGGCCTCGAGCTGGCGACCTCCCTCTCGGAGGCCCTGGGCGAGGAGATCGAGGTGACGATGATCGACCAGAGCGACTCGTTCGTCTTCGGGTACTCGAAGCTCGACGTGATGTTCGGGCGGCGTTCGGCGGCCGAGGTCCACATCCCCTACAGCGAGTTCGCCAAGCCGGGGGTGCGGTTGCTGCGCGAGACCGTCGTCGCGATCGATCCCGAGGCGCGCTCGGTCACCACCGATCAGGGAGTGCACGAGGCCGAGTTCCTCGTCGTCGCCCTCGGCGCCGACTACGACATCGAGGCGACGCCGGGCCTGGCCGAGGGAGGACACGAGTTCTATTCGGTGGCCGGCGCCGAAGCGCTGGCCGACCTGCTTCCCACCTTCAGCGCCGGCAGGGTCGTGATCGGCGTCTGCGGGGCGCCCTTCAAGTGCCCTCCGGCGCCGAGCGAGGCCGCCCTGCTGATGCACGACCATCTTTCGAGTCGAGGCGTCCGGGACGAGTGCCAGATCTCGCTCCTGATGCCGTTGCCGAGTCCCGTTCCCCCCTCCCCGGAGGCCTCGGCGGCGCTGCTGAGCCGCCTTCGCCGAGCGCGAGATCGAGTTTCATCCCGGCGCCAGGATCGCCTCGCTCGACCCGGACCGCTCCGTCGTCCTCCTCGAAGGCGGCGAGGAGGTTCCCTACGACCTCTTCCTCGGGGTCCCCAAGCACCGCGCCCCGGACGTCGTGCGGGCGAGCGGGATGACCACCGACGGCTACGTCCCGGTCGACTCGGCGACGCTCGAGACGGCGTTCCCCGGTGTCTACGCGGTCGGGGATGTCGCCACCGTCGGAGTCCCGAAGGCCGGTGTCTTCTCCGAGGGCGCCGCCCGCGTCGTCGCCGCGGAGCTGATCGCCCGGGTGCGCGACGGCCGGATGCCGGAGGACTACGACGGTCGCGGCTCCTGTTACGTCGAGTTCGGCTCAGACCGGGTCGGCCGCGTCGACATCGACTTCCTGACCGGGCCGAAACCGACCGGCGTCTTCCAGCAGCCGTCGCCTGCGCTCGTCAGCGAGAAGGAGGAGTTCGGATCGAGCCGCTTCGCGCGCTGGTTCGGCGGCTCTAGGTGACCGGGGTGTCGGGCAGGCTCCCCCACTCCGACCAGGAGCCGTAGTAGACGCCCACATCCTCGTATCCCAGCTGCTCCCTCAGCGCGTAGGCGACGACGCTCGCCCGGTTCCCGATCGTGCAGTAGACGACCACCCTCTGACCGGGCCGCATTCCCAGGTCCTCACAGGCCCGCCGCAGTTCCTCGCCGTCCGCCAGAGAGCCGTCCTCCCGCCGCGCCAGGTCGACGGGCACGTGCACGGCGCCCGGAATGTGTCCGGGTCGACCGGCCCCCTCGGTCGCGCCCGAGGGCCAGAACTGCTCGCCGCTGAACTCCTCCTCTGAGCGCACATCGAGAATCACCATCTCCGGGTCGCCGATCATCTCCTCGACCTCCCGCCGCCCGACGACGAGCTCGGGGTTCTCGCCGAGGGGCCGATAGGCGGACGGCGCCGGCTCGGGGACGTCGGTGCTCAACTCGTAGCCGGCCTCCTCCCACCTCGTTCGCGGGCTCTCCATCAACCGGATCTCCTCGTGGCCGTGGTGTTCCATCAGCCAGAAGCCGAGATAGGGGGCGTAGCCGTAGAAGACGACGGTGCTGTCGGGCGCTATCCCCGACCTCGACAGCAGCGCGTTGAGCTCGTCCGCGTCGATCGGGGAGTAGTCGGGATGGCGCAGGTCCCGGTAGGCGTCCCAGAGGACGGCGCCGGGGATGTGGCCCTCGTCGTAGGCGGCCGGGCTCACATCGACCTCGACCACCCGCACCGCCGGATCGTCGAGGTGTCCGGCGACCCAATCCGGATCGACCTGTACGCCCGGCTTCATCGCTCGAATATCTCACACGAGCAGCCCCAGCCGCCGGGCCTGCGATCATCGAAGCGATGAGAGACGGAACCCGCAGGGGCTGGGGATTGGCTTTGATCGCGACCGGCCTGCTCGCGCTGGCGCTGGTGGCGCCCGGGCCGGCGGCGGCAGCGGAACGGACGATCACGGTCAGCGGCACCGCCACCCAGGACGTCCCGAATGACGCGGCGACGGTCGGCGCCTCCGTCGCCCGCGAACGCCGAACTCGCCAGGCCGCCCTGCGTGCGGTCTCGAAGGGCCTTCGGTCGGTGATCGCAGCCGTCCAGACGATCCCCGGAGTCGGGCCGGGGGCGATCACGACCGGGCGGATCTCGATCCGCGAAGTCACCCGCGAGGAACGCACCCTCTACCGAGCCAGCGAGGGAATCTCCGTTGCCCTCGGCCAACCCGAACAGGCGGGCGAACTGATTTCGGCGGCGATCCGGGCCGGGGCGACCGCCACCAGCGGCCCGAACTTCTTCCCGAGCGACCCCGAACGGGCCTACCGCAACACCCTCCTCGCCGCCTTCGACATCGCCTACCAGAAGGCCGCGGCCCTGGCGACCCGCGCCGGCGCGACCCTCGGCCCGCCGATCACGATCAGCGAAACCTCCGATGTCACGCCCATTTCCGCGGAGGCGGCACCGGTGAAGAAGGGCCGGGCCGAGGCGCCACCGGTCAAGCCCGGCGGCTCAACCGTCACCGCCAGCGTCCAGGTCGTCTTCGCCCTCCAGTAGACCCGTTCGGCGCTTAACGCAACGAGGTGGGGACTGCGGAGAAGCTCCCGTAGGCTCCGCCCAGGCGGACGGCGGCGCGAGCGCGATCCACGGCCTGGCCGGCGTCCCGCGCCGGTACCAGGACGACGAACTGATGCAACGTCGCTCGCCCCATCCCGAAGGGCCGCGAGGTTGTTGTGCCGGTCGGCCAGCGGCGTGATTGCGGCCGCCGCCAGCGCACCCCGGGTTCGCCTGACCATCGGCGGCCCGTTGAAGCTGACCTCGAATCGGTCCTGCAGATTCTCTAACGGGAGGCTCGTCATTCCATCGAGCTTAGCGGCGCCTCCTAATCGCCCGTTGCCGTGACCCGGAACCCGTAGCGGTTGTGGTCGCGCCGGCTGAAGGCGTCCTCGCTCAATCCCTGTTCGTCCTGCGCGCGGGAGAAGACCACGTAGCGTCCGGGGGTGAGCGGCTTCGGCAGTTTGTAGGACCAGGTGCCCTTTCCGTGGGCGGTCCGCCAATGCCTCGGCTTCAGCGACGCGCTCGCCCCGGCGCGGTGGGGAACGATGTGGACCAGCGCGACCTGGACCCGCCGCAGGCCTTCCCCGTCGGGATCCGATGCGGTGCCGCGAAAGCCGGCGAGGTCGGCCGCCTCGACCTTGTGGGGCACCTTCTTCATGTTCGTATCCGGCGGCAGATCGGGTTTGGCCTGCTGCGGCGGCGCTTCGGCTTCAGGCTCACCGATGTAGCGCGAGGCAACCGGGCTCCCCGGTGCGCTGATCGGATAGGCGGTGCCGGTGGCGATGATCTTGCTGTCGGGCTGGACCACGATGCCCTCGAGCGACTCCTCGTTGGCACCCTGAGTGAGTGGCGCTTCCACCACCCCGCCGGCGCCGAAGCCGGTGTCGAGGCTCCCATTGGACTGGAAGCGGACGATCGCCGGCGCGTACCTTTCTTCAGCCGGCGAGGGGTCTATGTCATAGGTCCCCCCGAGGACCAGCTTTCCATTCGGGGCGAGCGCCAACGTGCGCCCGTATGCGCTGCCGGCGCCCAGCAGTGGCGAGGCCGCGACCCCGTCGTTTCCGAAGCTCGAGTCGAGTTCGCCGTCCGACCTGTACCGGGCGAGGGCGAATTTCGCGACGGATTCCGAAGGCATGCCGACCAGGTCAAAGCCGTAGCCGCCGGCGACGATCCTGCCGTCGGGCTGAACGAGCACGTCGGAGACGCGGCCTTCTTCAGTCCCCCTCCCCGGGAATCGGGGTAACGACGATGCCGTCCCCGCCGAACGAGGAGTCGGGTTCGCCGTCGAGCCCGAGCCGGACAATCGTGAAGCCGTTGCCGCCCCCGCCTCCGGTCGAGTCGGCGACGATGACCTTCCCGTCGCCCTGCATTGCCACGCCTTCACCGCGGTCGTCGTTCGTTGTCGAGATCACCGTGGTGCCGCCCCCGCCGAACGCTGCTTCGGGAGTGCCGTCGGCTTCCAGCACCGCGACACCCGCAGCAAGCTGCCGCCCGTGAGGCCGACCAGCCCGGTCATCGCGATCCGGCCGCCCGGCCCGATCGCCACGGCCCGGGCTGAGTCGGCGAGCGTTCCGACCGGCAACAGCACGATCCCGTCGCCGCCTCCGAATTCGGGATCCAGCAAGCCATTGGCCCGGTAGCGGACGATCGCGAAGTCGTCGTTTTCGGTCCCCGGCGCCTGGCCGACGGCGACGACCTTCCCGTCGGGCTGAACCGCCACGTCGAAGGCGCCGGCGAATTCACCGAGGGGTGTGGTCACATTGCCATCGCCGCCCCAGCCGGGATCGGGGCTGCCGTTCGGCAGCAACCGCGCGATCGAAAATCCGGACGGCGTCTCGGACGAGTCGGCGATCAGCACCTTGCCGTCGGGCTGCAGCGCAACCCCGGCGGCGCCGTTCCCCGGCCCCATCGGCGGGGTCACCCTGCCGCCGCCGAAGGTGGTGTCGAGTTCTCCGGGCAACCCGGCGCCCGCCGCAGCCGCAGGCACGAGCAGGGCCAGTGCGACCACGGCTACTGCAATCCGACCGCGTGGGACCATTGCCGCTAGCGAACGACCTTCAGCCTGCGGTAGCTGCTCCGCCTTGCGCCCTCGATCGCCACCGTCTCGCGAACCAGAATCTTCTTGGCGCGGGCGAGCCTTGACCCGAACTTCTTCTTCGGCCTCAGCGAGACGATTTTCGACTTGCCGGCCTTGAGCTTGACCTTGGCGACGGCGCTCTCGGCCCTGCCCCTGCGCTTCTTGGTCACCGCCTGCAGCTTGAACCTGCAGCCCTCTGGCTTGGCGCGTTTGGGGCACTTGACCCGCACGCCGGGGTAGGCGACCTTGATGGTCTGGGTCTGGGCCGCCGACGCTCGCCCGTTGCAGTAGGCGGTCTGGCCGGTGAAGACCAGCGCGGTGGAGCAGCCCTCGTTGTCGGTCAGGGTCAGCGCCGCCTTGTAGGTGCCAGGGCTCCGGTACGTATGGCTGGGTGTCGGCCCACCACCCGGCGCCGTCTGTCCGTCGCCGAAAGCCCAGTCAAAGCGGGCGATCGTGCCGTCGGGATCGCTGGAGGCCGAGGCGTTGAAGGCAACCGGGACCCCGGGTCGGACCCGTCCACTGGGGGCGGAGAAGGAGGCGAGGGGCGGCTGGTCGGGGGTTATGGCGATCGTGAACGGTTCGGAGCCCACCTGGATCGGCGATCCGACCAGCTGGTTGGTCAGTGGGTCGAGCGGGGAGACGCTTTCTGATTCCGGGTTCGCGAAATAGGCGTGGTCGCCGTCGGGGGTGAACGCGATCGCGCCCGGTTTGCCTGCCAACGCGATCGGCGAGCCCACCACCTGGTTGGTCGCGGTGTCGATCACCCGTATGTCTTTGGAGCCGTAATCGGCGACGTAGGCATACCTGCCGTCCGGTGTGATCGAAACCCAGACGGGTTCGCTTCCCACCGTGATCGGCGAGCCCACCGCCTGGTTGGTCTGGAGGTCGACGACGGAGACCGAGCTCGAGGCGTTGTCGACCACGTAGGCGTAGCGACCGTTGGGAGTGATCGCCACCTCAACCGGCAATTTCCCTCCGACCACGATCGGCGACCCCACCACCTGGTTGGTCTGGAGGTCGATCACCGAGAGGCTTTCCTGGTCGAAGTCGGCCACGTAGGCGTGCTTTCCGTCGGGGGTGATCGCGATCCCGTAGATCCGCTCGCCGACCGGGATCGGCGACCCGACAACCTGGTTTGTCTGAGTGTCGATCACGGAGACGCTTTCCGAGCTCTGGTTGGTGACATAGGCGTAGCGGCCATCGGGGGTGATCGGCGATCTCGGACGGGAGCTCGCCGACCTTGATCGGCGAGCCCACCACCTGGTTGGTCTGGGTGTCGATCACCGAGACGCTTTCCTGGTCGAAGTCGGCCACGTAGGCGTGCTTTCCGTCGGGGTGAAGGCTGATCGCGATGCCGGCGGGTTCGCCCTCGACGCCGATCGGCGACCCGACAACCTGGTTGGTCTGGGTGTCGATCACTGAAACGCTGACCCCGTCCTCGTTGCCGACGTAGGCGTCCCGGGCAGCGGCCAGAGGGCAGGCTCCGACGCCGAGTGAGGCGGCCAGGACCAAAGCCGCAGCGGGCCACCGCAGGACACGCAGCCTCCACTAGGTCCCTTGACCATGCCGCGATTGTAAGCCGTGGGTGGAGACGAGTGGGCGGTACTGGGCTCGAACCAGTGACCTCCTGCTTGTAAGTTGGGCCAAGCTGCTGCCGACTGCTGCGGTCTATCGCTTCCAAGAAGCTTCCATGACTCGGCCCAGTTCGGTTGGCCGCTGCCCTTGTCCTGCGGGCTCGAGGCCGGGCTGGAATGGGGAGCTGGGGCAGCAGTCGCGTGCTTTCGGGCCTCAGGTCAGCAGCTCGATCAAGCCGCGCACGATCAGGAGGATTCCCAGCACGATGGCGCCGATGAAGAGGATCCGGCCACCGTTGCGGCTGAGCGATTCCTTGAACCGCTGCACCGCATTGGGGGTCCAGTCGGGCGCGAAGGTGTAACCGAGCAGGGGGACCTCCAGCAGAGCCAGCATGATCACGTTGAAGACGAGGACGTATAGGACCGTTTCCGTCGTGCTCAGTTCCTGCTTGCTCATCTCCGCAAGGCCAGCGAGGTAGGAGCCGCCGGGAAGGGTCAGCAGGACACCGACGACGAATGTCCACCGGGCTGAGCCTTTGTTGAGGACCTTCTGCCAGGCCGGGTCCTTCTTCGGCTTGTCAGCGTGCTTTGCGTGGCGGCGTTCGACGAACCTTTTGTGGCTTTCGGTGCCGATTACGTAGGCGATCACCAAGAGGAGCAGTCCCAGCACGAAGTCCTGCGCAGAGCTGAGCGAGTTTTCCGCCGTGCTGACCGTGCTCGAGCCCTCGAACGAGAAGACGATCAGCAGGCCCAGGGTGACGCTGGTCATCGTCGCCCCGAGCAGGTAGCCGAGCAGGAGTCGCTTTGGGCTCGGCATCAGCAGCATCACAGTCGAGGCCGCGAGCAGGGTCGGGTTGAGCGCAGCCGTGAAGGCGAAGAGGAAGACTTCGCTCATGCGGTTGTGCCTAGTTCTCGGCTGGCAGCGGCCATAGCATCCGCCCGGCCGACGGGCTCACGCTTCTACGCTTGCTGCCTCAGGACCGGTTGTCGACCTCACTCTGGAGCATGGCAGCAGGTCCGAGGAGCCGGGGCCCGCGTGGGCGGTTGCGCTCAAGGCCCACACGCTCCCTTCATGGCTGGTAGTTGCTGTACGCGCCACCGACCCGGTCATACGTGTTTCCCAGATCGTCCTGGGTGATCTTGACGGCGCCATCGTCTGGCGTGAGGGTGGGCCATCAAGGTCAGCCTGTGGCAACAGCCGTCCCCTGAAACTCACATTCTTTGGGGAGAACGTCTTCGACTCCGCCCACGTAGATAACGGTCACGGTATGAGACGGCGACCGATAGATCAGCTGACCGGTTTCGCTTTTATTCTCGCCGGTGACATCAACCAGTCTGTACGTTTCAACGTTTGTCGGGCCGAAAAAGAGACCTACGTTTTTCGATTCATACCCCGGATTGAGGTACTTGGTGTACCCCCAGAAGGCGTTACCTTCGGAAGCAGATATCGTCACGTACAGGCGGGCCTTTTCGCCAGAAATGCAGCTAGCCCGAATGGTGAGTCCATCGCTGCTGAAAATCTGGTGCGCTGCCGGTGTTTCTAAAGGATTTGAGGGAGCCGAATCGATCCCGGCGCTATGGAAGTCGATTCGCTGCGCGCCATTCCCCGCCACCGTCGCGCTGTCGGCGCTCGTCGCGTGGTCTGAGTTCGGAACGGTGGTCGGTACACCTGGGATCGTTCCCGGCTTGAGCTTCGCCGCCGTGACAGCGCCCTTCTTCAGTTTGGCGGTGGTAACGGCGTTCTTCTTCAGCTGCTTCGTTCCAACGGAGTTCTTGGGCAGCTTGAAGGCGGCGTAGGAGGCACCCCCAAGGGCAATGAATAGGGCGAGCGTCGCAATGACGTTCGCGTAGGTCAGCTTCGGTCGCATCCTCGTCCTCCGGTTCGGTCCCGTGGTTTTCGGCCTCGCCCCCCAGCGGA
Source organism: uncultured Solirubrobacterales bacterium (assembly GCA_963751815.1). Taxonomy (GTDB): domain Bacteria; phylum Actinomycetota; class Thermoleophilia; order Solirubrobacterales; family 70-9; genus VRUE01. Next base: position 230,759 of record CAVVVY010000012.1, on the reverse strand, counting down.
TTATGGCCCACACCGACGCTAGCCCCGAATGGGCGTCGGGTCAATCCTGGGAGCGGATCGGGAAGGAACCGGCGCGAAACCTATGTGAAGTGCGGGCATCGCATCCGGTAACGCGCTCGCGCACACGCGCATACCCTCCCACCTACCCGGCGGGCCTCTTGTCGGGCGAGCAACGCCGGTGAAAGATTTCTCATCCTGCGCTGAATCGGCGTTTAGCCGCTCCCCCGAAAATGAGGGTAAATGCAGCAACGCCACGAGAAGCAGGGCCGACCGAGCGCACTGTCTCCCGCGATGGCGCTGTTCCCGCTACGCCTCTTCCTCGGCGGCACATTCGTCTACGCCGGCGTCCAGAAGCTGACCGACCCGGGATTCCTGCATCCTGGAGCGCCCACCTATATCGGCACCCAACTACACGGCTTTGCCGCGGGCACGCCCGGTGGATTCCTCCTAAGGACGTTCGCTCTGCCGCATCCGGAGCTGGCCGGGATAGGGGTGGCGATCGCCGAGATCCTGATTGGGCTCTTGGCCACCGCCGGTCTGTTCACCCGGATCGCGGCTCTGTTCGGCATGGGTCTCAATCTGATCCTCTTCCTCACCGCAAGCTGGCACACGACCCCCTACTTCCTCGGCCCCGACCTCGTCTTCTCGTTCGCCTGGCTGCCGTTCGTCCTCGCCGGCGCCGCGGGCCAGCCGGCGCTCGACAATGTCACCTGGCGCCCTTCGCAGGCCTTCGCGCAGCGGACCAGTCTGCGGCCGCCTGAAGGGGACCTGACCTACGAGGACGCTGCAACCTCCACCCGCCGCGCCCTGTTGGCGGGTTTCGCCGGGGCGGCAATGGCGATCGCTGGGATCTCGGCGCTGGCTAAGGGGACCTACTCGGCGCCACGTTCCCTCGCTGCTAGTACTGGATCGCAGTCGGGTGCCGCCTCAGGGGCCGGGACCGAGGCCGGGACGGCCTCGAAGACCGCATCTCTGCCGCCCGGCGCCATCAAGCTCGGACCGGCCAGTCGCCTGCCGAGTGGGCAGGCCGCCACCTACAGCGATCCGAGCGACGGCTCCCCCGACATCCTGATCCGCGATGCCAATGGGGGCCTCAAGGCGTTCAGCGCCGTCTGCACCCACGCCGGTTGCACCGTCGGCTATGAAGGAGGGGTCATCATCTGTCCCTGTCACGGCGGCGAGTTCAACGCCGAAACCGGTGAAGTGATCGCGGGTCCGCCTCCAACCGGTCTGGCACCGAGAAAGGTCTTGGAGAAGGGCGGGCAGATCTACGCCGTTCCGAGCTGAGGCCCCAACCATCCAGCAGGGCTTCAAGGAATGGGCGGTACTGGGCTCGAACCAGTGACCTCCTGCTTGTAAGTTGCGCCAACCCGGCTGCGATCTGCTGCCGTTTGTCGCTCTCTGGTTGCGAATGGCCTCATTTCGGCCGAATTCGCCTTTTTCTGCTGTCGTTCTGCTGCGGACTGTTGCTTCCAAAGTGCTTCCAGACGGCAGGATGCGATTCGGCCTCTGCGATGCCCCAACCTCCTGCCCTGCCGCCCCGGGGGCCCTGGCCGAGCCTGGTACGGGCCTTCAGCAGGTCCCCGGTTACAGGGCTAGGGGGTTCGGCTGGACATAGCAAAGCCGGGGGGACGGAGCATGCGGAACTTCTTGGTGGATACTTCTGATCGATGGAACCTCGATCGAGCGGACTCGTGCTCGAGATGAAGCGGGTTATCACGGCACCGGCGCCGCTCGTCTTCGCCGCCCTCAGCGAAGCGACCGAGCTGGCGAAATGGTGGGGGCCCGAGGGGTACACCGTCCCCAGCCTGACCTTCCGAGCCCGGGTTGGAGACAGCTACCGGATCGAGATGCAGCCGCCCGAGGGGGATGTCTTCCACATCACCGGGGAGTTCCGCGAGGTGTCGCCACCGAGTCGTCTCGCCTACACGTTCGCCTACGAGCCCCCGGACCCCGACGATGTCGAGACGGTCGTCACTTTGTCGCTTCAAGGTCTCGGCGGATCGACGGAGGTATCACTCGAGCACGGAACGTTCAAGACCGAGGCCCGTCGCGCGCTGCATCACGACGGCTGGACGGAGAGCTTCGACCGGCTCGATCGGATCATCGGATCCGGCTGACCTTGAACCACCCTCGTCTCCGAGGCGAGAAGTCAGCCCCGGTACCGTCAGCGGCCGCAGCGTCGCTAGCTGGTTCAACCGGCCGAGACCGCAAATTTGGCCTCGGATGGGCGGTACTGGGCTCGAACCAGTGACCTCCTGCTTGTAAGGCAGGCGCTCTCCCAACTGAGCTAACCGCCCGAGGGTGATATTTTCGGCTTTCTAGAGCCGTTTCCTGCAATAGGATCGGACAACCCGATTCCCTTGGAAGTCCCATTTTTGCCGTCTGGTGCCTTTTCGTGCGGATTTTGCCCGCAGGCCCATCAGCGCTGCACGAGCGCCAAGCGATCGACCCGCGGGAGCCGGGACCTACTTCTGCCTATGTGAGGCTCTGCCGCCGGTCTTCTTGCCGCAGCGGGTGTTGACCTTGGCCTGCTGACTGTGCCGTCTTTCGTTCTGCGCGACGTAGCTGACCCTTACCGCCGCTTCGGAGGTGCAGATGCTGCGCGTGTTGACAAGGTAGCCCTGTTTGCCGCCGAAGAGATCAAAACGGAAGTGACCGACCGGTGCGTCGGGGATGACGGGTACCACGGTCTTCAGGAACCCGCCTCCCACCGAGCTCGATTCGGCTTCAGCCAAGATCGTCACCTGTCCGTTCAGAACGAAGACAACGTGGGGCAGCTTGCCGAAACCCGAGACGGCGTACGCGGGTCCCACCAGCGGCTGATCGAGCAGCGGCGTGTCAACGCGGACATTGCCGATCGCCTGCCGACCGGCACAGCGTTTGGAGGCGAGCTCAGCTCTGGAGCAGATATTGCCAAGGTGGCGCTGGTCGATCGCGAAGGCTTTCGGCAGCGTCACCGCAAGCCGTTTGAGATTGGCGTCTCCTTCGCGAGTCCAGAGATCGAAGCGGAGAGCCGGGTTCTGCCCTCGCCGGGTCTGCTTTTTGCCCCCAAGCAAGCGAACCCCCATCTTCGGTTCGAACCCGAGGCGCGCACAGTTAACTGCGTGGAAGTAAGACGAGAAATCCGTGACCGTTTCCTGATCGCCGATGCCTTGTGAGTCGACCGAGAAGACCGAGCAGTTGGTCGGGTTGATGGTGAAGTTCGACCGGTCGATGTTGACCTGTATGGACCGCATCCGGATCGGGATCCCGCCGATGATCTGAGGCATCTCATCCGATTCGGCGCTCACCTGCGCGGTGAGGGGGTCAACGTGTAGGGCAACCCGAACGACGACGTTGCCGTAATCGTAGGGACCGGCGATTGCCGGGGTGATCGCAACGAGGCTCAGCGGGGCGCCTTTCAGCGGCCCGGCCAAGTACAGCTTGCCGACCGCATGGAACGGGTGCGAGCCCGGGCCGGCAGCGACGTTGGAGGTCCCGATCTCGCTAGAGGCGGGACAGCTGGGTGAGGCTTGCTCGGTTCTGCCGGCCTTCTGCATCGCTTCTGCGATCGAGCTCTCCGGGCAATACGAGATCCCACGCAGATTGCCGGTGAAACCCGGCGGCATGCGGAAGTTGAGGTCGCCGAGGAACTGGTCGCCGTCATCACGGTCCAGTTTCAAGTGGAACGCGCTGAATTCACCGGCGACGGGGTTCGACGATCCGGCGACAAGCCGGGGCGCAAATGGACGGACTTCGCCCGGGCACTGCTTGCCGCCGGGACCCAAATCGAGCGGGAAGAACTGTTCTGAGTCCTGGGCAGACAAAACGTCGTTCCAGGGGGTGAAGCGCGCGCGGGCACTGTAGAGCGTGCACCTGGTCGGCGTCGCCATCAACCCGCGATCGGACGCGAACAGGTGAAGGTCGAATTCTTCGAACGGCACCTGCGGCAGGTCTTCGAAGGCTGCCGTCAGGCGACCGGTTCCCGGGTCGGGAATGAATCGGCCGACCAGCTTGCCGTTGATGCCGGACCCGCTGAAGGCCATGAACAATCGGTACTGGTCTCCCGGCTTGGGTTCCCCGATGTAGAGCGAGCCGCGCAGCGGCTCGTCAAGGGCCGGCGTTCCGATCGTAACCGTGCCAATCTTCGAGTTGTCCGGGCAGTTGGCAGGACCGTCGGAGCCGAAATTGGCCTGCGAGTCCGTGCACGCACTCTGGCCATCTGCCGCGTCCGGGTTGATGGTGAGTCCTTCGGGGAGGGCCACCGTGGCTGTTCGGAGCTCCGAGGGGCTCGCGCTCAGTTCGAGGTTCTGCGGCACTTTGAAGCCGAGGTTGAGGCCCGACGCCGAATCCGCTTCCGAGGTGGTCAGGCTCGCGCTGAGAACCGGATTGAAGGCCTCCGCTTCACAGCCATCGGTCGCCGCATACTGCGACTCAGCGCGGGCTGGCGTTTCTTTCGGATGTTGGTAGGACTGGACGATCAGTTCGGTCGGCAGTTTCTCTTCGGTGCAGACCGTCGGGTTGTCGATCAGCGGCTGGGGGACTTCGCTGGTTTCTCCCGGGGTGCCGATGCATTCGGACGCGTGTTCTTTTTCCGCACAGCCCGGCGGGTGTCCCGGTGAGCCCTTCTGGAACCGTTCCGATTTGTTCGCCGTGGCAAGTGGCACACCCCAGAAAGTCATCTTGGCTTTGCGCAGCGGGGTCTGCTGCGATATTTCCGTAACCGAAAAGCGGAGACCCCAGTCGCTGCCGGTCCGAACGCTTACTGGAATCGCTATCGGGATATCCACCACCGGGACGACGAACTGGAACCTGGCCGCCTCCGTGGCCAGGGGCACCATGTCGTATAGCGGAGCCGTTCCGAGGAGGTCTTCGGTGTTGCCGTTGTGGTAGGCCCACACCGTTATCACCCCGATTTGGGAGTTGACCGGACATTCGCTAACGGCGAAATCAGCGGAGGCGCAGCGGCTGACCGCGTTTGGGTTCCCGAAGATTCCCTCCGGAGCTTCGAAGGTGACGGTTTTCGCCACCTGTTTTTCGGGTTCTCCGAGTTTGAATTCCGTAACCAGGTCGGGGTGACCACCCGCCTGCTGGTCGCTGCTTTTCGTCTGGAATTCTTCGATCGGGATCGGTGACCCCTGCGCCGCTGAGGGGATCAGGGCGACGGCGAACAACATGCCAAGTAGCGCTCCGGTCAGCTGCCTGCGATTCATCGGGACCCTCCTCTGCCGCGCCCGGCGGAGGCTCGGCTGCTGTGACGCTTGCGCGTATGAGACTTGCCCCTCTTCGTCTTCACGCAGCGCTGCTGCCCATGGACCCTGCGCAGGCGGAAGCCCTTCCTGCACTTCTTGGTCTGCTGCTGCTGGAACTGACCGCCGACCCCTTTGAATGTGCCGATTTGGGGCGGCAGAGCGGCTTTGCTTCCCGGTCCGTGACACTCATCGGAGGCCGCGCACGGAGGGCTCGACGGAACCACGAACACTCCGCCGTCTTCCCGCGCGTCGTAGACCCTCATCGACTCCTCGTTTTCGTCTTCGGGCACGAGCTGCTCACGGGTGAAGAAGAGGGCGTCCTTGCCGTCACGGCTGACCGTCAGCAGACCTGAGTCGTGGGGGCTGACACCGGTTGAGATCAGGCGCACAGTGCCCTGCCCCCACTCGTAGGCATCCTCGAGACTGTTCTGGTCGCGGAGTACGAGCTGCTCGTTCGAGTTGAAGAAGACCCTGCCGTCATCGAGCACGCCCAGCCCGTGTCCAGGGAGCGTGGAGTCGGCCTGCGGCGCGGCTTCTGTTTGGATGCAGGAGACGCAATCGATCGCACCCGTTTCGGCATCGAAGCGATAGACCTCGAGATGGTTCTGGTTTTCGTAGGTTTCGTCGAGCGGCCGCCGGGTGGCGAACAACGCGTAGCGACCGTTCGGGGACGCCTGGAAATCACCGTAATGGCGAGTTTCGGGCTCCTCTGTCGCATGCACGACGGCCGGATTGTCGATTGCTACGAACGGAGGCTGCACGCGTTCGAAGTCGACCACGTTGCTCCCAGAGTTTGCGTAAGTGTGGTGGCTGGTCGAATTGACCGCGATGGCACTAGAACCGAAGATCTGTCCTTCGCCGAAGGACCTGACTTCTTCCCCGCCTCCTGGCGCGAAGACGGAAATTTTCGATCCCTTATTGACATAGAGCTCATTGGTTCCCGGATCGACATAAACGTCCTGGGCCGGACTGGTGATCTGCACACCCGCCAGTGTGGGCGGTGCCGCCGCGAAAACTGAGGCTTCGAACCGGTAGAGCGGGCCCGATGGCCACGCTGAAACGTAAACGTACCCAGAGGTGTCCGCAGCAACCTGACAGGGTTCTGCCACACCCGCCGGAATGATGCCGGCTTCGGTGTAGTTGGCATTGGTCACCGGCGTGGAGTTTGAGACCGGCGTGAAGCGCCTCACTTCTCCGGTGCCGTAGTCGGCGACATAGACGTCGCCATTCGACTGGTCGACCGCAAGTCCGCACGCTCCGCTGAAACCGGTCAGTGCTCCGAGCTTTTCTCCATTGGCTGCGAAAACTGCGATTGCGCCGGTGTATTCCTTGGCGTAAAAGTCTCCATTGAAGGGCGATCCAGGGGCGTTATCCACACCGATGGCCGTTTCAGCCGTTTCGCCTATACCCCCTGCCCCGGAGATCGAATTGGTTCCCGCACCCGGGCCTGCGGTGAAGTTATGCGGGGACCCGGAGGAGTCGAACCGCGCGTATTTACCCGTACCCGACTGGGCGACATAGACGTCCCCGTTCGACTGATCGACCGCGAGGCCCAATGGCGAGCTCTGAGAGCCGCCGAGGCTTTCGTTTGAGACCGGGAATTCAGGCGACGGTACCGGTTTTCCGGTGCTCGAATCGATTGTCGCGACGAATTCCGGGGACTGGTCGGGACGAACCACGTAGAGGTTCGGCTGGTTTTCTTCTCCTTCATCTTCAGCGGCTTCGTCGAGCAGCTCGGGACTCAGGAAGTAGAAGGTGCCATCGTCGCTCGCGACGCCCATCCCGCCTGCCAGAGCAAGTGCGTTGCACTTTCCGCCTTCTCCTGCCTCGGCATTCCAGCTGTCCGGTTTACCCGGCGGTTCGCAGGATTCGTCAGTGGACGGACCGCTCGAGCTGACGGATAGCAGCCGGACCGTGGCCGCCCCACCTTCGCCCACCTTCGCTTCGTAGATATCGACCTCTTCATCGGTGTCGGAGCCGAGAAGTTTGTCGGTTGTCGAGAAGAAGACTCGCGATCCGTCGGCGGTCATGCCGTTGAAAAGAGCGCCCTTTTCGAGGTTCGAGGGCGTCAGGTCGACCGACTGAGCCTGTCCCGAGAGATGGAGGTAGAGATGCCAGTAGGTGTGGCCCGCTTCGCTCGAGACCGGGGTACCGACGAGGACCCGAGAGCCGTCTTGGGAGACATCCAGCTCGGCAGCTTCCCCGCCCAGAACCGCGCCGGCTTCATTGGTGGAGACGACTTCGGTCGTCCGGGCGCCCAGGTCGCGCTCGTAGACCGTGACATTGCCGGGTTCTTCGTCGTGGCCTCCGGACTCGATTTCCTGTTCGGAGCCGAAGACGAAGTGGGAGCCGTCACCGGAGAAGGGCTTGCGAATCAATCCCGCCGGCACTGGATCGGCCACGTTCCGGTCGCCTGCCATGCCCTGGACGAGTTCGCCGTTGGGCAACCGAATCGGGATTCCGCTCGAGCCGTCTTCGAAGCAGGGTGAGCAGATCGGGAAGCTTTCCGAACCCGCAAACGCGAAGGTCCGCAGTGCCGAGTCGGTGTCTGCGAGCGTCGATGAGAACGGACTGGAGGCGAACGGGTTATCCGCCGGAATGCCCACGTATTCGGTCGTCCACTTGCCCTTGTCTTCGCCTTCGTTGATACGAGTCGCCACGTACGGGTCCGGGCCGCGGTTTGTCGGATTCCCGGTTCCGGGAATGCCGCCGTCGACGACGCTGTACAGGAGCTTGCCGCTCGCGTCGGGGCGCCCGTCGAAGGGGGTCCGGCCGGGAACCACATCGGAGGTGACGTCGTAGCCACCGGTCGAGCGAGCGGACGCCAGCTCGTAGGCACGGCAGTCGAGCAGCGCCACGGTTTGCGTCTGCTTTCGAGCGAGCGCGTTGGGACAGGTGTCATGGAGCAGGTCGACGAATGGGTATGTCTTGAAGGTCCCATCGGCGAATTCGGCATCGCCCAAGGAGTTTTCCGCCACGACGCGATAGTGATATCTCGTTCCGGCTTCGAGCCCTTCGATTTGAACAGTGCGCGTCTGGAGGCCGAGCCCATAAACCCGCTCCGCGACGGGATGGTCCGTGCACGAACCGGGGCATTGTTCCGGCCCGATTTCGATTTTGAGACTGGTGGACAGGAACCCCGCTGCGACTTCGGTATGCACTCGAGCGGTGTTCTGCGTGATCGAGCCGACGAACGTTTCACCGACTGCGGGTTGCGTTTCTTGCGGAAGCTTGAAGATCTTGATTTTGTTGTTGTTCCAATCGGACGCGTACACCTTGCCGGCGGGTGAGACCGCGAGCCCCGAGATACGTGAAAGGCTTCCATTTCCGGACGGAATGGTGCAGTCGATCTGGTGCCCTTCGGGCTCGTACTCGACGATCCCCTTGTTGTTCGGGCTGAACACTTCCTTGCCGCACGTGACTTCATTCGCGTTCTGGTCGCCGATCACTACGTTGTCGTTGCGCGGATCGATCGACACCTGCCTTGCTTCGAAATGCGGATAGATGAAGCTCAGTGGGTTCGTTCCCTCACCCGTTTCCGTGAATTCGGACTGTTCGAAGATGTCGACCTGGGACTGTTCGCCGTTTACCGCCGTGTAGACCCGCCCGGCAGAGTTCACGGCGACCGACGTCGGGTCTGGCCGCCCGTTGGTGAGGGCCGGCACAAGGGCCTGCCCGAGGAAAGTGCCGTCCGGAGCGAATTTCTGCACCCTCGTGAACGGGGATCCGGGGACGGGTGGGTTCGGGTCCTTGTCGGTCCCGACGTAGAGATCACCTTCCGGGCCCACCGTTACCGCATTGCCCAGGTTATTTGTGTCGCTGAATTCTTGGTTGGAGTTGAACTCCCAGCCGCCGAACACGCCAGGGGTCTCCTGGACTTCCTTGAGGCCGGTACCGCAGACCTCCCCAGACGCGGCTGTGCAGATCTTGCCTCCCGTTGTCTTGTTCACTTCTTTGCCGATGGTGAATTCGGGTTCGAGGGATGAGTTGAACTTCTCTATCCGGAAGTTTTCGTCGTCCAGGACATAGATCGCGCCTTCGCCGCCGGGGGAGTTATCGACCGCTACAGCCCGTGGCTGGTTGAACTGCCCAAGACTCGCTCCCGCAACGCCCTGCTTGCAGACATCGGTCGTTTCCGCTTTGCATACCTCGAGGACGGGGCCGCCGTCGCGGACCGTGAGGGCCCGGGTCTTCGTTTTGACCGAGGTTGAGATGGCCTGCACGAAACCCGGCGGCGGTGAGGTCTGCAGCGGAGGACTCTCCACGGTGCTGCTGCCGCCTGCGTTATGCGCCGTGACCGAGCACTGGAATGCCGTCGGCGCGGCAAGGTCGGCCGCGGTGACTTCGTAGGAGCTGGTCGCTTCGCTGCTCGTGTTCGAGGAGATTTCGGTTCCAGCTCGGTACCAGTGATAGGTGTAGGTCGTCGGGCTACCCGACCATGACCCGGCGTTGCAGGTCAGGATCTGGCCGCTGGGGGGGCCGACGGCCAGAGTTCCGCTCGTTTGCGCGACCACGCTCGTCGGTCCGACCGGTATCGATGTGCTCGGAACGGGAGAGGCAACGGTGTACTGGCTGCCGGTATCAGAGACGGTGCCGTCGAGTTCACTCCAGTGGACCCTGCCAATGCACTGGAGGGCCTTGCCGGCGTCGCCAGCAGCCACCGTGTATTCGGCCGAGGTCGCGCCGGAGATCGGTTCGCCGTTGGCCAGCCACTGGTATTCGGGCGACGTCGGCTGTTGGAAATCAGCCGCAAAGTTGCTGATTTCACACTTCAGCTTTTCGCCGGCGGCCACCCCGAGGCCGGTTGCCTGGAGCGCGATCGGTTGCTGATTTACGCCGGCCAGCGTACCTTCGAAGGTGACGACGTACGGGCTGCTCCCACTCGGGTTGCCCGGCCCGCCGCTGACGGAGACGTTGCCGACGCCGATGGATGACAGTTCTTCGAGCTTTTCTTGGACCGTCGCCGCTTCGGCGTTGGAGGCAATGGGGGCGGTGGTGACCGCGCCGACGGTCACCTGGAATGTGCCGTCGGAAGCGGCGATGGTGATGTTCTGCTCCTCGTTTGCTGGTGTTTTGTCGTCTTCCCCACTTGCGACGACGTCGAAGCCCCAGGCCCGTATGAAGGTGCCCGCGGCATCGAATTCCTGGATCCGGTTGTTCTGGCGATCGGCGACATAGACGTGTTCGGTTGCGTCGTTGATGGCGACGCCGGCGGCGCGATTGAAGGCCCCGCCGGTCGTTCCGCTCGAGCCGAAGGTGCTCAGCCATTCGACTTCGGCGGCGGCCGGGGCGGCGAAGCACGCGAGGACGGCCAGCGCAATTACGAGGGCCCGGATGATCGTCGTCTCTCTCCTCTGGATGCGCATCGGCTACCGGCCTCTCCTCGAGTGCCTGGCGGCGCGCTTCCTCTTTTGCTTTGCGCTCCCGCACCTGGACCGGAGCTTGGTATTGCTGCTGAGTTCCCTGCCGTTCTGTCCGGTCATCTGCACGGCCGCCTTTTGGCTTCCCTTGCAGAGGCTTTCTGTGTTTTGAAGCAGGCCTCTCGCCTTCCCGTAGAGGTTCAGTTCGAAGCGCGAAACCGGCGCGTCCGGAATCGCGTCGAAGATAGTTCGCAGCCCGCCGGCCTTCGTGCTTCCGACCTGACCCACGAGTTCGATGTCGAACTGGCCCTTCAGGGCGACCACCAGATCGGGAAGGGAGTGGCTCGACGACCGCAGGTAGACCGGGCCCGACAGGGGGGCATCGAGCAGCGGGGTGGTGACCGTCGCCTGACCCACTTCCGACCCGGACGGGCAGCTTCCCGCCGCGAACTGGACTCGCGTGCAGACGGTTTTGATGTGGCTGTTGTCGAGGATCAGATCCTTCGGCATCGAGACGACCGTCCGTTTGAGATTCGCGTCGCCGGCCCTGGCATTGAGCACGGCACTCAGAGTGGGGTGCCCACGACGCTTGGTCGAGCCGCCCAACCTCAATTCAAGCTTTGGCCCGAACCCGAGATCGGTGCAGCTCGCAACCTGATAGTGGGTGGCCAGCGAGGCATGGCCGCCTTCGATCCCGTAGGCGGTCGCGCCGATCTGGCTGGGCTGGCAATTGGTCGGGTTGAGCGCGAACCCAGGGCGATCGAGCACCACTCGGAGCGACCGGGTCCGCAGCGGTATGCCTCCGATGATCTGCGGCAGTGGGTCCGACTTCACCGTGACCTGAGCCGTGGCCGGATCGACCTCGAGCGCCGAACGGACCACCACGTTGCCCAGGTCGTAAGGCCCCGTCACCGCGGGAACCACGCTGACGAGACTCAGTGGCGCGCCCTTGTAGGCGCCAGCCAGGTAAGCCTTGCCCGAAAGGTTGAGTGGCTTGGTGCCGGCGCCCGCGGTCGCGGCGACGGAGCCGACCTGGCTTGCCGCCGGGCAGGCGGACGTGCTCAACTCTGTCGCGCCGAGGTAGCCGGCGCTGTTCAGAGTCGCGATCGCCGCCTCCGGGCAGTACGGAATCCCTTTCAGCGTTGCCGTCAACCCTCGCGGCACCGACACTTCGAGCCCGGCCAGGTTCTGCTCTCCGTCCTGACGTGCAAGCTGCACGCCAAGGCTCGAGTGGGCTCCGGCCGTGTTGTCGGCTGAGCCGCCGTCCAGCGTCGGCGAGAACGGGCGGGTGCTGCCCGGGCACTGCTCCCCATTCGGGCCCGAGTTCAGTTCGAAGAACTGGGTCGAGGTCTGGTTCGAGATCTCGCTCGCCCAAGGAACGAACGTCGATTCCACGGGGAATGACCTCCCGCAATCATCGGGGGTCGCGAAGATCCCGCGCTCGGAGCCGAAGAGGTGCAGCCTGAACCGGGAGAACGGCGTCTGCGGGAGGTCTTCCAGCGACACCGTCAGGCGACCCGTGGACGGATCGGCGCGTGTGGAGCCCGCCAGCTTGACGTGGGTGGCAAAGCCGTCTGCGGTTAGGATCACCCGGTAGGGATCGTTGGGCTTCGGTTCGCCGAGGTAGACGTAGCCGTCAATGGGACCGGGAAGCGCCCCGCTTTCCAGCTCCACCGTTCCGATCTTCGAGAACTCCGGGCACTGGGCGGCCTCGGGGGTGCCAAACCGGGCCTCGCCATCCGTACACGCGACCTTCCCGTCTGCGCCGTTGGAGTTGAAGGTGAACCCTTCCGGCATCTTTATGGTGTTCGCCCTTATCTCCGATGGAGATGGAGTCAGTGGGTCCGAGAACTGGGGTACTTTCAGATCGACCTCCAGGCCGGACGCAGTGTCTGTCTGGGTGGTGGTCGGATTTGCTGCAAGGCTTGGAAAGAAGCTGAGTTGATCGCAGCCGGTGGTTTCCGGCCACTCCGCCTCGGCATGGGTGGTTTCACGGTCGTATGAGAGATCGTCGACGGCTGCCGTGAGGGGGCCTGCGCAGGTCGTGGGGTTCTGGGTGTAGGGACGGACGGGTATGGAGGTGGACACGGGCACCTTAGGTCGGGAGAATTCGGCGCCATTTTCCTGACCCTGCACCTGCGCCGGACATGCATTGCCGAGGGTGTTATTGACGAGATCGACTTCTGGTTCAGAGAAGCAGAAGATGTAGGTCTCACCTCTCGCGAACCTGAGCAGGTCGTGGCTTGGGGACGCAGGGACACCCCAGAAGATCGTGTCGAAGCCTTCTACTGGCAGGACGTGCGATATTCCCTGAGTCGTGAAGTCCAACCCGTAGTCACTGCCGGTCCGGGCGGTGATCGAAATATAGGTCGGATTTCCGAGTATCGGGACGACGAATCCGAACAGGGCCGCCTGGCCTCCCTGCTCGACCGTGCGATGAATCGGCATCAGGATGGGCGGGAATATTCCGGTTACCAGCGCCACGTCCCCCACCTGAGTGTCGGTTGCGCATTCGAGCAGGATCAGCTCGGCGTCCGAGCAGGTAGGCACCACGCTCTGGTTGGCAATCACACCACCAGGAGTGTGGATCGTGATGTCCTTCGGGTCGGCGCAGTCACACGGCAGCTTTTCCCCGGTGAGGCGGTTCCCAACTCGCACGGAGGTGTACACGTCAGGGTGAGCACCGGCTTCGGTAGTCGACGGGGTGACCCTGAAGGTGTTGATATCTGACTTCGCGGACGCGGACGCGGGGTGCTGCGCGTACCAAAGCAGCGCGCCGAGAACAATCAGCGACGCGGCGAGAGCCATGCGGATCGGCGCCGACTTCCTGTCGGCATTCTGCACGGTCATCGTCCCTTCCTTTGGTGCCGCGTGCGCTTGTGATGTCGCCGGTGCTTGTGCTTGTGCTTGTGCTTCTTTTTCGTGGCACTGATGTTCCCGCCTTCGCCGAGATCATGGCCGGTGCCGAACTCGAGCGGGACCGCCGGCAGGCTTTCTGACCCATGGCACTCGTCAGCAGCTTCACACGGAGCCGGCGGTTTGTTGAACGGGAAGCCTCCTGTCGTGCGGGCGTCGTAAAACTTGTACACACCCCCACTTTCGTCCTGGCCCACCAGGGTGTCGTAGGTCGAGAAGTAGACGTCGATGCCGCTCGCAGTCACGCCGATAAGTCCCCTGTGCTCCAGTTCAGTGCCTTCCTGGCTCCCGGTTCCGGAGCTGATCAACTGCGGGCGCGCACCGACGAACTCGTAGATGTCGTTGATGCCGTTCCCATCACGCGGGACGAGCGATTCCTTGGTGGCAAAGAAGGATCGGCCGTCATCGCTCATGAAGCGTCCGTCTTCGGAGCCTTCGACGTCGAAGCTGGGCGGTGACCCGTCGGGGACGCAGGATGCGCACGTCATGGTCCGCGATTCGGGGTCGTAGATATACATCTCGGCCTTGCCTGCGTTGTCGTAGGAGGTCAGCCTGCTGGCGGTGAGGAGCCCCAAATGCGTGCCGTCACTGGAGACATTAATCCGGATGATCGGCCTGGACGGACTGAACCTCGCCACGAACTGGGGTGAGCCTTTGCGATAGACGTACAGGTTTCGCGAGTCGGGCACCCCATGACCGCTTTCGAGGATCTCGGGGGAGTAAAAATAGATTTCCCCAGTGTCAGCGGCGATCGAGGAGTCGATCGGCTGCTGGTGTGAGCCGTATCCCCCGGGGTTGGCCACCTGTTTTTCACACGGTTTGGCCGAGCAGTGAGACGGTCGGAACGGCACGACTTCAACGCCGCATTTTTTGGTCCAGGAGATTTCCGTGCCACCTTCTTGGAAGGTTCGTGTGCGCAGTTCCGGAGTGCACGAGTCAGAATTGCCGGCCCCAGCACCCAAAGAGATGAGGCTCACCGAGTTGGTCTCCTCGCTCCATCTGTACAGGTCGATGCTCGAGTCGTGATCTTCTCCGGTCATCTGTATGGGAGTCGTGAAGAAGACTGTTTGCCCGTCTTCCGCCACGCCCTCGTATGTGACCGCTACGTTTTCATCGGTCAGCAAATCCCGCGAGACTTCGTATGTCTTCCCCGCGCTCGAGTCGTGCATATAGAGATGCTGGTAATGCGGGCCGTTATTGCCACAGGGAGGAAAAGGACACCCTTCATATTTAAGCCATTCTTCAAACGCTCCCCGGGTTGACATCAGGACGTGTGAGCCGTCCTCGGACACGAAGCGGCTGAGGATGATTTCCTGGCTGCCGCCGGCACCGAGGGGGTCCTCTTTGATCGGTTCCCCGGCTTCGGTTTCCGAGATCACGGTGACCGATCCGGTCGACAGGTCGTTGTCGTAGAGCGAGCCCGGGTACGGGGGTTCCGTCTCGCCACCGGGCGCGAAAGCAAGTTCACGCGAGGAGAAGATGTAGTGGCCGAAGTCCCCGGAGATCCTTCCCGAGCCGTAGAAGCCGCCCTGGGTCAGGTCACGGGGTGGGGTTTCCTCTTCGGCTGGAAGATCTTCCAGATTCGTGGGCAGACGAGTCACGAAGTTACCTTCGTTGTCGTAAACGAACGGAGCGGAGGAACCCGCGAGTTCGCTGGCGGCGAGGATGCCGCCCGCGCCTTTGGTGTCCCAGACCACGAAGTGGCTCATCTTCGAATCGGTCAGGATTGACGACGCACCTTCGCTGCCGAGTTCCGCCGGTTCCGGTCCTGAGATCGAGAACGAGTTGTCCGGAGCCCCGCCCTGCGATATCGATTCGTAGCCCGGGATGCCGACGTATTTGGTCTTCCATCCGGACACAGTGCGGCTGGCTACATAGAAGTCTCCAGAGAGGGAGCCGTTCAGCGGTTCGCCGGCGCCGGGGATCGCGCTGAGGAGCGCTGTGAAGGAGAGGCGTCCCTGTCCCGAAGGCGATGCGGGGCCGACCGGAAGCAGCGCGGCGCCGCCGAGCTGTGGTGGGTTGACCAGCTCGTAGCCGCGGCAATCGGGCAGGTAGGCCGCGCCGGTCTGCTGGCGGACCGCGCCGTTCGGGCAGCCGGCGGGCGGCGAGAAATCGAAGGCCTGATCTGCGCTAGCCGTCGTTCCGTATGAGTTCGTCGCCACAACCCTGAAGTGGTAGGTCGACCCGGCCACCAGGCCGGTGAGGTGGACCTCGACTTCTCCCCCGAGCGGTACTTCGCCGCCCGGTTCACAGCTCGGCTCCGAGCTACCGTAGGTTTCGCCCGTCCCGTATTCGAAGCAGTACGTGCTCGGGGTTTCAAGCCCATTGATCCGGGCGTGGAGGGTGGCCGATGTTTCCCTCACATCGGTGGCCCAGATTCCGTCGACTCGCGGCCGATCGCCAAGGGTGGTGAACTCTTCGGCCGCCCCCGGGAATGCAGCTTCTGAATACTGCTTCCGGGCGACATAGCGAACTTCGTATGAGTGTTTCGGCGTCAATTCGGTCAGGCCCGTTGTGACAGGCGTCGGCGGGCCTGGCGAGGTCACGGCCGTGAAGCCCCCGAACGGGGTCCAGGTCGGGTCTGAACTGAGTTTGAATTCCGGGCGATAGGTCGTTCCCGGCGGATGCGGATAAAGGGGCGCCGATTCGTTCGGATCAATCGTTCCGTGGGCCGTCGCCGCGCTGCTGGTAATACCGGAGACTTCGTCGACCGTCGCCGTGGGTTCGATCAGTTCGTTGAGGTAGTACACGCGGTGACCGGCGCTGCCCAGCCCGACGGTGCTGCTGGTCGCGGCGACGTAGATGGTCCCCGCGGCCGGGTCGAGGCCGAATCCCTGAACGAAGCCAAAGCCCGCTGTCCCGCCCAGGGTGGCATCGGCTGCGGTTGGGGCCGTTGGTTCGGCAGGCTGGTTGAACTGCTGCACGACGGTCGGCCCGTTGACCGGATCACGTAGGACATAGAGGACTCCGGCATCGGAGACGACGAGCCCGGAGGTGGAGCCGGCGAGCAGGGCGTTGGTGGTTGGCGCTGCACCTCCCAATTCTGTGATGACCGAACAGTTGCCCGAGCCGCTCACCCGCGTGCACGTCATCTGCGGCGGGTTCGTTTCGGCGAAGTTGCCCGCGAAAGTGACGAACGTGTTGTTCTGGTTGCCCGAGATCGTGAAGCTGGGACCACACTTCGCTTCCAGGCCTTTTTTCATTTCTTCGCGATGTTGAACGGCGGTCTGGCGCCATTCGATTTCCGCGGTGGTTTCGGAGTTGGGGCAGGTCAGTGTGTACTTGTCGCCGGTGATGAATCCTTCGAAGTGGACTCTCTCCTGCTCGTTCGCGCCCGCCGCAGAGGCGAGGATAGGCGGCAGGAATTCGGCTGTCCCCGTGTCATAGCGCTCGACCTCGGAGCCTTCGTTGGAGTTCGAGGCGTAGACGACACCGCCGGGGCCGACGGCAATCCTGGTCGGCTGGACGCCGCCGAATTGAGCTGCGGAGCCGAAGGACGACGGTTCGGTGCCATCGAGCTTGTAGGCATTGACGCGGCGGTTCACCGAGTCCGCGAGGAACACTGTGCCGACTTCTTCTTCGCCGTTCGGCTGGCTTACTGCTATCCCGAGGACTTCGCTGGCGGTGTACCGGCCGATCTGGCCGACTCCGGATCCGTTGTTCGCGCCCTGCCGGCAGCGATCCGCCCCTTCGCAGATCTCGTATTCTTCCCCCGGTTCGCTGGCGTCTACGCCCCAGCCGAAGGATCGGATGAAGATCCCTTCGCCGTCGTACTCGCTTATCCGGCGGCCGTCCCGATCCGAGACATAGACGTTGCCGGTGTCATCGTCGACTGCGATCGACTGGGGATGGCCGAGGGAACCGTTCTTGGCGTTGTCGCCTTCGTTTGCGGCACCGGTTTCCGTTCCCGCCAGGCAGTTCGCTGCAACGGTGCAGATCTGGAATTCACCGGAGCCTTGGGTTTGCGTGGTGACATCGATCGTTGCGCCGCCGCCGGTGAGTTCCGTGGGGTCGCCCTGGATCTGTTCGACGTTGGTCCCGGCGAAGGAGGCCCCTTCCTGGCTTTTGAAGGTCACCGTCCATGGGCCGCCGGTGGCCCCGCTGATCAAGACACTGCGAGGAAATTCGTTGCCGCCGAGCTTCAGTATCCCGGTGAGAAGCGCCGTTTGAACCTGGCCCGCCGTGGCGGACTCGGAGATAGGTGCGGTTTCTTCCCCTTCGAATTTCAGTTTGAAGGTCCCGCCTGTGGCGTCCACCGTGATCACCTGCACCTCGGTGACCGAGGGCGTCACTACATTCGCGCCCCAGGCGCTGACGAATTTGCCTGCGGAGTCGAAGCGCTCGATGCGATTATTTCTTTCGTCGACTACGTAGATGTCACCGGCATTCGCGGGGCCCGCGCCGGAGCTGTTGACCCCGATGTCATGCGGATTGCTGAATTCACCGCCCTTGCTGCCGGAGCCCGCTTCGCTACCAATCCAGCCGACCACGCCCACCGAGGCATGAGCGGCCGGGGCGGCCGCGATCGTGGCCAAGGCCGAGAGTGCCACGATCCATACGCGAAGCCTCGAAGGACGCACGGAGGCAGGCTTCCGGCTCAAATCTCCGAACCCCGATTCCCCGTTCTTCACTGGCCCATCTCCTATTCCCTGATTCCCCAACTGCAACCGGGCCGGCCTGTTCCGGACCCTGTTTCTGTCTCGCATCCCCGTCCGCCTCCCCCGGCGGACGCGGAGATACTGCCATCCCTATTTCCGAAATGCAAGTGATGTACCGGCATAAACGCTGGCGTACACGGCGATTTGGCAAGCAATGCGGGGTCAAAAACCCCGCTACGGAGCGGAAGTCTCGTCCTCCGAGAGATTTCCGAATGAAATCCTATAACTGGGTATGGAACCGGCAAGCGACAGGTTGGGATCCAGGGCCGTGACGTTGTCGATCTCCCGCTCAGTCGCTGCAGGTGCTCATCGAGCCGACGGGTAGGACGGCTGCGCCCCCACATCTTCACCGGGGCCCACTTCTCCTCCAAAGCCGTGGGCGACCCCGACCGCGCGGGCGATTACTAGGAGGCCCGGGTGATGACCGCCCGCGCCTCGTCAACCCCAAGGTAGGGACTCAGAACGAACTCGATCACGGCAGGCGCAAGGGCCTCGAGTTGGTCGGCTTCCCCGTTCAGAACCCGCCGGCCGAGCAGGGTCACGAGCCCGCCGATCAAGCCCTCCTCGACCCCGGGATCGACTTCCCGCAGGCGACGCCCGGGCTCGAGCAGCTCGACGAACCGCGTTGTGGTCCTTTCGCGCGCCGCGTTGGCGGCTGCCCCTCCGACCACGGCAACCTCGACCACGTAGATGCGGGCGAGATTCGGCCGCGAGGCGAGGAAGGCGGTGGTCGCCCTGACGGCGGCCGCCACCCGGTCCGGCCACTCCTCAATGTCCCCGGCGGCCTCTTTCATCAGCGTTTCGATATATCGGTCGAGCGCCTCGTAGGCAGCGAGGAAGCACTCCTCCTTGTCGTCGAAGTGCTCATAGAACGTCCGCCTCGAAACAGAAGCGGCGCTCGTTATATCGGCGACCGTCGTCGCGTTGTAACCGTTTTCGGCAACGCACGAAGCGAGCGCCGCCAGCAGGCGCTCGCGCTGATGGTGGCGGAGGACGTCAGGAGGGATGCTGTGCCGACCGCCGTGCAGCGGGCCGAGATCATTTTGTTCGCTGTCTGCCGCTTGACTCACAACGGGCGTGACCATAGCGCCGGCAGCGCGGCCGGCGGACGTTAGCCACGACGAAGCTCGCCCGCCTGGCGGCCGACCCCTAGGCTCGGGCGATCGCGGCTGCGGCGCCCTGCTCGTCCATGTACGGGGGTAGGGCGAATTCCAGCATCGTCGGGAGCAGGGCCCGAATCTCATCGATTTCGTTGCGCAGAAGGCGCTGACGGACCATCCAGACGAGGCCGCCGATGATGAGGTCCTCGAGGTCATCGGGCAGCTCGCCGTTCGCTTTACCGAACTTGCGACCAAGGCGGAAGAGCGGGACAAAGGTCCCCATTGCCCTCTCGTAGCGTTCCATCGCCACCGGGCCGGCCGTCACCGACTCGACGATGCAGGTCCGGGCCAGGGCGGGGTTTGCGACCGCGTATTCCAAAAAGGCGGCGAGCGCCGCCCGCACCAGGTCGGGCCAGTCGTCTGCTTCCGCCGCCGCCGCTTCCATCCCCCGTTGCACTTCGACCGCCGCCTCGTCGAAGCCCGCCAGCAGACAGTCTTCTCGATTGTCGAAATACTCGTAAAAGGTCGGGCGGGAGACCCCCGCTCGCTTGACGATGTGCTCGACCGTCGCGCCGTGGTACCCGCGCTTGGCGACCATCTCAGCCATGGCAACGAGGATTCGCTCGCGCGGATCGCGCGCGAGCATTTCAGCGCGGCCCCGATCTCCCCCGATCGGAAGGCGCTCAAATTGACCCGGAATTGCCTCCACTACGCGAGGATAGCGCCCTGAGATCGCGTCGTTGTCGTAGATCGCTGTAAATGTCCACGTACCTGCGTGTACTTCCGCGGCTACAGAAGGTCGCGCTTGAAGAGCTCGAGTTCCTCGCGGCCGCGCCGCATCTCCTCCTGGGCGACCATGGGTCCAAGATATGGCAGGAAGATCAGGTAGAGCAGTTCGGGCACCTCGTCGACGAACGCCTCATCGTCCCCAGCCTTGATGATGCGCCCGGCCCGCTCCCACATCGCCCCAACCACGGCCTCGGCCTGCTCGCGACGGACGCTGGGCCTCGATCCCGCTTCCTGCCGCCCCAGGTGGACCAACTCGACGTAGGCGCCGAGGACCAGGTCGCGGGTCCCCTGAGCCAAATCGCCGCCGTAGTTGATCTCGACCATGCAGATTCGCGCTCGCAGATGGTCCTCGAGGATCAGGCGGCAAAGCTCCCAGCGAAACGAACGCATGCCGTCCCGCCAGGTCGGCTGGGCCGAGTAGGCTGCGAACAGGGGCTCGGCGAAGGTGTGAATGTACGCCTTCCAGACCTCGACAAAGCACTCGTCAAGGCTGGTGAACGATCGCTCGAACCTCGGCAGATCGACTTCGGCGCGATCGAGCAGATCCTCCAGGCTCGTTGCCGCGTAGCCCTTCTCGGCGATGAGCGAAACCAAAGCCCGGCGGATCCGCTGCTGCTCAAGATCAGGAAGCGCCAACGGAAGATCTCGATTTGTCGAACATTGCCATACCTGGACCTGCTCGTGTCGAATCTGACATTTTAGCCCAGCTACGAGCGTAAGGGGAGACGTTTTTCGAAGCCAGTTCTCCAGCTTTTTTCCAGCAGACCTGAGTCACGTTCCGCTGCAACACATGCGACGACAGAAGGTTCGGTGCGTCGTCTGGAATGGGCAGGAAACGACGTACCCCCTGCCCAGATCCCGTTCTATCCGGGCATATCCGATTCGACGGGGCGAGTCGGTGGAACGGAGGTGCACCGCTCTGAAAAGCCAGGAAGTTCGAATACGCCTTCTCGCCTACGCTTGTAGCAGGCGCTCTCCCAACTGAGCTAACCGCCGGGGGTGCCGCCTTTTCGGCTCTGCGCCACGGTGTCAGCGAATCCACCTGGGACCGCAGACTCGGGCAGGGTAGCGCCGTAAACGCTCTCCCTGCCCACTGCTGCCCAAACCGGCACCGACTGCTCGTCTCGCACGTACCCCCTCGGTGCTCAGGCGAGGGCCTTGACCTCACGCCAGGTCAGCATGCGGCCGCTTCGACGGTCGATCACCTTGAGGCGAACCGCCCGCAGGCCGTCGACAACGCCGAGCACCGGAACGTCGTGGAAGATCGGGCTCTCATCGTGGGCGCGCTGGAGGTTGTAGTTGGGGATCTTGGCGCTGAGATGGTGGACGTGATGAAGGCCGATGTTGCCGGTGAAGAACTGGAAAAGCTTGGGAAGCTTCAGGTAGGAGCTTCCCTGCAGCGCGGCGTCGGCATAGCTCCACCGATCCGAGCTCTCCCAGTAGACGTCCTCGAACTGATGCTGGACGTAGAACATGAAGACCCCCAGCGTGCCGGCGAGAATCGCCGTCGGAATCTGCACGAGCAGCCACGCCTGTAAGCCGACGAGCCAGGAGATCGTGCCGATCGCCAGCGCCAGGACGAGGTTCGTAACGAGGATGCTCCGGCGCTGACGCGGGCGCATTCTGTTGGACCAGATGCGGGGCCCGATCATGAGCGACCAGATCGGCCCAATCCCGAACATCACCGCCGGACTGCGGAAGAGGCGGTAACCGAGACGCGACTTCCAGGGCCTGGAGAGGTACTCCTCTACCGTGAGTGTCGCGATATCGCCGGTACCTCGTCGGTCGAGATCGCCCGAGCTTCCATGGTGGACGGCATGGTTGTGGCGCCAGTTCGCGAAGGGCTGAAAGACGAGCAGCCCGGCGAACCTGCCAACCCACAGGTTCGCTCGCCTGCTCGCCAGGAAGGAGCCGTGGGCACAATCATGGAAGACGATGAACGTCCGCAACAGGAAGCCCGCCGCCGGAATAGCGAGTGCGAGGGTGATCCATACCGAGACGTCGAGGAAGACGTACATCGCCGCGGATATGGCCAGATAGGGCACCATCGAGGTGGCCAGATCGAGCAGGCTGTGCGGCAGCGAGGATCGCTCGTGACGAGCAACGGCCTCGCGCCAATAGAGACGATCGGCCCGCAGGTCGGCATCAATCGGCTTGGAGTTAGTTATGGCCGCTGAGCTCACGACGGGCGACCATATCCGTCCCACCTAAAGCCCACCGTCGCCCGAAAGGAACCTCCGCCGAAACCGCCAGGACGGGGGCATCCCCGTGTTGGGCATTGGCTCGGGACGCCCGGCGCGCTTGCTTCCGACAGACTCGAATTCAAGCTACCGAAAGGCCCCGCGACACTCGACGGCTACGAATCTGGCGGCTCCTCGTCGGCCCAATAGTCCGTCGCCTGCTCTCGCCGGTAGGCCTCCTGGAATCCCTCGTCTGAGGCTCCGGGGGCCCGAGTCGCCGCCACCAACTTGCCGGTATCCGGATAGAGATTCACCTCGGGGGCGATCATCGTGCTGACCACCAGCACGCGGGCGTGTTGAGCGCCTCGATTCTGGAGCTGGTGCGCGCCGTCTTCGCCGACCAGAAACGCAACGACCTCCCCCTCGTCCAGCTCGCGCCACCCATCCGGCGTGCGCAGATGCGGTTGGCCGCTGAGCACGATGAGCATCTCCTCGTTGGCGCTGTGGGCGTGGTATGGAAAGGTCGCCTGGCCAGGCGGGATCTCATAGAGACTTGCTCCGAGTTTCTCGGACCCGGCCTGCCGGCCCAGTTTCGCGCGCCGGTAGGTGAAGCCCTCGCGGTCCTGATCAGAATCGAAGTCCGGCTGGTACGCATTTGCCATGCGCGGATTATCTCCGCTCTCCACCCGGGCCGACCAGCGTGGTTTCCCGTGCTGGTCCTCGATCCCGCCGATCGACCCGGCGGACCCTGACCGGGGTGCCGTGCCGGGGGACGAGGGTGATGCCGCGCAGTACCACCGGTTCGGGCTCATCCCGGGTCGTCTCGAGCTCGACCCGCCCGACGACGCCGCGGATCACCTCGGCCATCTCCGCCTGGGCGAGGGCGGCGCCGATGCAACGGCGGATCCCGCCGCCGAACGGGACCCAGGTGTAGGGCTGGGCGCCCTCGTCGATGAAGCGCTCCGGCCGAAACTCACTCGCCTGCGGGTAGATGTCCTCGCGCAGCTGCACCACGAGCCCCGCCGGGTAGACGCGGATCCCGGCCGGGAGATCCCATCCGCCGATCCTGCGGGGACGGGTCAGGGTGCGCTCGGCGGCGTCGATCACGGGCCGCAGGCGCAGGCTCTCGGTCACGACCGCGTTCAGGTAGGCGTCATCGTCGCCCTCGAGCTCGTCGCGAAGGCGGGCCAGGGTACCGGGATTCCGCAGCAGGAGGTCGAAGGCGAAGGCGAGCCCGGTCGCGGTCGTCTCGTGGCCCGCGAGCAGCATCGTCATCAGCTCGTCGCGCAGCTCGGGGTCGCTCATCGCCTCGCCGTCCTCGTCGCGGGCCCGGAGCAGGAGCGAGAGCACGTCGGTCCGGTCCTCGAGGTCGGCCTGCGCGCGCCGGCGGGAGATCTCCTCGTAGATCGAGGGCGTCGGCCGCCGCAAGCCGCCGCCGGAACATGCCCCAGGGGCTCCAGCGGCCGAGGTCGCGGCGCAGCGCCCGCGGCGTCAGGAGCAGCGCCTGCATCGAGATCAGCGAGAGGAGCGCCCGCCGCAGCCGCTCGATCCGGTCGCGCTCGGTGACGCCGAAGACGGCCCGGACGATGACCTCGAAGGTGAGCGCCCGCATCCGATCGCGCATCACGAAGGCCTCGCCCTCGCGCCAGCGCCCGACCTCCTCCTCGGTCACCTCCTGGATCACGGCACGAAAGCTCTGCACCGCCGAGCCCTGGAAACGGCGGCAGCAGGAGCTTGCGCTGGCGCAGATGCCTGCCGCCGTCGAGGACAAGCACCGAGCTCGGGCCGAGGATCGGGGAGAGCGGCTCGTTCGCCTCGCCGGCGTGAAGGTCGGACTGGTCGCCGGTGAAGAGCTCCCGGATCGCCTCCGGGTCGCAGACATAGACGCCGACCCCGAACACCACCAGCGGCACCGTGAAGAGGTCCCCGTAGCGCTCGCGCCAGCCGGCGAGAGTCTCCAGCGGGTGCTGGACCAGCCGGTAGGTGTTGATCGCCGCCGGGGCGCGGGGGCCGGGAGGGAGCGGACCGAGGTCGCGGCGTTTCATGGTTCCTCCAGCGGGGAGACGAGGGCCGTGGGCGACATCATGACACCGAATCGTGAAGCCGACCGCTCAGAATCGGGCCGCCCGCCGGTCTACAGGGAAAGCGAAGTGTGAGGAGTGAGAATGAAACAGAGGATCGTCCCCAACCTGTGGTTCGACACCGAGGCCGAGGAGGCCGCCGAGTTCTACACCTCGGTCTTCGAGGACTCGCGGATCGTCAACGTCACCCACTACACCGAGTCGGCGCCGCGTGAGGCCGGGATGGTGATGACGGTCGAGTTCGAGCTCGACGGGCAGCGCTTCATCGGGATCAACGGCGGCGACCAGTTCAAGTTCGACGAGGCGGTCTCGTTCGAGATCGAATGCGAGACCCAGGACGAGGTCGACCACTACTGGGAGAAGCTGACCGACGGCGGCGAGGAGGGCCAGTGCGGCTGGCTCAAGGATCGCTTCGGGCTCTCCTGGCAGGTCGTGCCGACCGGCATGGAAGAGGTGTTCGCCGATCCCGACACGGAGCGGGCCGACCGCGCGATGCAGGCGATGCTGAAGATGCGGAAGCTCGACCTGGCCGCGCTCCGGGCCGCGGCGGATGGTGCTGTGACCACCTGACCCACCGCGCTGCCGCCAGGTGGGAAGATCCCGCCCGTGGACTCGGAGATCCTCTGGCGGGTGGCGGTCGTCCAGGTCGCGGCGGTCGCGGTTCTATCGATCGTCCTCGGGCTGCTCCTGCCCCACTCCTTCTTCGAAAGCTTCGGCTGGCTGACCGGGCCCCTGGTCTGGCTGTTCTGCGCCTGGGTGACGGCGAGGGTCGTCGGGCTGCCGCCCGAGCCGGTCCTGGTCAGGGCGGTGCTGGCCGGGATCCCCAGCGCCCTCTTCGTCCTCCTCGGGCTGCACTGGGTCGGCGTCGTGATCGCGATCGGGCTCTTCGCCTGGCTCTGCGCGCGGCTGCCGCGCCCTCTGGCCTAGGTGTAGCTACTCAGGTCGAGCGCAGACCGCTGATCCCCGCCAGCACCACGAACGCGGCGAGCATGACGAGCAGCGGGACGAACGAGGTGCCGCTCGCGGCCAGCGAGAGGAGGGCGAGGGCGGAGACGACCGCCAGAACGCCCAGGGTCGCGATCAGACCCTGGCCGGAACGACGGATTCCGAGTTCGGCGCCTTCGGCGTAGTCGCTGCGGCAGCGGGGACGATCGACCTGATCGGGATGACGAAAGAACATTCAACGAGGGTGCCGCAGGAATCCCCGAACTTGGGTGAGGGACCGCACAGATGCAAGATCGCTAGCGGACGATCTTCAGCTTGCGGAAGCTGGTCTTCGTCGAGCCGGCGATCGTCGCCGTCTCCTTGACCAGGATCTTCTTCGCCGGCGCGAGTTTTTTGGCGAAGGCTTTCTTCGGCTTGAGCGAGACGATCTTCGAGTGGCCGGCCTTGACCTTCGCCTTCGCGATCGCACTCTCCGCCTTCACCTTGCGCTTCTTCTTCTTCACCGCGACGAGCTTGAACCTGCAGCCGTCGGGCTTCGCGCTCTTCGGGCATTTGAGCCGCACGCCCGGGTAGGCGACGGTCACGGTCTGAGTCGCCCTGGCGCCGGCGTTGCAGTAGGCGGTCTGACCGGTGAACACCTCGGCGACCGAGCAGCCCTCGTTGTCCGTCGCCGCCAGTGTCACCGTGCGGGAGCCGGGTTTCGGATAGGTGTGTTGGACCGCCGCGGCCCGTCGAGGTCACGCTCTGCCCGTCGCCGAATTCCCAGCCATAGCCGGCGATCGAGCCGTCGGGATCGGTCGAGGCGGCGGCGTTGAACGTGACCGGCACGCCGGGGCGGGCGACGGTGGCGGTGAAGGAGGCGATCGGGGGCTGGTCGGGCGTTATCGCGATCCCGGCCGGTTCACCGACGCTGATCGCCGAGCCCACATCGCTCTGGACGAGGTGGCGACCGGGAAGACGGCGCCGGGTTCCCTGACGCCGACGTAGGCGGATTTCCCGTCGGGCGTGAACGCGATCTTCAAGGGCCGGTTTTTTTTGAACGGAATCGGAGTGCCCAACTGGTTGGTGGCGGTATCGATCACCGTCACCTCACTCCCGTTGTAGTCGGCGACATAGGCGGTTCTGCCGTCGGGGGTTATCGCGACCGTCAACGGGACCAGGTCGGCTTCGATCGGGGCGCCCGCCTGTCTGGCGAGAAGATCGATCGGGGTGACGTTTCCGGAGTTCCCGTTCGCCACGTAGGCGGTCCTGCCGTCGGGGGTGATCGCGATCGAGTCGGCCCCTTCACCGGCGACTATCGGCGCGCCGATGACCTGGTTGGTGGCGGTGTCGATGGTGAGGATGACGCTGGGGTCGGGTTCGTAGATGGTGACGTAGGCGCGGGTGCCGTCCGGGCTGACGGCGATCGCTTCCGCGTACCCGGCCCCGCCGAGCGGGATCGTCGCGATGACCTGGTTCGTCGCGGTGTCGATCACCGAGACGGATTCAGAGTCCCCGTTCGCGACGTAGACGCGGGTGCCGTTCGGGCTGATCGCGATCCCGTTCGGTTCTTCCCCCACTTTGATCGCCGGGACGATGACCTGGTTGGTCTGGGTGTTGATCACCGAGACGCTTTCCGAGCCGTGGTTCACCACGTAGGCCCTGGTGCCGTCGGGTGTGATCGCGATTTCCTCCGGAGATTTGCCGAGATCGATCGAGGGGACGGTCACCTGATTGGTCGCGGTGTCGATCACCGCGACGGATTTCGGTGCCTTCCTCGACGACGTAGGCGTTCCGGCCGCGGGCGGCGGCGGGCGCGAGGGCGAGGGCCAGAGCCGCCAGCAGGGGAGCGACCAGAAGGCCGTAGCCGAGGTTCCGCCTCCCGAGCTGTACTGCCGTCACGACCGGGATTGTATTCCGCGTCCGCAGCGCATTTTCCAGGCCTCGTCGAAAGTCCGATTCCGCGGCGCGCTATCCTGAAACGAGACTAACTACAGAAATTGGACTGAGCTATGGCCTATCTCCTGATCCCGCTTGACGATGCACTTGTCTTCCCCGGCGTCTCCGCGACCCTGCCGATCGACGTCGGCGAGGAGGACCGCGTCTTCCTCCTCCCCGAGCACGACGGCGAGTACGGCCGCGTCGGCGTCGTCGCCGAGGTGGTCGAGAGAGGTCGTTCGCGCCGCGGCAGCCCGGCCGCAACCGTGGTCGGCCTCCATCGCGGGCTCGCCGGCGCCGCGGTCCCCGCTGAGGACGGCGACGGCTCCCTGCGAATAGAGGTCCAGGAGGTCCACGACGGCCACCCCGACGACGAGCACACGCAGGAGCTGACACGTGAATACCGCGCCGTGGTCGAGGAGATCCTCGAGCTGCGCGGCGACGACGGCAGCATCGCCAACTTCCTGCGCTCGATCGAGGAGCCCGGCGCGCTGGCCGACACCTCGGGCCTGTCCCCCGACATCTCCAACGAGAACAAGCAGCGGCTGCTGGAGACGATCGACGTCACCGCCCGCCTCGAGCTGGCGGTCGAGCTCCAGCGCGAGCGCCTGGCCGAGCTCCAGGTCCGCTCCAGGATCCGCGACGACGTCGAGTCCGGCGCCCAGAAACAGCAGCGCGAGTACTTCCTGCGCAAACAGATGGAGTCGATCCGCAAAGAGCTGGGCGAGGACGAGACCGACGTGATCGCCGAGTACGAGCAGAAGATCGCCGAGGCCGAGATGCCGGAGGCGGTCGCCGAGCAGGCCGAGAAGGAGCTTCGACGGCTCGAGCGCCAGGGCGAGCAGTCGCCGGAGGGCTCGATGATCCGCAGCTACCTCGACTGGCTGATCGCCGTGCCCTGGAGCAAGCGCTCCGATGAGCGGCTCGACCCCGCGCACACGCGCGAGGTCCTCGACTCCGACCACGCCGGGCTCGATGACGTGAAGAAACGGATCACCGAGTTCGTCGCCGTCCGCAAGCTGCGCGAGGACCGCGGTGTCGAGGACGACAGCCGGGCCAACGGCACGATCCTCACCCTGGTCGGCCCTCCCGGCACCGGCAAGACCTCGATCGGCGAGTCGATCGCCCGCAGCCTCGGGCGCGAGTTCGTCCGGCTCAGCCTCGGCGGCCTCCACGACGAGGCCGAGATCCGCGGCCACCGCCGCACATACATCGGCGCCCTGCCGGGACGGATCGTCCGCGCCCTGCGCGACGCCGGGACGATGAACCCGGTGATCCTGCTCGACGAGGTCGACAAGGTCGGCGCCGATTGGCGCGGCGACCCGACCGCGGCGCTGCTCGAGGTGCTGGACCCCGCCCAGAACAACACGTTCAGGGACAACTACCTCGACATCGAGATCGACCTCTCCGAGGTCGTCTTCATCGCCACGGCCAACATGCTCGACTCGATCCCGGCGCCCCTGCTCGACCGGATGGAGCTGATCCGCTTCGACGGCTACACGACCGAGGAGAAGCTGGCGATCGCCAGGGGCTACCTGCTGCCTCGGCAGCTGAAGCGCAACGGCCTGCGGGCCGAGGAGGTCGAGGTCGGTGACGCGGTGCTGCGGAGCGTGATCTCCGAGTACACGCGCGAGGCCGGCGTCCGCCAGCTCGAGCGCGAGATCGGCAAGGTCCTGCGCGGGGCGGCGACGAAGATCGCCGCCGGCGAGACGGACAGGGTCGAGATCGACACCGAGTTCCTGCGCGAGGCACTGGGCCGGGAGAAGTTCTTCCAGGAGTCGGTGGAGCGAACCGCGATCCCCGGCGTCTCGACCGGGCTGGCGGTCACCGGCACCGGCGGCGACGTCCTCTTCATCGAGGCGACCGCGATGGAGGGCGACAAGGGCCTGGTGCTCACCGGCCAGCTCGGTGACGTGATGAAGGAGTCGGCGCGGATTGCGCTCTCCTACGCACGCTCGCACAGCCGCGAGCTCGGAATCGACCCGGAGCGCTTCCAGCGCGAGTTCCACCTGCACGTTCCCGCCGGGGCGATTCCGAAGGACGGCCCCAGCGCGGGCACCGCGATGACGACGGCGCTGGTCTCGCTGCTCTCCGGACGGCCGGTCAAGCACACGGTCGGGATGACGGGCGAGGTCACCCTGCAGGGCAGGGTGCTGCCGATCGGCGGGCTCAAGCAGAAGGTCCTCGCCGCCCACGCGGCCGGCCTGACCGAGGTGATCCTGCCCGAGCGCAACCGCGGCGACCTCGACGAGGTCCCCGAGGAGGTGCGCGAGCAGATGGCCTTCCACCCGGTCATGAGCATCGACGAGGTGCTGGAGCTGGCGCTCGAGCCGGCCGAGAAGGGCGCCGATGTCGCCGCGGTGTCGTAGCTGCTCGCCGGTCCCGTCCGAGGTGCGGGCGGCGGCAACCCTCCTCGAGCGCCGCTGGACGCTGGCGACGATCTACGCCTGCGCCAGCGGCGCCTCCCGCTTCAACGAGTTCCGCCAGTCGCTCCCGGGCGTCTCGCCGACGACGCTCTCGGAGCGACTCGACCAGCTGGAGAAGGCCGGCATCGTCGAGCGCTCCCTCGTCCCCGGCCGTCCACCCCACACCGAGTACGCCCTCACCGCGCAGGGCCGCTCGCTCGCCCGGGCCGTGACCGGTCTGCTCAGCCCAGCGAGCCGATAGCCGATCAGTTCTGGTGGTGCCGCTTGGCCCGCTTCGACTTCTTCCCGCAGGGGGCCTTGACCTTGACGTCTTCCGAACGGGCCTTGCCGTTCTGGCCGGCGTAGTCGACGACGACCGTCGAGTCACCCTTGCAGAGGCTCTTGGTATTGACCAGATAGCCCTGCTTGCCACCCAGGAGGTTGAGGCGGAAGTGGCCGATCGGCGCATCCGGGACCGTCGGGACGGAGGTCTGGAGCCGCCCGCCGACCGATTTGGATTCGGCCTGCGGGACGAGACGGACCTGGCCGTCGAGGA
Source organism: uncultured Solirubrobacterales bacterium (assembly GCA_963751815.1). Lineage (GTDB taxonomy): Bacteria > Actinomycetota > Thermoleophilia > Solirubrobacterales > 70-9 > VRUE01. Next base: position 200,618 of record CAVVVY010000012.1, on the reverse strand, counting down.
TGAACGCGAGGTGCGGCAGTTTGCCGAACCCCGAGACCGCGTAGGCCGGGCCCTGGAGCGGCGCATCGAGCAGCGGTGTCTTGGTCATCACGCTGCCGATCGGCTGGCGGCCGGCGCACGATTCGGACTCCAACTGCGCTTTCGAGCAGATGTTCCCGAGGTGGCGCTGGTCGATCGCGAACGCCTTCGGCAGGGTCACCGAGAGCGATTTGATGTTGGCGTCGCCAGGCTGAGTCCGGAGGTCGATCTGCATGGGCGGGTTGGCCGAACGGTGGGTCTTCTTGTTGCCACCGAGCACGCGGAAGGTCATCTTCGGCTTGAACGGAAGTGACTGACAGTTCAGAACGTGGAAGTACGAGGAGAAGTCGGTGACGGTGCCCTGGTCGCCGATCCCCTGCGAGTCGACCGAAAGTGGAACGCAGTTCGTCGGGTTGATCGCGAAGTTGGGGCGATCGATGGCGACCCGGATCGAACGCAGGCGCAACGGCACGCCGCCGATGATCTGGGGCACCGTGTCGGAGACAGCCTTCACCTGAGCCGTGATCGGATCGACGTGGAGCGCGACGCGCACGACCTGCGTCCCGTAGTCGTAGGGGCCGGCCAGCGCCGGCGTGATCACGGCCAGGGACAGCGGGGCGCCCTTGAACGGGCCCGCCATGTAGATGCGGCCATCGACGTGGAACGGGTGCGTTCCCGGCCCCGCCGCCACGTTCGAGGTCCCGATCTGACCCGACGCCGGACAGCTCGGCTGCGCCTGCTCGGCGCGTCCCGCGCTGGCGGCCGCGTGGGCGATCGCCGACTCCGGGCAGTAGCTGATCCCGCGCAGAGATCCGGTGAAGCCGAGGGGCATCCTGAAGTTGAGGTCGCCGAGGAACTGATCGCCGTCGTCGCGATCGAGCTGCAGCGAGAAGTCGCTGAAGGCGCCCGCGGTCGGGGTCAGCGTGCCGGCGACGAGCCTCGGTGAGAAGGGCCTGATCTGGGCGGGACAGGGCCGCCCGTTCGGGCCGCGGTCGACGCTCAGATTCGGCAGCGAGGTCTGCGCCGCGAGCGCCGAGTTCCAGGGCACGAAGACCGCCGAGGCGCTGTAGATGCCGCAACGGATCGGGGTCGCCACCAGGCCGCGTTGGGACGAGAAGAGGTGCAGCTCGAACGAGTCGAACGGGACCTGCGGCAGGTCGTTGACCGTGATCGTCAGCTGGCCCGTATCCGCCGACGGGTGGACCGACGCGAACAGCTTCGAGTGGATGCCGAAGCCGTCGGCGATCATGAAGACCCTGTACTGATCACCCGGCTTCGGTTCGCCGAAGTAGAGGGAGCCGGTCAGCGGGCCGGTCAGCGCCGGCGTCCCGATCTGGAAGTTGCCGATCTTCGAGTTGTCGGGGCAGTTGGCGGGCGCCTCGCTGTTGAAGTTCGCCTCCGCGTCCGTGCAGGCGCTCTGCCCGTCCGCCGCGTCGGGGTTGATCGAGAGCCCTTCGGGCAGAAGCACGGTCGAGGAGCGGATGTTCGAGGGTGACGTCGCGGTGCTCTCGAAGAGAGGGGATTTCAACTCCATGTCGAGACCCGCCGGCGCATCGGATTCGCCCGTGGTGAGCACGGCGTTGAAGACCGGGTTGAAGGTCTGTTTTTCGCAACCGGTCGTCGGCGGGTACTGCGACTCCGAGTGCGAGAGGTTCCCCGCGTCCTGATAGGTCTGCACGTCGAGGGTCACCTTCAACGGCTGCTGGGTGCATCTGCTCGGGTTGTCGGTCAGCGGTTCGACGGCGATCCCCGCCTGATGAGGCGAGGCACCGAAATTCGACGCGCACAACGCCGACCCGTTCAGTGGGCAGCCCGCCGGCGAGCCGACTTTCCCCTTCAGGAAACGGCTGTTGTTGTTTTCATCGGCGGCCGGGAAGCCCCAGATGGTGATGTCGCCCGCGGCCAGCGGCATCGTCTGGGTGATCCCCGACACCGTCATGCGCAGGCCGTAGTCCCCTCCTGTCCGCACCGCGACCGGGATGTTGATCGGCACGTTGAGGACCGGGACGATGAAGGCGAACCTCGCGGTCTCTTCGTTGGAGCGGGGCTCCAGGTCGAAGACGGGCGCCGAGCCGAGCATGAAGTTCGGGTCTCCGCTGTAGTTGGCGCGCACGGTGATCACACCCGCCTGCGAGGAGATCGGGCATTCCGCGAGAGCGAAGTCGCCCGAGGTGCAGGTCGTGATCGCGTGCGGGTTGCCGAACAGTCCCGGTGGGAGGTTGACGATGACGTTCTCCGCCGCCTCGGGTTCGCCGGGATCGCCGAGCGTGAATTTGGTCTGCAGGTCCGGGTGTCCCCCCGCCTGGGTGGAGGAGGTGGAGACTTCGAAGGATTCGATCGGCTGGGTCGCGAGGGCGGGCGCGGCGGCGACCATCGCGACCACCGAGGTCGCGAGGGCGACGAGGACGAGGGCCCGGAGGCGCGCGCGCCTCACTTGCCCGTCCCCGACTGCCGGAGGCACTTCGCGGCATCGCTCTTGGCTTCCTTCGCCGCTTGGGACAGGCGTTTCGCCTGCTCGCGGAGCTTTGCCGCGCCGGGGGCGGGGCCCTGGCGCAGCAATCGCGCCGCGCGCCGCCGGAGTTTGCTTGCCCGGCGTGAGTCGGACTTGGCCTTGCTCTCGAGCTTGTCCGCGTCGCACGTCTGGCCCGTCACGTTGCCGAGGTCGCCCTTCAGCGTGCCGACCGAAACCGGCGGCGCCGCCTGACTGCCGGCGCCGTGGCACTCGTCGGAGGCCTGGCATGGGACGGGTGCCGGGAACGTCCCGTAGCCGCCGTTTTCGCGGGCGTCGTAGATCTTCATCGCGGTGGCGTTTTCGTCTTCCGGAACGAGGATCTGCCTGGTGAAGAAGTAGGCGTTCACTCCGTCCGCGCTGACCGAGAGCAGACCGGAATCGGCGGGATCGGAGCCGGTCGAGATCAGCTCGATCCTGCCCTCCTCCCACTCGTAGGCGTCGCGCTTGCCGTTGGCGTCGCGGAGGACGAGCTGCTCGGGCGAGCTGAAGAACACCCGACCGTCGTTGCTGAGGTTGAGCCCGCTTTCGGAGAGCGACGTGTCGCCGGTCGCGGTCGCCAGGGTCGGCGCGCACGAGGCGCAGACGAGCTCGCCGGCCCCGTAGTCGTAGCGGTAGACCTCCGAGTGGCCGGCGTTCGGGTATTCGGTCAGCGGCAGCCTCGAGTCGAAGACGGCGACCGTGCCGTCGGGCGTCGTCTGCAGGTCGCCGTAGGTATGGACGTCGTCGTTCGTCAGGCCGTTGTGGATCGCCGGCGAGTTCGCCTCGATCGTGGCGACGTAGCGCAGCGGCTGCCCGGGCTGGGAGACGAACAGGTTCGGCTGGTTCAGGGTCCCCTGGCCGTCGAGCTTCTCGGGAGAGAGGAAGTACGCGACGCCGCTGTCGGAGACCCCGGCGCCGCCGGCGAAGCCGAGGACGTCACAGGACGCGGTGCCTTCCAGGTTGTTCCAGGTGGAGCTTTCGAAGTTTGCGACCGGGCTGCAGGCATCGGTGTTGCCGCCGCCGCTCCCGGTCGAGACCTGGGTCAGGGTGGCGCTTCCGCCGCTGACGTCTGCCCGGTAGAGATCGGCGCTGTTGTCGGTGTCGCCGCCGACGAGTTTGTCCTTGGTGACGAAGTAGTAGGTCGAGCCGTCGGCGCTCATGCCGCTGAAGATCACCCCCGTGGTGGTGGTCGGCGCCAGGTCGATCGTCGAGTTGGAGTCGTTGACGTTGAGGTAGGGATGCCAGCGCTGAACTCCGAAGGGATCGGTGGCGACGAGCTTGCCGAGCAGGATCCGCGAGCCGTCGGCGGAGATTGCGAGCTCGCCGTTGCCGGTACCGGTCATCGTCGCGCCGGCGGGCGTGCGCGAGACGATGTGGGTCGTGCCGCTCGCGAGGTCGCGGTCGTAGATCGTGACGTCGCCGGCGGTGGCGCCTTCCTCGAATTTCGAGGTCGAGCCGAAGACGAGATGGGTCCCGTCGTCGGAGAGCCGCTGGCCGATGAAGCCTGCCTGGGTTGCTCCCGGGCCGGGGTCGAGCGATCCCTTCATGCCCTGCACCAGACCGCCGCCCGGCATCCGGATCGGGATGCCCGTCGAGCCATCCGGGAAGCAGGGCGAGCAGAGGCCGGTTCCGCCGAAGGCGAAGGCGTTGAGATCTTCGTCCGAGCCGGAGAGCGGCGAGCCGAACGGTTTCGCCCCGGGCGTTTCGTCGGCCGGGAGGCCGACGTAGCGGGTGGTCCACCCGTTTGTGCCACGGGTCGCGACGTAGGGGTCGAGCCCGAAGTTCGTCGGCCCGCCGGAGACGCCGGGAACTTTGCCGAAGTGCAATGAGTAGAGCACCCGGTCCTTGGCATCGGGCCTTGCCGTGAGGACGCCCTGTCCGAGGATCACGTCCGACTGCACGTCGTAGCCGCCGGCGTTGCGGGCGGAGACGATCTCGTAGCCGCGGCAGTCGAGGAGCAGGCCGGCACTGGTCTGCTGGCGCTCATGGGCGTTGGGACAGTCGTCGGTGGTCTCTTCCGCGCTCGGGAACGTGTGGAAGGTGTGATCCAGGCCTTCGGTCGTTCCCTGTTCGTTCGTCGCGACGACGCGGAAGTGATAGGTGGTGTCGGGTTTGAGCCTGGTGGGTTCGGTGCTGCCGACTATCTGCGACTCCTTTTCGGTGTCGGAGACCGAGGCCAGCGCGCCGTCCGGTTCCGGCAGGTTGAGGCCGTAGCTCGTGTCGGTTCCGATCTCGAAGTGATAGGTCGTCGCCAGACCCCTGGGGTCGATTTCGGTTCCCAGGGTCGCGTTGTCGGTGTTCACTTTGCTGACCGTCTCGTTCGAGATGAACGGCGGGCCCAACGGCTTGAAGGTCTGGTCAGGGCCGGGAGTGGTGACGCCGTTGGCGTTGTTCGAGACCAGCCGGTAGTGGTAGGTCGTGCCCGGGGTCAGGTCTTCCAGAACCGCCGAGACCGGGATATCCGCCGCTGCCGGAGAGCACTTTGCCCTCGATGCAGGTGACCGCGCCCTCGTTGTAGCCCGTGCTCGGGCCGTATTCGAAGTGACAATCGGTCGTGTCGAGCCCATCCGGGTTGATCGTTCCGTGAACTGTGGCGGTCGTCGGGGTGACCTCGGCGCCGCCGGTCGTCACGTCGGGAACGGTGATTTCTCCCGTCCCCTGGAAGATGTGGATGAGACCCTGGCTGTCGACGACGTAGATCGGAGTGGTCGGAGCCGTTGACGGCGATGTCGACGATGTTCCCGGATCCGTTGAAGCCGTGATCGGGATCGGGCCCGCCGAATGAGCTGATGAAGGCGCCGTCGGACTTGTAGGCGCTGATCGTGTTGCCGTGGGCGATGTAGACGTTGCCGTTGGCGGGATCGACGCCGACGGACGAGGAGAACTGTTCCGTCTCGACTTTGAACAGTTCGGTGCCGGCGCTGTTGAATTTGACGGTGTCGCCGAAGCCTTCGGCGGTGACGTAGAGGTTGCCGCTGCCGTCCGTCTCGATCCAGCCGGGCGAGAAAGCGAGATTCACTTCCACCCCGGTCGGGGCTCCACCGTTGGTGAACTGCACCACCTTCGAGGAGTTGCGAATCGCGACCCAGATTTTCCCGTCGGGGGCGACCGCGAGGCCGCTGACGGATTCGCCGCCGAAATCGATCGGGAAGTTGCCCGCGAGCGGCGTCCCATTCGGGTCGTATGCGCGCACGAGGTTGTCCCAGGTGTGGATGTAGATGTTTCCGTTCGTCGAGGTCCCGGAGTTGTCGACCGCGATCGCACCGGTGTATCCGGGGATGTCGACGATCGCGTTGACGTTCTGCGTGAGGGCGGTGAACGGGACCGGGACTCCGCTGCCGGTGAATTGGGAGAGCATCCCCTGGAAGTATTCGAATGAGTTCCCGGCGTACGCGTAGCCGTCGTCGAAGACGATCAGGTTCCCGTCCTGCTGATGGATGTCGGCTCCGGCGATGAAGCCGGAGAAGTGCCAGGGCAGTTCTTCGCCGCTTTCGTAGATGCCGGTGGCGACGTTGCCGTGGTTGTTGATGAACGTCGTCCCTTTGCCGCTGATCGATTTGCCGGAGTAGATGAAGAGGCTGACCGTGTGCGCCGAGGCCAGCCCAACGGTCAGCGCGAGGCAGGTCAGGCCCGCACCGAGCATCGCCGCGACGGCAGCGCGAAGTCCGGCGACCGGCCACTAGGCCGCCCTCTTGCTGTGGAGGGCATGGGCCGCGCGGCGGTGCTTGCGCCGGTGCTTTCGATGAGGGCTCTTGCCCTTGCCGCAGGAGCTGGTCAGACGGGCCTGGGTGTCGACGGTGCGGCCGCTCTGGCCGACCAGTTCGATCGTCGCCTTCCGCTTCGCCTTGCAGAGGTCTTCGCTGTTCTGCAGCAGGCCCTTCTTGCCGCCTTCGAGATCGACGACGGCCCGTGTGAAGGGCGCGTCGGGCACGCTGTCGAAGGTGGCGCGCAGCCCACCTTTGTCGGAGCTGTCGATGCGCCCGACCAGTTCGATGTTGAGCTGGCCGCGCAGGTCGAGCACCAGATCCGGGAGCTCGTGGCTGGACGAGCGCAGGACCACGGGGCCGGTCAGCGGCTGGCCGAGCAGCGGGGTGTCAACCGTCGCGCTGCCGATCACGGAGCCCGCCGGGCAGGCATGGGCCGAGAACTGGACCCGGGTGCAGATCGTGTCGAGGTGGGCGTTGTCGAGGATCTCGTTGTTCGGCATCGCCAGGACGATCCGCTTCAGATTCGCCTCGCCCGGATTCCTGGTCACGACCGTGTGCAGGGCCGGATGACCGCGGCGCTTGGTGCTTCCCCGCAGCTTGAGGCTGAACCTGGGAGCGAAGGGGAGCGCGGCGCAGTTGCCGACCTGGAACCGCTGGCTCGGGTTGCCGATCCCGCCCTGGTCGCCGAAGACGGTGGCGGAGACCGCGAACGGATCGCAGTTGGTCGGGTTGAGGGTGAAGTTGGGGCGGTTGAGGTCGATCTGCACCGTGCGCACGCGGAGCGGGACTCCGTCCATGATCAGGGGGATCGGGTCCGACATCGCGGTGATCTGGGCGGTGACGGGGTCGACGAAGACCCTGACCCGATCGACGACGTTGCCGAGGTCGTATGGGCCGGAGACGGCCGGTGTGACGACCACGAGGCTGAGGTCAGACCCCTTGTAGGGACCGGCGAGGTAGACGCGGCCCGGCGTGTGGAGGGGATGGTTCCCCGCTCCCGCGCCGGCGACCACGGTCCCGACCTGGCTGGTTTCCGGGCAGGCGGGTTCGAAGAGCTCGTCCTGACCCGTGCGAGCCGGGTCCGAGAGCGATCCGGGGCCGCTGAGCGCCGTCTCCGGGCAGTAGGGGACGCCGGCGAGGGACGCCAGGAAGCCCTTGGGAGTCGAGAGGTTGACCGCGGTCATGTTCTGATCGCCGTCTTCGCGACTGAGCTTCAGGGAGAACGGCGTGAAGACGCCGGCCGTGTTGTCCTGGCTGCCGGCTTTCAGGGTCGGGTCGAACGGACGGCTGGCGCCCGGGCAGGGGCGGCCGTTGGGGCCGGAGTCGATCGTGAAGTAGGTGACCGATTCCTGCTCGGGCAGGAACGAGTTCCAGGGAGTGAACCTGGAGGAGACCGGGTCGGTCCCGCAGCTGCTGGGAGTCGCGAGCAGGCCGCGCTCCGAACCGAAGAAGTGCATCGTGAATCGCTGGAACGGGGTCTGCGGCAGGTCCCGGAAGGCAACGACCAGCCGCCCGGTTTGCGGATCGGGCTGCACCGATCCGGCCAGTTTCACGTTGGTGGCGAAGCCGGAGGCGGTCAGGAAGATGCGGTACTTGTCGCCCGGCAGCGGCTGCCCCAGGTAGATCGCCCCGTTGATCGGGCCCGGTAGCGCCGAGCTGTCGACCTCCACGGTCCCGACCTTGGAGGTCTCGGGGCAGTTGGCGGGCAGCTCGGTGCCGAAAGCCGCTTCGGTGTCGGTGCACGCCGTCTTGCCGTCGGCGCCGCTCGGATTGATCGACATTCCCTCGGGCAGGGTCACGACGGTTTCGCGGATCTGTGACGGCGAGGGCACGAAGGCGCTCTGGTTCTGGGGCACCTTGAGCTCGACGTCCATGCCGGAGGCCGTGTCCGCCTCGTTGGTCGTCGGCACCCCGGTCAGGCTCGGGTTGAACCCGAGCTGGTCGCAGCCGGTCGTTTTGGCCCACGGCGCCTCGGCCACCACGTCCGAGTTGTCGTAGTAGTGGATGGCGAGATGCGCGGTCAGGTCGGTGTCGCAGGTGGTCGGGTTCTCCAGGAACGGCGTCGTCGGGCTGTTCGACGTGACGGGTGGGTAGCAGGGGTTCGGGTAGTCGATCTGGAGGCACTGCTGTTTTTCGATCGGGAATCGGAATTTGTCGTGAGATGGCAGCGCCGGAACGCCCCACATGTAGATGTTCAGTTCGCTGATCGGGAGCAGGTGGTAGATGCCCCCGTTCGTCGCGTTGAGGCCGTAGTCGCTGTCGGTCCGCGCGTGGAGGACGATGAAGGACGGAGCGAGGACGATCGGGATGTTGAATCCGAGGAGACCCGCCTCGTTCTCATGGGGCTCCATGTTGTAGATCGGCGTGTAGCCGCCGAAGAGCCCGACGTTCAGCACCCCGACCTGCGACTCCGGGGCACAGGCCTGCTGGCTGAAGAGCGCGAGGGTGCATTTCGGGACCGCATGCGGGTCGCCGATGAAGCCCGTCGGGAACTGGATGTCGATGATTTCCGGGTCGTCGCATCCACAGCCCCCGACCAGCGGAGGCAGGAATTCCCCGTTTTTGATCACGCGGTTGTCGAATTTGGCGTGGACCTCGAAATCCGGGTGCCCGCCTGCCTGGGTGTCCGATTGGACGGTGCTGAACGCGTTGATCCCCTTGTAGGCCTGCGCATCTCCAGCGGATAGCCACATCAGCGCGCAGAGGAAGAGCGCCGCGGCCGCGGCGATCAGAATCGCCGGCGACCTTCCGGTGCGGAACCTGTTCAGATCAGCCATTGCGGCTCTCCGATCCGGCGGCGTGGCGGTGACGATGCCTCGCCTGGTGCCTGCGGCACCTCGCCGAGCAGGCTTTCTTCCGCGCGCGCCGGCCCTTCTTCGCTTTCTTGCTCGGCGCCGGCTGTTCGTTGCCGCCGGCCCCCAGATTCGCCCCGGTGCCGACCTGCGGCTCGTCGGGCGTCGCGCTGCCGGTTCCGTGACACTCGTCCGCCGCGACGCACGGCTGCAGCGGCGGCGGGATCGGGAAACCGCCGTTGGTGCGGGCGTCGTAGAACTTGATGAACGGGCCGTTGTGGTCCTGCGGAGTCAGGGTGTCGTAGGTCGAGAAGTAGAGATCGACCCCGTTGGCGCTGAACGACTCGAGCCCGGTGTATGCGGGCGGATAGATCGCGTTGCCCTCGAACACGGAGCGCTGGCTCGTTCCCGACGAGATCAGGCGGGGACGGCTGTCGACGAACTCGTAGACGTCCTCCACCCCATCGGTGTCCTGCGGCACGAGCGCATCGGAGGTGGTGAACGCGACCCGGCCGTCGTTGGCCATGAACGGCCCGCTCTCGCTGGCCAGCACGTCCGAGGTTTTGTTGATCGCGCGGAAGCCCGGCGGTTCGAAACGCATGATCGTCGGCGGGGTGCCGTCCGGGATGCAGGAGGCGCACCGGATCGTCCCCGATTCGGGGTCGTAGGTGTACACCTCACGCCACCCCTCGTTGTCGTACCCGGTCAGCTGCGCGTCGGTGAGGAACGCGGCGTGATCGCCGTCCGGTGAGATCTGCGAGCGGTGCACCCGTGTGTCGCCCGGGAACGTCGCCACGTACCGCACCTCGCCTTCGCGGTAGACGTAGAGGTTGCGTTCGTTGAGGACACCCGGATCGCTCGAGTCGAGCTGCTCCGGCGAGTAGAAGTACGCATCGCCGGTCAGGGGGGAGATCAGGTTGTCCAGCTCCGGCCTCTCTCCGGTGATGGCTTCGACTCCGCACCCCGAGATCCAGCCGGTGTTGCAGTTGTTGACATCGCCGTTGCCGTTGCCCTGGGATACGCGGACGAGGGAGTTGGTGTCCTCGCTCCACTCGTACATGTCGACGCTGGAGTCCGTGTCGTCCGACGTCAGCTGGAACTTGGAGGTGAACACGACCTTGCTGCCGTCGGTGGTCATGGCGACGAACTTCGCTCCCAGGCCCCCGGACACGTCATAGGTGACCGCATCGTCGACCCGCATGTAGAGGTGCGTCGTTTCTCCCGGCGCCAGCGTGGACATCAGGATGTGCGATCCGTCGTCGGAGACGCCCGGCAGCTTGATGAACTCTTTCGTGCCACCGGCGTCCTGGGGGATCGGTCCGCCGCCGGGAAGCTCCGAGATGACCTGAATCGTCCGGTTGGTCACGTCGTTGTCATAGGCCGAGCCGGGTGCGCCGCTGATCCCGCCGGCGGTGAAGATGACGTCCCTCGAGGTCAGCACGTAATGGCTGAAGTCAGGTGACGGCTTCTCGTCTCCGGTCAGTTCTTCGCCGGAGATGTATTTGCTGATTTCCGGAACGACGCTGAGGTTCGTCGGCCACCGTCCCAGGCTTTCGCCGTTCGAGTTCCAGACATGGGGGGTCGGATCCGAGAAGGCTCCCGAGCCGAACGGATCGCCGGCGTTGTAGTCGATGCAGATCGTCATCGAGATGTCGCACCGCGGCCGGGCCTGGATCACGACTTCGTCCCCTTTCAGTCCCGGATAGGTCGTCACCCAGCCGTTGTTGGTCCGGGTGGCCACGTACCGATCCAGCAGGGTGTTCGGGGGGTCGGTTCCGGTGACCCCGCCGAGCGCGCCCAGATATCCGAAGCGCGGTGGATTGCTGGCCAGGCCGCGAGCGTTGGGCGGCGGAGCCCTGTAGAGCGGGTTCGTCACGACGTCGAGGAGCGATGCTTTGTATCTCCCGCTGTAGGAGTCGCCGGGCAGCAGCGTCACCGCCCCCGCGTCCCCGGGTGAGACGATCTCGTACGCGCGGCAGTCCGGCAGGTAGTTGGATGCCGTCACCTGGCGGATGTGGGAGTTCGGACATGTCGGCGGGAAGAAGCTGAAGGTCGCGTTCTGGCCCTCGGTCGTGCCCCACTGGTTCGTCGCCACGACCCGGAAGAAGTACGTGGCGCCGGGGGTCAGGTCGTTGAGCTGGACCTGGACGGGTTGGTCGGCGCTGCTCGCCTGGATCTGGCCGTCGGGGACGGGTGCGTTGCTTCCGTAGTTTTCGGTCGTCCCGAACTCGAAGTGGTAGGTCGTTGCCGATTCGAACGTGCCGATCGTCGCGTGGAGCACCGCCGAGTCTTTCCGTCACTTCACTCGGGTAGACGCCCGATATCGCCGGGCTCGACGCGACCGTGAAGGTCTGGTCGTTCGCTCGGGTGATCCCGAGGGAGTTCTGGGCGACGAGCCTGAAGTGGTAGGTCCGGCCGGGCTGCAGGTTCGAGATCTGGGTGGGAGGGACCGAGATCTGACCGGTGCCCGAGCCGGCGCTCACGTTGGCCGTCTTCTGACGATAGGCGGTGTCGATCCCGTACTCGAAGTGGTAGGTCGTCGGAAGGCCGTCAGGATTCAGCTTGCCGTTGAGCGTGGCGCTGTTGAGGTCCACCGCGGTCGCCGGATCGGTGACGGCGTCCAGCACCGCGTGGGTGTGGAAGCCGCTGTCCGGCGCCGGGTTGTTCCCGTTTGCGTTGGTGACGCGGAAGCGGAAGTGATAGTCGCCCTCCGGCGAGAGGCCGGGGATGTCCGCGCTCACCTGCTGTGGGCTGCTGTACGGAGTCGCCGGAGCGCATGGCACGGAGCTGCCATAGGTGACGTCGGTCCCGTATTCGACCTTGCAGCCGGTGACGGGGCCGGCACCCAGAGGATCGATCATCGCCTCGACGTGCGCCGTGGTGTGCAGGGGTGTGATGGCCCCGGTGTGGATGTCCGGAATCACGACCGGCGGGCCGAACACCGCGAGCTGGTTGTTGCCGCCCCTCACATAGATGTTGCCGTCGTCAGGGCCGCCCGAGCGGTCGAAGGCGATGCCCTTGATCGGGTAGACGCTGCGGGGAAGGCTTTTGACGCCGAAGGTCGGGCCGACCTTGTGGTTTTCGGGATCCCACTCCTGAAGCGCCTCCCCTTCGATTTCTTCGTCGAGGCCGACATCCCCGGCCAGATACATATGGTGGTCGGCGGGATCGACCGCGCCGGCGGTGTAGCCGGCTCCGCCGTGTTCGAATGGCCCACTGTCCACACCGCATTTGCACTGGGTCGGGCTGTGGTCGATCGGAACGCTGATTTCGGCCTGGCTCGTGAATTCCGATTTCGGATACTTCACCCAGTCGGAAACGGCGGCCCCGTGCGCGTAGAGGTAGTCGGTATCGAGGACGACGAAGTCGAAGGCGGCGTCGAGGAATTCGATCGGGCCCTGGAAGTCGGGGTGGATCTGGCCGAGGAACGGCATGTCGGATGGAACCCCGTTGGCGGACGGGCCGTAGATGTCGGCGTGATTTCGACCGCAGTTGGCGGAGTGCTCGATGACCACCTGACCGACGGGCGAGATTCCGATGCCTCCACAGGCCGCGAGCGTCGGGTCGGACTTCGGGAAGGCCTGCGTCTGATTGATCGCTCCGAGGAATTTCCCGCTCGGCGCGAAGACGTCGACTTCACCGGTGCCGCCTTCCTTGTTGTTGTTGACGTAGATGTATCCCGCCTGCGAGCCGCCGGATTGGTCGACGACGACCACCCGGGATTCGTTCTGCTGGTAGTCGGCGACGCCGACGCCGAAGCCGTTCGGCGGCACTCGATCGCAGTCGGCCGGGACGGCGGGGCATTCGAAGCCGCCGCGACCGTCGAGGATGTTGGTGCCGAGGCCGGAGAAGTTGACCGGGTTGCCGTTTCGGTCGAACTTGCCGACCATCAGCTCTTTTTCGAACCAGACCAGGATGTTGCCTTCGGAGTCCACGCCGGAGGCCTGAGGGCTGTTGCCGTTGGCGAGTTCGATTTTGCCCAGGAACGGATGGGTGGTCTCGGCGCCGGCGATCGAGGGCAGGACGAGGAGGAGAGCGACGACTGAGGTCAGGGCAACCACGGCTCTGATCGGGCTCACCTGCGTCCTCCTGTCCGAGGTATTCACTTTGCGCTCCCGAGGTTGCCGCGACATCTCTTGGCGGCGGCGCTCAGTCGCTTGGATTGGTGCCGTGCCTCATTCGCCCGCTGCACGAGGCCGCGCTGGCGCAATCGCTTTTCCTGCGCGGCGTATTTCTGGGCGCTCTTGGCCAGCTTGCCCGCGTTGCAGGACGAGGGCTGCTCACCCCCACCCGGTGATGAGGAGGTGGCGGGGGTGGAGAAGGTCTGGTCGGGACTGGTGCTCGTGCCGACGGCGTTCGTCGCGACGACGCGGAAGTGGTAGGTGATGCCCGGAGTCAGCCCGGCGATCGCCGCGCCGACCTCCTGCGAGGCCGTGCCGGCGCCGATCGCGGTCTCCGGCGTGCTCTGCCCGTAGCGCGGGCCGGTTCCGTATTCGAAGTGGACGGTCGTCGAGCTGAGCCCCGGGTTGACCCGCGCTCCGAGCTTGGCGGTGGTGGCCGCAGCCTCTGAGGCGAAGGCCGATTCGATCTGCGGCAGGTTCGGCGTGGTGAACGACATCGGCGCTCCGTGGGTCGTGCCGCCGAAGTTGGTCGCGACCGCACGCGCGTAGTAGGTGGTGCCCGGCGTCAGGCCGGTCAGCGCGGTGCTCACCGAGTGCGAGGTGTTGTCGGACCCGATCGATTCGCTGAGCGCCGTCGCCTGTCCGTATTTCGGTGTCGTGCCGTATTCGAAGAGGTAGACCGTCTCGCCGTAGCCGGGCGTGATCTCGGTCCCGAGCGTCGCGCCGGTCGAGCCCAGCCCGGAGAGGGTTGTCCCACCCACGGTCGGGAGGAGCGGCGGTTTGGTCTGGAAGGCGACGTCCAGTCCGTGGCTCGTTCCCGAGGAATTGCTCGCGACCAGCCGGTAGTGGTAGGTCTTGAACGCCAGGAGCCCTTCGAGGGTGAACTCGGCCGGGAAGTTGCCGGCGGTCGAGCCGGCGTCCTCGCCGGGTTCCGCGGCGGTTTTGTTGCCGTATGAGGTGTCCGTCCCCCATTCGAAGAAGTAATGGGTGTCGTCGCCTTTCGGATCGAACGAGCCGTGCAGCGTCGCTTCCGTCTGGCTCACGTCGGTCGCGGGATCGGTGGAGATCCCGTAGACGGCATGGGGCGTGACCGCCTGGACGGCTCCTTTGGCGGTCCCGTTCGAGTTCGTGGCGAGAGCCCGGTAGGCGTAGGCGGTCTCCATCGTCAGGCCGGAGAGGTCGGCGCTGACCGGCGTCTGGCTCGAGTAGGGCGTCGCCTGCGAGCACGGCACCTGTGTCCCCAGCGCTTCGAAGATCAGGTCGGCGCCGAAGCCGAAGCCGCTGTAGAGGTCGAATTCTTCTTTTTGACGTACTGGAAGGAGCAGGAGGTGATTTCTCCCCCGCCGGCCGGATCGGGCGCGACCTTGGCGTTGATTGTCGCGGTGGTCGTGCCGACGTTGGTGGGGGGTTCGGTGGTCACGTCGGGGATGACGCTGGGCACGAACACGTCGATCGTCGCGTCGGTACCGTCGGCGACGTAGATCTTCTTGGTGCTCGCGTCCACCGCGATGCCCGCGGCCCCCCCGACGTGTCCGGGGCCGAAGGTCCCGCCCGCCACCTCTTTGTTGCTCGGTTCGTACTCGTGGACGGTCGAGTCGCTGGCGACGTAGAGATGGCTGTTGCTCGGGTCCGTGATCAGGTGGTCGTGAAGCCGCCCGGGCCGAAATGGCTCGAGCGCGCGGTCCCGTCGGATTCGTAGCTGGCGACCGTCGCGTTGGGGTCGGTCAGGTAGACCTTCGTGCCGGCCGGGTTGACCGTCATCGCGCGGATTTCGCCGCATTTGCAATCCCAGGTCGATCCACCGAGGTATTCGTTGCTGACTTCGTTGGAGAATTTGGTGACGAGGCCGGCTTCGTTGCCCCCTTCGAGATAATTGTGGTCATTCGCCGCGACCCAGAGGAAGCCCTGGGCGTCCACCGCGATCGGGCCCCTGTCCGCGAACCCTTCCCAGCTCCCGGGCGATTCGGAATCGTTGATCTTGCCCAGGTAACCCCCGGCGGAGCTGAACTTGACCACGCTGTTCTCCGGCGAGCCGAACCCGGTCGGGGCGTTCGCCACGTAGACGTCGCCGTGCATTTGGACCGTTCGAGTTGTCGACCGCGATCGCGATCGGGCTTTCGAACTGCCCCGGGCCGGCGCCGGCGATCCCGGCCTGGCAGATGCTCGGAGCGCTGCATACCTGGAGCACGCCGGTGCCGTCGCTGACCCCGTATCCCCAGGCCTGGAGGAATTCCCCGGCGGTGGTGAATTTCATCACCCGGGCGTTTGCCGTATCGGTCGAATAGACGTAGCCGCCCGATTCGTCGACGGCGAGCGCCGCGCCGGCGGTACCGACGTAGGTCTGGGCCCACTGCCCGTTACCGGTGCCGAACCCGGACCCGAATTCCGAAGAGTATGTGTGGCCCAGGGTCAGCCCGAAAGCCGAGCCGGCGGAACAGGTCAGTGCCAGGGCAACCAGAAGAAGGGCCGACGCAAAGATGCGTCGACGGCCAAGATACGGCGTATCTTCCAACCCCACTCCGACGCCTCCCCCTCGGTTCCCGTCCATCGGCTGAGCACCCCTGCTTTCCCAAGCCAGGTGCCCGCCTCACGGACCACAATTTCCCTGTTCCCACTTCGCCCTTCACCCAGAAGGACGCGGGTATTAGTAGCACCGGGAACCGGGCGTGTCTAGAGAAACCGTTGGATTTCCCAATAGTCGCTACCCGCCGCGAAGGGCAATCCGCCTACCTCCGATGCCCCTATTGGATGCGCCCGACGAGAATCGAACTCGCGACCTTCGGCTTGAAAGACCGACGCTCTTTGGTCCCCGTGAAGGGACCGTTGACCACTGAGCTACGGGCGCCTGAAGCGGGAACTGTATCGGCGCGACCCGTTCGGGGCATGGACATCCGATCGGGGCTGCGCTTCGTAGTCATCTGCGATGAGAATCGCGATTGTCGGAACCGGTGTCGCCGGATTGGCGAGCGCCCACATGCTGCACCCCGAGCACCGGATCACCGTCTATGAGGCGGCGGACCGCCTCGGCGGCCACTCGAACACGGTCGAGGTCGAGGACCGTCGCGGGATCCACGCGATCGACACCGGCTTCATCGTCTTCAACGACCGCAACTACCCCGACTTCGAAGCGCTGCTGAGCGAGCTGGGCGTCCCCAGCCGGGACTCGCACATGAGCTTCTCGGTCTCCGACGGCGGCCGCTTCGAGTACTCGGGGACGCCGCGGGGGCTGTTCGCCCGCCCGGCGCATCTCCTCAGCCCGTCGTTCCTCGGGATGCTGCGTGAGTGGCGGCGCTTCAACCGCGAGGCGCGGGCGCTGATCGGGATGAACGGCACCGCGCCCTCGCTCGGCCACTGGCTCGAGGAACGCGGCTTCTCCCGCCACTTCATCGACCGCCTGATCGTCCCCCAGGCCTCGGCGGTCTGGTCGGCCGACCCGGAGCAGATGTGGAGCTTCCCGGCCAGCTTCATGGCCGAGTTCTTCGACAACCACGGGATGTACAGCCTCCGCGGGCGGCCCGGCTGGCGGACGGTCGAGGGCGGCTCGATCAGCTACGTCGAGGCGATCTCGGCCCCGTGGCGGGACCGGGTCCGGCTCTCGACGCCGGTGCGGCGGATCGAGCGGCGGCCGGACTGCGTGCGGATCGAGGCCGGCGGCGGCCGCGAGGACTTCGACCAGGTCGTCATCGCCACCCACTCCGACCAGGCGCTCGCCCTGCTGGCGGACCCGAGCAGCGCCGAGCGGGAGATCCTCGGGGCGATCCCCTACCAGCGAAACGAAGCCGTCCTCCACACCGACACGGCGCTGATGCCGCGCCGCCGCGCCGCCTGGTCGAGCTGGAACTTCCACCTCGGGGACGAGCCGTCCCGCCGCAGCACCGTCACCTACTGGATGAACAACCTGCAGCGGCTGGCGGCCGAGCGCGACTACATGGTGACCCTCAACCGCGGCGACGAGATCGACCCGCGGAAGGTCCTCCGCCGCTTCCAGTACGACCACCCCGTCTACACCTCGGAGGGCGTCGCCGCGCAGAGGCGCCACGGCGAGATCAGCGGCGTGCGGCGCACCCACTACTGCGGCGCCTACTGGGGATGGGGCTTCCACGAGGATGGCGTCCGCAGCGCCCTGCGGGCCTGCGAGCGGTGTCCCGCCGGCGCCGGCGCCCCACCGCATGGTGGAGGCGGTCGCCCTCGAGGAGGAGGCGCTGGCAGCGTGAGCGCCTCCGCCGTCTACGAGGGCTGGATCCGCCACCGCCGCTTCGAGCCGGTCGAGCACGCCTTCCGCCACCGCCTCTTCCTGATGTACCTGGACCTCGAGGAGCTGCCGGACGTCCTCGACCCGATCCCGTTCTGGTCGGCGCGGCGGCCGGCGCCGGCCCGCTTCCGTCGCCAGGACTTCATGGGAGACCCGGACAGGCCGCTCGACGATTGCGTGCGGGACACCGTCGCCGAGACGACCGGATCCCGCCCCGACGGCCCGGTCCGCCTGCTCGCGGGGCTGCGCTACCTGGGCCACTCCTTCAACCCGGTCAGCTTCTACTACTGCTTCGACCGGGCGGGCGACCGGGTCGAGACGGTCGTCGCGGACGTGAATAACATTCCCTGGGGTGAGCGTCATCCGTACGTCCTCACCCGAGGGGAGCGCGAGGGCCCGGTGCTGAGCGGTGGTCTCGAAAAGACACTCCACGTCTCACCCCTGATGGGGATGGACCAGACCTACCTCTTCCGCGCCGCCGAGCCCGGCGAGCGGCTCAGCGTCCACATCGAGTCGCGCCCCGACCGCGATCCCGATGCCACCTCCTTCGACGCGACGCTCTCGCTGCGGCGGCGGCCGCTGAGCCGGTCGACGCTGACCGCGATGCTCGTCCGCTATCCGGCGATGTCGCTGCAGGTCGTCGCCGGGATCTACGCCCAATCGCTGCGGCTGAAGCTGAAGGGCGCGCGCTACTTCCCCCACCCGGAGGGGAAGAGGCCGAGGGGATTCGTCTCGCCGTGAGGGACGCGGTCGCCCGGGCGGCGGTCTCGGCGGCGATGAGCCGCGGCATCCGCTCCGGGCGGATCGAGGTCGAGGAGGACGCCCGCCGGCGGAGCTTCGGGCCGGCCGATGCCGACCTCAGCGCGAGCGTCATGATCAAGGACCCGGCCGCCTGGCGCGGCCCTCTGCGCGGCAGCGTCGGGCTCGGCGAGACCTACGTCGCCGGGCTCTGGGAGACCGACGACCTCGTCTCGCTGATCCGGATCGCGGCCCGCGAGCTGCGCAACCTCGAGGGCACCCGCGGCGCGGTGACGCGCGCGAGGGGCCTCCTGCACCGCGCCCGGCGGCTCGTCCCCGAGAACACCCGCGTCGGCGCCCGCCGCAACATCTCGGCCCACTACGACCTCGGAAACGATCTCTTCGCCGCCTTCCTCGACGAGCGGATGATGTATTCCTGCGCCTACTTCCCGAGCGAGGGCGCCAGCCTCGAGGAGGCCCAGCTCGCCAAGCTCGAACGGATCTGCCGCCAGCTCGAGCTCGGCCCCGAGAACCACCTGCTGGAGATCGGCAGCGGTTGGGGCGGGCTCGCGGTCCACGCCGCCCGCCACCACGGCTGCCGGGTGACGACGACGACGATCTCCCCCGAGCAGCACGAGCTGGCCCGCCGCCGCGTCGCCGAGGCCGGCCTCGAGGACCGGGTGACGGTGCTGCTGGAGGACTACCGCGACCTGCGCGGGCGCTACGACCGGCTGGTCTCGGTGGAGATGATCGAGGCCGTCGGCTGGCAGTACTTCGACGAGTTCTTCCGCCGCTGCGACGCCCTCCTCGAGCCGGGCGGCCTGATGCTGCTGCAGGCGATCACGATCGACGACGACCTCTACGAAGCCGAGAAGGGCATCCGCAGCTTCGCCAACACCCATGTCTTCCCCGGCGGCTGCCTGCCCTCGAAGCGGACGATCGCCGACTGCGTCGCCAGGGTGACCAGCATGGCCCAGGTCTGGAGCGACGACATCACCGTCCACTACCCGCCGACCCTGAGCGCCTGGCGCGAGCGATTCATGAGCGCCTGGGGGCGGCTCCGCCAGCGCGGCTACGACGAGAGCTTCCGGCGCCTCTGGGACTTCTACCTCTCCTCCTCGGAGGCGGGCTTCCGCGAGGGGCGGATCGGCGACGTCCAGCTTCTCTTCGCCAAACCGTGAGCGAGCCGCTGCTCCTGATCCACGGGCTCGGCGGCTCGGTCAGGGTCTGGGACCCGGTGATCGGGCTCCTCGAGCCGGAGCGGGAGGTGCTCGTCCTCGACATGCCGGGCTTCGGCGCCGCCCCGCCGCTCCCGCGCGGGGTCGCTCCGACGGCGGTGAACCTGGCGGCGGCGATGCACGAGGCCTGCCTGCAGCGCGGAGTCGAGCGCCCTCACGTCGCCGGCAACTCGCTCGGCGCCTGGGTCGGGCTGGAGATGGGCCGCTCCGGCTGGGCGTCCTCGGTCACCGGCATCTCCCCCGCCGGGCTCTGGCGGGCGCCGATCGGGCCCGCGCGCACGCGCAAACGCGCCTGGGCGCGGCGGAGTCGGCCGCTGATCTCACTCGCCCTCCGCAGCCGGCGGGCGCGCGAGGCGATGCTCTCGACCTTCGCCGCGCGTCCGGAGCGGATCCCCGCCTCGGCCGGCCGCGAGCTCGTCCTCGGCTGGATCGACGCCGGCGGCTACGACGGCGCCAACCGGGAAATGCGAACCCATGTCTTCGACCCGACCGGCTACCCGCAGCTGCCGGTGACCCTGGCCTGGGGCGAGCTCGATCGCCTCGTCGGGCCGCCCCGCCCGGAGCGCCGCCCCGCGGGATCGCGCTTCATCGTCCTCCCGGGCGTCGGCCACACCCCGACCTGGGATGACCCGGAGCTGGTCGCCCGCACCCTGCTCGACGGCAGCTCGGTCGCCGCCGAGGAGGGCGCCTCGGCGCGGTGAGACAATCGGGTCGATGAGCATGGACCTCGGCCTCGACGGCCGCGTGGCCCTGGTGATGGGGGCGAGCCGCGGGATCGGCCGCGGGATCGCGGCGGCGCTGGCGCGCGAAGGAGCCAGGGTGGCGATCGCCAGCCGCTCCCAGGAGAAGGTCGAGGAGGCCGCGGCGGAGATCGACGGCGACGTCGCCGCCGTTCGTCGCCGACGCCTCCGACCTCGATCGCATCGCCGCGCTCCCGGCCGAGGTCGCCGACGGCGCTCGGCCCGATCGAGATCCTCGTCGCCAACACCGGCGGGCCGCCGTTCGGCGGCGCCCTCGACCACGAGGTCGAGGAGTGGGAGCGGGCCTACCGCTCCCTGGTCCTCGCGCCGGTGACCCTCGCCAGGGCCGTCGTCCCGGGGATGCGCGAGCGGGGCTGGGGGCGGATCGTCAACGTCGGCTCGACCTCGACCCGCGAGCCGATCCCCGGCCTCAACCTCTCCAACTCCCACCGGATGGCGGCGATCGGGTTCCTGAAGACGCTCTCGCTCGAGGTCGCCGGCGACGGGATCACCGTCAACACGGTCCTCACCGGGCGCTTCGCGACCGAACGCCTCGCCGGCGAGGACGGCTCGCTCGAGGGCGCCGAAGAGGCGGCCCGCACCCAGGTGCCCGCGGGCCGGCTCGGGACACCCGGAGGAGTACGGCGACCTCGTCGCCTTCCTCTGCTCCGAGCGCGCCGCCTACATCACCGGCACCACGATCCCGATCGACGGCGGCGTCCTCCGCTCGTCCTTCTAGGGGCGACCGATGGCCCACTCCCACCACGGCCACTCCCACGGGGTCAGCGCCGACGCCGACCGCGGCAGGCTCTGGATCGCGCTGGCGCTGATCCTCGGCCTGATGGCGGGCGAGGTGGCCGCCGGGTTCATCGCCGACTCGCTCGCGCTCCTCTCCGACGCCGCCCACATGCTCACCGACGCGGCCGCGATCGGGCTCTCCATCCTCGCCCTGCGCCTCGCCCGGCGCCCGCCCGGCGGCGCGATGACCTTCGGCCTCAAACGGGTCGAGATCCTCTCCGCCCAGGTCAACGGGGTGACGCTCCTGGTCCTCGCCGGCGGTGATCGGGATCGAGGCGGTGCGGCGGCTGATCGACCCGCCCTCGGTCGAGGCCGGCCTGGTCCTCGCCGTCGCCCTCGCCGGGATCGTCGTCAACCTGATCGCCACCGCGGTGCTCGCCGGCGCCAACCGCGAGAGCCTCAACGTCGAGGGCAGCTACCAGCACATCCTCACCGACCTCTACGCCTTCGTCGGGACCGCCATCGCCGCGATCCTGATCCTCACCCTCGGGTTCGAGCGCGCCGACCCGATCGCCTCGATCCTGGTCGCGGCGCTGATGCTGCGCTCGGCGGTCGGCCTCCTGCGCGACTCCGGCCGGGTCTTCCTCGAGGCGGCGCCGAAGGGCGTCGACCCCGACCAGATCGGCCGGCGGATGTGCGAGTTGCCGGGGGTCGTCGAGGTCCACGACCTCCACGTCTGGGAGGTCACCTCGGAGTTCCCGGCGCTCGCCGCGCACGTGATCGTCAAGCGCGACGCCGACTGCCACCGCGCCCGGCTCGAGCTCTCCGGCCTGCTCGAGAGCGAGTTCGGGATCCACCACACCACGCTCCAGGTCGAGCACGAGCCGGAGCGCCTGCTGCAGATCGAGTAGGCGGCTAGCCCTCGGAGGGCGGGAGCTCGCGCATCGACGGGAACAGGATCACGTCGCGCAGGGTCTTCGAGTCGGTCAGGATCATCATCAGCCGGTCGACGCCGAGGCCGCAGCCGCTGGCGGTCAGCATCCCGTATTCGAGCGCGCGCACGAACTCCTCGTCGTGCTCGTGCGGCGTCTCCTCCGCCCCCGACTCCTGCCGTTCGCGCTGTTCGACGAACCGGCGCCGCTGCTCGATCGGGTCGTTGATGTCGGTGCCGCCGCCGAGGATCTCCATCCCGGCGACGATCCCGTCGAAGGCCTCTCCCAGCAGCTTCGGGTGCTCGGCGACCGGCTTCACCAGCGGCCAGATGTCGAGCGGGAGGTCTTCGATCCAGGTCGGCTGGATCAGCTTCGGCTCGACCAGCTTGCCCTGGAGGGTGTCGACGAGGCCGGCCCAGTCGTCGTCGGGGGAGGCGTCGTCACCGGCCAGCTCGGCGAGGTCGTCGCGGCTCGCCTCGGTGATGTCGACCCCGGTCTCCTCGAGCAGGGCGTCGCGCAGCTTGATCCGCTTCCAGGGCGTCGCGAAGTCGATCGTCTCCCCGTCGCGCTCGACCTTGGTCGTCCCGTGGACCCGCTCGACGACGTCGGCGACCAGCTCTTCGCCGACCTTCATCACGCCGTGGTAGTCGACGCCGCTGACGAACCACTCGAGCATCGTGAACTCGGGGTTGTGCTGGGGCGACATCCCCTCGTTGCGGAAGAACTTGCCGAGCTCGTAGACGTCCTCGAATCCGCCGACGATCGCCCGCTTCAGATAGAGCTCGGTCGCGATCCGCAGGTAGAGGTGGCGGTCGAGCGCGTGGTGGTGGGTTTTGAACGGGCGCGCCGCGGCGCCGCCGGTCATGCTCTGCAGAATCGGCGTCTCGAGCTCGACGAAGCCGCGCGAGTTCATGTGGTCGCGGATCCCCGCCAGCACCTTCGCCCGGGTCAGGAACACCTCGCGCGAGCGCTCGTTCGCCATCAGGTCGAGCTCGCGCTGGCGGTAGCGGACGTCGGGGTCGGAGATGCCGTGGAAGAGGTCCGGCGGGTCGCGGAGCGCCTTCGCCAAGAGGACGCACTCGCGGACCTCGATCGCCAGCTGGCCCCGTTTGGTCACGTAGAGGTCGCCCTCGACGCCGACGATGTCGCCGATGTCGAGGTCCTCGATCCGGTCGAAGGCCTCCTGGCCGAGCGCGTCGACCCGGGCGTAGGCCTGGATCGTCCCGGAGAGGTCGCGGACGTCGAAGAAGGTCGTCTTGCCGTGGCCGCGCTGCCCGGTCACCCGACCGGCGATCCGGTAGGAGAACTCCCCGTGCTCCCCCTCCCCCAGCGCCTCGGGGTCGTGGGCCTCGAGGATCGTCTCGATCCGGTCGCGCTCGCCGAAGTTGCGCGGGAAGGGGTCGATCCCTTCGCCGCGCAGGCGCTCGGCCTTCGCCTCGCGCTCGGACCCGGTGGAGCCGTCGGTCAAGGCTTTACGCCGACTGTCACCCGCTCGCCGCCCATGTAGTCGGTCATGGTGGTGGCGTCATCGAGCATCTCGCGGAGCGCCGGCCCGTGGTGGGTGTCGTGCTCGAAGGCGACCCGCCAGCCGGACGGGATCTCGGCGAGGACGCCGCGGATCACGCCGAGCCCATCCTCGCCGCAGTCGCCGGTGACGGCGATCCGCGGCTCGCGCCGGATCTCGGGCGAGCGCTCGAAGATCGTCGAGTCGGTGACGTAGGGGAGGTTGGCGAGGACCATGTCGACGTCCTCCTCGAGGAGCGCGTCGGGCAGGCCCTCCTCGACGCTGACCTCGAGGTCGAGGCCGAGGCGCTCGGCGTTCTCGCGCGCGACTTCGGCCGCCTCCGGCGAGAGGTCGGACCCGGTCACCCTGAGGTCGGGCCGCTCGTTGAGCAGGGCCAGGGCGACGGCCCCGGAGCCGGTCCCGATCTCGTGGACGCGGGCGCCATCGGGGAGCTCCTTCGCCGCCTCGACCAGGAGGCCGGTCTCGCGGCGCGGGATCAGGACGCGCGGGTCGACCGCGACATCGATCCCGCGGAACACCTCGTGGCCGAGGATGTAGGCGAGCGGCTCGTGCTCGGCGCGGCGCTCGACGCCGGCCTCGATCGCCTGCGCGACCTCGGGCGTCACCTCGCCGGAGCCGTCCGTCGAGATCGTCTCGACGTCGATTCCCAGGGCGTTGGCGACAAGGGCCTCGGCATCGGCGCGCGGCTCATCACAGCCCGCCGCGGCGATTTTCTCGGCAGCGGCCTCGACCACAGCCTCAACGGTTGCCACGGGTGCGCTCCTCCTCAGTTCGGTTCTTCTCGAGATCTTTCAAGTTCAAAGGCGCTGGATTCAGGCGGCCGGCCGCGGCTGCGCGGTGGCCGTCGAGTTAACGCGGGAGAGGGTGCCATAACGGCGCCTCACCGCGAGGATCCAGATCACGCCGACGACCATCATGCCAAGACTCTCGAGCTGCGGGCCGGTCAGGCCGAGCGCCACGGTGTCGTTGCGGCGCAGAAACTCGACCAGGAGCCGCTCGGCCCCCGCGTAGACCAGGTAGATCGCGAAGAGGACGCCGGTGCGGAAGCGGTCGCGCATCTGCCACAGGAGCCAGGCGCCGAGCCCCATCGCCAGCGTCTCGTAGATCGGGGTCGGGTGGACGGTCTCCGTGGTCGGCACGGTCCCGTCCGGGTAGGACATCGCCCAGGGCCCGTTCCAGGCCTTGCCGTAGTCGCCGTCGCCCGAGAGCTGGCAGCCGCAACGGCCGATCGCGTAGCCGAGCGCCAGCGCCGGCGCCGTCAGGTCGAGCAGGGCGAGCCCGAGGAAACCGCGGTACCAGGCCCAGAGAATGACGCCGATGGTGCCGCCGATCAGCCCCCCGTACCAGACCAGCCCCGAGCCGGAGAAGAGGTTGCCGAGCAGGTCGTCCTTGACGCTGTCGTAGTTCTGGACGATGAAATAGACGCGGGAGCCGACGATCCCGCCGACCAGCGCCGAGAACCCGATCTCGTAGGCCCAGTCGGGGGGCTTGCCGATCTCGCCCAGGCGCTTCGCGATCAGCGCCCCGGCGGCGAGGAAGGCGAGCGCGAACATCAGGCCGAAGGTCTGAAGCGTGAGCGGGCCGATGTTGATCTCGGGATACATCGGCGCCCCTCAGGCGATCAGCGCCTCGAGCAGCGCCTTCTGCGCGTGAAGCCGGTTCTCCGCCTGGTCCCAGACCGCCGAGCGCTCGCCGTAGAGGACGTCGGCGGTGATCTCCTCGCCCGGGTGGGCCGGCAGGCAGTGGAGGACGATCGCGGTCTCCTTGGCGGCGCCGAGGAGGTCCTCGTCGACCCGGAACGGCGCCAGGTCGGCGCGGCGCCGGGCCGCCTCCTCCTCGTCGCCCATGCTGACCCAGACGTCGGTGTAGATCGCGTCGGCGCCGGCGGCGGCCGCGCGCGGGTCGTCGGTCAGCTTCACCCCGTGCCCCTCCTCGAGCTGGTAGCCGGGCGGCGCCGCGACGACGACCTCGACACCGCTGAGCTCGCCGGCGATCGCCAGCGAGCGGGCGACGTTGTTGCCGTCGCCGACGTAGGCGAGCCGGAGGCCGGCCAGATCGCCGAACCGCTCGCGCAGGGTCAGCAGGTCGGCGAGCGCCTGGCAGGGGTGGTGGAGCGGCGTCAGCGCGTTTATGACCGGGACCTCGGCCTCGCGGGCGAGCTCGGCGACGTTCTCGTGCGAGCCGGAGCGGATCACGATCGCGTCGACGTAGCGCGAGAGGACCCGGGCGGTGTCCGCGATCGACTCCCCGCGCGAGAGCTGCAGCTCATCGCTGCGGAGGACGACCGGGGTCGCGCCGAGCTCGGCGACGCCGACCTCGAAGGAGATCCTGGTCCGGGTCGAGGGCCGTTCGAAGACCAGCGCGATGCTGCGGCCGCCGAGCTCGGTCGCGCCGGCGCCGTCGCGGCGCCCGGCTTTCAGCTCCACGGCCCGGTCGAGAAGCTTCCCGAGCTCGAAGGCGCCGAACTCCTCACCGGTGAGGAAATCTCGCTTCAAGACGCTGATACTAAGCAGGTGCAGTTCACCGCAATCGCCTGGAACCTGTTCCACGGGCGGGATTTCCCTCCCGACCCGGGGCTCCGCACCTGGCGCTCGCGGCTGCTGCGGATCCCGGAGCGCAACGCGACCCACATCCAGGTCAACCGCGACCTCGAGGCCGAGTTCGCGGCGATGCTCGCGAGCTGGGAGTGGGACGTCGCGCTGCTGCAGGAGTGCCCGCCGCGCTTCGCCGATCCCCTCGCCCGCGCCGCCGGCGCCGAGGGCCAGCGGGTGCTGACCTCGAGGAACTCGCTGGCGCCGCTGCGCCGCCTCGCCGCCGCGATCAACCCCGACCTGATCGCCTCCGGCGAGGGCGGCTCGAACCTGACCCTGGTGCGGGCATCGGGGGCTCTCGGCGGAATCGTCGAGCGGCGCGAGATGGCGATCCACGAGGGCCGGCCGGAGCGGCGGGCGATGGCCTTCACCCGCACCGCGGCGGGAGTCTGCGTCGCCAACCTCCACGCCACCAACGACATCCCCGACCTCGCCGCCGAGGACGTCCGGCGGCGCGGCGGCGGCGGCGACCGAGTGGGCGGACGGGGCGCCGCTGCTGTTCGGCGGCGACCTCAACCTCCGGCCCGGGCAGAACCCGGAGATCTTCGCCGAGCTCGAGGAGCGGTTCGGCCTCGCCGGGACGACGGCGCCCGACGCCATCGACCATCTCCTCGTCCGCGGCCTCGAGACGCTCACGCCACCCGACCCGCTGGCCGGGGGAGCGGCGGGAGGTCGAGTGCGACGGGCTGGCGCTGCGCCTCTCCGACCACGCGCCGGTCGATGCCGAATTTGAACAACCGGAGCACCGTCCCATGACATAGTCACCTCTCAGACCCGGTAGCCGCGACACAGGAGGCGAGCATGGCCGAGAAAAAATCGAAATCCGCCAAATCGACGAAAAAAGCCAAAAAAGCCTCGCCCCGCAAAAAAGCGAAACCGAAAGCCAAACCAAAAGCCAAAGCCAAAGCGAAACCGAAAGCGAAAAAAGCCGCGGCGACGAGCGGCCTCGACAAGAGCGTCGAGCAGTTTCGCGAAAGCCTCGAACAGAACGTGACCCTCAGCCGCGACCGTCTGCAGGAGGTCGTCGACGACGCGGTCAAACGCGGTCGGATGCAGCGCAGCGACGCCGAAAAGATGCTCTCCGACATGGTCAAGAAGGGCCGCCGTCAGACCGACAGCCTGCTGAAGGAGCTGGAACGGCTCGTCCGCCAGGCCCGCAAAGGCGTCGGCGGCCACACCGCGCCGGTCCGCAAACAGGCGACCCAGGCCGCGCGGCGCGCCCGCAAAAAACTCGGCTAGGCCAATTCGCGGCGACCGGTGAGATTGCGGCGGCGCGCCCGCGCCGCGGCGAGCAGCTCGAGGTCGAGATCGAGTCGCTGGCCTTCGGCGGGCGCGGCGTCGCCCGGGCCGAGGGCTTCGTCGTCTTCGTCTCCGGCGCCCTGCCCGGCGATCGCGTCCTCGCCGAGGTGACGAAGGCAAAGCGGAAGTTCGCCGAGGCCCGGGCGGTCGAGCTGCTGCGGCCGGCGCCGGACCGGGTCGCCGACCGCTGCGTCCACGAGGGAGAGCCGTGCCCCGGGGCGCCCTGGCAGGGACTTCCCTACGAGCGCCAGCTGACCCACAAGTCCGAGCAGGTCGGCGAGGCGCTGCGGCGGATCGGCGGCCTCGAGGGCTTCGACCTCGAGGAGATCGAGCCCGCGGTCGAACAGTGGCGCTACCGCAACAAGCTCGAGTACTCCTTCGGCGAGCACGAGGACGAGGTCGTCCTCGGGTTCCACGCCCGCGGCCGCTGGGACGTCGTCGTCGGGGTCGAGGACTGCCTGCTCGCCTCCGAGCGCGGCAACGAGGCCCGCAACCGGATCCGCGACTGGGCCCGGCTCGAGGCGATCCCCGCCTACGACCGCCGCTCCCGCGAGGGCATCCTCCGCAACCTCGTGGTCCGCGAGGGCTGGCGCACCGGCCAGATCCAGACCCGCCTGGTCACCTCCGCGGCGAGCTTCCCGAAACCGCCGGTCGACCTCCACACCGCGATCGAGGGGGACTCCGGCGGCACCGACGGGCCGACCGGCGCCCTCGGCGAGGAACGCCTGCGCGAGGAGCTCGCCGGGCTGCGGCTCGAGATCTCCCACGACGCCTTCTTCCAGACCAACACCGAGATGGCCGAGCGCCTCTACGCCGTCGCCGCCGAGTTCGCCGGCCTGACCGGCAGCGAGCGCGTCTTCGACCTCTACTGCGGGATCGGGACGATCGGCCTCTCGATGGCGAAGAGGGCGGGCGAGGTCTGGGGGTTGGAGCTGGTGCCCGACGCGATCGCCGACGCGACCCGCAACGCCGAGGCGAACGGGATCACCAACGCGCGGTTCGTCGCCGGCAGCGCCCGCACCGGGGTCCGGCCCCTGCTCGAGGAGGCCGGGAAGCCCGACGTCCTCGTCCTCGACCCACCCCGGGCCGGGCTCTCGCAGAAAATCGTCCGCCGGGTGATCGAGTGCGAGGCGAAGCGGATCGTCTACGTCTCCTGCAACCCGACGACGCTGGCCCCGAACGCCGCCCAGCTCACCGAGGCCGGTTATAGGCTGGCCCGGGTGAGGCCGGTGGACATGTTCCCGCAGACCCCGCACATCGAGTGCGTGGCGCTGCTGGAGAAGGGCATGAGCCGCGGGTTCGGGGTCGCGGCGGGCCTCGACCCCGAGGTCGCCGGGCCGCTCGCGGCCCGCTGCGCCGAGCTCGGGTACGACTCGATGTGGTCGAACGACCACCCCGGCGCCAAGGGGCTCGAGACCCTGGCCGAGTTCGCGGCGGCGGCGCCGGAGGTCGACCTCGGCGTCGCGGTGATCGCGCTCGACCGCACCCCGCCGGAGGAGATCGCCGCCGATGTCGAGCGGGTCGGGCTCGACCCGGAGCGGCTCTGGCTCGGAGTCGGCGCCGGCTTCTCGGAGAAACCGCTGACCCGGATGCGCGAGTCGCTCCCGGAGCTCCGCGAGCGGCTCCCCGGGGTGCGGCTGGTCCTTGCCGCGATGGGGCCGAAGATGTGCGCGCTGGCGGGCTCCGCCTACGACGGCGCCTTCTTCAACTGGATGACGCCCGAGTTCGCGGCGAGCGCCCGGACCAAGGTCGAGGCCGGCGCCGGCGAGGCGGGCCGCGAGACGCCGCCGGTCTTCGGATACGTCCGCACCGCGGTCGGCGAGGACGCCGCCGGGCGGCTGGCCAAGGAGGAGTCGTTCTACCGCGACCTCCACGACGGCTACCGGAATCACTTCGACCGGCTCGACGAGCCCGAGGGGACGGTCGGCGTCGCCGCCGCCGACGGCGAGGACGCCCGGCGCAAGCTCGCCGCCTACACCGCCCTCGACACGATCGTCGTCCGCGGCCTCGCCAGCGCCAACGTCGACTCGATGACCGCGGTCGCCGAGGCCGCGGCCGCGCCGGTGAGGTGTGCATTGACCACGAAATACGGGGCGAATGCACCACTCGTCGTGCTCGTCGCCCTCGCCCTTGCCGTGTTCCCGGCAAACGCGGTCGCGGGCGGCGGCCCGCCGCCGCGCCCGTGCCCGCATGAAGTGGTCCACGACTACCTGGCGCCGATCAGCGGGTTCCCGAAGCTGCATCGGTTCCCGGTCGGCGAACTGCCGCGGCGGTTCGGCCCGCTTGGGCTCGACATCAGCCCGCCGATGGAACTGCCGAACACCGGCCAGGTCCTCGGCCCCACCTTCAGGTTCCTATCGGGGCACCCGCGGGCCACGCTCGATCTGGATCTGACATTCACCCTGACTCGGCTCAACGCCCGTGGCCGCGCGATCGGCAAGCCCAGGGTGAAGCGGACGAGGCTGCGCAGCCTGACCCCCTCTCAGGAACCGACGCTGGGCGTCCGGATCGGCGGCCGCCCGGCCCTCTACAGGATCGAAATGCTGGCGCGGAACGGCTCCGGCACCGTGCTCGACCGGTACGCGCAGTACTCCCGCGTGGTGCGACGGAAAAGCGACCCCCGCCTGCTGCTCGGACAGCCGACCCTCCGGCCCGGGGAAACGGCCTCGATCGGCATCGCCGAATTCGGCACCGGCTTCCTCGTCTTCGAACCGGACTACTCGGTCGAGGCCTTCGACGGCGCCAACTGGGTGCCGACCGCGATCCAGGCGAGCACCCCGGCCAACTTCCTTTTCTTTCTTGCCAACTCAGGTGTGGTCGTCAACTGCTCGAAGCTCGCGATCCCACCGGGCACCGCGCCCGGTCGCTACCGGCTGAGCGAGCCGGTCATACACCGCTGGGGGGTCCCCCGAAACCACACCGCCCGCCCGGTGCTCAGCACCGAATTCACGGTCACGCCCTAGCGGCGCTCAGTACGGCGGCAGGTCCTCGTACCACTCGCCGAGGATCTTGAACGCCTGCCAGAACCGCTGCTTGGCGCCCTCCTCGTCGAGCGAGTCGTCGATGTCGGGGGTGTAGAGGGCGTCGACGGTCGGGGTGAAGGCCTGGACCTCGCCCTCGCGCTGCTCGAGCTTTCGCGAGAGCGGAAGCTCGAGCTGGTTGATCACCCGCAGCGCCGGTTCCCCCATCACGACGAGGATCTTCGGCTGCACGATCGCGATCTCCTCGACCACCCGCCGGACGCACTCCTCGGCGGCGAGGTCGGGCTCGGCGATCGGGCACTTGACGCAGAGCGTGCCGTAGACGACGAGCGGGTCGATCCCGAGCCGCTTGAAGCTCTTCATCAGGGCGTTGCCGGCGCGGCCGTAGTAGGCGACGCCCTCTTCGATCTCCGCCACCGCGGGGGCGTGCTTGACCATGAAGACGTCGGCCTGCGGGTGCCCGGAGCCGAGCACCGGCATCAGGTTCCCCCGCGGGCAGTGCGGGCAGTCCTGCAGCTCGTGGGTCAGCTGGTTGAGCTCGCGGATCGCACGCTCGAGGTATTTCTCTCTTATCTCGTCGTCTGTTGCCGGCACGCTGGCCGATCTCTTTGACGAGGGCGCCGCGGCTCCTTTCGCGCGGCCCGCATGCATCAGCTCTTGCTGGACAGACCACCAGCCGACCGCCCCCGCCGCGGCCGGCCTCCACGCACCGGTTTGGCGTTGGCGACCTTCCTCTTCGGCGCTTTCGGGCGGCCCGTCGTCTGCAGCAGCTTCAGGGCCTGCACGTAGACGAGGTTCTTGTGCTTGCGGGTGATGTCGGCGTCGCGCATCGCCTCGAGGAACTCCGCCGGCCCGTCGAAGTCATGGATCCGCACCCTGACGCTGCCGAGGCCCTGGGCGACGTGGCTGTCGGACCCGGCGCCGGGGACGATCCGGTACTTGTGGGCGAACCGCTCGGCCTCCTCGTTGAACGAGGTCAGGGCGACCCGCGGGTTGAAGACCTCGAGGATGTCGATCTCCTCGACGATGTCGAGCAGGTACTCGTAGTCGGGCACCGAGTGGAAGCGGTCGAACGGATGGGGGACGTAGACGAGGCCGCCCTGGCTGCGGATCGCGGCGATCGTCTCCTCCATCGTCATCCCGCGCGGGATCTTCTCCTCGAGGAAGAGGCCGATCACCTCGCCCTGCTCGGCGGTCTTCACCTCCTCGGCGACGATCACCTTGAGGTCGCCCATCTGCTCGGCGATCCGCCGCGCCTCCAGCGCGCCGGAGACCTCGTTGTGGTCGGTGATCGCGATCGCCCCGAGGTCGCGGTCGCGGGCGGTCTCGAGCAGGACCTCGACCGGCGTGGCGCAGTCGGGCGAGTGGTCGGTGTGCATGTGGAGATCGACCTCGATCAGCGGCCGGCCGGTGATCCGCTCGCGGACCTCGGGGTCGCCGGTCGGGTCATGGCGGCGGGCGAGGAGCCGCCTGTAGATCGCCTCGAGCTCGTCGACCACGACGTCCCAGCCGCGGCCGTCGCCGCCGGGCCCGACCAGCTCGTAGGGGCCGGGGAAGTAGCGCTCGAGCAGCTCGGCGGTCGCCGGCGTCGCGACGGTGCGGGCGTCGAGGCGGCCGAAGAAGATCTCGACCAGCGGCCGCGCGACCTGGGTCGAGAGGACCCGCTCCTGGGGAGCGTGGAAGGTGGCGACGTTGAGGGATTTGGAATGGCGCAGCGCCGCCGAGGAGACGCTGGGGGCGAACGGCTCGTGGACGTGGACGATGTCGAGGTGGTTGGACCCGACCAGCCGCTTGACCGGGTCGCCGGAGGCGATCGAGACGACCTCGTGGCCGCGGGACTCGAGCTCCTCCGAGACCATGGCCACGTACTCGTTGACCGGAGCGCGTGTCCCCCGCCTGTGCGGCGTGACCTGCGCTATCGAGAGAGCCTCGGCCGACACCAGGTGAGCAGCATATGAGCCCGCCACCGACGGCGGGCTCGGTCAGCCTCGGCTCAGGACTCGACCGCGGGGGCCTTGGCGGCGCCCGGCACGGCCGAGGACCCGCGCGCGTTCGCCGCGATGAACTCCTCGGTCTGCTCGCGCGCCTCGTCGTCGGGCCGCTGGGTGTGCGGCGACTTCATCAGGTAGCTGGAGGGCCCGTCGAGCTGGCCGGCGATGCCGTTGTTGAGCGCCAGCTTGATGATCCGGACGGCGTCGATCACGACCCCGGCCGAGTTCGGCGAGTCCCAGACCTCGAGCTTCAGCTCGAGGTTGAGCGGGACGTCGCCGAAGGATTTGCCCTCGACCCGGATGTGGGCCCACTTGCGGTCGGTCAGCCAGGGCACGTAGTCGGAGGGGCCGACGTGGACGTCCTCGGCGGGCAGCTCGTGGCCCATGATCGAGGTGACCGCGTTCGTCTTCGAGATCTTCTTCGAGTCGAGCCGCTCGCGCTCGAGCATGTTGTAGAAGTCCATGTTGCCGCCGACGTTCAGCTGCGAGGTCCGCTCGACCCGGACGCCGCGGTCATGGAAGAGGCGGGCGAGCTGGCGGTGGACGATCGTCGCCCCGACCTGGGACTTGATGTCGTCGCCGATGATCGGCAGCCCGGCCTCGGTGAAGCGCTTGTCCCAGTAGTCCTCGCGGGCGATGAAGACCGGCAGGCAGTTGACGAACCCGACCCCGGCCTTGAGCGCCTGCTCGACGTACCACTTGGTCGCGTCCTCGGAGCCGACCGGCAGGTAACAGACGAGGACGTCGGCGCGGGTCTCCTTGAGGATCCCGACGACGTCGGCGGTTTCGCCCGGAGCTTTGGTGATTTTCTCTTTCAGGTACTTGCCGAGGCCGTCGTGGGTCATCCCCCGCTCGACCTTGACCCCGAGCTCGGGGACGTCGGCGAACTTGATCGTGTTGTTCTGGCCCGACCAGATCGCCTCCGAGAGGTCCTTGCCGACCTTCTCGGAGTCGATGTCGAAGGCGGCGACGAACTCGATGTCGCGGACGTGGTAGCCGCCGAGGTCGACGTGCATCAGGCCCGGAACTTCCTCGGCCGGGTCGGCGTCCTTGTAGTACTGGACGCCCTGGATGAAGGAGTTGGCGCAGTTGCCGGTGCCGACGATCGCGACCCGGACCTTCTCGTCGGTTCGGGCGGCGCCGTTGCCGTTGCTTGCTCCGTTCGTCTCGCTCATGAAATTCGAAGTCCTTCCTGGTTCAGGCTGAGTGGCAAATCACACCCGGGACTGGGAGGGGTTACACGCCGGGTGGGCCCGGGGCGCCGACGCGATCGTTTTGCTCGGGGCTCTTGAGCTCGTTACGGACGTGCCAGACCCGCTGGATCGTGGTGACCGTGGTCAGCGCGGCGATCGCGTAGATCGCGGGTGCCAGCAATTCGAAGTCCCCGATTCCGGCGCCCTTGGCGAAGACCAAGCCGATCGAAAGTAGCACTACCCGGACCGGCCGCGTCGCCAACCCGACCTTGCACTCGACCCCGAGCGCCTCGGCCCGGGCACGGGTGTAGGAGACCATCAGCGAGCCGAGCACGGCGACGACGCACATCGCGGCCGCGAAGTCATCGCCGGTCGCCGCGAAGTAGCCGGCGACGGCGGCCAGCACGACCCCCTCCTCGATCCGGTCGAGGGTCGAGTCGAGGAAGGCGCCGAACAGCGTCCCCTTGCCCGACATCCGCGAGTAGCGGCCGTCGAGCGTGTCCATCACCGAGCCGACGATGAAGGCGATCCCGGCGAGGAAGAAGAGGCGCTGGGTGATCAGCGCCGCGGCGACGAGGTTGAGGATCAGGCCGACGCCGGAGATCGCGTTCGGGGTCAGGCGCGACTCGATCAGCCGCTCGCGGGCGTAGACCCGCAGCTCCTGGGTGCTGCGGGCCTGGCGGCCGTTGCGGCGGGCCCCGGGTGCCCTGGGGGGCGCAGAGTCCATCGAGATATGAGGCTAGTTCATCGGACGGAGGCCGGTCAGGCCTCCGCCTCCCGCGAGCGGGCTGTCCGGAACGACCAGGCCTCGGGCCGGGCCCGGGCGAACAGGCGCTGGGCGACCACCGCGGACGTGAGCGCCACCCCCCAGCCGAGCACGGCGTCGATCCAGTAGTGGTTGCCGGTGACGATCACGACCCAGAGGATCAGCAGCGGCCAGGCTGCCCAGAAGGCGCGCGACCACCAGCGGCGGCAGACCAGCGCCCCGGTGGCGCCGATCATCACCGCGAAGGCGCAGTGCATGCTCGGGATCGCGGCGTAGGGGTTGATGAACGACTTCGCCAGGGCCGAGTCGTGTTTGATGCCGGAGAAGCTGTTGAGGGTGTCGATGAACCCGTACTCGGGGAACATCCTCGGCGGCGCGGTCGGGTAGAGCGTGTAGCCGACGAGCGCCAGGCCCATCGCGATCACGAACATGTTGCGGACGAAGTTGTAGGACTCGTTGCGGAACAGGTAGAGCCAGACCAGGAACCCGAGCGCGATCGAGAACTGGGCGTTGAGATAGAGCTGGTCGGCGAGGTCGATGATCCAGCGGGTCGGCAGGAAGAAGGACTGCACCTGGGGCTCGAACAGGGTGCCCATCGACTGCTCGAAGTGGATCACCTGATGGCCGTTGGCCATCGCCACCGATTTCTCACCGTCGGCGATGCCCCGGACGGCGGTGTAGGCGAGGTCGACGCCGACCAGGATCAGCACCTGGCGGCCGAGGTCACCCCAGCCTTTGGGCAGCCTCGAACCTATCGCGGAGATCGCGCGCATCCGGCAATTGTAATCCGCCGGTTAACGGGCATCGTGGAGATTCGTCTCATTCAGCGAGGAATTCGAGGACCCGGTCGACGATCGTCGGGTCGTCGATCCAGGGCCAGTGGCCCGCCCCGGGCCTGATCTCGACCTTCGCGTCGCCGAGAGCGGCGGCGGTGTCCTCGGCGAATCGGGGCGGCAGATAGCGGTCCTGGTCGCCCCAGAGCACCAGGGCCGGGCAGGTGATCCGACCGAGGTCCCTGCCGGCGGTGACGAGGCGGTCGGGGTCGGCGTGGCGGTAGAGGCGCAGGATCGCCCGGTTCGTCCCCTTGTCCCAGTAACGCCAGGTCCGGTCGAGGAACTGATCCGGCATC
This sequence comes from uncultured Solirubrobacterales bacterium, assembly GCA_963751815.1. GTDB lineage: Bacteria > Actinomycetota > Thermoleophilia > Solirubrobacterales > 70-9 > VRUE01. Next base: position 165,376 of record CAVVVY010000012.1, on the reverse strand, counting down.
GGGCTCCAGTCGCCGCGCGCCTGGCGCATCGCCAGCGCCATCGAGCGCTTCGTCCCGGTCGCGGTGACGAACTCGCCGAAGCGGGCGCCGGCGCCAGACCTGGGCGACCCAGTGCCAGCGGAAGCCGGGGGTGAGCGGAACGATGTTCATCGCCACCAGCCGCTCGACCAGGTCCGGGCGCCGCTGGGCGCCGATCAGCGCCAGGCAGCCCCAGTCGTGGACGACCAGCTTCCGCCTGCCGACCCCGAGCTCTTCGAGGGCGCGTTCGAGAAACGCCGAGAGGCCGTACATCGAGTAGTCGAAGCTCTTCGGGTCGGGGCGGTCCGAGCGCCCCCAGCCCGGCATGTCGATCGCGATCGACGGCCCACCTCGCTCCATGAACGGCACCCAGTCCTCGCCGTGGGAGGGGTTGCCGTGGCAGTAGACGACCGGGGTCCCCTCTCCCGGCACCCGCCTGTAGAAGGCGCGGACGCCGTCGACCAGGATCTCGCCCTCCTCGATTGCCGCCACCCGGAGAGCATATGTCCGGTCAATAGGGTCAATCACCGTGGAGTGGAAACGACCCACGAAGCGGCGGGTGCGGGCGATCCGCGAACGGCTGCGCGAGCTCTACGGGAAGCCCGTCAACCATCCCCACGGGCACCCGATCGCGGAGCTGATCCGGACCGTCCTCTCCCAGCACACCAACGACCGCAATCGCGACCGCGCCTACGCCGGGCTCCGCGAGCGCTTCCCGACCTGGGAGGAGGTCCGCGACGCGCCGGTCGAGGAGGTCGAGGAGGCGATCCGCCCGGGCGGGCTCGGCAAGCAGAAGGCGCCCCGCATCCAGCAGATCCTCGAACGCCTCGGCGACCCCCCCGACCTCGACTGGACCGAGGCCGCGCCGCGCGAGGAGTCGATGGAGTTCCTGCTCGGGCTGCCCGGCGTCGGCCGCAAAACGTCGGCCTGCGTCCTGATCTTCACCTGGGGGATCCCGGAGATCCCGGTCGACGTCCACATCCACCGGGTCGGCGGCCGGCTCGGCCTGATCCCGCCCGGGGCGAGCTTCGATCGCGCCCACGACGAGATGCTGGCGGTGGTCGATTCCGAGGACGCCTACGAGCTGCACATGAACCTGATCCGGCACGGCCGCGAGGTCTGCCGGCCGAAGCCTCGCTGCGAGGAGTGCGGCCTGCGCCGAATGTGCCCCTTCTATAGGGAGATGCGACGGTAGTATCTCCGCCGCTTCAGCTTCAGCCCCAAAACATGAGCAGAAAAACCTTCATCGTCTTCGGCATCGTGGTCCTCGTCCTCGCGGCGGTGATCCCCTGGCTGGTGTTCCGCGCCGACGGCGACGCCGCCCGGGGCCGCGAGAAGGTCTCCGCCAACCTCGAACAGGGCCAGAGCCTGTTCGAGACGAACTGCGGGACCTGCCACACGCTCTACTCGGCGGGCACCGACGGCAACTTCGGCCCCGACCTCGACGAACTGCTCGCCGCGACCGGGCCGGCCACGGACAAGAAAACGATCGAATCGACCGAAGGCCGCGTCCTCAACGCGATCGAAGAAGGCGTCGACAGCAGCAGCACCCCGGGCCGGATGCCGGAGGGGATCCTCTCCGGCGAGCAGGCCGAACAGGTCGCGGAATTCGTCGCCGCCACCGCCGGCCGCGGCTAGCACCCCCGGACCCGAAGGCCCGGGGGTGTGCCTGATGCCTAGTCGTCGAGATTCAGCGCGCTGAACAGGCCCGCGTGATCCGAGTCCCAGAACCCGTTGACCGGGTTCAGGCCCGTCACCGCCGAGCTCTTCAGCGTGACCACGTCGGGGTTGCGGGTCATCACGTGATCGACCTGATGGTCGAAGTCGGTGATGCTGCCGCCGCCGCCGACGGCCAGCAGCGCCGAGTTGAGGCAGCAGCCGAGCGGGACGTTGGTGCTGCGCTCGACCATCCCGGCGGCGAGCAGGTCGTTGTAGGCGAGGGTGTCCGCCCCGGTGACCGTGTCGTCGTCCGAGTTGAGGTCGCCGACCAGGATGACCGGCAGCGAGCTCGTCAACGGCCCACCGGGAGCGACCAGTTCATCGGCCTGAGCCTGGCGGATCAGGGGATGGAACGACTCCAGGTGCGTGTTGACGAAATGGAACGGGCCGCTGCCGCGCACACTGGCGTCGGTCGAGGTCCAGCCCCTGGCGATCGGTTTCGGCTGGCCGAGGATCGGCAGTTCGATCAGGGTGTTGAAATTGGCGCCCTGCTCGTTCCAGGTATGGACTCCGGCGCCGTTGCGGGCAAGGATCACGTCCCGCATCGTCAGGTGGCCGATCAGCTCGGCGGTCGAGAACCCGGGCAGCGGCCCGTCGCCGGGGACTTCGTTCATGTCGGCGGGGGCTTCGAGGTCGAACTCCGGCTGGACGAAGACGACCCTGTACGGCGTGCCGGGCCCCTTGTTCAGCTGATTGAGGAGCAGTTCGAGGTAGTCGTAGTTGACCGGGGTGGCCGTTGCCGAGAGCGGCGTGCTTTCCCAGTTCGCGACCTCCTGCATGCCGACCAGGTCCGGCCTGGTCCGCAGGATCTCGTTCGCGAGGCCCTTGGCGCGGGTCGGGAAGTCGTTGGCGACGACCTCGCGGAGGATCTCGCCGTCGGCTGCTGCGAGCTCATCCGGCGTTTCCGCTGCGACGGCCGGGTCGAGGACGGCACCGAGGTAGAGGTTGCGGCTCATCACGTCGACCTCGGACCCCCTGTGGTGGCCGTGGCCGTGATCGTGGCCGTGGCCGTGGTCATGGCCCTTTCCGGGGTGGCCGTGACCGTGGTCATGGCCCTTGCCGTGGTCGTCGTGTCCGTGCCCTCCGGCGAAGGCTGCCGCGGGCAGCAGTATCGCCAGGGCCAGGGCTGCGGCGATAGCCAGCAGCGACGTGGTCCGTCTCGTTGCGTGAACGTTGCTCAAGTGTCCTCCTCGTCGGCGACCCGGTCGGGTCGGTTACGTTGAGGCGCTCCCCTGGGAGTCGCTTATCCCCTGACTCCCCCTGTGCCGCGAATACAAACCCACTATATGCCGGAACGTCGCGGTGGCCAGCGAAACGGGTCCGGCCGGGCAGTTCGATCTGCCATACTCTGACTTAGATTTTCACAGTCCCCCTGTGGGACCAAGAGCCAGTCAAGACAAAACCCCTGGAGGTACGCAGAAAAGTGGCAAAGACGATCGGGATCGACCTCGGCACGACCAACTCCTGTGTCGCCGTGATGGAGGGCGGCGAGCCAACCGTCCTCGAGAACGCCGAGGGCGGCCGCACCACCCCGTCGGTGGTCGCCTTCACCGACTCCGGCGACCGCCTCGTCGGCACCGTCGCCAAACGCCAGGCGGTGATGAACCCCGAGAACACGATCTTCTCGATCAAGCGCTTCATGGGCCGCAAGGAGGCCGAGGTCAAGGAGGAGGAGACGATCGTCCCCTACAAGGTCGTCGCCGGCCCCAACGGCGACGTCCGGGTCGAGGTCCGCGACAAGGACTACAGCCCGCCGGAGATCAGCGCGATGATCCTCCAGAAGCTGAAAGCCGACGCCGAAGCGAAGCTCGGCGAACCGGTCGACAGCGCGGTCATCACCGTCCCCGCCTACTTCAACGACGACCAGCGCCAGGCGACCAAGGACGCCGGCAAAATCGCCGGCCTCGACGTCAAACGGATCATCAACGAGCCGACGGCCGCCTCGCTCGCCTACGGGCTCGAGAAAGAGTCCGCCGACCACACGATCCTCGTCTTCGACCTCGGCGGCGGCACCTTCGACGTCTCGGTGCTCGAAATCGGCGACGGCGTCTTCGAGGTGAAGTCGACCGCCGGCGACAACCACCTCGGCGGCGACAACTGGGACAAAGCGATCGTCGAGTGGCTGGTCGCCGAGTTCAAAAAAGACCAGGGCGTCGACCTCGCCGCTGACAAAAACTCGCTGCAGCGCCTCTACGAGGCCGCGGAGAAGGCGAAGATCGAGCTCTCCTCGGCGCAGGAGACCCAGATCAACCTTCCCTTCATCACCGCGGTCGAGGGCCAGCCGAAGCACCTCGACATGAAACTGACGCGCTCGAAACTGAACGAGCTGACCGCCGACCTGCTGGAGCGGATCGTCGGCCCGGTGAAACGGGCTCTCGACGACGCCGACGCCAGCATCGACCACGTCGTCCTGGTCGGCGGCATGACCCGGATGCCCGCGGTGCGCGACCGGGTCAAGGAGCTGACCGGGAAGGACCCCCACCAGGGCGTCAACCCGGATGAGGTCGTCGCGGTCGGCGCCGCGATCCAGGCCGGCGTCCTCGCCGGCGACGTCAAGGACGTGCTGCTGCTCGACGTCACCCCGCTGACCCTCGGGATCGAGACCAAAGGCGGCGTGATGACGAAGCTGATCGAGCGCAACACGACGATCCCGACGAAGAAGTCGGAGACGTTCTCGACCGCCGACGACAACCAGCCCTCGGTCGAGATCCACGTCCTCCAGGGCGAGCGCGAGATGGCGACCGGCAACAAGAGCCTCGGCAAGTTCCAGCTGAGCGGGATCCCGCCGGCGCCGCGCGGCCTGCCGCAGATCGAGGTCACGTTCGACATCGACGCCAACGGGATCCTCCACGTCACCGCGAAAGACCTGGGGACCGGCAAAGAGCAGAAAATCGAGATCAAATCCGGCTCCGGCCTCTCCGACGAGGAAATCCAGAGCATGGTCACCGACGCCGAGACCCACGCCGAGGAGGACCGCAAACAGCGCGAGCTGGCGGAGGCCCGCAACCTCGCCGAGAACGCGGCCTACCAGTCCGAGAAACAGCTCGAGGAGCTCGGCGACAAAGTCGACGCCTCGGCCAAGGAGGAGATCGAGGGCGCGATCAAGGACGTCCGCGACTCCCTCGCCTCGGAGAGCGCGGAGGAGATCAACTCGAAGACGGAAGCGCTGACGGCCGCCTTCCAGAAAGTCTCCGAGCAGATCTACGCCGCCGCCCAGGAGGAGGCCGCCGCCTCCGCCGACGGCGCCTCGGCCGAGGGCGACTCCGCCGATGACGACGAGGAGGTCGTCGACGCCGAAGTCGTCGACGACGGCGAGGAGAAATGACCCGTGAGCAAGGTGGCCCAACCCCGGCATCCCCGGACGCGAAGCGGAGGATGCTGACGCCAGCCCGCGGCCGACCCCGATCGCGATCTGACTCCCTCGGGGGAGGGCGCGGGCCCTGCCGACCCCGATCAGGGTGCAGCCCAGGTCGAGCAGGACCTCGACTCGCTCCTCGCCGACACCCAGCGCGAGCGGGACGAGTACCTCGACCTGGCGAAGCGGACCAAGGCGGACTTCGAGAACTTCCGCAAGCGGATGGCGGCCGAGACCGAGGCCGCCGGCGCCCGCGGCAGGGCCGAGGTGCTCCGCGGTGTCGTCCCCGTGCTCGACGATCTCGAGCGGGCGCTGGAGGCCGCCGGGCTCGACCCGGAGGGCGACTCCTCCGACGGGCTCGCCCACGGCGTGCTGCTCGTCTTCCGCAGCCTGCGCGAGGCGCTGACCCGCAACGGGGTCGAGGCCGTCGACCCGAAGGGCGAGGCATTCGACCCCCAGGTCCACGAGGCGCTCTCGACCCTGCCCGGCTCGGGCGCCGCGCCCGGAACCGTCGTCGAGGTCGTCCAGAAGGGATACCGCCTCGGCGACCAGCTGGTCCGCCCGGCCCGCGTCGTGGTCGCGGAGTGAGGAGGCCCCTTGGCTGAGGATCTCTACAAGGTCCTGGGCGTCTCGAAGAAGGCGACCGACGACGAGATAAAGAAGGCGTACCGCAAACTCGCGCGCCAGTACCACCCCGACCGCAACCCCGACGACCCGCAGGCCGAGGAGCGCTTCAAGGAGGTCCAGGGCGCCTACGACACCCTGTCCGACCCCGAGAAGCGCAAGGAGTACGACTCGGGCGGGGCGTTCGCCGGCTTCGGCCAGCGGCCGGGCCCCGGCGGTGCCGGCCCGTTCGGCCCCGGTGGCGGCGGCGCCGGGTTCGGCGGCGACCTCGGAGACATCTTCTCCAACATCTTCAGCCGCGGCGGCGGCCGGGCCGAACCGCAGCAGCCGCGCGGCCGCGACCTCGAAACCGAGACCGTGCTGAGCTTCGACCAGGCGATCAACGGCGCCCAGGTCAGCGTCACCGTCCCGAAGCAGGAACGCTGCCCGACCTGCCACGGCAATGGCGCCAAACCGGGGACCAGCCCCGTCACCTGCCCGCGCTGCGAAGGCCGGGGCATCGACTCCCAGAGCCAGGGCTTCTTCTCGATCAGCCAGCCCTGCCCCCAGTGCGGCGGGGCCGGCCAGATCATCGAGGACCCCTGCCCGACCTGCGGCGGCTCCGGCCTGACCCAGCAGACGAAGCGCTACAAGGTCAACATCCCGGCCGGGGTCAGGGACGGGACCAGGATCCGGCTCGCCGGCAAGGGCGAGGCCGGGCCGCGCGGCGGCGAGCCCGGCGACCTCTACGTCGTCACCCGGGTCACCCCGTCGCCGGTCTTCCAGCGACTCGACGGCGGCAACCTCGAGGTGACGCTGCCGATCACGGTCGCCGAGGCGCTGCAGGGGGCGACGATCGAGGTCCCGACCCTGGACGGGACGAAGAAGATCAAGATCCCGCAGGGGACCAAGCACGGGACGATCCAGCGCCTCCGCGGCGAGGGCGCGCCGAAGCGGGGCAAGAAGGGGCGCGGCGACATCCGCTACCGGCTCGAGATCGAGATGCCGCAGAAGCTGACCAAGGAGCAGCGCGAGGCGGTCGAGAAACTCGACGAGGCCCTCAACGGCGACGACCCGCGGGCCGAGCTGCTGCGGAAGGCGGGGCGATGAGCGCGAGCCGGGGAGAACGGCGGGTGACGAGCCGGGTCGAAGCGTCGATCGACGCCGAGCGCGGCGTCTTCATGATCTCGGTCGCCGCCGAGCTCGCCCACATGCATCCCCAGACCCTGCGGATGTACGAGGCCCGCGGGCTGATCGAGCCCAAGCGCTCGCCGAAGAACACCCGCCTCTACTCTCAGCGTGACGTCGAGCGGCTGCGGCGGATCCAGCGGATGACCTCCGAGCAGGGCCTCAACCTCGCCGGCGTCGAGACCGTCCTCGAGCTCGAGCGGAAGGTCGAACGGATGAGAACAGAGTTGGAGCGGGTACGTAGGCGGGCAGCCGAGCTCGAACGCGACAGGAAGGGAGCCTGATGGAGAACAACATCGAGGTCGAGGGGCTGACCCGCAAATTCAAGAACGGGCCCCTGGCCGTCGCCGGAATCGACCTCCACGTCGACCCGGGCGAGATCTACGGCTTCCTCGGCCCCAACGGGGCGGGCAAGTCGACCACGGTCCACATGCTGACCACCCTGCTGCCGCCGACCGACGGCACGGCCCGGGTCGCCGGCCACGACGTCGTCCGCGAAGGCCCCGCGGTGCGGGCCGCGATCGGCGCCGCGCTGCAGGAAGCGGCCCTCGATCCCCACCTGACCGGGCGCGAGCACATGCGGCTGCAGACCGCGCTGCACGGGCTGCCGCGCGAAGAGCGGGTCGCCCGCGGCGACGCGCTGATCGAGCGGGTCGGGCTGCTCGACGCCGCCGACCGCAAGGTGGGCGGCTACTCGGGCGGGATGAAACGCCGCCTCGACCTCGCCCTCGCCCTGGTCCACGGGCCGCGCGTCCTCTTCCTCGACGAGCCGACGACCGGGCTCGACCCCCAGAGCCGGGCGGCGCTGTGGGACGAGGTGTCCCGCCTCGCCGGCCAGGAGGGGGTCACCGTCTTCCTCACCACCCAGTACCTCGAGGAGGCCGACCAGCTCGCCGACCGGGTCGGGATCATCGACGACGGCAAGATCGTCGCCGAGGGGACGCCGGACGCGCTCAAGGACGAGATCGGCCGGCCCAGCCTCGAGATCACCCCGTGCAAATCGACGCAGAGCGACCAGGTGCTCGGCGTCATGCAGCGATTCGGCGAGCGCGTGCCGGCGGCCCGCGACGCGGTGGCGGTTCGTCTCGAGAGCGGAGCCGAGGGGCTCGCCGACGTCGTCAGGGCGCTCGACGCCGAGGGCCTGCGGTTCGACGACATCGACCTCCACGCCCCCAGCCTCGACGACGTCTTCCTCGAGAAGACCGGGCGCCACCTCGAGGGCGCCGGCGACGATGGCGAGATGCCGACCGGCGAACAGCCGCTCGAGGGGGCCGCGGCGTGAGCGGCGCCACGGTCGCCGTCCCGACGGCCCCGAGCCGAGGCTCGACCCTCTCGACTCAGATCCTCTCGCTCGCCCGCCGCGCGGCGCTCCGCACCCTGCGCCAGCCGGCGATGATCTTCCCCAGCCTCGTCTTCCCGCTCTTCCTGCTCGCGGTCAACAGCGCCGGGCTCAACGCGGCGACCCAGATCCCCGGCTTCCCGACCGACTCCTACCTCACCTTCGTCCTCGCGGTGCCCTTCATCCAGGGCGCCCTCTTCTCGACGATGAACTCCGGACAGGCGCTCGCCGAAGACATCGAGAACGGGTTCTTCAACCGCCTCGCGCTGACGCCGATGCGGGGCTCCTCGCTGATCGCCGGCCAGCTCGGCGGCCTGGTCGTGATCGGGCTGATCCAGGCGTCGATCTACCTCGCCGTCGGCCTCGCCGCCGGCGCCCACTTCGAGGCCGGCATCGCCGGGGTCCCGGTCCTGCTCGCGCTCTCCGTCCTGATCTCGATCGGGTTCGGCGGGATCGGGATGTTCATGGCGATCCGCACCGGCTCCGGCGAGGCGGTGCAGGGGATGTTCCCGCTGTTCTTCGTCTTCCTCTTCTTCAGCTCGATCTCGATGCCCCGGAACCTGATCGAACACGAGTGGTTCCGGACGATCGCGACGATCAACCCGGTCAGCTACCTGATCGAGGGCATCCGCAGCCTCTTCATCTACGGCTGGGACGGCGAGGCCCTGGCCCTCGCCTTCGGGATCGCGATCGCCCTGATCGTGATCTCGATCTCGATCGCGTCCCTCGCCCTGAGGAACAGGATGGTGCGAACGTGAGCGCGGCGGCCAGCGAATACTTCTCGGCGGCCCTCGGGGTCGCCTGGCGCAGCCTCCACCGCGCCTTCACCACCCCGGCGCTGCTGTTCCCGGCGCTGATCTTCCCGCTCTTCTTCCTCGCCGCCTTCGCCGGCGGCCTCTCGGCGGTCAGCCAGACCCCGAACTTCGAGTACCCGGAGGGCTACACGACCTTCATCTTCGGCTTCGTCCTGCTCCAGTCCTCGGCCCTGGGCGGGGTCTTCACCGGGTTCTCGGTCGCGGCCGACTTCCAGTTCGGGATGGGGCGGCGGATGCTGCTCGCGACCCAACACCGAACGGCGATCCTCGCTCGGCTACGCGATCACGGCGATCGTCCGCGTCCTCCTCACCTGGACGGTGGTCACCTTCGTCGCCGTCGTCATCGCCGGCATGGAGGTCGGCGGCAGCGCCGTCGACGTCGTCGTCCTCTACCTGCTCTCGTTGACGCTCAACGTCGTCGCCCTGCTCTTCTCCTGCGGGATCGCGCTGCGCCTGCGCACCCTCCAGGCCGGCCCGTTGATGCAGTTCCCGGTCTTCATCCTGCTGTTCCTGACCCCCGTCTACGTCCCCCAGGCGCTGCTCGCCGGGTGGATCTCCCACGTGGCGAAGGTCAATCCGCTGACCCTCGTCCTCAACACCAACCGCGACCTCCTCGCCGGCCTCTCGGCCGAGATCCTCGCCGCCTACGCGGTCGCCTTCGGCCTCGTCGCGCTGCTCGGCGTCTGGGCGGTCAGCGGGATGCGCCGGGCGGAGACCGCCGGCTAGCCCGGGCCGATGGACGCTCGTAGAATCGGAGTCACCGGTGCAGCCTGATCGATTCACGGTCAAGTCCCAGGAAGCCGTCCAGGCGGCGGTTGCCCTCGCCGCCGACGGTCGCAACTCCGAGATCACGCCGGCCCACCTCCTCCTCGCGCTGCTCGAGCAGGAAGAGGGGCTCGCGGTCCCGATCCTGCAGAAGGTCGGCGCCGACATCGGCGCCACCACGGCGCGGGCCCGGGAGCAGGTCTCCTCCCTGCCGACCCTGAGCGAGGTCAGCGACCCGCGGCCCTCGAGCGCCTTCAGCGCCACCCTGCGGACCGCGGAGCGCGAGATGTCGCGGCTCGGCGACAGCTACCTCAGCGTCGGCCACCTCCTCCTCGCGCTCGCCGACTCCGCCTCCGGCGTCGCCGACCTGCTCCCCGGCAGCGACGCGCTCGAGAAGGCCGTCGGCGAGGTCCAGGGGCCGGGCCCCGTCACCTCGCCCAACGCCGAGGACAACGCCCAGGCGCTGGAGAAATTCGGCCGCGACCTGACCAGCGAGGCCGAGGCCGGAAAGCTCGACCCGGTGATCGGCCGCGACGAGGAGATCCGCCGCGTGATCCAGGTCCTCTCGCGGCGGACGAAGAACAACCCGGTCCTGATCGGCGACCCCGGGGTCGGGAAGACGGCGATCGTCGAGGGGCTGGCGCAGCGGATCGTCGACGGCGACGTCCCCGAGAGCCTCCGCGACCGCCGCGTGATCGCCCTCGACATCGGCTCGCTGCTGGCCGGCTCGAAATTCCGCGGCGAGTTCGAGGAGCGGCTGAAAGCGGTCCTGACCGAGGTCCAGGACGCCGAGGGCCAGATCGTCCTCTTCCTCGACGAGCTCCACACGATCGTCGGCGCCGGCGCCGCCGAAGGCGCGGTCGACGCCGCCAACCTGCTGAAGCCGATGCTCGCCCGCGGCGAGCTGCGCGCGGTCGGGGCGACGACCCTCGACGAGTACCGCAAGCACATCGAGAAAGACGCGGCGCTCGAGCGCCGCTTCCAGCCGGTCCTCGTCGGCGAGCCCGACATCAACGACACGATCGCGATCCTGCGCGGGCTCAAGGAGCGCTACGAAAACCACCACGGGGTTCGGATCACCGACTCGGCGGTCGTCGCCGCGGCGACCCTCTCCGAGCGCTACATCGCCGACCGCTTCCTCCCCGACAAGGCGATCGACCTGATCGACGAGGCCGCCTCGCGGTTGAAGATCGAGATCGACTCGGTGCCGACCGAGATCGACGAGGTGGTGCGGCGCGAACAGCAGCTCGAGATCGAGCGCGAGGCGCTGAAGAAGGAGAGCGACGACGCCTCGAAGGCGCGGCTCGAGGCGCTGGAGTCCGAGCTCGCCGAGCTCGGCGAGAGCTCGGCCGAGATGAAGGCGAGGTGGCAGAACGAGAAAGACGCGATCGAGGCGATCCAGGAGGCGAGCGCGAAGCTCGAGGACGCCAACGTCGCCCTCGAAAGGGCGAACCGCGAGGCCAACCTCGAGCGGGCGGCGGAAATCCAGTTCGGCGAGATCCCGGAGTACGAGAAAGAGGTCGCCGCGGGGGAGGCGAAGCTCGCCGAGCTTCACGAGTCGGGCGGCTCGATGCTCGCCAACGAGGTGACCGAGGAGGACGTCGCCGAGGTCGTCGCCAAATGGACCGGGATCCCGGTCAGCCGCCTGATGGAGGGCGAGGTCGAGAAGCTGATCCACATGGAGGAGCGCCTGCACGACCGGGTGATCGGGCAGGAGGAGGCGATCGCCGCCGTCTCCAACGCCCTGCGCCGCTCCCGCGCCGGCCTCTCCGACCCCAACCGGCCGATCGGCTCGTTCCTGTTCCTCGGCCCGACCGGGGTCGGCAAGACCGAGCTGGCGAAGGCCCTGGCCGAGTTCATGTTCGACTCCGAGCAGGCGATCGTCCGCCTCGACATGTCCGAGTACATGGAGAAACACACCGTGGCGCGGCTGATCGGCGCGCCCCCGGGCTACGTCGGCTACGAGGAGGGCGGCCAGCTGACCGAGGCGGTCCGCCGCCGCCCCTACGCGGTGGTGCTGCTCGACGAGATCGAGAAGGCCCACCCCGACGTCTTCAACACCCTGCTGCAGATCATGGACGACGGCAGGCTCACCGACGGCCAGGGCCGGACGGTCAGCTTCACCAACTCGGTCCTGATCATGACCTCCAACGTCGGCAGCGACCGGATCGTCGCCGAGACCGTCGACGAGAAGATCCGCGAGCAGATCGAAGAGGTGCTGGCCGCGACCTTCAAGCCGGAGTTCCTCAACCGGATCGACGACACGGTGATCTTCCATCGCCTCTCGAAGGCCGACATCGGCCGCATCGTCGAGCTCCAGGTCGAGCAGCTGGTCGGCCGGGTCCGCGAGCGCGGGATCGAGGTCGAGCTCTCAGACGACGCCCGCACCCTGCTCGGCAACCTCGGCTACGACCCGACCTACGGGGCCCGGCCGCTGAAGCGGGTGATCCAGAAACAGCTCGTCGACAAGCTGGCTCTGATGATCCTCGAGGGCGCCTTCGAGGAAGGGGATGTCGTCCTGGTCGATGCCTCCGAGGGCGAGCTGAGCTTCGAAAAGGCGCCCGAGCGGGTCGCCGCAGCTGCCTAGCTGCTGAACTGTTGTCTATTTAGGAGACGCTCAGGCCCGGCTGATATTCAGCCTCCGGGACACGGGCCTGGGAATCACAATCCAAGGCCCGGACTACAGGAAAACGGCTGAAATTCCGACTTATGCTTCCACGGGCCCTAAAACCGATGCAGAAAAGACGCCAAATCAACGCCGAACCGGGAACGGAGCGCCTGCGCTCCTCGGTGGCCGTAGCCACCGAGCCTGTGCGTGCCGCCGCCCACACGGTCGAGGAGCAGGTCGTATGGCGCGGATCCGACTGGGCACGCGACCAGGCCGACCGCGGCGCCGACTGGGCCCGGGACGCGGGCGAGCGGGCCCGGGACGCGACCGATCGGGTCCGGACCAAGTCCGAGTGGGCCAGGTGGCCGTTCGAGCGGATCGCCTGGCTGTTCGAGCGCTGGGTCGTCTGGCCGATCCAGGAGCGGACGTCGATCTCGATCTCCCGCAATGCCCTCGCCGCCGGCGGCCTGGCCACCCTCGCAATCGCCCTCATCGCCTTCAGCGTCATCACCCTCGGCGGCGATCGCAGCAGCCCCGACACGGTCGTCGCCGCGGCCCCCGCCTCCTCCCCGGCGCCGACTCCGGCGCCCGCGGCCGAAACTCCGGCTGAACCCGTTCTGCGCGGCGCGGCGCCGTCGTTCGACCTCGCCAGCGGAGTCGGCGTCGCCGATTCCTCCGAAGGCGAAGACGGGTCGATCGCCAGCGGGACCAGCGCCGGGGCAACGGCCCTGGAAGGTGAAACCGGCGCCAGCACCTCGAGCGATGACCCGGTCCCGGCCGGCCCGACCGCGATGAAGGTGGCGCGCCGCTTCGCCGAGGCATTCGTCTTCTACGAGGTCGGCGAAAAACCGGCCCGGACCGAAGCGATCTTCGACGAAACCACGAGCCCGCGACTCTCGACGGCGCTCGAGGAACGGCCGCCGCGCCAGCCGGCCGGGGTCGACGTCCCCCAGGCCCGCGTCCTCAACCTCGTCCCCGGGCCCCGCAGCGGCTCGGCCTACACGGTCAGCGCCTCGCTGCTGCGCCTCGGAGTCACCAGCGAGCTCCGGCTCGAGATCGAACAGGTCAACGGTGACTGGGTCGTCACCGACGTGAGGGGATGATGAAGCGCCTCTACGGAATCCTGATGGTCGCGGTGATGGTGCTGGTCCCGACCGCGGCGACCGCGCTGGCCGAAGGCCCGCCCGAAGAACCGGCGAGCCAGACCGCGGCCCCCGCCCCGGCCCCGGTTGTGCCGGCCCCCGTCGCGACCCCGGCCCCGGTCGCCGAACCGGCTCCGGCGCCCGCGGTCACCCCGGCCCCGCAGCCCGCCCTCAAGCAGGGAGCCTCGCTGTCGGCCCCGCCGGTTCCGGCCGAAGAAGGCGGCGGCGTCACCGCGCGGCCGAAGCAGACGAGCCAGCCCGAGACCGACAAGGGATCCGAAGGCTCCAAGGAAGACAAGGAAGAAGAAGGCGAAGAAAAGAGCGGCGGGACGGCGACCGCTCCTCCCTCGGCCTTCTCGATTCCCTCGATCCCGAGCTCGAGCTGCGCCTCGAGCGGAATCCCGGCGGTGCTGCTGCCGATCTACCAGCGCGCCTCCGACGCCTACGGCCTCGGCCCCCAGGGCCCGAGCGTGCTGGCGGCGATCAACCTCGTCGAGACCGCCTTCGGCACCAACACCAACATCTCCTCGGCGGGCGCGATCGGGTGGATGCAGTTCATGCCGGAAACCTGGGAGAGCTACGGCGTCGACGCCAACGGCGACGGGACCCGCGACCCCTACGACCCCGAAGACGCGATCTTCGCCGCCGCCAGCTACCTCAAGGCGGCCGGGATGCCGACGGACACCTACGGCGCGATCTACTCCTACAACCACGCCGACTGGTACGTCGCCGAGGTCCTCTCCAACGCCGAATGCTTCGGGCAGATGGGCGGCTCCGTCGCCGGTGGATTCGAACTCGCGCCGAAGCTCGAAGTCCTCGAATGCGACGCGGCGAAGCCGTGGCGCAAGCGAATCCCGCCCGCCTACCTCGACGCCTTCGAGACCGCCGCCGCGCGCTACGGCCTCGGTGAGCACGGTGTCTGGGCGCTGGCCTCCGTCGGCCTCCTCGAGTCCGACTTCGGACGCGGGATGAGCAAGGAGGAAATGGAAACCAGCGGCCCGCTCGGGCTCGACGGCACCGAGTGGACCAGCTTCACGGTCGACGGCGACGGCGACGGCAAGATCAACCACGCGGATCCCGACGACTCGGCGGCGACGCTGGCGCGGATGATCTGGTCGCGCGGAGGCCTCCGCGCCGGGCTCTTCAGCCACAACCAGGCCGAGTGGTACGTCGAGGCGGTCCTCGCCGAGGCCGAAAAGCTCGAAGGCCACTGCAAGAAGAGCACGGTCGAATGGTCGCTCTCGCTGCCCAACGTCGTGATCGCGCCGATCAACTGGAACAACCTCACCCTCTCCAACGAGCTGGAGAAGGAAGACCTCGAACAGGGGCGGATCGACTCGCGGATCGTCGGCCTGATCGGGGCGATCACCCAGACCCACGAAATCACGATCTCGGCCCTGCGCTCCGACCACTCGATGACGACGACCGAAGGCTACGTCTCCAACCACTACTACGGCCGGGCGATGGACATCGCCGTGGTCGATGGCGTCTCCTGCACCGACACCGCGCCGACCGCGCCGTGCGGCGAACTCGCCACCACCCTCTCCCAGCTGCCGCCGCCGGCGATGCCGACCGAGCTGATCTACTGCTACGACGTCGACGGTCCGGGCCCGGCCTTCGCCCGCAGCGACCACTGCGACCACGTTCACGCCGGCTACGACGGTTGAGGGGCAGGGTTCCCCTCCGGGAACCCGCCTGGGCGGGTCTCGAGCGAAGCGTGCGGAGGCTCACGAGTTCCGGAAGAGTCGTCTGCTGCGACAAGTCCCCGGAGAGGAACCCCCGCCCTCCGGCGACTGGCTCCCGGGGCGGAGCCTCGACTCTGCAGCGACTAACGTAGGGACGGACCCCGCGAGAGGAGATGGCTATGCCCACCTACGTGATGCTCACCAACCTGACCGCCGACGGCATTCGCACCCTGAAGAACAACCCCGGCCGCGTCGCCGAGGTGAACCAGGAGGTCGAACAGATCGGGGCCAAGGTCGTGGCGCAGTACGCGACGCTCGGCCAGTACGACTTCATCACGGTCGTCGAGGCGCCTGACGACAAAACGATCGCGAAGGTCTCGGTTGAGCTCGGCTCGCGGGGGACGATGACGAGCCAGACGCTCGCGGCGATGCCGGCCGAGGATCTGGCCTCCTCGCTTTGAGGGAGCCGAGTTGAGGGTCCTCGTCGCCGGCGGCGGCGGCCGCGAGCACGCGATCGTCCGCGCCCTGGCCCGCTCGCCGCACGCGCCCGAGCTCCTCTGCGCGCCCGGCAACGCCGGAATCGCCGCCGACGCCGAATGCCTGCCCGACGTCGGCGCCGAGGAAGTCGGCGCGCTCGTCGACACCGCCCGCGATCTCGCCGTCGACCTGGTGATAGTCGGGCCCGAGGCGCCGCTGGTCGGAGGCGCGGTCGACGCCCTCGAGGAATACGGGATCCGGGCCTTCGGCCCGAGCGCGGCCGCCGCCGAGCTCGAGGGATCGAAGGCGTTCGCGAAGGCGCTGATGAAGGAGGCCGAGGTGCCGACCGCCGCCCACGTCCTGCTCCGCAGCCGCGAGGAGGCGGCCGAGCAGCTGGCGGAGGCCTCCTACCCGGTGGTGCTGAAGGCAGACGGGCTGGCGGCGGGCAAGGGGGTGATCCTCTGCGCGACCGAGGCCGAGGCGCTCGAGGCCGCGGATGTCTTCTTCACCGAGCAGCGCTTCGGCGAGACGGTCGTCGTCCTCGAGGAGTTCCTCGAGGGCGAGGAGCTCTCGATGCTGGCGATCTGCGACGGCGAGAACGTCGTCCCGCTCGCTCCCGCCCAGGACTACAAGCGGATCTTCGACGGCGACGAGGGGCCGAACACCGGCGGCATGGGCAGCTACTCGCCGGTCCCCGGCTTCGGGCCGACCGAGGTCGAGGACATCGTCGCCACCGTGCACCAGCCGGTCGTCGCGGCGATGGCGGAGCGGGGCCTTCCCTTCTCCGGCGTCCTCTACGCCGGCCTGATGATCGGGCCGGAGGGGCCGAAGGTGCTCGAGTTCAACGTCCGCTTCGGCGACCCCGAGACCCAGGCCGTGCTGCCGCGCCTGCGCTCCGACCTGCTCGAGCTCTGCCTCGCGGCGCGCGAACCGGACGGCCTGGCCGGCGTCGAGGCGGAGTTCGACAACGACTGGGCGGTGACCGTCGTCCTCGCCTCCGCCGGGTACCCGGCGTCCTCGTCCAAGGGCGACGTGATCGAGGGGCTCGATGAGGCGGCCGCGATCGCTGAGGTGACCCACGCCGGCACCGCCCGGCGCGGCGGCGATGTCGTCACCGCGGGCGGGCGGGTATTGAATGTCACCGGCATCGGCCCGACGCCGGCCGAGGCTCGCGATCGTGCATACGATGCCGCCCGGCGGATCTCGTTCGATGGAATGCAGATCCGAACCGACATCGCCGCCCGCGCCGTCGAGCGCGTTCCCAGCACCTGAACCGAGAGGAAGTGATGAGCGAGATCTCAGAGGATCCCCAGCCGACCGAGGCGACCGTGATGCCCGCGGTCGAGGAGGCGTTCGAGGAGATCAACGTCGACGAGCCCCTGGTCGGGATCATCATGGGCTCGAAAAACGACAAGCCGAAGATGCAGCCCGCGGGGGCGGCGCTGCACGACGCGGGCATCCGCTACGAGGTCCGGGTGATGAGCGCCCACCGCGACCCCGAACTGGTCAGCGAGTACTGCACCAACGCCCGGATGCGGGGCCTGAAGGTGATCATCGCCGGGGCCGGGATGTCGGCGGCACTGCCCGGAGTCGCCGCCGCCCACACCGACCTGCCGGTGGTCGGGGTGCCGATCCTCGGCAAGAGCCTCGGCGGGCTCGACGCCCTGCTCTCCGCGGTCCAGATGCCCCCGGGCGTGCCGGTCGCCTGCGTCGCGGTCGACGGCGCCAAAAACGCCGGGCTGCTGGCGGTCCGCATCATCAATGCGTAGAGAGCGGTCACGGGTGATGGTGGGGTTTCGTGTGTCCCTCCCCAGGCCGCATTCGCGGGAGTTCCTGGAGAATGGACACATGACACCTCTCGACCTCGCCCCCAAGCCCCCGCGCAGAGATGCGCGACCGCCGCCCCGCGAAGCTTGCGATGTCTCGGGACGGGTGCGGCGGGTCCTCGCTCCTTCACTCCGGTCGGGAGGGGCATCGGGTCTCCCATCGAGCGAACTCCCGCGAATGCGGCGCGCGATGGGAGACCCGATGGCCCTTGCTCACAGCCTGTGAGGGAAGCCGATGATCGCCCGCTACACCCGCCCCGAGATCGGGGAGGTCTGGTCGCAGCAGCGCAAGCTCGAGTGCTGGCTCGAGGTCGAGCTGGCGGCGACGGAGGCCTGGGCGGAGGAGGGGGTCGTCCCCGAGGAGGCGGCGCGCGCCTGCCGCGAGAGCGCCGCGTTCACGGTCGAGGCCGTCAACGAGCGCGAGAAGGTCACCGACCACGACGTCGCCGCCTTCGTCGACGTCGTCGCCGCCTCGGTCGGCGAGCACGGCCGCTGGATCCACTACGGCCTCACCTCCTCCGACGTCCTCGACACCGCCCTCGCCCTGCAGCTCCAGCAGGCGGGAACGGTCCTGCTCTCCAGCGCCCGCGCCTACCGCGATGCCCTGGTCGAGCGGGCGATCGAGCAGCGCGACACCCTCTGCGTCGGCCGCACCCACGGCGTCCACGCCGAGCCGACGACGTTCGGGCTCCGGCTCGCCGGGTTCGCCTTCGAGGCCGATCGCAACCTGGAGCGGCTCGAGAACGCCTTCGAGCAGCTCGCCTACGGCAAGCTCTCGGGCGCGGTCGGGACCTACGCCTCGGTGCCCCCCGCGATCGAGGCCCGGGTGATGAAGCGGCTCGGCCTGAAGCGCGAGGACGTCGCCACCCAGGTCATCCCCCGCGACCGGCACGCCGTCCTCACCTCACGGATCGCGATCGCCGGCGGCGGCCTCGAGCGCTTCGCGACCGAGGTCCGCAACCTGCAGCGGACCGAGGTCCGCGAGGTCGAGGAGCCGTTCGCCGCCGGCCAGAAGGGCTCCTCGGCGATGCCCCACAAGCGCAACCCGATCCGGACCGAGCGGATCACCGGCCTCTCCCGCGTCCTCCGCGGCTACGCCCAGGCCGGGCTCGAGAACATCGCCCTCTGGCACGAGCGCGACATCTCCCACTCCGGCGCCGAGCGGGTGATCCTGCCCGACTCGACGATCGGCCTCGACTACATCCAGGACCTGGCGGCGGGCGTCGCCGCCGGGATGACGATCAACGCCGAGCGGATGCGGGAGAACCTCGACCACACCCACGGCGCGCTGTTCAGCCAGCGGGCGCTGACCGCGCTCGTCGACTCGGGAATGACCCGCGACGACGCCTACCGGGTGGTCCAGGAGAACGCGCAGCGGGCCTGGGACACCGGGACCGAGTTCCGCGACCTGCTCGCCGAGGCGGCCCCCGACCTCGACCTCGACGCCGTCTTCGACTACGGCGCCTACCTCACCCACATCCCGGAGATCTTCGAGCGGCTCGAGGCCCTTCGTTAGGGTTCGCCTCCGTGGTCCTCTACACCTGCGGACAGAAGAAGCACGCTGGGCCGTCTCGGCCATCCCTGCGGCACGGGCGGCCCGGGCCCTCGACGAGGCCGGCTACGAGTACGAGCTGAAGGTGGTCGGCGGCTACCGGCTGATGCCCTGGACCTGGGGCAGCCGCGATGAGGAGAGGGCCGAGGTGAAGGAGCTGAGCGGCACCAACGAGGTGCCGATCCTGGTCCTCGACGACGGCGAGGTGATCTCCGGCTCGGGCGTGATCGCGCGCTGGGCCAAGGAGCACCCGGCGTCGAGAGTCGCCGCCTAGGCCAGGGCCGGCTCGCGCTCGCGCGCCGGGTGGCGGGCGGTGAGGAGCGACCGGCGTGCCGTCCCGCGGCGAGAGGGTGATGTTGCGGCGGGTGACCCGCTGCGCCCTCGGGCTCGCCTTGTGCAGATCGCAGCGGCTGAGCACTTCGCGGAGCACGATCCGCATCTCGAACTCGGCGAAGGCGCCGCCGATGCAGCGCCGGACGCCGCCTCCGAACGGCACCCAGGAGTAGGTCTCCGGGCCCTCCGTCGAGGAACCGCTCGGGCCGGAACGCGTGCGGTTCGGGGTAGGCCTCGGGCCGGGTGTGGGCGAGCCAGATCGCCGGCGTCACGTCGGTCCCCTCGGGGAGCTCGAGGTCGTCGGTGACCAGCGGGCTCTTCAGGCGGCGGCCGGCGACGGGCACCACCGGCCGCAGCCGCAGCGCCTCGGTGATCGCCGCCTTCAGGTAGCTCTCGTCGCCGTCGGCGAGCGTTTCCCGCAGGCGGGCATGGACCTCGGGGTGGCCGAGGATCAGGTCGAAGGACCAGGCGAGGCCGGTCGCGGTCGTCTCGTGGCCGGCGAGCAGCAGGGTCATCAGCTGGTCGCGGAGGTCGGTGTCGGTGAGGCCCTCGCCGTCCTCGAAGCGGGCGAGGATCAGCGAGGAGAGGATGTCGTCGCGCTCCTCGAGGTCGTCCCTCGAGCGGTGCTCGGCGATCTCGGCGTAGAGCAGGTCGTCGACCTCGCGGAGCCGGTCCTGGAAGCGATCCCAGACGTTCTGGCCGCTGCCGAAGCGGCGCAGCAGCAGGGCGCGCAGCTGGATCCCGTTCGACCCGGTCTCGGTCAGGAGGTTGCGGAGCAGGTCGCGCAGGCGCTCGAGCCGGGGCCCTTCGGAGACCCCGAACACGACCCGGAGGATCACCTCGAGGGTGATCGACTGCATGTGGGGATGGAGCGGGAACTCCCGCCCCAGCGGCCAGGAGTCGATCTCGGCGTCGACGATCGAGGTCACCATCGGCTCCAGCGACCGCATCCGCTCGCCGTGGAAGGCCGGCAGCATCAGCTTCCGGTTCGCGAGGTGGTCGGCGCCTTCGAGCAGAAGCAGCGAGCGGGAGCCGACGATCGGCTCGAGGAAGATGTTGCGGCCGGGTGGAAGGCCGTGGTTCGGCTCGCGGTAGAGCGCCTTGATCGCCGCCGGGTGGGAGATCATCACCATCGGCCGCTCGAAGCCGAGGAAGGTGAGGCTGAACGAGTCGCCGAGGTCGCGCCGGCAGCGATCGAGGAAGCCGAACGGCCGTACCGACCAGGACGACGGTCTGCCGCAGCGAGCTCGATCGCCGGTTCTGGCGGAAGCGCCATCTGAAGAGCATCGCAGAAGCCCTATAAAGTCGAGCGCAATGTCGGCGGTCACGGTTGCAGACCTGAAGCTCCACTCCTCCGGAAAGGTCCGGGAGATCTACGAGTGGGAGGACGACCTGCTGATGGTCGCCTCCGACCGGATCTCGATCTACGACGTCGTGATGCCGACGCCGATCCCCGACAAGGGGAAGGTCCTGAACCGGATCTCGGAATTCTGGTTCGAGCTGACCGGCGACATCGTCCCCAACCACTTCGTCTCCGACGACGTGCCGGAGGAGGTCGCCGAACGGGCGATGCGGGTGCGGCGGTTGGAGATGTACCCGATCGAGTGCGTCGTCCGCGGCTATCTCTCGGGGTCGGGCTGGAAGGAATACCGCCAGGGCGGCGCCGTCTGCGGGATCGAGCTGCCGGAGAACCTGCTCGAGTCCGACCGCCTGCCGGAGCCGATCTTCACCCCGGCGACGAAGGCCGAGATCGGCGACCACGACGAGAACATCGACTTCGACCGGGCCGCGGAGATCATCGGCGACCGGGCGCTGATGGAGGAGCTGCGGCGGATCTCGATCGAGGTCTACTCGCGCGGCGCCGAGCACGCGGCGGAGCGGGGGATCATCCTCGCCGACACCAAGTTCGAGTTCGGGCGCCACGCCGGGGCGGAGATCGTCCTCGCCGACGAGGTCCTGACCCCCGACTCCTCGCGCTTCTGGCCGGCCGACCGCTACCAGCCCGGCGCCACCCAGCCCTCCTTCGACAAGCAGTTCGTCCGCGACTGGGCCGACGAGGCCGGCTGGGACCACACGCCCCCGGCTCCGGAGCTGCCGGCCGACGTCGTCGAGCAGACCCGGGCCAAGTACGTCGAGGCCTACGAGCGGGTCACCGAGCGCCCGTTCTGAGCAGCGAGCGGCCGTACTGCGGGTAGGTCCCGCGGTAGCCCCGCGCCTTCGCGATCGGGCGCAGCACCCCGAAGACGAGCGACTGGACCGCGGCCGGCGGCCGCTTCAGCACCAGGACGTCGCGGAACTCGGTCGCGAACATCGCCAGCTGGAGTGGGTCGGGCAGCCCCTTCTCGTTGGTGTGGCCGTCGCGGGCGAGGCCGAAGAGGTTCTCGATCATCAGCACGAAGCGGGTGCCGTCGGAGACGACGACGCGGGCGGCAGCCTCCTCCTCGTCGCTGGCGTTCCACCAGTCGTGCCAGCTCCCGCGCGGGATCTCGACCGTGTCGCCGGGCTCCGCGACCGACTCCTGCCGTCGAGCTTGAACGCGATCCGGCCGCCGGTGACCGTGAACCGCTCGTCGAAGTGATGGTGGATGTGCTCGCCGGCGACCGCCCCGGGGCTGGACGTGGAGCTCGACCTCGAGCGAGGGTCCTCGCCTTCCCACGGGGCCTTGATCACGATCCCCCGCTCGCCGGTGACCGGGTTCTCGATCGAATCGCCGGCGAGTACGGCTCGGTCGGCGCCGGCAGGACCTCGGGATGGCTCACGGGCCATCGTAGGACAGAACCCGCGGGCCGGCCCGCTAGATTGGCGAGCGTGAAGGCGCGCGTCCTGATCCGGCCGAAGGAGGGCATCCTCGACCCCCAGGGGAAGGCGGTCGAGCGGGCGCTGCCGGCGCTCGGGTTCGAGGGGATCGAGCACGTGCGGGTCGGCCGCATGGTCGAGCTCGAGGCGGAGGACCCCGAGCGGCTCTCGGAGCTCTGCTCGAAGCTGCTCGCGAACCCGCTGATCGAGGATTTCGAGATCGAGAGCATCGACGGCGACTGATGCGCTGGGGGGTCCTTCAGTTCCCCGGCTCCTGCGACGAGCGGGACGCTGTCCATGCCTGCTCGCTCCTCGGTGAGGCGAGGCTCCTCTGGCACGAGGAGCGCGACCTCGGGGGCGTCGACGCCGTGGTCGTCCCCGGCGGCTTCTCCTACGGCGACTACCTGCGGGCGGGGGCGATCGCCCGGTTCTCGCCGGCGATGGAGTCGGTCGCCGAGTTCGCCGCCGCGGGCGGGCCCGTGCTCGGGATCTGCAACGGGTTCCAGGTGCTCTGCGAGGCGGGGCTGCTGCCCGGCGCGCTGCTGCGAAACGAGGACCTCCGGTTCCTCTGCCGCCAGGTCGACCTGATCGACGCCGACGGCGCGACCCTCTCGATACCGGTCAAGCACGGCGAAGGCCGCTACTACGCCCCGCCCGAGACGCTTGGACCGGATCGAGGCCGACGGGCAGGTGGCGTTCCGCTACGCGCCGGGGCAGAACCCGAACGGCTCGGCCCGCGACATCGCCGGCGTCACGCAACGAGGCCGGCAACGTGGTCGGCCTGATGCCCCACCCCGAGCACGCGGTCGACGCGATGACCGGGTCCACCGACGGCCTGAGATATTCCGCCGCCTCTTCGAATGCGCGGTCGCCGCCGCCGCGGACGCGGAGCAGATGACCGGCGGTGATTCAGGGCACCGCGCAAACACCGCGAGCTCGGCCTCACCGACTCCGAGTACGAGCTGATCGTCGAGAAGCTCGGGCGCGAGCCGAACGACGTCGAGCTGGCGATGTTCAGCCTGCTCTGGTCCGAGCACTGCTCCTACAAGCACTCGCGCAAGCTCCTGCGCCGGCTTCCGACCGAGGGCGAGCGGGTGGTGATGGGGCCCGGCGAGAACGCCGGCGCGGTCGACGTCGGCAACGGCCAGGCGATCGCCTTCAAGGTCGAGTCCCACAACCACCCGAGCGCGGTCGAACCGTTCGAGGGGGCGGCGACCGGGGTCGGCGGCATCCTCCGCGACGTCTTCGCGCTCGGGGCGCGGCCGATCGCGATCCTCGACAGCCTCCGCTTCGGCGAGCTCGACTCCGAGCGCTCGCGGTTCCTGCTCGACGGCGCGGTGCGCGGGATCGGCCACTACGGCAACTCGATCGGGGTGGCGACGGTCGGCGGCGAGATCTACTTCGAGGCCCCCTACGAGCACAACTGCCTGGTCAACGCGATGTGCGTCGGGATCGCGCGCAAGGACGAGATGGTCCGGGCCGCCGCCGCCGGGGTCGGCAACGCGGTCGTCCTGATGGGCGCCTCGACCGGGCGCGACGGGATCGGCGGCGCCTCGGTGCTGGCCTCGGCCGAGCTCGGCGAGGGCGACGACGCGAAGCGGCCGACGGTCCAGATCGGCGACCCGTTCGAGGAGTCGAAGGTGCTCGAGTGCTGCCTCGAGCTCCTCGAGAGGGACCTGCTGGTCTCCCTCCAGGACCTCGGCGCCGCCGGGCTCACCTCATCGGCGGGGGAGATGGCGGCGGCGGGCGGGGTCGGGATCGACCTCGACGTCGGCCGGGTGCCGCTGCGCGAGGCCGACATGGAGCCGTTCGAAATCATGGTCTCCGAGTCGCAGGAGCGGATGCTCGGCGTCGTCGAGCCGGCGAAGGTGGCCGAGGTCGTCGCGGTCTGCGAGAAGTGGCAGACCGGGGCGGCGGAGATCGGCGTCGTCACCGACACCGGCGCGATCCGGATCCTCCGCGGTGAGGACGTGGTCGGCGAGATGCCGGTCGAGGCGCTGGTCGACGGCTGCCCGCTCTACGACCTCGAGCCGGCCGCGCCGGAGGGGTGGATCTACGGCAACCGGGTGACCCTCGAGGAGGGCGCCTCGGCGGAGGAGACCCTGCTCGCCCTGCTCGCCTCGCCGAGCATCGCCTCCAAGCGCTGGGCCTTCGAGCAGTACGACTCGGTGGTCGGCTCGCGGACCGCGCGCCGGCCGGAGTCCGCCGACGCCGCCGTCCTCGCGACCCCCGAGGCCGAGTGCGGCGCGATCGCGGTCTCGATCGACGGCAACGGGCGGCGGGTCGCCTGCGACCCCCACGCCGGCACGATCGAGGCCGTCCTCGAGTGCGTCCAGAACCTGGCCTGCGTCGGGGCGGAGCCGCTCGGGGTCACCAACTGCCTCAACTTCGGCAACCCGGAGAAGCCGACGGGCGCCTGGCAGCTCGACCGCGCCGTCAGCGGCCTCGCCGAGGCCTGCGAGGCCCTCGGCCTCCCGGTCGTCGGCGGCAACGTCTCCCTCTACAACGAGGGGCCCCAGGGCCCGATCTACCCGACCCCGGTGATCGGGATGGTCGGCGAGCTGCCCGACCCCGGCGCCGTCGCCGGCAGCTCCTTCGCCGCCGAGGGCGACGCGATCGGCCTCGTCGGCCCGTTCACCCCCATCCTCGCCGGCTCGGAGCTGGCGAAGCAGCGGGGCGCCCTCGAGACCGGGCTGCCGGAGCCCGACATCGCCGCGGTCGCCGCCGCCTGCGCGGATATCCGCGACGCGGTCCGCGCCGGCCGGCTCGCCTCCGCCCACGACATCAGCGACGGCGGCCTCGCCTGCGCCCTGGCCGAGTGCGCGATCGGCGGCGGGATCGGCTGCGAGGTCGACGTGCAACCGCTGCGCGACAGGGGCTGCTCGCCGGAGGAGGCCCTGTTCGGGGAGGGGAGCGGCGGCTTCCTGGTCAGCGGCGAGCGCGCCGACCTCGATGCGCTGGGCGCGGTTCACCTCGGCAGGGTCGGCGGCGCCGCGATCGAGATCGCCGCCGGCGACCGCAGCATCGCCGTCGGCCTCGAGGCGGCGGAGCGCGCCTGGCGCTCGCTCGCCGGGCGTCTCGGCTAAAGCACCTCCCCCGACTCGTCGAAGTAACGCCCATGCCGGTGGCTAGGGTGGGCCCATGAGATCCCGACTCGCATTGCTGTCCATGGCCCTACTCGGGGCGATCGGGGCGATCGGCGTTCCGTCGGCCTCCGCCGCCGTCGAATTCGGCGACGCCTGCACAGCCAACAACGGGTTCGAAACCCCCTTCACCCTGTTCGAGATCTCAAACCCGCAGAACCCGATGCCGACAGCCGCGCCGAGCGCCGGCGTCCTCACCAAGTTGAGGACAAACATCATTCCGGTCGCCGGTCTCGCTGCCGCTGCGATTCGATGTCATCCGCCCGATCGCGCCGGGCCAGGTCCAGATCATCGGCGAGACGGTCAAGACCGTGACCGGCGGGTCGAACTCCTTCGACGCCCAGATTCCGGTGAAGGCCGGGGATCGGATCGGCATCGGGCCCGTCTTCGAAGAACAGAACCTCGAATGCGAATTGGGATCCAAAGCCAGTCTGATCGGTGGGTTCTTCGGCAATCCGGGGGTCGGTGCAACCACTCCGGCCATCGAAGCCCCGGGCTCCTTCAGGGTGCCCGCGGTCGGGGTCGTCGAGCCCGATGCCGACAACGACGGCTTCGGGGACGAGACCCAGGACCTATGTCCACAGAGCGCCGCGATCCAGACGGCGTGCCCGGTGGTGACCATCGATGCGCTCTCGCTGAAGGGGAAGGGAGCGGTCACCGTTCTGGTCGCGGTCAGCTTTCCGGCCCCCGTCTCCGTCACCGGCAGCGTCAAACTCGGGAAGGGCGAGCAGGCGAAGCTGAAAGCCCCGCCCCAATCGCTCACGGCGGGCCCGATCGCAAAGTTCAAGCTGAAATTCCCGGCGAAGCTGAAGGAACGGTTGAAGGAGCTCGATCCCGGCCAGAAGCTGCAGCTGAAGATCTCCGCCGATGCCACCAACGTCACCGGCTCGATCAGCCAGCGACAAGCTGAAGGTGCCGCTCAAGGGAGAGGGGTGAAGAGATGAGGGCTCGGATCTCGCTCGGACTCGCCGTCGCGGTGGCATTGGCCACGTCGCTGATCGTGCCGTCGGGGGCAGCGGCGGCAACGGAATTCGGCGACAACTGCACCGTGAACGGCAGCTTCAAAGCCTCGCTGACCCTGTCCGAGGTCTCGAATCCGGAAAATCCGTTGCCGACGGCTGCGCCAAGCGCCGGAATCATCACGGCGCTGAAGATGAATATCCCGGCCGGGCCCGGCTCACTGCCGATGACGTACAAGGTGCTGCACCCGATCGCGCCGGGCCAGATCCAGGTGGTGGGTGAAATGACGGTCGGGCTGGTCGGCGGGCCGAACACATTCAGCGCTCAGCTCCCGGTCTCAGCCGGCGACAGGTTGGGCCTCGTCGGCCCGCAGGAAAACATCCTCCCGAGATGCGAATCGCCGAGCGCCGAGCGTCATCGGCCTGAGCCCCGGCAATCCCGGCTTCATGACGACCGCACCATTCGTCGAAGGCCCGGCTCCAATCAGAGTTCCCGCGTTCGCGGTCATCGAGCCCGATGCCGACCACGACGGCTTCGGCGACGAGACCCAGGACAAATGCCCGCAGAGCGCCGCGCTCCACACATCCCCATGCCCTGTTGTCGTTCTCGACTCCTTCGTGCTGCCCAATCAGAACAAGGCGGTGGTCATCGTCTCGACGAGCACGGCGATCCCGGTCACCGTCTCCGGCGCGGCGAAGCTTCCCAAGGCACCGAGGAAGGCGGGGGTGTCGGCCCAGGCAAAGCTGAAGAAGGTGACGAAGACCGTCTCCCCGGGCAAGCTCACCCGCTTCACCCTCAACTTCCCGGCACCCCTGAAGTCAGCGATCGCCAACCTGCCCGCCGGTAAGTCGATCACGGTCAAGTTCCAGGCAAGCGCCACCGACGTGACGGGCCGGGTCGTGAGCGACAAATCGAGCCTGAAGTTGAAGGGCCCGGGCTAGGCCCGAAGCCGGCAGTCGTATCGAATCCCGACCCTGAGGGTTGAAGGCCTGAATGAAGTTTGCGCGCGCCCCGATGACCCGCGCCGCCATCGCGCTCGCCGCGCTCGCCCTCCTGGGCCTGATTCCGGCCGAGGCATCGGCGAGCCAGGAAGTCGGCAGCACCTGCGTCGCCAACCGGACCCTGCCGAACACGACGGCGCTCGTCCTCTACACCAACGGCGCCCTCCATCCGCAGCCGAACGTGATCCCGGCGGGCGTGATCACCCGCTGGAAGGTGCAGGCTCCCGCCGGCCAGGCCCCGATCGCGCAGCAGTTGGTGGTCAACCGCCAGGTCGGCGAACAGGACGACTCCAAGGTCGGCGAGAGCGCGCTCGAGACCGTCGTCCCCGGCCTCAACGAATTCGCGACCCGCGTCCCGGCGCCCGAATACGCGCACGTCGGCCTGACCGGCCCTGACGGCGCCCTCTACTGCGAACACGTCGACATGGACACCGCCGGGCTCGTCGAAGGCCCCTGGGCGGTCGGTGAGACCCGCCACTTCGGAGTCGCGGTCAACGCCAGCGTCCCGGTCGTCGCCGTGGTCGAGCCCGACCGCGACAACGACGGCTACGGCGACGAAACGCAGGACCTCTGCCCCCAGAGCGCCGCTCTATCAGGCCGGCTGTCCGCTCGTTCACCTCAGACGTCGCTCGCGCGGGCGAAGCCGGGCGCGATCCTCCTCGACGTCACCCCGTCGGCGGAGGCGAAAATCTACGCCTGGGGCCAGGTCGGATGGAGGGTCGACTCGAAGGGCGGCCGAGAGCAGCCGGCGTCGCACCGTCGGCCTCGGCCCGACGAAATACACCTGGGTCCCGGGCGGCGTGGCCGACGACGGATCAAGCTCCCGCTCCCGAAGGCGGTCATCCGCCGTCTCAACCTGATGCCACCGTCGGGAATCCCTGCGGGTGAAGCTCTTCGTCCACTCGATGGACCTCGCCGGACGTCCGTCCACCGAGAAGCTCATCGGTCGTCCTCAGGGGGCCGAAACGGGCAGCTGAGCCGCGGTTCCTGAGGACCGCTGATCGATTCTCGGCGACTGCGCTCAAGTTCGGGACGGGCGCTGTCGAGGAACGTCGGTGCGGCCGAATAGGGTGGCGTCGGAAACGAACAAGGAGCGGAAGATGGCTAGGCGGTCTGCGGTATTGCTCACGGCGCTGGTCGCAATGGCCTTCGCGATCGGAGTCCCCTCGGCCTCGGCCTCGGTCGAATTCGGCGACAACTGCACCGCCAACACCGCCGCGCCCAAATTGACGCTGGTCGAGTTGGCGCAGACGGGCACACTTCCGATCGACGCCCCGACGGGTGGAGTGATCACGAAGGTGAAATTCAACGTCGCGCTCCGCTCCCGATCGCCATCCCGCAGACGGTGAAGGTGCTGCGTCCGCTGAGCCGGCACCGAATTCGCCGTCAGCCAGGAAGCGACCGTCAACGTGCCCCTGGGTGCCGAGCTCTCTCGATGTGAGAATGCCGGTCAAGCCCGGGGAAAGGCTCGCCCTTCATGGGCCTCCGTTCAAATTCGGACGAAGCGGAAACGCAGGCCACCCTCCTTCTGCGGCCCGGAAGAAGGGGTCGCTCGGAACCTCCCTCGAAGACAGCCCTCCGGGCGGCACCATCAAATTCACCGCAACCCCGACGACAGCCCGGGTGCCGGTTGCGGCGGTGATCGAGCCCGACGCCGACGGTGACGGCTACGGAGACGAGACGCAGGACAAATGCCCGCAGAGCGCGGCGGTCCAGGCCGACTGCTCGCCGGTCGGCCTCGACGCCTTTGCCGTTCAGAGCCAGGGCAAGGTCGTGGTCCTGGTCGTCGCCACCGCCCCCGCCAAGGTCAAGGTTGCGGGCTCGGTGAAGCTGCCCAAGGGGGCCAGTGCCTCGGCGACGACGAAGCTGAAGCCGGTGACGCACGAACTGACCCCCGGCAAACTGGGGCGCTTCACCCTCAAGTTCCCCGGCCCGCTCAAATCGGCGCTGGGATCGCTGCCCAAGGGAAAGAAGCTGCCGCTGAAAATCACGGTGAGCTCGACCAACGTGGCCAACGTCAGCAGCAAGATCAAAAAGACGCTCGAAGCTCACCGGCGGGTCCTGAGGCCGGTCTGAGCGGATGTTCGGGCGGAAGATCGCCGCCTGCGTCTCCGCTGTCGCCCTCGCGGCGCTGCTTGCGCCGGCGGCTGCCTCGGCCGCGACCGAAGTCGGGAACGAATGCGGCGCGGAACACCTTGCCGGGGGCTTCGTCGAAGTTCCCGAATCCCTCGCCGCGGGCGCCGGCACCCTGCCGCTGAACGTTCCCGGCGAAGGGGTCCTCACCAGCTGGAAGATCAAGTCGCTCAGCGCGAGCCCGGCTCCGGCCCGGATCGGCGTCTTCCGCGCCGGGGACTCGGCCGGGAAATTTCAGCTCGTCGGCGCCTCCGGCGAAGAAACCGCCGGCTTCGGCCCCAACGCCTTCAAG
The DNA here is from genome assembly GCA_963751815.1 of uncultured Solirubrobacterales bacterium. Classification (GTDB taxonomy): domain Bacteria; phylum Actinomycetota; class Thermoleophilia; order Solirubrobacterales; family 70-9; genus VRUE01. The sequence goes on along the minus strand of CAVVVY010000012.1, from coordinate 135,626 downwards.
ATCAGGATCCCGGTCAAGGCGGGAGACCGTTTCGGGTCGATTCCCGCCGGCGGCGGGTATTTCACCTGCGCCACCGGCAACCCCGACGATCACTCCTGGGCCTACAACGGCGAGGTCGCCGTCGGCTCCACGCTACCAGTTCGCCGCCGGGGCGCAGGCCCGGGTGCCGATCGTCGGCGTCGTCGAGCCCGACATCGACGGCGACGGCTTCGGCGACGAAACCCAGGACGCGCTGCCCGCGGAGCAAAAGCACGATCGACCCCTGCCCCCTGGTCAAGACCTCGTTCACGACGAAGGTGAAGAAGAAGTCGATCGAAGTCTCGGTCACGGTCAGCTCGGTGGCAACGGTCCAGGTCTTCGGCCAGGTCAGCTGGCCGGTGCGGGGAGCGCCGAAACTGCCGCACAGCTCGAAGAAGCCGAAGGACCACGTTCTGATCGTCGGCATCAGCGGCGGCCGGCCGCGAGTGGTGTCGCCGGGCGAGCCGACGGTCTTCCGGGCGCAGATCTCGAAACCGATCCTGCGACGCCTCGGGCGGATCGGCCCGAAGGAGGCCCTGCGGCCGCTGATGACCGCCCGCACGACGGACCTCGCCGGCAAGATCACCGACGAGCGGCAGCGGATCAAGCTGAAGGGCCGGGAGGGAACCTAGATCTAGCGGTCCCTGCCCGTTGGTACCCTCCCGGGGTAGGCGATCCGCCTGCGCGTCATGTCTTTTTTCCGAGACGAGGAAAGCGCGCCCCTTCCCATTTGAACGAGCTGCCTCTCACCGAGCGCGATGGACCGCGCGACGAGTGCGGCGTCTTCGGCGTATACGCGCCGGGGCACGATGTCGCCCGCCTCGCCTACTTCGGCCTCTACGCGCTCCAGCACCGCGGTCAGGAGTCGGCCGGGATCGCGACCTGCGAGGGCGGCCACATCACGACCATGCGCGACTCCGGCCTGGTCTCCCAGGTCTTCGACGAGGAGAAGCTGCGGGCGCTCGCCGGCGACATGGCGATCGGCCACGTCCGCTACTCGACGACGGGCGGCGGCTCCTGGGAGAACGCGCAGCCGGTCTGGCGTGACGACGGCCGCGAGATCGCCCTCGCCCACAACGGCAACCTGACCAACGCGGTCGAGCTCTGGGGCGAGCTGAAGGAGAGCGGCCTCGCCTTCCGCGGCACCTCCGACTCGGAGATCATCGCCGCCCTCCTCTCCTCCAACGGCGCCCGCTACATCGAGGACGTCGTCGCCGACGTGATGCCCCGCCTCCGCGGCGCCTACTCGACGGTGGCGATGACGAAGCGGGCGATCGTCGCCTTCCGCGACCCCCACGGCGTCCGGCCGCTCTCGCTCGGCCGGCTCGGCGACCGCTTCGTGGTCGCCTCCGAGAGCTGCGCCTTCGACATCATCGGCGCCGAGCTCCTGCGCGAGGTCCGACCCGGGGAAATGGTCTCGCTGACCGAGCGCGGTCTCGAGACCCGCCAGGTCGTCAAGGCATCCCGGCCCGCCACATGCGTCTTCGAGCACATCTACTTCTCGCGTCCCGACAGCCGCCTCGAGGGCAAGGTCCTCCAGCAGGTGCGGGGGAAAATGGGTGAGATCCTCTGGCGCGAGGCGCCGGTCGAGGCCGACCTCGTGATCTCGGTCCCGGACTCGGGCAACCCCGCCGCGGCCGGGTTCGCGAGGGCCTCGGGGCTGCCCCGCGACGACGGCCTGATCAAGAACCGCTACGTCGCCCGGACCTTCATCCAGCCCGGCCAGGAGCTCCGCAAACGCGGCCTGCGGCTGAAGTTCAACCCGCTGCCGGAGATCGTCGCCGGCCAACGGATCGTCGTCGTCGACGACTCGATCGTCCGCGGCAACACGACCCGCCAGATCGTCGGGATGCTCCGCGAGGCGGGCGCGAGCGAGGTCCACCTGCGGATCAGCGCCCCGCCGATCCGCCACCCGTGCCACTACGGGATCGACATGTCGACCAGCGAGGAGATGATCGCCCACGGGCGGACGATCGAGGAGATCGCCGACGAGCTCGGCGCCGACTCGCTCGCCTACCTCTCGATGGAGGGCGTCTACGAGGCGATCGGCGGCTCCCCCGAAGACCACTGCGACGCCTGCTTCACGGGCCGCTACCCGCTCGGCGACCCCGAGGACGCGAACGGGAAATTCGCGCTCGAGGACATCGCCGTCGTTCCCGCCGGCTCCTGAGCCGTCGCGACGAGGCGCCAAGGGCTTCCGGTGGGAGAAACCTGCGAATAGAGCGGGTTACTCACACCGGAAGCGGATCGGACGGGACTGGGAGCGGAGCCGGGCGCTAGCGTCCCGACCATGCCAACCCCGTTCAGGCTCTGCGTCCTCGCCTCGGGCTCGGGGACGAACCTGCAGGCGATCCTCGACACGCTCCACGGCCGCGAGGGGATCGAGGTCGTCGGGGTCGGCTCCGACAAGCCCGCGGCCCGGGCGCTCGAGCGGGCCCGCGCGGCCGGGGTGGCGACGGCGGCCTTCGCCGCGCGAGGATCACCCCGACCGCGCGTCGCGCGACGCCGCGATGGCCGATTGGATCGAGGGCCTCGGCGCCGACCTCGTCGCACTCGCCGGCTACATGCAGCTCCTCAGCGAGCCCTTCATCGCCCGCTTCCGCAACCGCATCGTCAACGTCCACCCGGCGCTGCTGCCCTCCTTCCCCGGGCTCGACGCGATCGGGCAGGCGCTCGAGGCGGGCGTCGAGGTCACCGGGGTCACCGTCCACTTCGTCGACGAGGGCGTCGACACCGGCCCGGTGATCGCCCAGCGCGAGGTCGCGATTCCGGCCGATCGCGACCGCGACGCGCTCGAGGCGGCGGTCCACGCCGTCGAGCACGAGCTCTACCCGGAGGCGATCCGCATGATCGCGGGGGGCATGGTTAGGATCGACGCGAAGGACCCGTCCGCGGTCCTCGTCGATGAGTGACTCTCAGACACAGACCACCGAGGAGGCCGCGAGCGACGGCGCGATCCGGGTGCGCCGGGCGCTGATCTCGGTCTCCGACAAGACCGGGGTCGCGGACTTCGCCAGGGAACTCGCGGCCGCCGGGGTCGAGATCATCTCGACCGGCGGCACCGCCGCGGCGCTGCGCGAGGCCGGGCTCGAGGTCTCCGACGTCTCCGAGCTGACCGGCCAGGAGGAGCTCCTCGACGGCCGGGTCAAGACCCTCCACCCGCGCCTGCACGCGGCGCTGCTCGCCCGCCGCGACGACCCCGAGCACATGGCGACCCTCGAGCGCGAGGGGATCGAGCCGATCGACCTCGTCTGCGTCAACCTCTACCCGTTCGAGGAGACGATCAAGGGCCACGAGGTCGAGCACGACCTGGCGATCGAGAACATCGACATCGGCGGCCCGACGATGATCCGCGCCGCCGCCAAGAACCACGCCGGTGTCGCCGTCGTCGTCAAGCCCGAGTCCTACGACGCCGTCTGCGCCGAGCTCGAGGAGACGGGCGGGGAGATCTCCGCCTCGACCCGCCACTGGCTGGCGAACGAGGCGTTCGCCCAGACGGCGCGCTACGACGCGGCGATCAGCCGCTGGTTCTCGCTCTCCTACGAGGACTTCCCCGAGCACCTCGCGATCGCGCTCGAGAAGGAGCTCGACCTCGCCTACGGCGAGAACCCGCACCAGCGGGCGGCGCTCTACTCCGAAGTCGGGGTCCGCAGCCACGCGCTCTCGGGGATCTCGAAGCTGCACGGCCGGGCGCTGTCCTTCAACAACGTCCTCGACCTCGACTCGGCGCGGGCGCTGACCGAGGACCTGAAGGAGCCGGCCTGCACGATCGTCAAGCACAACAACCCCTGTGGCGCCGCGGTCGGGGCCGGACGCCCTCGAGGCCTACGAGCGGGCGCTCGCCTGCGACCCGCTGTCGGCGTTCGGGGGCGTGATCGCGCTGAACCGGCCGATCGGAGTCGAGCTCGCCGAGGCCCTGCACAAGAACTTCGTCGAGGTCCTGATCGCCCCCGGGTTCGAGGACGGCGCCCTCGAGGTGCTTCAGCAGAAGGAGGCGATCCGGATCCTCTGCGACGAGGAGCGGCGGCGGGCCGAACCCCGGCGAACGCGACATCAAAAGGGTTCGCGGCGGCCTCCTGATCCAGACCCACGACGGCGACCCCGAGCCGCGGGAGATGATGGAGGTCGTCACCAAGGCCGAGCCGAGCGAGGAGCAGTGGGACGACCTCTGCTTCGCCTGGACCGTCGTCCGCCGCGTCCGCTCGAACGCGATCGTCCTCGGCCGCGACGGCGCGACGATCGGGATCGGCGCCGGCCAGATGAGCCGCGTCGACTCGGTCCGGCTGGCGGTCGAGAAGTGCCGCGACGCCCGTGGCGACGCCGCCGACGCCCTCCTCGCCGGGTCGGTGATCGCCTCAGACGCCTTCTTCCCGTTCGCGGACGGCCCCGAGCTCGCGATCGAGGCCGGCGCCACCGCGGTGATCCAGCCCGGCGGCTCGAAACGCGACGCCGAGGTGATCGAGGCCTGCGACGCCGCGGGGGTCGCGATGGTCTTCACCAAGCACCGGCACTTCCGCCACTAGGCTCGGCGTCGTGCGACAACGCTCCTGAATCCTCCTCGCCACCGTGGGAGCAAGGCGATGGTCCCGTCGGTGGCGAGTGCCTATGTCTACTTTGCCAATGCCGCATACTATCGGCCGCGCGCACAACGACGGCACGCGACGTCGACCCAAATTCATCACGACCAACGCCTTCATCTGCGGCGTAGCGGTCGATTCCGGCCACGTCTACTGGTCCGCACCGGGCAAAGAAATCGGCCGCGCTTCGATCTCCGGCGGCGACGTCGACGAAGATTCATCACCGCCTCCTCGGGCACGTCCACCTGCGGGCTCGCAGTCGACTCGGCACATCTACTGGACCGACCGCGGGGGCCAAGCTGTCACCGCGCTCCGATGAGGGCCGGACGAAGCCCGGCAATCTCGACCGCTCCGGCCCGGTCTGACGGCATCGCGGTCGACTCCGACGCATGTGATTTCGTCAGGGGATCGTCGGAACCGTTCTCCCTGGAAAGTGCACTGGTCGACTTCAGTGCTGCGCCGGTGTCTTCACTTGAACCTATCGCTGACCGTCGATCCGCTTGAGCCGCCCTCGCGGTCGACTCGACCTACGTCTACTGCGGTGACGCACGCCGGCGGCGAGAGCTGATGGCGTGCCCTCGCGCGACGGCTCACCCAAGATCCCCTCGAGGGCATCGGCAGTGAACCGGATGGGATCGCGGTCGACGATCTGCCCCATCCCGTCCCTCCGGCCGCCGCCGGTCGGCCTCCGCGCACCGATCCGCTCGCCTCGGTCTCGACGACGAGCCTGACGGTGAGCGCAGGTCGGCTTCAACAAGGCAAAGGAGCGACGCTGCCCTGCTGTCCCTCTCCGTCAGCGGCCCGCAGGTCTCGCTCTCGCGAAGAAGGTAAAGCCCGCCTCGGCCAACCCCTCGAAAGCGTCAACGGTCGAAGCTGACGAGTCAAGCCGAGAGAGCACGACCCACCCGGGAACTGCTCGAGACCAGCGGCTCGGCGAAGGTTCAGTTCAAGGTGACGTTCACACCCGCGGCGGGGCGGCGCTGACGAAGTCAGGGTCGGTGAAGCTGAAGCTGTCGATCGTGAAACCGGTCATCGTCACAGTCGATGTTCCCGTGGCCCCCGAGGTGGTCTTCGACCACCTCGACGTCCTCGCCAACCACGAGGCCTTCACCGACCACTTCCTCGTCGATTGGGAGACGTCGGGCCCGCGGGAGGGCGTCGGGGCGAAGGCGCGGATGCGGGTCAAGAAGCCCGGGCCCGAGGACTGGCTGGAGATGGAGGTGACCGAGTCGGAGCGGCCGCGGCGGACCGTCGAGCGGGCGATCGAGTGCCAAGGGCAGCCGGGTGACCCAGGGGACCTACGTGCTCGAGCCGCTCGAGGGCGGCGGCACCTCGATCAGCTTCGAGCTCGCCTGGCTGCAGGCGCCGAGGAGCGAGCGGATGATCGGGCCGATCACGAGGGCCGTCACCCGCAGCGCGAACGCGAAGTCGCTGCGGCGGCTTGGCGGAACGGCTGGCGGCCGCGCTCAGCGACGCCTAGCTGTAGCTCAGACCGCCTCGCGCTGGGCCGAGCAGGCCCTGAGCACGTGCTCGCAGACCTCCTCCGGGGTGTCGGCGGTGACCAGCAGCTCCTTGTCGGCGGTCGAGATCAGGCCCTCGTCCTCGAGGGTGTCGTCGACCCACGCCAGCAGCGGCGCCCAGTGGGCGGAGTCGACGAGGATCGTCGGGAAGTGCGCGACCCGGCCGGTCTCGATCAGGTTGAGGCTCTCGAACATCTCGTCGAGCGTCCCGAAGCCGCCGGGGAAGATGACGAAGGCGCGCGCGTAGCGGACGAACATCAGCTTGCGGGCGAAGAAGTAGTGGAAGTGGAGCGGCAGGTTGGCGTAGGGGTTCGGCTGCTGCTCGTTGGGGAGCTCGATGTTGAGGCCGACCGACCGGCCCCCGGCCTCGGCGGCGCCGCGGTTGGCCGCCTCCATCAGGCCCGGGCCCGCCGCCGGTGATCACCGTCAGGCCCTCCTCGGCGAGCCGAGCGGCCGTCCTCCGGCAGAGCTCGTACCAGCGGTGGCCCTCGGGAATCCGGGCCGAGCCGAAGATCGAGACGCCGTCGTCGATCTCCCGCAGCGCGTCGAATCCCGTTTCGACCTCGGCGTGGATCCGGTCGAGCCGCCGGTCGTCTTCGGCTTCGACGTCGACTGGTGAGCGCAGCAGCTCCTGGTCGTCCCTGGGCATTGCGAACTGAGCTATTCGGAGAGCTGGTAGACAGGGCCGCCCTGGTATTTCGGAGTGCCCGCGGTCACGACGCTGCCGGGGCTCTTCACGACCACGCAGACCGCGGTGACCGTCATCGTCACCCCACCGGGGAGGTATGAGTAGGCGGTGGCCGCCCAGCCGGTGCGCAGAGGGCTCGGTCCGCTGTCGTTGACGGAGCCCTGCTGCTCGTTGCTCAGCGTCGCCCCGCCGCCGATCGCGTAGGCGCCCGAAGGGCAGTTGGCGGTCACGGTGGCGGGGCCATTACCGGGCTGGATGTCTGCCGTCGCCGTCTGATACTTCACATCGGAGAGCGACGCGGCGCTGACGCCGGTGAGGGTCTGCTCCTTGATCTGCTTGCCGGTGAGGGAGTTCGGCTTGAAGCGATTGGGCGGAAGCGTCTTCGGCTTGATCCTGTTGCCGGGCAGCGAGCTCGGCTTGATCTGCTTTCCGTCGAGCTTCCCGGCCGCGTAGACGGAGCCTCCCAGGGCGACGAACAACGCCAGGCAGGCGACGACGTTGGAGAAGGACAGCAGTTTGCCGATGCGAGCGACCAAGTGCCCCCGGCGGGATTCGAACCCGCGCCGCGCGGCTTAAAAGGCCGCCGCTCTAACCAACTGAGCTACAGGGGCGAGGCGCCCATGGTACGTGGGCGGCGGCCGACACGGGCCGCTCACGAAAGGTCCGGCAGGCCCTCTTCCGGTGTCGAGGCCTCGGCGTGGGTGCGGCGGGGGATGCGGCCGGCGCGGCGGGCGGCGTGGCCGGCCTCGACGGCGCCGCGCAGGGCCGCCGCCATCGCGTTCGGGTCCTCGGCGCCGAAGATCGAGCTGGCGGCCATCACCGCGTCGCAGCCGAGCTCCATCGCCAGCGCGGCGTCGGAGGCGGTCCCGATCCCGGCGTCGAGGACGACCGGCACGCCGGCGCGTTCGGCGATGATCGCGATGTTGTACGGGTTGCGGATGCCGGCGCCGGAGCCGATCGGCGAGCCGAGCGGCATCACCGCGGCGCACCCCACCTCCTCCAGCCGGCGGGCGAGGATCGGGTCGTCGTTGGTGTAGGGGAGGACGGTGAAGCCCTCGCCGACGAGGGTCTCGGCGGCGTCGAGGAGCTCGACCGCGTCCGGGTAGAGGGTGCGGTCGTCGCCGATCACCTCGAGCTTGATCCACTCGGTCCCGAACGCCTCGCGGGCGAGCCGCGCGGTGCGGACCGCGTCGCGCGCGGTGAAGCACCCGGCGGTGTTGGGCAGCGCCTCGAGGCCGAGGCGCTCGAGGACGTCGAGGACCGACCCGCCCGCGTCGGGGTCGATCCGGCGCAGCGCGACGGTGACGATCTCGGCTCCCGAGGCGAGCAGCGCCGATTCCATCTGCTCGAGCGAGCGGAACCCGCCGGTGCCGGCGATCAGCCGCGAGCCCCACTCGCGGCCGCCGAGCTCCCAGGTGTCCGCGCCGCCCTGGATCGCGGCCAGGACCTCGACCTGCTGCCCCTCACGGAGCGCCGTTTCCGACCATCCCGTCTGCGGCACGACCTCGCCGTCGAGCGCGACCGCGACCCCGCGGGCGCCGGGCTCGGCGCCGCTCGCGTGGACGGCGTCGGCGAGCGTCGCGCCGGGGAGGAGCTCGCAGGCCTTCCCGTTGAGCTCGATCCTCATCGCAGCGCCCCGGTCGTCTCGGCGGCGAGCAGGCCGGAGATCGTCTCGGCGGCGAGCGGCGCCATCAGGATCCCGTTGCGGAAATGGCCGCAGGCCCAGAGCAGGCCATCGAGAGGGCTCGGGCCGACCCTCGGCAGGTTGTCGGGCGTGCCGGGCCGCAGCCCGGCGGCGGCCTCGAGCAGCTCCATCTCGGCGACGTCGGGAAGCAGCCGGTAGGCCTCGCGGAGCAGCTCGTTGACCCCGCCGGCGGTGACCGCGGTGTCGAACCCCTGCTCCTCGACCGTCGCGCCGACGATCAGGCGGCCGTCCTCGCGCGGGACCAGATAGACGCGCTCGGAGGCGACGATCCGCTCGCACGGCGGCGGCCCGTCTCCGCGCGGGCCGAGCTCGAGGACCTGGCCCTTGACCGGGCGGACCGGTGGGCGGCCGGCCTCGGGAAGCCACTCGCTGCTGCCCGCGTCGGCGCCGCTGGCGAGGAGGACCGAGTCGGCGGCGAGCTCCTCGCCGGCGCTGGTCCGGATTCCGACCACCCGCTCGCCGTCGAGCAGGGCGTCCTCGACCTCGCCGATCCTCAGCTCGACTCCCTCGCGCTCGATCGCCGCCAACAGGGCGGCGGTCAGGGCGCGCGGGTCGACCGCCGCCTCGCCCGCCGCCAGCACGCCGCCGGCGAAGGACGGGGTCAGGCCCGGCTCGAGCTGACGGCAGCCGCGGGTGGTGAGCCACTCGGCGTCGAGGCCGAGCGTGCGCTGGAGGTCGTGGACGCGTCGCAGCTCCGCCGCCTCGTCGCGGTCGAGGGCGACGTGGAGGGCGCCGATCCGGGTGAAGCCGGTCGCCACCCCCGAGGCCGACTCGAGCTCGGCGGCGAACTCGGGATAGAGCTCGGCCGCCGCGAGGGTCATCTGCAGCAGCTCGGGCTCGCCGAAGGTCAGCTCGCCGACCGGCGCCAGCATCCCGGCGGCGACCCGGGTCGCCCCCGCCGGGGGCCGGGAACGATCGACGATGGCGACGTCGGCGCCGCGCTGCGCGGCGCGCCAGGCGCAGCTGAGGCCGATCACCCCGCCTCCGACAACCACCAGATCGAAACTCGCTCTTTCGCTCAACTTGCCTCCGCCGGCATTACCCGGATCAGGTCAGACGGTCGGTGGCCACGATGCCACCCTCTCAGCCCAGGGCTCCCGTTCCCCACCGATGCTACCCCTCCGGAGGCTCGCTCAAGCCATAATCGTGGGGTGAGCCTTGCTCCGCCCGAGACGAAAGGCCCGCTGCGTCGGGAGCGGCTGCGCACCGCGCGGCTCTACTTCGTCTGCGAAGCGCTGCCGCGCGGGGAGGAGCCCGAACTGCTGCTGCAGGCGGCGCTGACCGGCGGCGCCGACATCGTCCAGCTCCGCGAGAAGGTCGACGAGGACGCGGTCGCCCGCTCGTCCGGCACCTTCCGCCGGCTCTGCGACACCTACAGCGCCCTCTTCATCGTCAACGACGATCCCGACCTCGCCCGCGTCTGCGACGCCGACGGCGTCCACCTCGGCCAGGACGACATGCCCGCCGCCGAGGCGCGCCGGATCCTTGGGCCGGAGGCGATCATCGGCCTCTCCACCCACTCCGAGGATCAGATCGATGCCGCCGCCGCGGAGCCGGTCGACTACATCAGCGTCGGCCCGATCTGGGAGACGCCGACCAAACAGGGCCGGCCGGGGGTCGGGCTCGGGCTCGTCGAGTACGCGAGGGCCAACGCCGCCCGCCCGTTCTTCGCGATCGGCGGCATCGACCCCGGCAACATCGCCGAGGTGGTGGCGGCCGGCGCCACCCGGATCGGGGCCGTGCGGGCGATCCGCGACGCCGAGCGGCCGCAGGCGGCGGCCGAAGCGATGCGCCCGGTGCCGCCCGGTGGCTAGGCGCAAGCGCAAGGAGCGGGGCGCCGGGCCGTCGGCCCGGGAGCGGATGGAAGCCGGCTACGCCCGCGCCGAGGAGCGCAATCAGGAGGCCCGCGAGGCGCTCGAGCCGCTCGCCGAGGGCGGCCGGCCGCTGGTGGTGACGGTGGCGGCGGTGCTCGTCGGGGTGATCGCCGTCTCGATCATCGTCGGCTACCTCACCGGGGCCAAGGTCGAAGGCGACAAACCGGCGCTGGGCCAGATCCTCGTGCCGGCCCTGCTGCTTGGGACGATGAGCTGGGGCATGTGGCGCGCCCGCTACTGGGCCGTGCTCGGGTTCCAGATGATCCTCGTCCTGCTGATCTTCAGCGCCGTCTTCGGCCTCGCGGCGCAGGCGGCGAGCGTCCCCCAGGTGATCGCGACCCTCGCCCTGCTCGCCGTCTCCGGCACCTTCTTCTGGTTGATGGTGAAGGCGATGGCCCGGATCCAGATGCCAACGCGAAGAACCGACTGAACAAATCCGCCTCCTCCTCCGCTCCGCGTCCGGGGGCGGCGGCAATCGCCGACATCAGCGCCGCTCGCAGAGAGTCAGATCGTGATGCTCGCTAATTGGCTGACGGAGGCCGCTGTTCTATAGGCTCGACTCGTGGCTGAATCCTTCGATGTGATCGTGATCGGCGGCGGGCCCGGCGGCTACGTCGCGGCGATCCGCGCCGCGCAGCTGGGGAAGAAGACGGCCGTCGTCGAGCGCGACAAGCCCGGCGGCCGCTGCCTCAACTACGCCTGCATTCCGGCCAAGACGGTGCTGCGCACCGCCGAGCTCTACGACGACGTCCGCAACGGGGCCGATCTCGGGATCGCGGTCAAGGACATCTCGATCGACTGGGATGCGCTCGAGAAGCGCCGCGCCGCGGTCTCCGAGTCGCTCTCCAACGGGGTGAAGATGCTCTGGGACAAGGACAAGGTGACGCTGATCGAGGGCGAGGCCTCGCTCGACGCGAACGCCAACGTCAAGGTCGGCGACGACGTCTACGAGGCGGGCGCGGTGATCCTCGCGACCGGCTCGGTGGCGCTGGCGATCCCGGGCGCCGAGTTCGGCGACCGCGTCGTCGACACCTGGGGAGCCTGGTCGCTCCCCGAGCAGCCGAAGAAGATCGCGGTCGTCGGCGCCGGCGCCTCGGGCTCGGAGATCGCCTCCGCCTACGGGCGCTTCGGGACCGAGGTGCTGCTGATCGAGATGCTCGACCAGATCCTTCCCGCCGAGGACAAGGACATGGCGAAGGTCGTCGAACGGGTCTTCAAGAAACAGGGCATCACGATCTCGACCGGGACCCCCGTCGAAAACGTCGAGGCGGGCAAGAGCTCGGTCAAGTTCACCTACGGCGGCGAGTCGGCCGAGGTCGACCACCTCTGCATCGCCGGCGGCCGTGTCGCCGACGTCGAGGGCCTCGGCCTGAACGAGGCCGGGGTCGAGCTCGAGGAGAACGGCAAGGTGAAGGTCGACGAGTTCGGGCAGACGTCGAATTCGAAGGTCTACGCGATCGGTGACCTGGTCCACACCAAGGCGCTCGCCCACAAGGCCTCGGAGGAGGGTGTCGTCGCGGTCGAACACGCCGCCGGCGAGAAGACCGACCCGGTCAACCAGAACCTGGTCGCCGGCGCCACCTTCTGCCATCCCCAGGTCGCGAGCGTCGGCCTGACCGAGGCGGCGGCGAAGGAGGCCGGGCACGACCTGAAGATCGGCAAGCAGAAACTGGGCGGGGTCGGCGGCGCCACCGTCTACGACGACAAACAGGGCCTCGTCAAGCTGGTCGTCGACTCAAAGTACGGGGAGATCCTCGGCGCCCACATCGTCGGCAACCGGGCCTGCGACATGATCGCCGAGCTGGTCGCGGTGATCGCCCTCGAGGGCGGCTACCAGGAGCTGGCGGAGATGCCGCACCCCCACCCGACGATCTCCGAGGCGATCCTAGACGCCGCCCGCGCCGTCGACGGCTGGGCGATCCACGCCTAGAGCGCGCCGCTAGCGCTTCTTCGCCGGCGCCAGGCGGAGGTTGCGTTTCACGACTCCGTGGTTGCCCGCCGCGTCGGCGACGTTGGCCGTCGCCAGCACTCTCCGCGCCTTGGGCTCGTCCCGAATCAGGCCCGCCTTCTCGGAGCCGAGGTGGACGGCGACCTTCTTGGTCTTCCCGGCGGCGACCTTGAACGAGGCCTTGGTGAAGGAGACCGGCCTGGTCTTGCCGTGGAAGTCGACCGCCTTCCGGGTCTTCAACCGCAGAGTCCCCGAGCAGGGAGGCGACTGCTCGCTCGCCGGGCAGGTGAGGCGGACCCGGGCGACGCCGTGGCCGTCGACCTGGACCTTCCCGCCGCCGATCAGAATCGAGACGGCTTTGTCCCCCGCGGGGGTCGGTGGGGGCGGAGGGGTCGGCTCCAGCTCGATACGGGCCCGCTGTCGCAGGCGGCGCCTCGAGGCCGCGGGAAGCCGCGCTGGTCGGTCGCGGGACAGCTGACGGCGAAGTCGACCGGCGGGCTCCCGGGCAACAGGCTGAACACGGGGGTCGTGCCGCCGTGCAGCTCGAGGGTGCCGAGGCCGAAAACGGTGTTTGCGAGATCCCGACCGCCGGGGCTGCAGGTGGCATCGTCCTCGACGTTGCCCCCGAGCGTGGTGATCGAGGTCGCCGCTGCCGCAGCTCAGAGTGCCTTTGGGGTCGCGATTGCCGGCGATGATGCTGTCGGCAAGCGACGTCGGGCCGCTCCCTTCGATCGCGGCGCCCCCACCTCCTTCGAGCCTGGAGTTGAAGACGATCGCGCTGCTCGAGATCGTCGTGTCGTCGTTGACCTGAATCGCCGGGCCGAGCGATTTGTTCGAGGCCAGGGTGCTGTCGGTCACGGTGAGTGAACCGTTGCTCCTGGATCGCCCCGCCGGCCGCTCCGTTGGTGCTGTTGAACCCGATGAAGCTCGATTCGACCACGAGCGGGCCGTTGCTCTGAATTCCCCCTCCGCCACCGTCGATCCGATCGTTGTGTTCGATGCTGACCCGCCGCAGCGTCAGTTCGCCGCCGTTCTGGATCCCGCCCTGCCCGCCGGTGATCGTCAGGCCTTCGAGCAGGATCCCCGGAGTGCTTTCGGTGTCAAGCGCGATGCTTTTGCCGCCGGCGTCGAGCACGACCCGATCGGCTCCCGCGCCCTGGACCTCGACCTGATCGGTGATTTCGAGCTGGCCGAGGTCGATCTCGTAGTGGGCGGTCGCGGCGGGGATCACGACCTGATCGTCGACGGCCGTCGTTTTGTTCGAGGCGTCGAGCGCCTCGCGCACCGAGCAGTCTTTGGGCATGCACGCCCCGGGCGCGGGATCGTCGGTGCGGGTGACGGTGAGGGTTTTCGCGCCAGCGGTGGCGACCGTGGCGAGAAGGGCCGCCGATGCCACCAGAAGGACCGCGGTGATGCTGCGCAAAGCTCGCATCAGCGGGGATTCTCGCATGCCCTGGACGCATTCCTTAGGCTCCACCGATTCCCGCCGCGTCCGCCCCGACCAGCTTCTACTTCGACCTCGGCAGCCCCTACGCGTACCTGACCGCGGAGCGGGTCAGCGGCGTCTTCGCCGAGGCCGGCCTCGACCAGCCCGAGTGGAAGCCGATCCTGCTCGGCGGCCTCTTCCAGCGCTTCGACCGCGACTCCTGGGCCAACGGCCCCGGCCGCGCCGAGGGGTTGGCGGACGTCGAGCGGAGGGCCTCGGAGTACGGGCTGCCGCCGCTCGTCTGGCCGGACCCGTTCCCGGGCAACACGCTGTTCGCGATGCGGGTCGCGACGTTCGCCAAGCAGACCGGCCGCACCGTCTCCTTCGCGCTCGCCGGGTTCCGCCAGGCCTTCGCCGCCGGGCGCGACCTCAGCGACCCCGAAAACGTGTTGATCGCCGCCGCCGCCTGCGAGCTTCACCCGCGCGCGGTCGAGAAGGCCGCCGGGACCGACGGGGTCAAGGGGGCGCTGCGCGAGGCGACCGACGAGGCCGCCGAGCTGGGCGTGTTCGGCGTCCCCTCGCTCGTCGTCGACGGCGAGGTGTTCTGGGGCGACGACAGACTCGACGAGGCGGTCGCGGCCGCAAGCTAAGGTCAGGGCGTGGCCAAGTTGCCTGACGCTTCCACCTGTTACGAGCTGCTCCGCCAGATGGCGCTGATCCGCCGTTTCGAGGAGGAGGCGGGGCGCCAGTACCAGCGAGCCAAAGCGGGCGGCTTCCTCCATCTGGCGATCGGCGAGGAGGCGACGATCGTCGGCACGACCTCGGTGATGCGCGAGGACGACTACCTGATCGGCGCCTACCGGACCCACGGCCACGCGATCGCCCGGGGCACCGACCCGAAACGGGTGATGGCCGAGCTCTTCGGCCGCGTCGACGGGACCAGCGGCGGGCGCGGCGGCTCGATGCACGTCTTCAACGGCGAGCGCCGGTTCATGGGCGGCTACGGGATCGTCGGCGGCAGCCTTCCGATCGCCGCCGGCCTCGGGCTCGCCTCCGACTACCGCAGCGAAGACAACGTCACCGTCTGCATGTTCGGCGACGGCGCCTCGAACACCGGCAACTTCGGCGAGACGATGAACCTGGCGGCGCTCTGGAAGCTGCCGGTCTTCTTCATCGTCGAGAACAACCTCTACGGGATGGGGACCTCGGTCGAGCGCCACTCCGCCCAGACCGACCTCTCGAAGAAGGCGAAGGGCTACGGCATTCCCGGCGAGCGGATCGACGGGATGGACGTGATCGCGGTCCGCGAGGGCGTCGCCGAGGGAATCCGGATGGCCCGCGAGGAGCGGCGGCCGACGCTGCTCGAGGCCTTCACCTACCGCTATCGGGGCCACTCCGCGGCCGACCCCGAGAACTATCGCGAGGCCGAGGAGGTCGACGAGTGGCGCGAGAAGGACCCGATCGAGACCTTCGCCAAGCGCTGCGTCAAGGACGGGGTCCTCGGCGAGCGCGAGGTCCAGGAGGTGCGCGACAAGGCCGACGAGCAGGTCACCGAGGCGGTCGAGTTCGCCGACGCCTCGCCGGAGCCCGCGCTCGACACGCTCTACGAGAACCTCTACGTGATCGGCGGCGAGGGCTGGTACGCGGTCGACGAGCGCAGCCCGGTCCCGCACCGGGGCGAGCACGAGGAAGAGGCGATGCCCGAGGCCGCGCGCAAACTGGCCGAGGCGGGCGCCGCCTACGCCGGGCAGCCCGATGGCCCGCGCCCCAACCCCGCCGTGCACGGCGACGCCCAGGAGGGAACCGAGCCCGAGGTCGCGGCGGAGCTGGAGGAGGGCTGATGGCGACGCTGCGGATGCGGGAGGCGCTGCGCGACGCGATGGCCGAGGAGATGCGGCGCGACGAGTCGGTCTTCGTGATGGGCGAGGACGTCAGCGTCTTCCAGGGCGCGTTCAAGGTGACCGAAGGCCTGCTCGAGGAGTTCGGCGAAAGGCGGGTCCGCGACACCCCGATCTCCGAGAACACGATCGTCGGCGCCGGCGTCGGGGCGGCGATGGCGGGGCTGCGGCCGGTGGTCGAGCTGATGACCGTCAACTTCTCGCTGCTGGCGCTCGACCAGATCGTCAACCACGCCGCCGCGATCCCCTACATGTTCAACGGCCAGGCGCGGGTGCCGCTGGTGATCCGGATGCCCGGTGGCGGCGGGCACCAGCTCGGCCCGACCCACTCGCACAGCTTCGAGGCCCTCTACCTCCAGGTCCCGGGCCTGCTCGTCGCCTGCCCCTCGACGCCGGCCGACGGCAAGGCGCTGCTGAAGACCGCGATCCGCGACGACAACCCGGTGGTCTTCATCGAGCACGAGAGCCTCTACGGGCGCCGCGGCGAGGTCAGCGAGGACGGGGACGAGACCCTCGGGTTCGGCCAGGCCGCGACCCGGCGCGAGGGAGGCGACGTGACGATCATCGGCATCCTCAAGATGGCCCACGTCGCCGAGGACGCGGCCCGGGCGCTCTCCCACGACCACGGGGTCGAGGCCGAGGTGATCGACCCCCGGACCCTGCGCCCGCTCGACCTCGACACGATCCTCGACGTCGGTCCGCAAGACGAACCGGGCGGTGATCGTCGAGGAGGGATGGCCGCACGGCGGCGTCGGCGCCAACCTCTCGACCCTGATCACCGAGCAGGCCTTCGACCACCTCGACGCGCCGGTCCAGCGGGTCACCGGGGCCGACGTCCACATGCCCTACTCGAGGCGGCTCGAGCAGGCGGCGATCCCCCACACCGAGCACGTCGTCAGCGCCGCCCTGGCGACCCTCGAGGGGTCGATCTGAGTGGCCGACGTGGTCATGCCCCGGCTCTCGGACTCGATGGAGGAGGGGACGATCCTGCAGTGGATGAAGCAGGTCGGCGATGAGGTCGCGGTCGGCGACGAGCTGGTCGAAATCGAGACCGACAAGGCGAACATGGCGTACGAGAGCGACCTGGCGGGAACGCTCACCGAGATCCTCGCCAAGGAGGGGGAGACGCTCCCGATCGGGACCGTGATCGCGCGGGTCGGGGATTCGGATGATGGGCCAGCCGCCGGGTCCGCGGGTCCTGTCGCCGAGAGAGCCGCGTCGAGGAAACGAGCTCCGGGCGAGGACCCCCATCGCGCCACCCGCGGCAGCGGCGCCCGGCCGCGCGCGCCGACCCCCTGGCGAACAAGCTGACGGCGCCGACCCAAAGCCTCGCCCCTCGCCAGACGCCTGGCGAAAGAGCGCGGTGTGGAGCTGGAGCAGATCGCGGGCTCTGGCCCGGTGGCCGAATCGTGAAGGCGGATGTGGAAGCGTGCCTCTGCCTCCGCGGGTGGCGTGGGGGAGCCGAGACCACCCCCGGCATCGCGGACGCGGGAGCGAGGCCGGGTCCATCTCTGTCCTCTCCCGGCCGAGCGGGAGCAGAGCAGATGCCGGAATATTCGGGTCCCGAAACGGCCAAGGGCCAGGTGGCCCACGAGGACCTCTCGAAGCTCCAGTCCACGATCGCGCGCCGGATGGCCGAGTCGAAGGCCACCGCGCCGCACTTCTACCTGCAGGCCGAGATCGACATGAGCCGGGCCGTCGAGGCCCGGACGATGCTGAAATCGGCGGCGAAGGAGGGCGAGGTCGTCCCCTCGTTCAACGACATGGTCGTCAAGGCCTGTGCGCTGGCGCTGCGCGAGCATCCGCGCGCCAACGGCGCCTACCGCGACGGCCGCTTCGAGCTCTACTCGCGGGTCAACGTCGGGATCGCGGTCGCGGCCCGCGACTCACTCGTCGTGCCGACGATCTTCGACGCCGACAGCAAGGGGCTGCGGCAGATCGCCGCCGACTCGCGGGCGGTCTCCGGCCGGGTCCGCGACGGCTCGATCACGCCGCCCGAGCTCTCCGGCGCGACCTTCACCGTCTCCAACCTGGGGATGTTCGGGATCGACAGCTTCGCCGCGGTGATCAACCCGCCGCAGGCGGCGATCCTCGCGGTCGGGGCGATCTCCGAGCGAGCGGTCGCCCGCGACGGCGAGCTGACGACGGCGCATCTGATGTCGGCCAACCTCGCCTGCGACCACCGCATCCTCTACGGGGCCGAAGGGGCCGAATTCCTCGCCCGGGTGCGGACCCTGCTCGAAGAGCCGCTGCTGCTGCGCCGCTCTAGGCGCGGCGTCGCTCAGCAGGTCTTGTGGGCGCCGGTCACCGCGTCCCAGGCGCGCGAGAGCGAGAAGTCGGCGCCGACGTGGAAGATGCCGGGGCCTTCGGCGCGGACCAGGGTCCATTCGCCGCGACGGAAGAGGCAGCCGTTGCCGCGCGCGATCGACCAGTAGGGGGTGAAGCTGACCCGGACGAGGAAGCTCCCCGGGTGGGTCACGTCGAGCGTGAATCCCTGGCGGCCGACCTGGAGGACGCGGGCCGCGGCGGCCCCCCGCGGCTCGACCAGCGGAGCGTGGTCGAGGACGGTGTAGACGCGCCAGTGGGGGCTCTGCCAGCGCAGCTGCAGGTAGGGCGGTTCGCTCAGGATCAGCCGCCGCTCCGCCGCCGAGGAGTAGTCGAGCGGGGCATCCGGCAGGGCGACGAACTTGACCGCGTTGTCGTGCAGCCAGGCCCGGTACTGGCCGCTGCCGAGCTCGCCTTCGTCGTCGTAGAAGATGTCGTCCCTCGTCGTCTCGATCTGGCGCAGCCAGCCGCGCGCCAGTTCGACCTCGGGCGCCAGGTAGGCCGACTCCCAGTGGTTGGCGGTCGGCGGCACCTCGATCCGGGCGCCGAGGCCCCCGTGGCCGTGGAGCCAGTGCGCGACCGGTTCGAAGTACTCGGCCTTGGTCGAGGGGTCGCCGACGCTGCGGGCGATCTGGGTGACGCTGGCGTTGATCTGCCAGTAGAGGCTGCCGACGAGGAAGAGCGCGACGAACCAGAACGGCGCCCGCGGCCGGTGGGCGAGCAGGACCGCGGCCAGGACCGGGCCGCCGAACAGGGCACCGAGCCGGACCGCGTTGCCGCCCATCGCGTTGGGCAGCAGCCAGACCGCGGTCGACGCCAGCGCGTAGCCGAGCAGGACCTGGCGCAGCTGGCGCTCCTCGGCCCCGAGGCGGCGGGTGAGGAACAGCGCCGACCCGCACCAGATCGGCACCGCGATGAACGACGAGAAGACGAACGGGAACTGGCCCGCGCCGGGGAAGACGAGGTTCGGGATCAGGACCAGGCCGAAGGCGAGGCAGGCGACCTGGATCGGCGCCGTGCTCGACCTGGGGCGCCGCTCACGGCGGGGGAGATCGATCGACCCGGCGACCAGGACCCCGGCGAGGAAGACGGCGGCGACCGGGCTCGAGAGCGCGCATCGCCGCCGCGAGGGCGAGCGCCGGCGCGGCGCGCCCCAGCTGCAGCGCCCGCAGGGTGGCGAGGCCGAAGGCGACCCCGAGCGCGAAGGTGATCTGGCCGTCGGCGAGGAGCGTCACCACGCCGGCCGCGAACCAGAGGGTCGCCCAGCGCGAGGAGTCCCCCCAGCGATCGCGGACGAGGCGGTCGAAGAGGTAGGCGGAGGCGATCACCGCCAGCACGCCGACGACCCGCGGGCCGAGGAGCGCGCCGAGCGGCGGGAAGAGGACGCTGTAGGTGAGGGTGTAGTGGCCCCCGTACCAGCTGCCGTTCCAGATCCCGAGGCCGCCGTCCTGGAACAGCTCGGTCCTGAAGACCTGGGCCGCGAGGTCGCCGACCTGCGGATTCCATGCGAGCATTGCCACGGCCAGCGCCGAGCTCAGCGCGACGGCCGGAAGCCAGTCGGGCCTGAATAACTTGGGCTGGTCCATGTTCTGGGTCTGAGGAAGGAGGGGTTCCATCTGCGGCCTGCAACGATTTCAAGTGTGAACGAGGAAATCCTGGTCGTCGAGTGCGGTCTTCTCCGCTATGAGGAGTCGGAGGTGGCCCAACGGTGGCTGCTCGAGGCGCGCCAGGGGAACGAGCTTGCCGACGTGCTGCTCCTGCTCGAGCATCCGCCGACCTACACCCGCGGCCGCCGTTCGGGCCCCGATGAGCTGCCGATGGCGCCGCAATGGTACGAGGCCCAGGGGATCGAGGTCCACGAGACCGACCGCGGCGGCCGCGTCACCTACCACGGCCCCGGCCAGCTCGTCGCCTACCCGATCGTCTCGCTGAGGCCCTACGGCGACGACGTCCACGAGTACGTGCGGCGGCTCGAGCGGGTCGCGATCGCGGCGCTCGCCGAGTTCGGGGTCCGGGCCCAGACGATCGAGGGCCTGACCGGGATCTGGACCGAGGGCACGACCCCCGGGAACGGGGGCAGCCAGGGCGAGGCGCGCAAGATCGGCTCGATCGGCGTCCACGTCAGCCGCGGGGTCACCACCCACGGATTCGCGGTCAACGTCAACAACGACCTGCAGCCGTTCGAGTGGATCGTCCCCTGCGGGATCGAGGGCTGCAGGGTCACCTCGCTCGCCCGCGAGCTCGGCGCCGAGCAGGATCTCGGCGCCTTCACCGAAGGCGGTCGTGAGCCGCTTCTGCGAGGTCTTCGAGCGCAGCCCGGTGGCGACCGAGCCGGCGGCGCTGGGACTCGACAGCGCTAGGCTCGGGATCTCATGAGCGCGGAGACCACAGAGGCTTCGGACCGCGTCCACGTCACCCGCTCGCGCGCCAAGCCGGGCGGGACCGCGGCGCAGGCCGACGGCACCGTCCCGTTCCGCCGCACCCGCAAGCCGCCCTGGCTGAAGGTGCCGGCGCCGGGGGGGCCGACCTACCGCCGGCTCAAGGCCGAGATCGGGGCCGAGGGGCTGCACACCGTCTGCGAGGAGGCGAACTGCCCGAACGTCGGCGAGTGCTGGGAGCGCGGCACCGCGACCTTCATGATCCTCGGCGACGTCTGCACCCGCCGCTGCGGGTTCTGCAACGTGAAGACGGGGGTGCCGAGCTGGAACGACCCGCTCGAGCCGCTGCGGGTCGCGAACCAGGTGAAGCGGATGGGCCTGCGCCACGCCGTCATCACCTCGGTCGACCGCGACGACCTGCCCGACTACGGCGCGAGCGCCTTCGTCGGCACGATCCGCTCGATCCGGATCCAGGCGCCCGGCTGCAAGGTCGAGGTCCTGACCCCCGACTTCCGCGGCCAGGAGATGCCGCTGGCGAAGGTGATCCACGAGCGGCCCGACGTCTTCAACCACAACGTCGAGACCGTGCCGCGGCTCTACCCGAAGGCGCGGCGCGGCTCGCAGTTCATGCGCTCGGCCCGGGTCCTGCGGCTGGCGAAGGAGATGGGCGGGGCCGATGTGGTGACGAAGTCGGGGCTGATGGTCGGCCTCGGCGAGTCATTCGAGGAGATGGTCGACACCTTCGGGATCCTCCGCGACCACGGCGTCCAGGTCCTCACCGTCGGCCAGTACCTGCGCCCGACCGAGAACCACCTGCCGGTCGACCGCTACTGGCACCCCGAGGAGTTCGAGGCGATGGAGCGGGCCGCCTACGAGCTCGGGTTCGAGTCGGTCGCCTCGGGGCCGCTGGTCCGCAGCTCCTACCACGCGGACCAGAACCTGCCCGAGCGCGCGGTCGCCGGCTAGGCCAGCTCGATCTTGCGGGATCGGCGGGGTCGTAGAGGACGTCGAGCTGGCGTCCCTGCTCGATCCGGCCGAGTATCGGTCATCGACGAACTCACTCCCAGCTGATGATCGGCCTCGCCGGCTAGTTCCGGCCTGCCTAAGATTCGTCAGACGGGGCCATAGCTCAGCTGGAAGAGCGCCGCCTTTGCAAGGCGGAGGTCGCCGGTTCGATCCCGGCTGGCTCCATCACGACTAGTCGTCGAAGTCGAAGTCCTTCGGCGGCTTCTGCTCGAACCAGAGCTCGTCGTCCTCGGGGCTCTCCTCGAGGAAGTCGGGGGTCTCCTCGAGGACGTCCTCCTCGCCCTCGGCCTTTGCGGCGGGGGGCGGCGACTCCTCCACCTCGTCGGCCGCCTCCTCCTCCGCCTCAGCTCGGCTCCTCCTCCTCGCCCTCGGTCGAGGGGCGCTTCCAGCGCCTGGTCGAGCTCGTCCGAGAGGCGCTTCTCGTCCCAGAAGTCGTCGTCCTCGTCCGTCCTCGTCGAGGTCGACGACGTCCGCCTTGTCCTCCTCGGCGAGTTCCTGCTCGACGTCGTGCATCTCGGTCGGCTGCTCGGCGATCACCTCGCGCTCCTCGGTGCTCGGGCCCGACGCTGCCGGCTCGGAGACGATCTCGTGTTCGGTCGCCGACGGCTCCTCGTCGGCATCGGCCTCGGGCGGCCTCGGGGGCGGGAGGGGCTCCGGCGCCTCCTGGAGGTCGGCGATCAGAGCGGCGTTCTCACCGCGAAAGGCGGGCCTCTCATCCGGCTCCTCCGCGGCCGGCGCCTCGGGCTCGGCGGGGGCCTGATCAGGAGCGGCGTCCGGCTGCGCCATGAACTCGGTCGGCGCCTCGGCGGCCTGATCGGACGCATCGTCGCCCGGCCTCCCCGGAGGGCCGAAGGCCTCGTCCTCGAGCTGTTGCAGCTCCGACTGATCGGCGCCGTGCTGGCGCTTCAGTTCCAGGTGCTCGCGAATTGCCTCGTCGAGAATGCCCATTGTGACCCCGGGAAACTAAAGACTATGGGGTTATCCTTGGCGTTGCGAGGGCCCTGGGACGATCCTCCCACCCTCCCCGCGGGGCTATAGCTCAGTTGGAAGAGCGCCTGGATCGCACCCAGGAGGTCGCCGGTTCGAGTCCGGCTAGCTCCATCGAGAGAATTCCCGCAGCGAGGTTCTTCAAAGTGCGCCGATCCAAAGCCCGATCACTCCTCGGCCTGGCCGCGATCCTCGTCGCGCTGGTCGCCGTCCCGACGCCGGCAACGGCCGAAACGGTCACCGTCGGCGCCGACCTGCAGACCGCGGTCTACGCGAACGCCTTCGGCTGCAACGTCGAAGGCGGCTGCACCGACGCGGAGGAGGCGCCCGGCTTCACCTCGCCGATCACCGGCACGATCGTCCGCTGGCGGGTCCGCGACAGCAGCGGCGCGCTGACCCTGCGCACGGTCGGCGCCGTCGGCAGCCCGCTCGGGCCGACCATCCACCCCGAATCGTCGGACGTCGAAACCTTCCCCGTCAAGATGCCGATCGAGGCGGGCGAAGCGATCGGCCTCGACATCGCCAAACTCTCCGGCAGTATCGGCGTCGCCGAACCGGGCGGCACGACGCTGTTCAGCTGGGCGCCGGCGCTCCCTCCGGGTAAAGCGACTCCACCGAATAACACCTACACGCAGTTCGAGCTGCTGATGAACGTCGACGTCCAGCCGCCGCCGGGCATCGCGGCGCTCACCCCTGCCGCCGGGCCGGCTGCCGGGGGGACCGTGGTCACGATCAGCGGCCACGACTTCACCGGAGCCACCGCCGTCCGTTTCGGGTCGGCGCTCGGCCTCGGCCTTCCACGTCGAGTCCGACACGCAGATGACGGCAACGGCGCCGGCGGGCCAGCCCGGGGCGGTTGCGGTCGCGGTGACGACTCAGGCCGGCACCGCGACGGCGCCATTCACCTACGAAGCGCCGACGTCGCCGCTATGCAGAGTCCCGAAGCTCAGGGGGAAGAAGCTGAAAGCGGCGAAGAGGCGGCTGCGCGCCGCCGATTGCAAGATCGGCAAGGTCACCCGGAAGCGGGGCGCCACCGCCCGCACCGGCAGGGTCGTCAGGCAGCGCCCCCGGGCGGGATCGATTCGACCGGCGGGGGCGGCCGTCCGCGTCAGGCTCGGATGACTCCGACGCTCCTCAGACCCTTCTGACCAGATAGATCACCAGCAGGATGAGGATGATCACCACGAGAATGCCTACGATCGTCAAGTTGCTCCTTTCGGTCGAATTTGATTGACCCCTCTGGTCCCCCCGGACGCGTCGCGCCAAACCTCTGACCGGCTCGTCACCTCGGCCCGAGACCGATCGGCGCCGTTTGGCGATGTCCTCCCTCCGGGTAGCTCCGTCTTGAACGGAAACCAACCCGAAGGAGTTGAAGTGGGAATTCTCGACAAGATCACCGGCAGGGCCAAGCAGGCGGCCGGTGACATCACCGATGACGCTGGGCTGCGCCGCCAGGGCAAACGCGAGGAGCGCAAGGGCGAGAAGAAGGATGAGCTCGACCACGCGCAGGAGCGAGCCGACGAGAAGGCGGAGGAAGTAGCCGACCTCGAGCGCAAGACCTGACCGCACAGCGGGGCCGCCTGCGGCGCTCCGACTGCGCGTGAGGAGGGCATCGGCCGCGAGCGCCATGGCCGGGGGTTCTCCTACCGTGACGCCGACGGAGAGCGGATCGACGACGAGGAGACGCTTGCGCGGATCCGCGAGTTGGCGATCCCACCCGCCTGGGGGGAGGTCTGGATCTGCCCGGACCCGCTCGGGCATCTGCAGGCGACCGGATTCGATCAAGCCGGCCGCAAGCAGTACCTCTACCACGAGCGCTGGCACCAGCGGCGGTCCGAGCTCAAGTTCAAGACGGTCCGCGAATTCGCCGCCGCCCTGCCGCGGCTGCGCCGTGCCGTGACCGCCGATCTGCGACGTCAGGGGATGCCGCGGGAGCGGGCACTGGCCTGCGCGGTGCGGCTGCTCGATCTCGGGTTCTTCCGGGTCGGCGGCGAGGTCTACGCGGAGGAGAACGAGAGCTTCGGGCTGGCGACCGTGCGCCGCGAGCACGTCTCGATCGAGGAGGGTGAGGTCGTCTTCGACTTCCCGGCCAAGGGCGGACAGCGTCGGGTGCAGTCGATCCGCGATCCCTCCGTCCGTGGCGCGATCCAGGCCATGCGCCGACGGCGCAGCGGCCCCGACGACCTTCTCGCCTGGCGCGAGGGACGGGAGTGGCGTGACGTCCGCTCAGACGACGTCAACGACGTACATCCAGGAGAAGATCGGAGAGCGCTTCTCCGCCAAGGACTTCCGCACCTGGCACGGCACCGTCCTGGCCGCGGTCGAGCTGGCCGGCGAGGAGGAGCCCGCCTCGGAGGCGGCCGCGAAACGGGCGATCTCGGGAGCCATCGAGCGGGTCGCCGATGCACTCGGCAACACCCCCGCGGTCTGCCGCCGCTCCTATGTCGACCCCCGGGTGATCGAACGCTTCCGCGAAGGCGAGACGATCAGCCCGAGGGCCTCGGTCGGCGGCCGGATGACGGCGCGGGCGCGGGCGAAGCTCGAGCGCGAAGTGAGGCGGCTCGTCTCCTGACCCGCGGGCGGTTCAGCTTGCTCCGGCGACGGCGTGCTGGAGCTCACTTCTTGCTCATCTTCGAACGCCCGTCGATCCCGAGCTTCCTGGCGTCGTTGTAGAGCTGCTCGCGGGTCCGGCCACCCGGGCCCTTGCCGGACTGTTTGCCGCCGCGCGCACTGGCGGAGCGGCCACTGGTCGAGCTGCGCGAGGAGGTCCTCGACTCGCCGGAACGAGCTCTTTCCTTGTTCACCGCGCGCGCCGCGATCTCCTCGGCGCGTTTGGTCGAGCGCCCGGCTTCCTTCTCGCTCTTTTTGATCTCTTTGTACTGACGGTCCCTTTTGCTGCCTTTTTTCACGCCCCGTGGCGGCATCTTGCGGCTCCTTCCTGCGATCGCGTAGACCTGGTTCGCGGGTCCAATTACCCCGCACCGCTGCCGCAAAACGGGGCGGTTTCGCGTCCCGGCGGCATCGGGGTGGACCAGCCGAGCGGCGCCCGTCGGAGACGGTGTCGTCGCCGGGCCCGTCGTCGGCGTCGCCCGAACAGCCGCTGAGGGTGTCGTTGCCAGTTTCGCCGAAGACACGGTCTTCGCCCGATCCACCCTCGAGGTGGTCGGACCCGCGTTCGGAGTAGATCGTGTCGCTTCCCGCTCCCCGAAAATGGTGTCGTTGCCGAGTTCGCCGTAGATGGCGATCGTCGCCGCCGCCGCCGCAGATCACATCGTTGCCGCCCGCCCCATGGATCGTGTCGTCGCCGGCGCCGGCGACGATTACGTCAGGCGCCTTTGTGCCGGTGATCGCCGAGGCGCTGGAGACGATCGTCGCTCACTTGCCGCCGCACGCAGGGCCTCCGGCGTTCGCGAGGGAGGAAGGGCGATGCTCAGGTAACCGGCAAGGAGGATCGCCGAGCGCAAACTTCGCACGCTTCGTGGAAAGAGCCTCACTGAAATCGACGTCCTTCATTGACTTGGAGAAGGTGAACGAGGTCGCCGGGGAGGGTGCTGTCGTCGCCGCCTTCGGGTCGACCTTCTGTTCAAGTCCATCGACTCTTGCTGGATGGACTTGAGCTCAGCCCTCGTTTCTCGACTTCTCTCCTTTGCCCCCGGGGGAGCCCTTAGGACTTATCGCTCTCGGCGCTGGTCCCGGCGGTGCCGGAGGAGGACCGGGGCGGCGTACCCGATCAGGGCGCCGACGCCGACCGCGACCAGAAGGGTGATGATCAGGGGGGCGTTGACGTTGACGAAGAGGACGTCGATCCGCACCTCCTGGGAGTTCTGCAGCGCGACGATCGCGACCAGGGCGATCAGGATGCCGATCGACCAGGTGCGCCAGTTCGTCTGGTTGCCCTCCTTGTTCATCCTCGGCGGACGATAACGCCGCGACCCGCCGCTCAGCTGCTGCTGACCGGGATGCTGACCAGCGGCTTCGAGGTCGGGGTCGTGCTGCCGCCGCGCGGCTCCGTGGTCACCATCACGATGTCGACGCCGTTCATGTCGTCGATCACCGCGGCCGCGACCCCGTCCGAGTTCGGCGCGAAGAGGACGTCGGCCGATTCGACCGTCTTGCCGCGCTGGACCCAGGCCTGCAGGACCTTGTCCGGCGGCAGCTGGTGGACGTTGGAGAGCCGCAGCATCCCGGTGTCGCCTTCGCGGACCATCTCCGCGGTCACGCCCGGGGACTTTCCGGCGAAGGCGGTGGTCGTGCCACCGCCCGAGTCCCCGCCGCGGACCGCGAGGCCGGCCACGACGGCGGCGAGGACGACGAAGACGGCGAGACCGGCGGCGAGCCGGAGGCCGCTCGGTCGGAACCACTCGCCCCAGCGCCGGCGGGGCTTCGCGGGCGCGCTCTCGGCAACCGCGGCGTCGGAGCGAACCTCCTCCATCACCCGGCTGCGGAGCCCGGGCGGAGGCTGGAGCCGCTCGACGGTCTCCGGCAGGACCAGCGCCGCCGGGCGCAGGCGCTCGAGCTCGCGCCGGCACTCCTCGCAGCCGGCGAGGTGCCCTTCGAGGTCCGCCGCCTCGGTCGGGTCGAGCGCTCCCAGCAGGTAGGCGGCGAGGTCGTCGCGGCGGGGGTCGTGGCTCGTCTCGCTCATGCCAGTCCCTCCGCCACTCGTCCCCTGATTCTCTCCAGGCCGAGCCTCATCCTTCCCTTCACGGTCCCCAGCGGGACGCTCAGCATCGTCGCGATCTCGGTCTGGCTGAAGCCGCCGAAGTAGGCCAGCTCGATCACCTTCGACTGCTCGCCGGGGAGCTCGGCGAGGGCGCCGCGAAGCTCCGCGGCGGTCTCGCGCCGCAGCGCCTCGGCGTCGGTCGAGTCGGCCGAGGGCCGCTGCTCGAGGACGGAGTCGTCGAGGGCGAGCTTCTGCGCCCGCCCCGCCTTGCTGCGGAGGGCGTCGATCGCCCGGTTGCGGACGATCCCGAGCGTCCACGAGCGGACGCTGCCGCGGCCGACGTCGTAGCGGGCGCCGCTGCGCCAGATCGAGACGAAGGCCTCCTGGGTGACGTCTTCGGCGACGCCGCGGTCGCCGACGATCCGGTAGGCGAGCGAGTAGGCGATTCCGCTGTGGCGGTCATAGAACACCTCGAAGGCATCGGCATCCTTGCCGCCGATCAGCGGCATCAGCTCCTCGTCGGCCAGCCGCTCTTTACTTGATGAACGGTTCAACGGCCTTCAGGACCATAGCTTCGTCGAGCGTCGGGTCGAAGGCCATCGGGGCCGGTTCGTCCCCGTTCTGGAGCCGGATCGCGGCGGCGTGGCGGGCCTCGATCTGGACGATCGCCCCCGCCGTCGCCAGCACGTCCTTCGACTTGATCTGGGGCGCCGCCCCGTTGTAGGCGCTGACCCCGGTGTCCTCGAAGGTCTGGGCGAGCTTCAGGAACCCCGCCGTGTCGTCGTAGGGGAAGTCGAACTTCGGCTCCGCCACCGGCTTGCCGCCGAGTTCCTTGACCGCGGCCGTGAGGCCGGCGACGTGTTCGCGCTCGTCCTTGGCGACGAGGTCGATCAGGCTCTTGAGGTCACCGGAGGCGCCGGCCCGCTTCTTCGCTTCCTCATAGAAGGTCGACTCGAGGTACTCGAGGGTGAGGGCGAAGTTGAGGATGTCGACGTCTCCGCCTCCCGAGGCGGCCAGGGCGCGGCCGACGAACGGCCCGACCATCGCCGCTCCGTAGAGCGCGCCGGCCGCCAGTGCCCCCTTCAGGATCACCTCGCTGCGGGACAGGTCGGCTTCATCGTGAACGTCGACCTCGACTGCGGCGAGCTCCGGGCTGATCGTCTCTTCTGCGTGCATCTTGGCTCCTTTCGCCTTCTGCTCGCCGGTCATCCGACGATGAAGGGTTCGACCGACTTGAGGACTTCGTCGGCGTCCATCGGCTTCGCGTAGGCGCCGTCGGGCGTGATCGACTTCCCCAGCAGGGTGTTGAGGGTCGCCGCGTGACGTCCCTCGACGCTGTGGATCGAGAGCGCCGCTTCGAGGGCAGCCGTGCTCTTGATGTTGGGCGCCTGGCCCAGGTAGGCCGCGGCGCCGATGTTCTCGACGGTCGAGGCCAGCTTCAGGACCGCCGAGGCGCTCCCGAGCGGGAATTCGGTTTTCGGTTCCGGGGCGGGCTTCCCCCCGATGCTCTTGACCAGGGCCGTCAGCGCGGCGACGTGTTCGCTCTCGGTCTTGCCGAACTTTTCGATCGTCGCCTGCTCGGAGCCCTTGAACAGGCCGCTCTTGATGACGTCGGCGTAGAAGGCCGTCTCCAGGTACTCGAGGGTGAGGGCGTAGTTGAGGATGCCGACGTCGCCCTTCCCGAACTGCTCGGTGCCGCTGTCGGCGCCGGAAGCGCCCATCGACGCGGTCGTGGTGGTGCCGGTGCTGTCGCCTCCGCCGCAGGCGGCCAGAAAGGCGCCGAGCGCCGCCGAGCCCCCCGTCAGCGCCATGAACTTACGGCGGGAGACGGGGTCCTGCACGATCCGCCCGAGGGCGGGGGTGGTCTTGTCTTCGGTGGTCTGGGTCATGCTCGATCTCCTGGCTCGCTTTCCCCCACTACGGGCCGCGAGCCGAGATCGGATCAGTGCAACCGGGAATTGATCCGCTCGGCGCTCTCCACCGTTAGGACCTACATGCCAAACATCGGACCACTAGAGATCATCATCGTCCTGATCATCGCCCTCGTCGTCTTCGGGCCGAAACGCCTCCCGGAGCTCGGCCGCTCGATGGGCAAGGGGATCCGCGAGTTCCGCGGGACGGTCAGCGGCGAGAGCGACGACCGGGCCTGAGGGCGCGGAGATGGCGATCAGTCGCCCACGGGCGATCGCCAGCGGAGATCGCCTCACGCTCGTCGAGCACCTCGACGAGCTGCGCAACCGGCTGATCGTCTGCGCCGCCGTGTTCGGGGTGGCGCTCGCGCTCTGCTTCTGGCAGAACCACCTGCTGCTCGAGCTCGCCGCCGGCCCCCTCCCCTCCGGCCACGACCGGCTGCTGACCTTCGGCGTCACCGAGCCGTTCACGACCACCGTCCTGGTCAGCACCTACGGGGCGATCGTCCTCGCGCTGCCGGTCTTCATCCACCAGCTCTACGGGTTCATCCTGCCCGCGTTCAGCGACACCGAGCGCCGGGTCGTGCGGCCCCTGCTCCTGTTCGCGCCGCTGCTCCTCCTCGCCGGCCTCGCCTTCTCCTACTTCGTCGTGATGCCCGCCGCCCTCAAGTTCCTGCTCGGGTTCAACCAGGGCCAGTTCAACATCCAGGTCCGAGCCCGCGACTACTACAGCTTCTTCTCGACCACGATGCTCGCGGGAGCGGTCGTCTTCCAGATGCCGATGGCGATCCTCGCCGTCACCAGGCTCGGGATCGTCAGGGTCGACCAGCTGACCTCGAACCGCCGCTACGCCTATCTCGCGATCGCGGTCGTCGCCGCGGCGCTGCCCGGGGTCGACCCGGTCTCGATGCTGCTCGAGCTGGTCCCGCTCCTCGCCCTCTACGAGCTCAGCATCGTGCTGGCGCGGGCCTTCGGGGTCCCCGGCGGCCGATTGAGCGCTCAGCAGGCGGGCTAGGCCGCTTCTTCGCCCGGCCAGGAACCGGTCAGACGGGCGAAGCCGCCGCGGGCGCCGCGCTCGACGATCCCCTTCGTCAGCCGGAACACCGCTCCCTCGATCGCGAGGGCGGCGATCAGCTTCGGCAGCGAGGCCTCCCGCTGGTCGGGCCCGGGCGGATCCTCGTCGTCGATCAGCGCCCAGACCCGGTCGAACCCCTTCCGCGCCAGCATTCCGGCGAGGATGCCGGAGATGATCCCGATCGGCATGTAGATCAGCTTCATCGAGCTACCCGAGGCGGTCGAGCTCGTCGGCCAGTTCGGGGAGGAACGGGAGCGAGGGCCTGGCGGCTCGCAGCTCGACCAGGGTCTGGCGATAGTGCGCGAGGCGCTCGGCTTCGGGCTGCGCCCCGCTTTCGTTCAGCTTCCTCACCTTCGCCAGCTTGTCGGCGGCGTAGATGGCCGCGACGCAGCTGTTGGCGGCGACCCGGCCGCGATGCTCGGCCTTGCGCTCGCGATAGGCGGCGATCGTCGGGTCTTCGGTCATCTCGCCGACCAGCTCGGCGACCTCGGCCCCGAACTCGACCTCGATTTCCGGAAGCTCGGTGGCGGTGTCCTCGACCACGTCGTGAAGCAGCGCGGCCGCGATCACGACTTCGGGGAAATCGTTCTCGTGCAGCAGCCTGGCGACCGCGACCGGATGGTCGATCGTGGTGTCACCGTGGGGCCGGGGGCCGTGGTGGGCGCCCATGGCCATCTCGTAGGCCCCTTCGAGGAGGGCGGATCCTTTGACGAAATCCGGCGGCGTCTCGAACCCACCGGGCGGGGCCATGAGGCCACCGTAATGCGATCCCATGAAGAGACTGTGACGGATCTGTCAACGCGACGAAGCGCCGACCCGCCCCAGGAACGAGGTGAGCCGCGATTCGTAGAGCTTCGGAGCGACGTTCCAGGCCTCGGTGTGGCCGGCCCGGGGCGCGCGGAAGTAGGTGACCCAGCGCGGCAGGTCCGCCGCCAGTTCATCGCTGGTCGAGATCGGGACGACGTCGTCCTCGGTCCCGTGGAAGAGGAGGATCGGGAGCTCCAGCATTTCGGTGTGCCGAAGCGCGTCGAGGTCGTCCCAGTCGGCGTCGATCCGGGCGCCGATCGCCCACTCGACCGGGGTGGCGGCGGCGCCCGGCAAGCCCCATTTCCGAAGAGTGGAAGGAGAGGATCTTCTTCCAGTTGAGGGCGGGCGCGTCGAGGACCAGGCCCGAGACTCGGGGCGCCAGCGCCGAGTGCTGCATGAACTGGGTCACCAGCGAGCCGCCCATCGAGTAGCCGATCAGGACGAGGTCGCGAGCCCCGTGGGAGAGCGCGTAGCGCGCCGCCGCCTCGAGGTCGCGCCACTCCGTCAGCCCCATGTGGTGGAGGCCGTCGGGGCTGGGCGGCGCGCCGAGGTCCTCGCGGTAGGTGATCAGGAGCGAGGTCAGCCCGGCGCCGGCGCAGCGCCGGAAGCAGGCGCAGGCCCTCCTGCGGGTCGCCGTTGATCCCGTGGACGACGATCGCCCAGGTCGGGGCGGCCCCGCCGACCCGCCAGGCCGGCATCCTCCCGAGTTCCCCCGGGACGGCAACTTCGGCGAACCGCATGCCCAGCGCCTGCATCGGGTCGCCGCGGTAGACGTCGGCTTCGATCGCGACCGTGGTCCCCGGGACCAGGTAGCCGCTGACGTCGCGGAGCCTTCTCGTGACCCCCTCGTCGTCGCTGCCGACGATCGGGCCGATGACCGCGTGGCCCGCCCTGCCATTCGATCCCGTATGTCCCCGGGCGTTCGCTTTCCTCGTCGGCGGAGAGGACGACGCGGCCCGGTTGGACGCCCTCGACGGTGATGTCCTGCGGCCAGTCCGAGTGGTCGGGGACGAGGACGGCGGAGGAGAAGTGCCAGCTGATCGCGGCCCCGATCCCGAGCGCCAGGATCAGGGCGACCGCGCCGGCGAGGAGCGCTCGCCAGTGGCGCCGCGGCCAGGACGGGGCCGCTTCGGCCTGACGTCGGCTTCTCCCACGGCGCCAGCCTACCGTGCGGCTACGATGGCCGCGATGGCGATCACCGAGCAGCGAGAAGCAGCAGATCGAGAAGGCCAACGCGGGAGGGAAGACGCCGGTCGTCTTCATCCACGGCCTCTGGCTGCTGCCCAGCAGCTGGGACAACTGGGTCGGCCTCTTCGAGGAGGCCGGCTACGCGGGGATGACCCCGGTCTGGCCGGACGACCCGTTGACCGTCGAGGCAGGCTCGGGCCAATCCCGACGTCCTCGCCAAGAAGTCGCTCAAGCAGATCGCCGATCACACCGCCGAGGTGATCGACGCGCTCGATCGGAAGCCGGCGGTCATGGGCCACTCGACCGGCGGGCTGCTGGCCCAGATGATCGCCGACCGCGGCCTCTCGGCGGCGACCGTCGGCGATCGACCCCGGCCCGTTCCGCGGCGTCCTGCCGCTGCCTTTCTCGGCGCTCAAATCGGCGTCCCCGGTCCTCGCCAATCCGTTCAACAGGGGAAAAGCGATCACCCTGACGCTCGACCAGTTCAAGTACGGCTGGGCCAACGCGCTCTCCGAGGAGGAGGCGAAACAGCTCTACGAGACCTACCACGTGGCGGCGCCGGGAGTGGCGTTGATGCAGATGGCAAACGCCAACCTCAACCCCTTCACCGAGGCCAAGCTCGACCCGAAGAACCCCGAGCGCGGGCCGCTGCTGATCATCGACGGCGAGGTGGACCACACGGTGCCGTGGGCGATCGCCAACGCCTCCTACAAGAAACAGAGCCGCAACTCGGCCGTCACCGAGATCAAGAAAATCCCGAACCGCGGCCACTCGCTGACGATCGACGGCGGCTGGCGCGAGGTCGCGGAGACGGCGCTCGAGTTCGTCAAGCGGTTCGCGCCCTTCAAGCTGACCGTCCGCGCCGCCACCCCGGAGGACGCCGGCGCCATCGCCCGGCTCCTGCACGACTTCAACACCGAGTACTCCGAACCGACGCCGCCGGTCGAGGTCCTCGCCGAGCGCTGCCGCGAGCTGCTCGCCGGCGGCGAGATCCGGGTCCTGCTCGTCGGCGAGCCCGCCCACGGCCTGGCGGTGCTCCGCTTCCGCCCATCGATCTGGACGAAGGGCACCGATGCCTACCTCGAGGAGCTCTACGTGGAGCCCGCGCGGCGGGGACACGGCTCCGGCAGAGCGTTGATGGATGCCGCGATCGAGGCGGCGCGGGCCGAGGGCGCGGAGCACTTCGACGTCGTCACCGGCGAGGACGACACGGCGGCCCGCGGCCTCTACGAGAGCCTTGGCATGGTCAACCGCGAGCGCGGGCCCGACGGCCCGCTCATGCTCTACTACGAGCTCGAGATCTGAGCCTGAGAGGAGCGAGTTGAGCACGACCCAGAGACCGGACCCGACCGAGTCGGTCCGCCACCAGCTTCGCCCCCTGTTCGACCAGGTCGTGATCAAGGAGCTCGATCAGGACCGGGTCCGGCGCTCCGGGCTCGTGGTCCCCGCCGGCACCCATGAGCCGCCGCCGGAGCAGGGGATGGTCCTCGCCGTCGGGCCCGGCCTCGACTGGTGGGCCCAGGCCGGGGTCGAGATGCCGGTCGGCCCGGGCGACCACGTCGTCTTCCCGGCGAGCGCCGGGGTCTGGGTCGAGGTCGACGAGGAGCGGCTGCTGGTCTGCCGCGTCGGGCAGCTGCTCGGCGTGCTCGAATCGACCGCGTTCCCGGACGAAGGGCGCTAGCCCTCCGAGTAGACGGGCTCGCGCGAGCGCTCGGGGGCGCCCTCGGGAGCCGCGGCGCCCTCCGGCACCGGTTCGTAGCGGAGCACGAGCACGGCGATCGCGAGCCCGACGCCGACGAGGGCGGCGCCGACGAGGTAGGCGAGGTGGAAGCCCGAGTTCAGCGCGGCGAGGTGGGAGACGCCATCGGCCGAGAGGTTGTCGGTGCGCTGGGTCGCCAGTGTCGCGAGCACGGCGAGGCCGACCGCGCCTCCGACCTGGGCGCTGGTGTTGACGAGACCGGAGGCGAGGCCGGCATCCTCCGGGGTCGCGCCCGACATCGCCAGCGTCATCAGCGACGGGAACGAGCTCCCGACCCCGATCCCGACCAGCAGCATCGCCGGCAGCAGGTCGACGACGTAGTGGCCCTCGACCGGGGTGCGGGCGAAGAGCAGCAGGCCGGCGCCGATCACGACCAGACCGACGATCAGGACCTGGCGGGGCCCGAACCGCATGATCAGTTTTTCCGAGAAGCCGAGCGACAGCGTCCCCATCACTATCGTCGTCGGCAGGAACGCGAGCCCGACCTCGAGCGGGCTGTAGCCGAGGATCTCCTGCAGGTAGAGGGCGCCGAGGAAGAACATCGCGAACATCCCCGCGACCAGCAGGGCCTGGATCGTGTTGGCGCCGGTGACGTTGCGCGAGCGGAACAGCCGCAGCGGCATCAGCGGAGTCTCGATCCGCGACTGGCGGTAGATGAAGGCCGCCTCGAGCGCGATCGAGATCGCGCCCAGGACCAGGGTCTGGGTTGCCCCCCAGCCGACGTTTGCGACCTCGAGAATCGTGTAGACGCCGAGCATCAGCCCGCCGACGAGGAGGACTGCGCCCGGGATGTCCGCTCCCTTGTCGAGGCCGATGCCCGGGGCGTCCTCGATCAACCGCACCGCGAGGAAGGCGGTGACGATCCCGATCGGGATGTTGATGAAGAAGATCCAGTGCCAGCTGATCGCGTCGGTGAGGATCCCGCCGAGGAGCAGCCCGATCGAGCCCCCGGCCGAGGCGACGAAGCCGTAGACCCCGATCGCTTTCGCCTGCTCGCGCGGTTCGGGGAACATCGTCACGATCATCCCCAGGACCACCGCGGAGGTCAGCGCCCCGGCGACGCCCTGGATGAAGCGGGCCGAGATCAGCATCCCCTGGGTCTGCGAAAGGGCGCAGAACAGCGAGGCGAGGATGAAGACCACCAGGCCGGTGAGGAAGATCCGGCGTTTCCCGATCAGGTCGCCGAGCCGCCCGACCAGCAGCAGCAGGCCGCCGAACGGGATCAGGTAGGCGTTCACGACCCAGGCCAGGCTGCTCTGGCTGAACCCGAGGTCGGTCTGGATCGAGGGCAGGGCGACGTTCACGATCGTGACGTCGAGGACGATCATCAGGACGCCGGTGCAGAGCACGTACAGCGCCAGCCAGCGGCGGCGGTCTTCTGCGGCTGTGGGGGTCATCGGGTCCGGACATTAGCAAAGCTCCTAAAAAACAACTACCCGGTTGTAACTTTGTACTAACCGGATTAGAATGACTGCGTGGCGACGATGCGCTCATACGGCGATGCCTGCCGATTTGCCTCCGCCCTGGACCTGATCGGGGAGCGGTGGGCGCTGCTGGTCGTCCGCGAGCTGTTGCTCGGCCCCAAGCGCTTCACCGAACTGCGGACCGGCCTGCCGGGGGCAAGCCCCAACATACTCTCCGAGCGACTCCGGGAGCTCGAGCAGGGCGGCGTGATCCGGCGTCGCAAACTCGCACCGCCCGCCAACTCCTGGGTCTACGAGCTGACCGAGTGGGGGGCGGACCTGGAGCCGGTGATCACCAGGCTCGGCGCCTGGGGCGCGCGCTCCCCCGCTCCCCCCGCCTCGACCCAGATCGGCGCCGACTCGATCGTGCTCGCGCTGGGTTCGCTGTTCGACCCCGAGCGGGCCGGCGACCTCGAGACCGTCTGTGAGCTCCGCGCCGACGGGCAGCGGTTCACCGCCACCGTCGCAGGGGGCGAGATCGAGCTCGCCCGCGGCGGCGCCGAGGCGCCGGCGCTGATGCTCGAGGGCGGCGCGGCCGACCTGGCGGGGCTCATCACCGGCCAGCTGGGCCTCGATGCGGCGCTGGAGTCAGGCGCGGTCAGGGTCGAGGGCAGCAGGAAGGCGGTGACCCGGTTCCTGCGGCTCTTCCCGATGCCCGAGCCGTGTCCGGCCGCGGCCGATCAGGCCGGAGACGCAGCGGTGAGCGGCGTCGCGACCACCGTGTAGACGTCCCATTCCTCCGCCACTCCCTTCAGCGAGTGGCGGCCGAACGAGTCGAAATCGATCCCCGACCCCGCGACCAGGTCGCGGACGGTGCGGGAGACGAGAACGGTGCGGCCCTCGGCGAGAGCCGCGATCCGGGCGGCGACGTGGACCGCGATCCCGCCCACGTCCTCGCCGATCAGCTCGACCTCACCGGTGTGCATCCCGGCCCTGACCTCGATCCCGATCGAGGGCGCCTCGCCGACTATCGCCCGCGCGCACTCGACCGCCCGGGTCGGGCCGTCGAAGGTCGCCAGGAACCCGTCGCCCGTGGTCTTGATCTCACGGCCCCCGAACCTCTCGAGGTGGCGGCGGACGAGCTCCTGGTGACGCCCCAGCAGGTCGCGCCAGCGCGAGTCACCCAGCTCGGTCGCGAGCCGGGTCGAGTCGACGATGTCGGTGAAGAGGACCGTCGCCAGGACCCGGTCGATCTTCGGGACCGGGCGGACGCCGGTGAAGAACTCCTCGATCTCGTCGATCGCCTCCTCGCTGTTGTCGCCGACCCAGAGCGAGTGGTCGATGCCATCGAGCTCGACGTAGCGGCTGCCCTCGATGTGCTCGGCGAGCCAGCGCCCCGCGCGCACGTTCACCGCCCGGTCGCCGCGGCGATGGAGGACCAGGGTCGGCGCATGGATCAGCGGCAGCGCGCCGCGGACGTCGGTGTCGAGGAACATTTCGAACAGCAGTTTCACTTTCATCGGGCTCGCCGCCTGCCGCTCGTAGCGGGCGAAGAACTCGCGGACCTGAGGGTTGTCGGCCTCGCTCGGGGCGAAGATCTCGACCGTCGCCCCCTGGCCCCACATCGGCGCGATCAGCTGTTCCTGGCGCTTCCGCGGCGGCCTCCCTTTCGGGGCCCCATGGGTAGTCCTCGTCCGCGGTCGAGCGCGCCACCGCGCCGACCAGCGCCATCGCCGAGACCCGCTCGGGGTAGGTCGCGGCGAACAGCATGCACATCGTCGCCCCCTCCGACATCCCGATCAGGGCGGCGCGCTCGGAGCCGGCGGCGTCCATCACCGCGCGGACGTCGTCCATCCGCTCCTCGAGCGTCGCCGGCTTTCGGAACCGGGTCCGAGAGCCCGACGCCGCGACGATCGAAGAGGATCACCCGGGCGAACGAGCTGAGGCGCTCGACGAAGCGCGTCTGGGCGGGGCTGTCCCAGATCAGGTCGAGGTGGGAGATGAACGGGAAGGCGACGACCACGTCCATCGGGCCCTCGCCGACCACCTGGTAGGCGATGCCGATCTCGCCGCTTCGCGCGTATTCGGTCTGCGGTGGTGGCACTGCGACAAGCCTACGCCGCGGCGCCTCTACCGCGTGAACCCTGACCTCATTCGAGAACGCAGTGGCGGAATTCGTAGGCGATCGACGACCGCGTTCGCCCGTCGCGACCCGTTCGCGGTCTGGTTGTATGAGCTTTCCGGCCCGGGCGTTTTCGCCATCGATCGCCGCCCTTCCCGCATCGCCCAGAAGCTTCGCCTGGTCGGAGACCCGGCCCAGCCATTTGGTCAGCTGCTGGGCGTCCGGTTCGGGGCGGGGAATCGCGCGGAGCTTGGTGACAGCCTGCCCGAGCACCTTCGAGGCCCTGACGTACCGGTGCCCGCCGGCGCTGCCGATCTGCGACGTGGCCTTTGCGCTCGCGGCACAGATCGTCTCCGCCTTCGACCGGTATTCGGCCTGCGGCCCATCGAGGGCGAGGGCGCCCGAGGCGAGGACGAGGGCGCACACGACCAGGAGCGCGGCCGCCACTCCCGCGCGCCTCACCCTCCCCCCAGTTCCGAGCGCAGGGTCTCGAGCTGCTCGCGGAGCTCGGCCAGCTCGCGCTCGACCCGCTCGAGGCGATCGGTCGGCGCGGGCCCGTTCGTCCTCCTCCGGCGCCGGCGCCTCTGACGGCGCGGGCGACTCGGTCGGTGCCGTGGCCTCGGCCGACCCGAGCAGCTGCTCGTAGCGATCCTCCTTCTGGCCCGGCCGGCGCTCGTGCCGGGAGACGAGGTTGCGCTCGACCAGCCCGTCGAGGGTCTCGTGGACGAGGGCCAGGTCCGCGAAGGAATGCAGGCGCTCGGTCCGCTGTTTCAGCTGGCCGGGGGTCTGCGGGCCGCGCAGCATCAGAACCGCCAGCAGCGAGATCTGGGCGCCGTCGACCCCGAGGGCCTCGTCGAGGAGGTGGCGGTACTTGCGGGCACGGCTGCCGGAACCGCTGGCGAGGCGCGTCCAGCCGCGCAGGGCGAGGTGCCGCAGCGCCTCGGCGACCGTCTCCTCGTCGTAGTCGACGACGGGGTCGCGGTTCGTCGACTGATTGCAGGCGAGGCGGAGGGCGTTGATCGAGAGCGGATAGACGTCGGGGGTCGTCCGCTGCTTCTCGATCAGGCAACCGACCACGCGAATCTCGACTGCGTCGGGCTCCATCATCGTCCTCAGTCCCGGTCGGGTCGGTCCGGGTAGAGCTCGTCGATCGTGACCAACGCCCGGTAAGGAGCGTCGGCGGCCGCTTCGATCGCGGCGGCGCCGCCGGCGAGTCGGTCGACTGCAGCGAGAACCCCGGCGACCTCGAGCCCCTCCTCCCGGATCCGCCCGATCGCGTCGACGGTCGAGCCGCCGCTGGTGACCGTGTCCTCGACGACCAGGCAGCGGGTGCCGGGCCCGACCGGCCCCTCGACCCAGCGCTGGAGGCCATGCTCCTTGCGCTCCCCGCGGACGAAGAACCCGACCAGGCCCGCGCCCTCCTCGACCGCGATCCCCGCGCAGGCGAGGGGAATCGCCGCCGTTGCCGGGCCGCCGACGGCATCGGCGCCGGCCTCGGCCGCGGCGGCCGCGATCAGCTCGCCGGCGGCGTGGAAACCCGCCGGGCGCAGCAGGGCCCGGCGCGCGTCGACGTAGTACTGGGCGACGGCGCCGCTCGACAGCGTCACCTCGCCGATCACCAGCGAGTGCTCGCGGAGCTCGGAGAGCAGGGTGCTCTTGGCGGCGTCGAGGTCGGGCACGCTCCGAATCCTACGGACGGAGCGTCAGCCGAGCGCCTCGTCGAAGCCCTGGCGCCAGCTCCGGTAGCGCGGCTCCCAGCCCAGCTCCCGCTTCGCGCGGGTCGTTCGAGGCGCCTCGCAACTCGACCGCGTTGAGGGCGATCGGCCCGGCGATCAGCTTCGCCAGCCAGAGCGGGACGTGCCGCGGCTTCTTCGCCCCGATCGCCTCGGCGTAGACCGGCACCCACTCGCGCTGCTCGACGGGGTCGTCGTCGACGATGTTGAAGACCCCGGCCGCCTCGGCCGCGATCGCGGCGACGGTCGCGGTGGCGACGTCGTCGACGTGGATGAAGGAGAAGAGCCCGGTCCCCCTGCCGACGACCGGGAAGCGGCGGCGGCGGACCTCATCCGCCTGGCCGCGGTCGGGGGCGAAGCTGGTCCCCGGCCCATAGAACCAGCCGCAGCGGAGGACGACCCCGTCGAGCCCATCGGCGCCGAGGACCTGTCTGCTCGTGCTCGTTCAGGGCGGCCACCGCGCGGCCGAATGGCTCCGGCGCGCCGGTGGCGAGGGCCGCGTCCTCGTCCTTGACCCAGTCGCCGCTCGGCTCGTAGAGGAAGGCGACGCTCTCGGCGATCAGCCGCCGCGCGCCCGCCGCCCGCGCGGCCGCGATCAGGTTGCGGGTGCCCTCGGTCCGCAGCCGGTTCGTCGCCGCCAGCGGATCGTCCGTTCGCCCGCGGCTCGATCACATCCGGCAGCGCGGTCAGCGCGTGGACGACGACCTCGGGCCGCGCCTCGGCGACCGCCCGAGCCAGGGCCTCCGCGTCGAGGGCGTCGCAGACCGCCGCCCGCGCGCCGCCCGCCCGGATCGTCTCGGCCCGCTCCTCGAAACGGGTCGTCCCCGTCACCTCGTGGCCGGCGGCGAGCAGCTCGCGGACGAGCGGGCGCCCCATCGCGCCGCTCGCCCCGGCGACGAAGACCCTCAACCGCGCTCCGCCCGTTCGCCGTTGAGCCGTTCGGCGACCCGCGCCAGCCAGCAGGCCCCGAGCGCGCCGGCGGCGATCAGGAGGGTGTCGGTCCAGCCCCGCGCCTCGCTCTTCGCCTCACCGGTGTCGAAGAGGTGGTTGATCGCGTGGAACCCGTACCAGAGCGCCCCCAGCCAGAGCAGCGGCGCCCGCCAGGCGGGCCGCACGATCGAGATCGCGAGCGCGACCCCGGCGGCGAGATAGAAGGCCCCGACGTCACCGACGTAGTGGGAGTTCTCGATCCCGTAGTGGCCGATCTGGTCGAAGAAGGTGTCCGGCGCGATCAGCGCCAGGAGGCCGAAGCCGACATGCCAAACGGCGAGGACGGCGAGGACTGCTTGCATCGCCCGCTCGGTCATCGCGCCAAAGCCTATGTGGCCGGCGACGCGCCGCTTACAGGTCCAGTCGCCCTCCCCGCGCCGGGCCAGTTAGAAGACGAAGATGCTTTCGCCGTAGTTGATCCGGTCGAAGATCTCGGGCTGGTCGGCGATGAAGGTCCGGATGCAGCCGTGGCTGGCCGGGTAGTCGGGGACCGATTCGTAGCCGTGGACGGCGTAGCCGCCGTAGAAGTAGAACGAGTAGTACATCCCCTCCGCGTTGTAGCCGGGTTCGGTCCTGATGAAGGTGAAATGCCCGGTCACGGTCGGGGTCGAGGGCTTGCCGGAGGAGACGGGGTAGACCCACTTCGCCTTGTCGCCTTCGGCGAAGACGAGGACCTGCTTGGAGAGCGGCGCCTCGAGGTGCTGGCCGGCGCCGGGGTGGCGGACCTCGTATTCGCCCTTTCCGGCGAAGGCCCGCTTGACCAGGCCCTTTCCGGCGCGCGAGCTGCGGGTCATGTCGTTGACTTTGCGGTAGGCGAGGACGCCGCGCGCGGTCTTGCCGCCGAAGCAGCGGCCGCTGTTGGCGATGTAGCCCAGCTTCCGCATCGCCTTCTTGAAGCCGACGACGACGTCGCCGCACTGGCCCTGGTGCAGGGAGGGGAAGCTGACCCGCCAGCTCTTGCGCTCGCTGCTGTCCCCGCCGAGCCGGGCGGTGGGGGCGTGGCGGGCGCTTGCCGCGTACTTCCCGGCCCCGTCGATCCGGATCCGGGCCCGGAAGGAGCCGCTGTCGCCCTTGCCCTTCTGCACCTTGACGCTCTTGTGCTCGATCCTCTTGCCGTTGAGGAAGAAGCTGACGTCGACGCTCTGGCCCGGGGCGTAGGGGCTGACGGTCCCGATCACCGGGACCGTGCTCATCACCTGAGCCTTCCCTCCGTCGAGGTGGCCGATCGTGATCTTCACCTTCGCGTCGGGGACGGCGTCGACGGCGCCGTTCTTGTTGGCGGCGAGCGCGGCCGGGGCGGCGGCGAGCGCCGCGGCGAGGGCGATCAGCGGGATCAGGCGTTTCATCGGTGCGACATTCTGCCTGACCGGTCGGCCGTGCGCGGCGCTACTGGGCAAGGAGCGCGACCGTGTTGTTGAGCATGTGGAGCATGATCCCGGGCCAGATCGAGCCCGTTTTCTCGTAGAGAAGGCAGAGGACGATGCCGAAGGCCATCAGCGGCGGCACCGCGCTGATGCCGGTCAGGGCGTGGAGGGCGCCGAAGATCAGGCCGCCGATCAGGGCCGCGACCGGGGTCGACAGCTTCTCCCTGAGGCCGCCGTAGAGCATGCCCCTGAAGCAGAGCTCCTCGCTGACCGGGGCGGCGACGACGATCAGGAGGAACTGGACCGGGAGGCTCCCGAACGATTCCGCGATGTCTTCCTGCTTCGGTTCCCCGATCAGGTTCGAGTAGAGGATCGCGACGATCAGGTAGGCGACGACGGCGACGAACATCCAGACGAAGGCCGACGGCACCTCGAAGCGCCTGACGCCGAGCCGGCGCAGCGCCTCCCGGAAGGCGACGCCGCCCCGCGCCGCCATCACGACCGGCACGATCACGAAGCCGAACGCGGTCGCCAGCTGGATCACGGCGTTGGCGGTGCTGCTGAGGTCCCCTTCGTTGCTGGGGTTGTCGATCAGCAGCGCCGGTATCCCCAGGATCAGCCCGACGAAGAGCGCGAGGATGACGCCGAAGACGGCCGCCGCGGGCCCCCAGTTCGAGTAGGGGAAGGCCGGTTTTGAGGGTAGGTTTGCCTCCATGTCGCCGGCAGTCTCACAGGTCTCGCGCTCGACAAAGACGCGCCTGCGCTTCCTCCGCCGGGTCCTGATCCTGGTCGTCGTCCTCGTCGTCGTCGCCCTGGTCCTGGCCCAGTTCACCGAACTCCACCGGCTGGCGACGGGGATCCTCGCCTCGACCGCGGTGGCGGCCGCGATCATCGGCCTCGCCGCCCAGCAGACGCTGGGCAATCTGATCGCCGGGATCCAGATCGCGATCTCGCAGCCGATCAAAATCGGCGACCGGATCACCTTCGAGGAGATCGAGGGCCGGGTGACCGACGTGACCCTCTCCTACACCTACGTCGATCCCGGCGACGAGAGCACCTTCGTGATCCCCAACTCGATGCTGCTCGAAGGGATCGTCCAGAACCACTCGAGCGGGGACACGCAGGTCTGACCGGCGCCTGAGTCGAAGTACCCTTTTCATGCGATGACGCAGCGCCAACGTCGCCGCAGCCGCCGTCGCGGCGGGGCCAGCAGCAAGATCCTCTTCGTCCTCGCGGCGGTCCTCGCCCTGGGCGTGGCCCTGACCATCGGCGTCGCCTCCTGGGTCCTCGACGTCGCCGCCAAGGCGCCACCGCTCTCGGCCTGCAAGCCGATCGACCAGGGCGGCAACTCGGTCCTCTTCGCCGGCGACGGCAGCCGCCTCGGCTACATCGCCTCCGACGAGGCCCGGACCCCGGTCGCGGTCAAGCGCGTCCCCGGCGACCTCAAGCACGCGACCGTCGCGATCGAGGACGAGCGCTTCTACGAACACGACGGGATCGACTACGAGGGCGGCCTGCGGGCCCTGGTCCAGAACGTCGAGGCGGGGAAGATCGTCCAGGGCGGCTCGACGATCACGATGCAGCTGATGCGGAACCTCTGCATCACCGACCCCAAGCGCAACATCGAACGCAAGATCCAGGAGGCCCAGCTCGCGCTCGAGTACGAGAAGAAGTTCACAGCAAGGAAGACATCCTCGGCAAGTACCTGAACGGGGCCTCCTACGGGACGGTCAACGGCAGCACCGCGGTCGGGGTCCAGGCCGCCTCGGAGATCTACTTCTCGAAGCCGGTCTGGAAGCTGACCCTCGAGCAGTCGGCGCTGCTCGCCGGCCTCCCGCAGGCGCCCTCGGACTACAACCCGATCCTCAACCCCAAGGGGGCCAAAGAACGCCGCAACGAGGTCCTCGGGAAAATGGCCGACCTCGGATACATCTCGAAACAGCGGGCGCTGGAGGGTGAGCAGAAGGGGCTCGGCCTGAAGCTCTCCGACACCTATTTCGAACGCCGCCAGCCCTACTTCTTCGACTACGTCGAGGACAAGCTGATCGAAAAGTACGGCGTCAACACGGTCCGCAAGGGCGGCCTCAAGGTCTACACGACGATCGACCCGAGGCTGCAGGAAGTCGGGC
This sequence comes from uncultured Solirubrobacterales bacterium, assembly GCA_963751815.1. Lineage (GTDB taxonomy): Bacteria > Actinomycetota > Thermoleophilia > Solirubrobacterales > 70-9 > VRUE01. The sequence continues at coordinate 92,116 of CAVVVY010000012.1, read as the reverse complement.
TGGAAGCGATGAGCTCCGCCCTCCCCTACTCCGAAGACCCGGCCTCGGCGCTGGTCTCGATCGAACCCGAGACCGGCTACATCAAGGCGATGGTCTCGAGCTCGAGCTACGACGTCAGCCAGTTCAACCTCGCCGCGCAGGGGCACAGGCAGCCGGGCTCGACCTTCAAGACCTTCGTCCTGACGACCGCGATCAAGCAGGGCGTCGACCCCTACTCGACCTACTACACCTCGAAACCGCTCGACCTCGACCTGCCGGAGTGGGGCCACTGGGAAGTCCACACCGCCGACGAGGGATACCTGGGGACGGTCAACCTCCAGCAGGCCACCGTCGCCTCCGACAACACCGTCTTCGCCCAGCTCGACCTCGACGTCGGCCCCGAGAACGTCGCCGAAACCGCGAAGTCGATGGGCATCGAATCCGAACTCGACGGGATCCCGGCCGAGGGGATCGGGGGCCTCCGGATCGGCGTCTCGCCGCTCGAGATGTCGGATGCCTACGCGACGCTCGCCGCGGGCGGCATCCACCGCAACCCGACCGCGATCCGCCGGGTCGTCTTCCCCGACGGCCGCGTCGACCGTCCCGAGCACCCCGACCCCAAGCGCGTCGTCTCCGAAGCGGTCGCCTACGAGGTGACCCGCCTGCTCCACGACAACATCACCGGCGGCACCGGCACCGCGGCCTACACCGGCTGCGCGGGACAGGCGGGCAAGACCGGGACGACCGACCACTACACCGACGCCTGGTTCGCCGGCTACCAGCCGAACCTCTCGACCGTGGTCTGGGTCGGGTACCCGCAGTCCAACGAGATCGAAATGTCGAGCGTCCACGGGATCACCGTGTTCGGCGGGACCTTCCCGGCGGAAATCTGGAACTCGGTCTACTCGAACGGCGAAATCCCCTGCGAGGAATTCTCCGAACCCGAGACGCCGATCACCTGGGCGCCCTTCTATGGCCAGTACACGTCCTCCGCCGGCGCCGGCTCCTCCACCAAGCTCGGCGAAGGCGACGAAGAAGAAGGCGGCACGGGCGCGGAAGAGGCCGGGCCAGGCCGCGGTCGGCGGCTACAACCCCGACGCCTACGCGCCCGGGGTCGGGCAGGAGCCGACCCCGACCCCCGAACCCGCACCCACGCCCGAGCCCGCCGAGCGGCGGGCGGGGGCGGCGGCGACGCCGGGGTCGGCGGCGGCACCGAAACCGGCGGTGTAGGGGCTGGCTGACCACCCCCGGGCCCATCGGGCCCTCGGGATCGCGGGCCTGGCCTGCCTCCTTCTGGCGGCGGTCCCGCTGGTGGCGCCGGGGCCGGGACTGGTGCCGGCGGCGGTCGGCGGCGGTCCGGATTGGCTGCTCGGCATCTATGGGAATGGCTTCGGGGTCGGCCCGGGCGCCTACTACGCGCTCCTCTGGGTGGCATTCGCCGCCCACCTCTGCGTTCTGATCGCGGCGCCGGCGCTCGATCGCCGGCTGATCCGCGGCGTCGCCGTCGTCCTCGTGATCGCCTTCGCGCTCGCCCCGCCGCTGCTCTCCCAGGACGTCTTCAGCTACATCGCCTACGCCCGCCTCGGCGCCCTCCACGGCCTCAACCCCTACACCCACGCGCCGATCGAGCTCGTCTCCGACCCGAGCTATGCCCACGTCGGCTGGACCGAATCGCCGAGCTCCTACGGCCCGCTGTTCACGCTCGCGACCTATCCGCTCGCCCTGATCTCGGTGCCGGCGGCGCTCTGGGTGCTGAAGGGGGTGATGGCGGCGTCGGTGCTGGCGCTGGCGCTGCTCGTCGCCCGGATCGCGCCCGCCCGCGGAGTCGACCCCCGGCGCGGTTTCGTGCTGGTCGCGCTGAACCCCCTGGTCCTGGTCCACGTCGTCGGCGGCGCCCACAACGACGCGACGACGATGCTGGTGGCTCTGGCCGGGTGCGCGGCGGTGCTCGCCCTGCGCGAGAACGCCGGCGGAGCGGCCGTCGTCGCGGCGATCGGGCTGAAGATGAGCGCCGCCTTCGTCGCCCCGTTCGCGCTCCTCGGCTCGGTCCGGCGCTCCCGGTTCCTGGCCGGCGCGGCGCTGTCGGCGATCGCGATCGCGGCGGCGGCGCTGGCCGCGTTCGGCACCCACGCCCTCGACTCGGTCGAGCTGGTCGGCGAGAACCAGGGCAGGGTCAGCAACTACAGCCTCCCCAACCTCATCTCGGAGCTGCTCGGAGTCGGGATCGGCCCGGTCCGCGCCCTCGCCGCGGCGGCGTTCGCGGTGCTCCTGATCGCCCTCGGCCGCTGGGTCCTGCGCGGAGGGGACTGGGTCCGGGCGACCGCCTGGGCCGCCCTCGGCCTGCTCCTCGCCAGCTCCTGGCTCCTCCCCTGGTACGTCATCTGGGCGCTCCCCTTCGCCGCCCTCTCCCGCGACAACCTCCTGATCACGGCCGTCCTCGCCCTCACCGCCCTCCAACTCGCCGCCCGCGTCCCGCTATAGAGAAGCCAGGCTCCAGTCGCAAGCTCGGTCGAGCCGGCCGGGGTCGAGCATCGGCCTCGCGGAGACTGGAACGCCGGAATCGAGCCACTCAGCATCATCACGCCGGAGACGCTTCGAGCTGAGGGGATTGGGCGCCCTCCGGACGGGCGGATACTCAAAGTGACGAGCTGATTAGCGCGGCACTTGTCCGGACGGGGGGTGCCCAATCCCCTCCCCTAAAGAATTTCCGGCGTGTGAATCTCCTGCTTCCCTTCCTTCGCCTCCTCCGTCCTCCTCCTCAGACGGATGCAGCACCCCGGTCGGGATCGACCACCCCTCGCGTTTCCCGAGCGCCGTCACCGCGGCGACGTAGAGCAACTCGACCAGGGTCTGGACGCCGCGGACCGCGATCGCGATCAGCGAGCCGATCGCGAAGCTGTTGCCGGGAACCGCGACCTTGACCGCCCAGGCGAAGGCCGCGTCGCGGACTCCGAGGCCGGCCGGGGCGACCAGCGTCGCCAGCGCCGCGACGTAGCCGACCGCCTGGGCCGAGCCGACGGTGAATATTTCGTCGAGCGGGACCGAGCTGACCGAGCGGGCGACGCAGTAGACGCCGACCGAGATCACGGCCCAGATCGCGGCGAAGAAGACCAACAGGGCGAGGATCCCCTGCAGCGAGATCACCGCCGGCAGCGGTTCGCGGCCGAATGCTTTCAGCACGCGGTTCGCGAGCGGGCCGAAGACGCGCGGGTGGAGGACGACGATCGCCGCCGGGACCAGCAGCAGCACCGCAAAGCGCAGCGGCGTTCCCTGGAGGTCCGGATGGTTGATGAAGAAGTAGGAGGCGATCGCGATCGCCGAGGTGGCCGAGATCGCCTGTTCGTAGGCGACGCTCGCGATCGTGATCCGGCGCGGGACACCCGCCCGCTCGGAGAGCAGCACCCTGCCGAGGACGTAGAGGACGCTGCCCGGGACGTAGCGGGCGAGGAGCGGCTGGCCCCAGGCGACCTGGGCCCGGCCGACCCCGATCCGGTAGCCGAGGAAGCGGAGGATCAGGTCCCAGCCGAGGGCGCTGAGCGCGTAGTAGATCGGGAGGACGATGAACGCCGGGATCAGCCAGAGGACGTGGAAATGGACGCCCTTGTCCTTGATCTCCGACCACTGGTCGACGACGGTGAGGACGAGGAAGCCGAAGATGACCAGGGCGAGGCCGAGCTGGATCGCCAGCCGGACCCGTTTGCTCTTGGGCGGCTGCGTTCCGAACCGGGCGCCGGCTTCGCCGATCCGGTGAAGTAGTGGCTGCCTTTGCTCCACGCCGCCCGCACCTTAGAGAGCGCCGGGGCTGCACCGCGGGTGGGCCGCCGCCAGAATGGGGTCAATGGGCGAGTTCGACCTGCTGGCGCGCGTGCGGGAACGGCTCCCGCCCCCCGGCCCTCGGATCCGGGTCGGGAGCGGCGACGACGCCGCGGTCACGGTCCCCGGCGGCGCCACGGCGACCTCGGTCGACGCTCTCATCGACGGCGTCCACTTCCGGCGCGAGCGGGCGAGCCTGGCCCAGATCGGGGCCAAGGCGCTCGCCACCGCGCTCTCCGACCTCGCCGCGATGGGCGCCGAGCCGGGCGAGGCCTACGTCGTCCTCGGCGTCCCGCCCGACCTCGACGAGGACGGCTGCCTCGAGCTCCTCGACGGGCTGATCGAGGTCGGCGTCGCGACGGGAACGACGCTCGCCGGCGGCGATGTCGCCCGGGCCCCGAACCTGACGCTGGCGATCACCGTCGTCGGCCACGCCCCCGAGCCGGAGGCGCTCGTCACCCGCGCGGGCGCGCGGCCGGGCGACGTCCTGGTGCTCACCGGGGAGCTCGGAGGGGCCGCGGCCGGCCTGCTCCTGCTCGAAGGGGAGGGCGAGGTCACGGGGCTCGACCCCGACCGGGAGGCGGCGCTGATCGCCCGCCAGCTCGAGCCACAGCCGCGACTCGCGGCCGGGCGCGCCCTCGCGGCCGCCGGGGCGACGGCGATGATCGACCTCAGCGACGGCCTGGTGGGCGACGCCGGGCACCTGGCCGAGGCGAGCGGCGTCGCGGCCCGAATCGACGGCGGCGCCCTGCCCATCGCCCCGGGAGTGGCCGAGGTCGCCGCCGCCAACGGTCGCGACCCTCTCGAGCTGGCCGCCTCGGGCGGCGAGGACTACGAGCTCCTGGCCGCCCTGCCGCTCCGACCGGGTCGGGCGGGCGGGCGAAGCCGTGAAGGGGCTGACGCCGATCGGGGTTCTGCTCGCCGGAGAAGGTGTCGAGGTCAGGCGGCCCGACGGTGCGCTACTGGACGCGGCGGGGTTCGATCAACTGACCTGAGCGGCTCGTTGCCGGTCAGCAGCTCCCGCACGCTGCGCCGACTCAGCATCGCCTCGGCGACCAGAGCCGGGTTGGGCTTGTAGCGGCCCTCTTCGATCATGCTTTTCAACTGCTCGGTTGGCATGTCCCTCCTATCGGCGGAATACTCTCATGTCATTAGTTCTTGGTAGTCCTACATTTGTCCAGTTCCACCCGCACAGTGCGCGGATTACCCTGTGTCCATGAGCGCGGAGCGAGCAAGCATCCATATCTGGTTCGTTGCGCAGCGAGCGAAGCGGGAGCCGATGTAGTGCCCAATGGAACCGCCCGGATCCTGTTGGTCGACGATGAGCAGTCGGTTCAGACCCTGCTCAGCTACCCGCTGAGGAAAGACGGCTACCACGTCACCTCCGCGATCGACGGCCAGGAGGCGCTCCAGCGCTTCAGCGAGGCCCGCTTCGATCTCGTGATCCTCGACCTGATGCTGCCCAAGCTCGACGGCGTCGAGGTCTGCCGCCAGCTGCGCCGCAACAGCCAGGTGCCGATCATCATGCTGACCGCGAAAGGCAGCGAGACCGACAAGGTCGCCGGGCTCGAGGTCGGCGCCGACGACTACATCACCAAGCCGTTCTCGATGCGCGAGTTCCGCAGCCGGGTCAAGGCGGCGCTGCGGCGGTCGCGGATGATCGGCGAGTTCCAGGAGGAGGGGTCGATCGAGCACGAGGAGCTGACGATCGACTTCGGCCGGCGGATGGTCCTGCTGCGCGGCGAGGAGGTCAAGGTGACCTACGTCGAGTTCGAGATCCTCAGCGCGCTGGCGCGCTCGCCGGGCCGCGTCCTCAGCCGCCAGACCCTGCTCGAGTGCGTCTGGGGCGACTCGGAGTACCGCGACCCCCGCACCGTCGACGTCCACATCCGCCACCTTCGGGAAAAGCTCGAGCAGAACCCGAAGGAGCCGGAGTTCCTGTTCACGGTTCGGGGCGTCGGCTACCGCTTCCGGGAATGAGGCGCCTCCGGTTCACCCCGCTGGGCAGCAGGATCACGATGATCTCGCTGGGGATCTCCGTCGGCACCGCGGCGGTCATCTACATATATGTGGTCCACATCGCCGGCGTCTCCGACGTCAAGGGCCAGATCACGACCGGGGCGCTGATCGCGCTCGTCCTCGCGCTCGGAGTCGGGATCTACTTCGCGTCGCTGGCCACCCAGCGGATCAGGAACATCCAGGACGCCGCCCACAAGGTCGCTGAAGGCGACTTCGGGGCCAGGATCCCGGTCGACTCCTCCGGCCAGCTCGGGCAGCTGGCCCGCACCTTCAACGAAATGCAGCGCCGCCTGGCCGAGCTCGACAACGCCCGCAAGCAGTTCATCGCCAACGCCTCGCACGAGCTGCGGACGCCGATCTTCAGCCTCGGCGGCTTCGTCGAGCTGCTCGAGGACGAGGAACCGACCCCCGAGGAGCGCGAAGAGTTCGTCCGCACGATGCGCCAGCAGATCGACCGCCTGACGAAGCTGACGGCCGATCTGCTCAACCTCTCCCAGCTCGACGCGGGCGGCATCGTGATGGCCCCGAGCAGCGTCGACCTCACCGATCTCGCCCGCAGCGTTACCCGCGAGTTCGGGCCGCGCGCCGACCTCCGGGGGTCGCGGCTCGAGCTCCGCACACCCGACCACGCGGTGATGGCGACCGCCGACCCTGAACGGGTGAGGCAGATCGTCCGTATCCTCCTCGACAACGCCCTCTCCCATCCTCCCGAGGGCGCAAGCGTGACCGTGACCGTCTACTCCGTAAATCGCAGGGCAGAGCTGACCGTCTCCGACGATGGAGCCGGGATACCCCAGCGCGTGCAGGGACGGATCTTCGAGCGCTTCTACACCGCGCAGCCCTCGGGCGGGTCCGGCCTCGGCCTGGCGATCGCCCGCGAGCTCGCTCAGCGGATGGAGGGGCGGATCTCGATCACCTCGACCAGGCGCTTCACCGCGTTCACCCTCGACCTTCCCCCCGCCCCCGCCGAGGCGGCCCCGATCGTCGTCTCCCAGCCCACCGGGGCGGGAGTGTGAGGGCGGCGACGGCGCGGGTCGCGCTGGCGGCCGCGCTGCTGGTCCTGGCGCTCGCCGGCTGCGGGGGGTCGAGCGACAGCGGCAACGGCTCCGGCTCCGCCTCCTCGGAAGAAAAGACGACGACCAAGATCGCGGTCGAGACCAGCGCCCCCGGGTTCGACGCCGCCTCGGTCTTCGCCAAGGCATCGCCCGGCGTGGTCACGATCCGGTCGATCACCGAAACCGGCGGCGCCGAAGGCTCCGGCTTCGTCCTCGACGAGGACGGCCGGATCGTCACCAACGCCCACGTGGTGACCGACGACACCTCGGGCGAACGCAAGGAAGCCGAAGCGGTCTACGTCGAGTTCCCCGATCGCAACGTCGTCCCGGCGAAGATCGTCGGGGTCGACCCGTTCGCCGACGTCGCCCTGCTCGAAGTCGAGCCCGACGGGTTCGAACTGCATCCGCTCGCGCTCGGCGACGATCGCGACCTCGAGGTCGGTCAGCCGGTGGCGGCGATCGGCAGCCCGTTCGGCGAGCAGCAGTCGCTCTCGGTCGGGATCGTCTCGGCGACCGACCGCTCGGTCCGCTCGCTGACCGAATTCCAGATCGAGGGCGCGATCCAGACCGACGCCTCGATCAACCCCGGCAACTCCGGCGGGCCGCTGCTCGACGAAAACGCCCGCGTGATCGGGATCAACCAGCAGATCGAGACCAACTCCGGGGCCAACGACGGGGTCGGCTTCGCGGTCCCGATCACCGCCGTGAAACGCTCGATCGCCCAGCTCGAAGACGGCGGCAAGGCCGAATACGCCTACATCGGCGTCTCGACCCAGGCGCTCTACCCGCAGCTCGCCGACCGGCTCGGCCTCGACACCGACTTCGGGGGCCTGCTCGCCGAAGTCGTCCCCGACGGCCCCGCCGACGAAGCCGGGCTGCGCGGCGGCGACGGGAAGATCCGGTTCCAGGGCCTCCCCTACCGCACCGGCGGCGACGTCGTCCTCTCGATCGACGGCCACAAGGTCGTCGAACCGGACGACCTCGCCAACCTGATCGCCGACTTCGAACCGGGCGACACGGTGACGCTGGAAGTGATGCACGAGGACGGCGAAACCGAGAAGGTCGACGTCACTCTCGGCACCCGGCCGGAGGGCAATCCGGGCGGTTGAGCCAACCCGGGCGTGCGCTGCCGCGCCCAACTGCGTGTAGAACTCCGCGCGCATGCTTCAGGAAGTCACCCTCGGCAACAAGTCGCTGGCCGACTACACGCACATCGCCGGCAAGGAGTTGAGCGAGCAGATCCGGGCGCTCGCGGAGCCGCTCCAGGGCCACCGCGTCCTGCACGTCAGCGCGACCGCGTTCGGCGGCGGCGTCTCGGAGATCCTCTACACGATCGTGCCGCTGATGAGGGACGCCGGCCTCGACGCCCACTGGCAGGTGATCTTCGGCAAGGAAGAGTTCTACAACGCGACCAAGCTCCTCCACAACTCGCTGCAGGGAGCCGACGACACGCTGAGCGACGAGCAGTGGAAGCTGTTCGACGAGGTCAACGCGCTGAACGCCGAGGGCCTCGAAGGCGAGTGGGACACGATCATCGTCCACGACCCGCAGCCGATCGGGCTGCGCCGCGGGGCCACGGACAAGAGCCGGAACTGGATCTGGCGCTGCCACATCGACCTCTCCGAGCCGAACCCGGCCCCGATCGCCCGCCTGCAGCCGCTGATCGAGGAGTACGACGCGACCGTCTGGCACCTCCCGGCCTACGTCCCGGTCGGGATGCGCGAGCACGAGGGCATCCAGATCATCCCGCCGGCGATCGACCCGCTCTCGCCGAAGAACATGGCGTTCTCGCCCGACGACGCGGCCTTCGTCTGCGACCAGTTCGGGATCGACGTCGACCGGCCTCTGATCACCCAGGTCTCGCGCTTCGACCCGTGGAAGGACCCGATCGGCGTGATCGACGCCTACCGCGCGGTCACCGAGGAGCTGCCCGAGGTCCAGCTCGCCCTCGTCGGCTCGATGGCGACCGACGACCCGGAGGGGTGGGAGTTCTTCCAGCACACCTTCGAGTACGCCGACGGCGACCCCGACATCAAGATCCTCAACAACCTCAACAACGTCGGCGCGATCGAGGTCAACGCCTTCCAGTCGCAATCCGACGTCTGCCTCCAGAAGTCGATCCGCGAGGGCTTCGGGCTGACCGTCACCGAGGCGCTCTGGAAGGGCCGCCCGACCGTCGCCGGGAACGTCGGCGGCATCCCGCTGCAGATCGAGGACGGGGTCAGCGGCTACCTGGTCGACTCGCCCGAGGCCTGTGCTGCAGCGCTGCATCGAGATCCTGCGCGATCCCGAGCTCGGGAAGAGCCTCGGGAAAGCCGGGAAGGAACGGGCGCGGCAGCGATTCCTCTCGCCGCGCCTGCTCCGCGACTGGCTCGAGCTGATCGACGAGCTCGACGCCTAGCCCCGCCGCCGCCGGGGTAGGCTGATCGGGTGAGCGACCGCGATCCCCTGATCATCGTCTCCAACCGCGGTCCCGCCCAGTTCGACCGCGACGAGGCGGGCGAGCGGGTGGTGATGCGGGGCGGAGGCGGCCTGGTGACGGCGCTTTCAGGGCTCGTCTCCCACCGCGAGGCGCTCTGGATCGCCTCGGCGATGACCGACGAGGACATCGCGGTCTCCGAGGAGCGCGGCGGCCCGGTCGAGCTCTCGATCGACGGGATCGACTACCGGGTGCTGATGGTCGGCAGCGACCCCGAGGCCTACGACCGCTTCTACAACGTGATCGCCAACCCCCTGCTGTGGTTCATCCAGCACTACCTCTGGGACCTCTCGAACGCCCCCGACGTCCGCCAGGAGGAGCTCGATGCCTGGGACTTCGGCTACCAGACCGTCAACAGGGACATCGCCCGCGCGGTCCTGACCCAGATCGAGTCGAGGGAGCGGCCGCTGGTGATGCTCCACGACTACCACCTCTACACCGTTCCCGGAATGATCCGCGAGGAGCGCGAGGACGCCTTCCTGCACCACTTCGTACACATCCCCTGGTCCCAGCCCGACAGCTGGCGGGTCCTGCCGGGGCGGATCCGCGAGGCGATCTTCCGCGGCATGCTGGCCAACGACATCATCGGGTTCCACACCCACTCCTACTGCATCAACTTCCTCCGCTGCTGCGACGAACTGCTCGAAGCGGACGTCGACTACGAGCAGGCTCTGGTTCGCCATGACGGCGGCCAGACCCTGGCCCGCGCCTACCCGCTCTCGATCGACGCCGAGCGCCTCGCGCGGGCGGCCGAGTCGCCGGAGGTGATGGCCGCCGAGCGCGAGGTGCTCGAGCGCCGCCGCGAGCACCTGATCATCAGGGTCGACCGCGCCGACCTCTCGAAGAACGTCCTTCGCGGCTTCACCGCCTTCGACACCTTCCTCCAGCAGCACCCGGAGTTCCGCGAGAAGGTCACCTTCATCGCCCACCTCCAGCCCTCGCGGCAGGACGTGCCCGAGTACGCCGAGTACCTGGAGCGGATCGAGGCGCTCGTCGCCGTCGTCAACCACCGCCACGGGACCACCGACTGGATGCCGATCGACCTCAAGATCTACGAGAACTTCCCGGAGGCGGTCGCCCGCTACAAGCACTTCGACCTGCTGATGGTCAACTCGATCTTCGACGGGATGAACCTGGTCGCCAAGGAGGCGCCGGCGGTGAATACCCGCAACGGCGTCCTGATGCTCTCCGAGAACACCGGGTCCCACGAGGAGCTCTCCGACTGCGCCCTCTCGGTCAACCCGTTCGACATCCAGGAGCAGGCCGACGCGATCTACCGGGCGCTGACCATGGACCCCGAGGAGCGGCGGGTCCGGGCCCAGCATCTGAAGGAGATCATCTACTCGCGGAACCCGGGGGACTGGGTGGACGATCAGCTGCACGACATCGAGGAGCTTCGCGAGAGCGGTTGCGTAGGAGGTTGTTCGTCCTCTCCTCCCGCCGCTTCGCGGGAGTTCGTGAGAGAGGTCGAACAACCCTCATATCCAATCCGGGGCGAAGCTGCGCTGGCGTGGACTTGAACGGGGAGTGTCGCCTCACGGGTTCGTTGGTCATCAGCTGCCAGAGTCGGGGCGGTGGTCGTTGCCGTGCTCGTGGCCCTGCAGGTCCTTCCCGACCTGCTGAGGACACCGGAGCCGGCGCCGCTTCCACCTGACGTCGGGTTGATCGGCGTCGAGCAGCCGGCCGCCGCCTCCGGCTGCGAGGCCCCCGAAGCACAGGGCCCGGGCCCAACCGCTGAAGCGCCCGACCCGCCCGGGAGGGGCCTCGCAAGGCGCCGAGCCCCACCCCCCGACGCCATCCGCCCGAGCGTCCGCCGGCTCCACCGCCCGCACCCGAACCCGTGGCGCCGCCGCCTCCCGCGCCCGCCCCGGCGCCCGAACCCGCACCGGAAGCGCCGGCCTGCCCGCGCCGCCCGCCGCCGCCCGATGACGGGTCGATGGAGTTCGCCCCCCGGTAGCTATAGTGCGTCGCCGCTTTTGGCAGCAACACGCGAATACGAGCTGGTTCTGATGCTGGATGCGGGGCAGGACGCCCCGGCCCGCGACGCGCTCGCGCAACAGGCGCGCGCGCAGATCGAGGGCGGTGGAACCCTGAAGCACGAGAACAACTGGGGGCTGCGCAAGCTGGCCTACGAGATCGCGCAGCGAAACGAGGCCGACTACCGCTGGTTCCGGTTCGAGGCGGCCCCCGAACTGCTCGAGGAGATCGACCACAGCCTCAAGATCACCGACGGCGTCCTCCGGTTCCGGATCTTCAAAGTCGACCCCGACGCGCCGGTCCTGGTCCCGCCGGCCACCGCCGCTCCCGGCCCCGAGTCCTCCCGCGAGCGCCCGTCCGGGCCGCCGCGGTCGGCGCCGGCGCCGGAGGCTGCCGCCGAGCCCACTCCCGAGCCGGTTGCGGAGCCCGCCGCCGATGCGACTCCGGAGCCTGCGGCCGAGCCGCGCCGCCGGAGCCGGCCCCCGAGCCCGCCGCCGATGCGGCGGCAGAGCCCGCGCCTGAGCCCGCCGAGGCCGAGCCGCTCCCGAGGCCCCGGCCGAGCCCGCCGAGTAGGGCTCCCCGCTCTTTGCGGCTATTCCCGCCCCTCGGGGGGGAGAGCCCGCCGCCGCCGCTCTTAGACTGAGAGTTCAGAAAACGATCAGAGGAGTGAGTGCTGTGGCAGCTTCGAACATCAACGTCGTGGTCATCACGGGAAACCTGACCAGGGACCCGGAGCTGCGGAGCACCCCGGGTGGCACATCGGTCTGCAAGCTGCGGGTGGCCGTCAACAGCCGCCGCAAGAGCGGGCAGAGCGGCGAATGGGAGGACAAGCCCAACTACTTCGACGTCACCGTCTGGGGAGCCCAGGGCGAGAACTGCGCCAACTACCTGTCGAAGGGCCGTCCGGTCGCGATCGAAGGCCGGCTCGAGTGGCGCGAGTGGGAGGCCAAAGAGGGCGGCGGCAAACGCCAGGCGGTCGAAATCATCGCCAACTCCGTCCAGTTCCTCGGCTCGCGTGACGGCTCGGGAGGCGGCAACGGCAACGGCTTCACCCCGAGCAGCGACGTCCCGGCGGATACCTCCGACTACGAGGGAGCGCCCGCCGGAGGCGGCGGGGGCGGCGCCGACGACGACATACCGTTCTGAGCGCGGAGCGACCCGCGGCAACACCCGCGGGTCTGTAGCATCCCGGGCCGCAAATGGCTCGTGCAAGAGAGACATCACAGGCCGGCCCCCGACGTGGCGGGCGACGCGGCATGGAGCGCGTGCGTCCGCGGAAATACACGCGGATCAACTCCGAGGCGGTCGACTACAAGGACCTCAACCTGCTGCGCCGGTTCCTCTCCGACAAGGGGAAGACCAGGGGCCGGCGGGTGACCGGGCTCTCGCGCAAGCACCAGCGCCAGCTCTCGGTCGCGGTCAAGCGGGCCAGGGAGATCGCTCTCCTGCCCTACGTCGGGGAGCGGTGATCGATGCCGCAGGCGATCCTCCTCGAGGACGTCGACAGCCTCGGCCAGCGCGGTGAGCCGGTCGACGTCTCGCCGGGTTACCTCCGCAACTACCTGATCCCCCGCAAGCTCGCGGTGCCGGCGACCCCCGGCGCCCTCGAGGAGGCGCAGAGGCGCCAGGCCGTCGCCGAGAAAGCCGCGCAGGCCCGGGCCGAGCGCGAAGAGCGGGCGGCTTCACTGCTTTCGAAGACGGTGCTGACGATCCATCAGCGCGCGGGCGAGGACGGCAAGCTCTTCGGCTCGGTCGGCCCGAAGGAGATCGTCGAGGCGATCGCCGAGGCGCGCGAACTCCGCTTCGACCGCGACCAGGTGAAGCTCGAGCAGCCGATCCGCGAGATCGGGACCCACATGGTCGAGATCGAGCTCGCCGACGGCTCCGTCGCCTCGGTCAAGACGATCGTCGCCGAGGAGTCCTAGGCCCCTGCCGCTGCGGTCGAGGACGCGACTCGACTGGGACCGCTCGGAGCGGGCGACGCTCGGCCTCGCGGTGGTCGCCCTCGGCGGCGCCGCGACGGTCCTCGTCAGCCAGTTCGGGCGGATGCTCAACCGCCGCTCCCAGGCCCCGGCGGAAGAAGAGAGCCTGGTCGAAGCGGCGCCGGCGGCGGCGCTGGACACGGTCGGCGTCGCGGTCACCGGCTACATCGAGACCCCGCGCAGCGAGACGATCCTCTTCAACCTCCTCGCCGGCTTCCTCGCATCGTTCGCGCTGATCCGCCTCTCCACCCTCGGGGTGCGGAGGAAGTGGCGTCCGTTCCGCGACATCCGCGTCGGCGAGCGGCACATCCATCACTTCGTGCCGGGAATCCTCCTCGCCTTCACCTCCGGGACCGTCGCGATGCTGACCGAGGACGAGGCGCTCGAGGAGGCCCTCGCGATCCCGATGGGCGCCGGCATCGGCCTGACCTTCGACGAGGCGGCGCTGCTGCTCGACCTCCGCGACGTCTACTGGACCCGGCAGGGGCTCCTCAGCGTCCAGCTCTCGCTCGGCGCCACCGCGATCCTCAGCATCGCGATCCTCACCCTGCGGATCCTGCGGCGCGGCGAGGCGACCCAGGAGAGCACCGGCCAGATCCCGCCGCCGCCGCACGCGACCGTCCCGGCCTGAGCCGCCGAGATTTCTTTTTGCCCTCCTTGCGGGGAGGTCCCTGTCAGCCCCGCCGGGCTCTGGTTTCCTTGGCGACGGGAGAGCCGGGGGAGATTTTGCCGCCGCGATCCCTCCTTAACTAGAACTCGATGCCGCAGCCGCCGACAACCAACGTCCCGCCCCAGAACATCGAGGCCGAGGAATCCGTGCTGGGGGCGATGCTCGTCTCCGAGCCGGCCCTGAACCGGGTGTTCGTCGACGTCAAGCTCACCGCCGAGGACTTCTACCTCGACAAGCACGCGGTCATCTTCCGCTGCATCCACGACCTCCATGCGGCGTCGAAACCGGTCGACGAGCTGAGCGTCGGCGAGGGCCTGGTCCAGCGCAACGAGATCGACGCCGCGGGCGGCAAGCACTACGTCTCGGAGCTGGCGGCGAAGGTCCCCGCTGCGGGGAACGCCGGCCACTACGCGGAGATCGTCCAGCAGAACTCGCTGCTGCGAAGGCTGCTCGGCGCCGGCCAGGAGATCCAGGGGTGGGTGAACCAGCGCGACGGCGAACCGCGCGAGCTCACCGAGCGGGCCGAGAAGCTGCTGTTCGAAGTCGCCCACAAAGAGCAGGCCGGCGACTTCCGGATGCTCTCGGAGATCCTCCACGACGAGGTCGACCGGCTCGAGAAGCTCTCCACCGGCGAGGCCGAGATGACCGGGACGCCCTCCGGGTTCAAGGACATCGACGCCGTCACCGGCGGCTTCCAGCCCGGCAACCTGATCATCGTCGCCGCCCGGCCGGCGATGGGGAAGAGCGCGCTGGTCGCCAACATCGCCGAAAACGTGGCGGTGAAGAAGAAGCAGCCGGTCGCCTTCTTCTCGCTCGAGATGTCCGAGGTCGAGCTCGCCCAGCGCTTCATCGCCTGCCGGGCGCGGATTCCCGGCGACAAACTCCGCAAGGGCCAGGTCGCGCAGAAGGACTGGCCGCAGGTCGTGCGGGCGTGCAACGAACTCGAGGACGCGCCGCTCTGGTTCGACGACTCCTCGGACCTCGGCATCCTCGACCTGCGGGCGAAGGCGAGGCGGCTCCACACCCAGGAGCAGGACAAAGGCGGCCTCGGCCTGGTGATCGTCGACTACCTGCAGCTGATGCGCTCCGACGACCACCGCGCCAACCGCGTCGAGCAGGTCGGCCAGATGAGCCGCGGCCTGAAGATCCTCGCCCGCGAGCTCGAGGTGCCGGTGCTGGCGATCTCCCAGCTCTCGCGCGCTCCCGAGCAGCGCACCCCGCCGAAGCCGATGCTCTCCGACCTGAGGGAGAGCGGGAACCTCGAGCAGGACGCCGACCTCGTCGCCTTCCTCTTCCGCGAGGACTACTACCGCGACCGCGAGGACGAGCCCGACGGCCTTGCCGACGTGATCATCGCCAAGCATAGGAACGGCCCGATCGGGACGAAAAAGCTCGTCTTCATCGAGCGCTTTCCCAAATTCGCCGACTACACGAGCCAGCAGAAGCCGATCGAGCAGCCGGCCGGCGAAGGTGCCCCGATCGACGACATCGCCGCCGTCGGTCCCGACTTCTGATGGCGATCCCGCGCACCGAGCCATTCGCCGCCTGCCCGCTCGGCGTCTGCGACGGGTCGGGCTGGATCCTCGGGCCCGAAGACGTCGCCCGGCCGTGCGAGTGCCGCGAAGAGCGGCTGCGGCGGGGGCGCAGCCGCGGGGTCGCCTCGGTGATCCCGCCCCGCTACCGCGGCGTCTCCTTCGACCGGCCGCCGGTCAGCGACATGGCCCGGGACCTCTCGACGCGGGCGGCGGTCGGTGAGATCCGCGCCTACGTCGACGAGCTCGACGGGCGGCTCGACGAGGGGCGCGGCCTCTGGCTGTTCGGCGACACCGGGACCGGCAAGACGACGCTCGCGATGCTCGTCTCCAAGAGCGCGATCGAGGCCGGCCGCTCGGTCGCGATCTACTCGCTGCCGAAGCTGCTGGCGAGGATCCGGCGCACCTTCGAGTCCGAGCCGGGCGGCGACTCCTACCTCTCCTTCTTCGAGCGGCTGACCTCGGTCGACCTCCTCCACATCGACGACCTCGGCGCCGAGAAGCGCTCCGACTGGGTCCTCGAGCAGCTCTACGCGCTGATCAACGAGCGCTACGAGGCCCAGCGCTCGGTCCTGGTGACCACCAACCTCCCCCACGAGGAGCTCGAGACCCAGATCGGCGCCCGCACCGTTTCCCGCCTGACGCAGATGTGCGACGAGGTGCCCCTGTTCGGCGACGACCGGCGCTACGGCAAGGTCGCCTGATACCAGGCACAATCCCCCTTTCGTTATGCCAGGAGTAGTCATAGTCGGGGCCCAGTGGGGCGACGAGGGGAAGGGCAAGGTCACGGACCTGCTCGCCGAGCGCGCCGAGATGATCGTCCGCTTCCAGGGCGGCAACAACGCCGGCCACACGATCGTCCGCGACGGCGAGGAGTTCAAGTTCCACCTGATCCCCTCCGGGATCCTCTACTCCGAGAAGACCTGCGTGATCGGCAACGGGGTGGTGCTCGACCCCGCCGTCCTGCTCGAAGAGATCGACGGGCTGAAGCGGCGCGGGATCGACGTCGGCAACCTCAAGGTGTCCGCCAACGCGCACCTGATCATGCCCTACCACGTGCTCCTCGACACCGCCGGAGAGGTCAAGCTCGGGAAGCTCTCGATCGGGACCACCAGGCGCGGGATCGGGCCCTGCTACGCCGACAAGGCGCTGCGGCTCGGGATCCGGGTCCAGGACCTGCTCGACGAGAAGATCCTGCGGGCCAAGATCAGGGCCGCCCTCGCCTCCAAGCAGCAGGCGCTGCGCGAACTCTCGGTCAGGCGGCGGAAACTGCGCCGCGAGGCCGGCGAGGAAGCCGGGGAGGGCTCCGGGGCGTTCGAGGACACGCCGGATCCCCGCATCGACCTGCACGCGATGACCGAGGAACACGTCAGCTTCGGCCACCGCCTCGAGCCCCACATCGCCGACACCTCCCGCCTCTGCTGGGACTCGCTCGACAGCGGCGGCACGGTCCTCTTCGAGGGCGCCCAGGCGACCCTCCTCGACCTCGACCACGGGACCTATCCGTTCGTCACCTCCTCGAACCCGATCGCCGGCGCGGCGACGGTCGGGGCCGGCGTCGGGCCGACCGACATCGACGAGGTCTGGGGAGTCGCCAAGGCCTACACGACCCGGGTCGGGGCGGGGCCGTTCCCGACCGAGCTCGACCGACGAGGTCGGCCGCCACATGCTCGAACGCGGCCACGAGTACGGGACGACGACCGGGCGCGAGCGGCGCTGCGGGTGGATGGACCTGGTGGCGCTGCGCTACGCCGTCCGCCTCAACCGGATGAGCGCCCTGACGATCACCAAGCTCGACGTCCTCAGCGGCCTCGACCCGCTGCGGGTGGCGGTCCGCTACCGCTCGAGCGAGGGGGCCGTCTTCGACCGCTTCCCGTACCACCAGTCGATCCTCCACTCGGCCATTCCCGAGTACGAGGAGCTGCCCGGGTTCGAGGCCGACCTCACCGCCTGCCGCAGCGAGGCCGACCTGCCGCCGCAGGCCCGCGCCTACCTCGACTACATCGCCGAGTTCGCCGGGGTTCCGATCCGGCTCGTCGGCGTCGGCCCCGATCGCGACCAGGTGATCTGGATCGGCGACGAGGTCGGGCTCCGCGCCGCCTGACTGGGGCTGCTCTACAGTCTCTGCGTGGCTTCCGGTAGACGCGCAGCTAAGACGAGCGAGCGCCTGCCAAGGGGTCGTCACGGGCTACCGCGGGAGGCGGTGACCGAATCCCAGCGGCAGCGCATCCTTCAGGCGATGATCGAGGTCGCCGCCGAGCGCGGCTACCCCGAGACCAGGGTCGTCGACGTGATCGAAGTCGCCGGCGTCTCGCGCAAGACCTTCTACGAACTCTTCGCCAGCCGCGAGGACTGCTTCCTGGCCTCCTACGACCTCCTGCTCGGCAACCTCCTCGGCGACACCGCGCGGGGTTTCGAGTCGAAGCCGGGGGCGCCGTGGGCCGAGCGGGTCGCCGCCGGGCTCGGGGCGCTGCTCGACCACCTCGCCGAGCACCCCGACGAGGCGAGGTTCGCGATCGTCGAGGTCCTGGCCGCGGGGCCGAAGGCGCTCGCCCGCCGCGACGCCGCCCTGCGGCAGTTCACCGGCTTCCTCGACGCGGGCCGAGCCGAGACCTCGGTCGAGCTGCCGGGGATCACCTCGCTCTCGCTGGCCGGCGGGGTCAACGAGCTCCTCTACAGCGAGATCCTCCACGGCGCCGCCTCGCGGCTGCCGAGCCGGCTGCCCGACCTGATGTTCTGGATCACGCTCCCGTTCCTTGGGACCGAGGGCGCCGAAGCGGAGCGCGAGCGCGTCCGCCTATCGATGGCAGAGCACTGATCGCGCTTGTTAAGCCGCTCTTTTAACCCTCCGCCGGGGTTTACGCGATGGACGCCCGCCTGTTACTTTGGCCGGTGGAGGGGTAGAGATTAAGGCTCTACGGCCGGACCGATGACGGTTCCGGCACAACAAAGGAGATAGAGAGGGATATGCGCAAGCGCTTGATTTGGACACTCACCCTGGGGGCCGTCATCGCGATGGCGTTCGCCGGCATCTCGATGGCGAAACCAGTGGTGGTCAGTCTCGGCAACCTGGTGCTCAAGTTCGACAGCTCGATCTCGCCGAAGGCGCTGCCGAAGCACGAATTCGCCCCGATCTCTTTCCACCTGAGCGCGAACATCTCGACCAAGGACGGCAAACACCCGCCCGCGGCCAAGACCTTCACCGGTGACATCGACAAGAACGGCCTGCTCAACACCAAGGGCCTCCCGGTCTGCAAATCGGGCGCCCTCGAGGCGCGGCCCACCGCCCAGGCGGAAGCCGCCTGCAAGGACTCCCTGATCGGCAAGGGCACCGCCAGCGCCGAGGTCGAATTCGCCGAACAGGCGCCGTTCACCGCGACCGGCCCGCTCCGCGTCTTCAACGGCGGCACCAAGGGCAACAAAACGCTCGTCCTGGTCCACGTCTACGCGAACGTGCCGGCTCCGACGGCGTTCATCACCAAGGTCTACGTGACCAAAGAGAACAAAGGGAAGTTCGGCTACCACATCGACTCGACGATTCCGGTCGTCGCGGGTGGGGCAGGTTCGCTGACCAACTTCTCGATCACGAACAAGAAAATCTTCACCTACAAGGGGAAGAAGCAGAGCTACTTCAACGCCAAATGCCCGACGGGCAGCCTGTTTGGCGAAGGTGAAGTCAGCTTCACCAACGGCGACCGCCTCAAAGGCTCGGTCGTCGTGCCCTGCATCGAGGAGCTTCGCGAGGCAGCGGTCTAGGGGTTGGTGACCCCTCCTCCCGCCGCTTCGCGGGAGTTCGTGAGGAGAGGTCGACCAACCCCCAAACCACGGCCGGGGCGAAGCTGCGATGGCGTGGACTTGAACGGGGGTGTCCCTCAGGGTTCGTTGGTCATCTGCTGCCAGAGTCGGGGTGGTGGTCGTTGCCGTGCTCGTGCCCTACAGGTCTTCCCGATCTGCTGAGGCCGCCGGAGCCGGCGCCGCTTCCACCTGACGTCGGGTTGATCGGCGTCGAGCAGCCGGCCCCGCCTCCGGCCGCGAGGCCCCCGAAACAAAGGGCCCCGGCCCGACCGGTGAAGCGCCCGCCCGCCCGGGAGGGGCCTCGAATGGCGCCGAGCCCCACCCCCCGACGCCACCCGCCCGAGCGTCCGCCGGCTCCACCGCCCGCACCCGAACCCGTGGCGCCGCCGCCGCCCGCGCCCACCCCGGCGCCCGAACCCGCACCGGAAGCGCCGTGCCTCCGCGCCGCGCGCCCCCCGATGACGGGTCGATGGAGTTCGCCCCCCGGTAGCTATAGTGCGTCGCCGCTTTTGGCAGCAACACGCGAATACGAGCTGGTTCTGATGCTGGATGCGGGGCAGGACGCCCCGGCCCGCGACGCGCTCGCGCAACAGGCGCGCGCGCAGATCGAGGGCGGTGGAACCCTGAAGCACGAGAACAACTGGGGACTGCGCAAGCTGGCCTACGAGATCGCGCAGCGAAACGAGGCCGACTACCGCTGGTTCCGGTTCGAGGCGGCCCCCGAACTGCTCGAGGAGATCGACCACAGCCTCAAGATCACCGACGGCGTCCTCCGGTTCCGGATCTTCAAAGTCGACCCCGACGCGCCGGTCCTGGTCCCGCCGGCCACCGCCGCTCCCGGCCCCGAGTCCTCCCGCGAGCGCCCGTCCGGGCCGCCGCGGTCGGCGCCGGCGCCGGAGGCTGCCGCCGAGCCCACTCCCGAGCCGGTTGCGGAGCCCGCCGCCGATGCGACTCCCGAGCCTGCGGCCGATGCCCGCCGGAGCCTGCAGCCGAGCCCGCAGCCGAGCGACCCCCGAGCCCGCCGCCGATGCGGCGGCAGAGCCCGCGCCTGAGCCCGCCGAGGCCGATGCCGCGCCCGAGGCCCCGGCCGAGCCCGCCGAGTAGGGCTCCCCGCTCTTTGCGGCTATTCCCGCCCCTCGGGGGGGAGAGCCCGCCGCCGCCGCTCTTAGACTGAGAGTTCAGAAAACGATCAGAGGAGTGAGTGCTGTGGCAGCTTCGAACATCAACGTCGTGGTCATCACGGGAAACCTGACCAGGGACCCGGAGCTGCGGAGCACCCCGGGTGGCACATCGGTCTGCAAGCTGCGGGTGGCCGTCAACAGCC
This sequence comes from uncultured Solirubrobacterales bacterium, assembly GCA_963751815.1. Lineage (GTDB taxonomy): Bacteria > Actinomycetota > Thermoleophilia > Solirubrobacterales > 70-9 > VRUE01. The sequence continues at coordinate 71,491 of CAVVVY010000012.1, read as the reverse complement.
GCCGCAAGAGCGGGCAGAGCGGCGAATGGGAGGACAAGCCCAACTACTTCGACGTCACCGTCTGGGGAGCCCAGGGCGAGAACTGCGCCAACTACCTGTCGAAGGGCCGTCCGGTCGCGATCGAAGGCCGGCTCGAGTGGCGCGAGTGGGAGGCCAAAGAGGGCGGCGGCAAACGCCAGGCGGTTGAAATCATCGCCAACTCCGTCCAGTTCCTCGGCTCGCGCGACGGCTCGGGAGGCGGCAACGGCAACGGCTTCACCCCGAGCAGCGACGTCCCGGCGGACACCTCCGACTACGAGGGAGCGCCCGCCGGAGGCGGCGGAGGCGGCGCCGACGACGACATTCCATTCTGAGCGCGGAGCGAGGCGCGGCAACACCCGCGGGTCTGTAGCATCCCGGGCCGCAAATGGCTCGTGCAAGAGAGACATCACAGGCCGGCCCCCGACGCGGCGGCCGACGCGGCATGGAGCGCGTGCGTCCGCGGAAATACACGCGGATCAACTCCGAGGCGGTCGACTACAAGGACCTCAACCTGCTGCGCCGGTTCCTCTCCGACAAGGGGAAGACCAGGGGCCGGCGGGTGACCGGGCTCTCGCGCAAGCACCAGCGCCAGCTCTCGGTCGCGGTCAAGCGGGCCAGGGAGATCGCTCTCCTGCCCTACGTCGGGGAGCGGTGATCGATGCCGCAGGCGATCCTCCTCGAGGACGTCGACAGCCTCGGCCAGCGCGGTGAGCCGGTCGACGTCTCGCCGGGTTACCTCCGCAACTTCCTGATCCCCCGCAAGCTCGCGGTGCCGGCGACCCCCGGCGCCCTCGAGGAGGCGCAGAGGCGCCAGGCCGTCGCCGAGAAAGCCGCGCAGGCGCGGGCCGAGCGCGAAGAGCGGGCGGCTTCACTGCTTTCGAAGACGGTGCTGACGATCCATCAGCGCGCGGGCGAGGACGGCAAGCTCTTCGGCTCGGTCGGCCCGAAGGAGATCGTCGAGGCGATCGCCGAGGCGCGCGAACTCCGCTTCGACCGCGACCAGGTGAAGCTCGAGCAGCCGATCCGCGAGATCGGGACCCACATGGTCGAGATCGAGCTCGCCGACGGCTCCGTCGCCTCGGTCAAGACGATCGTCGCCGAGGAGTCCTAGGCCCCTGCCGCTGCGGTCGAGGACGCGACTCGACTGGGACCGCTCGGAGCGGGCGACGCTCGGCCTCGCGGTGGTCGCCCTCGGCGGCGCCGCGACGGTCCTCGTCAGCCAGTTCGGGCGGATGCTCAACCGCCGCTCCCAGGCCCCGGCGGAAGAAGAGAGCCTGGTCGAAGCGGCGCCGGCGGCGGCGCTGGACACCGTCGGCGTCGCGGTCACCGGCTACATCGAGACCCCGCGCAGCGAGACGATCCTCTTCAACCTCCTCGCCGGCTTCCTCGCGTCGTTCGCGCTGATCCGCCTCTCCACCCTCGGGGTGCGGAGGAAGTGGCGTCCGTTCCGCGACATCCGCGTCGGCGAGCGGCACATCCATCACTTCGTGCCGGGAATCCTCCTCGCCTTCACCTCCGGGACCGTCGCGATGCTGACCGAGGACGAGGCGCTGGAGGAGGCCCTCGCGATCCCGATGGGCGCCGGCATCGGCCTGACCTTCGACGAGGCGGCGCTGCTGCTCGACCTCCGCGACGTCTACTGGACCCGGCAGGGACTCCTCAGCGTCCAGCTCTCGCTCGGCGCCACCGCGATCCTCAGCATCGCGATCCTCACCCTGCGGATCCTGCGGCGCGGCGAGGCGACCCAGGAGAGCACCGGCCAGATCCCGCCGCCGCCGCACGCGGCCGTCCCGGCCTGAGCCGCCGAGATTTCTTTTTGCCCTCCTTGCGGGGAGGTCCCTGTCAGCCCCGCCGGGCTCTGGTTTCCTTGGCGGCGGGAGAGCCGGGGGAGATTTTGCCGCCGCGATCCCTCCTTAACTAGAACTCGATGCCTCAGCCGCCGACAACCAACGTCCCGCCCCAGAACATCGAGGCCGAGGAATCCGTGCTGGGGGCGATGCTCGTCTCCGAGCCGGCCCTGAACCGGGTGTTCGTCGACGTCAAGCTCACCGCCGAGGACTTCTACCTCGACAAGCACGCGGTCATCTTCCGCTGCATCCACGACCTCCATGCGGCGTCGAAACCGGTCGACGAGCTGAGCGTCGGCGAGGGCCTGGTCCAGCGCAACGAGATCGACGCCGCGGGCGGCAAGCACTACGTCTCGGAGCTGGCGGCGAAGGTCCCCGCCGCGGGGAACGCCGGCCACTACGCGGAGATCGTCCAGCAGAACTCGCTGCTGCGAAGGCTGCTCGGCGCCGGCCAGGAGATCCAGGGGTGGGTGAACCAGCGCGACGGCGAACCGCGCGAGCTCACCGAGCGGGCCGAGAAGCTGCTGTTCGAAGTCGCCCACAAAGAGCAGGCCGGCGACTTCCGGATGCTCTCGGAGATCCTCCACGACGAGGTCGACCGGCTCGAGAAGCTCTCCACCGGCGAGGCCGAGATGACCGGGACGCCCTCCGGGTTCAAGGACATCGACGCCGTCACCGGCGGCTTCCAGCCCGGCAACCTGATCATCGTCGCCGCCCGTCCGGCGATGGGGAAGAGCGCGCTGGTCGCCAACATCGCCGAAAACGTGGCGGTGAAGAAGAAGCAGCCGGTCGCCTTCTTCTCGCTCGAGATGTCCGAGGTCGAGCTCGCCCAGCGCTTCATCGCCTGCCGGGCGCGGATTCCCGGCGACAAACTCCGCAAGGGCCAGGTCGCGCAGAAGGACTGGCCGCAGGTCGTGCGGGCGTGCAACGAACTCGAGGACGCGCCGCTCTGGTTCGACGACTCCTCGGACCTCGGCATCCTCGACCTGCGGGCGAAGGCGAGGCGGCTCCACACCCAGGAGCAGGACAAAGGCGGCCTCGGCCTGGTGATCGTCGACTACCTGCAGCTGATGCGCTCCGACGACCACCGCGCCAACCGCGTCGAGCAGGTCGGCCAGATGAGCCGCGGCCTGAAGATCCTCGCCCGCGAGCTCGAGGTGCCGGTGCTGGCGATCTCCCAGCTCTCGCGCGCTCCCGAGCAGCGCACCCCGCCGAAGCCGATGCTCTCCGACCTGAGGGAGAGCGGGAACCTCGAGCAGGACGCCGACCTGGTCGCCTTCCTCTTCCGCGAGGACTACTACCGCGACCGCGAGGACGAGCCCGACGGCCTCGCCGACGTGATCATCGCCAAGCATAGGAACGGCCCGATCGGGACGAAAAAGCTCGTCTTCATCGAGCGCTTTCCCAAATTCGCCGACTACACGAGCCAGCAGAAGCCGATCGAGCAGCCGGCCGGCGAAGGTGCCCCGATCGACGACATCGCCGCCGTCGGCCCCGACTTCTGATGGCGATCCCGCGCACCGAGCCATTCGCCGCCTGCCCGCTCGGCGTCTGCGACGGGTCGGGCTGGATCCTCGGGCCCGAAGACGTCGCCCGGCCGTGCGAGTGCCGCGAAGAGCGGCTGCGGCGGGGGCGCAGCCGCGGGGTCGCCTCGGTGATCCCGCCCCGCTACCGCGGCGTCTCCTTCGACCGGCCGCCGGTCAGCGACATGGCCCGGGACCTCTCGACGCGGGCGGCGGTCGGTGAGATCCGCTCCTTCGTCGACGAGCTCGACGGGCGGCTCGACGAGGGGCGCGGCCTCTGGCTGTTCGGCGACACCGGGACCGGCAAGACGACGCTCGCGATGCTCGTCTCCAAGAGCGCGATCGAGGCCGGCCGCTCGGTCGCGATCTACTCGCTGCCGAAGCTGCTGGCGAGGATCCGGCGCACCTTCGAGTCCGAGCCGGGCGGCGACTCCTACCTCTCCTTCTTCGAGCGGCTGACCTCGGTCGACCTCCTCCACATCGACGACCTCGGCGCCGAGAAGCGCTCCGACTGGGTCCTCGAGCAGCTCTACGCGCTGATCAACGAGCGCTACGAGGCCCAGCGCTCGGTCCTGGTGACCACCAACCTCCCCCACGAGGAGCTCGAGACCCAGATCGGCGCCCGCACCGTTTCCCGCCTGACGCAGATGTGCGACGAGGTGCCCCTGTTCGGCGACGACCGGCGCTACGGCAAGGTCGCCTGATACCAGGCACAATCCCCCTTTCGTTATGCCAGGAGTAGTCATAGTCGGGGCCCAGTGGGGCGACGAGGGAAAGGGCAAGGTCACGGACCTGCTCGCCGAGCGCGCCGAGATGATCGTCCGCTTCCAGGGCGGCAACAACGCCGGCCACACGATCGTCCGCGAAGGCGAGGAGTTCAAGTTCCACCTGATCCCCTCCGGGATCCTCTACTCCGAGAAGACCTGCGTGATCGGCAACGGGGTGGTGCTCGACCCCGCCGTCCTGCTCGAAGAGATCGACGGGCTGAAGCGGCGCGGGATCGACGTCGGCAACCTCAAGGTGTCCGCCAACGCGCACCTGATCATGCCCTACCACGTGCTCCTCGACACCGCCGGAGAGGTCAAGCTCGGGAAGCTCTCGATCGGCACCACCAGGCGCGGGATCGGGCCCTGCTACGCCGACAAGGCGCTGCGGCTCGGGATCCGGGTCCAGGACCTGCTCGACGAGAAGATCCTGCGGGCCAAGATCAGGGCCGCCCTCGCCTCCAAGCAGCAGGCGCTGCGCGAACTCTCGGTCAGGCGGCGGAAACTGCGCCGCGAGGCCGGCGAGGAAGCCGGGGAGGGCTCCGGGGCGTTCGAGGACACGCCGGATCCCCGCATCGACCTGCACGCGATGACCGAGGAACACGTCAGCTTCGGCCACCGCCTCGAGCCCCACATCGCCGACACCTCCCGCCTCTGCTGGGACTCGCTCGACAGCGGCGGCACGGTCCTCTTCGAGGGCGCCCAGGCGACCCTCCTCGACCTCGACCACGGGACCTATCCGTTCGTCACCTCCTCGAACCCGATCGCCGGCGCGGCGACGGTCGGGGCCGGCGTCGGGCCGACCGACATCGACGAGGTCTGGGGAGTCGCCAAGGCCTACACGACGCGGGTCGGGGCGGGGCCGTTCCCGACCGAGCTCGACGACGAGGTCGGCCGCCACATGCTCGAACGCGGCCACGAGTACGGGACGACGACCGGGCGCGAGCGCCGCTGCGGCTGGATGGACCTGGTGGCGCTGCGCTACGCCGTGCGGCTCAACCGGATGAGCGCCCTGACGATCACCAAGCTCGACGTCCTCAGCGGCCTCGACCCGCTGCGGGTGGCGGTCCGCTACCGCTCGAGCGAGGGGGCCGTCTTCGACCGCTTCCCGTACCACCAGTCGATCCTCCACTCGGCCATTCCCGAGTACGAGGAGCTGCCCGGGTTCGAGGCCGACCTCACCGCCTGCCGCAGCGAGGCCGACCTGCCGCCGCAGGCCCGCGCCTACCTCGACTACATCGCCGAGTTCGCCGGGGTTCCGATCCGGCTCGTCGGCGTCGGCCCCGATCGCGACCAGGTGATCTGGATCGGCGACGAGGTCGGGCTCCGCGCCGCCTGACGGGGGCTGCTCTACAGTCTTTGCGTGGCTTCCGGTAGACGCGCAGCTAAGACGAGCGAGCGCCTGCCAAGGGGTCGTCACGGGCTACCGCGGGAGGCGGTGACCGAATCCCAGCGGCAGCGCATCCTTCAGGCGATGATCGAGGTCGCCGCCGAGCGCGGCTACCCCGAGACCAGGGTCGTCGACGTGATCGAAGTCGCCGGCGTCTCGCGCAAGACCTTCTACGAACTCTTCGCCAGCCGCGAGGACTGCTTTCTGGCCTCCTACGACCTCCTGCTCGGCAACCTCCTCGGCGACACCGCGCGGGGCTTCGAGTCGAAGCCGGGGGCGCCGTGGGCCGAGCGGGTCGCCGCCGGGCTCGGGGCGCTGCTCGACCACCTCGCCGAGCACCCCGACGAGGCGAGGTTCGCGATCGTCGAGGTCCTGGCCGCGGGGCCGAAGGCGCTCGCCCGCCGCGACGCCGCCCTGCGGCAGTTCACCGGCTTCCTCGACGCGGGCCGGGCCGAGACCTCGGTCGAGCTGCCGGGGATCACCTCGCTCTCGCTGGCCGGCGGGGTCAACGAGCTCCTCTACAGCGAGATCCTCCACGGCGCCGCCTCGCGGCTGCCGAGCCGGCTGCCCGACCTGATGTTCTGGATCACGCTCCCGTTCCTCGGGACCGAGGGCGCCGAAGCGGAGCGCGAGCGCGTCCGCCTATCGATGGCAGAGCACTGATCGCGCTTGTTAAGCCGCTCTTTTACCCCTCTGCCGGGGTTTACGCGATGGACGCCCGCCTGTTACTTTGGCCGGTGGAGGGGTAGAGATTAAGGCTCTACGGCCGGACCGATGACGGCTCCGGCACAACAAAGGAGATAGAGAGGGATATGCGCAAGCGCTTGATTTGGACACTCACCCTGGGGGCCGTCATCGCGATGGCGTTCGCCGGCATCTCGATGGCGAAACCAGTGGTGGTCAGCCTCGGCAACCTGGTGCTCAAGTTCGACAGCTCGATCTCGCCGAAGGCGCTGCCGAAGCACGAATTCGCCCCGATCTCTTTCCATCTGAGCGCGAACATCTCGACCAAGGACGGCAAACACCCGCCCGCGGCCAAGACCTTCACCGGTGACATCGACAAGAATGGCCTGCTCAACACCAAGGGCCTCCCGGTCTGCAAATCGGGCGCCCTCGAGGCGCGGCCCACCGCCCAGGCGGAAGCCGCCTGCAAGGACTCCCTGATCGGCAAGGGCACCGCCAGCGCCGAGGTCGAATTCGCCGAACAGGCGCCGTTCACCGCGACCGGCCCGCTCCGCGTCTTCAACGGCGGCACCAAGGGCAACAAAACCCTCGTCCTGGTCCACGTCTACGCGAACGTGCCCGCTCCGACGGCGTTCATCACCAAGGTCTTCGTGACCAAAGAGCACAAAGGGAAGTTCGGCTACCACATCGACTCGACGATTCCGGTCGTCGCGGGTGGCGCAGGTTCGCTGACCAACTTCTCGATCACGAACAAGAAAACCTTCACCTACAAGGGGAAGAAGCAGAGCTACTTCAACGCCAAATGCCCGACGGGCAGCCTGTTTGGCGAAGGTGAAGTCAGCTTCACCAACGGCGACCGCCTCAAAGGCTCCGTCGTCGTGCCCTGCACACCGAAGGGCTAGCGCTGCGGCGGCGAGAGCCGCGCAGGATCTGATTCAGGAGAGGGCGGTCCTTCTGGGCCGCCCTCTCTATATCCCGGCCCCGGCTCGACCTCGACGTCGGTCGAGTGCATCTCCTCGCCGCAGGCCGAGCAGTGCGGGACGACGTGGGTGATCTGGCCGCAGGAGCGGTGGCGGTAGAGCGCGGGCGGCCCCGCCTCGCCCGCGGTCCAACGGTCGCCCCAGGCGACCATCGCCATCAGGACGTCGACGAACTCCTGGCCCATCGCGGTCAGCGCGTACTCGTGCCGCAGCGGGCGCTCCGAGTAGGGCCGGCGCTCGAGCATCCCGGCCTCGACCAGATGGCGCAGCCGCTCGGCGAGGACCTTGCGCGAGACGCCGAGGTCGCGCTGGATGTCGTCGAAGCGGTTGATGCCGATGTAGACGTCGCGGATCACGAGCGGGGTCCAGGGCTCGCCGGCGATCGCCAGGCTGCGGGCGATCGAGCACTGGATCTGGGCGAAGTCGGTTCGCTGCACGCCGAGAAGGGTATCTAAGTTCCCTGAAGGAACTAAAGGTGCTAGGTTGCGCGTTCCTTCAAGGAACCCAGATCCCGAAGCAAGGACGGAGGCAGACCATGCAGCTACCACCGATAGTCGACCGGGAGGAGTGGCAGCGCTCGCAGGAGGCGCTGCTGGAGAAGGAGAAGGCGGCGACCAGGGCCCGCGACGCGCTCGCCGCGGAGCGCCGGCGCCAGCCGATCACCGAGTTCTCTCCCGACCACCCTTCGAAGGCCCCGCAGGGGCCAGACCTGTCGCTGGCCGACCTCTTCGAGGGCCGGCCGCAGCTGATCCTCTACCACTTCTGGCTCCCGCCGGACGGCGACCCCTGCGGGGGCTGCTCGATGTTCACCGACCAGATCGGCCACCTCGCCCACATCAACGCCCGCGACACGACCCTGGCGCTGGTCTCGACCGCCCCGCAGGACCAGATCGAGGCCCTGAAGCGGCGGATGGGTTGGACGATGCCCTGGTACACGCCGATCGGGACCGAGTTCCAGGAAGCGTGCGGGACGACCGAGTACTTCGCCCTCGACGTCTTCCTCCGCGACGGCGATCGCGTCTTCCTCACCTACGCGACCAGGGGGCGCGGCGTCGAGGCGCTGGGCAGCGTCTGGACCTTCCTCGACCTGACCCCCCTCGGCCGCCAGGAGGAATGGGAGGACTCCCCGCCCGGGCGCCCGCAGGACCCCACCTACAGCTGGTGGCGCCTCCACGACTCCTACGGCGAGACCGCCTCGTGATCGCGCCCCTGCCCGTCGCCCACATCGCCGGCGTCCCGGTCGAGGAGCTGCTCTCGCTGGCGCCGGCGGCCGCCGGGGTCGTCCTCGCCGCCCTCCGCGAGCGCGTCCAGCGCGCCCGGAGCTAGCCGCCCTGCGCGAAGGTGTGCTGGTAGGTGGTCGCCGGGCGGCCGTTGCCGAAGATCGGTTCGAACGGGGCCTGTGAGTTGCAGCCGGGGGCCGGGACGGTCGTCGTGCTGTCCTGGTTGGCGAAGGCGAATTGCCGCAGGCGGAGGAAGAAGTCGTTCGCTTTGGCGACGTTCCCTTCGGTCCGTTCGTTGAACGCTTTTTCGTTCGGGGTGTTGCCGTTGAGCGAGGCCGAGAACGAGCTGCCGCACTGCCTGGTTTCGAAGCTGAGCAGGCCGGTGGCGAGCGATTTGGAGGAGCCGGGCTGGATGTAGGCGCTGGTCCGGTTCGAGGTCCGGCGGGTCGGCAGGGTCGCCAGCGAGTCGGGCGTGAACGGCCCCATCACGCGCAGGTAGTGGATCTGTTTTTCGTTCGAGCCGATGTGGAGCGCGTTGGTGGCGGCGGCGACGTTCGCCATCGAGGCCGCGAGCTCGCGTTTGTACTGGCCGAGGCTGGTGATGACCGGGTTGAGGTTGCGCAGGAACGGGTCGGCCGCGCGCAGCAGCGGCGGGAACTGGTCGCGGAACAGCTTCCGCAGCCGCCGGGAACCCGGTCGAGGACTCGTCGATGACCGGCAGCAGGCCCTTGAAGAAGCCTTCCGCTTCGGGCGAGAGGTTGGCGATCGCGATCAGGGTCGGCGAGAGCTCTTCGGCCGCCGGCACCAGCTGGCGCATCAGCGGGTCGGTGTTGACCGAGAAGACGCGGAGGCGGTCGAGCGTGGTCCGGAACTCGTCGAGGAAGGTCGGGAAGGCCTTGAACAGCGCTTCGATGTCCTGTTCGCGCGCCGCCGTCGTCTGGAAGACCGCGTTCGAGCTCTGGATCAGGTCGGCGAGCTGGCCGTTGCGGCCGCGGAAGGCCTGCAGCGCGGTGGCGCCGTTGCGGAACAGGGCCCGGACCGCCAGCTGCTGCGTGTCCAGCACGCGGAACAGCTGGTCGAATTCGGTCAGGGTCGGGCCGAACTGGGCGAAGGCGGCGGAGAGGTTCTGGCCGTTGCCCTCGATCGCGATCGCCGAGTTCCGCATCCATTCCTGGAAGGCGGCGCGGGTGCGGGGGTCGAAGGTGCGGAAGATCTCGTCGAGCTGGACCGACTGGGCGACGTTCGCCCCGGGGAGCGTGCCGCCGTCCTCGAGCGCGGGTTCGGAGCTGCTGCCGGGGGTGAGTTCGATGTAGGTCTCCGCCGAGCAGGGTCTTGGTCCGCAGGATCGCCCGCGTGTTCTGCGGGATCGGGCCGTACTTGTCGTCGATGTCGACGGTGGCGAGCGCTTCCTGGCCGTCGGGGGCGACGTCGATCGACAGCACTTTGCCGATCGAGACGCCGGAGATCCGGACGTCGGACTGCTGGGCCAGCTGGGTCGCCTCGGTGAACGGGATCTTGATCTCGTACGGCTTCGCTTTGAACGGGGTCGGCCCGCCGAACGTGACCCACATGAAGAGCAGGATCCCGAAGCACGAGAAGGCGAAGCCCGTGATCACGAGCAGCTGGGTTGTGCTTGGCGCCTTCTTGCTCATTTGGAGTCGGGCCCGCAGTGGTAGCCGGTGGGCGATTTCGGGTCACGTGGGATCGGCGGGATTTCTTTGGCCTGCGGGATCCGGGCCGCTTCGAAGATCGTCTTCAGGTAGGGGGATTTTTCGGTGATCCCTTTCGCGAGGTTGGTCCCCTCGCAGGTGATCATCGCCAGCGCCCGCTGGACCGGGCCGGTGGAGTCCTGCAGATAGCCCGCGTTGAGGTTGTGCAGCGCCCAGGGTGCGTAGAAGAGGAAGCCTTCCTTCCCCTTCGGCTTGAAGGCCAGCAGGTTGAAGAAGCTGTTGAGGCCCCCGACCGCGTTGCCGAACCCGGTGACCGACTTGTTGAGCGGCTCCGCGCCCTGCTTGGTGTGCTGGACGACCGGCCGGATTTCGCGGGTGAAGGGCCGGATCTGGTTCTCGATCGGCCCGGTCGTCTGTTCGAAGAACCGCTCGGTGGCGCCGAACGCCGGGCCGAGGGCTTCGGCCTGCGGGATCAGGCCGAGCAGCGCCGGGCGGGCGGCGAGCGAGAGGGAGTTGGAGCTGGCCAGCGCCGACTTCAGGGTCGTCAATGCCTGCGGGAACTCGATCAGGGCCTGCTGGATCGACTCCTGCTGGTTGGCGAAGTTGCCGAGCGCCGCCTGCGAGGAGGTGACGAAGCGTTCGATCTGGCGGTCGTGCCGGCCGAGTTCGGTGGTCAGCTGGCTGAAGTGGTGGATCGCGCCGGCCAGCGCTTCGTGCCGTTCGGCGACGACTTCGTTGAGTTTGGCGATGTAGTGGGCGAAGGGCTCGAGGCGGCGGAACGCGCCCGAGAGCTGGTGGGCGCGGTCGCCGATCCCCTGCGACCCGCTGGCGACCAGCAGCTGCAGGTACTGCTGGGTGTCCTTGTCGAGGGTCGCGAAGAAGGCGTCGAGGTTGACGTTCGGCTGGGTCTGCGCGAGCGGGAAGTTGAACCCGTCTTCGACGTGCCCCGGCTTTTTGCCGGGTTCGATCTCGATCGCCATGTCGTTGAGGTTCGTTTTCGGCCGCAGCAGGAGGGTCGCGTCGGGATGGATCAGCTTCAGGTACTTCGGTTCGACGTCGAGGCCGACCACCGCGTGGCCGTTTTCGAGTTCGACGGTGCTGATCTTTCCGACCTTGACCCCGGCGATCACGACCGCCTGGCCCTGGCCGGGGGTGACCGCCTGGGCGCTCGTGAAGTCGGCGGTGAGGTGGGCGAAGTCTTCGCCGACCAGCGGCGCCCATGACGGCAGCGAGGCTTTCTGCTGGGTGAATACCCAGAGCGTCAGCACGATCGCGATCAGGGCGAGGGCGATGATCGCGAGCGTGTCTTTGCCGCGGCCACGCGACTGCCGGCTCAGGGAGGCCCGGAAGTGTTTGAAGCGGCTTGTCTTTTCTTCGGGCAGGGTCATGGGTTGGTCACGCTCAGGATCGGCGCGGCGGGCTGGCCGAGCGGGCCGTTGAGTTCGGCGGGGGGATTGCTGTCACAGCGGACTTCGGGCTTCATCGGCGGCCGGCCCCCGAGCTGGGGCTGGAGGCCCGCCGGCGCCACCGCCGCGTGGGCGAATACTTCTTTCTCGGTGGTGAGCGCGCCGCCGGGGTTCGACCCCTTCAGCAGCAGGTTGCCGCCGCCGGGCTGGACCCGGAGGAAGTAGCCGTTGCCGTCGAAGTTCTGGCCCTGGCCGTTGAGGTTGACGAGCCAGTAGAGGAACTCGCGATAGGCGGGGCCGGTGCTGAAGCGGTCGTTGATCGTCTGGTCGAAGGTCGGGCTGAGGACGCGGGAGGTGCAGAGGCTGAGGCGGTTCAGCTGCGGCAGGGCGTTGGCCTTGCCGGCCTGGGCGGCGCCGGCGAGACCCGGAATCGCTTCGGCGAGCAGGCGCGCGACGCCGCCGCCCTCCTGGTCGGAGAGCGAGGCGTAGGCCTGCGTGGTCCACGGCTCGCCGGCGTTGATCAGGCCCGGGAGGCGGGCGACCGCGGGCCGGATCTCGATCGCCCAGGCGCGGAGCGGCGGCAGCGTGCGGTTGAGGTTGGTGAGCGAGGTCTGGCTCGTGCTGAGCGCCGGGGCGAAGCGCTTGATCGTCTCCGAGAGGTTCGCCGACTGGGCGGCGAGCGCCCCGGTGAAGGTGTTGAAGTTGTCGATCAGGTCCTGGAGGTCGGACTCGCTGTGGACGAAGGCGCCGAAGGTGCGGCCCGTGCCGGCGACCAGCCGCGGCAGGTCCTGCGCTTCTTCCCCGAGCAGCGCGTCCGCGGTCTGGGCGCCGTAGCGGCCCGCCGGGCCGCCGTAGCGGAGCGCGCCGTTGAGGCCGGCGGCGCCGGTCTTGCCCTGCATCTCGGGCAGCTGGGTCGCGTCTTCGGCCGCGGTCGGGACATCCGAGAGCGCTCCGCCGAACGCTTCCAGGGCGCGGGCGAAGTCGGCGCGGACCGGCGATTGCAGCGAGGTGAAGATTTCGTCGATCTGGACCGCGGTCGAGGTCCGGCTGACCGGGATCGTCCCGCCGCTGTCCATGTCCGGCGCGCTCGGGCTGCCGGGGTCGAGTTCGATGAAGAAGTTCCCCTCGAGGAAGATCCGCGGTTTGATCACCGCGTAGGCGTCGGAGTGGATCGGGCGGCCGGCGTCGGCGACGGTGAAGGTGACCTTGGTCGCATCGCCGTCGGCTTCGGTCTTGATCACTTTGCCGACGTCGACTCCGGCGATCCTCACCGGCGAGTTTTTCGAGATGTTGGCCGAGTTCGAGAAGGCCGCGTTGAGCTCGTACCCGTAGCCGGTGAACGGGATGTGTTTGGTGAAGGCCAGGTAGGGCCCGATCGTGAAGATGAGGAGGAAGATGATCGCGATCGCGGCGTTGCTCGGCCGCCACTTGATCAGCCGGTCCTTCGATTCGGCCGCCCTGACATCGCGCTCCGGCATGCGTGCCATCAGCCGTTCCCTCCCTGCCCGGAGGTCTGGGTTCCCTGGTTGCCCGGGACGTTCCCGATCCGGGTCACGCCCTTTTCGTAGAGGACGTTGCCGGCCTCGCACTCGTGCGTCTGGCCGGGCGCGGCGGTGTTCGGGTAGAGGTTGGCGTGGAGGTGGTTCTCGGTTTCAGGCCCGTTCGCCGGCGCCGATGCGGGCATCGTCTCGCCGTTCGGCCCCGACGGCCCCTCGTTGGCGAGCGCCCCGGCCCAGTTGGCGACGCCGTTGGTTTCGCTGAAGGCGTCGGCCAGGTTCCGGAACGAGATCGTCAGGTAGTTGCAGACGGTCTGGGCCGGGGTGAAGAACCGGATCGGCGGCTTCAGCAGTTCGTTGGTGTCGATCAGGAGATCGAGGCCGTTGAAGACGCCCGGGGCTTCCTGGAAGGCGAGCAGCGCGTCGGCCGTCGGCTCGAGCTGGGCGAACAGCGCCGGCGAGCGGTTGAGCGCCGGGATCCCGGCCCGCAGCGCCGCGTTGATCGTCGGCGAGGTGTCGGCCAGCGCCTTGGCCCCCGGCCCGAACGCGGTGAAGAAGCGCGCCGAGTCGTGCAGGAAGGGCCGCAGCACCGGCAGGTCGCGGGCGGCGGCGTCGAGGAACGGCGGGCCTTTCGAGATCGTTTCCTGGATGAAGGGCCGGGAGACGCGGGCGAAGGCGCCGAACGTCCGGTCGAGGGCGACGAAGAGGTCGGAGTTCGTCAGCGCCACCGGGGCGACGGTCGAGGCGAGCGCCTCGAGCGAGCGCCAGAACCCGTCGAAGTTGGTGCTGGGGGCGACGAGCGCGCGGAGGACGGGCTGGCTGCTTTCGGCCAGTTTCCGCAGTGACGCGAACGCTTCGTTCAGCTGCGGGGCGCGGCCGGCGAACGCATTGCCGAAGCCGCTCAGGTTGCGCTGGATGTTGGTCCGCGTTTCTTTGTCGAACATGTCGAAGAACTGGTCGATGTCGACCGGTTCCGGTTTGGCCTGGGCGAGCGGGATCGTGTCGCCCGCCGCGAGGTTTTCGGAGGAGGTCCCGGGGTTGATCTGCAGGTACTTGAGGCCGAGCGGGGACTTCGGGCGGATGATCATCGTCGAGTCCGCCGGCAGCGGTTCGGCGCTCTGGTCGAGCTTGAGGTCGAGTTCGGCGGCGACCCGCCCGTCGCCGAGCTGGACCGGCTTGACTTCGGAGATCGTCCCGACCCGGGAGCCGCCGATCCGGACCTCGTTGCCTTTGACCAGCGCGTTCGCGTTCGGGACCCGCGCCTTGATGTCGTAGGTCGAGACGAACGGCAGCCCGTTGTTCGCGTTGTAGGCGAGGAAGACGGCGACGATCACGACCAGCACCGTCACCGCGCCGACGATCACCGGGCTTGTCGCCACTCCCTGGATTCCGCTGCGCCGGCTCATCGTCCCAGGGTCCTCATCAGTTCTTCAGGGGTCGGGACGGTCGAGATCCCGTTCCCGAGGTCTTCGCCGCCGCCGAGCTGCGGGCCGGTCGGGGCCGAGGGCGCGAGCGAGGGCGCCGGCGGCCCGACCGTCGAGGTGCTGGAGGCGGTGCCGCCGCTCTGTTCGGCTTCGATTTCTTCGATGTGGCGGAGGATCGTCGCCGGGTCGGAGACCGAGGAGATCGACGACAGCGAGGATTCGACCGCGTTCGGCCCGGTGAAGTTCGCCGAGCAGCCGCTCTTCGCCGAGAGGCGGTATTCGGCACAGTCGACGATCGTCACCAGGGTGCGGAGGAAGTGGCCGTATTCGTCGAATTCGCTCGTCGCCCCGGCGCCGTTGTAGATCAGGTTGACCAGGGCCTTGAACCCGTTCGACCTGTTGAGGCTGACCAGGAAGCGGGCGAGTTCGGACGTCGGCACGACGCCGCTCTTCGCCAGGTTGCGCGCCTTGCGGACGATCGGGTCGGCTTCGGCGAACTTCGGGCCGGCGAGTTCGCCGGTCGCGCCGAGCGACTTCAGCGAGACCGTGGCCGCGGCGCTGAACGGGGTCAGCGCCCTGGTCGATTCGGTCAGCGCCGGAGTCGCGCGGTCGAGGTCCTTGAAGACCGGGGTCGCGGCGGTGCTGAAGCCCTGCAGGCTCCTCAGCGTGGTCTCGAACTCGGTGATGAAGGCGGGCAGCTTCTTCAGCGACTCTTCCAGTTCCGCCCCGCGTTCGGCGCTGGCTTCGGCGGTCGCCCCGGAGTTGGAGAGGAAGCCGGCGACGTGCGCGCGCTGGGCGGCGAAGGGCTCGAGGATCTGCTCGGAGTCGACCGAGAGCTGGGCCAGCTGGTCGCGCTGGTCGGCGAGGATCTGGAAGACCCGGCCGGCGTCCCGCAGGGTCGGGTTGGCACGTTTGACGGCTTCCCGGATGTCTTCGCCGCGGCCGGCCAGGGTGCCGCCGATTTCGTTGAGGATGAGGCGGAATTTCTGCGCGTAGGGCAGGCGGCTGATGTTGTTGATCAGGTCCGGGTCGACGCTGGTGCTGTTCTGCTCGATCGGCAGCAGGTGCTGGCCCGCCCCGGGGTCGCCGTCGGGCACCTCGGTCAGCGCCGGCGGCGGTTCGGTGCCCGGCGCCCGCGGCAGGGTGGTGCGGCAGTCGACGAACTTCTCGCCGATCAGCGACTGAGGCCTGATGATGCAGGTCGCGTCCTTGCGGAAGTCCTGGAAATCCGGGTCTTCGATCTTCAACACCAGCACCGCTTTGCCGGGGTCTTCGACGAACTTGCCGTTCTTGAAGCTGGCCGGTTCGCCGGGCTGGGTCACGTCGACCGATTCGATCTTGCCGACGCTGGCGCCGGCGACGCGCACTTCCTCGCCCGGGACGAGGAACGAGCCGTTGTCGAAGACCGCCCGCACGAGGTACCCGCTTTCGGAGCGGCCGCCGGAGATGAGGACGATCAGGAGGACGATCACGGCGACGACCGCGACTCCGATCAGGGTTTTTCTCCGGCTTTTCTTCATGGTCCCGGAGGCACGTCGCTCGGGTTGCATTGGGAGGAGTCGACGCCGGAGCCGGTGAACGGCGGTTCGATGAACGGGTTGGACCCGTCGGGCGCCGGCTGGGTCGCCGCGCCCGGGCAGGGCCGCGGGGTCGGCTTCGGAGAGCCGAACGCGTCGTACTGTTCGCTCGGCGTGATCGGTTCGAGCAGGCCGGTGCCCGAGTCGTAGCTGAAGAGGTTGAGGTTCGAGAACGAGACCCGGGCGTAGTTGCCGTTGCCGTCGTAGTTGCCGGTCACCTGGCCGACGCGGCCGAAGCCGTTGAAGAAGTCGGGGGCGTAGGCGCGGAGGAAGTTGAGGTTCTTCTGGAACGATTTGATGCCCTCTTCAGCGTGCGGGAAGGCGCGCGACGCGCGCTGCTGGACGGCGGGCAGCGCCGCCAGCAGTTCCTGCGAGTCGTTCGCGAAGCCGGGACGGGCGACGGTGAGGCGGAGGTTGCGGAACACCGGCAGCGCCCTGGTCAGGACCGGGCGCAGGTCACGCAGGAACGGCGCCAGGTTCTTGGTCGCCGGCTTTGCGGTTTCGACCAGCGGGTCGAGGTCGTCGAGGGCGGCGCGGAGGTTGACGAAGGTGGTGTTGCTCTGGCGGAAGACCGGCGGCAGCAGCTCGAGCATCTGGTTGAAGGCCCGGGTCTGGTCGGCGATCGCGTTGAAGGAGGTGTTGGCGTTGGAGATCGCGCTGGTCAGCTGCTGGCCCCGCGTCGTGATCGCGGTCGAGAGCTTGCCGGTGTTGACGACGAACTGCGAGAACAGCCGCGAGTCGGCGTTGAGGCCGCGGGCGAAGGCGGCGGCCCGGTTGAGGCCGGGGGCGAAGTATTTGAAGGCGGCGTTGGCCTGGGTTCCGTTGCCGGCATACCATTCGCCGAAGCCGCGGATGAATTTGCCGAGCGCTTTGCGGACCGAGCCCGGGAACGTGTTGATGAACTGGTCGAGGTCGACGGCCGAGGTGGTCGAGTCGAGGCCGAGCGTCGCGCCGTCGTCGAGGGGCGGGTTGCTGTCGGGGCCCGGGGTGATCGTGACGTAGTGGTTGGCGACGCCGGAGAGCGAGGTCGCGCGGGCGGTCGCCGTCGTCCCCTCGTGCAGTTCCTGGTCGACGCTGACTTCGATCTCGGCCAGGTTGTCGCTGGTCAGGCTGATGTTTTCGACCGAGCCGACCGGGTGGCCCCCGACCAGGACCTGGTTGCCGTTGACCAGCTGGCTGGCGTTCTGGAAGACGAGCTTGTACTTGTGGCCGCCGCCGCCGCTGAAGACGATCACCAGGAGGGCGATGACGACGATCGAGAGCCCGACGATCGCCGCAATCCGGGCAGGGGATCTGCGCCGGCTCGTAGCCTGGCTTTTCTCCTCTCCTGGGGGATTAGCAGCCACGGGTCGTCGCTCCCGGTCCCCCGCCTCCGAACCGGGGGAACCGCGCTCGGATCGTAGCCCAGCACTCAGGCACGGAGATGGCTCTGGGAGTCACTTAACTGGATGTCAACGCGTCGGGTTTGCAGGGCATCAGACGTTCAACCGGGGGGTGATGCGGTCGAGGAATCTCGGGTACCACCAGACGCGGTCGCCGATCAGCAGCATCAGCGCCGGCAGGAAGACGATCCGGACCACGGTGGCGTCGAGGAGGACGGCGATCGTGAGGCCGATCCCGAGCTGGCTGACGTTGGCGATCGGGGCGCCGGCGAAGGCGATGAAGACGGCCATCATGATCACCGCCGCGCCGGTGATCACCCGGGCCGTTTTCTCGAGCCCGAATTCGATCGCGGCGGCGTTGTCGCCGTCCTCTTCGTAGCGCTCCCGCATGCGGACGAGCAGGAACACCGCATAGTCGATCGATAGCCCGAAGACGATCCCGAAGATCATCGTCGCCCCCACCGCATCGACGTAGGTGTGCCCTCCCAGCGGCCAGTCCTCAGGGACGTTGAACAGGAGGGTGAGGACGCCGAACGCGACCCCGACCGTCGCCAGGTTGAGGCCGACGGCGATCGCCGCCAGCGGGATCGCCCGCAGGATCAGGACCAGGATCAGGAAGGTGACGACGGTGATCGCGGCGACGATCATCGGGATCCGCTCGCGGGTCACCTTGCTGTACTCGTTGAGCTGCGCGGCGCCGCCCGCGACCCCGGTGGTGAGGCCGGTTTCGTCTTCGAGGTCCTGGGCTTCGTTTTCGAGCGTCTTGTTGAGCGCGATCGAGCCGGGGGTGTTGAAGGTGTAGCGGCTGAAGATCGTCACCGTCGCCGCCTGGCCGCCTTTGTCGAGGTCGACGGCCTGCGTCGACTGGCGGCGGAGGCGTTCGTTGGCTCCGTCGAGGGCCGAGAGGACGAAGTAGCCGGAGTCGAATATGCCCGGCGACTGGTGCCGGAGCTGGTCGGTCTGGCCGCGGGCTTCGTTGGCGTTGACCGTGACCCGGACGGCGCCGCGGCGCAGGCCGGTTTCCAGCGGATGGGATTCGGTGAAGGCATCGCCGAGCCCGACCTGGAGCGAGGTCGCCCCTTCGCCGAGTTCGGAGATCCCGGTCGCGAGCCTGGCGGCGCCGGCGCCGAGCCTGCCGAGCCCTTCTTCGAGTTTGCGGCTTTCGGTGGCGAGGGTTTCGGCCCCTTCGGCGAGTTCGCCGCTGCCCTTCGAGAGCTTTTCGCCGCCTTCCTTCAGTTCCCCGAGGCCTTCGGCGAGTTCGCCGACGCGTTTGGCGTTGGTTTCGATTTCCTTGATCGCGGTGACGAACCAGAAGCTGACTTCGCGCGCTTCTTCGGAGTCCTTGATCAGGCCGACCTGGAGCTTGTCGAGGCCGGCGAAGACCTGGGACGACGAGCCCGACGCCTGACGGACGGCGTCGAGGGCGGCGTTGAAGTTCGGGTCGGTCTTGCCGACCGTCATCGTCTGCAGCTGCTGGAGCGCGGCCTGCAGCTGGTTGTTGGTGGCGGTCGCCGACTGCTTCAGCGCGTCGAGTTCGTCGTGTGCCGACTTCGTCAGTTTTTTCTGCAGCTTCCGCGAGCGGCGCAGCCCGTTGTTGCGGATGTTGGTGCTGAGGTCCCCCATCGTCTTGTCGATGAATTCGGCCCCTTCCTGCGCTTCTCCGGCGCCCTTCGTGATTGCGTCGGCGCCCTTCTGGAGCTTCTTCGCCCCTGCCGCGAATTGGTCGAGCGCGCCGACCGCTTCTTCGCTGCCGGCGGTCGCCGTCGCGAGGCCGCTCGCCAGCCGCAGCGCCCCCTCCTGGGTCGTGTCCGAGCCCTCGACCAGCAGCCCCGCGCCCTGGGTCGCTTCGGAGATCCCGGCCCGCAGCCGGGCGACGCCTTTCGCGGCCCGCTTCAGGTTGCGGCCGAGCTGTTCGAGGTTGCCGACCGGGCCGCCTTTCTCGACCAGCAGCCCGTTGCCCGCTTCTCGCAGCGGCGCCACCGATTTCGAGACCTGCTCGGGCCCGATCACGACCTGGACGCCGGGGATTTTCGCGACCTTGTCCTGCCACTGGCGCAGCGCGTCGAGTCGTTCCGGCGTCGTGATCGGCCCCTTTTCGGCTTCGGCGACGACCACGAACGGGGCGTCGAAGCCGGGCGCGATCGTCCGGTTGATCAGTTCGGCGTCCTTGCGGGCCTGGTTGTTGTGGGAGAGCTGCTGGGCGCTGGGCGGCCCGGTCTTCAGCCCGATCGTCGGGGCCGCGAGCGCGAGCACGACGGTGCCGACCACCAGGCAGACGAGGACCGGGCGTTTGAGGGCGGCGCCGACGATCACCATCAGGCCCTTGCTCTCGTCCTGGTAGCTCTGGGGGCGGCCGATCCGCCAGCGGTTGACGTTGTGGCCGAGCAGGGCGAGCACCGCCGGGCCGGCGATCGTCGCGACCGAGACACTCAGGATCACGACCAGGATCACGGTCGCGGCGAGCGAGGCGAGCAGAGCGCCGGGGACGATGAAGAGGGCGACCAGCATCGCCGCGATCAGGGTGCTGCCGGCGAAGACGGTCGTCCGCCCGGCGGTGTGCCGGGTCCGGATCGCCGCCTCCTTCGGGTCGGCCCCGCCGGCCAGCTCCTCGCGGAAGCGCGAGACCATCAACAGCGCATAGTCCACGCCTAAGGCAAGGCCCATCATCGTGCAGACGGTGAGCGCGAAGGCGTCGACACCGACCCAGCGGGTGACGATCGTCAGGACGCCGCTGGAGATGAAGACGGTGATCGCCCCGAAGGTGAGCGGGATCGCCGCCGCGATCGGCGATCGGAAGACGAGGAGGAGGACGATCAGCAGGATCGGCAGGGCGATCAGCTCGGCCCGCTCGCTGGCGGAGATCGACTCGTCCTGGAGGGCCTTGGAGAGGGTCGGGAAGCCCGACTGGGTCGCTTTGACCGGCGGCTTGATCTGCCGGTTGAGGATCTCTTCGAGTTCGTCGACGCTCTCCTTCACCGCGGTCGCGATCGGCGTGTGGAAGTCGGCGATCACCAGCGCCTTGTCCGGTGACGGCCGCAGCTGGTCGACCGAGCCCCGGTCCCAGGGGGAGAGGGTCGTGACCTGCCGGGTTGTCGGCTCGGAGCGCCCGGACCAGTTCCGGCCCCTGCTTGTCGATTTCGTCGGCGGGGCCCTGGAGGAGGATCGCGAACAGGGCCGTGTCGCCGAAGTTCTGACGCAGCATTTCGTTGGCGTCGGAGGCCGGAGTGTTGGAGATGTCGAGCGAGGTCGGGGTGAGCTTCTCCTGGACCTGGAAGCCGAGAATCGCGAGCACGAGCACGACCACGGCGAAGCCCACGAGCACGCCTTTCGGGTGCCGCAGCATCACCGGCGTTTGGGCATCGCCGTTCTCGGCCGGCGCGCCTCCGCGCCGGTCCCTGCTCCTCCTCAGTCGCACGCCTGGTATTTTCGCTGTAGGGACAAGGCTGGGGCTACAGAAATGCCGAAGTTTCTGTTAAGGAAGTCGGAGCACGACGGCCTGTTTTGCCCCTGGACTGCCATCCTCAATTGACGTGAAACTGCGCCTCTCGACTTACGCGCTGGTTGCAATCGTGCTGCTACTGGTCGCCGCCATGGCTGATGGAGCCATGGTGAGAGTCGGAAGGATAGTCCTGCGCGCCGACGGGGGATTCACGCCTCAATCCCTGCCCCGCCATGCCTACGCGCCGATCTCGTTCCACGGCCACGCGAACGTCGAATCGACGGATTCCGGGCCGGTGCCCTCGCTGCGGACTCTCAGGCTCGAATTCGACAAGGACGGGCGCCTCAGCACCAAGGGCCTGCCGGTCTGCCAGCCCGCCAGCATCGCCGGGACCACGTCGGAAGCCGCGCGGAAGATCTGCGGCAAGGCGATGGTCGGCTCCGGCACGGTCGCGGCTTCGATCGACCGAGCCGGGGTTGAGCGGGGTCATGGTCCGCTCGCCGCTCAGCCTCTTCAACGGCCCCCGGATCGGCGGCAACGCGACCGTCATCGCCCACGCCCGGCAGCTGCTGCCGACGCCGCAGACCTACGTCGTCGTGATCACGATCGAACGCCTCAAGAAGGGCCCGTTCTCCTATCGGGCCTCGGCCGAACTCCCCGCCTTCGCCGAAGGAACCGGGGCGCTGATCCATCTCGAAGCCGAAATCAACCGCCGCTACAAAGCCGGCGGCGTCGAACGCAGCTACGTCTCCGCCCGCTGCAGCGACAGCATCTTCGAGACCCGCGGCCGGTTCGAATTCGCGGACCCCGAAGCGACGGTCATCGAAGGCAGCGTCTTCAAGGGCTGCCGGCCGCTCCCCTAGGCGTCAGCCCCTTCCTATACTTGCCCCCCCGAGGGCCGTTAGCTCAGTTGGTAGAGCAGGAGACTCTTAATCTCAAGGTCGTTGGTTCGATCCCTACACGGCCCACTCTCGATGAGCGGCGAGTCGTCCCCCGAGACAGCCTGAGCCCGCTATGCGCCGCTGTCCGGTCTGGCCGTCTTCGTGCTCTTCGCGGTCGGCAACCTGCTCTGGTCGATCGACATCCCGGCGACCGACGCCCCCGGCGGCGAGCTCGCCTCCTTCTACGAAGACCGCTCGACCCGGATCATCGTCGGCGCCAGCCTCAGCATCGTCGCGGTCGTCCTCTTCGTCTGGTTCAGCGCCCTCCTGCGCGACCGGCTCGAGCTTGAACTGGGAGACCGCGGGGCCGGGCTGCCGATGGCCGCGTTCGGCGGCGCGATCCTCGCCTTCACCGTCGGCCTCGGGGCCGAGACGATCAACATGGCCGGCGCGATGCGGGCGGCGAGCGACGGCGGCATCAGCCCCGACGCGGCCCAGGCCTACTTCGACATCTCCCAGGTCCTCGGCTTCAACGCCGCCGGCGTCGGCCTGGCGACGCTGATCGCGGCGACCGCGGTCGCGTCCCTGCGCGGCTCGCAGATCCTGCCGCGGGCGCTCGCGGTCCCGGCCCTGATCCTCGCCCTCACCCTGCTGGTCCCGGGAGTGGTCCGGGTGACCCTGCAGCTCGCGATCCTGCTGCTCCCGCTCTACAGCATCAGGCTCTACCGGCTCACCAACGGCCCCTAGCGGGGCGGGTGGCTACGGCGCCAGGCTGGTGCCGCCGCCGGAGAGGCCGCCGAGCGGGTTTTCGAGCTGTTCCTTGCCCGTTTTGGCCTGCTGCTTGGCGAGTTTCTTGCGCTGTTTCTGCCAGCTCTGGGCCCGTTTGCGATAGCCGGCCATCTGTTTTTCGACGGTCTTCGCCTGCGACTTCGACGTCGCTTCGTTGGCCGCCTGTTCAGCAGTCTTGTCCCCGGCCGCGAATTCGCCGTTGAAGTACTGATAGATCCCGAGCGTCGTCACGCTGTTGAGGTTCGGCGAGGCTTCCGCCGCCACCTTCTGCGCCTTCGCCGCCTGGTTGATGCTTTCGGTGATGACGCCGAGCGATTCGCCGTGTTCGGCGACGTTGAAGTAGGTGCTGGCGACCAGCGCCGCGGTCGTCGGGTTCGGTTCGTCGCCGGCCTGCTTCACGTATTTGAGCCAGGCTTCCTGGGCCGCTTCGTACTGTTCGATCGTTTCCGGGGTCACTTCCGGCACCCCGGTCGCCGGGTTTTCCTGGGAGAGCGCCCTGCCGGCCCCGATCCTGGTCCGGATCAGCGACAGCATCAGATCTTCGTTCTGAGGGTCTTTCGCGAGTCGCTTTTCGATTCGTTCCGCCTGTTCTTCGGAGATGTCGGCGGCGCTGGTGGTGCCGCCACCGCCGAAGAATTCGGCGATGTTGAAGGGGCCGACCGCGACGAAGAGGCTCGCTCCCATCAGCAGCGCGAGGCAGGCGTAGACGACGCGGACGACATTTTTCCGCTTGCCCCTGATGTCGAACAGCATTCGCCGTTCTTCTCCTGCCATCAGCCCTTCATCGCTCCTGCGTAGATGGTTTGACCATTCCCCCCGGAGCCGCGCGCTTCTCGAAGACCCGGGCCAGCAAGATACTCAACTCGAACAGGATCAAGAGCGGGACCATCTCCAACAGCATCGAGACCGGGTCGACTCCGGGCAGGGCGGCGGCCAGGATCGCGATCAGCAGATACGCGTAGCGGCGGTTCGAGGTCAGCTGCTCGACGCTGACTATCCCGAGCCGGGTGACGGCGATGATCGCCAGCGGCAGCTCGAAGATGACGCCGCCGGCGAGCATCGTCGTCGAGAAGAAGCTGTAGTAGTCGCGGGCCCGGACCTGGACCGCGAACTGGCTTTCGTTGACCCCGAGCAGGAACTTGACCGCGGGGGGCATGACGACGAAGTAGGCGAAGGCGACGCCGACGAGGAAGAGGATCGGGGCGAGGACCAGGATCGGCGTCAGGGTCCGGCGCTCGGCATCGCTGAACGCGGGCAGCACATAGGCGTAGATCTGGTAGATCAGGACCGGCATCGAGAGCACGATCGCCGCGTAGGCGGCGACGGTGACCGTCGTCGTGAAGGGCTCGGTGACGCCGAAGGTCAGCAGCTGCTGGTGTTTGGACGGGAGCGGGTCGGAGGCGATTTCCAGCAGCACCGAGCTCTGCCAGAAGCAGAGCGCGAGGGCGACCCCGAAAACCGCGAGACAGACGATCAGCCGGCTGCGAAGCTCGTCGAGGTGCTCGACGAGGGTCAGTTCATCCTCGTGGGTAACCGGCCTGACTCGGCGGGGCATCGGGCCCGCCTAAGGACGTTTGTGGGCGACCGGCTCGCGCTCGCCGGCCTCGATCTCCTGCGGCGAAGCTTTGTCGTCGTCGTCATCGTGGTCGCCGCCGATCGAGCCGCGGAACTCGCGGATCCCCTTGCCGAGCGAGCGCCCCAGTTCGGGCAGCCGTTTCGGCCCGAAGACGATCAGGGCGATGACCAGAACGATGCCGATCTCGAGTGGGCCGATGTTGCCAAGCATCCGAACCATGGTAACGGGCGCCCAGGTTGAGAGCGATCGGGGGCTTGCATTACCCGAAACTTGTGTTTTCTCGTGGATTTGGGGCAATAGTGCGGATGGAGTTCCCGCGCCGTGTGTTCGATAGATACCCATGGCCTACGCAAGCCGGACAGACACGAGGACAGCCACCGGGCTCCACGTCTGCCCCCAGTGCAACTCGGCCATGGTCCAGCCCACCCGCTGGGAGCAGGCGGACGAGCGTGGCCACTGGCACCTCTGGCGCCGCTGCCCCGAGTGCGAGTGGCGCAGCGACGGGATCCACGGCGAAGCCGAGATCGATGCCTACGACGAGGCGCTCGACCGCGGCACCGAGATCCTCGCCGAGGACCTGCGCACGATCGTCCGCGAGAACATGGAGCGGGTCACCGAGACCTTCGCCGCCGCCCTCGCCGCCGATCTCATCACCGCCGACGACTTCTCCTAATAAATTCGGCCCATGTGCTCCGGCCAAACCGGGGCCTGAGGAATCAGATATGGACAGGGCCCGGTTTGGCCGTCCGCCATATGCCGGAGCTGCTCAGGACGAGCGCCGCTAGGGCCGGTCCACCTTCGGCCGCTAGCTAGTACCGCTGGACGACGCCGTCGGCGACGAGGTCGAGGAGGCGGCGCTGCTCCGGCTCGAAGTCGGCGTTCTGGAGGCCGCGCTTGGCGTTGGCGACCATCTCCAGGGCCCGGGCGCGGACCTGCTCGAGGGCGCCGGTGGCGGCGATCCGGTCGCAGAGTGCCTCGGCCGAGGCGGCGTCGAGGGCGCGCAGGTCGGCGGCGGCGATCTCCGGGTCCGACGCGGAGGCGGCGATGAAGGGGAGCGTCACCGTGCCGTCGAGCAGGTCGGTCCCGCGCGCCTTGCCGGTCCGCGACGCCGGCCCGGCGACGTCGAGGACGTCGTCGAGGAGCTGGAAGGCGAGGCCGATCTCCGCCCCGAAGGAGCCGAGGGCCTCGACGTCGCGGCCCATCCTGCAGGCGCACTCGAAGAGCGCCGCCGTCTTCAGCCGACAGCGTTCGAGGTAGCGCTGCTCCGAGATCGAGGTGTCGTAGGCGTCGTTGCGCTGGGTGAGCTCCCCCTGGGCGAGCGCGACCGAGGCGGCGGAGAGCAGCCCGATCGCCCGCGAGTCCCGGGGCTGGGCGAGGAGCGCGAACGCGCGCGAGAAGAGCAGGTCGCCGACGGCGGTCGCGCGGTCGCGCCCCGACTCGGCGTAGACGGTGGGGCGGCCGCGGCGCAGCGCCGCGTCGTCGAGGACGTCGTCGTGGACCAGGGTCGCCATGTGGACCAGCTCGATCGCGGCCGCGCCCCGGACCTCCTCCTCCCCCCCGGCCTCGCCGGCGCAGAGCAGGGTCAGCATCGGCCGCAGCCGCTTGCCCCCGGCCTCCAGCGTCGCCTCGGCGTCGGCCCCGAGCGGGCCGCCGTCGACGGCCTGGTCCCGCAGCAGCGACTCGACCTCGCCCAGTCTGGCCGGCAGCCACCGGCTCGACGCGTCGAGCACCGCCGTGACCGGTGGCGGAACTGCGGAGGGGCGGGTCACCCGCGAATGCCGCTGTGGATCGTGACGATGCCGCCGCCGAGGACCGTGTACCTGATCCCGACGAGGCCGGCCGCGTCCATTTTCGCCGCCAGCCCGGGCGGGTCGGGGAAGCTGTGGACGGACTCGGCCAGATACGAGTAGGCGGCGGGATCGTTGGTCAGCCGCCCGAGGACCGGCACGATCCGGTCGAACCAGATCGAGTAGAAGGTCGAGAACGGGGGGCGGCGCGGCTCGGTGAACTCGAGCACGACCAGGCGCCCGCCGGGGCGCAGGACCCGGGCCAGCTCCTGCAGGCCCCGGTCGCGGTCGGCGAAGTTGCGGACGCCGAACCCGACCGTGACGGCGTCGAACCGACCCGAGTCGTAGGGGAGCTCGAGCGCGTCGGCCCACTCGAAGCGGACCGAGTCGATGCCTCTCCCGGTCGCCTTCTCGCGGGCGAGGTCCAGCATCGGCTCCGAGAAGTCGCAGCCGATGACGTAGCCGTCGGGCGCGACGCGGCCGGCCAGCTCGAGGGTCAGGTCGCCGGTCCCGCAGCAGACGTCGAGGGCGGAGCCGCCGGGCGCGAGCTCGGCCCGGTCCGCCGCCCGCTCGCGCCAGCGATGGTGGAGGCCGGCGCTCATGACCGAGTTCAGCAGGTCATAGCGGGACGCGATCCGGTCGAACATCCGGTTGACCTGCCCCGAGAATTGGGCTGAGTCACGCGAGGGTTTCGTCGTCCCGGTCACTGAATCGGCCACTCCATCGCGAGCGCCCCGGGGGCCTTCCACTCAGTCGAGCGAGGAGAGGAAGTCGGCGAGCTCGTTGAGCTTCTTCGGCGGCAGGTCGCGGAAGGACGGCATGATGCCCGGCCCGATTTCGACCGAGCGGACGATCGCCGCCCTCGGGATCCTCGACGCGATGTGGGTCAGTTCCGGCCCCGGCCCTTTGTTGCCGTTCTCGCCGAGCTTGTGGCAGGCGAGGCAGCCGGACGCGGCGACGACCTCCTTGCCCGCTTCATATTGCGGCGCCACCTTCATGTCGATCTCGGTCGGCGAGCCGCCGGTCGCCCCGAGGTAGGTCAGGTAGGCCATCGCGATGATCGTCATCAGGCCGGCGGTGGTGGCGATCGGACGGCGGCCGGGATTGCGCTCCGGCCCGCGGTCGTAGAACGGGAGCAGGATCAGGAGGACCATGCAGACGGTCGGGATCCCGATCGTCGCGATCGGGACCAGCTCCGGCGGTTTGATCACCCGCAGGACCTCGAAGAGGAAGAAGAAGTACCACTCGGGGCGGGGCACGTAGCTGGTCGTCGTCGGGTCGGCCTTCGGGCCCTGCTCGGCGCCGAGGATGAGCGCCATCGCGATGATGACCCCGACGACGATCAGCGCCATCACCGTGTCCTTGAGCACGGCGTAGGGGTAGAACGGCTTCCCCTTCTTCTTGAGGAGCTCGTACTCCTCGAGATATGCCTGCTTCTCGCTCGGCTTCATCGGTTCGGGGCCGCCCCGTTTGCGCCATTGGCGCCGTTGGCGCCGGCGTCGAGCTGCTGCAGCGGCTCCGCGACTTTCGGCTTGTCGGCGTGCACCCACGGCGGCGCCGTGGTGCCGAGCTTGACGACGAGGTAGAGGTGCGCCCCGATCAGGGCGATGATCGCCCCGGGCAGGAGCAGCATGTGGATCGAGTAGAAGCGGGAGAGGGTCGTCGCCCCGAGCTCGGGACCGGCGCGGAGGAAGTCGCTGAGGTAGGGGCCGATGATCGGGCCCGTCCCGTTGATGTTGATGCCGACGACGGAGGCCCAGAAGGAGCGCTGGTCGAACGGCAGCAGATAGCCGGTGAAGGCCATCGTCATCGTCAGGATCAGCAGCACCACGCCGATCACCCAGTTGAGCTCGCGCGGGTACTTGTAGGCGCCGAAGAAGAAGGTCCGGCCCATGTGGAGGAAGATCAGGATCACCATCACGCTGGCGCCCCATTTGTGCATCCCGTGCACGAGCTGGCCGAGGGGGACGTCTTCGTTGATGTGGGCGATCGACCCGTAGGCCTGGGTCGTCGAGGGGACGTAGAACATCGCCAGGAAGACCCCGGTGACGGCCTGGACGATGAAGGCGAAGAGGGTCGCCGAGCCGAGCGTGTAGAACCAGTTGGTCCCCTTCGGGACCTTGCGGAAGAGCATCCCGGTGAGGAACCCGGTCGCCGCCGTCCGCTGGTCGACCCAGGCGAGGACGTCGATCGACCCCTCCTTCGTGCCCTCGACGATTTTCTGCGTCTCGGAGGGCCGCTCGGGAGGAGCGGTCTTGAGGTCGGCCGGGGCCGGGCCCTTGGAGCCGTTTCCCTCACCGGGCTTGGCCGGTTTGCGCAGCGGAGCGGGAATCAGCGAGTCGAGTTTCATCGTCTACCTCTCACTATGGCGGCGGGAAGGTGGAGGGACGGGGCGGATACAGATATTCCCAGATGCCGCCCGTGAACTCGCCCGGGTCGCGGGCGCGGACCGGCTCGAGCTGGGAGGTGACGCTGTAGCGGGGGCCGAGTTCGACCTGGCCGCCCTGGACGCGCGTCTGGAAGCGGTCGAGCGGGCGGACCGGGGGGCCGCCGATGACTTTTCCTTCGAAGTCGTAGACGCCGCCGTGGCAGGGGCAGATGAAGTTGCCGGCGGCCTCGACGAAGCGGACCGGGCAGCCGAGGTGGGCGCACCGGTTCGAGACCGCGATGTATTCGTTCGGGTTCTCACCCAGTTCCTTCGCGCCTTTGCGGACGTAGGCGGTGGTCTTGCCGGCGTCGCCGATTCCCTCCGTTTCGGTGAAGACGACCTGGCGGTAGGTGTCGGTGACGAAGTCTCCGGTCGGGCCGACGGCCTCCCAGCGCTCCTTGCCGCGGTGGAAGATCGGGGCGACGGCGAACCCGACCGCGGGCAGGACGATCGCCAGGCCGGCCACCGCGCCGAGGCCGTGGACCCCGGCTTCGAACGCGTGGCGACGAGTCATCGACTCGCCCTCGAAGTAGCCCGCGGGGCGGGGCTTGGCCCGCTCCCGTGAGGCTGCCTCGGCCCCGGCTTGCTTGTCCGCTTCGTCAGCCACTGTGATCCAGAATAAGGACCGGGGAGTTTATTCCCTCAGGCCCCTGTCGGCTCCGTCGCTGCGCCGGCGATCGCCGCCGCCGAGGTCCGCCATAGCTCGGGGACCCGGTCCTCGCTCCCCTCGGCGTGGTGGCGGGCGCAGCCGCTGATCAGGTCGGCGAGGACCAGGATCGCCTCGGCGTCGCCCATTCCGGCGAGCCGTTCGATCCCGAGCGCATATAGATAGTCGCCCGCGAGCAGGGCGAGGTCGGGGTCGTGCCCGGCCAGCAGCCGAGGCTCGGCCGTAGTGCAGGAGGTATCCCTCGCGGACGGCCTCGACCACCAGCGCGTACTCGGCCGGCGCGGCCTCGGCCCGCGGCCCGGCCGCCGCGATCAGGCCGAAGCCCGGCTCCTCGGCCGGGTCGACGACGTGGCCGGAGATCGGGGTCTCCCCCTGTCGAAGAAGGTCGGCGAGGGCGTGGAGCGCGTCGGCGGGGCTCATCCGAGAGCCTCCTCGATCGACTCGGCGGCGGCGGCGAGGGTGCGATCGATCGCCGCCTCATCGTGGGCGAGCGAGACGAACCAGGCCTCGAACTGCGACGGCGGCGCATATATGTGCCGCTCCAACATCGCCCTGCAGAACCGGGCGTGGGCCTCGAGGTCGCAGGCGGATGCGCCCGCGAAGTCGGTGACCGGCGCCTCGCTGAAGAAGAGGGTGAGCAGGCCGGGGGCCGAGGCGATCTGAAGCGGGCGGTCCCCGACCACCTCGGCGAGGCCCGCGGCGAGGCGATCGGTCAGGGCGCCGAGGCGCCGATAGGAGTCGCCGTCGAGGGCGCGGAGCGTCGCCAGCCCGGCGGCCGTCGCCAGCGGGTTGCCGGAGAGCGTCCCCGCCTGGTAGACGTCACCGGCGGGCGCGATCCGCTCCATCGCATCCCGGGAGCCGCCGAAGGCGGCGGCGGGGAGGCCGCCGCCGAGGACCTTGCCGAAGACGGTCAGGTCGGGCTCGACCCCGAGCAGCTCCTGGGCTCCTCCGCGGGCGACGCGGAAGCCGGTGATCACCTCGTCGAGGACGAGCAACGCGCCGGCGTCGCGGGTCGCCTCACGGAGGAAATCGAGGAAGCCCTCGGCCGGCGCGACGACGCCCATGTTGGCGGCGATCGGCTCGGCGAGCAGCGCCGCGACCGGGTGTGAGTCCAGCGCCCTGGCGACGGCCTCGCGATCGTTCCAGGGGACGACGACCGTTCCGGCGGCCTGGGCGGCGGTGACGCCGGGGCTCGCCGGCACCCCGAGGGTCGCCAGCCCGGAGCCGGCGTCGGCGAGGAGGCCGTCGGAGTGGCCGTGGTAGGCGCCGGCGAACTTGACGATCGTCTCGCGGCCGGTGATCGCGCGGGAGAGGCGGACCGCCCCCATCGCCGCCTCCGTTCCGGAGCTGGTCATCCGCAGCATCTCGACCGAGGGGATTCGGGCCACCACCTCCTCGGCCAGCTCGACCTCGGCCTCGGTCGCGGCGCCGAAGCTGGTTCCGCGGGCGGCGGCGGCGCTGACCGCGGCGACGACATCCGGGTGGGCGTGCCCGAGGATCAGCGGCCCCCAGGAGCAGACCCAGTCGACGTAGCGGTTGCCGTCGACGTCGACGATCTCGCACCCCTCCCCGCGCTCGATGAAGATCGGGTCGCGCCCGATCTGCCGCATCGCCCTGACCGGGCTAGTTCACCCCGCCGGGCAGCACGCCCAGCGCCCGCTGATACAGCTCAGAGCTTGTGGTGGTTCGGATTCTCATCATTTCCGGCATGTCCTCCGCTTCGCGTCCGGGCATGCCGGGGGGCGGCGGCACATCCCGCCCTCGCTTCGCTCACGAATCATCAGATTTCGACGTTCGCTCCGCGAGGGCTACCGGTGCTGCTCTTCCCAGGCGGCGTAGTCGGGCGTGAAGTAGTGGAGGCGGATCTTCTTGTACTCGGTCGAGGAGTAGAGGGTGGCGCGGCCGTCGGGGCCGATGCCGCACTCGTCGGCGATCGAGTCGAGGATCGCGTCGCACTCCTCCTTCGAGCGGCCGTGGGCCATCGTGAAGACGCTGTAGGGCCAGTCCTCGTAGGTCGGGCGCTGGTAGCAGTGGGAGATCCCGCGGAAGGAGGCCATCCGCCGCCCGGTCTCCATGATCTCCTCCTCGGGCACCTTCCAGACGCCCATCCCGTTTGCCGAGAACCCGGCGCGGCGGTGGTAGAGGATCGCCGCGACCCGGCGCAGGATCTTGCGGTCGACCATCCCGCCGAGATGGGAGAGCAGCTCCTCGGTCTCGATTCCGAGCTCGGCCGCGACCGGGTCGTACGGCCGCTCGATCGCTTCCATCGGCCCCTGGATCGCGCGGATCACGGCGATGTCGCGCTCGTCGTAGGGCTGCGCGTCGAGCTCCCGCGGGGGCGACGCGTCGACCGCGCTGGCGAGGGCATCGGTGCCCTTCTCCATCTCCAGGTTCATGTTGATCTTGAACAGGGTCAGGGTCGGCAGCTCGCGCATCGACTCGGCGCCGGTCTCGCGCATCAGGACCTCGAGGGTGCCGGCGAGGCCGAGCGGCGAGTCGGGCGGCGTCGCGATCGTGAACCAGAGGTTGAAGTCGTGGGTCCGGAGGTAGTTGTGGGAGACGCCCGGGTGGGAGTTGACGATCGCCGCGGCGCGCTGCGGGTTCTCGGCGTCGACTTTGGCGGCGACCAGCATCGACTCGTAGCCGAGGGCCCTGGTGTCGAAGATCGGGGTGATCTCGCGGATGATCCGCTCGTCGAGCAGCCGCGCCGTGCGCTCGATCACCTCGCCGACCTCGATCTCGGCCTCGGCGGCGATCAGCCGGAAGGGCTCGGGGTCGAGCGGGAAGCTCGACTGGAGCAGGTTCATCAGCCGCTTGTCGGTCTCGTCGAGGGGGATCGCGGCGCCGTCCTTGCGCGAGCGGGCCTTCGACTGCGGGACCTTCGGCGCGCCTACTGAAGCCACGCCGGCGGCCTCCTTCGCGTAGTAGGTGACGACCGCGTCGGCGCCGGCCCGGCGGATCGAGGTCAGCGTCTCGAGCACCGCGGCGCGCTCGTCGATCCAGCCGTTGGCGGCGGCGGCCTTCAGCATCGAGTACTCGCCGGAGACGTGGTAGGCGGCGAC
The DNA here is from genome assembly GCA_963751815.1 of uncultured Solirubrobacterales bacterium. Classification (GTDB taxonomy): domain Bacteria; phylum Actinomycetota; class Thermoleophilia; order Solirubrobacterales; family 70-9; genus VRUE01. The sequence continues at coordinate 39,478 of CAVVVY010000012.1, read as the reverse complement.
CGGCGCGCCGGTCTCGTCCTTGACCCGGCGGACGACGTCGAGATAGGGGGTCGCCGGCTTCACCATCACCATGTCCGCCCCCTCCTCGAGGTCGAGCTTGGCCTCGCGCACCGCCTCGTCGACGTTGGCCGGGTCGAGCTGGTAGCCGCGGCGGTCGCCCGATGCCGGCGTCGAGTCCGCCGCCTCGCGGAACGGCCCGTAGAAGGCCGACGCGTACTTGGCGCTGTAGGCGACGATCGGGACGCCGGAGTGCCCCTCTTCGTCGAGCTGGTGGCGGATCGACCCGACCCGCCCGTCCATCATGTCGCTCGGCGCGACGGCGTCGGCGCCGGCGTCGGCATGGGAGATCGCGGTTTTCGCCAGCAGCTCGATCGTCAGGTCGTTGTCGACCTCGCCGTCGCGGAGGAAGCCGCAGTGCCCGTGCGAGGTGTACTCGCAGAGGCAGACATCGGTGATCACCACCAGTTCGGGGTGGGCCTCCTTCAGCGCTCGCACCGCCATCTGGACGACGCCCTCCTCGTCGTAGGCGCCGGACCCGGTCTCGTCCTTGGCGGCGGGAAGCCCGAAGAGGAGGATCGCCCCGATCCCGGCGGCGCCGATCTCGGTCGCCTCGGCGACCAGCTCCGAGATCGAGAAGCGCTCGATGCCCGGCATCGACTCGACGTCTTCCCGAACCCCCTCGCCGGCGACGACGAACGCGGGCTGGATCAGGTGCTGGGGGGAGAGATCGGTCTCGCGGACGAGGCCGCGAAGCGTCTCCGTGCGGCGCAGGCGCCGCATGCGTGTGGCCGGAAATGCCATCCCGACGATTCTACGGAGGCTCGGCTCCCAGATAGGGTCCAGGCATGCGCGTGCTCTTCATCGGGGACGTCGTCGGCGGCCCGGGGAGGCGGGGCCTGAAGGCGGCGATGCCGGAGATCCGCGAGCGTCACAGCCCCGACCTGGTGATCGTCAACGGCGAGAACTCCGCCGGCGGCATCGGGATCACCGAGAAGACGGCCGACGGCCTGTTCGACGCCGGCGCCGACATCCTCACCACCGGCAACCACGTCTACCGCCACCGCGAGGCCTACGAGTTCCTCGACCGCACCGATCGGGTCATCCGCCCCGCCAACTACCCCCACGCCAACCCGGGCAAGGGGCACCTCGTGACCGAGGCGGGCGGGATGCGGGTCGGGGTCATCAACATCAGCGGCGCCGTCGGCCTGACCGTCGCCCGCTCCCCGTTCCACGAGATCGACAGCATCCTCGAGCGGATCGAGGCCGACTGCGTCGTCGTCGACTTCCACGCCGAGGTGACGAGCGAGAAGGTCGCGATGGGCTGGCACCTCGACGGGCGGGTGGCCGCCCTGTTCGGGACCCACACCCACGTCCCGACCGCCGACGCCCGGGTCCTCCCCGGCGGGACCGCGGTGATCACCGACGTCGGCATGACCGGTTCCCGCACCAGCGTTCTCGGCGTCAAGCCCGAGCAGGCGCTGGCGTCGCTGATCACCCAGATGCCGGTCCGGTTCGAAACCGCCGAGGACGACGTCTGGGTGATGGGCGCCGTGGTCGAGATCAACCCGAGTGGACGGGCTGACTCGATCGAGCAGGTGCTGGTTCCCGCTCCTCCGGGCTGAGCCGATCCTCGCCGCAGGCGAGCGCCACCAGCAGCAGCGGGAAGAACCAGACGATGTAGAGGTAGAACCAGTGCATCGCCGTCAGCTGCAGGGCGATGATCAGGGCGGCGCCGAGCGCCGCGACCTGGACCAGGGTCTTCCGTCGAGGCCAGAAGGCGAAGGCGATCGCCAGCGCCGCGACGCCCACCAGCAGCGCGATCCGCAGCGGCTCGAGGGCGGGGACCTGGCCCCAGATGCTGAACGGCGAGTCGCGGTCGGCCTGGTAGCCGATCGTCCGATCCCAGAAGGTCCCGAGGCCGGGGTCGATCGCCGGCCACAGCATCAACAGGAAGGCGGTGGCGCCGAAGGCGGCGGCGAAGGTCCCGGTCCGGGCGCGCCCGGCCGGCCTGTACGTCGCCAGCATCGGGACCAGCACGAGCGGCGCGAACTTGGTCAGGCCGGCGAGGGCGGAGAGGACGCCGCGGGCCGCGGGCCGGGCGAGGAGGACGAGGGTCGCGGCGAGGAGCATCGCGACCAGGGTGTCGTTGCTGTTGCTCTCGAGCGCGTAGGCCGTGTAGGGGTAGGCGGCCCAGGCGAAGGCGAGGGTCGCGGCGAGGCGCCGCCCGGCGGGCCCGGGGCGGATCCGGAATCCGAGCAGGACCAGCAGCGCGATCGTCGCCAGGTCGAAGACGGTCGCGGCGACGTGCGAGGCGGGGAGGTCGTCCCAGGTCCCGTGCCAGGGCCAGATCGCCTCGAAGGGGACGTAGGCCAGATAGTTGACCGGCCCGTAGGTGTCGCCCTCGGAGACGTCGTCGGGGAAGTTGTCGTAGAGCTGTTCGCCGTGGGCGATCCGGTCGGCGCCGACGACGCTCGCGTAGCCGACGTCGATCGTCCCCGCGTCGGCGGCGTTGAGGCCGACCCTGATCCCGATCAGGAACAGGGCGCCGACGACGAGCCACGCCGTCGGCCAGACCGGCCGGATCCCCTCCCCCCTCCCGCGCAGGCCGATCCAGAGCGCGCGGCCGAGGAGGTAGAGGAGCACCGGGTACTGGAGCGGGACCGAGACCCCGATCTCGGCCCGGTTGAAGAACCAGTGCGAGACGCCGAACCCGAGCAGGACGAGGAGGTCGAGGCTGGCGATCCGCCAGGGCCGCCGCCAGTCGAGCAGCCCGACCAGGAACAGGACGCAGAGCGGGAGAAAGACGTAGGGGGCGTTCAGCCTGTGGCCGAAGGCGCCGGAGTAGCCGCGCGCCATCTTCCAGCCGACCTGGTACCCGGTCCACGACTCCTTCACGGCGCCGCTCCCCGGTTCGACGATCGCCAGCGCGACCCGCTCGTCTTCGGCGTAGTAGCTGACCTCCCAGTTGCCGTCGACCATCGAGGCGCTGGAGGTCATCCCGGGGTGCTCGCGGCGCTCGCCGGCGACCTTCGGGTCGTGATCGGCGCGCGCGGTTGCTTCCGAGGCGGAGAGGTCTCCCGATGCGCCGAGGGCCGACGCGGGCAGGCAGAGGAGGAGCGCGACGGCGAGCGGGAGCGCCCGCCTCACAGCCCGAAGTGATCGAGGACGGCCGGCGCGACGTCGCGCAGGGTCCACTGGTCGCGCTCGCCGGTGTCCTCGGGGCCGCAGCCGCAGAACAGGAGCGGGCCGAGCGAGTCCTCGGCGAGCAGCGAGCCGTGGCTGCCGCCGCCGGCGTGGCTGGCGCCCCCCCAGTCGAGCGCCTCGTAGCCGAGCTCGAGGGAGACGATCAGGTCGCCGGCATGCGGCGCGCTCAGCGCCGCGAAGACGCGGGCGAGCGGGTCCGGGTAGCGGTCGCTCCGCAGCCGCCCGTCCTCGACGACGGCGGCGAGGGCCTCGTGCTTCCCCTCGACGTCCCACCTGGCGCCGCGCAGGTCGGCGATCTCCTCCCCGGGCCGGAAGCGCATCCTGGCTGCCGCCGCGCTCGACCACCGCCCAGACCTCCTCGCCGGTCGGGACCCCCGCCTCGAGTCGCGGCAGCGGGGTTCCGTCGCGAGACTCGAGCCAGCAGACGAGGTCGATTCCTTCGGTCGCGGCGAGCGACTCGCTGACCTCGCCGTGGTCGGCGGTGTCGCCGTTCGCGGGCAGCAGGTAGACGTGGGCCGCGCGGCCGGTCGGGCTGACCGCGAGCTGGGCCTGCTCGGGGCGGTCCTCGGAGGGCTGCAGCACCGTCCATTCCTGGGCGAGGAGGTCGGCCAGCGGCAGCCCCCTGTCGACATCGGAGTGGGAGTGGTCGGCGACGAGGATCACCGCGTGGTCCTCGAGGAACCGGTCGATCCCGCCGGTCGCGTCGACCAGCTGGGCGAACGATTCGTCGGCCTTGGCGATCGACTCGCCGCTCGCCTCGGGCCCGTGGCGATGGGAGTGGTTGTCGTTGTCGGGCAGCGAGAGGAGGAGGAAGTCGAAGCCGTCCTCCTTGGCGAGCTCGGCGGCGCAGCAGCCGGCGTAGATGTCGCGGTTGCCGGGGATCGAGGTCGACTTGCACGGAACCTCGCGGCTGGCGTAGAGGTCGCCGTAGAAGAGGTCGCGCGGCCCCCAGGTGTGGTGGTCGAATTTGAGCCGGCCGGCGTCGACCAGCGTCCGCTTCATCAGCCCCTCGAGCGAGACCTGGTGCCGATGGCGGCCCCGGTAGATCAGGAACGGGGTGCAGGCGGTGCGGGCGCCGGCGTCGTCGAGGCTCTCGAAGAGGGTCGGGACCTCGGGGCTGAGGTGGGCGAGGTTCATGTTGTAGACGAGGTCGTAGAGCGCCCGGAAGACGCCGACCGACCGGGTCGCCTCCAGCGAGGAGCCGTACTCGACGTAGCGCCGCTCGAGCCGGTGGTACCAGTTCATGCCGCTGATCCAGTGGCGGTCGGCGCCGACGCCGGTGACCATCTCCGCGCAGGCGACCGGGGTCACCGACGGGAAGCTCGAGACGCAGTCGGGGACGAGGTTGCCGCGCTCGAGGAGGGCCGCGAAGGTCGGCGCCTCGCCTTCGTCGATCGTCCGTTCCAGCATGTCGGTCCTCAACGAGTCGACGTAGGTGAGGACCAGCTTCTTATCGGTCAACGCCATCCTCGGTCAATCATGCCTGGCTAAGCTGCGACCTGGCGCCGCCGAACAAACCGCCGCCTCCTCTGCTCCCGCTCGCGCCAGAAGAAACAGAGATGGACTGGCGCTCGCTCCCGCGTCCGGGGGCGGCGGGGGTCAGCGAAGGACCCGGAGGCCCTCGTGTTTGCGTTTGGCGCGGCGCTGGCGGGCGAAGCCGAGCCAGGCGAGGCCGATGATCACGAGCAGGGTGATGTCCGGCACCAGCAGCGCCGCGACCGCGACGACGATCGCCACCAGCGCGATCAGGAACCCGATCGCGCCCGAGCCGCCGCCCTGGCGTTTGCCGGCGCCGCTGACGACGTCGCTGACGATGATGCAGCCGAAGACGGCGCCGGCGAGGCAGAACAGGGCGCCGATCAACTTGTCGAGGTCGGCGTGGCCGGCGAGCAGATACCCGACCACGAGGCCGATCACGGCGGCCAGCAGCGTCATCCGGCCGCGGGCCGAGCCGCGGGTTCCGGTGGTCCCGGCCAGCATCCCGATCGCGATGCCGATGCCCAGCTCGAGGCCGGCTCCTTCAAGAAAACTCACGTGGAAAACCTACACTTCATGGATGGTCGAACCCCCCCACCGGCGGCGGGCGCACACGCTGACGCGGGATCTCGAGCGCTACGCCGGGCTGTTCGCGAGCCGGACCACCGTGATGCGTTCCTCGGCGATGCGCGACCTGATGGCGATCACGGCCCGGCCCGAGGTGATCTCGCTCGCCGGCGGCCTCCCCGACACCTCGACCTTCCCGCCGGCGACGTTCGCCGCCGACATGACCAGGATCGCCCAGACCTCGGCGGCCGAGGCGCTCCAGTACGGGCCGACCGAGGGCTTCGAGGAGACGGTCGACTGCATCGTCCAGGTGATGGGGGCCGAGGGGATGCTGCCCGACCACGACGACGTCATCGTCACCACCGGCGGCCAGCAGGCGATCGACCTCGTCTCCAAGGTCCTGCTCGACCCCGGCGACGTCGTCATCTGCGAGGCGCCGACCTACCCGGGCGCGGTCCCGGTCTTCTGCAGCTACGAGGCCGAGGTCGTCCAGATCGAGTGCGACCACGACGGGATGCGGATCGAAGAGCTCGAAGCGACGCTCGAGCGGCTCGACGGCGAAGGGCGCTCGCCGAAATTCGTCTACTCGGTGCCGAGCTTCCAGAACCCGGCCGGGGTGACGATGTCGCTGCCGCGGCGGCAACGCCTGGTCGAGCTCGCCCGCAGCCGCGAGATGCTCGTCGTCGAGGACAACCCCTACGGCCTGCTGCGGTTCGGCGGCGAGCCGCTGCCGCCGCTCTACCAGCTCGACGGCGGCGACTACGTCATCTACATCGGGACCTTCTCGAAGATCCTCTCCCCCGGCATCCGCCTCGGCTGGGCGGTGGCGCCGCCGCCGGTGATGGAGAAGATCGTCCTCGGCAAGCAGGCTGCCGACCTCTGCACCTCGACCCTGACCCAGTTCTTCGTCCGCGAGTACTTCGCCGAAGGCCGCTGGCGTCAGTACGTCGAAAGCCTGGTCGAGATCTACCGCGGCAGGCGCGACACGATGCTCGCCGCGCTGAGCCGGCACTTCCCCCCGGAGGCGACCTGGACCCAGCCCGAGGGCGGGCTCTTCATCTGGGCGACGCTGCCGGACTTCATCGACACCGGCGACCTCCTCGCCAGGGCGCTGCGCGACGACGTCGCCTTCGTCCCCGGCCAGGCCGCCTACGCCGACGAAAGCCGCGGCCGCAACTCGATGCGGCTCAACTTCTCCGGCTCCGACGAGGCCGAGATCGAGGAGGGCGTGCGGCGGATCGGCAAGGTCATCGCCCAGCAGGTCGAGCTCTACGGCACGCTCACAGGCCACCCGGTCCAGCGCCCATCCGAGCCCGACGAGGGCGCCGAGGTCCTCCCCTTCCGCAAGGAGGAGTCGGCGTGAAGGTCGCGGTCCTCAAGGGCGGGCGGTCGTTCGAGCGCGGCGTCTCGCTGCGGTCCGGCGCGCGGGTCCAGGAGGCGCTCGCCAGGCTCGGCCACGAGGTCGTCTCGATCGACGCCGACGCCGAGCTCGTCGAGGCGCCTTGTCCGGCCGACGAGGCCGGACGATCGCGTTCGTCGCGATGCACGGCCACGGCGGCGAGGACGGGACCGATGCAGGAGCTGCTCGAGATCCTCGGCATTCCCTTCACGGGCCCCGGGGTCGCCGCCTGTGTCCGCTGCAACGACAAGGTCGCTGGCCAAGCACGAGCTGCGGGCCGCCGGGGTCCCGACGCCCGATTGGCTTGCCTTCAACGAGACCGCGTTCCGCGAGCTCGGGCGCGGCGGACGCCCTCGACGGGCTCGAGGAGCGCCTCGGCTACCCGCTGGTCGTCAAGCCGAGCCGCGGCGGTTCCTCGCTCGGGGTGAAGTTCGCGGCCAGCACGGGAGGAGATCCCGGCGGCGCTGGTCTCGGCCTTCAGCTACGACGACCGGGTCCTGCTCGAGCGCTTCGTCGACGGTCGCGAGCTCGCGGTCAGCGTCGCTCGACGACGAGGCCCTGCCGTCGTCGAGGCGATCCCGACCGGCGATCGTTTCGACTTCGAGGCGCGCTACGAGATCGGCCGCACCAACTTCATCTGCCCCGCCGACCTGACCGCGGAGGAGGAGGCCGGCCGTCACCGCGGCGGCGCTCGGCGCCTACGAGGCGCTCGGCTGCACCGGCTTCTCACGGGTCGACCTGATCCTCGAGGAGGCCGGGCCGCAGGTGCTCGAGGTCAACGCGATCCCGGGCCTGACCGACACCAGCCTCCTGCCGCAGTCGGCCGAGGCGGCCGGCCTCTCGTTCGAGGATCTCGTCGACCGGATCCTCCAGCTCGCCTCACCCGCCGCGGCGACGAGGACCTAGCCGCCCCCGGACGCGGGAGCGAGGGCCAGTCCATATCTGTTTCCTCTGGCCCGAGCGGGAGCAGAGGAGGCGGCTATGAGTTCCCCTGGGCGAAGTCGTCGGGGGAGACCTCGTCGAGGAACTCCTTGAACTTGTCGACGACCTCCTCCGTGTCCTCGACCTCGTGCTCGAACTCGATCGCCGACTCCTCGATCACGTCCTCGGCGGCGAAGATCGGCGCCGAGACCCTGACCGCGAGCGCGAGCGCGTCCGACGGCCGCGAGTCGATCTCGAGCTCGGTGCCGTCGATCGAGACCGTGATCGACGCGTAGAAGGTGTTGTCCCGAAGTTCGGTGACCGAGACCCGCTCGCATTTCGCGTCGAGCTGCTCGAGCACGTCCGAGAGCAGGTCGTGGGTCATCGGCCGCGGGGTCGAGGCGCCCTGCAGCTTCATCAGGATCGCCGCCGCCTCAGGATGCCCGATCCAGATCGGCAGAAACCGGTTCCCGTCGACGGTCTTCAGCAACACGATCGGCTGCTTGCCGACCATGTCGAAGCTGACGCCGTAGATCTGCATCTGCTGCAAAAACTCGCTCCCACTCTGGCTGGCCGCTCATTATCGCAGTGGGCGATCCTGGATTCGAACCAGGGACCTCGTCCTTATCAGAGACGCGCTCTAACCAACTGAGCTAATCGCCCGAAGCAGTGGGCGATGATAGCGACCGTCCGCGGCTCTCCGCCCCGGCCGGCTCAGCCCTTTCGCTTGCCGAGCCGGCGCGCCAGCTCGAGCGTCTCGGCGAGGTCGCTGAGGTGGATCTCGACGACGATCTCCTCGCCCCGCGGGCGCACCCTGACCTCGTGGCCGAGGCCGGCCTCGAGCTCGTCGCCGACGTCGCGGAGGGCGGCCTGGCGCTCGGCGTCGACCGGCTCCGGGCGCGGCTTACGGTTTGGCTGGCTGGCCAGCTTAACCCTGTTCTCGGTCTCGCGGACCGACCAGCCGCCCTTGGCTGCGTCGCGCGCCGAGGCGGCGCCGGGCGTCGTTGCCGCGGATCCCGAGCAGGGCCCTGCCGTGGCCCTCGGTCAGCTCTCCGGACTCGAGCAGCACCAGCGTGTCGTCGGGCAGCTCGAGCAGCCGGATCAGGTTCGAGACCGCCGGGCGGCTGCGCCCGATGCGGCGGGCGAGCTCCTCTTTGGAGAGCCCGAGGTCCTCGACCAGGGCCGCGCAGGCGCGCGCCTCGTCGATCGGATTGAGGTCCTCGCGGACGACGTTCTCGATCAGCGCCACCTGCAGCCGCTCCGCCCGCTCGGACTCGCGGACGATCGCCGGCACCTTCTCGAGGCCGGCCTGCTGGGCCGCGCGCCAGCGGCGCTCGCCGGCGATCAGCTCGTAGCTGCCGTCGGGGAGGGGGCGGACGAGCAGCGGCTGGACGACGCCGCTGGCCTCGATCGACGACGCCAGGCCGCTGAGCGACTCGGCGTCGAATCGCTTCCGGGGCTGGTTCGGGTTCGGCTTGATCAGGTCGACTCGGAGCTCCTGGAGCTCGCCGACGTCGTCCGCGGCGGCCTCCGGCAGGATCGCGGCGAGGCCGCGGCCGATCCCGGGGCTAGCCACGGGCCGAGACCTCCTCGGCGAGCGCGCGATATGCGTCCGACCCGCGGGAGACCGGGGCGTGCTCGGTCACCGGCAGCCCGTAGCTCGGGGCCTCGGCGAGCCTGACGCTGCGGGGGATGACGGTGTCGAAGACCATTTCCGGAAAGTGATCGCGCAACTCCCGCTCGACGTCCTGGGCCAGGCGCGTGCGCTCGTCATGCATAGTGATCAACAGGCCCGACACGTTCAGCGAGGGATTCAACTCACGCCGGATCATCCCCACCGTGTCAAGGAACTGGACCAGGCCCTCGAGTGCGAGGTACTCGGCCTGGACCGGGACGATCACCCTGTCCGCCGCGACCAGGGCGTTGACGCTGACCGGGCCGAGCGAGGGCGGGCAGTCGAGCATCGTGAAGGCGAACCGCTCGCGGACCGGGCCGAGCCGTTCGCGCAATCGGGTCTCCGAGCCCTCGAGCCGCGGCAGCTCGACCGAGGCGCCGGCGAGGTCGCGGCTGGCGGGGACGAGCCAGAGGTTGTCGGGGCCGGCGGGCCGGGCGGCCTCGGCGACGGAGACCTCGCCGATCAGGCAGTCATAGGAGGACGGGTGGGCGTCGCGGTCGCCGCCGAGAGCGGTCGTCGCATTGCACTGCGGATCGAGGTCGACGAGCAGGGTCTGGGCGCCGCCCTTGGCGATGCAGGCGGCGAGGTTGACCGCGGTGGTCGTCTTCCCGACCCCACCCTTCTGGTTGGCGACTGCGTGGACCAGGCCCATCAGACGAATATTCCGCGCTTCGCGCTCATGGCCGCAGACTAGTCATCAGCCGCGGGGGCGCTTCTTCGCCATTCCCGGACGTCGCGGAAGATCGCTCGGAGTCGGGCCCGTCTTTCGCAGCAGGTGCAGGTGGCGGTTGCGGCTGCCGGCGTAGGGACCGACGTCGAGCACCCGCTCGGCCTCCATCGCCAACCTCGTCGCGGCGCGGGCGGCCTGCGCCTCCTCCTCCTCGTCCCGCCGCCCCTTCCAGGCGACCAGCACTCCACCCTCGCGCAGGAGCGGCGAGGCCAGCTCGGCCAGGGTCGAGAGCCGGCCGACGGCGCGTGCCGTGACGGCGTCGTAGGCCTCCCTGCCCTCCCCTCCCTCCGCCGCCCAATCCTCGGAGCGGGTGTTGAGAACCCTCGCGTTGTCGATCCCGGCGGCGTCGATCGCGCGCTCGATGAAGGCGCACTTGCGCCCGACCGACTCGATCAGGTCGACCTCCGCCGTGGGCAGCGCGACCGCGAGCGGCAGGCCGGGGAAGCCGGCGCCGGCGCCGATATCGGCGATCCGCTTCGCGTCGCGGAGGTCGGCGAGCTCGAGGCCGGTGAGGCTGTCGGCGACGTGGACCTTCCAGCCCTGGTCGGGCTCGACCACCGAGCTGACCGACGCCCGCTCCTCGGCGAGGAGCTCGAGAACCGTGCGCAGCGCGGCCCGTTCCGCTTCGCCGAGCGGCGAGGTCGGGTCGTGGCTCACTCGTCTGAGACAAGCGGCGCGACGACCACGCAGCGGTGGGGCTCGTCGCCTTCGCTGTAGGTCTCGACGCCGGCGCGATCCCTGAGGAACTCGTGGACGACACGCCGCTCCTGGGCGCTCATCGGGTCCATCTCGACGATCCGGTTGGCGCTCAGCGCCTGCTCCGCGGCCCGGGCCGCGCGGGCGGTGAGGACCTCGCGGCGACGCTCGCGGTAGCCGGCGGCGTCGAGCAGAACCCGCTTGCGCTCCCGGATCCCGCGGAATGCCGCCTGGTGGCAGAGCAGCTGCAGCGCGTCGATCGTCTGGCCGCGGCGGCCGATCAGAAGCCCGTAGTCGTCCTCGCCGGCGACGACCGCTTCGATCGCGTCATCGTCCTCGGTGACCTCGACATCGCCCTCGAGATCGAGCTCGTCCAGCACGCCCTCGACCAGCTCGCGCACCCTCTCCGCCGGCTCCTCCGGCCACTCCCTCTGCTCACCCGACTCACTCACGGTTCTCACCCTATCCACCCCGACGCACGATTCGCCGCGCGAATGAGGAGACCGCAGCTGCGGCCGGGGGACGGGGTTTGGTTGCCCGTCGAACGGGCGGATACTCAAAGGCCGAGCTGATAGCGAGGCGAGTCCGAGGACGGGGGAACCAAACCCCGTCCTACCGCCGCCGCTTCTTCTTTTTGGGCGGTTTGGGGGGCGGTTTGGCCGCCGCCTGCTCCTCCGGAGTGGGCACGGCCGGGGCGGGGATCAATTTCGCCGCGACGTAGGACTGGCCGACGGTCCAGAAGTTGGTCGTGATCCAGTAGAGGCTGAGGCCGGCGGGGACGGCGGGGACGAAGAAGAGCCCGACCAGGGCGAAGGCGCCGAGCATCACGTACTGCTGCGCGCCCGCCGCGGTCGGCGAGGAGCGCATCGTGATGTAGGTCGAGAGCGCCATCGAGCCGCCGAAGAGGATCAGCAGCACGATCAGTTCGGCCCCGTGCGGCTTTTCGATCACCGAGTTGATGAATGCCCAGCTCGCGCCGCCCGAGGCTTCGACGTCTTCCTGGAAGCTGTCGCCGCGCAGGGTCCGGAACAGGGCGAAGAAGATCGGCAGCTGGAGGAGGAGCGGCAGGCAGGAGGCCAGCGGGTTGACTTTGTTCTCCTGGTAGAAGCGCATCATCTCCTGCTGCTGGCGCTGGCGATCGTTCTTGAATTTCTCCTGGATCGCTTTGATCTGGGGCTGCAGCGCCTGCAGCGCGCGCATGCCTTTGATCTGTTTGTAGGTCAGCGGGATCAGGATCGCCCGGACGCAGACGGTGAGGGCGATGATCGAGGTCCCCCAGCTGAGGCCGACGTTGTCGTGGAAGAAGTTGAGGACCGATTCGGCGACGTTCTCGAGCGGTTCCAGGATGTCGGCGAACGGGATCACGGGCGGACCTCGCCGTGGTAGGCGCTCGGGTCGACGGGACCGACCTTGAGGGTGAAGCGGCGCGGCACCGGGTCGAAGCCGCCGTGGCTGAACGGGTTGCAGCGGAGCAGGCGCCAGCCGGCGAGCAGCAGGCCGCGGGCGGCGCCGAAGCGCCGGATCGACTCGGCGGCGTAGGCCGAGCAGGTCGGCTCGTACTTGCAGCGGCGCGGCAGAGCCGGCGAGACCAGGCGTCGGTAGGCGTCGACGAGCGCCAGAAGAAGGCGTTTCACGTGGAACGCTCCGAGGGGATTCCCGCCTCGGCGAGGGCCTCGTCGAGGCTTGTCTGGGCTCCCCCGAGCCCCTCCCGCTCGATCAGCTCGCCGATTTCCGGACGCGCGACGAGGACGAAGTCGTGCCCGTCCGGGAGGCGGTCGGACGCCGCCCAGAACGCCTCGCGGAGGACCCGCTTGACCCGATTCCGCTCGACGGCGCCGCCGACTTTGCGGCTCGCCGAGACGCCGAGCCTGATCTCGGAGTCCTCGCCGTCCTCGCCGCGGCGAGGAAAGCTGTAGAGCACGAGGTAACGCGTCGCGTGGGATGAGCCGTCGCGGTAGACGCGGTCGAACTCGCCGCTGCGCGAGAGGCGCCGTCGCTTCGGCATCGCTATGGCGTCAGGCGCTTCCGGCCTTTGCGGCGGCGCCGGCTGAGGATCGCGCGACCCCCCCGGGTGCTCATCCGCGCCCGGAAGCCGTGGGTCTTGGCCCGCTTGCGCTTCTTCGGCTGGTAGGTCCGCTTCATTGGCCGTCGCAGTATACGGACGCGGGCGCCGGGCCCGCCCGAACGATTTCTCGGCATTTGCGAGGCGGCCCGAATCGTGCCCGCGGCCCGTCGCTATGGTCGGCCGGAGGTGCACGATGACGCGGATCGACAGAGTCTCGAAGCTCTCTGGGGAGAGGTCCAGGCGCGACTGCGCGCCTCGGTCCCCGAGTCCACCTTCCGCCTCTGGCTGGAGCCGCTGCGGGTGGTCGGCGGGCGCGGCAGGACCCTCTACCTCGGCGCGCCGGAGGGGATCAGGGCCTGGGTCGAGCGCCGCTACTCCTCGCTGATCCGCGACGGCCTCGCCGAAACCGGCGCCGAGTTCGAGGACGTCAGCTTCGGGGCAGCCGAGCACGGCGGCGAAAGCCGCCGAGGAGGAAGCGGAGCTCAATCCCCATCACAGCTTCGACCGATTCGTGATCGGCGGCGGCAACCGCCTCGCCCACGCCGCGGCGCTGGCCGTGGCCGAGGCGCCCTCGGAGGCCTACAACCCCCTCTTCCTCCACGGCCCGCCCGGCCTCGGCAAGACCCACCTCCTCGGCGCGATCGCCAACTACCTGCGGATTCACGCGCCCGAGCTCGAGGTCCGGTACACGACCGCCGAGCGGTTCACCAGCGAGTTCGTCGCGGCGCTGCGCTCGAGCGGCGCCGAGCGGTTCAAGGAAAGGCACCGCGACCTCGACGTCCTCCTCGTCGACGACGTCCAGTTCCTCGAGGGCAAGCAGGCCACCGAGGAGGAGTTCTTCCACACCTTCAACGCCCTCTACGAAGGCGGCAGCCAGCTCGTCCTCTCCGCCGACCGCGTGCCGAGCGAACTCTCGACGCTCGCCGAGCGGTTGCGCGACCGCTTCGAGTGGGGGCTGACCGTCCCGGTCGGCCACCCTGACCTGGCGACTCGGCTCACGGTTCTGCGGCGCCTGGCCCGGGAGGCCGGCCTCGAGACGGGGAGCCGCGACGCCCTGACCGAGCTCGCGGCGCGGATCGACACCAACGTCCGGCGCCTGCACGGCGCGCTGACGCAGGTCATCGCCCACTCGTCGATCACGGCCGAGCCGCTCAGCACCGAGCTGGTCGAAAAGCTCGTCCCCAGGACCACGCGGGCCCGGTGACGCCGACCCGGTCGAAGCGATCCAGGCCGCGGTCGCGGCCGAGTTCGAGATCTCGGCCGAGGTGCTGATCGGCCCCTCCCGGGCCGCGGCCCCGGTCCGAGCCCGCCACATCGCGATCCTGCTCACCCGCGAGCGCACCGCAGCTCTCGCTGCCGGAGATCGGCCAGCGCTTCGGCGGCCGCGACCACTCGACCGTGCTCAACTCGATCCGCCGCGCCGAAGCCGCGGTCGGCGAGGACGACGACCTTCGCGACCGTGTCAACAGCCTGCGCGAGACGATCCACAATCCCTCCAGGCGGGCCGGCTGACGGCCGACGCCGCTGTAAGAATCAATGCTCCCCCACAATCCCGTCCACAACCCGCAAGCCCCATCATGGTGGGGAATCGCTACTCCTCGGCCCGTTTCCACAGGCCCTAAATCAACTCGATAGGGAGTTTGTCTTTGAAGCTGACCACGGAACGAGAAGAGCTTTCCTCCAAGCTCTCGACCGTCTCTCGCGCGGTATCGACCAGGGCCGCGACCCAGGCGTTGTCGGGAATCCTCGTCGCCGCCTCCGAGGACTCGGTCGCCCTGAGCGCGACCGATGGCGAGATCGGCATCCGCACCGAGCTCGCCGCGACCGTCGAGAGCGCCGGCACGGTCCTGCTTCCCGGCCGGCTGCTCGCGGACCTCGTCCGCTCGCTCGCCGACGACAAGGTCGAGATCGAGCTGCGCGAGTCGGAGCGCGACGTCGAGATCCGCTGCGGCGGCTCGCGCTTCCACGTGCGGACGCTTCCGGCCGAGGACTTTCCCAAGGTCCCGGTCGCCGACGGCGAGCCGCTGACGATCCCGGGCAAAGCGCTCTCCGAAACCGTCGACCTGGTCGCCCCCGCGGCCTCCCAGGACGACATGCGCCCGGTCCTGACCGGGGTCCTGGTCAGCGCCGCCGGCGAGGAGATGACGATGGTCGCCACCGACTCCTACCGGCTCGCGGTGAAGCGGACGCCGCTCGAGGGCGGGATCGGCGGCGAGCTCGAGGCGAACATCCCGGCCCGCGCCCTGCGCGAGCTGGGCCGGATCGTCGCCGCCGACGACGTCGAGGAGGTGAAGGTCAGCCTGCTTCCCAACCAGGCGGTTTTCCAGGCAGGGGCGGTCCTCCTCAACACGAGGCTGATCGACGGCCAATTCCCCAACTTTCAACAACTCCTGCCGGAGTCCTACGAGCACGACGTCAGATTGACCCGGTCCGAGTTCCTCGAAGTCGCCCGCCGTGTCAGCCAGCTCGCGCAGCGCAACGCCCCGCTGCGGCTCTCGTTCACCGAGGGGGA
This sequence comes from uncultured Solirubrobacterales bacterium, assembly GCA_963751815.1. GTDB lineage: Bacteria > Actinomycetota > Thermoleophilia > Solirubrobacterales > 70-9 > VRUE01. Next base: position 24,233 of record CAVVVY010000012.1, on the reverse strand, counting down.
GTTGAAGGTGTCCGCCTCGACCCCCGATGTCGGCGACGCGGAGGAGACGATGCCCGCCGCATTCGACGGCGAGCCGCTCGAGATCGGGTTCAACCCGGACTTCCTCAAGGACGGGATCGACAGCGTCGAGGGCGACGAGGTGATGCTGCGGCTGATCTCGCCGCTGCGGCCGGGCCTGCTGCAGCCGGTCGACAACGAAGACTTCCGCTACCTGGTGATGCCGATCCGCCTCAACGTCTGAGGACGGCCCCGGTGCTGGTCACCGCCGTCGAAGCCAATCCCTCGCGGAGCCTGGTCGACGCGAGGATCGAGCTCGGGCCCGGGGTGGCGAGCCTGATCGGGCCCAACGGCGCCGGCAAGACGAACCTCCTCGAGGCCCTCTACTTCGCCCTCACCGGCCGCTCGTTCCGGACCTCGGACCGGCGCGACCTGATTCCGTTCGGAGGGCAGCTGGCGCGGGCCGAGGCCGTCGTCCGCGACGACGACGGGATCGAGCACCGGCTCCTGGCGTCGGTGAGCCGGGCCGAGGGAAGGCGCCACCTCCTCGACGGCAGCCCGGTCGACGCCGCGACCGCGGCGCGGCACCGTCCGCCCGTCGCCGTCTTCTCCCCGGACCGACTGGCGCTGATCAAGGGGCCGCCGGCCGAGCGCCGCGCGCACGTCGACCGCTTCCTCGCCGCCCGCTGGCCGTCGAGGGCGGGGCTGAGGGTCCGGTTCGGCCAGGCTCTGGCGCAGCGCAATGCCCTGCTCGCCCGCGCCCCGGCCGGCGGCGGCGAGCTCGAGGCCTGGGACGCCTCGTTCGCCGAGGCCGCGGCGGCCCTGGTCGAAGCCCGGGCCGAGGCGCTGGAGGACCTCGCCCCGCGGTTCGCTTCGTCCGCCGCCGAGCTCGGGTTGGAGGGCGCCGCGACGCTCGAGTACGCCCCGCGGGCGGCCGGCTCGGCCGAGGAGATCCGCGAGGGGCTCGCCGAGCGCCGCGAGGCCGACGTCCGCCTCGGCCGCAGTTCCTGGGGACCTCACCTCGACGAGGTGAAGATCGCCGCCGCCGACAGGGCCCTGCGCCGGTTCGGGTCCCAGGGCCAGCAGCGGACCGCCCTGTTGGCACTGCTCTTCGCCGAGCGGTCCGCCCTCGCCGAGGCCCGCCGGGTCACCCCGCTGCTGCTCCTCGACGACGTCATGAGCGAGCTCGACCCCGAGCGCCGCGAGCGCCTGGTCGAGCTCCTCGCCGGCCCGGGCCAGGTCGTGATCACCGCCGCGACCGAGGAGTCGGTGCCGGCCCCGCTGCGCGTCGCCGCGACCCGGATGCCGCTCGCGCATCCCGTCTCCGGCGCGGCCGAGGCGGCATGACCCACCGCAGCGCACCGCGCCCGGCGGCGGAAGGGCTGCGAGCGGCCCTCGAGCGGGCGGCGCCGAAGACCCGCCTCGCGGCCGTCCAGGCGGCCTGGATGGAGACCGTGGGCGAGCGGATCGCCGCGGTCGCTCAGCCCGTCTCCGAAGCGGACGGGACCGTCACGATCGCCTGCTCGGACCCGGTCTGGGCCGACGAGCTCGACCTGATGCAGGAGCAGCTTCTGGCACGCCTCAGAGACCGCCTGGGGGAGCAGTCCCCGCAGGGTTTGCGGTTCCGTGCGGATCGCACACGACCTTAATTACATTTTATCCGTGTTTTGCAGGCTTTTTATTCCGGAACACCGGTTCTTCAGAGGGCCTGAACTGGTATCCTTATGTCAACTCGCATTTCTACCCCGACCAAGCGTGTCGATCACGCAGTCCGGTCGGGGTTTTTCTGAGCAGAGAGGATCAATTGCCTAAATCTGAGAAGGGCGCCGGGCCTGCCGAGAAAGGCCCGTCTGACTCCTACGGGGCCAAGGACATCACCGTCCTTGAGGGTCTCGAGGCGGTCCGCAAGCGTCCCGGTATGTACATCGGCTCGACCGGCCCCCGCGGCCTGCACCACCTCGTCTACGAGGTGGTCGACAACTCGGTCGACGAGGCCCTCGCCGGCCACTGCAGCGAAGTCGTCGTCGGTCCTCCACCCGGATGACAGCTGCACCGTCCGCGACGACGGCCGCGGCATCCCGGTCGAAGAACTGAAGAAAGAGAAAAAGCCCGCGGCGGAGGTCGTCCTGACGACGCTCCATGCCGGCGGCAAGTTCGGCGACGGCGGCGGCTACAAAGTCTCCGGCGGCCTCCACGGCGTCGGCGTCTCGGTCGTCAACGCCCTCTCCGAGAAACTCCATCTCGAGATCAGCCGCGACGGCCACGTCTGGAGCCAGGACTACGAGCGCGGCCATCCGCAGGAGGCTCTGACCGAGGGCGACGCGACGGAGGCGACCGGGACCAAGATCACCTTCCAGCCCGACGCGGAGATCTTCGAGGAAGTCGAGTTCGACTTCCAGACCCTCGCCGACCGGCTGCGGGAGACGGCCTTCCTCACCCGCGGGCTGAAGATCGAACTCATCGACGAGCGCGGCGCGACCAACTCGGTCACCTTCCAGTACGAGGGCGGCATCGAGGACTTCGTCCGCCACCTGAACGAGAACAAGGACACCCTGCACCCGAAGACGATCTTCTTCGACGGCGAGGCCGACGAGGGCCAGGTCGAGATCGCGATGCAGTGGAACTCCTCCTACCAGGAGTCGATCTTCAGCTTCGCCAACAACATCAACACCCACGAGGGGGGCACCCACCTCTCCGGGTTCCGGGCGGCGCTGACGCGGACGCTCAACGCCTACGCCCGCAGCAAAGGGCTGCTGAAAGAGAAAGACCCCAACCTCGCCGGCGAGGACGTCCGCGAGGGGTTGACCGCGGTGATCTCGGTCAAGCTGCACGACCCCCAGTTCGAGGGGCAGACCAAGACCAAACTCGGCAACCCGCCGATCAAAGGGCTGGTCGAGGAGGTCGTGAACCGCAAACTCTCCGAGTTCCTCGAGGAGAACCCGGGCGACGCAAGGCGGATCATCACCAAGTCGATCGACGCCTCGCGCGCCCGCGACGCCGCCCGCAAAGCCCGCGACCTGACCCGCCGCAAGTCGGCGCTCGAGAACTCGACCCTGCCCGGCAAGCTCGCCGACTGCACGGTCAAGGACCCGCGCGACGCCGAGCTGTTCGTGGTCGAGGGCGACTCGGCCGGCGGCTCCGCGAAGCAGGCCCGCGACCGCTCGACCCAGGCGGTCCTGCCGCTGCGCGGCAAGATCATCAACGTCGAGAAGAGCCGGATCGACAAGGTCCTCGCCAACAACGAGATCCAGGCGCTGATCACGGCGATCGGGACCGGCATCCACGACGAGTTCGACCTCGGAGAGGCGAGGTACCACAAAATCGTCATGGCAACGGACGCCGACGTCGACGGCGCCCACATCCGGACGCTGGTCCTGACCTTCCTCTACCGCCAGATGCCGGAGCTGATCGCTCAGGGGTACGTCTACATCGCAAAGCCGCCGCTGTACCGGGTCAAACAGGGCAATCAGGAGACCTACCTCGAGCGCGAGTCCGAACTCGAGGAGCTCCTGCTGCGCGACAAGCTCGAGAAGATCGAGATCCGCGACGCGAGCGGCGAGTCGAGGAAGCTGACCAAGTCTCGCTGGCAGGCCTACACCCGACGGGCGAAAGAGTACGAAGGGTGGGGGTCCTCCCTGCAGGCCGAGTTCGGCCACGAGGTGGTCAAGTTCCTCGAGGAGTCGAGCCTCCTCGACGAGGAGGTGGCGACGCTGGCCGGCGCCCGTGATCTGCTCAGCGGCCCCGACGACCCGGCGGAGCCATTCGAGACGGAGGTCGTCGAGGACAACTCGGAGGGGCTGACCGTGAGGGCGGTCGAACGCAAGACCGGCCTCGCTCGTAAACACCGCCTTCCCCGAGAGCTGTTCGATCACCGCGAGTACCGCAAGTTCGCCGAGGTCCACTACGGCGCTGCTCAAGCAGGTCGGGCGTCCGCCGTTCGCGGTGACCCTCGGGTCCCGCAGCGGTGAGGCACTCTCATTCGAGGCGCTGCACACCGCCGTCCTCGACCTGGCACGACACGGGACGCAGCTGACCCGCTTCAAGGGACTCGGCGAGATGAATGCCGAGCAGCTTCGGGTGACGACGATGGATCCCGCGAGCCGGACGTTGCAGAGGGTCACGCTCGAGGACGCCTCCGAAGCGGCCGCCGACCAGATCTTCTCGATGCTGATGGGCGATCAGGTCGAGCCGCGCCGGCGTTTCATCGAGGACCACGCGAAAGAGGTCAAGTTCCTCGATGTCTGACGCGTTGCGGGGTGATAGCTGATGGCTCTTGAGGCACTGACGGGCCGGGTCGAAGACCGCGAGCTCGAGAAGGAGATGCGCTCCTCCTATCTCGATTACGCGATGAGCGTGATCGTCGGCAGGGCGCTCCCGGACGTGCGCGATGGGCTGAAGCCGGTGCATCGCCGGGTCCTCTACGCGATGCACGACATCGGCCTGCAGCCGACCCGGCCATACCGGAAGTGCGCCTTCATCGTCGGCGAGGTGATGGGCAAGTACCACCCCCACGGCGACTCGGCGATCTACGACACGCTGGTCCGGATGGCGCAGGACTTCTCGCTGCGCTATCCGCTGATCGACGGCCAGGGCAACTTCGGATCGATCGACGACGACCCCGCCGCCGCGATGCGTTACACGGAGGCAAAACTCGGGCGCCTGGCGACCGAGCTGCTGCGCGACATCGACGCCGACACCGTCGACTTCGGCCCCAACTACGACGAAGAAGCGCAGGAACCGTCGATCCTGCCCGCTCGCTTCCCGAACCTCCTCGTCAACGGGGCGTCCGGGATCGCGGTCGGGATGGCGACGAACATCCCGCCGCACAACCTGCGCGAGGTCGCCTCCGCGGTCGCGGCCTACATCGACGAACCCCAGATCGACCTCGCCGGTCTGATGGAGCACGTCAAGGGCCCGGACTTCCCCGGCGGCGGGATCATGAGCCTGGAGGGGATCCGCGACGCCTACGCATCGGGGCGGGGGTCGGTCAAGGTCAGGGCCCGCGCCCACGTCGAGCCGCTCAAGGGCGGCAAGGACGCGATCGTCGTCACCGAGCTCCCGTTCATGGTCAAGAAGGGCGGCGACAACGGCCTGATCACCAAGATCGCCGACCTCGTCCGCGAGAAAAAACTCGAGGGCATCTCCGACCTCCGCGACGAGTCGGACCGCTCCGGGATGCGCCTGGTGATCGAGCTCAAGCGCGGCGGCCAGCCGGCCAAGGTCGTGCTCAACAACCTCTACAAAAAAACCCAGATGCAGACCAGCTTCGGGATCAACATGGTCGCGCTGGTCGATGGCGTCCCGCGGACCCTGAGCCTGCTCGAGCTGGTCCACCACTACGTCCAGCACCAGCGCGAGGTCGTCACCCGGCGCACCCAGTACGAACTGCGCCGCGCCGAGGCCCGGGCCCACATCCTCGAGGGGCTGCTGATCGCGCTCGACAACCTCGACGCCGTGATCAAACTGATCCGCGCCTCGGCCGACCCGGACGCCGCCCGCGACGGCCTGATCGAGAAATTCGAGCTCTCGCGGGAGCAGGCGCAGGCGATCCTCGACATGCGCCTCCAGCGCCTGACCGCGCTCGAGGCCGACAAAGTCCGGGCCGAGCACGCCGACCTGATGGAGCGGATCGGCGAGCTGCGGGCGATCCTCGGCGACGAGTCGAGAATCTTCGGCCTGGTCAAGGAAGAGCTGAGCGAGATCGTCGAGACCTTCGGCGACGAGAGGCGGACCGAAATCGCCCACTTCGAGGGCGACGTCGGGATCGAGGACATGATCGCCGACCAGCAGATGGTGATCTCGCTGACCGCCTCGGGCTACGTCAAGCGGCTGCCGCTCGCGACCTACCGCCAGCAGCACCGCGGCGGGGTCGGGGTGATGGGGATGAACCTCAAAGAGGACGACTACATCGCCCACCTCCACATCTGCTCGACCCACGACTTCCTGCTCTTCTTCACCAACCGCGGCAAGGTCTACCGGCTCAAGGTCTACGAGCTGCCGGAGGGCTCGCGGACGGCGAAAGGCAGCGCCCTGATCAACCTGCTTCCCCTGCGCGAGGGCGAGCAGGTGATGGCTGTCATTCCCACCCGCGACTTCAAAGAGAACAAATACCTCGCCTTCGCGACCGCCAAAGGGCAGATCAAGAAGACCGAGTTCCTCGCCTACAACACCCCGATCCGCGCCGACGGCATCATCGCGATCAAGGTCCGCGACGGCGACGAGCTGGTCCAGGTCCGGCTCACCTCGGGCAAGGACGACATCCTGATGGTCTCCCACTCGGGCCACGCCTCGCGCTTCTCGGAGGAGCTGGTGCGGCCGATGGGCCGCGACACGAGCGGGATCAAGGGGATGAACGTCTCCGCCAAAGGCAACCGGGTGCTGGCGATGGACATCGCCCGCGACGACACCGAGCTCTTCGTCGTCACCGAGAACGGCTACGGAAAGCGGACCCCGGTCGCCGAATACCCGGTCAAGGGCCGCGGGACCAAAGGCGTGCTGACGGCGAAGCTGACGGAGAAAAAGGGCGGTCTCGCCGGCGCCCTGATCGTCCACGACCATCAGGAGCTGCTCTTCATCTCTCAGAACGGGATGGTCCAGCGGACCTCGGTCAGCGGCATCTCGGAGATGGGCCGCCCGACCCAGGGCGTCAAAGTCATGAACATCAAGGACGACGACGTCGTCAGCGCCGTCGCCCTCGTCGTCGAATCCGACGAGGCCCCGCCCGCCGCCGACACCCCGCCCCAGGACGAGCTCCCCCCCGCCGACGGACGACGACGGCGTCGCGACGAGGCCCGACGTCCGACGATCCGCCCTCAGAGGAGGCCCCGCCCACGGAGTAGTGCGGTTCGGCCCGCGCACCGGAGCTCGTCTCGCGGCCGCCGACCACGCCTGATGGAGAGGGACGGGCGTCCCCCGGACGGGCGGATACTCAAAGTGCCGAGCTCATTAGACTCGGCACTTGTCCGGACGGGGGATGCCCGTTCCCTCTACCGAGCTCAGGTCACGCGGCGGCCGGTAAGTACTGTTGCCACGCGGGCGGAATCCGCGGCGACGCAACCTGGATGAAGACCGTCGGCCCCGGCGCCTTCGGGCGCTTGCGGGGGTGCATCTGGATCTCGCGCGGGAGGCGGTTGCCCTTGCGGCGGTTGCAGGTGGCGCAGGCGGCGACGATGTTCTCCCAGACCGACTTGCCGCCGCGGCTGCGGGGGATGACGTGGTCGACGGTGAGCCCCGACTTGCGCGAGCCGCAGTACTGGCAGGTCCAGGCGTCGCGGGCGAGCACGGCGCGGCGGGTGATCTTGCGGCGGTGCGCCTCGCGCGGAACCCGGACGTAGCTGACGAGGCGGATCACGTCGGGGCGGTCGATCGACATGTGCTCGGAGTGGATCGCGCCCTCGCGGCGCTCGAGCAGCTCGGCCTTTTCCTTCAGCAGCAGCACGGCGGCGCGACGAAGAGTGCAGACGTTGATCGGCTCATAGGTTGCATTCAGAACCAAGACGCGCGCCATATCGCTCGCGAATTCTACGCACGCCCTGCGGGGGACTTGTGAATCTCCCCCGCTCAGCCGACGGGATAGGAGCCGAGGATCCGCACCGAGTCGGCCTTGGTCCGCAGCGCCGCGATCGCCTCCGACACCGGGGCCTCGCCCTCGCCGCCCTCGAGATCGCAGAAGAACATGTAGCGGCCGAGCCCGCGGCGGAGCGGCCGCGACTCGATCCGCGAGAGGTTGACCTCCCGGCTCGAGAACTCCTGCAGCGCCTCGACCAGCGCCCCGGGATGGTCCTCGCCGAGCTCGGAGAAGACCAGTGACGTCTTCCGCGCGCCGCCGCCCTCGACCTCGGTGCCGGCGGGGGCGATCCAGACGAAGCGGGTGACGTTGTCGGCCTCGTCCTCGATCCCCTCCCGCAGGATCACGCAGCCGTAGAGCTCGGCCGCCGAGAGCGCCCCGATCGCCGCCCAGGGCCGCTCCGACTCGCTCACCATCCGCACCGCCGCGGCGGTGCTCGAGACGCTCCGCCGTTCGACGCCGGGCAGCGACTCGCGCAGGAAGCGCGCGCACTGGGCAAGCGGCTGGGGGTGGGAGAGGACGGCCTCGATCCGGCCGAGCTCGACCTCCTCCCGCGCGATCAGGTGGGCCCGGACGGGGAAGTCGTGCTCGCCGACGATCGTCACCGCCTCGGTCTCGAGCGCGAGGGTGTCCAGGGTGCTGCGGACCGAGCCCTCGATCGAGTTCTCGAACGGCACGAAGGCCCGCTCGGCCTCGCCGCGCTCGACGGCGACGATCGCGTCGTGGACGGTCGGCGTCCGCAGCGACTCGATCTCGTCGCTCCCCGCCGCTTCGTGCAGGGCGTCTTCGGTGAAAGTCCCGGCAGGGCCGAGGTAGGCGACCTTCATCGCCACCCTAATCTATCCGAATTCGACGGTGTAGCTGGCTTCGTTGTTTTCGCTGACGGTCTCGCCCGGCACCGGCTCGACGTTCACTTCGAGCGTCACCGTGCCTTTCGGCGTCGGCGTCAGCGGGATGATCACGCTCGAGGTTTCGCCGGCGCCGATGCTTTCGATGCTTTCCTGCACGGTCGTCCCGCCGGCCGTCACCGAGACGGTGACCCCGTTCTCCGTCGATTCGCCCTGGTTCTGGACTTCGACTTCGACTTCGGGGGTTTCGGCCGCTTCGACGGCGGTGGTCGATTCGGGCACGAGTTCGGTGCCGTTGACGTTGGTCGAGATCAGGCCGAGGCCGTGGATCCCCGGCGTTTCGGCGCTGGTCGAGCCGCTGATCGAGCCGAGCGCGGTCGAGACCTTGGTTTCTTCGAGCCATTCGGTCCCGTCGGGGAGGAATTCGCTCTTCGGGACTTCGTCGCCTTCGATCCCGTTGTCGGCGAGCACGCCGTTGATCTCGGGCCGCGTCACCGACGAGTAGATGACGTCGCTGGCGAGAAGCACCCGCATCTGTTTGGCGATCTTTTCGGTCGCTTTGTCGGCCCCGACGTCGCCCAGCGCGGTGCTCATTTCGTCCGCGATCTGACCCATCGCGCTGCTGCGCAGCGAGTAGACCAGCTCCAGGGAGTTCTGCGCATTGCCCATGTCGCCGGGGGCGTTCAAACCGTCGATCCGCGAGGTGTAGCTGTCCATCGCGCTGCGGTCGGCGTTGACCTCGGCGACGAACTCGGTCACCGAGAGGCTGCCGGGATCCGAGAGCTTGCCGAAGAACTGTTTGCTCGTCTGTTCGGTCTCTTCGACGATCTGGGTGACGTTGCTCGAGTAGTCGGAGAGGGCGCGGTTCTGGCGCGCGTTGAGGCAGCCGCGCACGCCGAGGACGATCAGGACCAGGACGATCAGGCCGGCGCCGAGCGCGAGGCCGCGCCGCAGCATGATCTGCTGGCGTTCGGGGCGACGGCTCGGCCGCTGTCTGCGTTGCGGCCCTGATAGACGCGAATCCTCCAAGAAACGGCTCTCCCAAGCAGGTTGACTGGGCGGAGAGTATGCACGCTGGCGGGGTCGTATCGTCAAGACCGGCAGCAAAGCCAGCGTTTTTTCGGCAGGAGAGGGGCGCTGTCCGGCGAAGGTCGGAGTGCTGTGGTCGGCTCCCTCGTACTAGATCGCTTCCTCATCGAGCGCCGAATCGGCAGCGGCGGCTTCGGGGTCGTCTATGAGGCATGGGACGGCCGCCTCGAGCGCCCGGTCGCGGTCAAGGCGATCGACACCGGCGTCGCCGAGGAGGGCCGGGTGATGCGCGAGGCCCAGGCGGCGGCGCGCCTCAACCACTCCGGGATCGTGACCCTCTACGAGATCGGGGAAGAGGAAGGCAACGCGCTGCTCGTCACCGAGCTCGTCGACGGCGACACCCTGGCCCGGAAGACGCGCCTCGGCACCCTCAGCGACCGTGAGATCGGCGAGATCGGCGCCGACCTCTGCGAGGCGCTCGACCACGCCCACGCCCGCGGCGTCGTCCATCGCGACGTCAAGCCGCAGAACATCGTCGTCACCGAGGGCGGCGAGCCGCACGCCAAGCTGATGGATTTCGGCGTCGCCCGGGTTGCGGGCGCCGCCGGCCTGACCGCGCCCGGCGACATCGTCGGCACCCTCGCCTACATGGCCCCCGAGCAGGCCGAAGGCCAGAGCGCCGGCCCCGAGGCCGACGTCTACGCGCTGGCGCTGACCCTCTATGAGTGCTGGGGCGGGATCAACCCGAACCGGCGATCCAACCCGGCCGCGACGGCGCGGGCGATCGGCGCCCGGGCCCGGCCGCTGCGACGCCTCCGCCCCGACCTGCCGCGCGAGCTGGCGGCGACGATCGACGCCGCCCTGCAGACGCGCCGCTCCCGGCGCCCGACGCTGGAGGAACTGGGAACCGCGATCGAGGACTCGCTCGATCAGCTCGCCGAGAATCCGCCCCGCAGATCGTCGGCGCTGCCGCTGAGGGCCGGCGTTGCCGCCGCCGCCGCGGTGCTCGGCGCCCTGCTCGCGGTCGGTCACGGCATCGCTCTACCGTAGGATTTCAGCCGGTTTCTCCGCCTCGGAGGACCGCACCCGCGTCCGTGGAAGGGAGCTCCCGATCAGCGTCTTGCGCAACCTCGAGAGTCGGATCGAAGGCCTCGTCGAGGGGGTATTCAGCCGCGCCTTCAGCTCCGAGGTGCAGCCGGTCGAGCTGGCGCGCCGCCTGGCGAAGGAAATGGACTCCCACAAGACCGCGGGCGTCCAGCGGGTCTACGTCCCGAACGAGTACACGGTCTTCCTCTCGACCCGCGACCGGGACAGGCTCGAGGGCTATGAGCGCTCGCTCGAGCAGGAGCTCTCGGGCTATCTGCTCGAGCACGCGCGGCGCCGCAACTACGACCTCCTGACCCGGCCCGAGGTCGAGTTCAAGACCGACGAGCGGCTGCGGCTCGGCGAGTTCGGGATCCAGGCCCGGCTGGTGAAGCCGCCGGCGCGCGAGGGGGCGGCGCCCACCCAGGGCGAGGAGGGCCACACGATGGTCTACTCGGCGGTGCGCTCGGCGCCCGAGCCGGAGCCCGGCGCCGGCCCGACCGCGACCGTCGCGACCCGCGCCGTCGTCTCGGTCGACGATCGCCGCTACGTCCTCGAGGGCCCGCGGGCGACGATCGGGCGCGCCAAGGACGCCGCCTGCGTCCTCCGCGACCCCAACATCTCGCGCCACCACGCCGAGCTCCGCCGCACCTCGACCGGCGATTGGACGATCGCCGACCTCGGCTCGACCAACGGGATCAAGGTCAACGGCCGGCGCGTCAGCTCGACCCGCCTCGGCCCCGGCGACGAGGTCACCCTGGGAACGACGACTTTCCTGTTCGACATCGAGTCGTAGGGTGAGCGCGGAGCGATTGAGCGTGCATATCTGGTTATTCGCGAGTGAGCGACGTGCGAGCCGTTAGATGGACTACGACCCGATCTCCGTCGCCCTCAAGTTCGGCTTTCTAGCCGTCCTCTACCTGTTCCTGCTCTGGATCGCGCGCAGCTCGCTCAAGGACCTGCGCGGGACCGTCGCCCCGGCGCCGGACGCGACCGGGTTCCACCCGGCGCCCGCTTTCGACGCCGCGGGCCAGGGGTCCGAGTCCTGGCTGATCGCCGAACGCGGCGGCGGCATCGAGCCGGGTGAGAGGTTCGACCTCTTCGGCGGCCTCTCGATCGGGCGCTCCGGCGAAGCCGACGTCACGATCGACGACCGCTATGCCTCCGGCGTCCACGCCAGGATCTTCACCCGAGACGGCCACACCTACATCGAAGACATGAACTCGACCAACGGAACTCTCCTCAACGACGCCAGCCTCACCGGGGAGGCGCAGATGATGGATGGCGACGTCGTCAAGATCGGCGACACCGCCTTCAGGTTCGAGGCGGGGTGACGTAGTGCTCCGGGTCGACGACCAGGCATTCCGAACCGACACCGGCCGCCAGCGGAGCGCCAACGAGGACTCGTTCTTCGTCCGCGCCCCGATCTTCGTCGTCGCCGACGGGATGGGTGGCGCCCAGGCCGGCGAGGTCGCCTCGCGGGCCGCGGCCGACGCCTTCGATCGCGACCTCCCCGACGGGCGCCCGGAGACGTTCCTGCGGGCGACGATCGAGGCCGCGAACCGGGAGATCCACCAGCTCGCCCACGACGACCCCTCCCTGACCGGGATGGGGACGACGATCACCGCCGCGATCGTCGACGCCGCCAACGAGGAGGTCTGCATCGGCCACGTCGGCGACAGCCGCGCCTACCGGCTGCGCGGGGGGAAGATCGAACGCCTCACCCGCGACCACTCGCTGGTCGAGGAGATGCGGCGCAAGGGCCAGATCACCGACGCCCAGGCCGAGGACCACCCCCAGCGCTCGATCATCACCCGGGCCCTCGGCCCCGAGGCGGAGGTCGAGGTCGACGTCCAGACCGTCCCGGCGGCCCCGGGCGACGTCTTCCTGCTCTGTTCGGACGGGCTGACGACGATGATCGACGAGGAGCGGATCGGCCTCGTCCTCGCCGGCGCCGACTCGATGAAGGAGGCGGTCCGGGCCCTGGTCGACGAGGCCAACCGCGCCGGCGGTCGCGACAACATCACCGCCCTCGCCTTCCGGCTCGTCGACGCCTCCGCTCCCCAGCGCGAGCCCGAGGGCGCGACCCTGATCGGCCCCAGCGCCGAGGCCGCCGGCCTGACCGCGACCGAGGTCCGCCGCCGGGCCGCCGCCGAGGCCGCCCGCGAGCGCCGCGAGAGCCTCGCCGGCAAGCCGAAGCGGAGGCGCCTGCGCACCGCCGCCAAGGCGCTCGCCGTCCTCGCCGTCCTCGGCGTGATCGCCTACGGGGCCTGGTACGGGCTGCGACAGGTCTGGTTCCTCGGCACCGACCAGGGCGGCCGGGTCGCCCTCTATCGCGGCCTGCCCTATGAGCTCCCGTTCGGGATCAAGCTCTACGGCGAGCGCTACTCGGCGCCGCTTCAGACCGAAGGGCTTCCGCAGCGCCGCCGCGAATCGGTCACCGGCCACGACCTCCGCTCCCGCGAAGACGCCGTCTCCCTGATCGAAGACATCGAAGCGTCGCAGTGGCCGAAGGAAGTCGGCGACACCGACGCCGAAGCCTGCGAACCCGGTCCAGGGGCAAAACCAGAAGTGATCTCCGCCCGCAACCGGGAGCTGGTCGCCCTCGTTCCCGTCGCCCTCCTGCTGACCGCCGGCTTCGCCGCGGTCTTCGCCCAGGAGAACTCGAAACTCGGCGACCTCAGCCTGATCTACGGCGCCTACTTCTTCGCGGTCTGCCTCGCCACCCACATCTACCTGCGGCTGCGCCTGCCGGACGCCGACCCGTACCTGTTCCCGCTCGTCGCCCTGCTGACCGCGTTCGGCCTGGTGATGATCTACCGGATCAACGAAGACCTGGCCCGCGACCAGGCCAACTGGTTCGTGCGTCGGGCTGGTGCTGTTCGCGCTGACGATCCAGTTCCTGCGCGACTACGACGTGCTCGAGCGCTATCGGTACACGATCGCCGTCGTCGGGCTGCTGCTGCTGCTCGCCCCGCGCCTGCCGGGAATCGGGGCCCAGGTGAACGGCGCCTACCTCGGCGTCGACATCGGGCCGCTCGCGTTCCAGCCGGCCGAGTTCTCGAAGATCTGCATCGTCATCTTCCTCGCCAGCTACCTGCGCGAGAACCGCGAGGTGATGATCGTCGGCGCCCGCCGGGTCCTCGGGGTCACCCTGCCGCCGCTCAAGCACCTCGGGCCCCTGCTCGTCGTCTGGGGCGCCTCGATGTTCATGCTCGTCTTCATCCGCGACCTCGGCAGCTCGCTGATGTTCTTCGCCGCCTTCCTCGCCCTGCTCTACGTCGCGACCGGGAGGTTCTCCTTCGTCGTCATCGGGATGGTCCTGTTCTTCCTCGGCGCCTGGTTCTTCGCCTCGCACGTTCCCCACGTCCACGACCGCGTCGACGTCTGGCTCAACCCCTACGAGGACCCCAACGAAAAGGGGTACCAGATCCTCCAATCGATCTTCTCCCAGGCCGACGGCGGCCTCTTCGGCAAAGGGTTCGGGCAGGCGCTGATCACGATCCCCGGCACCGACAACGCGCTGCTGCCGGCCGCCCAGACCGACACGATCTACTCGCTGATCGTCAACGAGGTCGGGCTGTTCGGCGCCTGCGCGGTGATCCTCGCCTACCTGATGTTCGCGGCGCGGGGGTTCAAGATCGCGCTGCTCGCCAACGACGGCTTCTCGAAGCTGCTCGCGACCGGCCTGACGGCGGTGGTCGCGATCCAGGCGTTCGTGATCATCGGCGGCGTCACCAGGGTGATCCCGCTGACCGGCGTCACCCTGCCGTTCATCAGCTACGGCGGCAGCTCGGTCGTCGCCAACTTCGTCCTCCTCGCGCTGCTGCTCCTGATCTCCGACCGCGCCCGGCGTGAGGCGAGAGCATGAACCGCCAGATCGTCAAACTCTTCGCCTTCATCGTCGTCCTCTTCGCGGTCCTGGTCGGGTTCACTTCCTACTGGTCGGTGTTCGATGCCCAGGCGCTGAAGGAAAAGGACGCCAACGCCCGGCCGCTGCTCGAGCAGCAGCAGATCCGCCGCGGCCGGATCGTCGCCGCCGACGGCACCGTGATCGCCCGCTCGGTCGCCAAGGGGCACGGCAACGGCCTCCGCTACGTCCGGCGCTACCCGGAAGGCTCGCTGTTCGGGCACCCGATCGGGTACAGCTTCGTCCGCCAGGGCGACTCCGAGTTCGAGCAGTTCCACAACGACGAGCTGATCGGCGAAGGGTCGGAATTCAGCTCGATCCTCGATGAGCTCACCGGCCACCGCCAGGAAGGAAACGACGTCGTCACCAACCTCGACCCGGAAGCGACGCGGGTCGCGATCGCCGGGTTGCAGCAGGTCGGGTTCGGCGCCGTGGTCGCGATCGAGCCCGACAGCGGCCGGGTCCGGGTGCTGGCCTCGAACCCGCCCTACGACCCGAACCTGGTCCCCGAACACCTCGGCGAGCTCAACAACGACCCGACCTCGCCGCTGTTCAACCGCGCGACCCAGGGCCAGTACCCGCCGGGCTCGACCTTCAAGGTGGTCACCGCCGCCGCCGGCCTCGACAGCGGTGCGATCACCCCGGAAACGACGATCAACGCTCCCGGCTCGCTCGACGTCCAGGGCCAGCCGCTCGCCAACGACTTCAACCAGGACTGGGGCTCGATCGCCCTCGACACCGCGCTGACGAACTCGGTCAACACCTGGTTCGCCCAGCTCGGCGAACAGGTCGGCCAGGAAACGCTGTTCGAATACATGGAAGCGTTCGGCTTCGGCTCGAAGCCGGCGATCGACCTGCCCTCC
This sequence comes from uncultured Solirubrobacterales bacterium, assembly GCA_963751815.1. Taxonomy (GTDB): domain Bacteria; phylum Actinomycetota; class Thermoleophilia; order Solirubrobacterales; family 70-9; genus VRUE01. The sequence goes on along the minus strand of CAVVVY010000012.1, from coordinate 8,936 downwards.
GGCCAGCTCTCGACCAGCGGCGTCTTCGAAGAAGGCAGCCTGCTCGGCCGCGGCGACCCCGTCGACATCGCCCGGGTCGCGATCGGCCAGGAGCGGCTCGCGGTGACGCCGCTGCAGATGGCCGAGGTCGCCTCCGCCGTGGCGAACGGCGGCCGGCTGATGAAGCCCCAGATCTGGAGCCGGGTCGTCGACCCCGACGGCCGGGTCACCAAGCGCCTCGACCCCTCCGAGTACAGCGACCCGATCGACGAGAAGACCGCCGCCGAGCTGACGACGGCGATGGAAGGCGTCGTCGACGAAGGGACCGGGACCAACGCCGCGATCTCGGGCGTCCCGGTGGCCGGCAAGACCGGGACAGCGGAAACCCCGTTCAACGAAACCTGCGGTGGGGCGGACGTCAATCAGGCCTGGTTCATAGGCTTCGCGCCGGCGGACGAACCGAAGATCGCGATCGCGGTCTCGATCGAGTGCACCAGCGCCTTCGGTGGAGATGTCGCGGCACCGATCTTCCGCGAAGTCGCGGAAACCCTGTTGAGCGAGGAAGAATAGGAGCGTTGAGTGCCCCCTGAAATAGGCGAGAACAGCGTTCTCGACTCGCGCTACCGCCTGCTGCAGAAAATCGGCTCCGGCGGGATGGCCGACGTCTGGCTCGCCGAGGACACCCACCTCCAGCGCCGGGTCGCGCTCAAGGTCCTGCACCGGCATTTCGCCCAGGACCGCGAATTCGTCGAGCGCTTCCGCCGCGAGGCCGAAGCCGCGGCCGGCCTCCAGCACCCGAACATCGTCGCCGTCTACGACCGCGGCGAGGTCGAAGGCACCTTCTACATCGCGATGCAGCTGCTCGAAGGCCACTCGCTGAAGGAGCTGATCGACGCCGGGCTCAGCCCCGAACACTCGGTGCTGCTGATCCGCCAGGTGCTCGAAGCCGCGGGCTTCGCCCACCGCCACGGAATCGTCCACCGCGACCTCAAGCCCCAGAACGTGATCGTCGACGCCGAGGGCAAGGCGACCGTGACCGACTTCGGCATCGCCCGCGCCGGGGCCTCGGAAATCACCCAGACCGGCTCGGTGATGGGGACCCCGCACTACCTCTCGCCCGAGCAGGCGCAGGGGATGGACGTGACCTCGGTCTCCGACCTCTACTCGATCGGGGTGATGCTCTACGAGGCGCTGACGGGCCGGGTCCCGTTCGAGGCCGACTCGGCGGTGGCGATCGCGATGAAGCAGGTCTCGCAGGCGCCGCAGCGCCCGAGCTCGATCAACCCGCAGGTCTCGCCGGCGCTCGACGCGGTCGTGATGCGGGCCCTCGAGAAGGACCCCGGCCAGCGCTTCCAGAGCGCCGAAGCCTTCATCGCCGCCCTCGACGCGGCGCTCCGCGACCCCGGCGCCCGGGGCAGCGCCACCGCGGCGTTCGCGCCGCTGCCGCCGGTCGTCGCCACCGCCGGCGACGTCGGACGGCGAGCGCGACCCCGAGGAGGAGGAGCGCCGGCGCCGGCGCCGCTGGATCATCGCCGCCGTCGTCGCGGCGATCGTGATCGGCGCCCTGCTCGGCCTCTTCCTCACCCGCGACACGACCACGAACGTGCCCGACGTGACCGGGAGCTCGCGCCAGCAGGCCGAACTGCGGCTCGAAAACCAGGGATTCGAAATCGGCGACAGCCGCAAAGTGCAGAACGAAGCGGAAGCCGGGACCGTCCTCGAGCAGGAACCGCTGCCCGGCGACGCCTCGCTCGACTGCGCCTTCCTCGGCTTCTTCTGCTCGAAGCCGGAAGTGGTCCTCACCGTCAGCACCGGTCCCGGCAGCGGCACCGTGCCGAGCACCGCCGGCCTCTCGACCGAAGACGCCGAAGCCGCCCTCGAAGACGCCGGCTTCGAACCGCAGCTGAGCGAAGTCAACTCCGAAGGGGTCGAATCCGGGCTGGTGATCAAGTCGGAACCGCGGGGCGGGACCACCACGACCCGGGGATCGGTCGTGACCCTGACCGTCTCGAAGGGCCCGAAGCTCTCGAAAGTCCCGGTCCTGGTCGGGACCGCCCGCAGCCTCGCCGTCCAGCAGATCCGCAGCCGCGGCCTCGTCCCCAGCGTCACCGAAGAACAGAGCTCGAAGCCGGCGGGACAGGTGATCCGCCAGGCGCCGAGCGCGGGATCCGAACTGCCGCGCGGCTCGGGGGTCGCGATCGTCGTCTCGAAGGGCAAGGAGAAGGCGAAGATCCCGAACGTGATCGGCAAGGAACGCGCCGAAGCCGTCGAAGCGATCCGCGAAGCCGGCCTGCAGCCGTCGGTGCAGGAACAGCAGACCGATGTCCCCTCGCAGGTCGGCCGCGTCACCGACCAGTTCCCGCCCCCGGGCTCCGAACTCGACCCCGGCTCGACCGTGAACCTGGTCGTCGGCAAGCAGGCACCCGGCGGCTCCGAAGTCGAACCCGAAGAAACGGCCGAAGAATGAGGGTCGCGGTCCTCCTCGGCGGCCGCTCCTCAGAGCACGAGGTCTCGCTCCGCTCCGGGGAGGCCGTCGCCAACGGCCTCGAGGCGGCGGGCCACGAGGCGCTGCGGGTGACGATCGCCCGCGACGGCACCTGGACCTGCGACGGGGAGGCCGTCGCCCTGGCGCCCGGCGGCGGCCTGCTGGGGGCCGACGTCGCCTTCCCGGCGCTGCACGGGCCGTTCGGCGAGGACGGCAGCGTCCAGGGCCTGCTCGAGTGGCTCGACGTCGCCTACGTCGGCTCCGACGTCCTCTCCTCGGCGATCTGCATGGACAAGCTGACCCTGAAGCGGCTGTTCGCCGACGGCGGCCTGCCCCAGGTCGATTTCGTCGCGGTGGGGGAGGAGGGCTGGCGCGAGCGCTGTGCCGGGCTCGGCCTGCCGCTCTGGGTCAAGCCCTCGCGGCTCGGGTCGAGCGTCGGGATCAGCCGGGTCGAGAGCCTCGACGCGCTCGACGCCGCCGTCGAGCAGGCGCGCCGCCACGACCCCCGGGTGATCGTCGAGGCCCCCGCCGAGGGCCGCGAGGTCGAGTGCTCGCTGCTCGGCAACGACGACGTCGAGGTCTCGCCGCCGGGCCAGCTCGAGGTGCACGGCCAGTGGTACGACTACGAGCGCAAGTACGGCGAGGGCGGGATGGAGCTTGTGATCCCGGCCGCGATCCCCGCCGAGCAGCAACAGCGTGTCCGCGAGCTCGCCCTCGCGGCCTTCCGCCTCGGCGGCTGTTCGGGCCTGGCCCGCTGCGACTTCTTCGTCGAGCCCGACGGGAGGGTCCTCGTCAACGAGGTCAACACGATGCCCGGCTTCACCGAGACCAGCGTCTACGCAAAGCTCTGGGAGGCCGCCGGCCTCGCCTACCCCGACCTCTGCCGGCGCCTGGTCGAGCTCGCGATCGAGCGCCACGAGAGCGCCCGCTCCTACGAGTTCTGAGCCCCCGGTCAGGGGACGATCGTGAAGGCCGCCCGTTTGACCGAGGTGCCCGCGGTGGCGACCAGCCGGTACTTCCCCGGCTTCAGGGCCTTGGCGCCGACCCGGCCCGAGAACCGGAATCCGTTCTCGCCGGCCGACGCCCTGGAGGACGAAGCCGCTCTTGAGCGCCCGGTAGCGGGTGCACCTCTTCTTGCCCCGATTCGCCGTCGGTCTGCTTGCGGCATTTGCCGCCGACCCGGCGGCCCTTCAGTGCCCGCTCGACGGTGAAGTTGACACTGGCGGCGGCGGTCAGCGCGTAGCGCACAGCGGTTCCGCGGCCTTTCTTCTTCGCGCCGCGCCTGCTGACGACCGCGCCGCCGCCCTTGCGCGGACGGAAGGCCTTCGGTGACAGGGTCAGGGAGGTGAGCGCCCCTGCGGCCGCCGGGCCGGGACGAACTCGAACGCTCCGATGTCGGGTGCCGGGCCGAGGGTCCTGGGGTTGCCGGCAAGGTCCAGCGGCCCGATCCCCGTCGGGGACCCGGCGTCGATCGTCGGCGAGCCGGGCGCCTCGCGGTAATCGCCGCCGGCGGCGTTGACGAAGAGCGGCGGGGCGGTCTGATTAGCGGGCCCGGTGACCGATGCGGCCCCGTCCGCTGAGACCATGTCGAAGTTCGAGTTGGAGACGGCGATCACCCCGGGCCCGAGGGCGTCTTCGGTGCGCAGGTCGGAGGCGCCCTGGGCGATCGAGTTGGTCAGGATGAGGATGTGCTGGCCGCCGGCCCCGCCCGTGTAGCGGGACTGGATCCCGGCCGAGTTCTCGCCGGTCGCGATCGCGGTCACGTTGCGGACGACCGATGGCGGGTCCGCCGCTTCGAGGGCCAGCGACTCCATCCCCAGCGAGTTGGTCCCCTGGCCGCGCAGCAGGCTGTCGCGGACCAGGCATCCCTGCAACTGGACCAGCCCCGCGGCCCCTTCGCCGACCCCGGCGGCGCGGACCCGTTCGACGCTGGCGTCGCTGGAGCAGCGGATGCCGATCGCCTCGGTCTGGCCGTTGACGACTTCGATGTAGCTGAGTTCGACCCCTTCGGCGTTCAGGTTGATCGCCGGCAGCCCGCCGAGCGTGGCGGCGACCCGCGGCATCGGCCCGCCGGGATCGCCGTGGATCTGCAGGCCCGCGTAGACGACGTTGATCGGCGCTCCGGTGACCTGTGTATTCGCCGGCGGCGACGATCACCTCGTCATTCGCCGAGGCGCCGTTGATCGCGTCTTCGAGCGAGCACGGTTCGCTCTGTTGCAGTCGCACCTTTGGCGCCCGGCGCGGCGTAGCGCTGGGCCGCCTGCGCTGCGGCCGGGAAGGCGAGCAGAGCGGCGCATGCGACCACTCGCAGGGCGAAACTCACGAGACGATCGTAGCGCCGCTACTCGGTGACGGTCCAGGCGAATTTCGCGGCGGTCGGATCGCGATTGCCGGCCGCATCGGCGCGAGTCCAGCGTCGCTCAGTCGAGCAGTTTGATGTCGCTGATCTCGACCTGGTAGCGGCCGGGCTGGTCGCGGGCTTCGGAGGCCTTGGTGAACCAGAGCAGGAAGTAGGTCGAGGGCTGGGGGACCCTGAGGTCGATTTCCTGGGTGCTCGAGGCGTCGCTGACGTCGCCGACCGGTTCGTCCCACCCGGTCAGGTCCGAGGGAGGCCCGGCCGCGGCGGCGAAGACCTGCGCGTCCCAGCCCGGCGTCGGGGTGCGGACGATCATCGTCCTCGGCCGCGCCGGGGAGCTGGCGGTGACGTAGATCGCCGACCCCCGGGTCGGGCCCGGTCTTGGTCCCGGCGAAGACGTCGGAGTCGTAGTGCTCGGTTTCCCAGGCGGTCCCGGTCGGGTCGCCGTCGGCGACGAGTTCGACCTTGCTGCCGACCTCCTCGCCGTCGCCCTCGGGGTCGTAGTCGGTCGCCGAGGTGACCTCGACCGGCGCCCCCTTGCCCTTGTTGGCGCCGCCGCCGCCGAGCAGCCCGTCGGAGATCAGTTTCACCGCGAGCAGCGTCCCGCCGGCGACCAGCAGCAGCCCGACGATCGCCGCCCAGGACCAGCGCGCCCGGCTCGAGAGCTTGCGCTTCGGCGGCGGCACCGCCTCGAGGACGCTGGTCGCCTCGCCGGTCGTCGACCCCGCCCGCGCCGCCTCGACCTCGAGCGCGGTCTCGAGGTCGTCGATCATCTCGCCGATCGACTGGTAGCGCTCCTCGGCGTTCTTCGCGGTCGATCGCTCGACCACCAGCGCCGCCGCCGCCGAGACCTCGGGCCGCCGCCGCTGGACGTCCGGCAGGTCCTCGTTGACGTGTTTCATCGCGACGCCGACCTGGCTGTCGGCGTGGAACGGGACCTGCCCGACCAGCATCTCGTAGAGGACGACGCCGAGCGAGTAGATGTCGGAGCGGGGGTCGACGCCGCGTCCCATCGCCTGCTCGGGGGCGACGTAGTCGGTGGTGCCGAGGACGCGCCCGGTGGCGGTCATCCCGTCCTGTTCGAGCTGGCGCGAGATCCCGAAGTCGGTCAGCTTGGCGCGGCCCTCCTCGTCGATCAGGACGTTCTGGGGCTTGATGTCACGGTGGACCATCTGCCGCGCGTGGGCGACGCTGAGGCCGCGGGCGATCTCGATCGCGTAGGCCAGCGCCTCCTGGGTGTCGAGCGCCCCGACCCGGGCGATCCGCTGCTTCAGGGTCTCGCCCTTGACGTACTCGAAGACGATGTAGGGGTGGCCCTCGTCCTCGCCGGCGTCGATCACCGAGACGACGTTCGGGTTGGAGAGCTTGGCGACGGCGCGGGCCTCCTGGCGGAACCGCTCGAGCTGGTCCGGCTGCTCGGACATCTCGCGGTGCATCACCTTCACCGCCACCGGCCGGTCGAGCGTCTCGTCGCGCGCCAGGTAGACGGTCGACATGCCACCGCTGCCGAGCTTCGCCTCCAGCCGGTAGCGGCCGGAGAGCACGGTTCCGATCATCCGGGCAGAGGTCGAGCGAGCATCCATGTTTCTGGGTCCATTGTCGGGCACAGGCCGTCCCGATGTGGGTTCTCTGTCCCGGCGGCGTCTCCCGCTCAGGCGCGGGAGATTTCGCCCACGGCGGCGGTGGCACGACCGATGCGGCGCGCCCCCGGGTGGTGCTTGCGCAGGAGCTCGAGCGCCGCGGCCTCATCCCCGGCGGCGACGACGCAGCAGAAGCCGCATCCCATGTTGAAGACCCGGTGCATCTCCTCGTCGCCGACGCCGGCCCGCTCGTCGATCAGCTCGAAGATCGGCGGAACCGGCAGCGGCGTCGTCGATCTCGTAGCCGACCTCGGCGGCCAGCCGCAGCAGGTTCTCGAGGCCGCCGGAGGTGATGTGGGCGAGCCCGCGGACGTCGATGTCCGAGCGCAGCAGCTCGACGACCGGCCGGACGTAGATCTCGGTCGGCTCGAGGAGGACATCGCCGAGGGGCCTGCCGAGGCGGCCCCCGGGTCCTCGTCGAGGGGCAGCCCGTCGAGCGCCGAGCGCGCAAGCGTGTAGCCGTTGGAGTGGATCCCGCTCGAGGGCAGCCCGATCACCGGGTCCCCGGGCTCGACCGTCGAGCCGTCGACGATCGCGTCGAGCGCGACCGTCCCGAAACAGGCCCCTGTGAGGTCGAAGCCGCGGACCAGGTCGCCGAGCTGGGCGAGCTCGCCGCCGGGGATCTCGACCCCGGCGAGTTCGGCTCCGCGCGCGAGGCCGATCCCGATCTGCTCGCAGACCTCGGGGTCGGCGCGCTCGATCGCGATGTAGTCGAGCATCGCCAGCGGCTCGGCGCCGACGCAGATCACGTCGTTGACGTTCATCGCGACGCAGTCGATCCCGACCGTGTCGAAGCGGCCGAGCTGCTCGGCGACGAGAAGCTTCGTCCCGACGCCGTCGGTCGAGAGCGCGATCCCGGTCCTCTCGTCGATCCGGATCACGCTCGCGTAGTGGCCGGGCAGCGGCACCTGCAGCGAGGGCCGCCCGAGCTGGATCCTCCCGAGGGCGCCGACGAGCGCGGCGACGGCGGAGTCCGCCGCCCCCTGGTCGACCCCCGCCTGCGCGTAGCACGTCCTCGCTCATTGCTCTTCTCAGCTTCGCAAGAACCGCGGCGGCGAGGCCGGCCCGGTAGACGGCATAGGGCCAGAGCGCCCGGTCGCGCTCGACGAGCCCGATCAGACGCTGCGAGGCGAGGGTCGAGGCGAACGAGGCGCCGACCCCGAAGGCCATCGCGCGCCGCAGCTCGGGAGAGGCGCCGCGGCGGCGCAGCCGCACCCCCTTGAGGACGCTGGCGCCGACGATGATCGGCAGCGCGATCGTCCGCGAGAGGAGGTTGGCCTGGTCGCGCGAGAAGCGGCGCCAGCGGGCGGCGGCGAGGGTGATCCCGTTGCGCGAGACGCCCGGGACCAGCGCCGCCGCCTGGGCGACCCCGAGGATCAGGCCGTCGGTCGGGGTGGCGTCCCCCCGCCCCCGCTCCTGCGGCCGCCGGTCGGCGGCGAGCATCGCCGCGGCGCCGGCGAGCAACCCGAGCGCCGTCGCCCGCGGCCCCCCGAGGCGCTGCTCGATCGGGCGCTCGAGCGTGTAGCCGACGACGGCGGCGGGGAGGAAGGAGAGGCTGAGGAGCAGCGCCCGCCGCAGGTCGAAGCCCCGCAGCTCCTCGGCGATCAGCCGCCGCTGGCCGATCAGGAGCGCCGCCGCGGCGCCGGCATGGAGGGCGACCTCGAAGCTCTTGCGGACCTCCGGGTCGAGCTCGTCCCAGTCCCAGCCGGCGAGCCAGGGGACGAGGACGATGTGGGCGGAGCTGGAGACCGGCAGCAGCTCGGCCGGCCCCTGGACGACTCCCAGCGCCAGCGCCCGGCCGGCGGGGATGCGGCCGTCGGCCCTCTGCGTCCCGCTCGAGCTCGGCGGGCTTCCGGGTCCGCCGCGCCCTCGCCGGTGTCGCCGGCTTCGGCCCGGCCGCCGCCGCGATGCGGCGCATACAAGTAGACGACACCCGACGCCACGCGAGGATGACGGCGTAGTCGAGGTAGTGGAGGTGTTCGCGCCACTCTTCCCAGTTCTCGCCGACCGCCTTGCCGATCAGCGCCAGCGCCAGGACCCAGGGGATGGAGCCGAGCAGCGTAGTACGTCGTGAAACGCCAGAACGGCATCTTCGCCACCCCCGCCGGCAGCGAGATGAAGGTGCGGACGATCGGCAGCATCCGCGAGAAGAAGACGGTGGCGCTGCCGTAGCGCTCGAACCAGTCGTCGGCCCATTTGAGGTGTTTCGGGCTGATGTGGATCAGCCTGTTCTTCTCGAGCAGGTCGAGGCGGCCGTAGTACCCGACCGCGTAGGCGATCCAGGAGCCGGCCAGGTTTCCCAGCACCCCGGCGGCGACGACCCCGAACAGGGTCAGTTCCCCGCGGCGACGCTAGGAGCCGGCGAACAGCATGATCGCCTCGCTCGGGATCGGGCAGGCAGGCGCGACTCGAGCGTCATCAGGATGAAGACCGCCGGCAGGCCGGTGCTGCTGATGAAGTCGGTCCCCGCGTTGAC
>CAVVVY010000011.1:0-11970 GCA_963751815.1 uncultured Solirubrobacterales bacterium | reverse complement strand
TGCGCGCCGAACCCTCCCCCACCCATGACCCCGAGCATCAGCGGCGGCTTGCCCGGTCCGACCAGCGATCGGATTTCGTTGATGTCGGCGCTCGGGTCATGGGCGAGCAACGCCTGGCCCGTTACCTGATTCACGATCATCGGGACCAGCTCGTCGGAGAACTGCAGCGAGAAGCGCTGGATCACGAACCGGAGCAGCGGTTGCGACGGCGCTTTCGACCCATCGAGGCCCCAGACCGAATGGACGGAGTGCGGGAACACGTCGACCCAGTTGGGCGCGTCGAACATCTGGGCCACCGAAAACGCCATCCCGAAGCAGACTCCGTCCGGGATGTACTTGTTCGTGACCTCGCCCAGCAGGCCGGCCTCGGGCTTGCGGATCAGCCAGCCGAAGACGTTGATGTTGGTCTCATCCTTGCCATAGAGGTCATCCATCATTTCGCCGGTGAATCGCATCCCGTAGTCCTGGTTTTCCCAGCTGAAGCCGCGGGTGTTGCGGAAGCTCGACACCGGCAGCCAGGGCCCGAGGTAGGGGGTGCCTTTCAGCGGCAGGATTCGCAGGGCTCCGCTGACCGCCCCGCGAGGGATCCGGAAGGTCAGGGTATTGCCGGGCGTGGAAATCGAGTCCGGGTTGGCCGTGTCCTCGACCGGCCCGATCGCGACCTTGTCGCCGGGGCAGAACCCGGCTCCTTTGACCGTCATCTGAGTGCCCTGGTTGCCCAGCTGAGGAGCCTGCGCGTTGCCCGGCGAGATCGAGTCGACCCGGATCGGTTCGATCGAGATCGTCCCTTTCGATTCGCGTTCCGCGTAGCCGGCCGGAGCCGCCCTGACGATGATCGGGTTGTCTTCGGCGAGGGCGTCGAGTTCGATCCCGACCGTCAGCGTCATCTTCGCTTCGTTGCCGGGCTGGTTGAGAGTCGCGTTCACGATCCGGGGATTGGCGTTGCTGATCGAGCCGGCCGACGTCGCGACGAACTTGGCCTTGGTGCCTTCGATCCGGGCCGAGACTTCGATCGGGTCGCCGATGCCGGGGTCCTTCGGGATCCTGATCGGCACTTCAACCGGGGTGCAGCGCGAGACCGGGTATTTGCCGAGCTGGTCAAGGGTGAACGGTTCGGTGATTTCGATCGGGATCTGAACGCTCGAGTGCTTTTCGGAACCCCCTCCTTTGTCGACATAGCCGTCGACCGTGACCGTGTATTTGCCGGGTTCGACCGACTTGTCGGCTTCGAGGACGAGTTTCGATTCGCCGCTGCTCGTGGGGTTCGGAGTGAAGGTGCCGGTGATGCCGGGCGGCGCGGTCAGTTCCATCGAGACCGGACTCGCCGAGGGGTTCGGGTTGGCGGTCCAGGTGACCGGGACTTTGATCTGCGGCGATTTCGTCCCCGGGGCAAGATCGGGCGATCGGCGGCGAGGCCCCGAGCAGGAAGCTGCTTTCCGGTGGGGAGGCCGGCGGGTCGTAGGTGAGGTCGTCGACGACGAGGTAGTTCGGACCGCGCGCCGATCGAACAGGTCGACGCCGGTATCGGAGTCGGTCGGGGAATTCCTTGCTCCCTCGCTCGATCGCGACGAAGGCGATGTCGTCCGCGCCCGAGATCAACGGAACAGCCTTGAATTTCGTGTTCGGGCCGAGCAGCGTCTGCTGCTGCATCACGACCGAGCGGTTCGCAGCGGAACGCGGTGGTCCAGATTTCGGCGCAGATGAAGTTCGGGCACAGGACGGCGTTTCCTGCCGCCAGCCCGACCTGGAATTCGACCGAGTCGGTCGGCCAGTTGAGCTTGAAGAAGCCGGCCGTGCCGATGAACTCGGCGCCGCTGGCGCAGCCGGTCAGCTTGATCGCCCTGGTGCCGGACGACGCCTGGTCGTTGGCGTCGAGAGAGGGCGGCCCGCAGGCGAGACCGGAGAGCGCTTCGTTTTCGCTACCGGCGCTGAACCCGGCTTCGGTGCCTTTGAGGAAGGTCGGGCCGTTCGGGATGGCGCCGGGACAGCAGAACTGGTTCGTCACCTGTTCGTTCGGGCGCCGCGCCGGACTCGAAGTCGACGGTGATCGGTGCCGCGGCGGCCGGGGACGCGAGGAGCAGCAAGGAGCAGCGCCGCCGAACGCCCCGGTCGGCCATCCGGATCGCCGAGCGAGCCATCGTTCGACGATAGGCACGGGTGGGCCGCGCGTCAGTACCGCGAGAGTCCCGATTCGGTCCCCCTGGACGCTTGGCCTAGGTTCAATCCGGGACCGGCGCCCCAAGGCGCTCGGCGACCCGCTCGACCGCCGCGCGGAGCCGCCTGAAGTAGGCGGTCCTGCTCATGTTGAGCTCGCGCGCCGCCTCCTCCTGAGAGCCGGCGGGCTCGATGTAGCCGCGGACCAGCACCTCTCGCATCAGTTCCTCCTCGGGCGACTCGCCGAACGCCTCGCCGACCGCCTGGTCGATCAGGGCGCGCACGGCCTCGGCCCGCGCCGCCGGGCTCCCGGCGGCCGGCGCCAGGTCGCTCGCCGCGAGCCGCGGCGGCGAGGTGTAGTTGCGAAGCGCCTCGCGGACCGCCTCGAGCGTCGGCGGGCGCAGCCCGAGCTCGCGGTAGACCGCCGCCCGCTGGAAGGCGAGCAGGCCGCCGGGCCCGTACTCGAGGACGTGGCACTCGACCCTCGCTCCGGCCTCCTCGACCAGGAGCTCGGCGACAGGCCGGGCGCCGCAGGCGGCGCTGAACGCCATCGCGGCCGGGTCGGCAGGGGGAATCGGCAGGTAGGTCGCGGTCGGATTCGCCAGCCCGGAGCCCGTCACCGCCGCCATCCCGATCAGCCCGACCACGGGCGAGGGACGGTCGCGGGTGAGGTCGACCGCCTGGCGCAGGACGACGGCCGCGCCGCCCGGCACCCGCTCGGCGGCATCGCGCAGCCGGGGGCCGAGCACCGGGTCATCGGCGGCGAACGAGGGGGCGTTGGCGGGGGTGGCGGCGACGCCGTAGCCGGCGATCGCCCCATCCTGGTCGCGGACGATCGTCACCCGGCCGGGCGCCTCCTCGAAGTAGCGGCGGGCGCCCTCGAGCCAGGCCCGGCCGGCGGCGCCGCCGCGGGCGGCGATCTCCTCGAAGTCCCCGGCCCTCGGCGAGTCGATGTGGAACCGGCCCGACGTGTCCCAGGAGAAGCCCCAGCGGATCGCCGGGTCCTGGACCAGGTGCTGGAGGTCGAGGGTCAGCCGCAGCAGCCCTTCCCGCGCGCTGCGCGCGTAGAGGGCGTCGACCAGGCGCCGTCGCAGGTCGCGCTCGATCTCCGGCGAGCGGCGCCGCAGGTCCGCCCGCACCGCGCGCCCGACCAGGTCGTGCAGGGTGATGCCGTCACCGAGCGGCTCGGCGCTGGGCTGGGCGCTGAGCCAGGAGAAGGCGCGTTCGGCGTCGCAGTCCGGCAGCACCTCGGCCAGAAGCGACGGGCTCGTCACCCGCGCCAGGGCGGCGACGGAAAGCGCCCGGCGCGCATCCCCCTCCGGCTGGGCGTCCAGCAGCCTGCGCAACAGCGCGTCGACGATCGTCGACGGCGCCTCGCCGGGGGCCTCGGCCGGAACGCCGCCGGCGTCGACGGCGAGGACCAGGGCAAGCGGTGAGCCGCCGGCCCAGGCCAGGGTCTGCGATCGCAGCAGCGGGTCGTCGAGGCCGCGCGCGGCGAGCAGCGCCTCGGCGTCGGCCTGGCCGAGCGGGCCGAGGTCGAGCTCGGCGACGAGGTTCTCCCAGCCGCCGGTGAACCAGCCGGGGCCGGGCGGGCGCCGCGACGCGATCACGACCCGGGCGGCGGACGGCAGCCGGGGCAGAAGCTCCTGGCGCAGGTGGGAGTCGAGTGCGGAGAGCCGCTCCCAGGAGTCGAGCAGCAGCAGCGGTCGGGCGGCCCGGAGGGCGGGCTCGATCGCCTCGTCGAGCGCCTCCGCCAGCGGCGCCAGGTCGCGCGCCTCGACGGTGACCGCCTCCATCCCCCGCGCCTCCGCCTGGCGAGCGAGCTCGCGCAGCAGCGCGCTCTTGCCGACCCCGGCGGATCCGTGGAGGAGGACGACGCTGACCGGTGCGGACTCCTCGAGCAGGCTCTCGAGCCGCGCCAGCTCCTCGGTGCGGCCGACGAAACGGGCCGCGTCGCGCGAGGCCATCCGTGTCGCAAGCGTCTCCTGCACCTCTCCACAGAGGGTACGTCAGGCTAGGCTGCTCGTCGATCAGATGTCCCACGTCGAGGCCGAGATAACCGTTTCATCGCGCCTCGAGGCCGACCCGGCCGCCGTCTGGGACCGGGTGATCACGCCGGCCGGGATCAACGACGAGATGCGGCCGATCATGCGGATGACGACCCCGCCCGGGGTCGAGCGGCTGGACCCGGACACGATCGAGCTCGGCGAGAGGATCGGCCGCAGCTGGGTCCTGCTCTTCGGCCTGATCCCGTTCGATTACGACGACCTCACCCTGGTCCGTCTCGATCCAGGGCGCGGGTTCCTCGAGCGCTCCTCGATGCTGAGCCAGCGGGTCTGGGAACACGAGCGGACGCTCGAGCCGGCCGGCGGCGGCTGCCTGATCACCGACCGGGTCCGGTGGGAGCCGCGCCTCGGCCTCCCGGGCCGGCCGCTGCGGCCCCTGATCGGGTTCTTCTTCCGCCACCGCCATGGCCGGCTGCGGCGCCGCTTCGGAGGCGCGCCGGCATGAGGCTCTCCGGTGCTGACCGAGCGAGTCGAGAGCTGGCGCCGCGAGGGGTCGAACGAGGAGGTGCTTCGGCCGCCGGCTGTTCGTCCGCCGCCGCGGCGGTCCGAATCGCCGGTCCTCCTCTACCTCCACGGGTTCCCCTCGAGCTCCTACGACTGGCGGCCGCTGCTTGAGACGCGGCGCGGGAGATGAGGCCAGCATCGCCTTCGACTTCCTCGGCTTCGGCCTCTCCGAGAAGCCCGCCGACCACGTCTACACCCTCGCCTGGCAGGCCGACGCCGCCGAGGAGCTGGTCCGCCGCGCGGGCTCGCCGCCGGTCTTCCTCGTCGGCCACGACATGGGGACCTCGGTCGCGACCGAGCTGATGGCGCGCGACATCTCCGGAGAGCTGGAATGAACCTCACCGGCGCGATGCTCTTCAACGGCAGCATGCTGCTGCACCTGGCGCAACCGACCGTCGGGCAGAAACTGCTGCGCAGCCGCCTCGGCCCGATCTTCGCCCGCCTCACCTCGGAGCGGACCTTCAGGGCCCAGTTCTGGCGGATCTTCTCGCCCGCAGCACCCCCTGAGCGACCGAGGAGGCGGCCGACCAATGGTCGCTGCTCACCCACGACGGCGGCGCCCGGATCGCGCATCTGACGATCAACTACATGGCCGAGCGCGAACGGTTCACCGACCGCTGGCACGGGGCGATCCGCGACTGGCCGGGGCCGCTGACCCTGGCCTGGGGAATGCTCGACCCGGTGGCACGAACCGAGGTCCTGCGCGGGCTGCAGGAGCTGCGCCCTGGGGTGAAGACGATCGAGCTGCCCGACCTCGGTCACTACCCCCAGATCGAGGACCCGGCGGCGATCGGGGCCGCTCTCGACGCCGCCCTCACGCACGCCGCGACCGGTGGAGATGTGGAAAACCCCGGATGACCCGCACGAACGCCGGCGGTATGAATGGCACGACGGTGAACCCAAAAACTGAATCGGAGACCAGAGGAGGCTCACGAGAGGCGCACTGCTCGGAGTGATGGCCCTGCTGGCTGTCGCCGGATTCGTCGTGGTCGGCTGCGGTAGCGACAGCGACACGACGACGGTCGAAGTCGAAACTGAAACCGCCGCTGGTGGTTCGGCCGGCGGAACGGGTGGGACCCTCGATTTCAAAATGGGCGAGTTCTTCTACAACCCGAAAAACGCCACGGCAAAGGCCGGGCCGACGACGATCGAAGCCATCAACGAAGGGGCGGTCGAGCACGAGTTGGTGGTGTTCAAGACCGACATGAATCCCGCCAAGCTCCCGACCGAAGCCAATGGCGAGGTCGAAGAGGAGAAGATGGACAAAGTCGCTGAAAGCGCCGGAGAGATCCCCGACGTCGAGGCCGGCGAAACAAAGTCTGAAGAATTCGACCTGACCCCCGGCAGTACGTGATCTTCTGCAATCCGCCCGGGCACTACGCCGCCGGGATGTACGGAACCCTGACCGTCACCGAATAGCGCAGCTGGGATGGTTCTGACGGCCGCCTAGTCGCGGAGGTAGGCGAGGACGGCGAGGACGCGGCGATGGCCGCCGTCCTCGCCGGAGAGGTCGAGCTTCTGGAAGATCGAGGTGACGTGGCGCTCGACCGCCCGTTCGCTGACGAAGAGCTCCTCGGAGATCGCCCGGTTGGTCTGCCCTTCGGCCATCGCCTTCAGGACCTCGCGCTCGCGGTCGGTCAGGGTCTCCAGCGGGCTGTCGTCGCGGCGGCGCCCGAGCATCTGGGAGACGACCTCGGGGTCGAGGACCGAGCCGCCGTCATCGACACGCCGCAGGGCATCGATGAAGCGGTCGACCTCGGCGACCCTGTCCTTGAGCAGGTAGCCGACACCCTCGCTGCCGGCGGCGAGCAGGTCGACCGCGTAGTGCTCCTCGACGTACTGCGAGAGAACCAGGATCCCGGTCCCCGGCAGCTCCTCGCGAATCGTCGCCGCGGCCCGGAGGCCGTCGTCGGTGTTGTCGGGGGGCATCCGGATGTCGACGATCGCGACGTCGGGCTTGTGGGCGCGCACCTTGCGGAGCAGGTCCTCGGCGTCGGCCGCCTGGCCGGCGACCTCGATCCCGGCCTCGTCGAGGAGCCGGGCGATCCCCTCCCGCAACAGGACCGAGTCCTCGCCGATCACGACTCGCACGGGATCACCGCCCTCAACCTCGTACCGCCGCCGGGCGGGCTGGTGACCTCGAGCTCGCCGCCGAGCGCCGCAACCCGATCGGAGAGCCCGCGCAGCCCGCTGCCCTCGAGCGTCGCCCCGCCGCCGCCGTCGTCGCTGACCTCGACCGTGAGCGCGCCGTCGGCCTCGGTCACCTCGACCTCGACGCGGCTCGCCGATTGGGCGTGGCGGGCGACGTTCGTCAGGCCCTCGGCGACGACGAAGTAGGCGGCGGCCTCGGCCGGGATCGGGAAGCGGTCCTCGGGGACGCCCAGGATCGAGGCCGGCACCCTGCTGCGGCTGGCGAGGCCCCGCAGGGCCGGGTCGAGGCCGCCCTCGGTCAGCACCGCCGGGTGGATGCCACGGGCAAGCTCGCGCAGCTCGACCGTCGCCTGGCGCAGTTCGGCCGTCGCCTCGGCCAGCAGCTCGCGGGCGCCGGCGGGGTCCTCGTCGACCTCGCGGCCCGCGGCCTCGAGGGTCATCGCGACGCTGATCAGCTGCTGCTGGGCACCGTCGTGGAGGTCGCGCTCGATCCGGCGCCGCGCCTCGTCGGCGGCCTCGACCAGGCGCGTCCTCGATTCGCGCAGCTCGAGTTCGGCCCGGCGCCGGTCGGTGATGTCGCGAAGGTGGCCGGTGAAGACGGCCTCGCCGGGGACGTCGATCCGGGTGATCGTCAGCTCGACCGGGAATCTGGTCCCGTCGCGGCGTATCGCCTCGATCTCGATCCGGCGGTCGAGGAGGATCGGCCTGCCGCTTTCGAGATATCGCCGCAGGCCGCGGCGGTGCTGGTCTCGCAGCTCCTCGGGGACGATCAGCGTCGCCATCTCCTGACCCACCGCCTCCTCGCTCGTGTATCCGAAGGTCCGCTCGGCGGCGGGGTTGAACTCGACCACGCCGCCGTTGTGGTCCATCGTGATCACGCAGTCGATCGCGGCCTCGAGCGTGGCGCGATGGCGGCGCTCGACGGCGACCCCGGTCTCCTCCGCGCGGCGGCGCTCGATCAGTTGTCCGAGTTGGACGCCGACCACCTCCAGCGTCGTCAGCAGTTCCTGGTCGGGCTCCTGAGACGCGACCGGCGAAGCCCTCGATCACGCCGACGACGCCGCGCTCGCTGCGGACCGGGAAGCCCACCGCCGCATGCAGCCCGGCCGACTCCGCCGCCGCCCGACGCGGCAAGCTTCGGTCACTGGCGAAATCGGCGACCCACTCGGCCTGGCCCGTCTGCCAGACCGAGCCCGGAAGTCCCTCGCCGGGGCCGAAGGTCGTCGAGCGGGTCACCTCGGCGAACTCGTCACCGTCGCCCTGCCGGCTCCAGAGCGCCGCGCAACGGAGCGCTCTCGCCGCCGGCATTCGGCTCCCAGGCGGCCGCGAGGTTCCAGTCGAGGTCGGTCCCGATCGCCTCCAGCGCCCGCGTGTAGGCGTCGCCCACATCCGCGGCAGAACTGACAGCCCGCGCCACCGTCTGCTCGATCCGCACCGCCATGCTGCCTAGGACTCTACGAGTGCCTCCAGCGCTTTGCTCGAAAGATCCAGCTTGGTCAGGAAACCGCGGGCGCCGCTGGCCAGCGCCAGATCGCCGTAGTCGGAGCGGTCCTGGGTCGAGATCATCACCACGGCGACGTCCGGGAGCCGCTCGTGGAGCAGGCGCGCGACCTCGATGCCGCTGATGTCGGGCAGCCCGACGTCGAGGAGGACGACGTCGGGGTTGCAGCGCTCGGCCTCCTCGAGCGCCGCGGTGCCGTCCTCGGCCTCGCCGACGACGTTCCAGCCGGCGGCGACCAGGCTCCTGGCCGCGCTGCGGCGAAAGCCGGCATGGTCATCGACGATCAGGATTCGGCGTCCCATCTGCTGATCCACAGGTTCCCGGAACGGAGGGCCCCCTAACAGGGGGAACGTCCGTCCAGAGGTTGGCGGAAAACCGAACCCCGATGGCGAGGGTGGGAATCGAACCCACGACACCACGATCTTCGGTCGTCACCGGGGGTTTTCGGCTTCGCCCTTTTCCCCACTAATAAGCCGTTTTCTGCCTTGCGCCGCTCTGCGTTTTCGGCTGTCAACGGGTCTCGTGGTGCCCAACCGTTGCCCCCCGGGGCTACGACTGTCGGACGTCGAAGAAGAGGACGTCGTAGTTCTCAACCGATTGCATGGTCCCACCGGTTGTCTGCTCGACGCGAGGACGGATCTGTCGTGCCTTCTCGTCGCTCCGCTCTCTGTCGGCCTCACTCAGCCAGAGCGTGACTCCGAGCGCTTTCCCCGTCTCGCTGTCGCCGAGGACCACGTACCCGACGTAACCAGTCTCCTCGCGAATCCCCGGATGAACGATGTCGCGAACAACCGTCGCGACATCGGCGATGCGCTCGGATGTCGTTTGCAGGATATTCACTCTCGCAAACACTCTCTGACCTCCCGTCGGCGTTTTTCTCCTTAATCGCCCGCGCAGTATCTCGCGGTTCGGTGCTAGTTGATCCGTCGCTCACGTTCACCGCCTTGTCGAAGAAGTCGGCGCCGCCCACTCCGTCGTCCATCAGATGGAGCGCCCCTTGGCGATGCCCTCGCGGGGCCGCATGTTGCCCAATCCGTTGCCCACCTACGGAACGCGGCCCCTCTCGGGAGCCGCGTTCCGCTTGCCTATGCGATGGCGAGGGTGGGAATCGAACCCACGACACCACGATTTTCAGTCGTGTGCTCTACCAACTGAGCTACCTCGCCAGGGGCCGCTGAGCGGCGCACGCAAGGCTAGCGACCGGCGGGCCGAACGGCTGATTCCATTGGGGGATGCACAGGACCCGTGCGGCAGCGGCTGTATGCGTCGGCATCGTCGCGGCCCTCGCTCTCTCGGGGGGGTCGCGGGCCGACCCGGCGACCCCGCCGGCGATTCCCGGCATGCCGCCCCCGTTCCTGGGAACCGCCCTCGTCGGGGACGGGAGGAGCGTCGGGGCGGTCGACTCCTACGGAAACGTCGTCGACCTTCGCCCGCTCGGGCCGGGACGGCCGCTGGTGCAGATACCGGCCGATCTCCAGGCCGCCGGGACGGTGCCGGCCGACTCGGGGATCGTCGCGCGAGCAGATCTCGACCGCGCTCGGGTTCCGTTCTGGGATGCCGAGGCGGTCCACCAGAGCTACCTGCCCGGAACCAACGTGCTGCGGACCGTCGCCCGGTTCGGCGCCCACACCGCCACCGTCGTCCGCCGCCTAGGAGGGCCCCGATCCGCCACCGCCGACAGGCGCTGGCTGGCCGAGTCCCGGCCGCTGGGGAGCGGTGCGCCGGCCTGGGCTCGGTGGATGTACGCACGCTCGCTGCTCGTGCTCCGGGCACTGACCGACCGCAGCACCGGGGCGACGATCGCCGGCGCCCGCGACGGTTGGGTCTATGTCTGGCCCCGTGACGCGGCGACCGTCGCGATCGCCCTCGCGGCCGCCGGCCACCGGGCCGAGGCCCGCCGGGTGGTCGGTTTCCTCGAGGGCCTCGACCTCGATGCCGCCGCCAGATTCGACCCCGCCGGGGACCCGGTCGACGGCCGCTCGGCCCAGGGCGATGCCGCCGGCTGGGTCGACTCCGCCGCCCGCGCCGTCGGGATGGCCCGGCCGGATCGCCGGTCTCCCTGGCGGGGACTGGCCGACTACCAGGAGAAAGGGCCCGGCGACTACCTCGGCAACGCGATCGCGGCGGGCGCCGGGCCGGCGTCCCTCCGCGGGTTCGAGGGACCGAGGGGATTGGACAGGGAGGCCGACCCGGGCTCGGGCCTCGACGCGGCCGCGGCCTGGGCGGTGATGCCGTTCCGGAGGCAGGCCCTGATCCCGGCCGCCCGCACGACGCTGCTGCGGCTCGCGGCGGAGCGCGGCCGCTTCGGGATCACCCCCTCCGAGAACTGGCACGAGGACGACCCCTGGACCGCTCCCACTGCGTGGTGCGCCTGGAGCCTGGCCGCCCTCGGCGAGCGCCGCCCCGCACTCGAGCTGATGGCGGCCCTGCGGCGCGCCGCGACGCCGCTTGGACTTCTCCCGGAGCGAGTCGACGCCCAGACCGGCATCCCGCGCTCGACGACGCCGCTGGCCTGGTCGCACGCCTTCGCGATCCTCGCCCTTCGCGCCCTCTGGCCCTGATCGCCGGGGGTGTGAGTTGACCTCCCCATGCGAGGAGAAACTCACCCGCCCATATTCTCGGACCATGGAGGTCAGGCCGGCAACGCTCGACGACTGCGCGGCGATCGCCCGCGGGATGATGGTCGTGGTCGATGAAGGCGCTGGCTGGAGACGGAGTCCTCGGTCGACCCCGGCGATCTCGAGCAGCGATTCCGGTTCTCGGTCGAAAGCGACGAGCACCGCTCCTTCGTCCTGATCGAGGACGGCGAGGTGGTCGGCGCGATCGGCCTCAACCCGACCCACGCCCCGGGGGTGCTGGCGCTCGGGATGTGGGTCCTGCCCGAGCGGCGCGGGCAGGGTGGCGGCCGGCTGCTCGCCGAGGCTGCCCTCGAGTCCCGCCCGGCCGACGTCCACAAGATCGAGCTCGACGTCTTCACCGACAACGAGGCGGCGATCGGCCTCTACCGGTCGCTCGGATTCGAGGAGGAGGGGCTGCGGCGCGACCACTACCGCCGCGAGGACGGCTCGCTCCGCTCGGCGCTGATCATGGCGCGGCTGTTCTAGCCGGCCGCGTCGAGGGCGGCGGCGACCGCCTCGGCCGCGGTCTCGACGACGACGACCCCCGGCGCCCCCGCCATCTCCTCGCTGCCGTCGAGGGCCCAGCTATGGAGGGCGATGACCGTCCGTCCGAGGGCCCGGGCGTGGCCGATCTCCGAGAGCGTCCCCCAGGCGCCGCCGACCGCGATCACGGCGTCGCCGCTCGCCACCACCGCCAGGTTCCGCGCGAACCCGACCCCGCTGGCGACGACGTGGGTGCAGTGCGGGTTGGCCTCATCGACCGAGATTCCCGGCATGATCCCGATCACCTCACCCCCGGCCTGCGCCGCGCCGCGCGCCGCCGCCTCCATCACCCCGCCGCGGCCGCCGCAGACGACCGTCGCCCCCGCCTCCGCCAGCAGCCGCCCGACCTTCTCGGCCAGCCCGCCAACTCAAGAGCCAGCCTCCCCACGCGACTCGAGCCGATGACGGATATCTGCCTTCGCCTATCCATTCT
>CAVVVY010000010.1:0-115542 GCA_963751815.1 uncultured Solirubrobacterales bacterium | reverse complement strand
AGGCGGTGTGCCAGGCGATCGCCCTCTGCGGCCCCGGAACCGCCACTCCGCTTCGTCGCCGTCCGTCATGACGTCGGGCGGGCCTTTCGGCGCAGGCCGACCTGAGCGAGATGCATGCGCGAAACGTCCTCGAGGAGTCGCTCTCGATCGCTCGGCAGGCTGGCATCGAGGCGTCCGTCTCGCTGCTCGTGGAGCACCGACGAGCGATCTACTGCTCGCCGAGGCCGCCGAACGCGACCTGCTCGTGGTCGGCTGTCACGGCGGATCACGGCTCGGCGGCATCATGCTCGGCAGCACGGCCTCCCAGCTTGCCCATCGCGCCGAGCGCCCGCTGCTGGTGGCACGACGACGGCGGATGCAACACACTTCCCGCAGAGCATCCTGCTGGCCACCGACGGCTCACCCGGTTCGTGGGCAGCCGCCCGGATCGCGACCGGCCTGGCGAAAGCCAAGCGCTCCGAGCTGCGCCTGGTCTACGTTCCCGACGGGATGCACCCGGAGCGCTATCGCGAGGTGCTGAAGCAGCTCACCGTGATCGAGAAGGCGACTGGGTCACCACCGCCGGTGGTCGACAACCCCGGCCATGTCGCCGAGCGGATCGGCGAGGCAGCCCGAGCCGCGCAGTCCTCACTGATCGTGATCGGGCGGCGCGGCGTGGCGGCCTCAAGGCGCTGGCAGCGTCAGCGAGCGAGTCGTGCATCGGGCGCCGTCTTCCGTGCTCCTGGTTCCCAGCGAAAAATCGACCCAAAGGAGAGGCATATGACCACCGAGTTAACCGAGTGGCAGTCCATTCTCGGACTTCGCCGAGTTGCGCCACCGACTCGATCAGGCGTTCCGCGATCTCAGCGACGGGGCACAGCACGGCTGGACCCCATCGGTGGACCTGGTCCGCCGTGACGATGCCCTGGTTCTGCGGGCAGACATACCCGGAGTCAAGCCCGAGGACGTGGAGATCGAGGTCGAGGACAACGTCCTCACCGGTCTCCGGCGAGCATCGCGAGGAGACCGAGGAGAAGAAGAGCACTACATGCGCCGGGAGCGCCGCATCGGCTCCTTCTCACGTTCGATGATTCTGCCGGAGGGCGTCCCCGCCGATGACGTAGAAGCCACCACCGAGGATGGCGTGCTCGAGGTGACCATCCCGGCGCCGAAGGCGGCGGAGAAGCAGCAGGTCAAAGTCAAGCCGAAGTCCGCGTAGCCGAGTGACCCTGCTCAATTGCCGCGCCGGACGGTGACAGTCCACTGGGCGGGCCCTGATTTTGCCATTTTTTTTTTTTTTTTTTTTTTTTTTTTTTTTTTTTTTTTTTTTTTTTTTTTTTTTTTTTTTTTTAAAATTTATCGCCATGCAATTCGAACTTGGCTGCCAAGGCCAGGCGCGTACGCCGTGACTGCCATCAGGGGAAATAGGAAGGGTGTGGAGGTGAATAACCCCGATGGCATCACCCATCGGGAGCCGGAGAATTGACAGATCTAAGGAGGCCCCTACGGAGGAGGCGAGCATGGCAGTAGCGAAGATCATCGAGATAACTGCGACTTCGGAGGAGAGCTTCGAGGACGCGATCGCACAGGGCATCGGCAAGGCGGCCGAGACGGTCCAAAACATCAAGGGCGCCTGGGTCAAGGAGCAGAAGGTCCTCGTCGAGAACGGCAGCGTGAACGGCTACCGGGTCGACCTCAAGGTCAGCTTTGTCCTCAAGTGAGTCCATAGACGGAGTCACGCCCTTCGCGGACCGGCGTGACGCCGGCGGCAGCTGACGGAGCGACTCAGGTCACTGGCCTAGGAGATTCCGGTGATTGTCGCCCTACCCCGCGGGGGTGTCCCGGTCGCGAAGGAGGTCGCCGAGCGCTGGGGGCGCCGCTGGAGATTCTCGTCGTGCGCAAGCTCGGCACCCCTCACAACCCCGAGTTCGGGATCGGCGCGGTCGCCGAGGACGGCCCTGCGTGATCGACCCCGAAGCGATGGGGGTGCTGCGGGTCAGCAACCGCGACTCGACGCGATCGTGGCCCGCGAGACTGCGGAGCTGATCGCCGGATCAAGGCTTACCGTGGCGATCGCCCGCCGCTCGATCTCGAGGGCCGGACCGTCATCGTGGTCGATGACGGTGTCGCCACCGGTGTCACCGACACGGCGGCGCTGCGGGCCGTGCGCCACCAGCACCCCCGCCGACCATCCTCGCAGTGCCGGTTTGCTCCCCGATGCACTGCGAACGGCTGCGCGACAAGACCGACGAAATCGTCTGCCTCCGCGTGCCCCTCATGCTGCGTGGAGTCGGCCAGTTCTACCGTGACTTCTCCCAGGTCTCCGACGAGGAGGTGCTCGATGCTCTTCAGCCCCGAGAGACACTGCTGCGTGAGGCGCAGCCGCTCAGTGGGGCCGAAGACGACTACGACGCGCTGCTCGAGCTCGATCGGCGACGCGCCGCTCGTGCTGCTCGGCGAGGCGTCGCACGGCACGCACGAGTTCTATCGCGAGCGGGCGCGGATCACCCGGCGGCTGATCGCGGAGAACGGCTTCACCGCCGTCGCGGTCGAGGCCGACTGGCCCGACGCCTACCGCGTCAACCGCTTCGTCCGCGGCGCGCCGCGACGACGCCGACGCGACCGAGGCGCTGCGCGGCTTCCGCCGGTTCCCGCCCTGGATGTGGCGCAACGCCGACGTGCTCGACTTCGTCGGCTGGCTGCGCGCGCACAACGACCGCGTGCCGGCCGGACGCGAAGTCGGCTTCTACGGGCTCGACCTCTACAGCCTGCACGCCTCGATCGACGGCGGTGCTCGCCTACCTCGAGCGAGGTCGACCCGCGCGGCGGCCGCGCGCGCCCGCGAGCGCTACGCGTGCTTCGAGCACTTCGGCGGCGACCCGCAGGTCTACGGCTACGCGCCGCGCCCTCGGCCTCAGCCGATCCGTGCGAGCGCGAGGTGATCGCGCAGCTCGTCGAGCTGCAGCGCCGCGCGCGCCGACTACGCTGCGCCGCGACGGCCGGCGTCGCCGAGGACGAGCACTTCTACGCCGAGCAGAACGCCCGGCTCGTCGCGAGACGCCGAGGAGTACTACCGCACGATGTTCGCGCGGCCGCGTCTCGACCTGGAACCTGCGCGACCGCCACATGGCCGACACGCTCGACGCGCTCGCCGACCACCTCGGCCGCGCGGCGACCCGGCGCGAAGGTCGTCGTGTGGGCGCACAACTCGCACGTCGGCGACGCCCGCGCGACCGAGATGGGCGCGCCGCGGCGAGCTCAACGTCGGCCAGCTCGTGCGCGAGCGCCACGGCCGACGACGCCGTGCTCGTCGGCTTCACCACCTACAACGGCACCGTGACCGCGGCGTCGGACTGGGACGCGCCGGCCGAGCGCAAGCGGTGCGCCCGGCGCTGCCCGGCAGCTACGAGGCGCTGTTCCACGACGTCGGCGTGCCGTCGCTTCCTGCTTCGACCTGCGCGCGGCGACGGCGGCGCCGGCGCGCTGCACGAGCCGCGGCTCGAGCGCGCGATCGGCGTCATCTACCGGCCGGAGACCGAGCGCGCGAGCCACTACTTCCACGCGCGCCTGCCGGCCAGTTCGACGCCGTGCATCCACTTCGACGAGACGCGCGCCGTCGAGCCGCTCGAGCGCACCGCCGGCTGGGAGCGCGGCGAGCTGCCCGAGACCTACCCGACCGGCGCTCTGAGGGCGGCGATGGGCATGAGAGGCATCCGCTCGGCCGCCTCGCCGGCATCGCGATCGGGGTGCGCCGCTGTGGATCGTGATCGTGGCGCTGATCACCTGGTCGCTCGGCGCCGTCTACTACCCGGACCGGGTCGACGGGATCGCCCCTCGCCGCCTACGGGCTGGGCCTGCTCAGCGCCCTGCTGCTCTTCGCCAGCATCCTCCTGCACGAGCTCGGCCACGCCGTCGTCGCCCGCCGCAACGGGGTCGAGATCGAGGAGATCGACCTCTGGCTGCTCGGCGGGGTCGCCCGCATGGCGGGCTACCGAAGACCGCGGCGGCCGAGCTTCGCTTCGCGATCGCCGGGCCGGCGGTGACCTTGCTGATCGCAGCGATCTTCGTCGCGATCGGGGCGGCGCTGCCAAGCTCCGCGCCGGCCGCCCTGCGCGCCCTCGTCGACTACCAGGCCATCGTCAACCTGGCGATCCTCGCCTTCAACCTCCTCCCCGCCTTCCCCCTCGACGGCGGCCGGGTCGCCCGGGCGCTGCTCTGGGGACGGATCGGCGAGGTCGAGCGGGCCACCGCGATCGCCGCCACGATCGGGCGGGCCTTCGGGTTCGCGATGATCGCGCTCGGGATCGCCGGGGCCCTGCTCGGCGCCTTCGGCGGCATCTGGCTGGCGCTGATCGGCCTCTTCGTGATCGCCGCCGCCAAGGCCGAGGAGAGGGGGCTGCACGTCCGCGTCGCCCTCACGGGCCGCGAGGCGGGGCTGCTGATGTCGGCCCCGGCGATCGCGATCCCGGCGGACGTCGACGTCGCCGCGGCGGTCGAGGACTACTTCGTCCGCTACCGGCACACGGCCTTCCCTGTCGTCGGAGGCGACGGCCTCGTCGGCCTCGTCGATCTGGAGACGGTCGAGCGGGTGCCGCGGCGCGACGGGCCGAGACTCTCGTGGGCCAGATCGCGATCGACGATCCCTCGCTCGTTGTCGACCGGCACCAGGACGTGGCAGAGCTGCTCGAGCGCCCCGCGTTCCAACGGGTTGGCAGGGCGGTCGTGAGCTGCCCGGAAGCGAGCTGGGAATCATCTCGATCACCGACGTCAACCAGGTGATGCGCGCTCTCGACCTCGCGACTACTGCGTGATGAAAAACGACCCGAGGAGGTTCCAATGACTGACGAGACGATCAGCCTTTCCCTGTCGAAGGCAGACGCCGAGGTACTGCTGGGCGTGCTGTCGTCGGAGCGCTACAACGCCGACGTCGAAGCGGTCTGCAACGCGGTGCGCGAGCAGATCGACGAGAAGCTGGCCGGGCTGGGCCGATGAACAATCCGAACAAGGCCCACTCGCCGCGGCAGATCCTGATCGGCTTCGATCGCAGCAGCGGGGCCGACGACGCGGTCGCGCTCGCTCGGGTCCTGGCGCCTGAGGCGAGCGCTGTCTTGGCCCATGTCCTTCCGCACGAGGATCCGATTGCGCGCCACTACAAGCCGCTTGACTACGAGGACTCACCCGCGGCGGAGGGATTCTTCGACGAGGCGATCGCGGCTCTGGACGGCCTCAAGACGGAGGTGCGCACCTTCGTCGGCGCCTCTCCCGCCCACGTGCTCTGTGATCTCGCCGAGGACGATGACCTCGATCTGGTCATCGTCGGCTCACCGCATCGCGGCACTCTCGGACGCGCCCTGATCGGAAGCGTTGCCGAAGCGCTGCTTCACGGCGCCCGCGTGCCGATCGTCCTGGCGCCGCGCGGGTACGCGAAGGCGAGCCACGATTCGCTGCATGCCATCGCGGTCGCCTACGACGGCACCGCGGAGTCAGACGGGGCGTTACACCAGGCCGAAGCCCTCGCACTCGCGTCCGGCGCTTCGCTCGAGGTGCTGACCGTAGTGGCGCCGTTGGCGGTGGTGCCGAATGAAGTGGGCCAATTTCGCTCCCCGGTGGAGGAGCCGCGCGCCGTGATCGAAAAGGCGATCGACGACATCGACGATGCCCTGGAGGTGCACGCCCACACGCTGAGCGGGCCCGTCGCGGAAACAGTGGCGAATGCCTGCAAGGACGCCGACCTGCTCGTCGCCGGTTCTCGCGACTATGGCCCGCTTGGAGCGAGTCCTGCTCGGATCGATTGCCTCCCGGCTCGTCCACACGGCTCCCTGCCCGGTGCTGGTCGTGCCACGGCCCGCCTAAGCCGCGGAGCTCTTCCGGGCTGCGGTCAGGGGGTTCAGGCGCAGGGGGATCCGCGCCTCCGTTGCGACGCTCCAGCATTTCTGCGACGGCTGCCGTCTCCGGCGAGGAGCGCGGCGGCAAGTTCGGAGCCCGCCCCAAGATGCTAGGCAGAGTCGGTTTTGGCCGCCGTGTAGACCTCGATGAAGCGGAGGTAGTTGTCGGCGATCTGCGAAGCGGCATCTTCTCGAGAAAGGTCGCCTTCGATCCAGTCTTGCAGCGGATCGCCCCAGATCGACCGTCCGATCGCGAACCCGACGTAGCCATCCACAGGGGCCCCGGCGCGAAGCCAATCGTCGACTCTGTCGTTATCGGCACCGCGACCGAGGACGACGCAGGCGACACTGTCGCGGCCCCCCTCGCGGCACTGAGCGGCGATTCGCTCAGCGTCAGCGCGCTCGTCGACTCCCTCGATCTTCCAGATGTCGGCCTCGATCCCAGTGTCCTGCAGCTCACGGATCGCGCGGATGATCAGGTCGGGACGCAGCTCGGCGTCGTAGCGCCTGGAGTCACCGTCCACAGAGGCGAGCTGACCCTCCTCGGCGGGCACCAACAGCTCGAAGAGGAACTTGCGGTCGTTCGCATGCAGCCAGTCCGAGAGTCGTCCCAGGCGCTCGGACTGGCGCGTGTTCATCTCGGTGTCCCCGTCGGGGTTGTAGCGAACGAGCACCTTCGAGAAATCGGGGTCATAGCGCTCAATGTGATCGCCGAAAGCGTCGCCGTACTCGAAGTCGAACTCCTTCTGGCCGCTTTTCTCCACCGACATGGCGAGCTTGATGCCGCGAGCCTTCGCCGTCTGGGGAACCTCCGTCGGGCCTCCGAACTGCTCGTCGACGAGCGCCCGGTCACCGACGGTTCGGCGCCGCGGGCCAGGGCGGCCTCAATTCCCTCGAAGATCAGGTGCTTGCCGTCGGCGAAGCGCTGGCTGTCCTCGGCCGTTAGGTAGCCCCCGACGCCGAAGCGCTTCGTGAACGAACCGCGGTGGTCAAAGGCGAGGATGTAGAGCTCGCCGCTGTAGCCAAGGTCCATGAGTTCAGGCTAGCTGCTTGGTCGCTCAGCCCTGCTCGGCCAATTTGTCGTCGAGCTGCTTGCGAATCTCCTGACAAACCGCGTCGACGTCGGGGTTGTAGCGCTCGGACGAGAGCACGCCGACGAGCACCTCAGCGTCGGCCTTCGAAATCGTCAGGGTGATTGCTTGATCAGCCATAAGGAGTCTCCCTCCTGTTGCTTTTCTCCACTCTCCCCATGGAGCGCCCACCGGTCTACCGTGAACCGGCGCTGGCGGATTCGAACCCACGATCTTCTGCATGGCGCCCCGATCGATATGTCCCCCGATTCGTCGATACCGCGAGGTCGCGTTCCCGAAGGCTCGTCATCGAGAAACAGGCGGCCGAAACCTTCTGAAACGCGGTAGATCCGCGCCACGTTGTCGGCATCGTCCGAGGATGCATACCACGCGGACGCCCTCCTGAAGGACGGCATGATCAGCGACGGGACCGACTCGCTCGACGTCGACGCCGAGGCGACCGAACTTTGCGTCGTCATCCGCGATTACCTCAAAAACGCCTGGGTCGTTCTAGTCCAACTGCCAATGAAAAGGCTAGGGCGGCGGAGGCGGAAGACCCCTAACGGGCACAAACGGGCACAGAAACCCTCGAGCGCCCCCCAACTGCCCGTCCCCTAGTCAATTGCCCCGTTAAACCCGGAAACCCGCTCAGGAAGCGGGTCTCCGTCGAAGCGGCTGATGGGATTCGAACCCACGACCTTCTGCATGGCAAGCAGACGCTCTAGCCAGCTGAGCTACAGCCGCGTATGTCCAGCTATCGGCTGCTCACGATACCTGCCGCAGCGCCGAATCGCCCTCAGCAGAAGACGGCGAGGTTGAATTCGTGGGCCGACAGTTCCTCAATCGCGCGTATAGGTGAATATCGCGACGCCGGCTGAATCACCGGACCTGGGCGCGGCTTCGATGAACCCTTGGCCGACGGCCAAGGTGGCCTGGGGAGAGCAGCCCGAGATATCCCGATTGAAGTCGACCGTGTAGTTACCGGGGCTGATCGCTTTAACGCCAGTGACGCCGCTGCCACGAACGAGCGTTGCATCGGTTGCGACTTCGGCCCAGAGCGAGGTCGCCGGATCTCCCTTCGGTCCCCGGGGCCCTTCTTTGCCGGCGGGAAGCTGCCCCGCCCTGAAGTCTTCAGCAAGCAGAGAGTGGTTCTTGACCTTGGCGCTATTGACCGAGTTCTTCCTGATCTGCTTGGGGCCGACGCTGTTCTTCGGCAGCTTGCTGACCGCATAGGCGCTGCCGCCGAGAGCGATGAACAGCGCCAGATATGCGACGACGACTGCGTGGCTCGGACGATTGAGCTCTATTCGCTTTCGCATCGAGGGCCTCAATGCGACCGTCCTGCCCCCGCGGGACCGGCGTCAATCCAGTCTGGACGCTTCAACCGTCGCGCAGCGTGAAGTCGAAGGGGATCTCGCCCGAGGCCGGATCGATCCGGTACTTGTCGGGGGCGTCGCGATCGTAGGCGCGGGTGGGGAAGTTGAGCACCCGGCAGGGCCCCTCGCCGACGTTCTGGTCGGCATGCCAGACGCCGGGCGGGATGCGCAGGAAACCCGGCGCCTCATCGGCAAAGGAGAATTCGGCGAACTCCTGGAAGGTCGGCGAGTCGGGGCGCCCGTCGTAGAGCACGACCCTCAGCCGCCCGGCCAGCGCGACGTAGCGGTCGGTCTGGCGCTTGTGCATCCCCCAGCCCTTGATCCGCCCCGGCGCGACCGTGAACGCGTACGCGTAGACGACCGGCTCCTCCCAGAACGGATCGTCGAAGTTGACCGCCTCCATCAGCGTCCCGCGGTGGTCGGCATGCACGACGGCGGGGGCGACCACCACACCCTCGAGCTGGGGGCGCCGCCGCCCCGCCGCCCCGACGGTGGGGACGTCCCGCACGCCGCCGGGAACGACCTCCAGGTCCTGGTCCGGAGCCTGCGCTTGCGAGGAGTGCGGGTCTGCGGGCACCATCGCCATGGTATGAAGTCCGC
Source organism: uncultured Solirubrobacterales bacterium (assembly GCA_963751815.1). Classification (GTDB taxonomy): domain Bacteria; phylum Actinomycetota; class Thermoleophilia; order Solirubrobacterales; family 70-9; genus VRUE01. The sequence continues at coordinate 106,632 of CAVVVY010000010.1, read as the reverse complement.
GTGTCGGTGGAGTTCACGGTCGGCATCCCCACCCACAACCGCCGCGAGACGGTACTGCTGGCGCTGGCCAGCTCGCTCGAGCAGACGCGTCCGCCGACGCGGGTCCTGGTCGTGGCCGACGGTTGCACCGATGGCACCCAGGAGGCGGTTCGCGCGCTCGGCGACGATCGCGTCGAGGTCCTCGACCGACCGAAGGGGCTCGGCGCCGGCTATGCGCACCGCAACGAGGTGCTCGAGCGAGCGGAGAGGGCATCGTCGCCTGGCTGGCCGACGACGACCTCTGGCTGCCCGACCACCTCGAGCGGGCGGGCGAGCTGTTCGACGCCGACGCGGCCGAGATCGTGAACTCGATGTCGTGCCTCGTGCGCGAGGACGGGACGCTCGAGCCATTCGGGGTCCACTGGCGCGCACCGACCTACCGCGACAGGTTCCTCGGCGTCGAGAACCGCACTCCCTCAAGCGCGGTGAGCCATCAGGCCCGCGCGGCGCTTGCCGCCGGCGGCTGGCCGACCGACCTCGAGCGGGCCGGCGACTGGGATCTCTGGCGGCGGATGGTGGCGCGGCGGAGCACACAGCGAGATGGTGATGGCGCCGACGGTGCTGTTCTTCAGTGCCTGGGAGCGAGAGCAGAGCTGGCCCGACCGCGTCGCCCAGAACGCCGGGTTCCTGGCCCGCATGCGCGACCCGGCGGAGCTCGCGCGGCTGCGGGGGGAGATGGCGTTCGCCTGCTCCGCCGCCGCCGCACGCGGATAGCACTCGCGCTCGTCGAAGCCTACGAGCGCGAGGCGGTGTGGGAGCGCGAGCTCGCCGGGGTCAGAGCGGAGCGCGACCGCCTGGCCGAAGAGCGCGACCGCCTGGCCGGCGAGTTGGAGGCCATCACGTCCGGCACGTGGTGGCGGATGCGCCGGCCGTTCGAGCCGGCGCTGCGGATGGGAAGGCGACTGCGCGGACGAGGTTGACGCAGGTGACGGACCGAGCCCGATAGCGGCCCAGTCCGTCGACCCGCCTGTCAGCCGCTGTGGTGGTTGCTGGTCACCTGGTAGCAGGCCACGTCGTACTGCGATACCGCGTGTCGGATTGCCGTGTTCCGCCGAGGGCGTTTCCGGGCTGCCCGCGTAGTGGGACTCGGCATTCGAGAAGCCCCCGGTGGCGAACCCGTGCGGCTCGCTGGTGGCTCCTTCGGCGCCGCACTCAGCGCCAGGCTGGCCGGTGTCCGCTTGGGTTGGGCGCCGCTGTGGCCCCCACCGGCGGCAAAGCCGGCAACTACCGGCACAAATGACTGCTGAGAGCACGAATCTGCGCATCGAGCATCCCTCCTTCGGTACGCGTCGCCGATCGGTCGACGCATCCCGGGTTACCCGGGTGTCAGGTAGTTGAGTTCACCCGGGCACGACCGGTCCTGCGAAACTTTTAGCCGGCCTTTACCGTCCTGCTCAGGCTTCGACAACGGCTCTCGCTGGACGCGCCGGATCGGCTGCACGGTCGCCGTCAGCTCAGAGGCCTGCGACGGCCTCCTCGATCGGCGTGTCTCCGGAGCGGAGCTCGAAGGTCTTGCCGATCGTGCTCTCGGAACGGAGGGCGGCCGCGAGGGTCGCGGCGACGTCGGCACGCGGGACCTCGCCGCGTGGAAGGTCCGCGGCAATCGCAACCAGGCCGGTGGGCGGATCGTCGGTGAGGCTGCCGGGCCTGACGATCGTGTAGTCGAGGCCGCTCTCGACCAGGGCCCGGTCGGCGCCGGCCTTCGCCCGCAGGTACTCGCCGAAGACGTCGCCGCCCTCGGCCGGTGGGTTACCGGCCCCCATCGAGCTGACGATCAGATAGCGGCGGATCCCGTCCGCCCTGGCGGCATCGATCAGCTTCACGGCGCCATCGAGGTCCATCGTCCGCTTGCGCTCGGCGCCGCTGCCGGGCCCGGCGCCGGCGGCGAAGACGACGGCGTCGGCGCCGCGGACCGCGGCCGCGACATCGTCATCGCCCTCGAGGTCGCAGACGACGGGCTCGATTCCGGCCTCGCGCAGGTCGTCGGCCTGATCGGGGTTGCGGATCAGGCCGCGGACCCCGTCTCCGCGCTCGGCGAGCATCGCGCCGAGCAGCAGGCCGATCTTGCCGTGCCCTCCCGCGATCGCGACGTCCATCTATGCAGCCACCTCTGAGCCGGAGTTTCCGAGACTGCGGACGAGCGTGATGCTGGCCAGCAGAGTCCAGAGGATGAAGAGGAGGAAGCCGACGAAGAACCCGAGCACACCGTCGGCCGCGAACGCGCCGTGATCCGTGAACACGGCGCTGATGCCCAGTGCGTTGAAGAGGGCCGTCACCAGCCCGAGCCAGCCCAGCCAGGCCGGAAGGGCGCCGGAGCGCAGGATGCTGAGGCCGTTGCCGACGAAGAAGACGGCGGCGGCCGGCGCGCCGATGGCGGGGATCAGCAGTGACGCGTCCCACAGCGCCCGCGTCAAATCGGGGTCGCTCTGGACCGGATGCAGCGTCGCGGTCGCCGCGAATGCGCCCCCGATCATCAGGGTCGCGACCGCGATCAGCCCACCTCCCCAGGCGAGGTTGGCGAGGGCGTAGCGGCCCGCCGCGACCTCGACCCGGGAGAGGAAGTCGCGCAGGGTGCCGATGAACCAGATGAAGAGGAAGCCCGCGGCGGCGAAGATCAGCTGGACCGCGTGCAGCGCGTTGTGGTGGTCGACCACGTAGTTGAGGACTTCGGCGGGCGCAGCGTCGGCGTCGGGCGGCTGCGGCGTGACGGCGAAGCCGATTATCACGACGAGGACGAACAGGATCCCCGTCATCGCGCCGTAGCGCGCAGAGGCGTCGTTCATCTGATCTCCCTTTCGATGGCCGGGACTGGTACCGGGCCTGCGCCAGCCTAACTCGCATCGCGTCGTCGGCGGTTTGGATCAACCAATTTTGGGTATTGCCGGGCCAGGCGATCTTGGAGGGAAGCCGATGAGAATCTGGCTGAGCGCCGCAGTCGCGGCAAGCGTCCTGGTGTTGGCGATGGCGGGCATCGCGTCCGCGTCGAACTCACACGACCACGGGCATGACCACGGTCACGGCCATGACCACGGCCACGGCCACGGCAAGCCGCACCTGCCGCCGATCGACACCTCCAACGCCGCCAACTGCGACTTCATCGCCGAACCCGGCAACGCGCTCTGCCTGCTCCCCTTCCCCGACGACTACTACACGCGGCCCGACGCCAGCAGCCCGACCGGGCGACGCGTCGCCCTCACCACCGAAGGGATGCCGGCGAACGCCTTCGGCGTCCACATCGACGCCACCCCCTACAACGCCTCCGACGGCTTCAGCCCCGGGGCGACGATCCTGCTCAAGGTGCCGGGGATCGACACCACGGCGGACGTTCGCGCGACCGGCGCGGTGCCGATCAACCACCTGCGCCAGTACCGGCGCCGGAACGCGCCGGTCGTCGTGATCGACGCGACGACCGGGAAGCGCTGGCCGATCTGGGTCGAGATCGACTCCAACGCCGCCGACCCGGCGAAGGCCGCCCTCGAGATCCACCCGGCGGTCAACTTCGCCTCCGGCCACCGCTACATCGTCGCCCTCCGCGACCTCCGCAACGCCGCCGGCGAAGAAATCGAAGCGCCGGCCGCGTTCCGCTACTACCGCGACAACGTCCCCTCCAAGCAGGACGAGATCAACGCCCGCCGCAAGCACTTCAAGGACATCTTCAAGACCCTGCGCCGGGCCGGGATCGACCAGCAGCGACCTCTACCTGGCCTGGGACTTCACCGTCGCCAGCGACCAGAACAACGCCGGCCGCGAGCTCGCGATGCGCGACGACGCCTTCGCCCAGCTCGGCGACACCGACCTCTCCGACCTGACGGCGCAGGGCAGCTCGCCGACGTTCGAAGTGACCAGCGTCGAAGAAGAACCGAACCCGGGCCAGATCGCGCGGCGGGTCAAAGGCAATCTGATGGTCCCGTGCTACCTGTTCCCGAACTGCGGACCGGGCGGGACGATGCAGCTCGACTCCAACGGCGCCCCGATCCAGAACGGGGTCTGGCCCGCCAACTTCGACTGCATCATCCCCGCCTCGGTCGCCGAGCGGCCCGGCCGGCGCCGGCCGGCCCTCGCTCTACGGGCACGGCCTGTTCGGCAACGCCGGCGAGGTCGCCTCGGGCCCGCAGCGCCAGCTCGCCCAGGAACACGGGATCGTCTTCTGCGCGACCGATGAGATCGGGATGTCGGAATCCGACGTCCCGGTCGCGATCGGGGCCCTGCAGGAGCTCTCGCGCTTCCCGGCGCTGCCCGACCGCCTCCAGCAGGGCCTGCTCGACGAGATGTATCCTCGGCCGGGCGATGATCAGCGGCGGCGGGTTCACGACCGACCCCGCCTTCCACCAGGACGGGACGCTCGGCAGCGGCTCGGTCCTCGACACCAGCCACCTCTTCTACAACGGCAACAGCCAGGGCGGGATCATGGGCGGCGCCCTGACCGCGGTGACGCCGGACTTCACCCGCGCCTCGCTCGGCGTGCCGGCGATGAACTACTCGGTGCTGCTGCCGCGCTCGGTCGACTTCGACCCGTTCGCCGGCGTCCTCTATCCCTCCTATCCGGACGAACTCTCGCGGCCGCTGGCGCTCGACCTGATCCAGATGCTCTGGGACCGCGGCGACCCGAACGGCTACGCGAACCGGATGACCGACGACCCGCTGCCGGACACCCCGGCCCACCAGGTGCTGTTGAACGTCGCCTTCGGCGATCACCAGGTGACCGACTACCAGGCCGACGTCGAGGCGCGGACGGTCGGCGCCCGCGCCCACCGGCCGGTCCTCTTCGACGGCCGCTGGCCCGACACCAACGTCCTCTGGCGGGTGCCGTCGATCCGCTCGCTACCCATACACCGGCTCGGCCGCCTACTACTGGGACACCGGGCCGACCCGCGAAGAACCGGCCGGGACCACCGTCGGCACCGACCCGCCGCCCTACGAGAACCAGCCGAACAGAACCGGCGCCGACCCCCACGGCGCGCCGCGGGCGACCCCGGCCGAGCAGCAGCTCGTCTCGGACTTCTTCGAAGGGGCGATCCACGAAAGCGACAACTGCGGCGGCGGCCCCTGCTTCGCGATCGGGTTCAGCGGGCCCTAGCCGCCGCTGCGGCTAGTCGAGCTCCGAGATCAGATCGCGGAGGTCGAGCGGGGCGGTGAACATGTCGAGTTCGCCGTTCTCGTCGTGGTGCCAGTCCTCGCGCGGGCGGTCCCAGTAGAGCTCGAGGCCGTTGCCGTCGGGGTCGTTCGAGGTAGAGCGCCTCGCTGACGCCGTGGTCGGAGGCGCCGCCGAGGGGGATTCCGGCCTCGCTGAGGCGGCGGAGGGCGTCGGCGAGGGCGCGGCGGGTCGGGTAGCGGATCGCGGCGTGGAAGAGGCCGGTGCGTGCCGGGCGGCGGCGGCGAGCCTCCCCGCGAGTGCCAGGTGTTGAGGCCGATGTGGTGGTGGTAGCCGCCGGCCGAGACGAAGGCGGCATCGTCGCCGATCCGCTGCTGGAGCTCGAAGCCGAGGACGCCGCAGTAGAAGTCGAGCGCGCGGTCGAGGTCGGCCACTTTGAGGTGGACGTGGCCGATGTCGACGCCGGGATCGATCGGGTTCGCGTTCTCAGCCATCGAGCGCCTCGTTGACGAGGCGGTCGGCCTCGGCGTTCGCCTCGCGGCGGACATGGCGGATCGTCCAGCTCTCGAGCGGCACCAGGGCCCGCTTCACCTCGCCGTGGAGTTCGCGCAGGCTCGCGTCCTTGACCTTGTACTCGCCCTTGACCTGGCGCACGATCAGCTCCGAGTCGCCGACCAGCTCGAGCTCGGTCGCCCCCAGCGCCAGCGCCCGCTCGATCCCGAGCAGCACCGCCCGGTACTCGGCGACGTTGTTGGTCGCGTCGCCGATCCGCTCACCGACCTCCTCGAGCACCCCGCCGTCGGCGTCCTGGACGACGACCCCGACCGCGGCCGGCCCGGGGTTTCCCCTGGAGCCGCCGTCGACGTTGACCACCATCTTCGCCAAGGCTCAGCCGACCGGCTCGCGGGGCGGGGCGCCGAGCGCGACCCTGCCCCCCTCCCCGGCCGACGCGTTCCACTGGCGCGCGGAGCCGTCGAGTTGTTCGATCTCGGTCCCGCGGTCGATCTGGAAGACCTGGCGCAGGTCGTCGCCGAGATCGATGCCCCACTGGTACCAGCAGAGGTCCCAGGCGAAGGTGATCCGGACCTCGCTCGGCGAGCCGGCCGCGGAGCCGACCGAGACCGAGGGCCGGCCCAGGGTCCGCATCAAGCCGGCGACCGTTCGCGCCGCATCGCTCTCGTTGAAGCGGTTCGCGGCGCGCTCGAGGCGGCTGGCGGGAGATTCGGAGACCTCGGGCGCCGGGCCGCCGGCCGACGTTCGCCCCGGCCGCCGCCGGGTCGACCCATCCGAGCCGGCGCCGCCCGCTCGCGGCAGAGGTCGCAGACGAGCTTCGGCCCCTCCTTCGGGCTCATGAAGGTCCGGGTCCGCTCGCCCGCCAGCATCGTGCGCTGGCAGACGGCGCATAGCTGGGCGTCGCCGCTCACCCCTCCAAAGCTAGCAGCGGCAACCGGGTCCTAGACCGCGGCGCCGGTGCTCTCACGAGTTGCTGCAACGACCCTGTCAGCGAGGTGGGCCGGGACCTCGTCGTAGCGCTCGAAGTCCATCGTGAAATCGGCCCGGCCGCCGCTGATCGACCGCAGGTCCGGGCGCGTAGTCGAGAACCTCGGCCATCGGCACCTCGGCCTTGACCTCGGTCATCGCCCCCGAGGGCTCCATCCCCAGCGGATGGCCGCGGCGCGAGTTGAGGTCGCCGATGATGTCGCCGACGACGTCCTCCGGGCAGCTGACCGTGAGCCTGACGATCGGCTCGAGCAGGACCGGCGAGGCTTCCTCCATCGCCTGCCGGAAGGCCATCGAGCCGGCGATCTTGAACGCCATCTCGGAGGAGTCGACGTCGTGGTGTTTGCCGTCGAGGAGCGTCACCCGCACCCCTTTGACGGGGAAGCCGGCGACGGTCCCGTGTTCCATCGCCTCGACCACCCCCTTCTCGACCGCGGGGATGAAGCTGCCGGGGATCGAGGCGCCCTTGATCCTGTTGACGAACTCGAGCCCGACGCCTTCCTCGGCCGGCTCGATCTCGATTTTGCAGTCGGCGAACTGGCCGCGCCCGCCGGACTGCTTCTTGTAGCGGGCATGGGAGGCGGCGTCGGTCCGGATCGTCTCCCGGTAGGGAACCCGCGGCGGGTGGAGCTCGATCTCGGCGCCGAAGCGGCGCTTCATCCGCTCGACCAGGACCTCGACGTGGACCTGGGTCAGGCCGGCGACGATCTGCTCGCCGGTCTGGGCGTCGCGATGGACGTCGAGGGTCGGGTCCTCCTCGCTGAGCCGCCGGACCGCGGCCGCAGCCTTCTCCTCGTCGCCCTTCGAGTGCGGCTCGTAGGCGAACGCCATCACCGGCGCCGGCAGGTCGAGCGGCGGGAAGGAGATCTCCTCCTGGCTCTCGGTGAGGACATCCCCCGCCTGGGTCTCCTTCAGCTTGGCGACGGCGCCGATGTCGCCGGCGCCGAGCTCGGTCGCCGGCGTCAGGTCCTTGCCGAGCGGCTGGCCGAGCTGGCCGACCCGCTCCTTCTGGTGGCGGCTGGAGTTGACGATGTGCGAGTCCGAGGCCAGCGTCCCGCGGTAGACGCGGAAGAGGTTGATCCTCCCCGTGTAGGGGTCGGCGAGGGTCTTGAACACGTAGGCGACCAGCGGCCCCTCCTCGTCGGGCTCGATCTCGAGCTCCTCGCCCTCGGCGCCGACCGCCTCGATCGCGCCGCGCATCGCCGGCGACGGCAGGTCCTCGACGAGGGCGCTGAGCAGCCGGCCGGTGCCGAGGTTGCGGGTCGCGACCCCGCAGGTGACGGGGAAGATCCGGCCCTCGGTCACCCCCTGCTTGAGGACGCCGACGATCTCCTCGTGGTCGATCTCCTCGCCATCGAGGTAGCGCTCCATCAGCTCGTCGGAGTTCTCGGCGACCTCGTCCATCAGTTTCTCGCGGTATTCCTCGGCCTGGGCCCGGAGCTCGTCGGGGATCTCGACCTCGGTGGCGTTGTCGCGGCCCGCTCCCTCGCTGACGAAGGCCTTCATGTCGATCAGGTCGACGACGCCGCGGACGTCCTGTTCGGTCCCGATCGGGATCTCGGTCGCGACGACGTGGGCGCCGAAGGAGCGCTTCAGCGAGTCGAGGGCGGCGAAGAAGTCGGCGCGCTCGCGGTCGAGCATGTTGACGAAGACGAGGCGGGCCAGGCCCTCGTCGTCGGCGCGGCGCCAGAGCCGCTCGGTGTGGACCTCGACCCCCGTCGCCGCGTTGATCACGACGACGGCGGCGTCGGCGACGCGCAGCGCCGCGACCGCGTCGGCGACGAAGCTCGGCTCGCCCGGGGTGTCGATCAGGTTGATCTTGCGCCCTTCGTGCTCGAAGGTCGCGACCGAGGCGTCGATCGACATCTGGCGCTCCTGCTCGTCGGGCTCGTGATCGGAGACCGTGGTGCCGTCGGCGACGGAGCCGAGCCGGTTCGCCGCCCCGGCCTCGAAGAGCATCGCCTCGTGCAGGCTCGTCTTGCCGCTGCCCCGGTGCCCGATCAGGGCGACATTGCGAATCCGGTCTGCGGCCTTATGAGGCACGCATGTGAACCTACACCGGCTGCAGAGCCGACTTCAACCGCATGACCGCCTTGGTGTGCAGCTGCGAGACCCGCGACTCGGTCACGCCGAGGACCTCGCCGATCTCACGCAGGGTCAGGCCCTCGTAGTAGTAGAGGGCGACGACGAGCTGCTCGCGCTCGGGCAGCGAGGCGACCGCCTCGGTCAGGCGGTCCTTGATCTCGTTGCTGGCGAGCGACTCCTGGGGGTCGTCGGCGCGGGGGTCGGAGATCGTGTCGAGCAGCGAGACCTTGTCGCCGGAGGCATCGGAGACGGTCCAGAGCTCATCGAGCGCGTAGACCGAGGAGTTGGCGATTTCCAGCAGCGAGGACTGAAGCATCTCCTCGCTGATTTTGAGGCTGGCCGCGAGCTCGGCCTCGGTCGGCGCCCGCTGAAGTTCGTGCTCGAGCTTGTTCTGGGCGGCCTCGATTTCGCGGGCGCGGGCCCGGACCGAGCGCGGCACCCAGTCGAGCGAGCGCAGCTCGTCGATGATCGCGCCGCGGATCCGGGTCATCGCGAAGGTCTCGAATTTGATCCCGCGCTCGGGCTCGAAGCGTTCGATCGCGCCGATCAGGCCGATCAGGCCGTAGGAGATGAGGTCGGCGTCGTCGACGTGGGACGGGAGCCCGGCCCCGAGGCGGCCGGCGACGAATTTGACCATCGGCGAGTAGGCGACGACGAGGCGCTCCCGAGCGCTCTGGTCGTTCTCCCCTTTGTAGCGGCGCCAAAGATCGCGCAGCTCCACCTCTTTAACGCCCGTTTCCATGGCCTTCGCTCGATTCTATGGCTGATCGTCCGGCAAATTACGCTCGGGGGTGGGTTGCAAGGTATGCATCCCGAAGACGAGCGGCGTCAACGCGAGTGTAGACCTGCGTCGTGGAGATGGACGCATGACCTAGTAACTCCTGGATCGTACGCAGGTCGGCGCCGCCTTCCAGCAGGTGGGTGGCGAAGCTGTGACGGAGCGAGTGGGGCGAGACGCCGCCGGCCAGGGCCGCCTCCCGGACCCAGAGGCCGAGCCGCCTGGTGACGTCGGAATTGGAGAGGCGCCGGCCGCTCTTGGAGAGGAACAGGGCGCGCTCGCGGTCCTCGGAGGCCAGCGCCGGCCGGCCGCGCTCGAGGTAGGCGGTCAGGGCCCGCTGGGCGGGCTCGCCGACCGGCAGCAGGCGCTCCTTCGAGCCCTTGCCGAGGACCCGCAGCTGCTCGGTCTCGAAATCGAAGGCGCCGAGGTCGAGCGTCACGATCTCCTCGCAGCGCAGCCCGCAGGAGTAGGCGAGCTCGAGCATCGACCGGTCGCGGAGCTCGAGCGGGGTGCTCGCCGGGATCCGCTCGAGCAGGGTCCGGACCTGCTCGCCGCTCATCACCTGGGGCAGCTTCTGGTCGCGCTTCGGGCTGGAGACGAGGTCGGCCGGGTTCTGGCCGATCCGCTCGGTGCGGACGAGGTGGTCGAACAGGCCGCGGATCGCGGCGAGCTTGCGGGCGACGGTCGCCGGGGCGGCGCCGTCCTGGGAGAGCCCGGCCGCGTAGCGGCGGACGTCGCGGTGGCGGACCGAATCGGGCTCGAGGCCCATCCCCCGCGCCCAGCCGGAGAACTGGGCGAGGTCGACGCCGTAGGCGCGCCGGGTTCGCTCCGCCACGCCGCGGGCCTGCCCGTCGCGTTCGAAGCCGCTCAGGGCCTCGTCCCAGTCCATCGCTTCAGTTTCGCCGCGGGGCGGGCGGAGCCTGCGTCAGCCGATGTAGATCGGCGTTCCGACTTCGACCTGATCGTAGAGTTCGATCACGTCGGGGATCGCCATCCGGACGCAGCCGTGCGAGGCGGCCGAGCCGAGCGAGTAGGTCTCTTCGGTGCCGTGGATGCCGGCGCCTTCGAAGATCCCCATCCAGCGCGCCTTGATCGGGTTTTCGGGCCCGGGAGGGATGTCCTCGCCGGCGAGGCTCCCGGCCCAGGCCGATTCCGGCACGTGCCAGACCGGTTCTTCTTCCTTTTCCTGGATCGCGTAGAGGCCTTCGGGCGTTTCCAGGCCTTCCATCCCGACCGCGACCGTGTAGGTCTTGGCCAGCTTCAGGTTCTTCCAGAGCCGCAGGGTGAAGGTCGAGCGGTCGAGGGTGAGGTAGCTCGGGTACTTGGCCGCGACTTCGTCGCTGAGGACTTCCGGCTTCACCGAGTGGGTGCGGGCGGCGATCGTGTGGTCGGCGTTGGCGTTGAGGACCGCGTCGTCGATCTGCTTGGTCAGCAGGTTGTCGCGCAGCTTGCGGCCGTAGACCGCGGCGGTGACGTCGAGCCCGTCGCCGCTCGCTTCGACCCCGGCGTCCTGCGGCGCCCGTTCGACTTCGTCGGCGACTTCGCGGACGAAGTGGTTGACGGCCGGCTTCGAGTAGGTGACGTCGGCGGAGATGTGCTTGTCGACTTCGCCGCCGGTGATGTAGCGGACGACGCGGCCCGGGAGGCCCGCCTTCGCGGCTCGCGTCGAGTGCGTCCTGGACCGCCGCTTCGAGGTCGGCGTGGACCTTGAGCTGCTTGCCGTGCAGCTTCCAGCTGTCGCCTTCGTAGCCGACCTTGAGCGAGTGCTGCAGCGGCGCCAGCAGCTGATGGCGCACGCGCTTTTCGGCTTCGGACGCGGTGAGGCCGCCGACGTCGACGCCGCCGACCGTCACCCCGTCGGCGATCTTGTCCCCCTGGGAGTTGTCGTAGGCGTAGGCGATCGCGCACAGCCCGAGGACGAAGACTGCGGTGATGATCCCGATTTTGGTCTTGCGTCCCAACTGGTTCGCTCCACGTTCGGCGCTGCGATGCACCCGACCCCAAAGTGTAGGCAGGGCTAATTTCGGGCGCAGGGCGTCGGTTCCCTGCAATTCCGGATGCGGCGATCCGGGTTTGGTGAAGGATATGTTTGCCGCATGACGCCCTCCAAGGATTCCGTCCGCAAGGAGATCTGGCAGGCGATGGAACGCGAGGGGGTTTCGCGGTTCCCGGGCGCCGAGGGCCGGATCCCGAACTTCGCCGGGGCGCGGATGGCGGCCGAGAAGCTCGCCGGGCACCGGCTCTGGAAGCGGGCGCAGGCGATCAAGGCCAATCCCGGACTCGCCCCAGACCCATGCCAGGCGGCGGGCGCTGGAGGAAGGCAAGACCGTGATCATGGCCGTCCCGCGCCTGCGCGACCCGCATCCGTTCCGGGTGCTGGAACCGAAAAGGCTCTCGAAGGAAGCGCTGAAGGAGGCCGCGACGATCAAGGGGGCGCTGAAGCACGGACGGGTCGTCGCCCTCGACGACCTGCCGGCGATCGACTTCGTCCTCTGCGGCTCGGTCGGGGTCAACCTCAGCGGCGCGCGGGTCGGAAAAGGCGGCGGCTACTCCGACCTCGAGTACGGGATCCTGATCGACGCCGGCAAGATCGACGCCCACACGGTCGTCGCCACCACCGTGCACCCGATGCAGATCGTCCGCCGGCACCTGATGATGACCGCGCACGACCTCCCGGTCGACATGATCGCGACGCCCCGGGCAGTGATCGAGGTCGACAGCCAGTACGACCGCCCGCGGGGAATCCTCTGGGACCACCTGCAGCCGCCCCAGATCCGCGAGATCCCGGTCCTGGAACGGATGGGCTACGCCTGATGCCGACGCCCAGGCGTGTTCCCATCCTTGTCGCCAGCCTCGTGATGGCCCTGGCTACGGGTGCGATGGCTGCGCAGACCGCCAGCGCGGCCGTGACCCTCGGCAGCGCGCTGGAAACCGAGCCGGAAACGCACGACCAGTGCTCGACCATGGAATCCGATCGGGGCTGCTTCGCGGTCAACACGGTCCTTCCGGGGCGGAACGTGGTCGGCGCCCTTCGACGGGGTGATCGTGCGCTGGCGCACCCGCCTGGGAGACGGTACGGACGCCCAGACGATTCGCATTCGTGTCGTCCGGACGGTCAGCCCCGAAGAATTCGAATACGTCTCCTCGGGCTCGCTCGAATCCATCCCCGAAGGCGCCGGGACCTACACGTTCGCCGCCTCCCTCCGATCGCTGCCGGAGAGCGGGTCGGCCTCGAGGCGGATTCTGCGAAAGAAATCACGTACCAGGCGGAATCGCCGCTGACGGAAAGCCTCGTCTTCGATCCCAAACACCAGCCCTTGGACGGCTCGACGACGGAAACTCCGATCTTCACCAATCCCGGCCAGGAAGCCACCTTCAACGTCGAAGTCGAGCCTGACTGCGATCACGACGGCCTTGGGGACGAGACCCAAGACCTCGATACGAAGGCCTGTAAGCCGCCGCCCCCTCTGCCCTCCAACCTGATCACCCTTGGCAAGCCGAAGCTGAACAAGAAGAAGGGGACCGCCAAGGAGCCGGTCACCGTCCCCGGCGCCGGAACACTGACGCTGACCGGCAAGGGCGTCGTCAAACAGACGAAGATGCCGACTGCGGCGGGCACCGTGAATCTGCTGGTGAAGTCGAAGGGCAAGCAAAAGAAGAAGCTGAACAACGCCGGGAGGGTGAAAGTGAAGATCGCTGTCACCTACACCCCAACGGGCGGCGCCGCGAGCAACCAGAACAAAGGGCTGCTTCTGAAGAAGAACCTTCCCTAGCCGTTTACCCCGGACCCCTAGGGGTATTTCGTTAGGTAGGCAGTCGGCGCGAATGTCGAGGGGTATTCGGAACAGCAGGCGTTCGCGGGGAACCGTCTGTCGAGAACAGGGGACGGTCCAAGGGGGGCCCGTCTGCCCCCAGAGCGGGCCCCACGGCCGTCCCTTCAGACGGTGATGGCGCCGTCAGCGGCGGAGCTGACAGTTGCCGCGTACTTCGACATCACCCCGGTCCCGAACGGGGACGGGGGCGACTCGTAGGCGGCGACCCGGGCGGCGATCGTCTCCTCGTCGAGGTCGATCTCGAGCCTGCGGCCGTCGATGTCGACGGTGATCGTGTCGCCCTCCTCGATCGCCGCGATCGGGCCGCCCTTGGCCGCCTCGGGCGCGACGTGGCCGATCATCAGGCCGCGGGTGGCGCCGGAGAAGCGGCCGTCGGTGACCATCGCGACGCTCTCGCCGAGTCCCTCGCCGACGATCGCCGCGGTCACCTGCAGCATCTCCCGCATCCCGGGGCCGCCGGCCGGCCCCTCGTTGCGGATGACGACGATGTCGCCCGGGTTGATCTTCTGTTCCTTGACCGCGCGGAAGCACTCCTCCTCGGACTCGAACACCCGGGCCGGCCCGGTCTGCTGGGTGCGCTCGGTCCCGGCGAGCTTGACCACCGCCCCTTCGGGGGCGAGGTTGCCCTTGAGGATCGCCAGCCCGCCTTCGGCCTTGAGCGGGTTGTCGAGCGGCCGCACCACCTCCTGGCCCGGCGCCTCGGTCGCCGACGCGGCGACCTCGCCGATCGTCTGCCCGGTGACGGTCAGGGCGTCGGTGTGGAGGTCGCCGGCCTCGGCCAGCCTGCTCAGCAGCACCGGGACGCCCCCGGCCGCGTAGAGATCGGTGGCGACGAACCGCCCCCCCGGTTTGAGGTCGGCGAGCAGCGGCGTCGCGCGGGAGATCCGCTCGAAGTCGTCGATCGAGAGATCGATGTCGAGCTCGTGCGCGAGCGCGATCAGGTGGAGGACGCCGTTGGTCGAGCCGCCCGAGGCGCAGATGCAGGCGATCGCGTTCTCGAGCGAGTCGCGGGTGATGATCCGGCTCGGTCGGATGTCGTCGACGAGGACGTTCATCACCAGCTCGCCGATCCGCTCGGCGACGTTGCCCTTCTCATCGTCTTCGGCCGGGACCATCGCCGAGCCGCCGGCGCTGACCCCGAGCGCCTCGAAGGCGCAGGCCATCGTGTTGGCGGTGAACTGGCCTCCGCAGGCGCCGGCGCCGGGGCTGGCCACGCCCTCGAGCTCGTTCAGTTCCTCATCGGTCATGTCGCCGCTGTTGTGGGCGCCGATCGCCTCGAAGATGTCGAGGATCGTGACGTCGCGGCCGTGCCAGTGGCCGGGCGCGATCGAGCCGCCGTAGAGGACGACCGAGGGGATGTCGAGGCGGGCCAGCGCCATCGCGCAGCCGGGGATCGTCTTGTCGCAGGCGCAGAGGGCGACGATCGCGTCGAACTGGTAGCCGCGGGCCATCAGCTCGATCGAGTCGGCGATCACCTCGCGGCTGACCAGCGAGGCCTTCATCCCCTGGGTCCCCATCGTGACGCCGTCGGAGACGGCGACGGTGTTGAACTCCATCGGGGTCCCCCCCGCCGCGCGGACCCCCTCTTTGACGTGCTCGGCGAGGCCGCGGAGGTGGAAGTTGCAGGGCATCGCCTCGGTCCAGGTGTTGGCGATCCCGATCGTCGGCCGGCTGAGGGCGTCGTCGTCGAACCCGATGCCCTTCATGTAGGCGCGCGAGTGGGCGCGGTCGGGGCCGTCGAAGACGACGCTCGAGCGCGGGCGGGGCAGGCTGGTCGCGGTGTTGCCGTTCGTGCTCATCGGCGCAAATCTACTGAGCGGGTCGATCGGCGCGGCGTGAAAGCTCGAACACGTCGACCGGTCCCGGGCCGGCACCGATATCCCGCAGCCCGGCGGCGACCGCGGCCGAGGCGACCTCGCGGGCGCCGCGCGCGGCCTCGAGCGGGGACCTGCCGAGGGCGAGCAGGGCGGCGAGCGCCGAGGAGTGGGTGCAGCCCGAGCCGTGCGAGGCGCCGTCGGGATGGCGCTCGCCCGCGATCTCCACGATCTCGGCGCCGTCGAAGAAGACGATCGACGACCTGGTCGCTGTGGCCGCCGGTGACGACGACCGCATCGGGGCCGAGCTCCAGCACCGCCCGCGCCAGTTCCTCCTGGGTCCGGTCCTCCGCCGCTCCGGTCAGCGCCCGCGCCTCGGGGATGTTGGGGGTGGCGACGGTGGTGAGCGGGAGCAGCCGGCCGACCAGGGCCTCGCGGGCGTCGTCGTCGAGCAGGACGGCGCCGGTCTCGGAGACCATCACCGGGTCGACGACCACCGGCACTCCGCGCAGCGGGCCGAGCGCCTCGACGACCGTCGTCGACCGTCTCCGCATTGGCCAGCATCCCGACCTTGATCGCGTCGATCCCGATGTCTCCCGCGACCGCCGCCACCTGGGCGAGGATCATCTCCGGCGGCATCACCAGGACATCGGTGACCCCGACCGTGTTCTGGGCGGTGATCGCGGTGATCGCGGTCATCCCATGGACGCCGCAGCGCGCGAACGCCTTCAGGTCGGCCTGGATCCCGGCGCCGCCGCCGGAGTCCGAGCCGGCGATCGAGAGAACCGTCGGGATCGGTTTGGGAGCCATCGGGCCAGCCTAGTCAGGCGCCCTCTGCGTGGTCCGCAGGTAGATCCCGACCAGCGAGCAGCTCAGGTACCCCATCGACTCGAGCGTCGCCAGCGCCGTGGCCGCCTCCGCGCCCGAGAGGTCGAGCGCGGCGGCGATCCCGTCGCAGGTCTCCTCCCCCCTCTCCACCGCCTCGAGGACGTCCTCGCAGGTCCGGCTCCAGCGGCGGCCCGGAGCGCTCGAGCGCCCGTGCCCCCGGTCCGAGCATCGCGTCGAGCACGTCCTGGGCGTCGCGGACGACGCAGGCGCCGCCGGCGAGGAGGTGGTTCGGCCCGGCCGAGAGCCGAGAGCCGACCGGGCCCGGCACGGCGCCGAGATCGCGGCCGAGGTCCTGGGCGAGGTCGGCGGTGATCAACGAGCCCGATCGCTCCGCCGCCTCGACGACGACCGTCATCCCCGCCAGGGCGGCCATGATCCGGTTGCGGGCCGGGAAGGTCCAGCGCCAGGCGCCGGTCCCCGGCGGCAGCTCGGAGAGGACGAGGCCGAGCTCGGAGATCCGCCGCCAGAGAGATCGGTGGGCGGCCGGGTAGGAGACGTCGGGGCCGCAGCCGAGCACCGCGACGGTCAACCCCGGGGCTTCGAGCGCGCCCCGGTGCGCGCAGGCATCGACGCCGAAGGCGAGGCCGCTGACCACGACCTGACCGGACGCCGCCAGCTCGCGGGACAGCTCCCGCGCGACCTCGCGCCCGTAGGAGCTGGCGCGGCGGGCGCCGACCACCGTCACCGCGGCCTCCGGCTCGAGCCGGTCCAGCAGCGCCGGGTCGCCGCGGCCGATCAGCGCCCAGGGAGCGTCGGCGGCGTCCTCGAGCCCGGCCGGGTAGTGCCGGTCGTGGCGGCAGAAGGCCCAGCACTCGGCGGCGCGCAGGTCGGCGTGCAGCCTGCTCTCGGGGATCTCCTCGACGCCTTCGAGCAGGCGGTCGGCGGCCTGCGGGGCGGCGACCGCGGCCAGGTCCTGGTTGGAGAGCCGCAGCAGCTCGGGAGAGCGCGAGCCCGGCGCCCCGGTCGCGATCTTCTCGATGTAGGGCGCGAGCTGGGCCAGCAGCCAGGACCGGCGCAGGCAGTCGGCGCAGGCGGCCGGGCCGAGCTCACTCACGGTCACGCCTGCGCAGTTGCAGCGCCTGGGCCATCTGGTCGGTTCCGATCTCCTCCGCGCCGGCGAGGTCGGCGACCGTGCGCGCCAGCCGCAGGACCCTGTCGTGGGCACGGCCGCTGAGGCGCCTCCGCGTGTACGCCTCGGCGAGCAGGTCCGCCGCGTCGCCGGCGATCTCGCTCTCGCGCGCCTCGGCCGGAGTCATCTCGGCGTTGCAGCGCCCCGGCGCCGAGCCGTCCTTCCTGGCGCTCGCGGGCCGCGACCACCCGGCCGCGCACCGACTCCGAGCCCTCCCCCTCCTCGCCGGCGATCTCGACCGCGCTCGGCTGGCGGACCGGGGCGAGGATGTCGATCCTGTCGGCGAGGGCGCCGCTGAGGCGGCCCTGGTAGCGCTGGATGTCGAGCGGCGGGCAGGTGCAGTCGGGGTCGGCCTCGCCGCGCCCGCACGGGCAGGGGTTCGCCGCCGCGACCAGCATGAACCTGCAGGGCAGGCGCCGGGCGCCGCCGGTGCGGGCGATCGAGACCCAGCCCGACTCGAGGGGCGCCCGCAGCGCCTCGAGGGTGTCGCGACGAAACTCGCAGAGCTCGTCGAGGAAGAGGACGCCGCGATGGGCCAGGGTCGCCTCGCCCGGCCCCGGCGGATTGCCGCCGCCGACCAGACCCGCCGGGCTGATCGTGTGATGGGGAGCGCGGAACGGCCTCCCGCCGAGGCCACCGTCGAGCCGGCCGCAGGCGCTTGCGATCCGCGCGACCTCGAGCGCCTCGACCGGCGCCAGCGGCGGCAGGATCGAGGGCAGGCGGGCCGCCGCCAGCGACTTCCCGGCCCCCGGCGGGCCGACGACCAGCAGGCTGTGCCCGCCGGCGGCGGCGACCTCGAGCGCGTAGCGAAGGTGGCGCTGCCCCCGCAGGTCGGCGAGGTCGGGGGCGCCGAGGGCCGCGCTCACCCGCAGCGGCAGCGGCGCGGGTCGCTCGGCGATCGCCTCACCGGCCGCCAGCTCGGCGAGCTGGCCGAGGCTCTCGATCGGGATCACCTCGATGCCGTCGACCAGCGCCGCCTCGGCACCGTTGGCGGCGGGGACGACGATCAGGTCCTCGCCGGCCTCGCGGGCGGCCTCGGTCACCGCCAGCGCGCCATGGACCGGGCGGACCGAGCCGTCGAGGGCGAGCTCGCCGACCATCGCCACCCGTCGCTGCTCCGACCAGGCTGACCTGGCCGGAGGCGGTCAGGAGCGCCGCCGCCATCGGCAGGTCGAGGCCGGGTCCGGCCTTGCGGACGCTCGCGGGAGCGAGGTTGGCGACGATCCGCCGCAGCGGGAACTCGAACCCGCAGTTGGTGATCGCCGCCCGCACACGCTCGCGGGCCTCCCTCACCGCGGTGTCCGGCAACCCCACCACGGAGAATGCGGGCAGGCCGCGCCGGACGTCGACCTCGACCCGGACCGGCCGGGCCGAGATCCCGTCGAGGGTGAAGGTCCGCGAGGTGGCGAGCATGGCGCCGAGGTTGGCCGGCCCCGACGCGCGAGTGGCTCGCTGAGGTCAATAAGTCAGTGAAGCTTCCTCGCAGCAACGGTTGCGGCATCTCCGAGGTGACGCTGTCCTTGCGTTCTGCGCGCCACCCGTGCGCGCCCCGCTCCTAGCGTCGGCGGCGATGACCTTCGCGCGCCAGAGAATCGGGCGCCGGGCCGAGGACCTGGTCGCGGCCCGGCTGGCGGCGGCCGGCTGGCGGATCGTCGAGCGCAACGCCCGCACCCGCCTCGGCGAGATCGACATCGTCGCGATCGACGGCGGCACGCTGGTCTTCGTCGAGGTCAAGGCCGGTCGCGAGGGCTCCGATTTCGGCCCCGAGCGCCCGGCGCTGGCGGTCGGCCCGCGCAAGCGACACCGCATCCGCCGCGTCGCCACCGCCTGGATGGCGACCCGACGCGACGCCCCCCGCTACTCCGAGATCCGCTTCGACGTCTTCGGCGTCACCTTCGACCGCGCCGGGTCGAACCTCACGGTCGAGCACATCCGCTCAGCATTCTGATCGAGTTCTCTGACCAGCAGCCAGGACGCAGGAGTCGCAGGGAGCGTCGTGCGTGACCTGCAGGCGAGCGACCGAGGACGCCGAGATGCGACGGTCAGGCGAGCTCGAGCTGGCTGTAGGCGACCGACTGGAACGAGCGGCGGTGCAGTGGTGAGATCCCGATCCGCTCGATCGCCGCCCGGTGCTCGGGGGTCGAGTAGCCGACGTGCTCGTCGAATCCCCAGCCCGGGTGCTGTTCGGCGATGCCGTGCATGTAGCGGTCCCGGGTCACCTTCGCCAGCACCGAGGCGGCGGCGATCGCGGCGCTCGTCCCGTCGCCTTCGACGACGGCCCGGTGCGGAACCGCGCAGCGGCGCAGGGAGAAGCCGTCGACCAGGCAGGTGGCGTCGGCCTCCGGCCGCAGCCGCTCCAGCGCGCTCGAGAGCGCCTCGAGATTGGTCACGTGGAGGCCGCGGTCGTCGATGCCCCGCACGCAGCGGATCACGATCGAGGCCCGCGCCGCGGCCCGCAGAACCGCCGGGTAGATCTCCTCGCGGCGCTCGACGTCCATCTGCTTGGAGTCGTGGAGACCGGCCAGCGAGAGGCGGTCGGAGCGGGAGAGCGAGCCGTAGTCGATCAGGACCGCGGCGGCGACCAGCGGCCCCGCCAGGCAGCCGCGACCGGCCTCATCGGCGCCGGCGACGAGGCGGCTGCCGAGGGCGCGGTCGAAGGTGAACAGCCGCTGGGTGCGCGCCAGCATCCTGCGGCGCGTCCGGCTGCTGCCGCGGCGCTTAGAGGATCCCGACTCGATCGGGGGGCCAGTAGGTGGCGAAGGCCTTGCCGATGATCCACTTGCGAGGGACGGGCCCCCAGAATCGGCTGTCGTCGCTCGCCCCACGGTTGTCGCCCATCATGAACCAATGATCAGGCGGAATCACGATCGTATCCGGCAAATTGCAGGCTCCGCCCGCGTTGCCGCAGGGGATCGTGTAGGGCTCGTCCGTCTTCTCGACCCCGTTGACCACGGGGTGACCGTCCTTGATGCTCAACCGGTCCCCCGGCCCGGCGACGATCCGCTTGATGAAGTTCTGGCTGGAGCGATCCTCGGTCGGCGTGTCGCAGGCCTGCTCCGGCGAGTGCGGCGCGCCGCACTGGGCGCCCCTGTCGGCGCCGGCCGGCGGGTGGAAGACGACGATGTCGCCCACGCTGGGATCGGTGAAGTGGTAGAGGAATCGGTTGACCAGGACCCGCTGGCCGACGTCGAGCGTCGGCTCCATCGATTCCGAGGGGATCTGGTACGGCTTGACGATGAACGCCTGAAGCAGCAGCGCGAGGCCGAGTGCCATCGCGACGATGACCACCAGCTCGATCAGCCCGCCGGCGGTGCTTTCGGGCTTGGGGATCCGAGGGTTCAGTCTGAACCCTTGTCGGAGTCGTCGGACTGCTCCTCGTCGCCGTCGTCGGCCGAGTCCTCCGCGGGGGCCTGCTCCTCCTCGGCCTCCGTCTCGGGCTCGGTCTCACTCGACTCCGGCTCCTCGGCCTCCAACGTCTCCGAGTCCGATGCCGCGGCCTCGCCGCCCGCATCCGACTCTGCCTCACCCTCAGCGGGGGCCTCGGCCTCCGCCTCAACTGCCTCCGGGGCCTCGCCCTCGGAAACCTCACCGTGCTCGGCGGCCTCGGCCTCCTCGAGGGTCACGCCCTCGGCGTCGACCGCCGCCGGCTCCTCGGCCTCGGTCGGGGTCGAGATCATCTCCTCGTCGATGCCCCAGCGGCGCTCGGCGACCCTGGCCGCCTTGCCGATCCGCCCGCGCAGGTAGTAGAGCTTCGCCCGCCGGACGTCGCCGCGCGCGGCGATCTCGAGTTTCTCGATCTTCGGCGAGTGCAGGGGGAACGTCCGCTCGACGCCGACCCCGAAGGACTGCTTGCGGACGGTGAAGGTCTCCCGCGAGCCCGAGCCCTGCCGCTTGAGGACGATCCCCTCGAAGACCTGGGTCCGGCGACGGCTGCCCTCGACCACCTGGAAGTGGACGCGCACACGATCGCCCGGCTCGAAGGAGGGGATCCCCTTCCGCTGCTGGGCTCGCTCGATGCTGTCGATGACACTGCTCATGGCTGTCTGCAGGCGCTCCGTAAAAAAGCCGCCGGAGCCCGGTGGGGCGCCGCGCGGTTGCGGAATCGTACCTACTCCGGGCCGCGGTCGAACTCTTCGGCCCGCATCCGGCTCTGCTCGGCCCGCCAGCCGCGCACCTTCTCGTGGTCGCCGGAGACGAGAACGTCCGGCACCGGCCAGCCCCGATAGTTCGGCGGCCGGGTGTAGTGCGGGTACTCCGGGGCCCCCTCGAGGACCCTGCTGAACGACTCCTCGACGGCGCTCTGCTCGTGCCCGAGGGCACCGGGCAGCTTCCGCATGACGACGTCGGCGACGACCATCGCCGGCAGCTCGCCGCCGGCGAGGACGTAGCGGCCGATCGAGATCTCCTCGTCGGCGAGGTGCTCGTGGACCCGCTCGTCGAACCCCTCGTAGCGGCCGCAGAGGAGCGCCACGTGCGGCTCCTGGGTGAGGCGGTCGGCGGTCTCGTCATCGAGCAGCCGGCCGGTCGGCGAGAGGAGGACGATCCGGGGACGGCTCCCGTCCGGATAGGCGGCCTCCAGCGCGGCGTCGATCACGTCGACCCGCAGCACCATCCCCGCGCCGCCGCCGTAGGGCGCATCGTCGACCTGCCCGGCGCTCAGCGGCGTCGTGTCGCGGTAGTTGAAGAGCCGCAGCTCGTTCCCCTTGCCGAGCGCGTTCTGGACGGAGCGCTGCGACCGGAACCAGTCAAACGCCTCCGGGAACAGGGTGAAGATGTCGAGTTTCAATCGAGGATTTCGACGATGACTCGCCGGTCGATCCTCACCGCGGCGGCCTTGGCGATCGTCCGGATCGCGTTCGCGACCCGGCCGCCTTTGCCGATCACCCGGCCGAGGTCGTCCTCGGCGACCGAGATCTCGTAGACCAGGTCGCCTTCCTCTTCGACCTCCTCGACGACGACCGCCT
Source organism: uncultured Solirubrobacterales bacterium (assembly GCA_963751815.1). Taxonomy (GTDB): domain Bacteria; phylum Actinomycetota; class Thermoleophilia; order Solirubrobacterales; family 70-9; genus VRUE01. Next base: position 84,510 of record CAVVVY010000010.1, on the reverse strand, counting down.
CGGGATCCTCGACGAGTGCCCTGACGAGGAACTCGAGAAGCTCGGTCATCTAGGTGCCGGAGGCCGCGATGCCCTTGGTGCGCAGCAGGGTCGCGACCGTCTCGGAGGGCTGGGCGCCGTGCTCGAGCCAGTGGCGCGCGCGCTCCTCGTCGAGCTCGATCGTCGAGGGCTCGGTCTGCGGGTTGTAGCGGCCGATCGTCTCGATCGTCCGACCGTCACGCGGCGAACGTTTGTCGGCGACGACTATGCGCCAGACCGGGTTCTTCTTCGAACCCACCCTTCTGAGTCTGATTCTCACTGCCATTGGACTGCGGCAGGTTAGCGCCTTCGGATCTTCGGACGCGGCGCACCGCCGCTCATCTGGGCGAGTTGCTCCGGGCTCGGCATCTTCCCGGTGACCATCTGGCGCATCATTTTGCGCATCTGCTCGAACTGTTTCAGCAGCTGCTTGACGTGCTGGACCCGGACGCCGGAGCCGTTCGCGATCCGTTTCCGGCGGGAGCCGTTGATGACCGACGGATTGACCCGCTCTTCGGGCGTCATCGAGAGGATGATCGCCTCGACCCGGTCGAGCTCGCCCTCGTCGACCTCGGCGTTCTTCAGCCCTTTCATCGCCCCCATCCCCGGGATCATTCCGATCAGCCCGCTGAGCGGCCCCATTTTCCGCACCTGCCGCATCTGCTGGAGGAAGTCTTCGAGGGTGAAGCGGTCGCTTTCGAGTTTCTTCTGCAGGTCTTCGGCCTGGCGCTCGTCGACCTGCTCCTCGGCTTTCTCGATCAGGCTGAGGACATCCCCCATGCCGAGGATCCGCGACGCCATCCGGTCCGGGTGGAAGGCCTCGAACGCCTCCAGCTTCTCGCCGGTCGAGGCGAACAGGATCGGCTTTCCGGTCACCGCCTTGACCGAGAGCGCGGCGCCGCCGCGGGCGTCGCCGTCGAGCTTGGTCATCACGACGCCGTCGAACTCGGCCGCCTCGGCGAAGGACTCCGCGACCCCGACCGCGTCCTGGCCGGTCATCGCGTCGACGACGAGGAGGACGTCGTGCGGCTTGGTCCGCTTGCGGATCTTCGCCAGCTCGTCCATCAGCTCCTCGTCGATGTGGAGGCGGCCGGCGGTGTCGATGATGAGGACGTCGCGGCGCTCCTCGCGGGCGCGGTCGAGCGCCCAGGTGGCGATCTCGACCGGGTCGGCCTCGGTCCCCTGCTCGTAGACGTGGGCGCCGGCGCGGCCGCCGACGGTGACCAGCTGCTCGACCGCGGCCGGGCGGTAGACGTCGCAGGCGGCGAGCGCCACGTCCTTGCCGCCTTTCCCGAGGTGCTGGGCGAGCTTGGCGCAGGCGGTCGTCTTCCCCGAGCCCTGCAGGCCGGCCATCAGGATCACCGTCGGGCCGCTCGAGGAGAAGGCGAGGTCGCGCCCCGAGCCGCCCATCAGCCCGGTCAGCTCCTCGTTGACGATCTTGACCACCTGCTGGCCGGGATCGAGGCTTTCCATCACCTCGCTGCCGAGGCAGCGCTCCTTCAGCTCCTTGGTGAAGGCTTTGACGACCTTGAAGTTGACGTCGGCCTCGAGCAGGGCGAGCCGGATCTCGCGCATCGCGGCGTCGACGTCGCCCTCGCTGAGCTTGCCGCGCGAGCGGACGTCGGAGAGGGTCGACTGAAGGCGGTCTGAGAGCTGGTCGAACACGGGCCGACCAGCTTAGAGGGCGCTCAGTGGCCGACGACCGTGAAGGTGACCGACTGTGGCGATCGAATGGTTCCCGCCGGAGTCGGTCGCGGTCGCCTGGAGTCCGTACTCCCGGTGATCAGCCTGCGTTTCCCGAACCTGCCGTTGAAGTGGACGCTGTTCGATCCCGGCCGACCGCTGAATCTGGATTATTCCTCCCGCCGTGAGACCGCGGCGAAGCTTGTATCTCTTCCCGCCCGGTGATCGATTTCGAGGCGCACGCTCGCTGCCTCGGAGAGGAGGAAGGAGATCTTCGTTCCGACCGGGGACTTCTTCGACCCTCTCGCGGCGTCCTTCTTCTTGCGGCTTCGTCGCTCCCGCGGCCCGGAACCGCTTTCTCGAGAGCTTGAGGTCGGTCAGACTCGGAGCGCCTTCGACGCTGGCCGCCGACCACGGTCGACCCCTTCGCCTCGCTCGAGTTGCCGAGCGAGTCGCTCGGCGGTGACAGTCATCGAGCGGGCTGCCGGGGAGCCGAGAAGGTATGCGACGACCGAGTTGCCGGTCGCGGTTCCGCCGTCGCCGAAGCTCCATGCCGTCGCGCCGAGCGGCGACCAGGCGTCGACCGGCGCCACCGAGAACGGGAGCGCCTGGCCGACCGTCCCCGAGCCCGGCACCGAGAGCCCATTCATCACCGGGCCGGCGGCGTCGAATGGGGCGATCCTGGCTTCGGTCGGCGAGTCCGTTTTGTAGATCGCGACGAGCGTGTTGCCGTCGGCGTCGGTCGAGATCCCATTCGGCTGGGTGACGTGCGCGGCTTCGCCGAGCTGGACCGGTTCGGTGAATGCGCCGGCACCCGGTTCGAGGGTCGCTCCGATGCGTCGGAGTGGCCGATCGAGGGTGAGTTGCTGTAGGCGGCGACGAGGCGCCCGGCGCGGTCGATCGCGATCCAGGGGTAGCTGCGCAGCTGGTTGGTGGTCGGCGAGACGTTGAGCGCCGCCGGAGAACGAGGAGCCGCCGGGCTGCCTGACCTTGGCCTTGACGGTGCGGACCCCGGCCGTTTCCTGGACCCAGATCACGGCGATCCGCCCCTGATCGTCCTCGGCGATCTTCGGCGCCGCCGACGCTTCGGACGTGATCCCGCCACCTGCGACTTCCTGGAGGGTTTCCCGGGTCGGGGAGCCGCCCGGGGCAAGGCTGGCGAAGATCAGCTTGCCGCTGGTGGCGTCGATCCAGGTCGCGTGGAGGACCCCGTCGGGGCCGATCGCCACCCGGGCGGTTTGGGCGACCGCGGTCGTCCCGTCTTCGTTCAGCTTCACCGGGGTCGACCACCCCGAGGCGGAGCGCAGGCTGCCGTAGACCTGGTTGCCGCTGTCGACGACGTCGAAGACGATCGCCGCCCCGCCGCTGTCGTTGGTGGCCGCCCAGGGCCGGAACCCCTCGCCCGACGCCAGCGGCAGCGGCGCGGCCGCGCCCGGGCTCCCCCCCGCCGGGCGTTCGGAGACGTAGGCGCGGCGGCTGCCGGTGGCCCCGCCGCCGACCACCGCGATCGTCGTGCCGTTCGAGTCGACGGCCACCTTCGCGTGATTCGGCGAGCTCGGGCTCGACGGTACTTCCGCCGCTGCGCCGAACGGGTCGCACCCCGTCGCATTTGAGATCCGAAGCTTCGACGAGCCGTCCAGCCAGGCCGCGGCCGCGACCCCGCCCCCGAACGCGGCTTCAGGGTATTCGCCGCCCAGCAGCGTGCCGAGGGTCTGCGGGGGACTGGCGAACGACCCCCCGGCCGGGCGAGTGGTCGCGAGCACGCCGCCCCGCGGGAAAACGACCGATGAGCACCCCCCTTCCCTGGCCACCACCACCGGGAAGACGAGAGAGGAGATCGGCGGTGTCGGCTCGACGTCGACGGTCGGCAGCCAGGAGGGCGCGGCAGTCGCCGAGGAGACGACGATCAGAGCCGCGATCGCGGTCAGCACCGCCACGGAAGCCGCTCGGCCCCACATGCGGCCCAGGATACGCCGGGTTGCCGTCGCGACCGACTATTCGGCCAGAAGCGCCTGCGCAAAATCGGTCGGGTCGAACGGGCGCAGGTCCTCGAGCTTCTCGCCGGTGCCGATCAGCTTCACCGGGATCTCGAGCTCGCTCGCGATCGCGAGGACGATCCCGCCCTTCGCGGTGCCGTCGAGCTTGGTCAGGACGACGCCGTCGACCTCGGCCGCTTCGGAGAAGACCTTGGCCTGGCGCAATCCGTTCTGGCCGGTCGTCGCGTCGATCGAGATCAGGGTCTCGTGGGGGGCGCCGGGAAGCTGCTTGCCGATCACCCGCCGCACCTTCGCCAGCTCGTCCATCAGGTTTCCCTGGGTGTGGAGCCGGCCGGCGGTGTCGACGATGACGACGTCGGCGCCGCGGGCGCGGGCGGACTCGATCGCGTCGTAGGCGACGGCCCCGGGGTCGCCGCCCTCCTCGGAGCGGACGAGGTCGGCGCCGGCGCGGTCGGCCCACTCGGCGAGCTGCTCGGCGGCGGCGGCGCGGTAGGTGTCGGCGGCGGCGAGGATGACCGAGAGGCCGAACTCGCCGCTCAGGTGCGAGGCGATCTTGCCGATCGTCGTCGTCTTGCCGGTGCCGTTGACGCCGACCATCAGCAGCACCGCCGGTTCGGCGCCGAGCGCCAGCGGCGCCCGCCCGGTCGAGGCAACCTCGGCGACGATCTCGATCAGCCGCGCCTGAACCGACTCGCCATCGGCGGGGACGGTGCCCGCGTCGACCTCCTGCTCGAGGCGCTCGACGATCGCCGCCGTGGTCGGGGCGCCGACGTCGGCGAGGATCAGCGCCTCCTCGAGCCGCTCCCAGGTTTCCTCGTCGATCCGGTCGAAGAGGCTGGCCGAGATCTCCTCGGCAAGCGCCCTGCGGCTGCTCGAGAGGCTCTCGCGGAGGCGGCGGAAGACGCCGCGGCGCTGCTCCTCGCTCTCAGGCGCCGAGGTGCTCGCGGTCTCCCGCGACCCCAGATCGACTATCTCCTCCCAGCCCGTTGCCATCGCTGCGGGAGGCTATCTGGGCGGCCTCGAAGAGCTCCTGCACCGAGTCGTCGACGTGGGAGGCGATCGCCTCGAGGTCGTCGATCGAGTCGCGGTCGGCGATCAGCCCGAAGAACATCTGGCCGTTGTAGCTGAAGATCGCGATCGCGAGGGCGTGGCCGCGGGCCAGGAACCCGACCGGGTAGACCCCGATCAGCTCGCGGCCGAGGACGTAGAACGGCATCTGCGGGCCGGGGAAGTTGGTGACCAGCAGGTTGAAGAGCCGGGTCGAGAAGTTGATCGCCGCGGTCGGCCGCAGCAGGACCGGCGGCGCGAAATCGCGGAACCAGTCGTTGAGGTTCCAGATCGCTTCGGCGCCGAGCGGCTGTTTGGAGGCCTTCAGCGCCTCCATCGCGTGGTTGACCTTGCGCAGCCGCTCGACCGGGTCGGCGATCCCGACCGGGAGCGGGCCCCGCATCGCGGTCAGCATGTTGCCGAGCTCGCCGTGCTCGTTCTCGGCCCGGACCGAGACCGGGACCAGGGCCCTCATTTCGAGCCCGTCGACCTCGACGTCGCGGCTCTGCAGCCAGCGCCGGATCGCGCCGGCCGCGACCGCCAGCGAGACGTCGTTGACGGTGCCGCCGAGGCTGTTCTTGATCTGCTTGAACTGCTCGAGGCTGCACTGGGTCCAGGAGAAGGCGCGGTCGGGGCCGATTTCGACGTTGAGCGGGACCTTCGGCGCCGGCTTCGTCAGCGCCCAGCTGACCTCGAAGATCCCGGCGATCCCGTCCTGCGCCCGCTTCACGCGCCCGCTTCGGGGCGGCGATGGCGGCGGCGATCCAGCGGATCCCGCGGCCGACGGTGGTCACGAGGCCGGTGAGCGCCCTGCCGGCCAGGCCCAGCTGCGTCGGGGCCCGGTGGGGCTCCCAGGGCATTTCTTCGCGGGCGATCTCGAATTTCGGCTCGACGTCGAAGAGGAGGACGCCGATGTCGACGGCGGAGATCCCGTCGGCCAGCGAGTGGTGGGTCTTGTAGACGATCGCGAACCGGTCGTCCTCGAAGCCGTCGACCAGCCACAGCTCCCAGAGCGGCTTGCGGCGGTCGAGCGGCGGCGAGAGGCAGCGCCCGACCAGCTCGTGGAACTGGGCGTCGGTCCCGGGCGCCGGCAGGGTGACGTGGCGGACGTGCTGGGCGATGTCGAACTCGGGGAAATCGACCCAGAACGGCCGCCCGAGCTGCATCGGCGGGAAGACGACGCGCTGGCGGAATCGCGGCAGCAGGTGGAGGCGGCTGCGGATGTGGGCGTTGAAGTCCTCGAAGCTGGGGGCCGACCCCTCGCAGACCATGATCGCGCCGAGCGCCATGTGGCCGTTCTGCCTCTCGTTGTCCAGGAACGACGTGTCGAACGACGTCAACCTGTCCATATGGCCCTGGGTCATATACCGCCTCCTCTACCTGGCCCAAGGTTCAGCGTACAGCAGAGGCTCCAGATGAACGTGAGTGTTTTGTTGCTTCAGGCAGCCTCGGCCTTGCCCCGCCCGGCGGGGCTCGAGGCCGCGGGCGCGGTGAAGCCCTCCTCGGGCTCCTCCTCGGCGATCCCGGCGAACGGCGGCGGCCCCTCGCCGGCATCGGCGGCCTCGGCGTCGCCGCCGGCCTCGCCCTCGCTTTCGCGGGGCAGCCGGCGGGAGACGACCCGGGTGACGCCGTCGTCGGCCATCGTCACCCCGTAGAGGACGTCGGCGGCGTCCATCGTCCGTTTCTGGTGGGTGACGATCACGAACTGGGCCCGGTCGGAGAAGCGCCGGATCAGCTGCAGGAAGCGATCGATGTTGGCGTCGTCGAGGGCGGCCTCGACCTCGTCGAGGATGTAGAACGGGCAGGGCCGGGCGAGGAAGACGGCGAAGACGAAGGCCAGGGCGACGAGTGACTTCTCGCCGCCGGAGAGCAGCGACAGCTTCCGCGTCGACTTGCCGGCCGGGGTGACCTCGATCTCGACCCCGAGCTCCTCCCGCTCTTCCTCGGGCTCCTCGCCGTCATCTCCGCCCTCACCCTCGACGGCCGCCGGCTCGGCGACCGATCGGAGGCTGACCCGGCGGAGGACGCCGCGCCCGCCCGGGAACAGGTGCTCGACCATCTCGCCGAAGTTCCGGGCGGTGGCGTCGAAGGTCTCCTCGAAGGCGCGCTCGATCTCGGTGTCGATCTCGCCGATCAGGCCTTCCAGCTCCCGCATCCCGCGCTCGGTGTCCTCGCGCTGGGCCTGGAGGGACTCGACGTGCTCGCGCGCCTCCTCGTACTCGCGCTCGGCGAGCGGATTGACCGGCCCGATCTGCGCCCGGCGGCGCTCGAGGCGCTCCATCCGGCGGTCGATGTCGAGCCTTTCCTCGTCGCTCAGCGGCTCCTCGGCCGGCGCCGACCTCCTCGCCGAGGCGCTTCGCGATCTCGGCCAGCTCCCTGGCGGCATCGGCGCGACGGTCGCCGAGCTGGGTCGCCTCGACCTCGGCCGCGGTCAGCCGGTCCGACGCGCCCTTCATCTCGACCTGGAGCTCGGACTCCTGTCGCGAGCAGGCCCGCATCTCCTCGGCGATCGCGTCGCTGCCGCCGCCCTCGCCGACGACCCGGGTCTCGATCCGCTCGACGCGGGCCCGGATTCCGGCCTCCGCCGCGGAGGCGGCCGATGCCGCGGCCGAGATCTCCGCCAGGAGCCTCTCGCCCGCCTCGACCCGCGCCTTCAGCGCTTCGCGGTGGCGCTCGCCGAGCATGCTCTCGGCGCGGCGGGCGTGGCGGACGGCGCGCTCGGCGCCGCCGCGGACCGCCCCGAGCGCCGCTTCGCGCTCGCGCTCGGCGGACTCGTCGGAGCGGGCTCGTGCCAGACCCTCGACGGCGCTGGTCAGGCCGGCGTCGATCTCCCCCAGCTCCTCCTCGAGCCGGCGGCCCCGCTCACCGGGGGCGCGGCCGGCCTCCTCGATTTCCAGCGTCAGCGGGCCGAACTCGGCGCGCAGGGACTCGAGGCGCTGCTCGAGCTCGGCGCCGCGGTCGGCGAGCGCGGCGCCGCGCACCGCGATCCGCTCCTGCTCGCCGCGAAGCTTGGTCAGGGTCCCCCACGCCTGGGTCCGCTCGCGGTCGCGGGCGGCGAAGCGCTCCTCGGCGGCGCGGCGGCGCTCGCTGACCTCGGCGAGCCGCTTTTCGACCCCGTCGCGGGTGGCGCGGGCCTCCTCGGCGGCCCTCTGCGCCGCCTTCGCCCGGTCGGCGCCGAACCGGAGGTCCTCGCCGACGAGCCGGGCGCGGAGCTCGAGCTCCTCGCGTTCGATCCTCGCCCCGAGCTCGGCGGCCTGGGCCTGGCGCTTCAGCGGCCGCAGCCGGGCGCGCGCCTCGCGCTCGAGGTCGAAGGCCCGGTCGAGGTTGTCGCGCGCCGCGCGCAGCTTCAGCTCGGCCCGCCGGCGGCGCTTGCGGTGCTTGCCGAGGCCGGCGGCCTCCTCGACCAGGAGCCGCCGCTCGCGCGGCTTCGAGTGGACGATCGACTCGACCCGGCCCTGGCTGATCACCGAGTGCATCTCGCGCCCGAGGTTGGTGTCGGAGAGCACCTCGACGACGTCGACGAGGCGGCAGCGGGCGCCGTTGAGGCGGTAGGTGCCCTCGCCGGAGCGATCGAGGCGGCGCTGGACCGCGATCTCGGAGAGCTCGGAGGCGGCCCGGCCCTCGGAGTTGTCGATCGTCACCTCGACCTCGGCGGCGCGGCGCTGGCCGACGCCCTTGCCGCCGGCCGAGATCACGTCCTGCATCGATGCTCCCCGGATCGCCCCCGGGCTCTGCTCGCCCAGTGCCCAGAGGACGGCGTCGGTGATGTTCGACTTGCCGGACCCGTTGGGGCCGACGATCACGCTGACGCCAGGGGAGAACTCGAGCCTGGTCCGCTCGGGGAACGACTTGAACCCCTTCATCTCGATCGATCTCAGATACATGACCCGTCCTCTGCCAACACTAAGGCTCGCGTCCGACGCCGAGCTTCTCGAGCGCGCGCTCGGCGGCGACCTGCTCGGCCGCCTTCTTGCTGCGGCCGCTGCCGGTCCCGATCCGATCGGAGCCGACGACCGCGGCGACCTCGAAGGTCCGCGCGTGCGCCGGGCCCGATTCGTCGATCACCTCGTAGGTGACCTGCTCGCGGTTTCTGGCGAGATGCTCCTGCAGCGCCGACTTGAAGTCGATCCTGGTCTCGACCGCGAAATCGATCCGCGAGGCGAACGCCTCCCTGACCGCGCTCGCGACCCGCTCGAAGCCGAAGGCGATGAAGCAGGCCCCGATCAGGGCCTCGGTGACCTCGGGGAGCGGCCGCGAGCCGCCGAGCAGGACCTCGGCGGGGATCGCCTCCTCGAGGCCGGGCTCGGCCCCCTCGAGCATCTCCGGGACGCCGAGCTCGCGGCCGACCTCGGCGCAGGAGACGCCGCTGACCGCCTGGTTGTGGATCTTCGTCAGGCCGCCGGCATCGATCTCTCCGAAGCGCTCGTAGAGGTCGGCGGCGACGGCGAGCGCGAGAACGCTGTCGCCGAGGTATGCGAGCCGCTCGTAGGAGTCGACGCGCTCCTCGGTCCAGGAGGAGTGGGTCAGGGCCAGATCTCGAAGGCTCCTCGGGCAGCTCCGTGGATCAATTCCGCCAGCGTGCTCCGCTCTCGCTCGCGCGCACTCATGATCACCGGGAGATCTTGCGCGCTCGCTCCGCCGTCCGCAACTGGCGGGTGGTCTACGACCAAGCCCCGAGACAAGATCAGGCTGGGGCGCGGTCGAGGACGAACGCCGACGGCGTCCCCGACGGTTTCGATGCGGGCCGCGTCCTGCTCGCTGACCTTGATCCCGTAGCGGTCCTCGAGCTCCATCACGAGCTCGTAGAGGTCGAGCGAGTCGGCGTCGAGGTCCTCCTTGAACCGGGTCGTCTCGGTGATCTTCTCGGGGTCGACCTCGAGCTCCTCCGCGAGGTGCTCACGGACGAGTTTCAGAACCTCATCGCGATCCATCGCACAAAGCCTAGGCGCCATCGCGGCGTCGGGCGGCCGGGCGGCGGCGAGCGAGCCGCGGCCGGCGCCGCCCTCCTCGAGCAGCGCGGCGGTGCGCCCGATCGCGTCGACCTCGACGCTGCGCGCCGCGAGCCGGATCGCGTTGGCGATGCCGTCGGCGCCGGCGCTGCCGTGGGCGACGACCGCGATCGAGCGCAGGCCGAGCAGGATCGCGCCGCCGGTCGCGTCGGGGTGGAGACGGCGGCGGACGCCGCCGAGCGCCGGGCGCATCAGCAGGCCTCCGAGCCCCGCGAGCGGGTTCGAGCGGGCGCTGTCGCGGATCGCGCCGGCGACGCTCCGAGCCGTCCCCTCCATCAGCTTCAGGGCGACGTTGCCGGTGAAGCCGTCGGTGACGACCACATCCGCCGCGCCCGCGGGGATGTCCCCGCCCTCGACGTTGCCGCGGAAGTCGATCCCATCGGCCTCGGAGAGCAGGGCGTGGGCCTCGACGACCTCCTCCCTCCCCTTGCCCGACTCCTCGCCGACGGAGAGCAGGCCGACGCGGGGCCGCTCGACATCGAGCACGGCGGCGCTGAAGGCGGCGCCGAGGAAGGCGAACTGGACCAGGTGCTGGGCGCGGACCTCGACGTTGGCGCCGACGTCGAGGAAGAGGACGGGGCCGCCGGGAACCGGGAGCTGGGCGGCGAGGGCCGGCCGCTGGACCCCCTTCAGCCGGCGCAGGCCGAAGGTCGCGGCCGCCATCGCGGCGCCGGTCGAGCCGGCGCTGACCATCGCCGCCGAGCGCCCCTCGGAGACGTCGGAGGCCGCCCGCACCACCGAGGCATCCGGGCGTCGCGCGGACCGCGGGAACCGGGTCCTCCTGGTTGGAGATCCACTCCGCGGTCGGGACCACCTCGATCCCGTCGACGCCGTCGAGCCCGAGCTGATCCTCCGGCCCGAAGACCCGCAGGCCGATCCCGTCGGCGGCGGCGCGTCGGGCGCCCTCGGCGAGGACCGCATAGCCCTGCTCGGCCCCGTGGCCGTCGAGGGCGACGGTCACGGAACTCTCAGACGGCATCTACTGCTCGGTGTCTGGGGTGTCCGTCGGGTGGTCGTGGATGACCGACATGTCGACCACCTCACGGCCCTTGTAGGTGCCGCAGGTCGGGCAGACCCGATGCGGCAGGCGCGGGCTGTGGCAGCGAGGACAGCGGTTGAGCGTCGCTTCGCCGGCCTTGTGGTTGGCGCGCCGCTTGTCGCGGCGGGCGCGGGAGGTTCTCTTCTTCGGGACAGCCATGAGTCGGGGGATGGTAGCGAGGAACCGGGCTCAGCCGTAGGTGGCGCGGATCACCGCAAGGCCGTCGCCCTCCCAGACGAGCTCGCCCTCGGACCACTCGAGCGCCCGCTCGAGGTCCTCGCCGCCGATCAGGTCGCCGATCACGAGCGAGCGCGAGTGCTCGCGCACCCGCCGGAAGAGGTTCTGGCGCTGCTCGGCGGAGAGCTCGGCGATCGAGAGGACCGAGATCACCAGGTCCCAGGGCCCGTCGGGCAGGGGGTCCTCCATCCGCGCCAGCTGGACGTCGTCGTAGCTCTGGCGGGCGCGGAAGACCATGTCGGGGCTCGCGTCGAGGCCGACGACCCAGGAGTCGGGGTGGGCCTCGATCAGCCGCCGGGTCGTCTCGCCGGTCCCCATCCCGAGCTCGAGAACCCGCTCGGGCGGGAACGGGATCGCCGCCACGGCCTGCTCCTGCAGCTCGTCGTAGCGCGGGACCTTGGCGCGGATGCGCTCCAGGTACTCGTCCGGTGTCCAGTCGAATTGACCCATCTCTTAACCTCGTTGAAGGTGCCCCATCGTACGATCATCGACCTCCCGAGCCTCTCGCTCTCGTTCGGAGACGGGACCCGGCTCGAGTTCCCGCTCGAGCTCGAGCCGCTCGAGCTCGGCGGCCAGACCTACACCGCCCCCGAGCCCGTCACCGCCCGCCTCGACGTCTCGCGGCCGACCAACGCCTACGCCTTCCGCCTCCGCTTCCCGCTGAAGGTCGAGGGCCCCTGCATGCGCTGCCTCGAGCCGGCGCGGGTCGAGACCGAGGTCGACGCCCGCGAGGTCGACCAGGAGAACACCGAGGACGAGGAGCTGCGCAGCCCCTACGTCGTCGACGGCGTGCTCGACGCCGGCCGCTGGGCGCACGACGCCGCGATCCTGGCGATCCCCTCTCGCGTCCTCTGCCGGCCCGATTGCGCCGGCCTCTGCCCGGTCTGCGGCGAGTCGCTCAACGACGCCGACCCGGCCGACCACGAACACGAGAAGGCAACCGACCCACGCTGGGCCGCGCTGGACGACCTGAAGCTGGAGTGAAGTGAGGGGCGATGTCCCCTCGGAACACTCAGCGCGAAGCGCGTTCAGAGGGGACATCGCCCCTCACGCCTACTGCTGCTGCTCGTCGAGCTCGGCGACGGGTTCTTCGTCGCGCCCGGCGAGGCGGTCGCGGCCGCGCTGCACGGCCGCGAGGAACTTCTGAAGGTTGACCTCGAGGGTGTTGAGGATCTCGTCGGCGTAGTCCTCGGCGCCGAGCCGGATCTCGCGCTCGCGGGTGCGGGCGTCCTCGACGATCTCGTCGGCCGCCCGCTCGGCCTGCTTGGTGACCTCCTCGTCGGAGATCAGGCGCGCCTGCTGCTCACGGGCCTCGCGGACGATCCGCTCCGCCTCGCGTTTGGCCTCGGCGAGCATCTCCTGGCGCTCCTTGACGATCCAGCGCGCCTGCTTGATCTCCTCGGGGATCGTCGCGCGCATCTGGTCGAGGAGGTCATAGATCTCCTCGCGGTCCACGCGCACCTGATCCGTCAGGGGGACGGGACGGGCGTTGTGGACTACGTCGTCCAGCTTGTCTATGAGGACCAGGACATCCATCAGTCGGCCGTAAGCCTACGGGTCGGAGGCAATTTCGGTGAAGAAGCGGTTATTTCCACGGGTTTTTGCAAGCTCTCGCCCATGCGATGCTTGATGGTGAGAGCCTACCTGTCGCCCAGGCGGTCCGCCATCGCGGCGGCGACCGGCGCGGGGACGAGGTCGGAGACGTCGCCGCCGAAGGTCGCCATTTCCTTCACCCCGGTCGAGGAGAGGAAGCTGTAGTGCGGCGAGGCGATCACGTAGATGCTCTCGATCCCGGGGTCGAGCTTGCGGTTGAGCTGGGCCATCTCGAACTCGTACTCGAAGTCGGAGATCGCCCGCAGCCCCTTGACGATCGCCCGCGCCTCGAGTTCACGCGCGAACTGGACCAGGAGGTTGGAGAAGATCCTGACCTCGACGTTCCCGAGCGACGCGGTCGCCTCCTCGAGGAAGTCCCGGCGCTCCTCGGCGGTGAACAGTGTCTTCTCCTTGCGGACCGGGTTGTTGACGACGCCGACGACGACCCGCTCGAAGACCGCGGAGGTGCGGCTGATGATGTCGAGGTGGCCGTTGGTCACCGGGTCGTAGCTCCCCGGGCAGACGACGGTCCCGCTCCCGTCGCTCATCATTGGCCCTCCCCCGCGTAGAAGGCGACGTCGGCGGCGCCGTATCGGCGCCGGCGGACCTGCTCGAGCGAGGTGATCCGCAGCGGGCTGCCCGCGCCGCTCTCGACCACGACCCGGCCTCCGTCTGCGAGGAGGCGCGGCAAATGGGTGTCGATTTCCTGCCCCACGCGGTCGGCGAGTCTATAGGGGGCATCGACGAAGATGAGGTCGAAGCGCCCCTCCTCCCCGTCCTCGTCGCGTTGGTCGAGCCAGCGGCGGGCGTCGCCCCGGACCAGCGTCACCCGCTCGCCGAGGCCGAGTCGCTCGACGTTTCCGAGCGCCGGCCGGGTGTCGCGATCGACCAGGACCGCCCGCTCGGCGCCGCGCGACAGCGCCTCGATCGCCAGCGCCCCGGTCCCGCAGTAGAGGTCGAGGACGAGGCTGCCGCCGACCTTGTCGCCGAGGGCCGAGAAGATCGCCTCCCGGACCCGGTCCGAGGTCGGCCGCACCTTCCACCCCCGCGGCGCGACCAGGGTCCTCCCTCCCAGCTCTCCGGCGATTACGCGCATCAGTTCATCGTCGCGGTTCTTCGCATACAGCGTTCGCTTCGCGGAACCCGGCGAAGGAATCAGACTGCGACGCGGGTCCCGCTCAGCTCACAGTGGTATCGGGTCGGCCGCGCCGGCGCCGAACCGGCGGCCGGCGGCGTCGAGGAGCGGCCCGAGCTCCGGGGCGGCGAGCGAGCCGTGACGGCGCAGCAGCGCCAGGACCTCCTCGCGGGCCTCGATCAGGAGCGGCGTCTGCTCGGGCAGCTCGGCGACGGCGAACCGGGGCAGGCCGTGCTGGCGCGTCCCCAGCACCTCGCCCTCGCCGCGCAGGCTGAGGTCGACCTCGGCGAGCTTGAACCCGTCGCGCTCGCCGGCGACGGCGGCGAGGCGGCGCCGGGCCAGGCCGCCCGGCTGATCGGCGAACAGCAGGCAGTAGGAGGAGTGCTCGCCGCGACCGACCCGTCCCCGCAGCTGGTGGAGCTGGGAGATCCCGTAGCGCTCGGCGCCCTCGATCACCATCACCGAGGCGTTCGGCACATCGATCCCGACCTCGATCACGGTCGTGGCGACGAGGACGTCGACCTCGCCGGAGGCGAACGCCTCCATCGCCCGCGCCTTCTCGGCCGAGCGCATCTGGCCGTGGAGGACGCCGAGGTCGAACTCGCTGCAGCTCGGTCCGCGCCAGCCGCTCGGCCTCGACCTCGGCGGCCTTGCCCTGCAATTTCTCGGACTCCGAGACCAGCGGGCAGACGACGAAGGCCTGGCGGCCCTCGCGCAGCCGCTCGCGGATGAACTCGTAGGCGGCGGGGCGGTCGTCCTCCTCGACCAGGCGGGTCTCGACCGGGCGGCGGCCGGCCGGCAGTTCGCGCAGCGCGGTGGTGTCGAGGTCCCCGTAGGCGGTCAGCGAGAGGGTGCGCGGAATCGGCGTCGCGGTCATGTGGAGGACGTGGGGCGCCATCCCCTCGACCCCCTTCGCGTCGAGCGCGCGCCGCTGCTCGACCCCGAAACGGTGCTGCTCGTCGACGACGCAGACCCCGAGCCGGGCCAGCTCGACGGCGGGGTCGATCAGGGCGTGGGTGCCGACGGCGATCCCGAGCTCGCCGGTCGCGAGGCGCTCCAGCGCCTCGCGGCGGCGGGGCGCCGGAGTCGCTCCGGTCAGCAGCGCGAACGGCAGCGGCTCGTGGGCGAGCAGCCGGTCGAGGGTCGTCGCGTGCTGCTCGGCGAGGGTCTCGGTCGGCGCCATCAGGAGCGCCTGGAACCCGGATTCGAGCGCCCGCAGCATCGCGTAGAGGGCGACGACGGTCTTGCCCGACCCGACCTCGCCCATCAGCAGGCGCTGCATCGGCTCGCCGGACTCGAGGTCGCCGTCGATCGCGGCGAACGCGGCCCGCTGGTCGGCGGTCGGGGCGAAGGGCAGCGACTCGACCCAGCGCCCGACCACCTCCCCGGGCCGGCCGAGGCGGGGCGCCGGGCGCGCCGAGCGGCGGGTCCGCTTCCGCGTCGCCAGGATCGCCTGGTAGAGGAAGAGCTCTTCGAAGGCGAGCCGCTCGCGGGCCGTCTCGACCTCCTCCCCGCCCTCGGGGAAATGGGCGGCGGTGACCGCGTCCGCGACCCCGGCCAGATTCCGCCGCGCCCGCAGCTCGGCCGGCAGCGGCTCGATCACGTTGCCGGCGAGGTCGATCGCCTGCTCGACCCACTGCCGGATCCGCTGCGCTTTCAGCCGTTCGGTCGCCGGGTGGACCGGGACCAGGCCCTCCTCGGCACCCGCCTCCTCGGCGAGAAGCTCGTGTTCGCTGACCCGCAGCCCGCGTTTGTCGCGGGAGCCGGTCAGCAGCAGGCGGGCGCCGGGGACCAGCTTCGGCGCGATCCAAGGCTGGTTGAACCAGGTCGCGCGGAACGACTCCCGACTCGTCGCCGACTTTGACCGAGGTGATCGAGAGGCCGCGGCGCCGAAACGGGCGCGGGGCATTGCCGAGGACCTCGACCTCGACCGTCCCCTGAGCGCCGGGCTCGAGCTCGGCGACGGGGACGACGGTGCGGTCGCGGTGGCTGTGGGGGAAGCGCAGGAGGAGGTCGCCGACGGTCGAGATCCCTGCCTCCCGGGCAGCATCGGCGAGTTTCGGCCCGACCCCCTTGAGCGAGCCGAGCGAAACATCGAGGACGCCGGGGCGAGGCCAGTGGACGGCGGCCTCCCGCAGCTGAGACGGGGTCAGCTCCGAGGCGCCGGCGAAGGCCCTCACGCCGCGGCTACTGGGCGGCGAGCTGCCACCACCAGTTCGGCTGCCCGCCCTCGAGGGTCTCGATCTCGAAGCCGTCGGGGACGTGGACGTCGATCTCGGACAGCGGGATCGGCGCCTCGGCGCCGGCCAGGACGGTCACCACCTCGGCGCCGTCTCCGAGGATCTCGATCGTCTTCGCGAGGGTCGAGCCGGTCCCGCCCCAGGCGACGATCTCCTCGCCGGCGAACCCGACCGCGTCGCCCTGGCGGAAGCGGCCCTGGGCGTCGTCGCGGGCGGCGGGGGCGATCCCCCCGGTGGTGATCGCGGCGAGGGCGGAGCCGAGGCGCTCGGCGTTGTCGGCCGCGCCCCCCTCGGGGTCGAGCTCGACCAGCGCCAGCAGGCTCGCCAGCTGCGAGATCGCCGGGACCACCGTCGCCGGCTTCTCCGACATCTCGCAGGCGCTCTCGGCGGCCATGATCACGTTCGAGGAGCTCGGCAGGACGATCACCTCCTCGGTCCCGACCTCGTGGATGCCGGCGAGGAGCTCGAAGGTCGACGGGTTGAGCGTCTCGCCGCCGGGGACGACGTGGGCGCCGAGCTCGGCGAAGAGCCGCTCGATCCCCTCGCCGGCGGCGACCGCGACCGCTCCACTGCGGCCGACCGCGAGGCGGGCGTCGCGCTGGGCGATCTGCTCGCGCATGTCGGCGACGTCGAGGTTCGTCACCGCGCCGGCCTCCTCGAACAGCGCCACCGCCGCCTCGGGGTCGTCGGTGTGGACGTGGACCTTCATCGTCACCTCGTCGCCGACGACGAGGACCGAGTCCCCGAGGCCCTCGAGCCGCGGCAGCAGCTCCCGGCGCCCGAGGCCCGACCCGGAGACGATGAAGTTCGTGCAGTAGCGGAAGCGGCTGTCGACGTGATGGGGACGGCTCAGCCGCGGCGGCTCGCGATGGGTCACCTCGGGCACCCGCTCGACGTCGCCGCGCAGGCCGGCGACCACCCCGGCGAGGATCAGGACGAGCCCGTAGCCGCCGGCGTCGACGACGCCGGAGTCCCTCAGCACCTCGAGCTGCTCGGGCGTCCGCTCGACCGCCCGCTGGCCGTCGTCGACGGCCCGCTCGAGGATCTCGGCCAGCACCTCGTCCTGCATTTCTTCGCTGACGCCTTTGTCGAGGCGCTGTTTCTCGACCTCGAGCCGCGCCAGCTGGCGCGCGATCGAGTGCGCCATCTCGCGGAAGACGGTCAGCATCGTCCCCTCCGCCGGGTCGCGGACCGAGTCGTAGGCGGCGTCGGCGGCGCTGGCGAAGGCGGAGGCGACCAGGACCGGGTCGATCAGCTCCCCGGGCCGGCTCGCGAGCTCCTCGGCGGCGCCGCGGACGATCTGGCTGAGGATCACGCCGGAGTTGCCGCGGGCGCCGAGCAGCGCCGCGCGGGCCAGCGCCTGGACGAGCTCGGTCCGGCCGACCTCGTCGACGTCGTGGCCGTCGAGGCGGTCGAGCTCCTCCATCACCGCACGCATCGTCCGCGCCATGTTGTCGCCGGTGTCGCCATCGGCGACCGGGAAGACGTTGAGGTCGTTGACCTCCTGGCGACGTTCCTCCAGCGATGCGTAGGCAGCGGTGACGACGCGCCGGAAGCGCGCGATCGAGGGATCCGACATCGGCAGGGAATCTAGCCGTCGGATGCGACGGGGCCGCTCCGGGCCGAGATCGGCGCATTGCTAGCGTGCCCCGCTCGATGCGACGCTTCGCGACATGGACCACGGGGCACCGCAAGACGGTGATCCTGTCCTGGGTGGTGGCCCTGATCGGGATCGGGGCGCTCGCGGGAAGCGTCGGGGCCGACTTCTCCGAAGAATTCCGCCTCCCCTCCTCCGACTCCCAGGAAGCCTTCGACCTGCTCGAAACCCGCTTCCCGGCCCAATCGGGAGACACGGCGACGATCGTCTTCAAGGCTGACGACGGGGTCAAGACCCCGCGGGTGAAGCACGCAGATGGAGCAGGTCTTCACCGAAATCGAAGGCCTGCATCACGTCAGTGAAGTCGCGAGCCCCTACGCGGGCGGCGGCGCCGGAGCGATCAGCTCCGACGGCAAGATCGCCTACGCGACCGTCCAGTTCGACGTCATCACCGACAAGATCCAGGACGACGAAATCAACAAGGTGATCAGCGGCGCCCGCGATGCTTCGGGGAACGGCCTCCAGGTCGAGGTCGGGGGCCAGCCGATCGAGGAAGCCCGCTCCGAAGAAGAAGGCGACTCCTCGTTCTTCATCGGCCTGCTGGCGGCGGTCCTGATCCTCCTCATCACCTTCGGCTCGCTGGTCGCGATGGGGCTGCCGATCGTCACCGCCCTGTTCGCGCTCGGCGTCGGCCTCAGCCTGGTGACCCTCGGGACCCACTTCTTCGACACCGCCGAGTTCGCGCCGCAGCTGGCGGCGATGATCGGCCTCGGGGTCGGGATCGACTACGCGCTCTTCATCCTCACCCGCTTCCGCAACGGCCTCGACGAGGGGCTGGGGTCCCAGGACGCCGCGATCGCCGCGCTCGACACCGCCGGGCGCGCGGTCCTCTTCGCCGGGGTGACGGTGATCATCGCCCTGATGGGGATGCTGCTGCTCGGGCTCAGCTTCCTCTACGGGGTCGCGGTGGCGACGGCCTTCGCGGTGCTGATGACGATGATCGCGGCGCTGACGCTGCTGCCGGCGCTGTTGACGATCGCCGGGCGCCGGGTCGACAAACTCCGGATCCCGGGCCTCGGCGGCAGAACCCGCTCGATCGCCGAGGACACGCGGTGGTTCCAGTGGAGCCGGATGATCCAGCGCCACCCGGCGATCGCGGCGCTCGCATCGGGCGCGCTGCTGATCGCGCTCTGCATCCCGACCCTCTCGCTGCGGCTCGGCACCAACGACGCCGGCACCGACCCGGCCGGGACGACGACGCGCGAAGCCTACGACCTCCTCGCCGAAGGCTTCGGCCCGGGCTTCAACGGCCCGCTCTCGATCGTCGCGGCGCTGCCGAGCAAGGGCGACGACGCCGCCCTCCTCGAGCTGCGCAAGACCCTCAACGGGGAACCGGGCGTCGCCGAAACGACACCGGTGATGCTCAATCCCGCCGAAACCACCGGCGTCTTCCAGGCCTACCCGACGACCTCGCCCGAAAGCGCCGACACGACCGACCTGCTCGACCACATTCGCGGTGAGGTCATTCCGCCGGTCGAGGAACAGACCGGGGCCCAGGTCCACGTCGGCGGGATCACGGCGATCTTCGAGGACTTCGGGACCGCGATCTCCGAAAAGCTGCCGCTCTTCATCGGCGTCGTCGTCCTGCTCTCGGCGCTGCTGCTGATGACGGTGTTCCGCTCGGTCCTCGTCCCGCTGAAGGCGATCCTGATGAACCTGCTCAGCATCGGCGCCGCCTTCGGCCTGATCGTCGCCGTCTTCCAGTGGGGCTGGGGAGCGAGCCTGATCGGGGTCGACGGGACCGGGCCGATCATCTCCTTCTTCCCGATCTTCCTCTTCGCGATCGTCTTCGGCCTCTCGATGGACTACGAGGTCTTCCTGATGTCACGGATCCACGAGGAGTGGGAGATGCGCCACGACGCGAGCCTCGCCGTCACCCGGGGCCTGGCGCTGACCGGCCGCGTGATCACCGCGGCGGCGGCGATCATGATCACCGTCTTCGCCTCGTTCATGATCGGCGAAGACCGGATCATCAAACTGTTCGGCCTCGGGCTCGCCGCCGCGATCTTCATCGACGCGGTGATCATCCGCTCGGTCCTCGTCCCGGCGCTGATGCAGCTGTTCGGCAAGCGCGCCTGGTGGCTGCCGGGCTGGCTCGACCGGATCCTTCCGCGACTGCACGTCGAGCCGGCGGAGGGCGACCCCGCCCCGACCGGCGAGCACCCGGTCGTGACGGAGAGCTAAGCCGCCTTGGTGACCTTGTTGGCCTTGAGGCAGCGAGTGCAGACGTAGGCGCGGACCTTGCGCCCCTCATCGACGATCCGGACCTTCTGCAGGTTCGGGTCGAAGCGGCGCCGGGTGGCGACCATCGAGTGGCTTCGGGAGTTGCCGAACGCAGGTCCCTTGCCGCAGCTGTGACATACCTTGGCCATCAGGAATCGTGCATGGTAGCGGGCGCGCGGCTCGGGTCAGGTCGAGGGCGCGCTGCAGCAATGCCATCCGCGCCGCGGTCAGGGCCGCGTTCCGCCCCTGGTCGCGCTTGCCGCCGCCGGCCCGGGCCAGCGCCTGCTCCATCGTGTCGCAGGTGATGACGCCGAAGGCGCAGGGCACCCCGGTCTCCAGCTGGACGTCCTGGATCCCGCGCGCGGCCTCGGCGCAGACGAAGTCGTAGTGGTCGGTCTCGCCGCGGATCACGACCCCGAGGCAGGCCACCCCGGCGTAGGTCCCGGTCTGCGCCAGCTGCTTGGCGGCGAAGGGCAGCTCGTAGGCGCCCGGGACCGAGAAGTGGGTGACGTTGCTGATCGGGACGCCGCCAAGGGCGAAGCCGGCGTCGG
This sequence comes from uncultured Solirubrobacterales bacterium, assembly GCA_963751815.1. GTDB lineage: Bacteria > Actinomycetota > Thermoleophilia > Solirubrobacterales > 70-9 > VRUE01. The sequence goes on along the minus strand of CAVVVY010000010.1, from coordinate 64,081 downwards.
CGCCCTCCATCAGGCGGTTCGCGAGGTCCTCGTAGAAGCGGCCGGTGAGGACGCCGAAGCGGAGGCCCGCCAGCTTCTCCTTCTCGTCGTCGCTGAAGGTTTCGAGGAAGTCGCCGCGCCTCAGACACCCTCCGCCTCCGCGTCGCGCTCCTCCTCGTCGTGGAGCATCTCCTCGTCGAGGGCGAGGCCCTGGTGGTGGAGGATGTGGCCCATCTTGTCGCGCTTGGCACGGAGGTAGCCCTCGTTGAAGGCGTTGGGGGCGGCCTCGATCGGGACCTGCTCGGTGACCGAGAGGCCGTAGCCCTCGAGGCCGACGATCTTTTTCGGGTTGTTGGTGAGGATCCGGATGCTGGTCAGGCCGAGGTCGCCGAGGATCTGGGCGCCGATCCCGTAGTCGCGCAGGTCGGCGGGCAGGCCGAGCTTGAGGTTGGCCTCGACCGTGTCGGCTCCCTCCTCCTGCAGTTTGTAGGCGCGGAGCTTGTTGAGGAGCCCGATCCCGCGGCCCTCCTGGGAGAGGTAGAGGAGCACGCCCCGCCCCTCCTGCTCGATCATCGAGAGCGCCGCCGCGAGCTGCTCGCCGCAGTCGCAGCGCATGCTGTGGAAGACGTCGCCGGTGAGGCACTCGCTGTGGACGCGGACGAGGACGTCCTCGGCGCCGTCGATGTCGCCCTTGACCATCGCGACGTGGTGTTTGTCGTCGACCAGGGAGCGATACCCGACCGCGGTGAAGTCTCCGAACGCCGTCGGCAGCGCGGTCGAGACGACCCGCTCGACCAGCTTCTCGGTCCGGCGCCGGTAGGCGATCAGGTCGGCGATCGTGATCATCTTCAGGTTGTGGCGCTCGGCGTAGGGGATGAGGTCGGGGACGCGCGCCATCGTGCCGTCGTCGTTCATCACCTCGCAGATCACCCCGGCCGCGGTGAGGCCGGCGAGACGGGCGAGGTCGACGCTCGCCTCGGTGTGGCCGGTCCGCTCGAGGACCCCTCCGTCTTTCGCCCGCAGCGGGAACATGTGGCCGGGGACGACGATGTCGCGCGGGCCCGAGTTGGGGTCGATCGCGACCTGGACGGTGTGGGCGCGATCGTGGGCGGAGATCCCGGTGCTGACCCCGCCCGCGGCCTCGATCGTGACCGTGAAGGCGGTCTGCAGCGGGGCCTCGTTCTTGGCCGCCATCAGGTTCAGGCCGAGGCGTTCGCAGCGTTCCGCGGTCAGGGTCAGGCAGATCAGCCCGCGCGCCTCCTTGGCCATGAAGTTGATCGCCTCGGGGGTCGCGAACTGCGCGGCCATCACCAGGTCGCCCTCGTTCTCGCGCCCCTCGTCGTCGCAGACGACCACCATCCGCCCGGCGCGGATCTCCTCGATCGCCTCCTCGATCGTCGCGAAAGCGTCGTGGCTCACTGCCTGCTTCTCCTGGTCTGTCTTTGCCTCGGTCATGTTGCTCACGCCTGCTCCTTTCCACTCCATGGTGACACCAGCCGCTCGACGTACTTGGCAATCACGTCACACTCGACGTTGACCCGGTCTCCGACGGCGAGCTCGGCGAGGTTCGTCCGCTCGAGCGTCTCCGGAATCAGCGAGACCTCGACCCAGTCCCGGTCCAGCGCCGCGACGGTGAGGCTGACGCCGTTCAGCGTCACCGAGCCCTGGGCGACGACGTAGCGCATCAGCTCCGGCCCCAGGCCCACCCGCAGGCGCCGCGCGAAGCCGTCCTCGGCGACCGAGAGGACCTCGCCGATGCCGTCGCCGTGGCCCTGGACGATGTGGCCGCCGAGGCGGTCCGACGCCCTCATCGCGAGCTCGAGGTTGACCCTCGCGCCCGGCTCGATCGCTCCGAGCGCGGTGACCTCGAGGGTCTGGTTCATCGCCTCGACCTCGAACCCGACGTCGTTGACCGTGGTCGCCGTGAGGCAGATGCCGTCGACGGCGACCGAGTCGCCCTCGCCGATCTCGGAGACGAGGCCGGTGGAGATATGAAGCCGGGCGCCGTCGCCGCCGCGGTCGACGTCCTCGACCTGGCCGACGTCCTGGATCAGGCCGGTGAACACGTCACCACTCCCTGAAGCGGGTCGAGATGAGCACGTCTTCTCCGACGGTCTCGACACTGGTCGACAGACCGGTCTGGCGCGCGGGTCCTGGTCGCCGCAGGGGACCCCCCACCCCCGAGCAGGATCGGGGCGACGAAGACGCGCGCCTCATCGATCGCGCCGGCTGCCGTGAACGCTGCGGCGAGCGTGCGGCCGCCCTCGAGGAAGAGGGAGGTGATTCCGCGCCGGCCCAGCTCGGAAAGCGCGGCGCTCAGGTCGGTGACGACGAGGACCTCGGCGCCCGCGTCACGCAGGGCATCGGCATGGCGGGCATCGGGCGAGGCGATGACGAGCACGGGTGACTGCATCGGTCGTGCGGAGGAGCTGTGAGTCGAGTGGAAGCCGGGTCGAGCGGTCGAAGACGACGCGGAGCGGCTGGCGCGGGTCGCCCTCGGTGCGGGCGGTGAGAAGCGGGTCGTCGGCGAGGACGGTTCCGATCCCGACCGCGATCGCGTCGGATTCGGCCCGCCAGCGGTGGACCAGCTCGCGGCTGCGCTCACCGGAGATCCAGGGTGAGTCACCGGGAGCGGTCGCGGTCGAGCCGTCGAGGGACATCGCCAGCTTCAGGGTCACCAGCGGCAGTCCCGGTCCGGGCGTGCTTGCGGAAGGCCTGGTTGAGGAGGCGGGCGGCGGTCGCCTCGGCGCCGGCCGCGAACTCGACCTCGACGCCGCCGTCGCGGAGGATGCCGGGGCCGCGGCCCGACGCCTTCTCGGTCGGGTCGTCGGAGCCGATCACGACCCGTGAGATGCCCGCCTCGAGGATCGCCTCGGTGCAGGGCGGCTGGCGACCCTGGTGGGCGCAGGGCTCGAGGGTCACGTACATCGTCGCTCCCGAGGGGTCCTCGCCACGCGACCGGCAGTCCTCGAGCGCGGCCCGCTCGGCGTGCAGCTCGCCGAGGACGGCGTGGAAGCCCTCGCCGATCACCTCTCCGTCGCGGACGATCACGGCACCGACGAGCGGGTTCGGGCTGACCCGCCCGCGCCCCTCCTCGGCGAGCTCGAGGGCCCGCCCGAGATGTGCCCGATCCGTGGCTGTCAGCTGGGCGTTCATTCGACCGATTGACCAGTCAATCAACATCATTCTAACCGGGCGCCGACGGCGCCTCCGGATACCCTGACCGGCCAGCGTGAAGCTGATCATCCAAATCCCCTGCCTCGACGAGGAGGCCACCCTGCCGGCGACGATCGGCGATCTGCCGCGCCAGGTCGAGGGCTTCGACTCGGTCGAGCTGCTGGTCGTCGACGACGGCTCGACCGACCGCACCGTCGAGGTCGCCCGCGAGCAGGGCGTCGACCACATCGTCCGGCTGACCAACAACAAGGGCCTCGCGGCGGCCTTCCAGGCGGGCCTCGACGCCTCGCTCAAGCTCGGCGCCGACGTCATCGTCAACACCGACGCCGACAACCAGTACAGCGGCGCCGACGTCGTCAAGCTGGTCGCGCCGATCCTCGCCGGCGAGGCCGACATGGTCGTCGGCGACCGGCGGGTCGATCAGATCGAGCATTTCTCCGGCAGCAAGAAGGCGCTGCAGCGGCTGGGCAGCTGGGTCGTGAGGAGGCTCTCGGGGACCGAGGTGACCGACGCCACCTCCGGATTCCGCGCCTACAACCGCGAGGCTGCGCTCGGCCTCCTCGTCGTCGACAACTTCACCTACACGCTCGAGAGCGTGATCCAGGCCGGCAAGATGCTGGTCGCGGTCGACCAGGTCGAGGTCGAGACCAACCCGCAGACCCGGGAGTCGCGGCTGTTCGGCTCGACCGGCTCATACGTGCGGCGCAACGGCCTCTCGATCCTCCGCATCTACGCCCGCTACGAGCCGATGCGGGTGTTCGTCACCGCCGGCGTCATCGTCGCGATCCTCGCCCTCGCCGCCTGGCTGCCGTTCCTGCTCGACTGGATCCTCAACGGCGACAACAGCGGCCACATCCAGTCGCTGATCCTCGGCGCCGTCCTCTTCATCGCCGCCGTGCAGCTGTTCGCCCTCGGCGTCATCGGCGACCTCCTCGCCGGGCAGAGGGTGATGACGCAGCGGGTCTACGAGCGGGTGCGCCGGGTCGAGCTGGCGCTCGGGGTCGAGCCGTCGCACTACGAGCCCGGCGCGCGCGAGCGTTGACCGGCCGCCGGCCCAAGATCCTCGGCAAACTGCGCGGCTCCTCGGGATCCGCCTCCTCCGACTACGGCAAAACCGCCAGCTTCCTCGCGGTCGGCGTCGGCCTCACCGGGGTGATCACCTACGTCTACTTCTTCATCGCCTCGCACGTCCTCTCGAAGGACGACTACGGCGAAATCACGGTTCTCTGGTCGGCGGTCTTCATCACCGTCTCGACCCTCTACCGGCCGGTCGACCAGCTCCTCTCGCGCCACATCTCCGAACACCTGGCGAAGGGCGAACCGGTGCGGGAGCCGGTCCTCGTCGCGACCAAAATCCAGCTCAGCCTCGCGGCGACCTTCGCGGTCGTCACCCTCGCGCTGCGCGGGCCGATCCAGGACGGGCTCCTCAACGGCAACGAAACCCTCTACTGGATCTACCTCTCGGCGGTCCTCTTCTACGCCGCCAGCTACTTCGCCCGCGGCTACCTCGCCGGACACCGGAGCTTCGGCCTGTTCACGGCGCTGATCCTCTCCGAGTCGTGCTTCAGGACGATCTTCGCGGTGCTGGTCGCGGTCAGCATCCTCGAAGGCCAGTCCGCGGTCGCGATCGGGATCGTCGCCGCCCCCGCCCTGAGCCTGATGGTCGTCCCCCTCGCCTTTGCCCGGAAGGCGAACGCGAAGGCCAGCCCGGCATCCCCGGACGCGAAGCGGAGGACGATGCCGCGACTCGCACCGATTCGGAGTCGGGCGATGGTTCCGGCCAGTTCTCGATGGCGCGCGGGACCGGGTTCGCGGCCTCGGTGCTGGTGATCATGTTCAGCGAACAGGTGATGCTGAACGCCGGCCCGCTCATCGTCCGCGCCTTCGAGGGGGCGGCGGCGGCCGGCTTCATCTTCAACGTGCTGATGATCGCGCGGGCGCCCCTGCAGCTCTTCCAGGCGGTCTCGACCAGCATCCTTCCCCACCTCACCAGCCTCCACGCCAGCGACGACCCCGGCAGCGAGGACGACTTCCACAGCTCGGTGCGGATGGTGATCGGCGCGATCGCGGCCTTCACCGCCCTCGTCGCCGTCGTCGTCCTGATCGCCGGGCCGGAGCTGATGCAGCTCGCGTTCAGCAACAAGTTCAGCTATGACCGCGGCGGCCTGCTGCTGGTCACCCTCGGCATGGGCCTCTACCTCTCCTCGGTGACGATCAACCAGGCCTGCGTCGCGCAGGGCCAGGTGCGGCGCGCCTCGGTGCGCTGGATCGGGTGCGCGGCCTTCTTCATCGGGTGGTGCGTGCTGCCGCTGATCTCGGAAGAGTTCCGGCGGGTCGAGATCGGGTTCGCCGTCACCGCCGGCCTGCTGCTGACGCTCGCTCTTCGTCATCTACCGCCGCCCGCACGAGCGGGCCGAGGACGTCCCGCTGGCGGGATCGACCGAGGAGCTCGAGACCCGCCTGGCAGCTGCCGAAGAGGGCGCGTAATTGGATGGGAGAGCATGACGCCGAGCTGATCCTCGTCGCCGGCGCCCTCCTGGCCGCCGGCATCGTCGGGGCGCTCCTCGCCGACCGGATCAGGATCCCCGGCCTGCTGCTGTTCCTCGGGCTCGGGATGCTCGCCGGCTCGGAGGGGATCGGCGGGATCGACTTCAACAACGCCGAGCTCGCCCGCACCCTGGGGACGATCGCCCTCGTCCTGATCCTGTTCGAGGGCGGCCTCACCGCCGGCTGGCCGGAGATCCGCCCGGTGCTCGGAACCGCGGCATCGCTGGCGACCGTCGGCACCGTGGTCACCGCGGTCGTAACCGGGCTGGCGGCGAAGTGGATCTTCGGCTTCGGGACCCTCGAAGGGATGCTGGCCGGCGCCGCCGTCGCCGCCACCGACTCGGCCGCGATCTTCGCCGTGCTGCGCCGCTCGACGCTGGAGAAGCCGCTCGCCCGCGCGCTCGAGGGCGAGTCCGGGATGAACGACCCGGTCGCGTTGCTGCTCGTGATCGGGTTCATCGAATGGATCCAGGTGCCGGGCTTCGGGATCGCCGACATGATCGGCCTCGAGGCGCTCAAACTGAGCATCGGGATCGTCGTCGGCGTCGCCTCGGCCGCCTCGCGGTCGCCGCCTTCACCCGCGTCCGCTTCCCGACCGACGGGATCTATCCGGTCGCGACGATCGCGATCGCGGCCCTCGCCTACGGGATCGCCGAGGTCGCCCACGGCTCCGGCCTGCTCGCCACCTACCTCACCGCCCTCGCCCTCGGCGGCGCCCGGATCCCGGCCCGGCGGACGATCGTCGCCTTCCACGAGGGCCTCGGCTGGGTCGCCCAGATCAGCCTCTTCATCCTGCTCGGGCTGCTGGTCTTCCCGAGCGCGCTCGGCGACGTCGCCTGGGAAGCGCTGGCGCTGTCCGCCGTCCTGATCCTCGTCGCCCGGCCGCTGGCGGCGTTCATCGCGACCGCTGTTCACCTCGCTCGACATCCGCGAGCGGGCGATGCTCGGCTGGGCGGGCCTGCGCGGCGCGACCCCGATCTGGCTCGCGACCTTCCCGGTGGTCGCCGGAGTCGCCGAGTCCCAGCAGGTGTTCGCGATCGTCTTCTTCGTCGTCGTCACCTCGACCCTGATCCAGGGGGCGACCTTCGAGCCGATCGCGATCCGCCTCGGCCTGACCACCGACGAGCCGGCGATGCCGCGCCGCCTGCTCGAGTCGGGGCGGATCCGCGGCATGGGCGGCGACGTGATCGCCTACAAACTGCGCCCCGGATCCGCCGCCTCCGGCCACATGGTCCGCGAACTCGGGCTTCCCCGCGAAGCGCTGCTCAACGTCATCGTCCGCGACGGCCACGCGATCCCGCCGCGCGGCTCGACCGAGGTCCGCGACGGCGACGAGCTCCACATCCTCGTCCGCCAGGAGCTGCGCGACGAGGTCGAGAAGCTGATCCGGCGCTGGCAGGACGGCCCGATCGGCGAGCCCGCCCCGCCGCTGATGCCGCCCCGCGGCTCGCCCCAGATCTTCTCGGTCGGCCCGCCGAGCCAGATCGACGACCCGTGCGCCCCCAGCCGGGTCGCCGACGTCCCCGTGGTGGCGATCCTCCGCAGCCGTCGCGACCGCTCCAGCGCCCTGGTCAACCTCGCCGACGGCCGCTACGCGGTGACCTCGGAGGAGGTCGTCGCGGTCGGCGGCCGCCAGGCGGTCGCCCGCTGGTGCGAGCGGCGGGCCGAGCGCAGCGGCAACGATCCCGCCGAGCGGGCCTGGTGGCAGGAGTTGATTGGCGCCCTGATCGCCCGAGGCTGAGACCGGCGCATGCCGGCGTCCTCAGTCGCCCTCCTGCGCGGTCACGCACGACTGCGCTCCCCTCGCTCAGGCGTCGCTGCGTCCTGCGCGCCTGCTTGGCCTCAGACCCTCGGAGTCGGTTCTAGGCGGCGCCGGCGGCCGCGGCGATCTCGGTGTAGGCGGCGGCGGGGTCGTCGGTGCCGAAGACGGCCGAGCCGGCGACGAAGAGCGTGGCGCCGGCGTCGGCGACCGAGCCCGCGGTCGAGGCGTCGATCCCGCCGTCGACCTCGATCCGGGCGTCGCCGACGACCTGCTTGAGGCGGGCGACCTTGTCGGGGGAGCCCGGGATGAACGGCTGTCCGCCCCAGCCCGGGTTGACCGTCATGCAGAGGACGATGTCGGCGACCCCGCGGAGCTCGGCGACGGCATCGGCGGGAGTGCCGGGGGTGATCGCCACCCCGGCCAGGCAGCCGAGCTCGCGGATCGCGGTCAGGGTCCGGTTCGCGTGCGGCGTCGCCTCGAGGTGGAAGGTGATCGAGTCGGCTCCCGCCTCGGCGAAGGCCTCGATCTGGCGGTCGGGCTCGGCGATCATCATGTGGACGTCGAGCGCGGCGCCGGCGTCGTGCACCTGGTCGGCGATCGAGGAGGCGACCAGCGGCCCGATCGTGATCGGCGGGACGAAGCGGCCGTCCATCACGTCGAAGTGGATCACCCGGGCGCCGGCGTCGAGCACCTCGGAGAGCTGGGAGCCGAGGTTCGAGAAGTCGGCGGAGAGGATCGACGGCGCCACCCGGCGCTCCCCGACCAGCCCCGCCATCCGCTCGCTCATCGTCGCCACATCCTCAGACGTGCCTCAGCATCGAATCGCCGCAGGTCTGGCATTTCATGTCCTCGGTGCTGCTCATTCGCGCGATCGTCTGGTGTTCGCCGCAGTTGGGGCACTGGGAGACCAGCTCGAAGCGGCGCAGACAGTACACGCAGCGGAAGCGGCCCGGGAGCTGCGTCGGCCGAAGCCACGGTTCGCCGCAGCCGGGACATGCCGCCCGCCGCAGGGCCGGCTCTTTGGACTCGGAATCGCTCATCCGCTAATCATCGCGCCTCAGGCGGCTGATGAAGAAACCGGTCGTGCTATCGCGGTCGGGACGGATCTGCAGGCAGCGGCGGTCGTGGTGGGAGGCGAGCGCCGGGGCGAGCGCGCCGAGGTCCTCGATCTCGAGCGGCGGCAGCCTCCGCTCCGCCGAGGCCTCGCGCAGCGCCGCGACCCGGTCCTCGTTCTCGCGGCGGGAGATCGTGCAGGTCGCGTAGACGAGGGTTCCCCCGGGGCGCAGCGACTCGGCGGCGCGGGCGAGGATCCCGCTCTGGACCTCGGCCAGGCGCTCGATCCCCTGCTGGCTCTTGCGCCAGCGCGCGTCGGGCCGCGAGGCGAGGGCACCGAGGTCCGAGCAGGGAGCATCGACGAGGACGCGGTCGAATCCGGCCGCGACCGCGCCGGCAGCGGCATCGGCCTCGACGACGGTGACGGTGCGAAGCCCGAGCCTCCCGGCCTGGGCCGCGACATCGGCGGCGCGGGCGGGGTCGAGCTCGACCGACATCGTCTCGCCGCGTCCGCCCATCCGCTCGGCGATCTGGCCGGTCTTGATCCCGGGCCCCGCGCAGAGGTCGAGGACGTGCTCGCCCGGTTGGGGGTCGAGGACCTCGACGACCGCGGCCGAGCCCCGGCTCTGCGGGGTCAGCTCCCCCGCCGCGATCCGCGCCAGCGCCCCCTCGCCGATCCTCCCCTCGAGGACGAGCATCTCCGGCGCCGCGAGCGGCCACTCGCCGGCCGCGGGGGCGACGTCGACCCCTTCCTCGCGGAGCGCCGCCGCGGTCTCATCGCGGCTCTCGGGCCCGGCGCGGAAGGCGACCTCGGCCGGCTCGTTGCAGGCGGCGAGCATCGACCGCGCGGCCTCGGGCCCGAGCTCCTCCCACCACATCCGCGCCAGCCACAGCGGCGCCGAGTGGGCGACCGTGGCGCGCTCCGGGGTCGAGTCGTCGTCGAGCAGGGCGGCGGTGAGCTCGGCCCGCTCGCGCGCCGCCCGCCGCAGGACCGCGTTGACGAGGCCGGTGGCGTGGGCGGCCCCGGCGGCCCTGACCGACTCGACGGCCTGGTCGACGGCGGCATGGTCGGGAGTCGCATCGCCGAAGAGGAGCTCGAACAGCCCCAGCCGCAGGGCGGCCAGCACCGGCGGGTCGAGGCGCTGGGGGGGCCTGCTCGAGAGCCGGGCGATCGCGGCATCGGTCGTCGCCCGCCGCTGGACCGCGCCGTAGGCGAGGCGCTGGGCCTGGGCCCGCTCGCGTCCGCTCAGCTCCGAGGGAGTCGGCGGCGGCGCGGAACGCCCGCTCGGTGAAGGCGCCGTCCTCGAAGGTCTCCCTGACGACCTCGAGCGCAACCGCCCGAGCCTCGGTGATCACAGTTTGGGGAGCGAGTGGCCGCGGAGGAAAGCTTCCGCCTCCATCGGCTTGCCGCCCTCCGGTTGGACGATCTCGAGCCGCAGGGTCCCGCGTCCGCAGCCGAGCAGCAGCGCCCCCCACTCGGCGCGGAGGGTCCCCTTGCGGACCGCGGTGCCGACCGGCCGGGCACGCCGCACCCCCAGCCGCTTGCCCTCGGCGGTCTCGAGATAGGCGCCGACGTGTGGGGTCAGGGCGCGGACCGTTCGGGCCAGCTCGATCGCCGGGCGGGCGGGATCGAGGCGCCGCTCGGCGGGGTCGATCTTCTCGGCGTAGGTCGCCTCGGAGTCGTCCTGCTCCTCGAAGCTGAGATCGCCGGCCTCGAGCAGGTCGAGGCTCCTGACCAGCGAGCCTGGCGCCGACCTCCTCGAGGCGGCCCGAGACGGTCTCGAAGTCGTCGTCGGCGTCCGATCGCGATCTCCTCGCGAAGCGCGACCGGGCCCGAGTCGAGGCCCTCGGTCAGTTTCATCACGCAGACGCCGGTCCGCTCGTCCCCGGCCATGATCGCCCGCTCGATCGGCGCCGCGCCGCGCCAGCGGGGCAGCAGCGACGGGTGGACGTTGATCAACGGCAGCTCGCTCAGGAGCGGCTCGCGGATCAGCTGCCCGAAGGCGCAGACGACGACCGCCTCCGGGCGGGCGGCCGCGGATCCGCTCGAGCTCGGGCTCGGCGTTGACGTCAGCGGTCTGGGCCAGCTCGATCCCGATCTCCTGCGCGGCCTCGGCGGCGGGGGGCGGCAGCTCCTGCCTGCCGCGGCCGCGACGGCTGTCGGGCGGGGTGACGACGAGCGCCGGGCGATGCCGGCTCCCGGCCAGACCCCTGAGTACCGCGGCCGCGAACTCGGAGGTACCGAGGAAGGCGGTCCTCACGCGTCGGTTCGGGGCTCGCGATGGGAGGGCTCCGAGTCCTCCACTTCCTCATCCTCCTCGCCGGAGGGGCTGTAGCTGCCGCCTTCGCGCAGCGCCCGCAGCGCGGCCTTGCGCTGGTCGCGCGGGGCCCGGTCGAGAATCAGGACACCGTCGAGATGGTCGATCTCGTGCTGGAGGACCCGGGCCTCGAGCCCGGACGCCTCGAGCGTCACCCGCTCGCCGTCGACGTCGAGGCCGCTGAGCCTGGCGTGGAGCGCGCGCTCGACGTCCATCGCGACCCCCGGGAGGCTGAGGCAGCCCTCCTCGGCGACGACGACGTCGTCCGACATCCACTCGATCGTCGGGTTGACCAGCGCCGTCGGCTCCGGGTCGCGCCCGGCCTGGAAGACCAGCAGGCGCCGCAGGATGCCGACCTGGGTCGCGGCGAGGCCGACGCCGAGCCCGTCGCGCATGATCCCGATCATCCGCTCGACCTCGGCCCGCAGCTCGGGGCCGAACTCGGCCACCTCCGACGCCCTGCTCTTCAGGACCGGATCGCCGAACTTGACCACCTGCGCGAGCGCCGCTTCGCGGCGCTGAAGAAGTTCCTCTTCGATCCTCTCGCGCTCGGCCTGCTCGGGGCCGACGGCCTGCTCATCGCTCACGAAAACAAGTCTATGGATCGCGGCGAACGCCTATTGGGGATCGACGTCGACGCCGATCGCCACCTCGCGCAGCCGCGGTCCGCCGCCAGCCCCTCGACCGCGTCGCGGACCGCGGCGACGGTCCGCTCGCGATCGTCGGCCTTGGTCATCAGCCGGCGGCGGTGACGGCCGCGGACCTTGAACATCGGCGCCGGGCCGAGCAGATCGGTCCCGTCCGGGATCGTCTCGACCAGGCGCCCCGCCAGCCCCCTCGCCGCGGCGTCGAGGCGCTCCTCGGACTCCGCCCGCAGCACGACCCGGACCAGGTTCGAGAACGGCGGGTAGCGCAGGGCGCGGCGGCGCTCGATCTCGATCCCGAGGAATCCGGCGGCGTCGTGCCGGGCCGCGTGGGCGACGCTGGGAGCGCTCGGGGCCAGGGTCTGGACGACCACCCTGCCGCCGGCCTCGCCGCGGCCGCTGCGACCGGCGAGCTGGGTGATCATCGCGAAGGTCCGCTCGGCGGCGCGGAAGTCGGGGAACCGCAGGGTCGCGTCGGCGTCGACGATCGCGCTCAGGGTGACCTCCGGGAAGTCGTGGCCCTTGGCGACCATCTGGGTGCCGACGAGGACCGCGCTCTCGGCCTCGCCGAAGGCGGCCAGGATCCGGGCGTGGGCGCCGCGCCCGGAGGCGACGTCGGAGTCGAGTCGGAAAACCGGCATCGGGTCGAGGCGGCGGGCCAGCAGCGCCTCGAGCTGCTCGGTCCCCGCGCCCGCCTGCGAGAGCGTGGTCGAGCCGCACTCCGGGCAGGCCGAGGGCAGCGGCTCGGAGTGCGCGCAGTGGTGACAGACGAGGCGGCCGGCGCCGCGGTGGACGATCGCCGAGACGTCGCAGTTGGGACAGCCCCAGTGGTGGCCGCAGGAGCGGCAGTTGAGCCAGGGCGCGAAGCCGCGCCGGTTGACCATCACGATCGCCTTCTCGCCGCGGCGGCGGACCTCCTCGAGCGCCTCCCAGGTCGAGGGGTGAAACGGGCCCGAGCGTGGATCGGTCCCCCGCATGTCGACCACCTCCACCGGCGGCAGCGAGCGGCCGTCGACCCGCCGGGGGAGCTCGAGCCGGGGCAGCTCGAGCCAGGCTCTCCGGGCGCGGGGTCGCGGTGCCGGCGGCGAGGACGGCGCCGCAGTCCTCGGCCCGCCGCCGGGCGACCGTGCGGGCATCGTAGGCCGGGTCCCCTTCCTGCTTGTAGGAGGGGTCGTGCTCCTCGTCGATCACGATCAGGGCGAGGTCGCGGACCGGCGCGAACACCGCCGAGCGCGGCCCGACGCAGACGCTCGCCTCACCCTGGCGCAGGCGCAGCCACTCGTCGCGGCGCTCGCCCGGCGTCAGGGCCGAGTGCAGGACCGCGATCCGGTCGCCGAGCCGGGCCCGGAACCGGGCCACCGCCTGCGGCGCGAGGCCGATCTCGGGGACGAGGACGATCGCCCCCCTCCCCCGCGCCAGCGCCGCCTCGACAGCGGCGAGGTAGACCTCGGTCTTGCCCGACCCGGTGACCCCGTGGATCAGCAGCTTCCGCGGCGCCCCGGCCTCTCCGTCGAGCGCGGCGACGATCGAGTCGACCGCGGCGCTCTGCTCCGCCAGCAGCGGCGGCGCCGAAGCCGCTGCCGTGCCCACCTGTGTGTGCCCCGGGCGCCGGCGGACCGTGGAGCTGCGGGTGACGATCAGCCCGCGCTCCTCGAGCCTGCGCAGCACCTGGCGATCGGCGCCGACGGCGGCGTCGAGCTCGCGGGAGGACATCTCCCCCGCCCGCAGCGCCTCGAGCGCCGCCCGCTGGCGCGCGCCGAGCCGGCCCCCGGCGGAGAGGGCCTCCTCGCCGGCGGCCGCGATCTCGGCCCGCAGCTCGGTCCGCGCCCGGACACCGGGGCGGTTGGGGCCGATCCCGGGAGGCAGCACCAGCTGCAGCCCGCGCGAGGGGGTCGAGCAGTACTCGCGGGCGACCCAGAGCCCGAGCGCGACGAGCTCGGGGGTCGCGCCGGACTCGAGCGCTTCGAGCGGCTCGGCGAGCCGCTCCGGCGGCAGCTCGGAGTGCTCGGCGAGGGCGACGACGACCCCGAGGGCGCGTTGACGGCCGAAGGGGACACGGACGATGCTGCCGACGTCGAGCCCCTCCATCGCCTCCGGCAACCGGTAGTCGAACGGCCCCCGCAGGGAGCGGGCGGTCGTCAGCGGCTCGACCTTGGCGATCGCCATCCGACCCACGGTATGGAGGATCGCGGACGCCCACCGGCGCGGATATGCTCCGGGAGCGTGAGCGAGCAAGCGTCCATATCTGATTCATCGCGCCGCGAGCGAACGCGATCCCAAGGGGTGTGACCGGTGGCCGTCAAGCTCCATCCGGGCGAGCAGCTGATCTTCCAGGGGCACCCCTCCTGGCGGGCGATCCTCGGCTTCTACCTCAAAGGCGTCGTGATCGCCGTGATCGTCGCCGTGATCGCGAAGATCGCCGGCGCCGGCAGCGGCACCGTCTTCCTGATCGTCCTCGTGATCCTCGCCGTCACGGTCCTGGCCGGATTCCTCAAACGGGTCTCGACGACCTACACGATCACCGACCGCCGGCTCAACATCAAGCGCGGGATCATCTCCCGCGAGGTCCAGGAGACCCGGCTCGAGCGGGTCCAGAACGTCAACTTCCAGCAGTCGGTCTACCAGCGGGTGATGCAGATCGGCGACGTCGACTTCGACACCGCCGCGACCGACGACTACAACTTCGTCTTCTTCGGCGTCGCCGACCCCGAAGACGTCGTCCACCGGGTCGACCAGGCCACCGGCGTCAACTCGGCCGGCGAGCACGGCCTCGGCGAGGCCCAGCCGCCCGCCCAGGCCTAGCGCCTAGGCGGGAGCCGCGGCGGACTCGACGCCGGCAGCGCTGCGAAGGGCGTCGACCCGGTCCGTCGCCTCCCAGGTGAAGGCGTCGCCCGTCCGGCCGAAGTGGCCGTAGGCGGAGGTCTGGCTGAAGACCGGCCGGTGCAGGTTCAGGTACTGGCGGAAGGCCCCCGGCCGGAGGTCGAACTCGTTTTCGACCAGGCGCGAGATCTCGGCGTCGGGGAGCTTGCCGGTGCCGAAGGTCTCGACCATCAGCGAGATCGGCTGGGCGACGCCGATCGCGTAGGCGACCTGGACCTCGCAGCGCTGGGCGAGGCCGGCGGCGACGACGTTCTTGGCGACGTAGCGGGCCGCGTAGGCGGCCGAGCGGTCGACCTTGGAGGGGTCCTTGCCGGAGAAGGCGCCGCCGCCGTGGCGGGCCATCCCGCCGTAGGTGTCGACGATGATCTTGCGGCCGGTGAGGCCGGCGTCGCCGACCGGGCCGCCGATCACGAACTTGCCGGTCGGGTTGACGAGGAAGCCGTCGAGAAGCTCGGCCTCGTCGAAGAGCCCGGGGGCCTCGGCGCCGAGCACGGGCAGGACCACCTGCTCCCAGAGGTCGGGCTTGATCGTCGTCTGGGAATCGACGCCGACCGCGTGCTGGGTCGAGATCAGGAGCTTCTCGACCCGTACCGGCCTGCCGTCGGCGTAGCGGACGGTGACCTGGGTCTTCCCGTCCGGCCCGAGGTACTCGAGGCTGTCGTCCTTGCGGACCGCGGCGAGCCGTTCCGCCAGCCGGTGCGCGATGTGGATCGGCATCGGCATCAGCGCCTCGGTCTCATCGGTCGCGTAGCCGAACATCATTCCCTGGTCGCCGGCGCCGGCGACGAGGAGCTCGTCACCCGCTCCCTCGACCCGGGTCTCGTAGGCCTCGTCGACCCCCTGGGCGATGTCGGGCGACTGCTTGTCGAGCGAGACCAGGACCGAGATGTGGTCGCAGTTGTAGCCGTAGTCGCCGTGGTCGTAGCCGATCTCGCGGATCGTCTCGCGGACGATCTCCGGGACGTCGAGGTGGACGTCGGTCGAGATCTCGCCCGAGACCACCGCCATCCCGGTGTTGACGAGCGTCTCGCAGGCGACCCGGCCCTCGGGATCGCCCGCCATCACGCCGTCGAGGACGGCGTCGGAGATCGCGTCGCAGACCTTGTCCGGATGGCCCTCGGTTACCGACTCTGAAGTGAAGAGGTACTCGCCGTCGGCGAGTGGCTGTGTCTCGGTCATGGCGAAAGCCTAGAGGACATAGGTTCAGCGCCGTTCCCGTCGCGTGTGGGGGACGAAGTCGATCACCAGCGGGACCCCGTCGAGCCCGTAGGTGTCGCGCAGCCTGTTCTCGAGGTGGTAGGCCCAATCGCGGACGATCAGGCGCCGGTCGTTGACCTGGATCGCGAACCGCGGCGGTCGCTCCCCGATCTGCGCCGCGTAGTAGAGGCGCAGCCGGCGGCCGCGTCGCGACGGGGGCGGCGTCTTCGCGACGACGTCGTTGACGAACCGGTTGAGCTCGGGGGTGGGGATCCGCTCGGCGGCCTTGTCGGCGAGCTCGAGCGCCTTCGGCAGCAGGTTGGCGACGTTGCGCCCGCGGGTGGCGGAGACGGTGACGACCGCCGGCCGCAGCCGCGATTTTCGCTCGACCCGGGCGCGGGCGTCGTCGATGTCGGTCGTGGTGACGTCCCACTTGTTGAGCGCCAGCAGGGTCGCGCAGCCGGCTTTCATCGCCAGCTCGGCGACGCGCAGGTCCTCGGCGGTGACGCCCTCGGAGGCGTCGCAGACGACGAGGGCGACGTCGGCCCGCTCGACCGCCCGTTCGGAGCGGAGCTGTGCGTAGTAGTCGACCGAGCCCGCCACCTTCGAGCGGCGCCGCAGGCCGGCGGTGTCGACGAGGATCACCCGGCGCCCGTCGACCTCGAGCTCGGTGTCGATCGAGTCGCGGGTCGTCCCCGCCCGATCGGAGACGATCGTCCGCTCGGAGCCGAGAAAGGCGTTGACGAGCGAGGACTTGCCGGCGTTGGGCCGCCCCACCACCGCGACCCTGACGGCGTCGTCGGCATCGTCGCTGGGCGGGCGGTCGCCGAGGAGCTCGACGACCCGGTCGAGCAGGTCGCCGGTTCCGAGGCCGTGGCTGGCGGAGACGGCGAGCGGCTCGCCGAGGCCGAGGGAGTGGAATTCGGCGGTCAGGTGCTCGTCCCCGGGGCGATCGACCTTGTTGACGACGACCAGGGTCGGGCGGTCGCTGCCGCGCAGCTCCTTGGCGACCTCGGCGTCGCCGGCGCGGATCCCGGCGGTCCCGTCGACGACGAGGAGGACGACGTCGGCCTCGGCGATCCCGAGCCGGGCCTGGCGGCGGATGTCCTCGGCGAGCTCGCTCTCGTCGGCGATGTCGATCCCGCCGGTGTCGAGCAGGTCGAAGGCGACGCCGTTCCACTCGCAGGGGACCCGCTTGCGGTCCCTGGTCACCCCGGCCTCGCGGTGGGTGACGGCCTCGCGGCCGCCGGCGAGGCGGTTGACCAGGGTGCTCTTGCCGACGTTGGGGAAGCCGACGACGGCGACGGTCGGGACGCTCATGCCAGCCCCCGCTCGCGGGCGAGGGCGACGATCCTCTCGACGACCTCGGCCACCTCGAGGCCGGTGGTGTCGATCTCGATCGCGTCCTCCGCCGCCCGCAGGGCGCTGTGCTCGCGGCCCTCGTCGCGCTCGTCGCGCTCGCGCTGCGCCGCGAGGACCTCGGACTCGTTCTCCCCGGTCTGCGCCGCGCGGCGTCTGGCGCGCTCCTGCGGCGAGGCGGTGAGGAAGACCTTGAGCGGCGAGTCGGGGCTGACGACGGTGCCGATGTCACGGCCCTCGGCGACGTAGCGGCCGGCCTCGATCAGGAGGCGCTGGCGGGCGACCATCGCCTCGCGGACCCGCGGGTGGACCGAGGCCCGAGAGGCGGCGGCGCTGGTCCGCGGCTCGCGGATCTCGGCGCTGACGTCGCGGCCGTCGAGGGAGACGCGGGGCCCGTCGAGCCCGATCTCGAGTGCGGAGGCGAGGTCGCCCATCGCCTCGGGGTCGTCGAGGTCGACCCCGCGCTCGATCGCCGCCAGGGCGACGCAGCGGTACATCGCCCCGGAATCGAGATAGGTGAAGCCGAGGGCGTCGGCGACGGCCCTTGCGACACTCGACTTTCCGGCCCCGGCGGGGCCGTCGATCGCGATCACCATCGCGGCTACGGAGCTCCGTTCGAGGTCGGGATGGTCGCGCTCGTTGAAGCGCCTGACGCCCTCGAGGATCTCGTTGCCGGTCAGGAGCCGGTTGAAGCACTCGGCCTCGATCAGCAGGCCCTCCTCCAGCGGCCGGCCCCAGCCGCGCTCGGCGGCCTCGAGGTCGGTCCGGATCGCGGGCTGCGGCAGCGCCGCGATCTCGTTCGCAAGCTCGATCGCGCGCTCGAGACAGGTCCCGCTGGGGACGACCTCGTTGACGAGGCCGATCTCGCGGGCCTCGGCGGAATCGATCACGCGGCCGGTGACGATCAGCTCCATCGCCCGCCGCCAGCCGACGATCCGCGGCAGGCGCTGGGTCCCGCCGTCGGCGAGGCCGATGTTCCAGCGGCGGCAGGTGACCCCGAAGGTCGCGTGCTCGTCGGCGACCGCGAGGTGGCACCAGCAGACCCACTCCAGCCCGCCCGCGTAGGCGGCGCCGTTGACCGCGGCGATCGTCGGCTTGTGGAGGTCGGTCCAGCGCGAGGGGCCGAGGATCCCGTCCCGCTCGCCCCGGTTGTGGGCCTCGATCTCCTCGATGCTGGTCGGCACGACCGGCTCGCCGTCGAGATGGCTCTTGAGGTCGCCGCCGGCGCAGAAGGCGTCCTCGCCGGCGCCGGTCAGGACCGCGACCGAGGCCTCGTCGTCGTCGCGGAAGCGGGTCCAGGCGTCGACCAGCTCGCGATGGGTCCGGGCGCCGATCGCGTTCATCCGCTCCGGGCGGTCGATCGTGATCACCGCGACCGGGCCGCGGCGCTCGTAGCGGATCTGCTCGTACTCCATCGTCCCTCCCATCGCTATCCGGTTGTCCCTCCGCCGAGGAGCGGCCGCGAGGTCGGCCTCGAAGCGGGGGTAGCTGATCGCCGCCGCATCCATGCCCTCGACCTCGACCCCGTCGCTCGACGCGAGCCCGGCGACCGCGCCCATCATCGCGATCCGGTGATCGCCGTGGGAGTCGACCGTCCCCCGCGCAGGCCCCCGGTGCCGGTCACGACGAGGCCGTCCTCGGTCGCCTCGACCTCGCCGCCGAGGGCGCTCAGCGCCTCGCAGACGGTTTCGATCCTGTCGCTCTCCTTGCGGCGCAGCTCCTCGGCGTCGCGGATCGTCGTCTCGCCCTCGGCGAAGCAGGCGGCGAGCGCGACCAGCGGCAGCTCGTCGATCGCCAGCGGCACCTCGGCGCCTCCGACCTCGGTCGCGCGCAGCGCGGCCGCCGAGACCCGCAGCGACCCGCTCGGCTCGCCGGTCAGGTCGGCGTCCTCGATCTCGACCGCGGCCCCCATCCGCCCGAGGATCTCGAGCAGCCCGGTCCTGGTCGGGTTGAGCCCGACCCCGGTCAGCGAGAGCGCGCTGCCGGGGACGATCGAGGCGGCGACGATGAAGAAGGCGGCGGCCGAGATGTCGCCCGGGACCTCGATCTCGCCCGGGCGCAGGCTCCGGGAGGGCCAGATCGTGACCGTCTCCCCCCTGCGGTAGACCTCGGCGCCCGCGGCGGCCAGCATCCGCTCGCTGTGGTCGCGGCTCGGGGCCGGCTCGACGACGCTGGTCTCGCCCTCGGCCATCAGCCCGGCCAGCAGGAGGCACGACTTGACCTGGGCGCTCGCGACCGGCATCTCGTAGGAGATCCCCCGGAGTTGGGCGCCCTCGATCCGCATCGGCGGCAGCCGCTCCTCGCGGCAGGCGACGCTCGCGCCCATCAGCCGCAGCGGGTCGGCGACCCGGTCCACCGGCCGGCGCCTGATCGAGTCGTCGCCGTCGAGGGTCCAGACACCCTGGCCCTGCCCGGCGAGCCAGCCGGGAAGCAGTCGCAGAAGGGTGCCGGCGTTGCCGACGTCGAGCTCCGCCGGCCTGGCGCCGCGGAGGCCGACGCCGTGGATCGTGATCTCGGCGTCGATTCCCGAGTCGGAGACGCCCTCGACCTCGGCGCCGAGCCGCGGCGACGGCATCGAGGGTCGATCGGGTGTCGGCGGAGTCGAGGTAGTTCGCAACGCGGGTCGGGCCGTCGGCCATCGCCCCGATCAGCGCCGCGCGATGGGAGATCGACTTGTCGGGAGGAGGCCGAAGAGACCCCCGCAGCGGTCCCGAGGGCTCGAATCGGGCCATCGTCTATCTACTCCGCGCCGACGACGGTGGCGGTGTGTCCGAGGCCGCGGACGAGCTCGAGGGCGCGGGATGCCTGCTCCTCGCCGGCGACCCAGAGCGAGATCGCCCCGGACCTCATGTCGGGGGCCGGGTGCAGCGCCATGTCCTCGATGTTGACCCCGGCGTCGCCGAGGGCCAGCGCCAGCTCGGCGACCGTCCCCGGCCGGTTGGCGACGACGACCCGGAGCTCGGCCAGCGGACCGGCCGCGGACTCCGCCTCCTGGAGGCGGCGGCGCTCCTCCGCGGCGGAGCCGTGCCAGGACGCGAGCGCATCGGCATCGCCGCTGCGGACCAACTCGGCCGCGTCGCCGAGCCTGCTCGCCGCGTCCTCGATCGCCGCCGCGACCGCCTCGCGGTTGCTGGCGAAGATGTCGCCCCAGATAGCCGGGTTGGAGCCCGCGACCCTGGTCGCGTCGCGAAAGCTCGGGCCGACCTCGGGCATCCGCTCCGAGTCCCGGGTCAGCTCCGCCGCCGCCTGGGCGACGAGGACGTTGGCGACGACGTGGGGAAGGTGGCTGACGGTCGCCATCACCCGGTCGTGGGCGTCGGCGCCGATCGCCTGCGGCCGGGCTCCGAGGTCGGCGACGACCCGCTGCAGCGCGTCGTAGAGGACCCCGCTCGAGCGCTCGGTCGGGGTCAGGTACCAGCGCGCCCCGTCGAAGAGGTCGGCGCGGGCGTTCTCGACCCCGGCGGTCTCGGCCCCGGCCAGCGGGTGGCCGCCGATGAACCGCTCGTCCTCGCCGAGCGCGGCGACGAGGTCCCGCTTGGTCGAGCCGACGTCGGTGACGACCGTCTCCGGGCCCGAGGCCTCGAGGGCCGCTCGAGCGAGCGCCTCCAGAGCCGCCACCGGCGCCGCGCAGAACACCACATCGGCCTCGGCGCACGCCGCCTCGACACTCTCGGCGCCGCGATCGAGGGCGCCGAGCTCGACCGCGCGCTCGAGCGTCGCCGGATCGGGGTCGAACCCGACCACCTCGACGCCGGAACGCTCCCGGGCGGCGAGCCCGACCGAGCCCCCGATCAGGCCGACGCCGAGGACGGCGAGTTTCGTCATCCGCCGCGCCGGCTCCGCACCGATGCGGACAGGCTCGTCGAGCAGCGAGACGGTCGTCTCCCAGTCGATGCAGGCGTCGGTGATCGACTGGCCGTAGGTGAGCGGTCCCTCGCCGTCGAGGTCCTGGCGGCCCTCGACCAGGAACGACTCCAGCATCACGCCGACGATCGCGCCGTTGCCGGCCGCGATCTGCTCGCCGATCTCCTCCGCGGCGACGACCTGCTTGGCGGGCTCCTTGCCGCTGTTGTCGTGGGAGGCGTCGACGACGAGCCGCTCCGGCAGGCCGGCGGCTCGCAGCAGCTCGAGCGCGCTCTCGACCCCCGCCGGGTCGCTGTTGGGCGCGCCGCGGCCGCCGCGCAGGATCACGTGGCCGTCGGGGTTCCCCCTGGTGTGGAGGATCGCCGGGGTGCCGCTGTCGTCGATGCCGGCGAATGCGTGCGGGACCGCCGCCGCGCGGACCGCGTCGACCGCGACCTGGACGTTGCCGTCGGTCCGGTTCTTGAACCCGATCGGCATCGAGAGGCCGGACCCGAGCTGACGGTGGGTCTGGCTCTCGGTCGTGCGGGCGCCGATCGCGCCCCAGGCGACGGTGTCGGAGATGTACTGCGGCGTGATCGGGTCGAGGAACTCGCACCCGATCGGGAGGCCGCGGTCGAGCACCTGCAGGAGCAGGGTCCTCGCCTTCCGCAGGCCGGAGTTGACGTCGTAGGACCCGTCGAGGTGGGGGTCGTTGATCAGTCCCTTCCACCCCGTCGTCGTCCTCGGCTTCTCGAAGTAGACCCGCATCGCGATCAGGAGGTCGTCGCGGTGCGCGCCCGCGGCCTCGGCGAGCCTTTCCGCGTACTCGAGCGCCGCATCCGGGTCGTGGACGCTGCAGGGCCCGACCACGACCAGGAGCCGGTCGTCCTCGCGCGCCAGGATCTTCTCGACCGCGTCGCGGCCCTCGACCACTACCTTTTCGCGCTCCTCGCCGAGCGGCAGGTCACCGAGCAGCCCGGCGGGCGAGACGAGCTCGACGATCCGGTCGATTCGCTGGTCGCGAACCCGGTCCCGGGCCTCCGTCTGCATTCCGATCATCATCTTGTCGCCACCTTCCTCCACAACTTTCAACCTTACTTTCGATGCGGCCGCCGCCAAGTGAGCGCAGGCGGACGCGCGAACAACGGGAACCGGCGCCCAGCCAAATTCGACCCGCGGGCCGGACGCCTAGCTAAATCGCCAGAAATAGGAGAGGGCGGCAGGGGCGAGCGCGGCGCGTTCGGCGCTGGGTTCGCTCGTGGTGTCGATGCCGCTCCTGATCACGACTGCTGACTTTGTAGCAGTTGGGGCGCGGTTAGTCGAGCAGCTCGCCGAGAGCCGAGAGGAAGCGGTCGTTCTCCGAGCGGGTCCCGTAGCTGACCCGGATGTGGCCGGGGCTGCCGAGCGGGGTGCCCGGCCGGACCGCGATCTGGCGCTCGGCGAGGCCCGCGACAACCTCGCCCTCGTCGGCGTCGCCGAGGTCGATCCAGGAGAAGTTCGCCTCGGTGTCGGTCGTCGCCAGGCCCAGCTCCCGCAGGCCCTCCTCGACGTGGAGCCGCTCGACCGCGGTCGACTCGACGCGGCGCAGGACGTCGTCGGAGTGGAGGATCGCCTCCGCCCCGGCGGCCTGGGCGAGGGCGTTGACGCTGAACGGCTGGCGCACGGCGTCGACCGCGGCGCGGAAGTTGGAGGACCCGATCGCGAACCCGACCCGCAGCCCGGCGAGCCCGTAGCACTTGCTGAAGGTGCGGGTGATGACCAGGTTCGGGAAATCGTCGAGCAGGTCGATCGTCGCATCGGGGTCGTCGACGGTCTGGAACTCGACGTAGGCCTCGTCGAGGATCACCGTGACGTGGCCCGGGATCTTCTCGCAGAAGGCCGCGATCTCGGCCGCAGGCAGGTGGGTCGCGGTCGGGTTGTTCGGATTGCAGACCATCAGCAGCTGGGTCGCGGCGGTCACCTCGGCCGCCATCGCGTCGAGGTCGTGGACCTGGCCCTCGGCGAGCGGGACCCGGATCTCACGCGCGCCCGATAGCGCCGCCAGGTACGGGTACATCGAGAACGAGGGCCATGCGTAGACGATCTCGGCCCCGGGCTCGCAGAGGGCGTCGGCGGCGGCGAGCTGGATCTCGCAGGACCCGTTGCCGACCGCGATCCGGCCGGGCTCGGTCTCGTAGCGCTCGGCGATCCGGCCCCGCAGCAGGGTCGCGTCGGGGTCCGGATAGCGGTTCATCGCCGCGGCCGCTGCGCGGATCGCCTCGACGACCTTCGGGTGCGGCGCCGATGGCGACTCGTTCGATGCCAGCTGGGCGATCCCGGCGGCGGCGATCGACTCCGGCGCGAGGCCGGTCGGGACGCCGGCCTGGTAGCCGGGCATCCGGGCGAGCTTCTCGGCGAAGGTGATCGTCATGACGGTTCCATTGTGCCGAAGGGGGCCGCGGGCGGCTACTGCGCGGCGTGCAGGTCCGAGCGCAGCGCCTGGGTCTCGCCGAGATAGACGTGCGCCGGCGAGTGGCCGGCGGGCGCGTAATGGTGGACCAGCGCCCTGATCACCCGCGGCATCGACCCCGGGACCGGGATCTCGCGACAGCAGAGGAGCGCCACCGAGTCGAGCCCCGCGGCGCGGGCGGCGACGGCCGGGAACTCGGCGTCGAGGTCATCGGTGACGGTGAAGATGCAGCTCACCATCGCCTCGGGTGTCAGCTCGTTGCGGGAGATCAGCTCCCGCATCAACTCGCCGGTCACCGCGAGGATCGCGTCGGCCTCGTTGGCGTCGGCCTGGGCCGCGCCCCGGACCGCGAACAACCGTTGCTCTGCCGAATCGACCACGGGTGGCATCTTTCCAGAGGGCGAGACACCTGCGGGTAGCGTCGAGACGTGGCGGTGGAGACCTCCGAGCTCAGCTGCTCGACCGCGGGCGACACCGACATCGTCGACATCACCGCCGAGGTGCAGGCGGCCGTCACCGCCGCCGCGATCGAGGACGGCCGGGCGCTGGCCTTCGTCCGCGGCTCGACGGCGGCGATCTCGACGATGGAGTTCGAGCCCGGCGGCGTCGCCGATCTCCGCGAGATGCTCGAGCGCCTGATCCCGACCGAGGGCGACTACGCCCACAACCGGCTCAACCACGACTCCAACTCCCACGCCCACCAGCGGGCGACCCTGATCGGGCCTTCGGAGACGATCCCGGTCGTCGGCGGCCGCCTCGCGCTCGGCACCTGGCAGCAACTGGTCCTGATCGACTTCGACGATCGCCCGCGCGAGCGGACCGTCGTCGTCCAGGTCAGCGCCTGAGCGGACTGCAGCCGGCGGACTGCGCGGAGCGCCTCGACTCCTCCGCGGCCGAGACGCGACGCGAGGCGCCCAGCGCCAGGTCGCCGAGCTCGAGCGGCCCGAAGCGGACGCGGCGCAGGGCGACGACCCGTTGCCGATCGCTTCCGCCATCCGCCGCACCTGGCGGTTGCGACCCTCGCGAAGGACGATCTCGACCTCGCGCTCGCCGACCCGCTCGACCCCGGCCGGGGCGGTCATCCCGTCCTCGAGCTCGACCCCGCTCGCGAGCCGGCGCAGGTCCTCTTCGGAGGGCGGCCGCCGCAGCTCGACCCGGTAGGCCTTCTCGACTTCGTAGCTCGGGTGGGTCAGCCGGTTGGCGAGCTCGCCGTCGTTGGTCAGCAGCAGCAGGCCGGTCGAGTCGACGTCGAGGCGGCCGACCGGGTAGAGCCGCGCCCCGGTCGCGACCAGATCGACGACCGCCTGCCGCCTGCCCGGCTCCCTCGCGGTCGAGACGACTCCGGCCGGCTTGTTCACCGCCCAGACCTCGCGCACCTCGGCCGCCACCGGCCTGCCATCGACCCTGACGTCATCCCCCTCCCCCACATCCCGCGCCGGATCCGGTCACCACCTCGCCCCCAACCGTCACCCGCCCCGCGCCGACGATCACCTCCGCCTTCCGCCTCGAAGTCACGCCAGCATGAGCAAGGTATTTCGCCAGCCGCACGGGTCCAGCCTCAGCGAGCGACGCTGCGCATGGGGAACGCGGTCCAGTCCAGCTGAGCCTTCATACGGCACCGCGGAGTGATTCCTGCCGCGAAGCGGCTCAATCTTGGGTTCGGGCGAAGGATGGGCTGGACCGTGTTCCCCATCCCGGACTGTCACTCGCTGCGCTGTTCGCCAGCCTTGAGCAGCCGTTCGCGCAGCTCCCTCTCATCCTCAGGCGTCGGGTCGAACTGCGAGGGATCGGGCAGCTGGTCGAGCCCGGAGAGGCCGAAGAGCCGCTCGAACAGCTCGGTCGTCTTGAAGATCGTCGCCCCGAAGCGGGAGCGGCCCGACTCCTCGATCAGCCCCCGCTCGGCGAGGGTCTGCACCGCCGACTCGGAGGAGACGCCGCGGATCCGCGCCACCTCGGGCCGCGAGACCGGCTGCAGGTAGGCGACGATCGCGAGGGTCTCGGCCTGGGCCTGGGTCAGGGGCGGTGTGCGCGGCTTGGCCAGGAGCCGCCGTCGCCGCCTCCTCGCTCCCCGGGTCGCTGGCCAGGGTCAGCCCACCGGCGACCTCGCGCAGGACGACCCCCCGCCGGCCCTCGCCGAGGTCCTCGCGCAGCAACTCGATCGCCTCCTCGACCTGGCCCTCGGTCGCCTCGGTCGCCTCGGCCAGGTCGGCGGCCGAGACCGGCTGCGGCGAGAGGAAGAGCAGCGCCTCGATCGTGCGGGCGAGGTCGCTCACGCGCCCACCTCGACCCTCTGGATCTCGATCGGGCCGAGCGGCTTGCGCTGCTTCCAGGTCACCTCGCCCTTGCGATAGAGCTCGAGCAGGGCGAACAGCGTCACCGCCTGGGTCAGCCTGTCCTCGCCGCCGAACTGGTCGTCGAAGTCGATGCTCGTCTTGCCGGAGAGGGCGTCGCGAAGGGCCCGGAGCCGGCGCTCGAGCGAGACGGTCGGCCGGATGTGGCTGATGTCGAGCGGCGGCGGCGTGGTCAGCAGGTCGCCGAGGGCGGCCGCGAGGCGCTCCGGGTCATAGACGGCGGTCGCGGCGTCGACCGCGACCCGCCGCAGCTCCGGCGGCAGCGGCGCCGAGCGGTAGAGGTAGGGCCGCCCGGCCTCGAACCGCTCGCTCAGCATCTCCGAGGCGTCGCGGTAGCGGCGGTACTCGAGCAGCCGCGCCAGCAGCTCCTCGATCGCCTCCTCCGGCCCGAGCTCCTCGATCTCGTCCTCGGCGCCCGGCAGCAGCAGCCGCGACTTCAGCTCGAGCAGGGAGGCGATCAGGACCAGGAACTCGGTCGCGACCTCGAGCTCGAGCTCCCCCTGGCTCTCGAGGTGCTCGATGTAGGCGACGACGACCTCGGCGAGCTCGACCTCGAGCAGGTCGATCTCCTCGCGGAGGACGATCGCCAGCAGAAGGTCGAACGGCCCGGCGAAGACGTCGAGCTCGAGGTCGAGGTCGATGGCCGTGGTCACGGCTTCAACTTAACGCGGCGGCCCGATGCCCATGCGGTCGCGGACCTCGGCGACGACCGGCGCGGCGATCGCCCGGGCTCGCTCGGCGCCGCTGGCGAGGATGGAGTCGAGAGCCGCCTCGTCGGGCCGGAGCTCGGCGTAGCGCTCCTGAACCGGCGCCAGGAGGTCGACGACCCCCTCGGCCACCGCCTTCTTGAAGTCGCCGTAGCCGGCGCCGTCGAACTCGGCCTCGATCGCCTCGGGGCCGACGCCGCGGGCGACGGCGAGGATGTCGATCAGGTTGGTCACGCCGGGCTTGTCGGGCGCCCGGACGACCTCCCGGCCGGAGTCGGTGACGGCGCTGCCGAGCTTCTTGCGGATCGCGTCGGGCTCGTCGAGCACGTAGACGGTGCCCGCCTCGGTGCCGACCGTGGTCGACATCTTCCGTTCCGGCTCCTGCAGGTCCATGATCCGGGCGCCGACCTCCGGGATCAGCAGCTCCGGCACCACCAGCGTCTCGCCGAAGCGCTCGTTGAAACGGCGGGCGATCTCCCGCATCAGCTCGACGTGCTGTCGCTGGTCGTCGCCGACCGGGACCTCGGTCGCCCGGTAGGCGAGGACGTCGGCGGCCATCAGCACCGGGTAGAAGAAGAGCGCCGCCGAGGAGAGCTCGCGCTGGCTGGCCGACTTTTCCTTGAACTGGTGCATCCGGTTGAGGTCGCCGTGGGCGGTGACCGCCGAGAGCAGCCAGGTCAGCTCGGTGTGCTCGCGGACGTCGGACTGGCGGAAGAGGATGCAGCGCTCGGGGTCGAGGCCGGCGGCGAGCAGGATCGCGGTCGTGTCGTAGAGGCGCTCGCGCAGCTCGGCGGGATCGAATTTGACCGAGATCGCGTGCAGGTCGACGATGCAGTAGATCGCCGGGTCGCCGCGGTCCTGGCCCTCGACGTACTGGCGGATCGCGCCGATGTAGTTGCCGAGGTGCTTGCGGCCGGTCGGCTGGATGCCTGAGAAGACGATCTGGCTCACGCGGCGTGACTCTATGCAGGGCCGGGTGCGGGCGCTTCGTCGACGGCGTGTCCCCTGTTGGCCTTGCCGCAGTTTGCATCGTGGCCGCACTCGCCGGCGGCGGCGGCGCCGCGCGTCGCCACAGCCGTGACCCGGCGTTTGGGATTTTCGATACCGAGGCCGGCGACGGCGCCGCCGATGATCATCAGGATCCCCCCGATCAGGATCCCGAGGTGGAAGGCCGAGGTCGAGGCATCGACCGACGCCCCGTGGACCCGGTCGGCTTCGGCGGTCGGCAGGTCTCCCGTCGCCGGAACCCCGAGCGGCTGTTCCTTGGCTTCGGATACCGCCTCATCCCCGGCCGAGCTGAGCGGCGCCGAGCCGAGGTTGGACTCGATCATCGAGCCGAAGCTGGCCGAGATCACGGCGCCGAGGATGGCGATCGCGAGCAGGCCGGCGACCCGCGAGACGCCGTTGTTCACCCCCGAGGCGATCCCGACATGGCGTTCCTCGACCGAGTCGAGGACGGTCGCGGTCAGCGGCGCCACCGTCGCCGAGAGGCCGAGGCCGAAGACGATCAGCGCCGGCAGGACATCGGTGACGTAGTTCGGGTCCGAACCGACCCGCAGCAGCAGGAGCAGCCCGATGCCGCCGAGGATCGGCCCCCCGCACATCGGCCCCC
The DNA here is from genome assembly GCA_963751815.1 of uncultured Solirubrobacterales bacterium. Lineage (GTDB taxonomy): Bacteria > Actinomycetota > Thermoleophilia > Solirubrobacterales > 70-9 > VRUE01. Next base: position 36,203 of record CAVVVY010000010.1, on the reverse strand, counting down.
GCGGCCCGACTCCGGACGCGATTTTCCCGAACCGGGGCGAGAGGAAGAACATGATCACCGAGATCGGTGTCGTCGCCAGCCCGGCCTCCAGCGGCGAGTAGCCGGCAACCTGCTGGAGGAAGAGGCCGACGAAGAAGAGGCCGCCGATCAGCCCCGCGTAGGTCGAGAGCGTCGTCAGGTTGGCGACCCAGAAGTTCCGGATCCGGAACAGGGCGAGGTCGAGCATCGGGTGCTGCATACGCCCCTCACGGAGGAGAAAGAGAGCGAAGCAGACGACGCCGACGATCATCGGCACCCAGACGAGGGGGTCGCCCCAGCCGTGCGAGGGCTGTTCGATCAGGGCGAAGACCGGGCCGCCGAGACCGACCGCCGAGAGCGCGATGCCGAGCCAATCGATCCCCATGAACGCGTCCGGGTCCCGGCTCTCCTTCACCGAATGGAGGGTGAGGAAGATCGTGAAGACGATCAGCGGAATGTTGACCCAGAAGATCGCCCGCCAGGAGACCGCTTCGACCAGCGCCCCGCCCCCGGCCGGGCCGAGCACGGTCGCGATCCCGGTCCACGCGGTCCAGGTCCCGACCGCCTTTCCGCGCGCCTCGCCCTCGAAGGTGGAGGCGACGATCGCCAGCGAGCCGGGCACCAGGAGCGCCCCGGCGACTCCCTGCAGCGCCCGGGCGCCGATCAGCATCTCGGTGTTCGGCGCGATCGCGCAGAGGACCGAGGTCACGCCGAACCCCGCCAGCCCGAAGACGAAGATCCGCCGCCTCCCGAACTGGTCGCCGAGCGAGCCCCCGACCAGCAGCAGCGCGACGAGCGAGAGCGCGTAGGCCTCGACCACCCACTGCTGGCCGGAGAGGCCGGCGTCGAGGTCTTCGCTGATCGCCGGCAGGGCGACGTTGACCACGGTCGCGTCGAGGAAGACGACGATCGAGCCGAGGATCGTCGCGATCAGCGTCAGCAGCTGTTGACGGGACACCCGATCGAGTCTAGAACCGCCGCTTACTCGGCTGCCTCGCGCAGCTGCTGCGCGGGGGTGAAGAAGTTCCGGTAGGCGAGCGAGGTCGCCAGCAGCGCGGCGATCGCGACGCTGCCGAGCAGCGCGTAGAGAAGGATCAGCTGCAGCCGCACCGCGTCGGTCGGGTTGGCGCCGGCGAGGAGCATCCCGACCATCGTCCCCGGGAAGAAGATCAGCCCGGTGGTCTTGGTCGAGTCGATCAGCGTGATCATCCCCGAGCGAAGCGCCCGCCTGACGATCGGCAGGGCGGCTTCGCGGGAGGTCGCGCCGAGCGCCAGCGTCGCCTCGATCCGGGCGCGGCTGTCGTTCATCTCGTCCCCGAGCCGGTTCAGCGCCACCGCCGACGCCGTCATCGAGTTGCCGATGACCATCCCCCCGACCGGGACCAGGTACCGCGGCGTCGCTTCGAAGATGCCGAGGGCGACGACCAGGCCGAGCGTCGTCGCGGCGGCGATCGAGAGGGTGATCAGCAGCGGCCAGAATGCGTCGGGAACGCTCTTCGCCCTGCTGCGCGCGGTCAGCGCCCCGAACAGGACCATCACCGCCAGCAGCGCCACCACCAGCCAGATCGAGTCGACGTCGAAGATCAGCTTGATCGCGTAGCCGACGAGGGTCAGCTGGATGATCGAGCGGACCGTCGCGACCAGGATGTCGCGCTCGAGGTCGGCCTCCTGCCAGCGCGAGATCGCCGCTCGCGATCGCGACCAGGACCAGGGACGCGGCGACCTGCCAGAGCTCGACGTGGATCGAGCTGCTCATACGACCCGGCCCGCTTCGATCCGGATCGTCCGGTCGCTCATCCGACCGGCCTGCTCGGGGTCGTGGGTGACGAGCACCAGCGAGATCCCCAGCTCCTGCCTCAGCCCCGAGAGCGTTTCCTCGATCGCGTCGCGGGCGTCCCGGTCCAGCGCCGAGGTCGGCTCGTCGAGGAGCAGCACGTCGGGCTGCTGGGCGAGCGAGCGCGCCAGCATCGTCCGCTGCTGCTCGCCGACCGAGAGCCGGGAGACCTCGCGGCCGGCGAACTCGGGATCGAGGCCGGCGAGCCGCAGGCAGCGGCCGGGATCAGCGTCCTTCTCGGCGAGGCGGGCGGCGTAGAGGATGTTCGACTCGACGGTCCCGTCGAGGAGCGCCGGCAGCTGCGGGACGAGCGATACCTCGCGCCGGAGCAGGAGGGGGTCCTGGGCCTCGATCGACTCGCCCCGATAGGAGATCGTGCCGCGGTCGGGGTCGGCCAGCCGGTTGAGCAGCCGCAGCAGCGTCGACTTGCCGCTTCCCGACGGGCCGACGAGCGCGGTGGAGCCGGCCGGCACCTCGGCGTCGATCGAGTCGAGGACGGTGCGCCCGCAGCGGGCGAGGCTGACATCGCGAAGCTCGAAGAGCACGGCGCGATCTTCTCACCGCGGCGGCGCCGCAAGAACGCTCCCGCGCACGGGCCGCTGAGGCTCGAACAGGATTGAGGGCTGGAACAATCGGGGTAGGTGATCTGCTGATGGCAAGAGCAATCTGGAGCGGTTCGATCAGCTTCGGGCTCCTGAACGTGCCCGTGAAGCTCTACAGCGCCGTCGCGCGCCGTGGGATCTCGCTGCGCGAGCTGCGCGAGTCCGACGGCGCCCGGATCCGCCACCGCCGGGTCGCCGAAGGGACCGACGAGGAGGTCCCCTACGAGAAAATCGTCAAAGCGTTCGAGATCACCCCGGATCGCTACGTGCCGCTGACCAAGGACGAGATGTCGGCGCTGGCCCCGGAGAAGACCCGGGCGATCGACGTCCAGGACTTCGTCGACCTCGAGGAGATCGACCCGATCTACTTCGACAGCCCCTACTACCTCGGGCCGGCGGATGGCGCCGAGAAGGCGTACTCGCTGCTCGCCAAAGCGCTCCAGGACTCCGGCAAGGTCGCGGTCGCCCGCTTCGTCTTCCGCAACAAGGAGCACCTCGCGGCGCTCCGCGCCAACGGCGGGGTCCTGACCCTGACGACGATGCGGTTCGCCGACGAGGTGGTGCCGCCGGACGAGCTCGACGACGTGCTGCCGACGAAACAGCCGAAGGTCGCCAAACGCGAGGTCGAGATGGCCGAACAGCTGATCGAGTCGCTGACCCGGGATTTCGACCCGAGCCTCTACCGCGACGAGTACCGCGAGGAACTCCTCGCCCTGATCGAACGCAAGGCCGAAGGCAAGGACATCGTCGCCGGCGAGGCCGCCGAGGAGCCGAAGGCGACGAAGGCGCCGGACCTGATGGCCGCGCTCGAGGAGAGCATCGCCGCCGTCAAGGGGAAGTAGCGACGGCAAGGCGCCGAAAAAGGCGGCAAAACCGAAACGGAAGAAAGCCGCCAAAGCCGCGCCGAAGAAACGCTCGCCCGCCAAGGCGAAATCCTCGAAATAGGCCGTGGCGAAAGACGACTCACGTCGAGGTCGACGGGCGTGAGCTGAAGCTCACCAACCTCGACAAGGTCCTCTACCCGAAGGCCGGCTTCACCAAGGGCGAGGTCGTCGACTACTACGCCCGGGTCGGGGAGGCGATGGTGCCGCACCTGAACGGCCGCGCGGTGACCCTGCGCCGGTTCCCCGAAGGCGTCGAGGACCTCGACTCCGCGTTCTTCGAGAAGCGCTGCCCCAAGCACCGGCCGAAATGGGTCAAGACCGCCTCGGTCCGCGCCGGCCCCAACGCGGGGAAGATCGACTTCTGCGTCTGCGACAGCCTCCCGACCCTGGTCTGGATGGCGCAGCTGGCGGCGATCGAGCTGCACCCCTCGCTGTCGCGCTCACGGGCCCCGAACCGGCCGACCGTCCTGGCCTTCGACCTCGACCCCGGCCCGCCCGCCGACGTCGTCGACTGCTGCCGGGTCGCGCTGCGGCTGCGGGCGCTGTTCGACCACTTCGGGATCGAGGCCTTCCCGAAGACCTCGGGCTCGAAGGGGATGCAGGTCTACGTCCCGCTGAACCGCAAGGACGTCAGCTACGAGGAGACCAAACCGCTGGCGAAAGCGATCGCCCAGCTGCTCGAAAAGGAGACCCCCGACCTGGTCGTCTCGAAAATGAAAAAGGTCGACCGGCAGGGGCAAGATCTTCGTCGACTGGTCGCAGAACCACCGCAGCAAAACGACGGTCTCGGTCTACTCGATGCGGGCTCGCGAGCGGCCGACGGTCTCGACGCCGGTCAGCTGGGACGAGGTCGAACACGCCGCCGAGCGCGACGACGCCGCCTCGCTCGTGTTCGAGACCGCCGACGTGCTGGAGCGGATCGAGAAGCTCGGCGACCTCTTCGCGCCCGTCCTCGAGCTCGAACAGGCGCTGCCGAACTTCTGACCGGTGACCTCGGTAATTTAGCTTTCCTTTAGGCGCGAGGAGGATGACTTTGGGGATGTCTCGTATCCGGCCGCTTCTCGTCTGCCTCGGCGCCGCTCTGCTCCTGGCGGCCGTCCTCCCGCAACTCGCCCTCGCGGTCCGCTACGTCAAACCGAAAGGCGCGACCACGGGGAGTTGCCCCGAAAGCGAACCCTGCCGGATCGACCGCGGGATCGACAAAGCCCCGGAAGGCGAAGAGGTCGTGATCCTTCCGGGGAACTACTCGATCGGCGGGATCGAAGAAATCAGGACGACGAAAGCGCTGAACATCCACGGGCCGAGCCCGGCCGAACCGCCGCACATCGCGACTTCCACCGACATTGGCGAGATGCTGACGCTGGGAGCCGGCACCCGGCTCGCGGACCTCGAAATCGAAGAGAAGACGAATTCGTATTTCGGGTGTGCCGAACTCGGCCCCGGCTCGACGATCGAAAGGGTCCGGGTCGTCTCGACCGGACAGTCAGGGATCATCACCCACGAAGCGACCGTCCGCGACAGCATCTTCGTCGACTCGGCTGAAAGCGGCGCGGCGCTCTTCCTCGTCGGACCGGGCACCAGCGTCGTCCGCAACGTCACCTCCCTGGCGACCGGCGACTTCGGCTTCGCACTGGCCGTCAGCACGACCAACTCGGTGGAGGCTGCAGCGGCCGTCGGCAACTCGATCCTCTTCTCCGGGTCCACCGGGACGGACGTCTCCCTGCAGGCCGAAGAATCGGGCAGCAAGGCCCGGGCGGTGCTGGACCACTCGAACTTCGACCCAGAAACGATCAGGACCTACGGCAAAGGGATGGACACCAAGACGCTGGGTGCGGGCAACCAGGACTCTCAGACCACACCGCCCCAATTGGTCGACCTCGCGGCGGGTGACGCGCACGAGACCGCCGGCTCGCCCACGATCGACGCGGGGCTCTCCTCACCCGATCTCGGCACCCTCGACTTCGAGGGCGACGCTCGGGTGATGGGCTCCGCGCCGGACATCGGCGCCGACGAGTACCCTTCGAGCGCGCCGCCGCCCCCGCCACCGGGTGTCGGCCGACCCAAGATCAGCGGCCTGAAGTTGAAGCGCAAGGCCTTCCGGGTCAAGGGCGGGCCGAAGAAGAAGCGCGGCACCGCATTCGCCTTCACCCTCGACCAGGTAGCGGACGTGACGATCACCGTGCGCAGGGTCGTGAAGCGAAAGCGCAAGACCGCGTTCCGTAAGGTCGGGCAACTGACCGCCCGCGGCAGCGCCGGCAGTGACACGATCGCCTTCTCCGGACGATTCGGCCACACGGCGCTCCCCCCGGGCTCCTACCGCGCCGACCTCGTCGCCGCAGGCCCGGGCGGCAGCTCGGACCCGGTATCGGTCCGGTTCCGCGTGCTCACCCCCTGAATCAGCCGCCAGCGCAAGGTCATCTTCGATCTCCGCGTGACCCGGGCGGTCATCCGCTGATCATGACCGGGCCGGGCGCGAGGACGTCCGGGTCGTGGCCCGGAAGGACGGTGAGCCCGTCTTCCCGCAGGCCGCGGAGGCGTTCGGCCGAGCGGCGCTGGGCGTCGAAGTCGGCGGCGAAGGCCGGGAAGCGAGGGTCGTCGAGGACGTCGGCGTAGTGGGCGACGTCGGCCCCGATCACGACGCTCGCCGACCCGGACCGACTGGTGGCCGGTGCTGTGGCCGGGGGTGCTGAGGAGCTCGATCGAGCCGTCGCCGAGCAGGTCGTGATCGCCGTCGACGAGGATCACCTCCCTGTCCTGGCCCGCGTAGTCGCGTGGCTGGAAGAAGTTGAGCTCGACCCCGGCGTCATCGTGGCCGGCCTCCCATTCGGCCCGCTGGATCACGATCGGGACGCTCTCGGGAACCAACTCCAGGCCGCCGGCGTGGTCGAAGTGGAGATGGGTGAGGACGACCTGGCTGAGCGAGCCGAGGTCGACCTGGTCGGCGATCGATTCCTCCTGCTCGAGCTCGAAGATCGCGATCGACTCCGAGTAGTGACCGACCCTGTCCGCGACGGCGCCGGGGTTGAGGCCGGTGTCGACCAGGATCCGCTCGGACCCCGTCTCGATCAGGTACGAGGAGACCGGGACCCTGGCCGGCCGGCCCGGATCCTCTTCGCCCTGGCGCCAGACGCCCGCAGGGGCGGTCATCCAGCCGACGTTCAGCAGCTCGACCTTCACGCTCAGAGCGACTGGCGGACGACGGGCTTGCGGGTCGCCTTGACCTCGTCGAGGCGGCGGACCGGCGTCGTGTACGGGGCCTGCTTTGCGACCTCCGGGTCGCCCTCGGCCTCGGCGAGGATCCTCTCGATCGCCTCGGCGAAGCCGTCGAGGCTCTCCTTGGTCTCGGTCTCGGTCGGCTCGACCATCAGCGCCTCCTCGACCAGCAGCGGGAAGTACACGGTCGGCGGGTGGAACCCGAAGTCGAGCAGCCGCTTGGCGAGGTCGAGGGTCGCGACCCCGAGCTCGCGCTTCATCGGCCGCCCCGAGAGGACGAACTCGTGCATGCAGTGGCGCTCGAAGGCGACCGGCAGGTGCTTGCCGGCCCGCCCCTCGGCGAGCCGCGCCTTCAGGTAGTTGGCGTTCAGGACCGCGGTCTCCGAGGCCTCGGCGAGCCCGTCGGCGCCGAGGCTGAGGATGTAGGCGTAGGAGCGGACGAAGACGCCGAAGTTCCCCTGGAACCCGCGCAGCCGCCCGATCGACTTCGGCCGCTCGAGGTCGAGGTCGAAATGCGGCCCGCTGCCGTTGTCGCCCTCGCGGCGGACGACCTGGGGCCGCGGCAGGAAGGGCTCGATCCGGTCGGAGACGGCGATCGGCCCGGCGCCGGGGCCGCCGCCGCCGTGGGGCTGGCTGAACGACTTGTGGAGGTTGACGTGGACGATGTCGAACCCCATGTCGCCGGGGCGCGAGTGGCCCATCACGGCGTTGAGGTTGGCGCCGTCGTAGTAGAGCGTCCCCCCCGCCTCGTGGATCAGACCGGCGATCTCGGCGATGTTCTCGTCGAAGACGCCGAGGGTGTTGGGGTTGGTCAGCATCAGGCAGGCGACGTCGTCGGAGACCTTCGCCTTCAGGTCGTCGATGTCGACGCCTCCGTCCTCGTTGGTCGCGACCTTGACCGCCTCGTAGCCGGCCATCGTCACCGAGGCCGGGTTGGTCCCGTGCGAGGTGTCGGGCGCCAGGACCTTGGTCCGCTCTTCGCCGCGATCGGCGTGGAAGGCGCGGGTCAGGAGCAGGCCGGCGAGCTCGCCGTGGGAGCCGGCCGAGGGCTGGAGGCTGACGTGGGGCAGGCCGCAGATCTCACCCAGGGACTGCTGCAGCAGCCACATCAGCTCGAGCGCGCCCTGGGCCCGCTCGGGGTCCTGGGCCGGGTGCAGCCGGGCGTGACCGGGAAGGGCCGCGACCCGCTCGTTGAGGCGCGGGTTGTGCTTCATCGTGCAGGAGCCGAGCGGGTAGAAGCCGGTGTCGAGGTCGAAGTTCCGCCGCGAGAGGCGGTTGTAGTGGCGGACGATCTCGGGCTCGGAGACCTCGGGCAGGCTCGGCGGCTCCTCGCGAAGCAGATTGGCCGGGATCAGCTCCTCGAGCGGGGTCTCCGGGACTTCGGCGTCGGGAAGCACCGCCGCCCGCCGCCCCGGCTTCGAGCGCTCGTAGATCGTCAGGACCGCTTCGTCCTGCTGGTTCATACCGTCACCGCCTCGGCGGCGATCGCGGCGCCGAGGGCGTCGGCGAGGTCGTCGATCTGGGCGCGGGTGCGGCGCTCGGTGATCGCCACCAGCAGCCCGTCGGGGTGCTCGGGATAGTCGCTGGCCGAGCGGGTAGCCGGCGGCGATCCCGCGCTCGGCCACCCTGGCGAGGACCCGGTCGACCGGCGCCGCGAGCCGGACCGCGAACTCGCGCGCGACCGGGGCCTCGTGCAGCGGCTCGACCCCCTCGACGGCGGCGAGGCGCTCGCGGGCGTAGGCGGTGCGGCGGACCAGCAGCTCGCCGAGCTCGCGGTAGCCCTCGCGGCCGAGCCAGGCGAGGTGGACCATCGCCGCCAGCGCGTTCAGCGCCTGGGCGGTGCAGATGTTGTGGGTCGCCTTCTCGCGCCGGATGTGCTGCTCGCGGGTCTGCAGCGCGAGGACGAACCCGCGGCGCCCGTCGACGTCGTCGGTCTCCCCCGCGATCCGGCCCGGCATCCGCCGGATCAGCTTCTCGGTGCCGCAGAAGAACCCGAAGGAGGGGCCGCCGAAGTCGAGTCGGTTGCCGAGCGGCTGCCCCTCGCCGAGGGCGATGTCGGCCCCGCACTCGCCGGGGGGCCGCAGCACGCCGAGGGTCATCGGGTCGGTGACGACCACCAGCAGCGCCCCGTTCTCCTTCGCGGCGGCGCCGAGCGCCTCGACGTCCTCGATCGCGCCGAGGAAGTTCGGGCTCTGGAGAATCACCGCCGCGGTCTCGCCGTCGACCGCGTCGGCAAGCGCCGCCGCGTCGGTGAGGCCGCCGTCGAGTCCGACCTCGACCACCTCCGAGCCGAACCCGCGGGAGTAGGTCGAGAGCGTCTCGCGGCTGTGCGGGTGCACCCCGCGCGAGACCACGAACCGGGACCGCCCCGTCGCCCCCATCGCCAGGTAGCCGGCCGAGGCGACCGAGGAGGGGCCCTCGTAGAGGCCGGCGTTGGAGACCGGCAGGCCGGTCAGCTCCGACATCGCGGTCTGGAACTCGAACATCACCTGCAGCCCGCCCTGCGAGATCTCCGGCTGGTAGGGCGTGTAGGGGGTGAGGAACTCGGAGCGCTGGGTGATCGCGTCGACGATCGCCGGCACGTAGTGGTCGTACATCCCGGCGCCGATGAAGCAGGCCTCCGACTCGGCGTCGGAGTTGCGGGCGGCGAGGGCGGAGAGAAGCTCGTTGACCTCGGCCTCGCTCTTGCCCTCGGGCAGGTCGAGCGGGCGGCCGAGGCGGAGCGGCTCGGGGACCTGCTCGAAAAGATCGTCGACCGAGTCGACGCCGATCGCGGCCAGCATCTCGGCCCGGTCCTCGGGCGTTACGGACGTGTAACGACTCACGCGGTTAAGGCTACGGGAGAGCCGATCCGGGGAATCTCAGTCCTCAAGCAACTTGCGGTAATCCGCCGCCGCCAGCAGCGACTCCGCCTCGGCCGGATCGGTGAGCTTCACCTTGACCAGCCATCCCTCGCCGTAGGGGTCCTCGTTGACCTTCTCGGGGGCGTCCTCGAGGGCCTCGTTGACCGCCGTCACCTCGCCCGAGAGGGGCGCGATCACGTCGGAGACCGCCTTCACCGACTCGACCTCCGAGTAGGAGGCGTCCTTCGAGAGCGTGGCGCCGACCTCGGGCGGGTCGTAGAAGACGACCTCGCCGAGCGAGTCCTGGGCGTACCAGGTGATGCCGAAGGTGGCCTCATCGCCCTCGACCCGCGCCCAGTCGTGCTCGGGGTGGTACAGAAGCTCGTCTGGGTAGCTGGCATCGGCCAAGGTCACTTCTCCTTCTTGTAGAGGGGCTTGGAAGCTATCCGGGCCGAGCGGTGCTTGCCACGGACGTCGATCTCGACCTCGGTTCCCGGCTCGGCGAGGTCGGGCCGGACGTAGCCCATCCCGATCCCGATCTCGAGCGAGGGCGAGAAGCTTCCCGAGGTGACGACCCCGACCTGCCCGCCCGCCGGCGAGGATCGGGTTGTACTGGCGCGGGATCCCGGGGCCCTCGATCCTGAACGGCGCCAGCTTCTCGGCCGGCCCCTCGGCCCGGGCGCGGGCGATCGCCTCGGCGCCGATGAACCCGGTCGCCTCGACGCAGCACCAGCCGAGACCGGCTTCGATCGGGTTGCGCTCGGGGGTCAGGTCGTTGCCGTGGAGGTGGAAGCAGACCTCGAGCCGCAGGGTGTCGCGGGCCCCGAGCCCGCAGGGGACGACCCCGGCGTCGAGCAGCTCGACCCAGATCGCGGGCGCGACCTCGGGGTCGATCAGGAGCTCGACCCCGTCCTCGCCGGTGTAGCCGGTGCCGCAGGCCAGGGCCGGGCGGCGGCCGATCTGGACGGCGGCGGCGTGCATCCGCTCCGGCAGCTCGATCCCCAGCGTCGAGGCGACGATCTGGCGCGCGTGCGGGCCCTGGACGGCGAGCATCGCGTAGCGATCGGCGACGTCGCGGACGGCGACGTCGAACTCGCGGCTCCAGCGCCCGAGCCAGGCGAGGTCGGTCTCGTGGTTGGCCGAGTTGGTGACGATCAGATAGCGGTCGTCGCCGAGCCGGTAGGTGAAGAGGTCGTCGAGGACGCCGCCCTCCTCGTTGCAGAGGCACGAGTACTGGGCGCCGCCGATCGCGATCGCCGCGACGTCGTTGGAGAGGACGCGCTGGAGGAAGGCGAGCGCCCCCGGGCCCTCGACCTCGACCTCACCCATATGTGAGACGTCGAAGATCCCGGCGTGGGTGCGGACGGCGGTGTGCTCCTCGATGATCCCCTCGTAGGAGACCGGCATCTCCCAGCCCGCGAACGGCACCAGCTTCGCGCCCGCCTCGCGATGGCAGTCGAAGAGGGGCGTGCGCTGAAGGTTTCCGACTGCCACGGTCCCAGGCTATCTTGGACCACAGACCTGGTGAGCCACGGACGATGAGCAATCCGGCAACCAACTGGCAGCCCGACCTCGGCGAGCTGCGGTCGGTGCACGCCGCCTCCGCGGAGACGGTGAAGGAGACCCCGGTCTTCAGCCTCGGCGAGCTCTCCCGCCGCTGCGGCGGCAGGGTCGTCGTCAAGGCCGAGAACATGCAGCGGACCGGGTCGTTCAAGCTCCGCGGCTCGCTGGCGAAGCTGGCCGGCCCCGGACGCGGCCGAGTGCCCGGGCGTGGTCGCCGGCAGCGCCGGGAACCACGGCCAGGCGCTCGCCTACGCCGCCCGCGCCCGCGGGATCCCCTGCACCGTCTTCATGCCCCGCGGACGCGGCGATCTCGAAGGTCAACGCGGTGACCGCGTTCGGCGCCGAGGTCGTGCTCGAGGGCGGCGCGATCGACGAGTGCCTCGAGGCGGCCCGCCGGCTCGCCGCCGAGGACGGGCTCCTCTTCGTCCACCCCTTCGACGACCTCGAGGTGATCGCCGGCCAGGCCGGGCGTCGGCCTCGAGCTGCGCGAAGCAGGTCCCGGACCTGGCGAAGGTCATCGTCCCGGTCGGTGGCGGCGGCCTGATCAGCGGCATCGGCGCGGCGCTCGCGGCGACCGGCGGCGGGGTCGAGATCGTCGGCGTCCAGGCCACCGGCTGCGCCGCCTTCGGCCCCTCGATCGAAAGCGGCGAGCCGCAGAGCGTCGCCACCGCCTCGACGATCGCCGACGGGATCGCCGTCAAGCGGCCCGGCGAGCTGACGCTGGAGCTGGTCCGGCGCTGGGTCGAGGAGATCGTCACCGTCGACGATGACGCGATCGCCGAGGCGATGGTCCTCCTCGTCGAGTACGGGAAGCTCGTCACCGAGGGCGCCGGGGCGGTCGGGGTCGCGGCGCTCCTCACCGGGGCGGTCGAGCCCGCGAGCTCGGGGACGACGGCGGTGGTCCTCTCCGGCGGCAACGTCGACGCCCACGTCCTCGCCGAGGTGATCAACCGCCACCAGACCGGGATCGGCCGGCGGACCCGCCTCTTCTCGAAGATCAGCGACCGGCCGGGCGGCCTCGTCGACTTCCTCCAGATCATCGCCCGCGCCGGCGGCAACGTCCTCGACGTCACCCACGTCCGCGACGGCGTCTCCCTGCACGTCCGCGAGACCGGGGTCGAGGTCCTGGTCGAAAGCCGCAGCCAGGGCGACAGCGATGACCTGATCGCGCGGCTCGCCGCCTCGGGCTACGAGGTCGAGGAGCTCGGGCCGCACTGAGCGGCGCCGGGCCCGGCGCTATTCCTTGAGGAAGCCGGGGACTTCGATGTCGTCGTCGGAGACCCGCAGTTTGCGGATGTCGGTGTCGTCGGCCGAGATCCGCGGACGGCTCTCGTAGCGGCGACGGACCCGCTGCGGCGACCGGGCGAGGAGCTCGAAGCCCTCGAACCCGGTGGCGATCACGGTGACCCGGACCTCGTCGCGCATCGACTGGTCGACGACCGAGCCGAAGATGATGTTGGCGTTGTCGTCGGCCTCGGCCTGGACGAGCTGGGCCGCCTCGTTGACCTCGAACAGCCCGAGGTCCTCGGGGCCGGTGATGTTGAGCAGCATCCCGGTCGCGCCTTTGATCGACTCCTCGATCAGCGGCGAGGTGATCGCGGCCTTGGCGGCGTCGATCGCCCGCGCCTCGCCGGAGGCCGAGCCGACCCCCATCAGGGCCGATCCGGCGTCGCGCATGATCGTCCGGACGTCGGCGAAGTCGAGGTTGATCAGGCCGGGGATCGTGATCAGGTCGGTGATCCCCTGGACGCCCTGGCGGAGGATGTCGTCGGCCTGGCGGAAGGCCTCGAGGACGCTGGTGCGGCGCTCGACGGCCTGCAGCAGCTTCTCGTTGGGGACGATGATCAGGGTGTCGACGTTGTTGCGAAGTTTCTCGATCCCCTCGAGCGCCTGCTGCATCCGCCGTTTGCCCTCGAACTCGAACGGCTTCGTCACCGCGCCGACGGTGAGGGCGCCGATCTCCTCCTTGGCGATCTCGGCGATGACCGGCGCCGAGCCGGTCCCGGTGCCGCCACCCTCGCCGGCGGTGACGAAGACCATGTCGGCGCCCTTCAGGGCCTCCTTGATCTCGTCGCGGCTCTCGGCCGCTGCGCCCGCCCCGACCTCGGGGTTGCCCCCGGCGCCGAGGCCGCGGGTCAGCTCCTGGCCGATCGAGAGCTTGATGTCGGCGTCACAGGCCTGCAGAGCCTGGGCGTCGGTGTTGACCGCGATGAACTCGACGCCGCGGATTCCCGCGTCGACCATCCGGCTGACGGCATTGGTACCTCCGCCGCCGGCACCGACGACCTTGATCACCGCAAGGTAAGTGGATTCCATCTCCCGATTTTCTCCGTGTCCAGCCCAGGGCGGGCCGGCTATGCCCCAATCCTCGGCAGGACTGGAATTTGAGTTGAGCCTTTGTTCCGTCCGAGGCTTCAGCAAGGCTTAAGGGTTCCAGCCATTTCCTGAACCACGGAAATTGCGCTCAACGTAGGGCATCCTCGCCCCTCTGTCAAACCGGCGGGAAGCATCCTGCAACCGAACTGTCTCAAGCATTACTTGAGGGTTTGCCCAGTCTGAGCCTTCGGTCGAGGGTTTATTCGACGGGCGGCAGAACGTGCCCGGAACCGTATACGGCGGGCCTTTGCGGTGCCTGCACATCGATGTAATCGACCGCTTCCGTGGTCGGATCGGCGAGCACCGCGGCGGCCGCACGCCACTTCCGTTCCGCCTCGGTCGCGTCCCCGAACCGGATTTCGATTCCCGAGCCGAGCTCGACGCTGACCCCCTGTTCCCCGTAGGAGGTGTTCGCCAGATAGGGCCGCAGCGCGGCCGGCGCCGCGGCGAGGATCCGCACCTGCTGCAACAGCGGGCCCGCGACCCTGCCGCTCTTCGGCGGTTCGGTCGCGGGCAGCAGCGGCAGCGACCCGTCTTCGGGGGCGGGCATGGTCGAGAGGACCCGGCCCGAGGAGTCGACGCCGACCGCGCCCGATCCGACCCCGATCGCCGCGACCGGCCTCGGAACGGTCACGGTCGGCGAGACCGTCTTGTCGCGGAGGACGAGGAGGTAGAGCGCCGCAGCCACCAGGACCACGGCGAGGGCGATGACCCCGACCCGCCTCACAGTTCCCAGCCGTCGGGCATCTCGACCTCTCCGAGGAGCTGGACCTCGGGCTCGAGCACGACCCCGAACCGCTCGTGGACCAGCCGGCGGCCCGACGCCATCAGCTCGAGCACGTCGGCCGTCGTCGCGTCGCCGGTGTTCTCGACGAAGTTGGCGTGCTTCTCGGAGAACCGGGCGCCGCCGGCGCGCAGGTCCTTGGCCCCCGCGGCCTCGAGCAGCTGGCCGGCGCTGCGTCCCTCGGCCCGCGGGTCCTCGGGGTTCTTGAAGGTCGACCCGAAGGTCTTGATCCCCGCCGGCTGGGCCTCGTGGCGGCGCTCGCGCATCCCCGCCATCGTCGCCTTCACCTGCTCGGGGTCGGAGGCGGCGAGGAGGAAGCCGGCCGCCGCGACCACCTCTCCGGGCTCGAGGTTCGAGCTGCGGTAGGCGAACCCGAGGTCCTCGGGCCGGCGCCGGTCGCGGCCGCCGGGAGCGCAGACGTCGACCCACTCGAGCACCGCGGCGAGCTCGCCGCCGTAGGCGTTGGCGTTCATCCTCACCGCGCCGCCGACGGTGCCGGGGATGTTGACCCCGAACTCGAGGCCGGTCAGCCCCCAGGCCGCCGCCCGCGTCGCGACCGAGGGCAGCCTCGCGCCGCCGCCGACGCGGAGTCGATCGCCGTCGCGCTCGACCGCCGAGAGCCCGGGCCCGAGCTTGATCGCCAACCCGTGGAACCCGTCGTCGGCGACGAGCATGTTCGAGCCCGAGCCGAGGACCCCGATCGGGAGCCCCTCGCCGTCGGCCCACCTCACCAGCTCGGTCAGGGCCTCCTCGTCCTCGGGCCGGGCGAACCAATCGGCCTCGCCGCCGGTGCGGACCGTCGTCAGCCGGTCCAGCGGGTAGCCGCGCTCGACCCCGTCCGGCGGCGCGCTCATCGCCCGTCCCCGCCCGCGACCAGGTCCTCGGCGAGCAGATGGATGTCGCCGGCGCCGATCGTGACCAGGACCCGGCCGGGCTCCGAGCGCGGGGGCGAGTGCCGCCGCGGCCCCTCCCCGGTCCGGGGTCCACAGCACCCGCCTGCCCCCCATCCGGTCGGCGGCGGCGCGGGCGACATCGAGGCCGCTGACCCCGGCCAGCTCTCCGACCGGCTCCTCGCGCGCCGGGTAGACGTCGAGGACGGCGACCTCGTCGGCGAGAGCGAGGGCGGCGCCGAACTGCTCGGCAAGGGCCTTCGTCCGCGAGTAGAGATGCGGCTGGAAGGCGACGATCAGGCGCTCGGGGGCGAGCTCCCGCAGCGCCGTCAGCGCCGCCCGGACCTCGGTCGGGTGGTGGGCGTAGTCGTCGTAGATGCGCGAGCCGGAGCGCTCCCCCTTCAGCTCGAGCCGGCGCCGCACCCCCGGGAACTCGGCCAACGAGGCGGCCGCCGCGTCGGTGTCGGCGCCGCAGAGCCCGATCGCCGCCAGGGCCGCGCGGGCGTTTCGGAGGTTGTGGCGGCCCGGAACCCCGAGCTCGAGCCGCTCCGGCCCGGGGGTGTCCTCGTCGAAGCCGACGACCTCGGCCGCCGCCGCGAGGCCGTCGAGGCCGCCGCCCGCCGGGACCACCAGGCCCGTCGCGGAGGCCGCGAAGCGGGCAAAGGCGGCTCGCAGCTCGGCGATCGACCCCCAATGCGAGTGGTGGTCCATCTCGACGTTGGTGACGACGGCGACCTCGGGTCGCAGCTCGAGGAAGCTGGCATCGCTCTCGTCGGCCTCGGCCACCACCCATTCCCCGCCGCCCCAGCCCGCGTTGGCGGCCGAGCCGTCGGGGCCGAGGCCGGGAACCTCGCCGCCGATGAAGAAGGCCGGATCGGCGCCGACCGCGCGGAGTGCCCAGGTCGCCATCGCCGCGGTCGTCGTCTTCCCGTGGGTTCCGGCGATCGCCAGCAGCCGCTTCTCGCCGCAGAGCTCCGCCAGCAGCTCACCGCGGTGGCGGATCGTCAGGTCGCGCTCGCGGGCCAGCGCCAACTCGGGGTTGTCCTCGCCGATCGCGGTCGAGACGATCACCTCGACGCCGTCGGGGAGATTGGCGGCGTCGTGGCCGACCCGCGGATCGAGCCCCGCCGCGCGCAGCCGCTCCATATAAGAGGAGTCGTTGCGGTCGCTGCCGCCGACCGTGGCGCCGAGCTCGCTGCAGACCAGCGCCAGGCCGCTCATCCCGGCTCCGCCGATCCCGATGAAGTGCAGCCGGCGCCCGGCTCCAGTCGGTCATGAGCTCCGCTTCGCTCGCGCCGCTCGCCAGGACCTCGTCGGCGATGCGGCGGGCGGCGTCGGGCAGCGCCAGCGCCCTCGAGGCGGCGGCCATCGCCGCCAGCGCGTCCTCGTCGGAGAAGAGCGCGTTCACCGAGTCGAGCAGCAGCTCCGGGCCGAGCTCGGCGTCGTCGATCACCCTCGCCGCGCCGGCCCGCTCCATCCAGGCCGCGTTCGTCGCCTGATGCCCGGCGGCCGCGTGCGGGTAGGGGACGAGGATCGCCGGCCTCCCGGTCGCGGTCACCTCGAAGATCGAGCCGCCGGCGCGGCCGAGGACGAGGTCGCCGGCGGCCAGCCCGTCGCCGAGGTCGGGCTCGTAGTCGAGCAGCACGTAGCGGTCGTTGTGCGGGGCGCCCGCCAGGCGCGGCTTCAGCTCGGTGTAGTCGCGGCGGCCGGCGACGTGGACGACGTGGAAGTCACGGCCCTCACGCTCGGCGAAGGCGGCGAGCGCGCACTCGTTGATCGAGCGGGCGCCCTGGCTGCCGCCGACCACCAGCAGGCAGCGGGCGGACTCCGGGATCCCGAAGCGGGCCCGTGCGGCGCCTCGGTCGGCGGCCAGCACGGCGGCGGGGACCGGGCGCCCGGTGACGACGTAGCGGCCGCCCTCGCGCCCGTCGATCGGGAAGGCGAGGCAGACCCGCCGCGCGCGGGCCGCGAGCAGCCGGTTGGCGAGGCCGAGGTGGCTGTCGGCCTCGGTCAGCACCAGGGGCGTGCGGGAGAGCGTCGCCGCCAGGCCCGCCGGGCCGGCGACATAGCCGCCGCCGCCGAGCACGACGTCGGCGCCGCGGCGCCGGATCGCGGATCTCGCCGCACCGACGGCGACGCCGGCCTCGAGCGCGGCCGCGGCGGCCTTCAGCGGGTTTCCACGGTCGATTCCCCGCACCTTGATGAAGTCGATCTCGTAGCCGGCCGCCGGCACGAGCTCGGCCTCGATCCGCTCGCGGGTCCCGAGGAAGCTGACCGCGGCGCCGCTATCCCGAAGCTCGGCGGCGACCGCCATGGCCGGCACGACGTGTCCTGCCGTTCCCCCGGCCGCCACCACCACTCTTGCGCGCTCTGGCACCGCTCGACCCACTCCTTCCACGCGCGGGTTTGCGCCCGCCTTCGACGACGCGGAGTTTGCCAGCGCCGGCGGTCCCTCCGCGGGCCACGTTGAGGATCAGCCCGACCGCGAACAGCGAGGCCAGCAGGCTGCTGTTCCCGTAGGAGACGAACGGCAGCGGCACGCCGGTCAGCGGCGCCAGGCCCATCACCGCGAAGAGGTTCACCACCGCCTGGACCAGGATCAGCGAGGTGAGCCCGGCGACGAGGATCTTGCCGTAGACGTCCTTCGCTTTTTTCGCCGTCTGCAGCCCGGCGTAGCCGAGCATCGAGAAGAGGCCGACGACGCCGACGATGCCGACCAGCCCGAGCTCCTCGCCGATCACCGCGGTGATCATGTCGGTGTGGGCCTCCGGCAGGTAGAAGGCCTTCTGGACGCCGTTGCCGATCCCGACGCCGAACAGCCCCCCGGAGCCGAGCGCGATCTTCGCCTGGGCGGCCTGGAACCCGGCCCCGGCCGTGTCGGCGCCGGGGTTGAGGAAGGCGGTCAGCCTCGCCATCCGGTAGGGCTCGATCAGCGTCATCAGCAGCGCGAAGACACCGAGGACGAGCGCGATCTTCGCCAGGTCGCTGATCCGCGCCCCGGCCGCGATCAGGGTCGCGGCGGAGGCGAAGGCGATCACCAGGGTGGTGCCGAGGTCGGGCTCGGCGACGATCAGCAGAGCCGAGGTCCCGACCACCAGGAGGAACGGCATCATGCCCTCGATCGAGCGGACCCGTTTCGGCTTGCGGGCGAAGAGGTCGGCGCCGTAGAGGATCAGCGCCACCTTGGCGAGCTCCGAGGGCTGGATCTGCATGAACCCGGACCCGATCCAGCGGCTGGAGCCGTTGACGTTGGTGCCGGCGACCAGGACGGCGAAGAGGAGGAAGAAGGAGAGGACGAGCAGCGCCGGGGTGAATCGGCGGATGTAGTCGAGGCCGTGGCGGGCGGCGAGGTGCATGATCACCAGCCCGAGGGCGCCGAACATCGCGGTCCGCTTCAGGTAGTAGGCGCTGTCGGAGAGGCCGCCGTTGCTGAGGACGCGCGTCGTCGAGCTCGCGGAGAAGACCATCACCGCGCCGAAGGCGAGCAGGCAGAGGGTCGCGGTGAGCAGCATGTTGTACTCGGTCGGCAGGCTCGCGGCCCGGGCGCGCTTCTTTTTCCTCTTCTTCTTCGCGGCGGCGGTCCGGCCGGGCCAGCGCAGCGGCAGGGCGCGGGCGCTCATGCCAGCTCTCCGACGATCTCGCGGAAGCGATCGCCCCGGTGTTCGAAGTCCGGGAAGGCATCGAAGCTCGGGCAGGCGGGCGAGAGCAGGACGACCTCACCGGGGCGCGCCGCCGCGGCCGCGGTGCGGACAGCGTCCTCGAGGTCGGTGCAGCGATGGAGCGGGACCCCGGCCTCGACGACCCCCGCGAGATCGGTGGCGAGGCGGTCGGCGGTGGCGCCGATCAGGTAGCAGGCGGCGCAGGAGTCGACGATCGAGTCGACCAGCGGGGTGAACGGCGTGCCCCTGTCGCTGCCGCCGAGGATCGCGTGGACGCCGCCCTCGAAGGCGCGCAGGGCGACGGCGGTCGAGGCGACGTTGGTCGCCTTCGAGTCGTTGACGAAGCGGACGCCGTCGATCTCGGCGATGGGCTCGAGCCGGTGCGGGACGCCGGCGAAGGTGCGCAGCCCCTCGCGGACCGCCTCGCGGTCCAGGCCCATCGCCAGCGCCGCGGTGGCGGCGGCCATCGCGTTGGAGACGTTGTGCTCGCCGAGCAGTCCCAGCTCCTCGGCCCGCAGCAGTGGCTCACCGTCGTAGAAGATCGTCCCCTCCGCGAGGGCCACCTCGCAATCGGGGCCGGCGCCGCGGCAGAAGGCGATCCGCCGGCCGCAGCCGCCGAGGTCGGTTCCGGCGAGGGCGGGGTCGTCGGCGTTGTAGATCGCGATGTCGTCGTTGCCCTGGTTGGCGAAGATCCGGAGCTTCGCCGCCAGATAGGAGTCGAGGTCGGCGTGGCGATCGAGGTGGTCGGGGGTGAGGTTGAGGAAGACCGCGCACTCGGGGCCGAAGTAATCGGTGTCCTCGAGTTGGAAGCTCGAGGCCTCGCAGACGATCGTCGCGTCGGCGTCGACCTCACCGACGAGGGAGGCGAGCGGGGTGCCGACGTTGCCGGCGACCGCGACCGGCTCACCGGCGCTGCGGTAGACGTGTCCGAGCAGCTCGACCGTGGTCGTCTTGCCGTTGGTCCCGGTCACCGCCAGGAACCGGTTCGGGATCGCCCTCCAGGCCAGCTCGAGCTCGCCGAGGACCTCGTCCCCGCGCTCGCGCGCGGCGGCGATCACCGGCGCCTCCGCGGGAACCCCCGGGCTCTTCACCACCGTTCGCACGCCGTCGAGCTTGCCGATCCCATCCGTATCCAGGACGACTTCGACGCCGAGGTCGCGAAGCCCTGCCGCGCCATCGGGATTTCCCAGATCCACCCCGATGACCGACTCGCCGCGCTGCGCCAGCAGCCGGGCCGCCGCCTGGCCCGAGCGCGCGAGCCCGACCACCAGGAACGGGCCCCCGGGGAGCGGCGGGCGGAGCTTGAGGGGAGGCGGGGCCGACACTCAAAGTATCTTCGCGGCCCCCGCCGCCTCCCCTGTCGCTCAGACGGGCGTCTTCGGCCGGACCGCGAACTCGCGGATCGCCGCCGCCAGCTCGATCGGCTGGTCGATCGGGATCAGCGTGTAGCTGTCGGCGATCTCGACCAGGCGGGCGTCGGGGAAGTCCGCGGCGAGCTTGCGGCCTTCCTCGTTGGGCATCATCGGCCCCTCGCTGTCCCAGACGACGAGAACCGGGCGGTCGAAGGTCCGCAGCGAGGCGGTGGCGGCGGCGATGTCGCGCCTGCCCTGCCTGATGTCGCCGATGTAGCGGCGGACGTCGCGGCGGATCTCCGGCCGGCGCAGCGGCTCGAGCCATTCGCGCATCAGAGCGTCCGGAACACCGCGCTTCGACATCTGCCCGTAGACGAAGGGGAGCCGGCGCAGCGACTTGATCAGCAGTGTCCGCCGCATCACCGAGAGGCCACCGGGCAGTCTCGCCGACATCACCGCGGCCTGGCCGGCGAGGCCGGGCGGGTAGTTGCCCTCGGTCTCGCAGGAGGCGAGGACGAGGGCCGAGACGCGGTCGAGGAGGCCGTCGGCGACCATCACCTGGGCGCCGGACCAGTCGTTGAAGCAGAGCGTCACGCCGTCGAGCCCGAGGCTCTCGATGAAGTCGGCGACGATCCGTCCCATCCCCCGCAGCGAGAGGTCGGCGTCGGCGCGCATCGGCTCGGGGTGAGAGCCGAACGGCATCGTCAGCATCAGGCAGCGGTGGGTGTCGGCCAGCTCGGCCGAGACCCCCTCCCAGAGCCGCCAGTCCATCGCCAGGCCGCCGACCATCACCAGCGGCGGCCCCTCGCCGACCTCCTCGTAGTGGATCGTCCCCGCCGAGACCTCTGTCGATGGCATCGCCCGCCTCCGTTCTAGATAGATCGCTCTAGTGAGGAGGTACCCTACATCGGAACGACCACACCGGCGACGAAGGAGGAGCGGTGGCCACCGACACCAGGGAGCGGATTCTCGACAGCAGCGGCGAGCTGTTCCGGCGCCAGGGCTACATGGGCACCGGGGTGAAACAGATCATCGAGGAGGCCGGGGCGCCGTTCGGCTCGCTCTACCACTTCTTTCCGGGCGGGAAAAGCGAGCTCGGAGCCGAGACGATCCGCCGCTCGGGCTTCCTCTACGGCCTCCTCTTCCCCGAGTACGCCGGCCCCGAGGTCGAGTTGGCGGCCGGGGTCCGCGCCTTCTTCGCCGGCGCCGCCGAGACCCTGGTCGAGACCGACTACGCCGACGCCTGCCCGATCGCGACCGTCGCCCTCGAGGTGTCCAGCGTCAATGACGAGCTCCGCCAGGCCTGTGCCGACGTCTTCAACCTCTGGATCGATGGCGGCGTCCTCCGCTTCACCGAAGCCGGCATCGATCCCGAGCGAGCCCGCGCCCTCGTGATCGAGATGATCGCCGCGCTCGAGGGCGCCTTCGTCCTCAGCCGGGCGCTGCGGTCGACCGAGCCGCTCGAGGCCGCGGGTGAGGCGGTCGCGGCGTCTATCGCCGCGGAGCTCTGACCCGGTAGAGGACGTGCCGCCGGAGCGGGTCGCCGGGCTCGATCCCCGGATGGTCGAAATCGTCGTCGGGGTCGTGGCTCATCCCGATCCGCTCCATCACCGCGCGCGAGCGCAGGTTGTCGGCGCTGGTGAACGAGACGATCTCCTCCAGGCCGGCACGGTCGAAGCCGAACTCGAGCGCGGCGCGACCGGCCTCGGTCGCGTACCCCCGGCCCCAGGCCGGCCGGGCCAGCCGCCAACCGACCTCGACCGCCGGCATGAAGGCGGCCTCGAACCCGGGCACCGCCAATCCCGCGAAGCCGATGAGCTCGCCGCTCGGGCGAACCTCGAGCGCCCAGAGGCCGAAGCCGTGGCGCTCGAAGCCCGACTCGATCGCGTCGACCAGATCGTCGCTCTGGGACCCGGTGAGCGGTGCCGGGAATTGCTCCATCACCGCCGGGTCGGCGTTGAGCGCCGCGAACGGGTCGCGATCCTCCGTCCCGCCAGCGGCGCAGCCTCAACCGCTCGGTCTCGAGCTGTGGCTCAGCGGCCAATCGACTGCTGATACAGGGTGAAGCCGATTCCGGAGCAGACGGCGGCGATGATCCAGAAGCGGAGCATGATCTTCGTCTCCGACCAGGCCATCATCTCGAAGTGATGGTGGAGCGGGGCCATCAGCAGGACCCGGCGTCGGAAGGTCTTGAAGGCGAAGACCTGAGCGGCGACCGAGAGGGCCTCGATCACGAAGATGCCGCCGATGATGATCAGCAGGACCTCGGTCTGGGTCATCACGGCGAGGGCCCCGATCGCACCCCCGAGCCCGAGCGAGCCGGTGTCCCCCATGAAGATCGAGGCCGGGAAGGCGTTGAACCAGAGGAAGCCGACGCAGGCCCCGACCAGGCAGGCGGAGAGAAGCGCCAGGTTCTGCTGCTCGTTGGTGACGAAGCAGATCGCGGTGTAGGCGAGGAGGACGATCGCGCAGCAGCCGGCGGCGAGGCCGTCGAGCCCGTCGGTGAGGTTGACGCCGTTCGAGGTCCCGGCGATGACGAGGAAGACGAGGACGAAGTAGAGGACCGGGCCGAGGTCGATGCTGCCGTCGCCGATCCGGAAGAAGAGGGTCGGCTCGAGGCCGACCTCGTGGCGGGCGACCCACCAGAGGCCGAACGCGAGGAAGAGCTGGAAGAGGAGCTTGTAGCGGGCCGAGAGGCCGAGCGAGCGGCGCTTGACGATCTTCGTGAAGTCGTCGGCGAACCCGAGCGCGGCGCACCCGATCGCGACGCCGAAGACGGCCATGCTCTGCGCGTCGCGGTCGGAGAGGACGAGGTAGGGGACGCAGATCGAGGCGAAGACGATCAGCCCGCCCATCGTCGGCGTCCCGGCCTTGGTGTGGTGCTCCTGGGGACCGTCCTCGCGGATGTGCTGCCCGAACTCCTTGACCCGCAGGTATTCGATGAATTTCGGGCCGAGGAAGATGCAGATCAGCATCGCCGCCATCCCCGCGATCAGGACCTCGCCCATCAGATCAGCTCCCGGAGGGTCTCGGCGACGGCCTCGAGACCGGCCGAGCGCGAGCCCTTGACGAGGACGGTGTCGCCCGGCTCGAGCTGGGCCGCGAGCAGCTCGGCCGCCTCCTCCGGCGTGGCGACCAGCTCGTCGGGGTCATACGCGCGGGAGGCCTCGGCGACCCCGATCAGGGTGTCGACCCCGGCGGCGCGGGCATGCTCGCCGACCTCGCGGTGGTGGGTCGGCCGCCTCCTCGCCGAGCTCGCCCATCTCGCCCAGCACCGCGATCCGGCGGCCGCCGTCGAAGGTCGCTAGGTGGTCGAGCGCCGCGCGCATCGACAGCGGGTTGGCGTTGTAGCAGTCGTTCACGAGGACGATCCCGCCGCCAAGCTCGATGCGCTCGCCGCGGTAGCTGGAGAACCCTATGCTCGCAGCGCCGTCGGCCATCTCGGCGAGCGGCACGCCGAGCGCGACCCCGACCCCGACCGCCGCCAGCGCGTTGGTCAGGTTGTGGCTCTCGGTGAACGGGAAATGGAAGGTCTGACGCCCCGCCGGGGTCGAGATCACCGCTTCGGTGACGCCGTCCTCGACCCGGCTCTCAACCGCCTCGACATCGCCCTTGGGGCCGAAGCGCAGCAGCCGCGGCGCCCCCTCGAGGTGCGGCTCGAGCTCGCCGGCCTCGGCCGGGACGACCGCCGTTCCCTCGCCGTCCAGCGCCTCCAGCAGCTCCGCCTTCGCCGCCGCGACCCCGGCGACCGAGCCGAGGAGCTCGATGTGGACCGGGCCGACGTTGGTGATCACGCCGACCTCGGGCTCGGCTATCGCCGCCAGCTCGGCGATCTGGCCGCGACCGCGCATCGCCATCTCGAGGACCAGGAACTCGGTCCCCGCGGCGGCCTCGAGCACCGTCAGCGGCAGCCCGATCTCGGTGTTGAGGTTCTCGCGGTTGGCGTGGACCCGACCCGGCAGCAGCGCCCGGGTGATGTCCTTGACCGAGGTCTTGCCGACCGAGCCGGTGATCCCGACCACCCGCGCCCCCAGCGCCCGGCGCCAGCTCGAGGCCAGGGCCTGCAGCGCCGCGAGCGGGTCCTCGACCGCGAACACCCACCCCCCGGCGAGGCCCTCGTGGCCGGCGCCGACGACCGCGCCCCAGGCTCCGGCCTCGAGCGCGGCGGCCGCGTACTCGCCGCCGTCGACGTTCTCACCCGCGCAGCCCGAAGAAGAGGTCGCCCTCCCCCGCCGCCTTCGAGTCGATCACCGCCCGCGCCGGCGACCCGTCGGCCCCGGTCGCGAGGACCTCGGCGCCGATCGCGCGGCGCGCGATCTTCGCTGCCGGCGCTCAGATCCCGGCGCTGCTCCCACGCCCGCGCTGCGCGCAGCTCCTCGCGCGCGACCTCGCGGTCGTCGAACGGGACCTTGCGGCCATCCTCGAATTCCTGGCCCTGCTCGTGCCCCTTGCCGGCGATGACGACGGTGTCGCCCGGCTCCGCCCGCGAGAGCGCGAGCGCGATCGCCGCCCGCCGGTCGGGCTCGGCCTCGACCCCCTCGCCGTCCTCGATCCCGGCGAGGACTTCCTCGACGATCGCCTCCGGGCGCTCGGAGCGCGGGTTGTCGGAGGTGACGATCGTCAGGTCCGACCGGGCCGCCGCCGCGCTTCCCATCCGCGGCCTCTTGTCGCGGTCGCGGTCGCCGCCGGCGCCGAACACCGAGATCAACCTGCCGCCGGTCAGCCGCCGCGCCGCCGCCAGGACGTTGTCGAGCGAGTCGGGCGTGTGGGCGTAGTCGACGAGGACGGCGAACGGCTGGCCCTCCTCGATCGGCTCGAACCGCCCGGGTGGCGCGCTCGCCGCGGCGAGCGCCCCGGCGACGGCGTCTGCCTCGATTCCCATCGTCCTCGCCGCCGCGAATGCCGCCAGCGCGTTGGAGACGTTGAAGTGGCCGGGCAGCCGGGTTCCGACCTCGACGTCCCCGACCCGGAACCGGGCGCCGCTCGCGTCGAAGGTCGCGTCGCGGGCGGAGAAGTCGGCGTCGGCGCCGTCGACCGAGAAGGTCACGGCGTCGAAATCCTCGGCGAGGCGGCGGCCATAGGGATCGTCGACGTTGACGATCGCGTGCCGCGGCCCCATCTCGAACAGCAGCCGCTTCGCCTCGAAGTACTCCTCCATGTCGGCGTGGAAGTCGAGGTGGTCCTGGGTCAGGTTCGTGAACAGCGCCACCTCGTAGTGGATCGCGTCGGCGCGGTGGAGCGCCAGGGCGTGGGAGGAGACCTCCATCGCGCAGGCCCGGTCGCCGCCCTCGAGCATCCGCCTGAACGTCGCCTGGAGGTCGATCGCCTCCGGCGTCGTCCGCACGACCTCCTCCTCGACGCCGCCGACGACCTGCTTCACGGTCCCCAGCAGCCCGCACCGGATGCCGGCCGCCTCGAGGACCTCGCGGATCAGGAACGCCGTCGTCGTCTTGCCGTTGGTCCCGGTCACCCCGACCACGCGGAGATCCTCCGTCGGGTCTCCCCAGAAGCGGGCGGCGACCGGCGCCATCGCCGCCCGGGCGTCGGCGACGAGCACCTGGGTGACCGGCAGGTCGAGCTCGCGCTCGACGACCAGCGCCGCGGCCCCGGCCTCGACCGCCGCCGGCGCGAACTCGTGGCCGTCGGACCTCTCGCCGACGACGCAGAAGAAGAGCGTCCCGGGGCCGACCCGACGGCTGTCGTAGGCGAGGTCCGCGACCTCGACGCCGGGGTCGCCGACGACGCGCGGGGCGTCGAGTCCTCTGATCAGGTCAGCGAGTTCCAACCCGGCCGATTCTAGGCTCGGCCACGGGCGTCCTATTCGGGCGGGACGCCGAGGTACGGAAGCGCGAATTCGGCGATCTTGCCGAAGGCCGGGGCGGCGACCGAGCCACCGTAGATTTCGCCCTGGGGCTCGTCGACGATCACGGCGACCAGCAGCTGCGGGTCATCGGCCGGCGCGAAGCCGATGAAGGAGGCGACGTATTTCGTTTTCGAGTAGGTCCCGTTTTCGGCGACCTGCGCCGTTCCGGTCTTGCCGGCGAGGAGGTACCCGGGGACGCTGACCTCGGAGGCGGTGCCGCCCGGCGCCAGCACGCCCTCGAGCATTTCCCGGACCTCGGAGGCGACCTCGGGGGAGATCACCCGGTGGCCCTTCGGCTCGTGGACCGCTTCGCCGCCGACGTCCTTGATCAGCTGCGGCTGTTTGAGGATCCCGCCGTTGGCGATCGCGGAGTAGCCGGCGATCATCTGGATCGGCGTCACCGAGAGCCCCTGCCCCATCGGCAGGTTGCCCATCGTCGAGCCGGAGTATTCGTCGAGCGCCGGGACCAGGCCCTGCTCCTCGCCGGGGAACTGGATCCCGGTCGGCCGGCCGAAGCCGAAGCGGTTGATCCAGCGGCTGTATTTTTCGCTCCCCACCTGGAGGCCGATCGTGACCGCGCCGACGTTCGAGGAGTGGGAGAGGATTTCGGCGACCGAGAGCGTCACCGTGCCGCGTTCCTCGGCGTCTTCGATCGTGCGGTCGGCGACCTGCAGGGCCGGCGGCAGCGTGTAGGTGGTCGTCGGGGTGACGATTCCTTCTTCGAGCGCGGCCGAGACGGTGAACGCCTTGAAGGTCGACCCCGGCTCGTAGGTGAACCCGGTCGCCCGGTTGAGCAGGTATTCGGGGTCGACTTCGGAGAGGTCGGTGGGGTCGATCGGAGGCCAGTTCGCCATCGCCAGGACCTGCGAGTTGCGGGGGTTCATCACGATCGCGGTGGCCCCCTTCGGCGACCAGAGTTCGCCGACTTCGTTGAGCGCGTCTTCGGTCGCCTTCTCGATCGCCGGGTCGAGCGTGGTGCGGACGCTCTCGCCGTCTTCGGCTTCCTTGACCGTGTCGAGGCGGATCGGCTCTCCCAGCGCGTCTTTGACGACGCTGCGTTCGCCGTCGCTGCCCCGCAGGGCGCCTTCCTCGCCGAGCTCGAGCCCGGTCAGTCCCTCGCCTTCGGAGCCGACGGAGCCGATCGTCTGCCCCGCCATCTCGCCCTGCGGGTAGCTGCGCCTGCTCGCCGGCAGCTGGCCGATCCCCGGGATTTCGAGGCGTTCGACCCGGGCCGCGGTCGGCAGGTCGACTTCCTTGTCGATGTAGGCGAAGCCCGATTCTTCGGTCAGGCTTTCCAGCACTTCGTCCTTGTCCATCTTCAGGACCCGGGCCAGCTCTTCCGCCACCTTGACCGGCTTTTTCACCTGGTAGGGAGTCGCGTAGATCGTCGCCGCGTCCTCGGAGACGGCGAGCGGGTTGCCGTAGCGGTCGAGGAGGCTGCCGCGGAGACCGGGGACTTTGACGACTTCGGTCTGCTGGTAGGTCGCTTCGGAGGCGAGCTGGGCGCCCTGGACGCCCTGCAGCCAGGCGGCGCGGCCGACCACGACCAGGAAACAGAGGAGGAACCCTGCGAAGAGGAGGCCGATCCTGCGCTCGATCGTCCTCAACGTCGGCCCCTAGTAGCCGGTGCCCGCGGCGGCCAGGCGTTGGGCGGCGACCCTGACGTCGCCAGGGCTGGCTTCGACGTAGCCGGGGTCCTCCGCGGTGGAGGCGCTGAGGCCGATCGCCGCCGCGTCGCTGCGGACCCGTTCGGTCGCCGAGCGCTGGGCGTCGCGGGCTCGGAGGATCGAGTTCTCGCGGTCGAGGGCCTGGATGTTCTGATCGATATGGCCCGAGGAGGCGGCGAAGCTGAGGGTGATCACGTTGAGGGCGACGATCCCGGTCAGGAGCACCCCGAGGACGCCGATCCAGGCGCGCCCGCGGGTCATCCGCACCATCAGGCCCGAGTCGGGGAGGCGCCCGACCGCGGACGCGGTGCCGACCGCGATCGGGATCAGGTGGCCGCCGGGACGGCGAACGGGGGCCGGGCTCTTGCGGGCCGGCGCCCGACGGGCCGGAGCGGCCTTCGCGCGCGGCGGCGCGACGCGGGCCGGCCTTCTGACTGTTGCCGCCTCCATCAGGCGACCTCCGCCGGGGTCGGGGCGATCTTTCGCGCGACCCGCAGATGGGCCGATTTCGAGCGCGGATTGGCGGCGACCTCATCGGGGCCGGGCGAGACCGCGCGGCGGGTCAGGAGCTCGGCTTCGGGCTCGCGCCCGCAGACGCAGATCGGGAGCTCGGGAGGGCAGATGCAGCCGCGGGCGCGGTCGACGAGGAACCGCTTGACGCGGCGATCCTCGAGCGAGTGGAAGGAGATCCCGGCGAAGCGGCCGCCCTCGGCCAGCATGCGCCAGGCGGTCGGCAGCGCCTCGTCGATCGAGTCGAGCTCGCCGTTGACCGCGATCCGCAGCGCCTGGAAGGTGCGCTTGGCGGGGTGGCCGCCGCCGAACCGGGCCGAGGCGGGCATCCCCGCCTTGGCCGCGTCGACGAGGTCGGAGGTCGTCCGCAGCGGCCGGCGGCGGACGATCTCACGCGCGATCCCGCCCGCGTAGCGCTCCTCGCCGAAGCGGCGCAGCGTCTGCGCGATCCGCGACTCGGGCCACTCGTTGACGAGGTCGGCGGCGCTGAACTCCTGGCGCGTGTCCATCCGCATGTCGAGCGGCGCGTCGTAGGAATAGGAGAAGCCCCGCTCACGGGCATCGACCTGCATCGAGGACATCCCTAGGTCCATGTAGACCATCTCTGGTCGGATGCCTTCGCCGTCGAGGGTGCGAAGCCCTGCCGCGAAATCGGTCCCGATAAACCTGCATTTGCAGGGAACCTCTGCCGCGAAGCGCTCGAATCGCTCCTCGGCGGCGGGATCGCGGTCGATCGCGATCAGGGTGCCCTCGGCGCCGAGCTCGGCCGCGATCCGGCGGGCGTGGCCGCCGGCGCCGAAGGTGCAGTCGACCGCGATCTGCCCAGGGCCCGGGGCCAGGAACGAGGTCAGCTCCTCCGCGAGGACGGGATCGTGTTCGACGGGCATCAGCTCAAGAGTTGCAATCGTGGAAAGGTTGGCTCTTGGCTGGGCATGGGCCTGCATCTCACTCGCCCGTCCCCGCCAGGCCCTCGGCGATCTCGGCGGCGGAGGAGTCGAGCTCCTCCTCCTGCTTCGCCCAGGCGTCGGCGTTCCAGATCTCGAGGTACTCGCCGGCGCCGATCACGACGCAGGGGCCCTCGAGCTTGCCGTGCTCGATCAGCGGCTTCGGGACGCGGATCCGCCCCGCCGAGTCGAGCGTCTCGTCGAAGGAGCCGCCGTGGAAACGGCGGCGAAGGCTGCGCGCGTCCTTGCCGAACGGGCTGTGCGGGGCGAGGAAGCGGTCGGAGAGCTGCTCGAACTCGCTGGTCGGATACACCCAGACGCAGGGGTCGAAGCCCTTGGAGAGAACGATGCCGTCAGCGAGGGCGGCGCGGAAGCGCGAAGGAACCGTGAGGCGATCCTTGGCGTCGAGGCTGTGCTCGTAGAGACCGCGAAAAGCCATTCCCCGTGGGTTCCTTTCTGCGACCTGGAAAAGAGTTAGGACCGGAGTGATGAGGTGGGAGGAGCCTCACCACCCCGGCCCTTGGGCTTCAACTCGAGCGCCACAGTAACCCACTTCCCCCCACTTTGCAACACGAGTCCGGACGGAACGCCCCAAATCGCAAGGTCCGTTGCATCGACTAGGTTCGCGAGCCGTGAGCGGCCCCGCTGCCCCCCAGGCCCAGGTGGACGACGCCAACGACCTGCGCGGCGCCTACTTCGGGATGCTGATCCGCAGGCCGCTGACCCTGGGC
Organism: uncultured Solirubrobacterales bacterium; assembly: GCA_963751815.1. Lineage (GTDB taxonomy): Bacteria > Actinomycetota > Thermoleophilia > Solirubrobacterales > 70-9 > VRUE01. The sequence continues at coordinate 6,470 of CAVVVY010000010.1, read as the reverse complement.
CTCCTCGCCGCCTTCGCGATCGCCGCCGGCGTCGCCGGGCTCGTGCTCGTCGGCCCCCTGGTCGGCCTGGCCGGGCTCGGCGCGGCCCTCGCCGTCGGGCTGATCGTCGTCTTCGCGATCGCCGACTCCCGCTCCGAAGACACCTTCTTCGACCAGTACGCGGCCGCCAGGCAGATGACCTCAGCCGACGGCAGGCGGACGCTGCCGCCGGAGACGCCGCTGTTGAGCAAAGGCGACGACCGCTACGCGACCCGATTGCTCGAGGGCCCGCTCGGCGACGGCGTCGAGGGCATCCTCGCCCTCTACACCTACGAGGAAAAGCACTCCGACGGCGAGGGCGGACAGGACACCGACAGCTACCACTACACGGTCGGGATCGCCGAGGTCCCCGAGTGCCTCCGACTCGCCCCCGAGCTCTACTGCCAGCGAAAGTTCGGCCTCCGGGCGCTCGAGGGCCTCGAGGACGTCTTCCGCTCGAAAAAACGGGTCGAGTTCGAGAGCGAGGCGCTGACCGAGCGCTACGAGATCTTCGCCAACCCGGACCTCCAGGACTTCAACTGGCTGCGCCAGCTCTTCTCCCCCAGCTTCATCGTCTGGCTGACCGACTCCGCGCCGGAGAAGTTCGCCTTCGAGTTCGTCGGCGGCCACCTCTGCTGCTACGTCCACGGACAACTGCACAACGCCGCCGGGCTCGACTCGATGCGCGCCGCGACCACCGCGGTCGCCACCCGGCTGCGCGAGGAGGCCACGGAGTAGAGCCGACTTGCTCAGAAGCCGGCGAGGAGGACGTCGGCGTTGGCGATCAGCGCCGCGGCGATCATCAGCAGGACCGAGGGGACGAGGACCAGCGCGACGACGAGCTGGATCTTCGGGGCGGCGCGGGCCGCGGCCTCCTCGACGTCGCGCCGCTGGTCGCGCCGCAGCGCCGTGGCCTGGCGGCTGAGCTGATCGGCCAGCGGAGCGCCCAACCGCCGCGAGCGTTCGATCGAGGCGCAGAGCGTCGCCAGCTCGCTGCCGGGCACCCGCTCGCGCAGGCCGGCGAGGGCGATCGAGAGCGGCTCGCCGCAATCCAGCTCGCTGCTCACCATCCGCAGCTCGTCGGCCAGCGGGCCGCCGCCCGAGCGGGCGATCTCGGCGAATCCCGTGGCGGCGCTGCGCCCCGACGTCGAGCCGACCGCGAGCAGGTCCAGTGCGTCGGGCAACGAGGCGAGCAAATTGCGCCGGCGCCGGCGCGCCCGCCGCTCGAGGATCGCGTCGGGGACGAGGAAGCCGGCCGCGGGAAGGCCGATCGCGACCAGGATCGAGAGGCGGCCCGGGGCGGCGGGCGCGGCGAGCCATGCCGGCGATCGCGCCCGACCGCCGTCGCCCCGAGCTTCGCGAGCAGGACCGTCGCCACCGGCACCCGAGCGCCGAGGCCGGCGCGGGAGAGCCGGTCGGGGATGCCGAGCTGGAGCGCCGCGTCGCCGAGGCCCCGACCCGTCAACCGGTCGACGAGGGAGTCGAGGCCCCCGGGCCGCGAGGCGGCCAGCTCCCACCCCGCGGCGAGGAGCAGAAGCATCGCCCCGACCGCCAGCAGGATCGCGAAGGCCATCGTCTAGGCGGGGATCCGGGCCAGGCGGCGGATCGCGACGAAGCCGACGAGCTGCAGCGCCGCGGCCATGACCAGAAACACCGCCGAGGCGGGCTGACCGAGCAGCCCGCCGAGGAATCCCGGCGAGAGGAGCTCGGCGAAGAGCGCGGCGCCGCTCGGCATCGCCACCACCAGCAGGCCGGTGAACCGGGCCTGGGCGGTGGCGGTCCTCGCGTCTTCGGCGGCGCGGTCGCGATCGGCGGCCCCGGCGGCGAAGCGGCGGAGCAGGCCGGCGAGGTCGCCACCGGCGAGCCTCTGGCTGAGAACCGCGGCGGCGAACGCGTCGACCCGTGCAGACCGCATCCGCCGGCGCCATGCCCCGACCGCCTCGGTCGTCGGCGCGCCGAGTTCGAGCTCGGCCCGCAACCGCGCCAGCTCGACCGCCGCCGGGCCGTCGAGAGAGGCTTCCGCCGCGCAGAGCGACGCCCGCAGCGAGCGCCCCGCCGTCAGCGAGTCGGCGACGGCGATGCCGATGTCGGGAAGCGCCCGCTCGACCGCAGACCGGTAACGGGCCCGCCTTCTGGCGACGGTCGCGGTGACCAGCGCCGGGCCGGCGACCGCGAGCGGCAGCGCCACCGCCGGGCCGGCCACGAACCAACCCCCGAGCAGAGCGGCGAGGGCCCCCAGCAGCGCCAGCCGGCGGCGCTCGAGCGGGTTCGGCGCGTACCCCTCGCGACCGGCCAGCCGCAGCGGCTCGAGCGCGGCCCGCGAGCCAGCCGGCCACCGCCGGGCTGGCGCGGAGCCCTTCCCTCGCGGCGAGCGCGACCAGACCCCCCGCCGCGGCGCCGGCGAGGACGAGCAGCAGGGACGGGCCGCTCACGCCAGGTCGGCGATCGCGGTGACCCGGCGGGCGCCGTCGGAGTCGCGCTGGAGCTGGACGACGTGGTCGATGCCGCGCCGCACCTGGGCCGCGATCGCGTCGTGCGGCAGGCCCACACCCGCCATCAGCGCCAGCGTTTCGATCCGCGAGACCGCGTCCTCGGGCGAGTTGGCATGGACGGTCGAGAGCGCTCCGTCGTGGCCGGTGTTGAGCGCCGTCAGCAGATCGAGTGCCTCGGGCCCGCGCACCTCGCCGATCACGATCCGGTCCGGGCGCATCCGCAGCGCGTTGCGAAGGAGGTCGCGGATCGTCACCTCCCCCCTGCCCTCGACGCCGGCGGGCCTGCTCTCGAGGCGGACGACGTGCGGCTGTTGAAGCCGCAGCTCGGCCGCGTCCTCGATCGTGACGACCCGCTCGGCGGCCCCGATGAAGCTCGAGAGCGCGTTGAGCAGTGTCGTCTTGCCGGAGCCGGTGCCGCCGCTGACGACGACGCTGCGGCGCTCCGACACCGCGGTCGCGAGCGACTCCAGCTGCCCCTCGGTCAGCGTCCCCGACTCGACCAGCTGCCGCGGGCCGGGCCGGCGGACGCCGAAGCGGCGGATCGAGAGGACCGGCCCGTCGACCGCCAGCGGCGGGATCACGACGTTGACCCGCGAGCCGTCGGCGAGCCTGGCGTCGACCATCGGGCTCAGCTCGTCGACCCGTCGCCCGAGCGGAGCGAGGATCCGCTCGATCGCGTTCCGCAGCTGCTCCTCGTCGGCAAAGCGGGTCTCGGCGGGCTCGATCCGCCCGCGGCGCTCGACGAAGACGGTCTCGGCGCCGTTGACCATCACCTCCTCGACCGCGGGGTCGGAGAGCAGGTCCTCGAGCGGCCCGAGGCCGACGGTGTCGCGGAGGATCCCGGCGACCACCGCGTCGCGGTCGGCGTCGCCGAGCAGCGCCGCCTCCCGGTCGACCAGGGCGCGCACCTCGAGCTCGAGGCCCTCCGAGGGGCCGGCGCCGCGCGCGGCCTCCGCCCGCCGTCGCTCGATCAGCCGCGAGCGCAGCGCGGCCGCGAGCTGCTCGCGGTGGCGCTCCCGCGACCTCAACCTCCACCCGCCGGCAGCAGCGTCACTCGTCGGGCAAAGCTCTCGGCGGCGATCAGCCGCAGGGCCTGGGGCCTGGTCAGGCCGAGCGTGGCGGTGGCCGTTTCGCCCGGTTCGGAGCCTTCGAGGACGGGGTTGAGGGCCAGAAGCGGCACCCGGCGCGCGGCGACGTAGGTGCGCCCGCTCCCGGCGCCGCTCGGTTCGGTGGTGACGATCACGTCCATCTTCGCCCCGGCCGGCCTGGCGCCGCCGAGGAGCAGCGCGTCGGAGCCGCTGACCGCGATCTCGACCGGCCCTCGGCCGTGGCCGAGCGACGGGCCCGCCGACGGCCCTCCCCCGGGGCGCGGAGCTGGGAGGCCTGCAGGTACGAGCCCCCCGAGAGCCGGGACGCGGCGACGAGGCCCGCCGCTTCCGCCGGGGCCGCGAGCGCGCCCGGCGGGATGAAGCGTTCGGGCACCCGGCGCACGGTCAGGACGTCCCCGGCCCGCCCGGAGTCCAGGCGCGTCCCCGCCGGCAGCGACGAATCGAGGACGACGACCGGGCGCAACGGCCCGTAGCCGCCGGTCACCCTCGATCCGTACCCCTCCGCGATCGCCGCCGCCGCGCCGGCCGCCGCGATCGCCAGGAGGAGGAAGACGAGGGCTCGCCCGCGCCTACCCATGCCTCGCCGGCGCCACCGGGAATTCGAGGGTCGCGACCGCGCCGCGCTCCGAGCGGCGCAGATCGAAGCTGCCGTGATGCGAGGCGGCGACCCGCCGGACCACGGAGAGGCCGAGGCCGCGCCGCCCTCTGCCGGTCAACCGCGCGAACAGCTCCGCGGGCGACTCACGCCGCGGGGCAGGCCGGCCGGCCCTGCCCGAATCGGTGACCGTGATCGTCAGCCGGCGCCCGTTCCTGCGGGCCCCCACCTCGACCATCGGCCCGCCGTGCTCGATCGCGTTGACGATCAGGTTGTCGAGCGCCTGCGAGAGGGCGACCGGATCGCCGTCGAGGACCGCGCCCGCCACCTCGCCCAGCCTCAGCTCGCCGCCGGCGATCCGGGCGCGTGCCCGCCAGCGCCCGACCGCCGCCTCGAGCAGCGGGCGAACCGGGTTCGGCGTCGGCACCCGATCCGGGCCCGGGGCCGTTTATCTCCTCGTCGAGCCGGTCGAGGGCGGCGGTGACGAGGAACAGCGAGCTCTCCATCCCTCCGGCCGCCGGCCGGCCGGGCTCGACCGAGAGGGCGAGTGCCTGCAGCGGCCGCCGCAGCTCGTGGAGCGCCTCGTTGAGGGCGGCACGCCGCGGGACCCCCGGCAGCCTGATCCCGCTACCCATCGACCAGCCTGTATCCGACGCCCCAGCAATTGACGACGTAGCGGCCGTGCTCGGGGTCGAGCTTGCGTCGCAGCCTGCTGGCGTGCGAGTCGAGCGTCCTGGTCCGCGCCGGGGTCCGGTATCCCCACACCTCGCCGAGCAGGTCGGCCTTGGTGAACACCCGGTGGGGGTCGGCGGCGAGCACGCGGAGCAGCGAGAACTCCTTGTTGGAGAGCGTCACCTCGCGATCCCCGACCCAGGCCTTGCGGCGAGCCGGGTCGACGACGATGTCACCGACCCGGCGCGGGCCGTCGCGGTGGCCGGCCTGTCGCCGCAGGATGGCCGCGACCCGCGCCCGCAGCTCGGGGTAGTGAAAGGGCTTGACGACGTAGTCGTCGGCGCCGATCTCGAACCCACGGACCCGATCGGCGTCGGCGCTGCGACCGGTGAGGACGATCACCGGGAGCAGCGGGTCAAAGCGCGAGGCGACGCCGTCGGACTCACGGATCTCCCGCAGGACGTCGAGCCCGGAGGCGTCCGGCAGGGCCAGGTCGAGGAGCAGCAGGTCGGGTTGCTTGTAGTGGCAGAGCCGCAGGGCGTCGGACGCGCTCGGCGCCGGCATCGCGTCGAAGCGGTCGGCGGTGAGGTGATCGCAGAGCAGCTCGAGGGTCGCCTCGTCGTCCTCACAGACGACGACGGTCGCGATCTCTTCTCGATCGGGAAGCATCGCGGGCGTAAGGCGACGGCGACGCGGACTCTCCCCCCTCTCGAGCGCCGCTCGGCACCTCGAGCACGTCGACCGCCCGCCGATCCCACACCAGCCGGTTCGGCGGGACCGCCCGCAGGACGGATGTCCGCTCCCCCGCGGCGTCGAGAAAGTGGACATCGAGGTCGAACCGCATCCCGAAGGTGTGGACGCTGCGGCAGCGCGGGATCAGGAGCCCGGGCCCCGCCCTGCCCACCGGTAGGAGCGCCAGGCCGAGCAGGCGGGCGACCGGCCCGCGGGCGACCGGAACCGTGCAGCCGAGCACCTCGGCCCAGCTCAATCGACGAAACCTGTTCGCCATTCGTCCATTTGCCATCAGAACTGGAAGCGGTCGCTACTCGGAATTCATCCCCATCGCGCCGACGGGTTCTATGGAGCCGAATTCGGCCGATAGTCGAATTCCATGGAACGGATCCGAAAGGTCGACCGCGGAGTCGGGTTTCACCCTGATCGAGCTGCTGGTGGTGATGCTGATCCTCGGCATCCTGGCCGCGATCGCGCTGCCGCTGTTCATCAGCCAGAAGGACCGCGCCCACGACGCCGAGGCGAAGTCGACTGCGCAACTCCGCCGCAGCTCGCGATGGAGGCCTGCGCCAACGACAACAACGGCTACGACCCGGCTGCATGCGACGTCGAAGGGCTGCACACGATCGAGCCGACCCTGCCGACCGGGACCGAAAGCCCGCTGGCGGTAAGCCCCGAAGGCAACGGCTACAGGATCGACGTGACCTCGGCGATCACCGAAAACGTCTTCTCGATCGTCCGCCTCCCCGGCGGCGCCAGCCTCTACCCCTGCGAAGTCGCCGGCAACGAGTCCGGCGGCTGCGAGGTGTTCGAAGGCAACGTCGGAGTCTGGCGACGCTGACCCCCCTCGAG
>CAVVVY010000009.1:0-108659 GCA_963751815.1 uncultured Solirubrobacterales bacterium | reverse complement strand
GGGTCGCCTCGGCGGTCGGCGAGGGGTCGATCGTGATCCAGCAGGTGCACCACTACCTCGAGGCCGAGGCCGAAGCCTCCGACGCCGCCGGCGTCGCCCGCGACGCGCTCAGTCCTCGAGCATCGTGTGGCCGCGGCCGGCGTGGTCGAACCCGAGCAGGTCGCCCTGCGGGTTCTTCGGCCCGCCGTGGTGGTAGGCGCGGACCTCGGCGATCCTGCCGTCCTCGATCCGGAACCACTCGGTGCCGCGGTCGAGGCGCCGCTCGCCCGACTCGGGGTGGCGCCAGGTCATCGACCACTCGATCACGACCTGGTCGCCCTCCCCGATCGCGTTCTCGAGGTGCCACTGGCCGTCGATGTGCTCGACCGCGAAGGCGGCGTAGCGGCCGATCTCCTCGGCGCCCTCGGTGCGGGCCGAGCCGGGTGTAGTAGTGGACGGCGTCGTCGGTGAAATGCGCCGCGACCGCCTCCGCGTCACCCGTGTTCAGCGCCTCGTAGTAGGACCGGACGTGGTCGGTATGGCTCATGTAGTCTCTGCCTCTTCCGGATACCCGCCGGCTGCTCTGCTCCCGCTCGCGCCAGAGGAAACAGATATGGACTGGCGCTCGCTCCCGCGTCCGCGCCGGCGGGGTCCCGGCAGTCCGAGGTGGCGGAATTATTAAGCCCGTAGCTGCGGCCGATGACCTCGAGCATGATCTCGTCGGTGCCGGCGCCGATCCGGTTGAGGCGGACGTCGCGGTAGGCGCGCTCGATCTCGTACTCCTTCATGTAGCCGTAGCCGCCGTGGATCTGGATGCACTCGTCGGCGACCTCGCAGGCGATCCGCGAGGTGTAGAGCTTGGCCTCGGAGATCTCGCGGACCGGGTACTCGCCGTTCGAGTAGCGCCAGGCGGTCGCGTAGGTGAACTGCTTCGCGGCCTCGATCTTGGTCGCCATCTCGGCGAACTTGTGGCGGATCACCTGGAAGTTGCCGATCGAGCGGCCGAACGCCTTGCGCTCCTTCGCGTACTCGAGGGTGCGGTCGAACATCCGCTGCGCCCCGGCGACGGCGCCGGCGCAGGCGACCATCCGCTCGCTCTGGAGCTCCCAGGCGATGTGGTAGAAGCCTTTGCCCTCCTCGCCGAGCAGGTTCGCCGCCGGGACGCGGACGTCCTCGAAGCTCAGTTCGGCGGTGTCGGAGGAGTGCATCCCCATCTTCTCGAGCTTGCGCGAGACGCTGAACCCCTCGACCGGGTCGCCGCTCTCGTCGCGGAGGTCGACGACCAGCAGGCTGATCCCCTCGTGCGCCTTCTCGGGGTCGGTCTTGACGACGAGGACGATGAAGTCGGCGCGGGCGCCGTTGGTGATGAACGTCTTCGAGCCGTTGACGACGAATTCGTCGCCGTCGCGGATCGCCTTGGTGCGGATCCCGGCGACGTCGGAGCCGGCCTCGGGCTCGGTGATCCCGAGGCAGCCGACCTTCTTGCCGGCGATCGCTGCCGGCATGTAGCGCTGCTTCAGGTCCTCGGTGCCGAGCATGTTGATCGGCGGCAGGACCATGTCGGTGTGGACGGCGAAGCCCATGTTGAGCCCACCTGAGCCCGAGTAGCTGAGGCACTCGGCGCGGACCAGCGAGTAGTAGTAGTCGCCGCCCTGGCCGCCGTACTCCTCCGGCAAACAGAGGCCGATGTAGCCGAGCTCGCCGGCGCGCTCGAGGATCTCGCTGGGCCAGGTCGTCTCCTCCCACTCGTTGCGGTGGGGGAAGACCTCCTTTTCGACCCACGACTGCATCGACTCGCGCAGGTCTTCGTGCTCCTGCGTGAAGATCATGTGCTTGCGCTCGGCCTCGTGGTCGGGCTTGATGACCTTGGAGCCGTTGGTCGTCGTGGTCGTCACTGGGAGTCTCCCCTCGTTCGCAGCTGATCCGGATGGCGGCGAGCCGCCCTGAAAGTCGCGGTGGACAGTAGCACTTCCTACTTTCCACGGAGTCGGCTATCTTCCGTGGCCGGAATGGACTACGAGCTCGTCAAATACGAGGTCGCCGGACGGGGTCGCGACGGTGACCCTGAACAACCCCGAGAAACGCAACATGCTCTCCGGCCAGATGCTGGTCGAGCTCGTCGACGCGATGCGGACCGCGCGCGACTCCGAGGAGGCGAAGGCCGTGGTCCTCACCGGGGCGGGCGACAAGGCCTTCTGCGCCGGCGCCGACCTCGGCGGGTTCGCCGCCGACGCCCCGCTGGTCGCCAAACACTTCGCCTCCGACCTCTTCCTCGAGTTCTTCCGGCTGATGCCGCGGCTCGGCAAGCCGTCGCTCTGCGCCGTCAACGGCCACGTGCTCGCCGGCGGGATGGGCCTGGCGCTCTCCTGCGACCTGGTGATCGCGAGGGAGGGGGCGACCTTCGGCACGCCCGAGATCAACGTCGGCGCCTTCCCCTACATGATCATGGCGATCATCTACCGCAACGTCCCGCGCAAGAAGGTCAACGAGATGATGCTGCTGGGCGAGCGGCTGAGCGCCGAGGAGGCGGTCACCTTCGGCCTCGCCAACAGGGTCGTCCCGGCGGCCGAGTTCGACGACGCGGTCGCCGATTGGGCCGGCAAGCTCGCCTCCAAGAGCCCGGTCCTGATGCGGCTCGGCCACGACGCGATGTACCGCCAGCAGGACATGGCGGTCGACGACGCGCTCGAGTTCCTCCGCAGCCAGCTCTCGCTGACCTTCAGCACCGAGGACATCGTCGAGGGCGTCACCGCCTTCTTCGAGAAGCGGGAGCCTCAGTGGAAGGGAAGATGAGAATCGATCAGCGCTTCGAGCTGGTCGACCACGCCGACCAGCTTTCGGGGCTGATCCAGCTGGCTGAATTCGACCTCGTGCCCGCGGTAGACGATGTCGTAGTAGAAGCAATCGGCGCAGTTGCTCGGCCTCGGGTCGGGGATGCTCCTCGAAGCCGGCGCCTTCCAGGGCTTTGCGGAGTCGCCTGACCGGTTTGACGCCGACCCGGAAGCGGACGGTCTTGCCGAGGCCTTTCGCCGTCGCGTGGCGACCGGGTGCGATCTGCAGCGACCGAGGGTCGGCCTTGAGCCCGCCGCCGCGTTCGAAGGAGACCGCGAATTGGCGATCACGGGAGCGGCGGCGGTTGCACCGGAGGCCATCGCATCCCGGGTGGACGCAAGGCACAGCGCTGTCGCGAGCAGGGCCACACCAAAACCGTAGCGACGAGGAGAGATCTTGAGCGAGACCGACCACAAGCTGCCGGGGACGGCGTCCCTGGGAGAGCTGACCGAGCAGCTGCACGAGGCGCGCGAGAAGGCGCGGCTCGGCGGCGGCGAGGAGAAGATCGCCAAACAGCACGAGCGCGGCAAGCTGACCGCGCGGGAGCGGATCGACCTCCTGGTCGACGAGGGGACCTTCGTCGAGCTCGGGATCCACGGCCGGCCGCATTTCGCCCAGCGGGCGATGGACGGGGTCGAGGCGCCGGCCGACGGCGTCATCACCGGCTGGGGCGACGTCGACGGCCGCGCCACCTGCATCGCCGCCTACGACTTCACCGTGATGGCGGGCTCGATGGGGATGACCGGCGAGCTCAAGGTGACCCGGCTGCGGGAGATGGCGCTGCAGAAGCGGATGCCCTTCATCTGGCTGCTCGACTCGGCCGGGGCGCGGATCCAGGAGGCGGCGGGGTCGCTCTTCGCCGGCTCCGGCCACCTCTTCCGCGAGGAGGTCGAAATGTCGGGAGTGATCCCGATGGTGGCGGCGATGATGGGGCCCTGCGCGGCGGGCACCGCCTACATCCCGGCGCTCTCGGACTTCGTCCCGATGGTCTCCGGCCAGGGCGCGATGGCGCTCGCCGGGCCGCATCTGACGAAAGCCGTCACCGGCGAGGAGATCTCGATGGAGGAGCTCGGCGGGGCCAAGGTCCACTGCCGCAAATCGGGCGTCGGGGACCTCGAGGTGCAAGGACGACGAGGAATGCATCGCCAAGGTCAGGGCCTACCTCTCCTACTTCCCGGCCAACTGCGAGCAGAAGCCGCCGATCAGTGGAGACCTCGGATCCCGACGACCGCCGCTCGGAGAAGCTGCTCGAGATCGTCCCCGACTCCTCGCGCCAGCCCTACGACATGTACGAGGTGATCGCCGAGATCGTCGACGACGGCGAGTGGTTCGACATCAAGCCGAAATTCGCCAAGAGCCTGATCACCTGCTTCGCCCGCTTCGGCGGCCAGCCGGTCGGGATCGTCGCCAACCAGCCGAAGCAGCTGGCCGGGATCCTCGACAACGACTCCGCCGACAAGGCGGCGCGGTTCATCAACCTCTGCGACGCCTTCAACATCCCGCTGGTCTTCCTCCAGGACGTGCCGGGGTTCATGGTCGGCTCGAAGGTCGAGCACGCCGGGATCATCCGCCACGGGGCGAAGATGCTCTACGCGGTCAGCCGGGCGACGGTCCCGAAGGTGACGGTGATCGTCCGCAAGGCCTACGGCGCCGGCTACTACGTGATGTGCGGCAAGGCCTACGAGCCGGACCTGATCGTCGCCTGGCCCGGGGCCGAGATCTCGGTGATGGGCGCCGAGGGCGCGGTCGAAATCATCGGCCGCTCGGCGATCGAGGCCTCCGAGGACCCGGAGGCGACCCGCGAGGCGATGCTCGACGCCGTCCGCCAGCAGATCGACCCCTACATCGCCGCCGGCAACGCGGTGATCGACGACATCATCGACCCGCGCGAGACGCGGCCGACGATCGTCAAAGCGCTGCGGATGGCCCGGACCAAGCACGTCTCCAAGCCGGCCAAACGCCACGGGGTGATGCCGGTATGACCGAGGTCCTGCTGAAGCACGAGAAGGAGCAGTTCACCGGCCTGCTCGTCTTCGACGGCGCGATCTTCGAGGCGTTCGGGTTCGAGATCGGGGGCTCGTTCGGGAGCTTCGCGCGGATCCCGGTCGCGATGATGGAGAGCGCCAACGCCTCCTTCGACTCCGGGATGCTGAAGACGCCGAAGCTGGAGATCGTCGGCCGCGGCGACCTCAACCTCGGGCACCTGCTGCTCCCGTTCGACCCCGACCCCTCCGAGCAGGCTGCCGTCGCCCAGCTTGTCGAAGAGATCCAGAAGGCGATCGAGGAGAGGGGAGGAGGGGCATGAGCTCATTCGACGATCCGGTGGTGATCAGCTGCTCGATCAGCGGCGTGATCGCCAACCGCGACCAGTGCCCGGCGATCCCGTACACCCCCGAGGAGTACGCGGCCGAGGCGCGGCGCGCGGTCGACGAGGGCGCCTCGCAGATCCACATCCACGCCCGCAAACCGGACGGGACGCCGTCCTATGAGGTCGAGGACTTCCGGGCGATCACCGAGGCGATCCTGGCCGAGGTCGGCGACGTGATCATCAACTACTCGACCGGGGCGATCGGGATCCCGATCGAGAAGCGGATCGAGTACCTGCGGGAGCTGCGGCCCGACGTCGCCGCGCTCAACATGAGCTCGATGAACTACGCCAAGTACAGCTCCCGGCGCAAGGACTTCGTCTTCAAGGCGGTCTTCGAGAACAGCTTCGACACGATCATCGAGTTCCTGACCGCGATGAAGGAGCTCGGGATCAAGCCCGAGCACGAGTGCTTCGACGCCGGCCACGTCGCCAACCTCGACCCGCTGATCGACATGGGGCTGCTCGATCGCACGCCGCTTCAGATCTCGCTGGTGATGGGGGTCAACGGCGGGATCAGGCCGACGACCGCGCAACGTCACCGTGATGTCGGACCAGATCCCGGGCGGCCCCGAGGGCGAGAACCAGTGGCAGGTGATCGGGATCTCCCGCGACCAGTGGAAACTGCTCGCCTCCTCGCTGGTCCTCGGCGGCAACGTCCGCGCCGGGGTCGAGGACAACCTCTACCTGCCGAACGGGGAGATGGCGAAGTCCAACGGCGACCTGATCGCGAAGGCGCGGCAGATGGCGGAGGACGTCGGCCGCCGGGCCGCGACCGTCGCCGAGGCCCGCGAGCTGCTGGGGGTGCCCCGCCGTGAGCGGGCTCCCGCTTAGCGACGTCAGGGTCCTCGATCTGACCCGGCTCCTCCCGGGGGGCTTCTGCTCGCTGCTGCTCGCCGACCTCGGCGCGGAGGTGCTGAAGGTCGAGGACACCGGGATGGGCGACTACGTCCGCTGGGCGCCGCCCTACTACGGCGGCGAGGAGCATCAGGAGCTCGGCACCCGCTCGGCCCTCTACCTCTCGCTCAATCGCGGCAAGCGCTCGATCCGGCTCGACCTCAAGCGCGAGCGAGGGCCGGGAGGCCCTGCTGCGGTTGGCGAAGGACTACGACGTCGTCCTCGACGGCTTCCGGCCCGGCGTCCTCGACCGGCTCGGGGTCGGGTACGAGCGGATGCGCGAGGCGAACCCGGCGATCGTCTTCTGCGCGATCACCGGCTACGGCCAGGACGGCCCCTACACCGCGCGCGCCGGGCACGACATGAACTACCTCGGCCTGGTCGGCCTGCTCGGGCTGACCGGGGCGAAGGGGGGGCCGCCGGTCCAGTCGGGCGGGCAGATCGCCGACCTCGGCGGCGGCGCCCTGATGGCGGCCTTCGGGGTGATGGCGGCGCTGCACGAGAGCCGCCGCTCGGGCGAGGGCCAGATGGTCGACGTCTCGATGGCCGACGGCGCCCTGTCCTGGCTGGGGATGGTCGCCGGCCGCTACTTCTGCGACGGCGAGGTCCCGCGGCGCGGCGAGCAGCAGCTCGCCGGCGGCCTGATCTGTTACATGCCCTACGAGGCGAAGGACGGCTGGGTCTCCTGCGGCGCCCTCGAGCCGAAGTTCTGGGCCGCGCTCTGCAACGGGGTCGGCCGGGCCGACCTGATCGAGTCGCAGTTCGACGCCCCCGGCTCCGATGCCTGGCGGGAGATGGCCGAGGTCTTCCGCTCCCGCACCCGCGAGGAGTGGCAGGCGTTCAACGACGAGCACGACTGCTGCGTCGAGCCGGTCCTCGACATCGACGAGGCCCTCGACTCGGAGCTGGTCCGCGAGCGCGGGATGGTGGTCGAGATGGAGCAGCCCGAGCTCGGGACGATCCGCCAGCTCGGGTTCCCGGTGAAGATGAGCCGCACCCCCGGCGACCCGACCCGTCCGGCGCCGGCCTTCGGCGAGCACACCCGCGAGGTCCTCGCCGAGGCGGGCTACTCCGAGGACGAGGTCGCGGCGATGCTCGAGTCCGGCGCCGCGGCCGGGCCGAGCTCCGACTCCGCGGCGACCTTCCGGGCATGAGCGCGAGCGCCGAGCAGTCGCTGCTGCGCATCGGCGAGCTGGCCGAGGCCTCGGGTGTCCCGGTGCCGACGATCAAGCACTACCTGCGCGAGGGCCTGCTGCCCGAGCCGGTGAAGACGAGCCGCAACATGGCCTACTACCCGCCGGAGTTCATCGACCGGATCAGGCTGATCAAGCAGCTGCAGGAGGAGCGGTTCATGCCGCTGAAGGCGATCAAGTCGGTCCTCGACGAAGGCCCCGAGCAGGCCCGGGCGTTGGTCGAGCTCGAGGACCGGATCCTCGAGCGCGCGCTCGCCGGGGAGCGTTCGCGGACCAGCGCCGCCGCCGCTCGCGAGCGCTACGGGGTGCCGAAGGAGGTGCTCGACCGCCTCGAGGAGCTCGAGGTGCTGAGCCCGAACAGCCGCGGCTACTCGCCGTCGGACCTGCGGATCATCGAGGCGATCAGCCGCTTCCGCGCCGGCGGCTACGACGAGGAGATCGGGTTCACCGTCTACGACACCATCCGCTACAAGCGGGCGATGGAGGAGCTGGTCCGGGAAGAGATCGAGGTCGTGATGGATCGCCTCGCGGGCGAGGTGTCGCCGGAGAAGGTGGTCGCGATGCTCGAAGCCGGTTCGGAGCCGCTCCAGGACCTGATCGCCGCCCTCCACACCAAGGCGATGGTCGCCGAGCTCGAGCGGCACCGGGCGAATCGGCCCTAGTCCGTTGAGCTAGGCGCTGCCGCGGAGCTCGGCCAGGCCCTGCTCCTGGGAGACGATCGGCTCGTAGCCGAGCTCGCCCTTCGCCTTCGAGATGTCGATCGTGCACTCCTGGGTGAGGAGCCAGGAGCGGAAGGTCGTCATCGGCGGCTCGCCCTTCAGCGGCAGCAGCTTCCAGGCCGCCTCCGAGACGGCCGCCATCGGCTTCGCGGTCCAGGCGGGGAGGCTGCGATCCGGCGGCTCGACGCCCTGGGTCCGCAGCATCGCGGTCACGAACTCGCGGAACTCGACCGGCTCGTCGTCGGTGATGAAGTAGGCCTCGCCCGGCCGCCCTTTCTCGGCGGCCAGCACCATTCCCTCGACCACGTTCTCGACATGGGCGGTGTCGGTGATGTTGTGGCCGCCTCCGACCCAGGCCCACCCCCCTTTCTCGACCGTCGCGACCATGTTCGGGAGCAGGGTGGTGTCGCCGCTGCCCCAGACGAAACGGGGCCTGACCGTGATGGTCTCGAATCCGCTGCGGTTGGCGCGGCGCACCGCGAGCTCCGCCCGCGCCTTGGTCGCCGGGTAGGGCGCCGCCGAATCGGGCCGCAGCGGCGCGCTCTCGTCGATGTGGACCAGAGGGTCACCCGCCATCAGCGCCGCCTCGGTCCCGCAGTGGACGAACCGGCGCACGCCTGCTGCGGCTGCCGCGCTCAAGCGCGTTTTCGGTTCCCCTGACGTTCCCGCGCTCGAAGTCCTCCCACGGGCCCCACTCGCCGAGGTGGGCGGCGAGGTGGTACGCGACATCGGCGCCGGCCGCGGCCCGCCTCGAGGGAATCCCGGTCAGAGAGGTCACCCGCGCACCGGCTCGGCGCCGCGATCGGCAACGAGCTGGGCCGAGGCGTCGGATCGGGCCAGGGCCCGCACCGCGCGTCCCGTCACTGACCAGCCGGTCGATCAGGCGGCCGCCGATGAAGCCTGAGCCGCCGGTCACGAATGCCGTCGAGGAGGTCACGAGCGCCGATGTTAGACCGAGCGGTGCCGGGGTATGGAAATCGGTCAGACGTCCGAAGCGGCATTGGGCCATAATTCCGCGATGGAGCCTGTGGTGGAAAACGGGCCGGGGAACGGGCCGCAGTCCCAATCGGTGGCGCTGGTCCTGGCCTCGATCGGCATCACGCTCTGCTCGGGGCTCGCGCTGACGATCGTCGCCTTCCTGATGGCGATGGGAGGGTCGCAACCGATCGCCGGCACCCTCGGCTGGATCGTCGTCCTGCTGCCGCTGCCCGGCGCGATCGCCGGCTCGGTGGCGAGCTTCGCCACCGGCAGGTGGTGGCCGTTCTGGGTCGGCCTCACCCTCACCTGCCTGCCGGTCTTGCTGGCGATCCTGCTCGCCGAACCGGGAGCGGGCGCCAACGCGGGCGCCGGGTTCGACTAGACGGCCGCGTCCCGCAGCCCCGCCAGGCCCTCCTCGCGGGAGACGATCGGCTCGTAGCCGAGCTCGCGTCTTCGCCTTCGAGATGTCGATCGTGCACTCCTGGGTCAGGAGCCAGGAGCGGAACGTCGTCATCGGCGGCTCGCCCTTCAGCGGCAGCAGCTTCCAGGCCGCCTGTGAGACGGCCGCCATCGGCCTCGCCGTCCAGGCGGGAAGGCTGCGGTCGGGAGGCTCGACGCCCTGGGTCCGCAGCATCGCGGTGACGAACTCGCGGAAGACGACCGGCTCGTCGTCGGTGACGAAGTAGGCCTCGCCCGGCCGGCCCTTCTCGGCCGCCAGCACCATCCCCTCGACCACGTTGTCGACGTGGGCGGTGTCGGTGACGTTGCCGCCGCCGCCGACCCAGGCCCAGCCGCCTTTCTTGACGGTCGCGACCATGTCCGGGAGCAGGGTCGTGTCGCCCTTGCCCCAGACGAACCGGGGCCTGACGGTGACGGTCTCGAATCCGCTGCGATTGGCGCGCCGTACCGCGAGCTCGGCCCGCGCCTTCGATGCCGAGTAGGGCGCCGGCGAGTCGGGTCGGAGCGGCGCCGCCTCATCGACGTGGACGAGGGGGTCGCCGGCCATCAGCGCCGCCTCGGTCCCGCAGTGGACGAACCGGCGCGACGCCCGCCGCGGCCGCCGCGCTCAACGCGTTTTCGGTTCCCCTCGACGTTCCCGCGCTCGAAGTCCTCCCACGGCCCCCACTCGCCGAGGTGGGCGGCGAGGTGATAGGCGACATCGGCGCCTGCGGCGGCCCGCTCGAGGGACTCCCGGTCGGAGAGGTCCCCCGCCACCGGCTCGGCGCCGCGATCGGTCACCAGCTGGGCCGAGGCGTCGGATCGGGCCAGGGCCCGCACCGCCGTCCCGTCGCGGACCAGCCGGTCGATCAGGCGGCCGCCGATGAAACCCGAGCCGCCGGTCACGAATGCCGTCGAGGACGTCACGAGGGCCGATGTTAGACCGAGCGGTGCCGGGGTACGGGATCGGTCAGACGTCCAATCTGCTTGGGCCTGGTGTGACTGCACTGATACGTGTTCAGATGCCAGTTGCGTCTATCCGGAGCGATATGACCCTGAGGAGGACGGCATGAACTTGACGATCCAGAGGCGGCGGATGCCGTTGACCCTGATCGGACTCGCAGCAGTTGCAGTGGTGATGCTTGCGGTCGGTCCCGGCCTTGCCCAGGCCGACTCCGGCCACAGCTCGGCCAAGAAGCAGAAGAAGGGCAAGAAGGGGCCGAGGGGCCCGAAGGGGCCGAAGGGCGCGCAGGGCCCGCCGGGCGTTCAGGGGCCGATCGGCCCGCCGGGGCCGACGGGCGACACCGGCCCCGCCGGACCTGACGAGGCCGGCCCGACCGGGGCGCACCGGCCCCGACCGGCGCCGCCAGGAGCGAGCGGAGCGACCGGCGCGACTGGAGCGACCGGCGCAACCGGAGCCACGGGCCCGACCGGACCGGGCGCGGGAGCGACCGGCGACACCGGGGCAACCGGAGACACCGGCGCGGACCGACCGGTGCGACCGGTGACAAAGGCGCGACCGGTGACAAAGGCGCGACCGGAGACACCGGCGCGACCGGAGACACCGGCGCGACCGGCGACAAGGCGCGACCGGCGACACGGGCCCGACCGGGTCCGGCAAGGTCCGACCGGAGACACCGGGGCGACCGGAGACACCGGTGCCACCGGAGACACGGTGCACGGGCGCACGGAGACACCGGCGACACCGGTCCGAGCGGGCCGCAGGGCCCGACCGGCGACACCGGCACCACAGGTGACACCGGCGCGACGGGAGACACCGGCGCGACCGGCGACTCCGGCCTCAGGGACCGACCGGTGACACGGGAGCAACCGGAGATACGGGCGCGACCGGACCGCGGGCCGGCCGCAAGCGAAGTGGTGGAAGGCACCCCAAGCACGGAAACCTCGACCGCCGACTGCCCGGCAGAATCGGTGCTCCTGGGCGGTGGTTTCCAGCTCACAGGCGAAGGTGGCACCGGAAGCCCGTCGGATGAAGACGACGTTCTCTCAAGTCAGCCGAACGCGGTCGGAACGGCTGGGAAGCCGCGGTCAAACAACTCGCTGACGCGACGAAACCGAAATCATCGCCTACGCGGTCTGCTCGGTTCCAACTCCCTAGGAGCCGGCATGGATGCGTGATCGAGCGTCCCGGCCCGAGGCCGGGGCGCTCGTCGCGCGTATAGCCTGCGGATTGTGAGAACCGCCCTGGTCACCGGCGCTTCGACCGGGATCGGGCGGGCGACAGTGCTCTGGCTCGACGCCAGGGGATGGCGGGTCCACGCCGGTGTCCGCCGCGAGGAGGACATGCGCTCGCTCGCCGAGAGTGGGTCCGACCGGCTCCTGCCGGTCCTCCTCGACGTCACCGACCAGGAGCAGATCGAGGCGGCGGCGGCTCGGGTTGCGGAGGACACGGACGGCGCCGGCCTCGACGGCCTGGTCAACAACGCCGGCATCGCGGTCCCGGGGCCGCTGGAGACGTTGCCGATCGAGGACTTCCGCCGTCAGCTCGACGTCAACCTCATCGCCCAGGTCGCGGTCACGAAGGCGATGCTGCCCTCGATCCGCGCGGCCCGCGGCCGGATCGTCTTCAACACCTCGATCGGCGGCCGGATGGCGCTGCCGATGTTCGGCGCCTACCACGCGTCCAAGTTCGGACTCGAGGCGGTCGGCGATTCGCTCCGCCAGGAGCTGCGTCCCTGGGGCATATCGGTCTCGATCATCGAGCCGGGCTCGATTCAAACGCCGATCTGGGAGCGCGGGGTCGACGAGGGGGAAGCGATCATCGAGCGCGCCTCCGAGGAGGAGAAGGCGCTCTACCCGCGCTACATCGCCGCTCTTCCGAAGGTGGCAAGAGAGACGGCCCTGCGCGGCATCCCGCCAGAGAAGGTCGCGGCGACGATCGAGCATGCGCTGACCTCGGCCCGCCCCCGCACCCGGTACCTGGTCGGCGCCGACGCCCGCGGCCAGGCGTTCATCAGCCCGCGTCCTCCCCGACCGGCTGACCGACTGGCTGGTCGCCAGCGCTTCACCGGTCTCTAGGGCGGGTCAGCCGGCGGCGGCGAGCGCCTCGCGCTCGTCCTCGATCGTCGCGGCCGACATCAGGCAACCCGTCGACCCGGTGATCTCGAGCGCCTCGTCGA
The DNA here is from genome assembly GCA_963751815.1 of uncultured Solirubrobacterales bacterium. Lineage (GTDB taxonomy): Bacteria > Actinomycetota > Thermoleophilia > Solirubrobacterales > 70-9 > VRUE01. The sequence goes on along the minus strand of CAVVVY010000009.1, from coordinate 96,118 downwards.
GCGCCTCGGCGACACCCCCCTGGCCCGTCGCGGCGCGTGCCTTCGCCTGCGCCTTCAGGGCCAGCGGCAGCGACCACAGCAGCCGGTACCGGCGGGCCGTCTCCACCGCGGAGTCCGCGATCGCGAGGGCATCCTCGGCCCTGCCGACTCCCGAACAGCGCTTCGGAGTGGATCCCTTCCCGCCAGACGCGCATCTCACCCGCATCCGGCATCGCCTCGAGGTAGATCCGTTCGGCGGCCTCGATCGACTCGAGGGCGGACGCCGCGTCACCCGCCACCAGCTGGACGGCGGCCAGGTTGGAGGTCGCGACGGTGCGCGAGAAGATGTCGCCCAGCCGCTCCGTCGACTCGAGGCCGCGGTGGGCGAGATCCAGTCCTTCCTCGACGTCTCCCCGGACGGCGAGGAGCAGGGCGTGGTTGCTCTTGACCCAGGAGGCCGTCTCGGGATCGCCGTCCTCCTCGGCGATCCGCAGGGCTTTGATGAAGTAGTCCTCGGACTCCTCGAACCGGGCTCGCTCCCGCAGCGCCATCCCCTTGCTCATGTACGCGTAGGCGAGCGGGCTGCCGACCAGGACTCCGGCCCCGATCGTGCGGTCGCCGTCGATCAGCCCGATCATCTCGTCGAGGACCGCTTCGAAGCCATCGAAGTCGCCGATCAGGAGGTGGGGGTAGGCGCCGATCGCGCGCACCGCCACCCGCAGGTGATCGTCACCGGATTCGTCGGCCAGCTCGATCGCTTCGGCCGCTGCGGCGAGCCACTCGTCCGGGTCGCGGAGCCTGCCGGGGCGGACTCCGGCGGCGGTCTTCAACATCGCCAGCGAGTGCTTGTCGCCCATCCTGGTCGCGATTTCCTCCGCCTCGGTGACGAGCTTCGTCTCCTCGGCGCGGTCCGTCCCCAGTCGCCAGGCGTAGTCGAGCAGCATCAGGCGCGAGTTGATCGCGAGTGAGCTCGCTTCCGCGTCCTCCTCGGGATCGGGGACGAGCCTCATCACCGATTGCCAGAGGCGCTGCGCTTCGCGGGGCTGGCTGTGGCCCGCCCAGTAGGCGCCGCGGGCGGACCAGCGCGCCGCCTCGCGCAGCTCGCCTCCCTCCTCGAAGTGGTGGGCGATCAGGGTCGCGAGCTCGTCGTGGCGGTCGGGGTTGAGGTCCATCGTCGCCCGCGCCACCGCGGCGTGGGTCCGGGCCCGCTGCTCGGCGAGCTGGCTCCCGTAGGCGACCTCCAGGGTCAGCGGATGGCGGAACGCGATCACGCGCTCCGGATAGAGCTCGGCCTCGTAGAGAAACTCGGCGTCGATCGCCTTTTGGAGAGCCTCGCCGCAGGCCCCCTCGTCGTCGAACGGCGAGATCCGCATCAGTGCGGGCTGGGGGACCTCGCGGCCGGCGACCGACATCGCCTGCACCAGCTGCTTTGCGTCGGCGTCGAGCCTGTCGATCCGCGCGGCGAGGACGGTCTGGACGCTGGGGGGGACCTTGATGTCGCAGACCGGCTGGACCAGCTTCTGGGCTCCGCGCTCGCCCTCGAGCGAGCCGCTCTCGGTCAGCTCGCGGACGATCTCCTCGACGAAGAACGGGTTGCCCGCGGTCCGCTCGTGGATCAGGTCGGTGAGCCCGTCGAGCGAGGGGTCGTCTCCGACCAGGTCGTGCAGAAGCTGGCTGGTGTCGGCGGTGCCGAGCGGCTCGAGCGGGATCTGGCTGTAGTTCGGGAGCTCGCCCCAGCTCGGCGAGTACTCGGGCCGGAAGTTGAGGATCACCAGCGTTTTCGTGCCCTCGACCGATCCCAGCAGCTCGCCGAGGAGCGAGTCGCTGCCGTCGTCCATCCAGTGCAGGTCCTCGATCACGTTGACCGAGGCCCGGCGGCGATTGGGTGCGTGCAGGAGCTTGCAGAGGAGGGTGCGGAGGGAGCGCTGGCGGGCCTCGGGGCTGAGCTGTGGCGGCGGCCGGTCCGGATCCGAGAGGCCCATGAAGTCGAACAGGACCGGCAGGTCCTCGACCAGGCCCGGCTCGAGCAGCAGCGCCCGGCCGGCGATCTTCTCGCGGGACAGCTGCTCGGGATCGCTGTCGGAGACGCCGAAGTAGGCACGGAGGATCTGGAGGACCGGCGCGAACGGAGTCTCCTGGCCATGCGACTGCGCCTGCGCCTCGAAGACTTCGAACCCGAGGCCACGGCAGCGATCGAGGAACTCGGCGGTGAGGCGGCTCTTGCCGAGCCCCGGTTCGGCGACGATGCCGATCACGGCGCCGTTGCCGGCCTCCGCCGCCTCGAGCCCATCCTCGAGCGTCTGCAACTCCTTCTTCCGGCCGACGAACTGGGAGAAGCCCCGCTCGCGCGAGAGGTCGAGCCGCGACCGCGCCGACCCGATGCCGGTCAGCTCGTGGACCCTGACCGGCCGGCTCGAGCCCTTGATCTCGAACTCGCCGAGGTCCTCGAGGTCGAGGTACCCGTGCGCGAGCTCGGCGGCGGCCTCGGCGAGATAGGCCTTGCCGGGCTCCGCCAGGGCCTCCATCCGCTGCGCCAGACCCACCGTGTGGCCGATCGCCGTGTAGTTGCCCTCGCCCTTGTCGCCGATCGCCCCGGCGATCACCTCGCCGGAGTTGATCCCGATCCGGGCCGAGAAGTTGAGGCCGTGCTTGCGACGGAGCTCGGCGGCGTAGTCCGAGATGTCATCGAGCATCCGCAGCGCCGCGTAGCAGGCGCGCTGGGCGTGGTCCTCGTGGGCGATCGGCGCCCCGAAGACGGCCATGATCCCGTCGCCGGTGAATTTGTCGACCGTCCCCTCGAAACGGTGGACGGCGTCGGAGAGGATCGAGAAGAAGCCCTGCATGATCCCGCGCCACTGCTCGGGGTCCTGCTGCTCGGCCATGTCCATCGAGCCCATGACGTCGGCGAACAGCACCGTGACCAGCTTGCGTTCGCCCTCGGGCTCGATTTGTTGCGCCTCGTCGACCACCATCGCCTCGGGCAATCGTAGCCACGTCTCCTCCTATACTGAGCCGTGACCGATTGACTGGTCAGTCAATGGAGGAAAGCTTGCGAGTAGCAGCGGTACAGCTCAATTCGACCGACGACAGGGCCCGGAACATCGACACCGCCGAGCGTCTCGTCCGGGCCGCGGCGGCCGACGGCGCGGACCTCGTCGCCCTGCCTGAGAAGTGGAACCTGCTCGCCGGCGGCGAGCGGCTCCTCGCCGAGGCCGAGCCGCTCGACGGCCCGAGCCTGACCGCGGCCCGCGGCTGGGCCCGCGAGCTCGGCATCCACCTCCTCGCCGGCAGCATCTCGGCGATCGGCGGGGAGAAGGCGTTCAACACCTCGGTCCTGATCGGCCCCGATGGGTCGGACCTCGCCGTCTACCGCAAGATCCACATGTTCGACGTGGTCGTCGGCGGCGTCACCTACCGCGAGTCCGAGTACGAGGACCCCGGCGAGGAGATCGTCACCGCGTCGCTGGGGGAGGCCGACCTCGGGCTGTCGGTCTGTTACGACCTCCGCTTCCCCGAGCTCTACCGGATCCTCGCCCTGCGCGGCGCCCGTCTGATCTCGGTGCCGTCGGCCTTCACCTCGACCACCGGCCGCGACCACTGGGAGGTGCTGCTGCGGGCGCGCGCGATCGAGAACCAGGTCTTCCTCATCGCCCCGAACCAGATCGGCGAGGCGCCCCCGCAGTACGACTCCTACGGGCACTCGGCGATCGTCGACCCCTGGGGAGAGGTGCTCGCGGTCGCGCCGGACGAGGAGTGCTTCGTCGCCGCCGACCTCGACCTCGCCGCTCAGGAGCGGGTCCGCGAGTCGCTGCCCTCGCTCGCCAACCGCCGGCCCGAGGCCTATGCCTGGCCCCAGCTCGTGGAGGCGCACGCCTGATGGCCTCGAAAGCGCCCCCGATCGACAAGCGGCGCCAGATCCTCGACGCGGCGATCAAGGTCTTCGCCCGCCAGGGCTTCCACTCGACCAGGGTCTCCGACATCGCCGACGAGGCGGGGGTCGCCTACGGGCTGGTCTACCACTACTTCGACTCCAAGGAGGAGGTGCTGAACGAGCTCTTCACCGAGCGCTGGTCGCTGCTGCTGGCCGCGATCGACGAAGCCGACAACGCCGGCCAGGCGCCGCGCGAAAAGCTCGCGAACGTCGCCAACTTCATCATCGAGTCCTACCGCCACGACCCCGAACTGATGAAGGTGATCATCGTCGAGGTCACCAGGGCCGCCAACTCCTTCGGCCAGACCCACCTGGGGGAGATCCGCCGCGCCTACGACTCGATCGGGAGGATCGTCGAGGAGGGCCAGGAGTCCGGCGCCTTCCGCGCCGACATCGACCCCGCCTTCGCCTCGATGGCCTTCTACGGCGCGATCGAGCAGCTGCTCTCCGGTTGGATCTTCGCGGTGATCCCGGCCTCCGACTCGGATTTCGCGAAGGCAAAGGATTTTGTCGTCGCGACGATCTGCGACGGCCTCGAGCCTCGATAGGTAAGGTCGGCCCGAAGCGGGTATGGACAACGACATCGTGAAACGACTTGTATGGAGCGGAGTGCTGGCGGGCGCCAGCGCCCTCGCCAGCATCGCCGCGACACGGCTCGCCGCGATCGTCTGGAAGCGCGTGTTCGACGAGGACCCGCCCGAGTAGGCGACGATGTCCGGCCCGGGCGTGACCCCACCGAAACCGACCGACGACAAGTCGGTCGGAGAGCTCGTCTTCGACGTCTCCGAAAAGGCCTCGAGCCTGATCCGCGAGGAGGTCGAGCTCGTCAAGGCGGAGGTCAGCGAGAAAGTCGGCAAGATCCTGCGCGGCTCGGTCGTCGGGATCGTCGCCGGGGTCTTCGCCTTCCTCGCCCTGATCCTCGATCATGGAGGGCTTCGCCTGGCTGCTGAACGAAGAGATCTTCGACGGCAAGGCGTGGCCCGGGTTCTTCGTCGAGGCGGCGATCTTCCTCCTCGTCGCGGCCGGCGCCGGCTACTTCGCCTACCGCTCGGTCCTGGCCGGCTCCCCGCCGGTTCCCGAGCAGGCGATCGAAGAGGCGAAACTGACCCGCGAGATGCTCGAAAAGGACGTCGGGGGGTGGAGAAATGAACGCTCAGCCCGAGCCCCCTCGCCCGGTGGCCCCCGGGCGGCCCGGCCGCACGGCGGCCGAGATCCGCCGCGACATCGACGCCCAGCGCCAGGACTTCGGCCACTCGGTCGAGGTGCTCCGCAACAAGGTCACCGAGCTGACCGACTGGCGCCGCCAGATCAACGAGCACAAAAACGAGCTCGTGATCGGGGCCGCGGTCGTCGGCTTCGCCGTCGGCGGCTTCCTCGCCCTGCGCCGCCGCCGACGCTAGAGCCGCCGCGCTCTATCTAGCCAGGACGGAGGTGGTGACGCTGCCGACGCCGAGCAGGCCGGGGCCTGCGTGGGCGCCGATCACCGGCCCGACCTCGGAGATGAAGGCCGGCTCGCAGCCGAAGATTTCGCGGCACTCGTCGGCGAGGGTGTTGGCCGCCTCGGAGTCCTGGATGTACTGGACCACCCAGGCGTCGGCGCCCGACTCGTGACGCTCGCGCGCGTATTCGCGCAGCCGCTCGATCGACCGCGAGCGGGTCCTGACCCGCTCGACCGGGGTGATCTCGTCCTCGAGGGTGAGGATCGGCTTGATCTTCAGCGCCGACCCGATCCAGGCGGCGGCGCCGCCGATCCGCCCGCCGCGCCTCAGGTACTCGAGGGTGTCGATCGCGAACCACATCTTCAGCTCGTCACGCGCCTGTTCGGCGCGGGCAACCGCCTCCGCGCCGCTCGCCCCGCTCCTCGCCGCGGCCGAGGCCGCCAGCGCGCAGAGCCCCATCCCGCCGCAGGCCGACCGCGAGTCGTAGAGGTGGATGCGCTCACCGCCCTTGCCCTCGGCGATCAGCCGGTCGCGGGCCTGGCCCGCCGCCTCGAACGTCCCCGAGATCCCCGAGGAGATGTGGATCGAGGCGATTTCCCGGCCCTCGTCGAGCAGCGGCTCGTAGACGGCGACGAAGTCCCCGATCGACGGCTGCGACGTCGTCGCGGCCTCCTGCGAGGCGCGCAGCTGCTCGAAGAATCCCTCGTAGTCGTCGATCTCGACCTCCGGGCGCTGGTCGCCGTCGATCGAGACGTAGAGGCTGATCAGCTCGATGCCCCGCTCCTCCCGCAGTTTGGTCGGCAGATAGCAGGTGCTATCGGCGACCACGGCGGTCTCTCGTCCCTCGCTCAAGACCTCGATTCTCTCAGAGCCCGGCCCCGCCTGGTCTCCATGGATCGATGCAACCTCGGGCGCCGCCGGGCTTCCTCTCGGCGCCCGGTAGCGGTGCAGCTACACTTTGTGAAGTGACTGAGACTCCGACAGCGGCAATCACCCTCAGCGAGAAGGCCGTCGAGAAGATCGGCGACCTGCTGGGGACCCAGGACGAGGCCGACGGCCAGGCGCTCCGCGTCGCCGTCCGCGGCGGTGGATGCTCCGGCTTCCAGTACGCCCTCGCCTTCGACCGCGTCAAGGACGACGACAACGTCTTCGAGGTCGACGGCGTCTCGGTCGTCGTCGACAAGGTCAGCATGCAGTTCGTGTTCGGCTCCGAGGTCGACTACGTCGAAGGCCTCCAGGGCGCCGGGTTCCAGGTCAACAACCCGAACGTCGTCGCGGCCTGCGGATGCGGCTCCTCTTTCCAGGTGAAAGAGGACGCAGCCGAGACAGCCTCGGTCTAGCGCGGCCGGCTATTCGATCTGCAGCGGCGGCGACTGCGCCGGAGGCGCGGCATGCAACGTGCTCGCCGGCTGCTCGATCCCGAGTGCCTCGGCCAGCTCGCCCGACTCGTACATCTCCTCGACGATGTCGGCGCCGCCGACGAGCTCGCCGTTGACGTAGAGCTGGGGGAAGGTCTGCCAGTCGGAGATCTCGGCGGTGACCTCGCGCAGCGGCTGCAGCGCCGGCAGGACGTCGATCGCCCCGTAGTCCACGTCCATCGTGTCGAGGACCTGGACGACGCGCATCGAGAACCCGCAGCGCGGAGCTTCCGGCGTGCCTTTCATGAACAGCAGCACCGGGTTGCCGGCGATCAGTTCCTCGACTTTGCTCTTCAGGGCGGGATCGGACATCGAGGGAAAGACTAGCGAGCCGGGACGCTCGTCCTGATCGAGAGCGCGTGGATCTGGCCGTCCTCGAAGCGCTCGACGACGGCGGCCTTGACCAGTCGGTGCTGGTCGATCCGCGAGAGCCCCTCGAATTGCGACGCGGTCACCGTCGCCCGCAGGTGGTCGCCGGCGCCGGTCTCGTCGATCACCTCGACCTCGGCGCCGGGCAGCGCCGTCTCGATCATCCCGGTGATCTCCGCCAGGTCCGCCATGCGCGGCGATTCTATGAGTTGCGCGGGGCCGGTCTAGGATCGCCCGATGGAGAGAGAGGAGGTCGGCTTCGTTGTCGGCGGGACGAGGTGCGCCGCCTGGCTCTTTCGTCCCGAGGGCCCCGGCCCGGCGCCGTGCGTTGTTCTGGGGTCAGGCCTCTCCTGTGTCCGCGACCAGGGCCTCGACCGCTACAGCGAGCGGTTCGCGGCGGCGGGTATCGCCGCCCTCGCTTTCGACTACCGCTTCTTCGGCGACAGCGAGGGGGAGCCCCGCACCCTCCTCTCGGCCCGGATGCAGCGCGAGGACTTTCGAGCCGCCATCGCTTTCGCCCGCACCGTCGCCGGCATCGACCAGGCGCGGATCGCGATCTGGGGCTTCTCCTACGGAAGCGCCCACGCCCAGGAAATCGCGATCTCCGACCCGAGCATCGCGGCGGCGATCCTCGTCTCTCCCCTGATCGACGGGATCCGTTCTCTCGCTGCACATGAACGGCCTCGGTCATTTCCCCAGGCTGATGGCGGCCGGACTCCGGGACCTGGGTCGGGCCGCCCGGGCCGCCGAGCCGTTTCGCATACCCGCGACCGGCCCGCCGGAGTCCGGGGCGGTCCTCTGCACCAGGGATGCGATCGAGGGCTTCGAGGCTGTCACCGGGCCCGACTCGCGCTGGCGGAATGACCTCTGCGCCCGCGGCGCGACCGAGCCCCCGTACCGGCTCGCGCGCAAGGTGCGTCGTCTCCGCTGCCCGGCGCTCTACTGCATCGCCGAGGACGACGAAGTGAATCCCCCCGAGCTCGCCGAGAGGACCGCGAGGAGCGTCGCGAGCGCGGAGCTGCGGCTGTACCCGGGGGGCCACTTCAGCCCGTTCATCGGCGAGACCTTCGAGCGGGTCGTCGCCGACCAGGTCGGCTTCCTGCGAGCGGAAGCTCTAGCTCGAGACCTTCTCGCCGAGGGCGTCGAGCATCTCCTCGACCGTGACGAACTTGACCCGCGGGCGGCCGTGGGGCTCGCCGCGGCCGACCTCTGCCTGGTCGATCGCCTGCCAGTCCTCGAAGCTGACGAACCGCACGTCACGCTCGGCGAGCAGCTCCTCGACCGAGCTCGGATCGGGGCTGGCGGGGTCGAGCAGCGCCCCGGCCTCGATGTCGCTGAGCAGGTGCTGGACCGTCTCCAGCGCGTCTTTCTTGTTGGTGCCGATCACTCCCGAGGGACCGCGCTTGATCCAGCCGGCGGTGTAGTGGCCGACCTTGTGGCCCGCGTCATGGGAGTCGAGCACCCGGCCGCCGTCGTTGAGGATCAGGCCGCGATCCTCGTCGAAGGGCACGCCCTCGAGCGGCACGCCGGTGTAGCCGACGGAGCGCAGGACCAGCCCGCACTCGAGCTCCTCGCGCTCGCCGCTGTCGCGAGCGCGGAGGCTGCCGCCTTCCTCGACCAGCTCGTTGCGGCCGATGACGACCTTCTCGACCCTGCCGTCGCCCTGGATCTCGACCGGCGAGGAGAGGAAGCGGAGAACGATCCGCCGGTCCTTGCCCTCGGGCTCGCGCTGGGAGAACTCGCGCAGCGTCTCGACGTTGACCCGGGTCGTCTTGTCGGCGTCGTCGGACTCGAGGTAGGCGGCGCTGGCGGGGTCGAGCTCGACCTCGGCGGGGTCGACGATGACGTCGGCGTCCTCCATCTCGCCGAGCTCCCTGATCTCGGGATTCGTGAATGCGGCCTGGACCGGGCCGCGGCGGCCGAGGACGACGATCTCGCGGATCGAGCTGCGATCGAGCGCCTCGATCGCGTGGTCGGCGGTGTCGGTCTCGCGCAGCTCGGCGTCGGTGAGGGCGAGCATCCGGGCGACGTCCATCGCGACGTTGCCGTTGCCGATCACCACCGCCCGCTCGCTGCGTGAGGTCGAACTCCTCGTCGCAGTAGTCGGGGTGGGCGTTGTACCAGCCGACGAACGCCGTCGCCGCATGGCTGCCGGCGAGATCCTCGCCGGGGATGCCGAGCCGGCGGTCGGTCTCGCAGCCGACCGTGTAGACGATCGCGTGGTAGAGGCGCTCGAGGTCTTCGACCTCGATGTCGTGCCCGACCTTGACGTTGCCGAAGAAGCGGAAGCCCTCGCGGGCGGCGGTTTTTTCGTAGACCCGGATCACCGACTTGATCTTCGGGTGGTCGGGGGCGACGCCGCCGCGGACCAGCCCGAACGGGGTCGGGAGCCGGTCGAAGAGGTCGACCTGGGCGTGGGTCGCCTCGTCTTTGAGGATGTGCTCGGCCGCGTAGAAGCCGGACGGGCCGGCGCCGACGATGGCGATGCGGACGGGGTTCTCTGGGGTGCCTACGTTGCTCATTGCGGAACGCGAAAGGATAGGGAACGCGCGTTCGCTAGGTCGCGGCAGGGACGGCGCTCGGCGCGCCGTCGAGGGCGTCAAGCGCCTTGCGGGGCGACATCGCGAGGCAGGTGAAGATCGGGGTCTCGCGCTCGGTGTAGGCGCTCGACTCGGTCGGGCGGAGCTCCTGGACGAGGTCGAGGAACTCGCCCGGGTCGTCGCCCTCGAAGGCGACGACGAACTCCTGGTCGTCGAGGCCGAAGGAGTAGGTCGTGTTGATCGTGATCTCGGGATGGCGACGGCCGACCTCGATGTGGCTTTTCATGATCCGGCCGCGCTCCTCGTCGGGCAGCCCGTACCAGCGGCGCTGCTTGACCATCGGGTAGAGGAACAGGTACTTGCGCTCGGAGACGCAGATCTCCGGCCTCGCCGACTCCTCCGAGTAGGGCGAGCGTTTCGTCATCGAGAGGTAGGAGTAGGGGGTGGACGCCCATTTCGCGAGCCCGCTCTGGCCGAGGACGACGTGGAAGGTGTGGAGGTCGTCGAGGTTCGGGCTCTGGCTGAGCAGGAGGAGGTCGACGTCGCCGCGCGTGCCTATGGTTGAGTAGGCGCGGAGCGAGCGGTCGAGTGCGAAGTCATCGCAGGCGGCCAGGAACTCCTGCTTGTCGGTGGCGCGCAGCTCGGCGTCGCGGCGGCGCCACTCGGGGTCGATCTTGAAGAAAGTGAACTTGGCGAAGGTGCGATCGGCCATCGGGGTCACGATAGCGACCATTGCGCTGCTGTCGGCGGTGCTCGGGTGGGGGCCTCCGCTTAACTTTTTCGGTGAGGCGTCGGCGGCCGTCCGAGACTCGGCAGCCGAAAAAGTACAAGACGCTCCGACCCCCACCCGCCCAGCGCCCACAGACGTGGTCGTCGCTTTCGTGCCCCGAGGGACCACTCCTGAGCGAGCTGGCGCGGGCCGGGTTCTCGCCGGGGCTGATGAGCGCGGGGCTGGGGAGCGTCTCGGCCGCTCAGACATACCTGGACATCGGCCAGGGGAACCGGGTCTTCAACTCGCTCTACGACCCTCTGACCTGCCGGCCGCGGTATCGGCGACGACGTCTGCGCTCCGGTTCGCTCCTCCGCGGTGGTGGAACGGGCCGAATCGGCGCCGGCGGAAATCGTCCCGGGCCTGCTGGCGACGACGCTGGCGGGCGCCGGCAAGGGCTGCGAGGTCCGCAACGCGACCCTGCCGCAGCTCTCGAGGCTGGTCGCGAAAAAGCCCGAGGCTCGTGATCGCGATCGAGCGGCCGCCGCCGGCGAAGGACCGGGAGCTCGCGATCGGGATCGCCGGGCCGGGCTTCGATGGCAACCTGACCTCCGACAGCACCCGCCTCGACGGCTACGTCCTCTCGACCGACGTCGCGCCGACGATCCTCGACTTCTTCGGCGTCCCGATCCCCGACGAGATGTCGGGGCAGCCGATCCGCTCCGAGGGCGAGGTCGATCCGGCGGCGGTCGAATCGCTCGGCGACCGGATGGCGGTGATCTCGGAGCGGCGCGGGCCGGTGATCGGGCTCTCCCTCCTTGCCTGGCTCCTCGCCCTCGGCGGTCGCCGCCGCGCGCGTTCGGGCGCGGCGCCGCCCGCAGGGCCGCCCAGGTGCGTCGGGCTGAGCGTCGTCTACCTGCCGCTGGTGCTCCTCCTCGGCGCCGCGATCGAGCCCAGCGAGGGGGTCGAAATGCGCGCTGACGATCGTCGGTCTCGCCGCTGCTTGCCCTGGCTCACCCTTCGCGCTCGTCGGCGGCTACCGCGCGCTGGCCGTGGCCAGCGGCGCGACGGTGCTCGCCACCGCGATCGACGTCATCGCCGGCTCACCGCTGACCGCGCTCTCGCTGCTCGGGCCCAATCCGGGCCTTGGGGTGCGCTTCTACGGAATCGGCAACGAGCTCGAGGCGCTGCTCTCGGTCCTCGTCATCGCCGGCACCGGCGCGGCGCTGGCCGGCTTCGCCCCCCGAATGGGCCGCTCGCGCGCGGCCGTCTGCTTCCTCGCCGTCGGGCTCGCTTTGCGCCTTCGTCTTCGCCGTCGGCCGCTTCGGCGCCGACGTCGGGGCCGCGATCGTGCTGCCGTTCGGCGCCGCGGTGGCGGCTGCGGCGATCGGCGCCCGGGGGCTGCGGTCGGGATTGCTGATCGTCGCCGCCCCGATCGCGGCGGTCGCCCTGCTCGCCCTGATCGACCTCGCCTCCGGCGCCAACTCCCACCTGACCCGCTCGGTGCTCGACGCCGGCGGGCTCGACCAGGTCGGCGGAGGTCGCCCAGCGCCGGCTCGAGCTCTCGGCCCACAGCTTCGCGCGGCCGATCGTCTACTTCTTCATGCCCCTGGTCGTCGCGGTCGCGGTGCTGGCCTACCTCGGACGCGATCGGATCGCCGTGCTGGCTGCGCGGGGTGCCCGCCGTCCGCGCCGGGATGATCGGCGCCCTCGCCGCGGTCCTGATCGGCGCCCTCGCCAACGACTCGGGCGCCCTGGTGATCGAGATCGGCGCCGCCTACCTGGTCGCCTTCCTCGGCTTCGCCTGGGCCGAGAGCTGAGGGGTCGGGGCCGACCGATCCTCTACCCTGTGTGCCCGTGCGGATAGCTCTCGTCTCGCCATATTCCTGGTCCTATCAGGGAGGCGTGAACAGGCACGTGGAGGCACTCGCCGAGGAGTTTCTCGGCCGGGGCCATCACGTTCGTGTTCTCGCTCCCGTAGACCCCCCTGACCTGATCAGCCGGGTGCTCCATCGTGCGCGGCCCGAAACGAATGACCTCCCCGACTACCTGGTGCCGCTCGGCCGGACCGCCGGATTCTCCGCCAACGGTGCGGTGTCCAACCTGGCGCCGTTCCCCGCGGGCGGGGTCGTGGCGCCGCGTCGCGAGCTCCGCCAGGGCAAGTTCGACGTCATCCACATCCACGAGCCGATGGTCCCGCTGGTCGGCTGGAACGCCGCGCTGGGGGCCGAGGCCCCGGCGGTCGGCACCTTCCACGCCTACTCGACGAGGGCGCTGCCCAACCACATCGCCACCTCCCTCGGCGCGCGGCGGGTCTTCAACCGGCTCTCGGCCCGGATCGCCGTCTCCGAGGCCGCGGCCTGGACCGGCCGGCGCTGGTACGGCGGCCGCTACGAGATCGTTCCCAACGGGGTCGACGTCGACGCTGCCCCCGGCGGCCCGAAGCCCCCGAGCGAGGAGCTGCGGGTGCTGTTCGTCGGCCGCCCCGAGGAGCGCAAGGGCCTGCCGATCCTTCTCACCGCTTTCGGCGCCCTCGCCGAACACGTGCCCTGCCGGCTGACGGTGATCGGCGCCGATCGCTGCGACGTCCTCCGCTACCTCGCGGACCCGGAGACGATGGACCACATCGACGTCCGGGGCCGCGTCTCCGGCGAGGAGCTCTGGCAGCAGCTCCACGACGCCGACGTCCTCTGCGCCCCCTCGCTCGCCGGTGAGAGCTTCGGGATGGTGCTGACCGAGGCGTTCGCGGCGGGAACGCCGGCGATCGCCTCCGCCATCGCCGGCTACAGCGACGTCGTCACCGACGGCGTCGACGGCGTCCTCGTCCCGCCCGGTGACCCGCAGCGCCTCGCCGAGGAGCTCCAGCGCGCCCACCTCGAGCCGGAGCGGCTCGCGGCGATGGGCATCGCGGCGCGCGAGAGCGCCCAGCGCTACGCATGGCCCCGCGTCGCCGATCGCGTCACCCAGGTCTATGAGCGGGCGATCGAGGCCCCGGTCCCCGTGACCAGGACCGAACGCACCGCGCACTGGATGGGCCTGCGCCCCGCCGACGGCCGCCCCCCGGTGCCGCCGCAGAAGCTTCCGTCGCCCGATCCACCGCTCGCCGCCGAAGGCAGCCGCGGGCGCCGGATCGCGCGCCGGGCGGGCCTCGCCGTCGCCGGCGCCCTCGGTGTCGGCCTGACCGCCCTCGCCGCCCAGAAGATCGGCGTCGACAACGTTCTCTCCAGCATCGTCCGCTCCGACGTCTCCTGGGTGCTGATCGCCTGCGCGCTGATGTCGCTCTCGCTCTTCTTCCGCGCCGCCTCCTGGTACTGGATCGTCCGCGCGGCCCTGCCCAACCGGCCCGTCCGCCGCCGCGACGTCACCTCGGCGACGATGATCGGGGTGCTGATGTCGGCGACCCTGCCGGCCCGCCTCGGCGAGCCGGCCCGCGCGATGACCCTCGCCCGCAGAACCGGCCGAATGCGGGAAACCTTCCCGGTCCTGATCGGGACCCTGGTCTCGCAGACGATGCTCAACCTCGTCGCGCTGGTGCTGCTCGGCGTGATCATCGTCTCGACCACCGACCTCTTCCACTCCAGCACCCAGAAGATCTTCGCCTTCAGCCTCGTGCCGCTCGGGCTGCTGGTGCTCGTCCTCCTGGCGCCGATGCTGATGCGCCGCAACGGCAACGGCCGCTTCGCCCGACTCGGCGCCGCGATCCACCGCGCGATGCTCCAGGTGCGGGCCGGGCTCAGCGTCTTCCGCAATCCCCGCCGCGGGCTCGCCGCGGCGGCCGCGCAGCTGACCGCCTGGGCGATCCAGCTCTCCGCCTGCTGGGCGCTGTTCGCCGCGCTCGGCCTCAACCACCAGGCCGGGATCGGCGCCGCGGCCGCGGTCCTGTTCGCGGTCAATGTCACCGCGGTCGTGCCGGCGACCCCGTCCAACATCGGCGTCTTCCAGTTCGCGGTCGTCAGCGTCCTCCATACCGGCTTCGGGATCGGGACCGCCGACGCCCTCGCCTACGGCGTCATCCTGCAGGCGGTCGAGATCGCGACCGCCGTCGCCCTCGGCCTGCCGGCCCTGGTCCGCGAGGGCACGACCTGGAGCGACCTCCGGGTCCAGGCGCTCTCGGCGGCGCCGGTGCATCTCGAGCCGAAGCCCCGAGCCCGCCGCGGCAGCAGCAGCGAGCGCGAGGGCGTCCGGATCTAGGCTTCGAGAGCTCCGGAGGATCCGGCCGAGGACCGCCTCGGGTTCATCGGCCATCTGATCCCAGGTGACCCGGATCACCCTGTAGCCGGCCGCGACCAGAAGCTGATCCCGCCACCGATCTCGGCGAAACGCGCGCGCATCGTTTCGTGTGAGTCGCCGCGCCGTCGGTTTCGACCACGAGCCTCTCCTCGGCCCAGAGGAAGTCGACCTCGATCCGGACCCCGTCGAGACAGAGCGTCTGGTTGGTGCGGGGAAGGGCAAGGCCCCACTCGACGAGTTGCGGGTAGAGCCGCGCCTCGAGACGGCTCCGCAGCATCGGTCGGTCTTCCCCTGCGGTTCGCCATGGCGCCAGGACCGCGCGCAGCCTCGGCGCCCCGCGGCGACGGGCGCGGCCGAGGATCGCTTCCACCGCGCTGGAATCGAGAGAGCGCTGAACGGCCGCCTCCTCGATCAGGCCGCGAAGCGTCTTCGTCCCGACGTTGCCGGCGAGGTCGACGATGGTGCGGGAGACCGTCGTGCACGGAATGCCATCGCGGACGGTGACCTCATCCCTGCGGGGCGGCGGTACCCGGTGCCAGCGAATGCCGGAGATTCCACGTCCACGTTCTCTCGGGCCAATCACGTGGGTCAAGCTGGGGATCCGTTCGGTCAATCCGTGCAGCGAGGCGGCGGAGCCGTGCGAGATGGCCGCGCCCGGCCCGCACGCGAGGATCGCGGCCTGCATCAGGCCACGCTGGCCTATCGCTGGATGGCCCACCGCGTAGGCGCCCCGGAAGACCGGGAAAAGCCTGGCGGATTGGAGTGCCTTCGCGATCTGGTCTTCGCTCACGCCGAGGCGAAGCAGCTGGCTCCGGGATACCACGCCGTGCTGGCGCGCCGCCAGCTGAGCCATCGCCTGTGTTCCGCCTTCCGGTGGGAGAAACCCGCGCTATAGGCGGAAAAGTCCCACCGGAAGCGAAATCGCCCCCCGTCGTGCCAGCGGGACCGCTGGGCCTAGGCCTCGACCGGCGCCCCCTCGGCCCCCTCGGGCTCCTCCTCGGGCTCGGACTCCGGCGGCAGCTCGCCACCGCGGTCGGTGCCGGCGATCAGCTCATCGCTCGAGGTGCCCTCGGGGATGAAGCCCGACTTCATCCCGAAGTAGACGGCCTGGGGATGGTGGGCGACGATCGCGACCGTCGACTGCTCGGGCGTCACGGCAAAGCCGTCGGAGAGGGTCATCCCGATCTTCTCGAGGTCGAGCAGGCGCCAGACCTTCTCGTGCTCTGACTGGTCCGGGCAGGCCGGGTAGCCCCACGAGTAGCGGCGGCCCTGGTCGAGGTCGATGCCGAGCCCGCGGCGGACGTCGGAGTGCAGCCACTCGGCCAGGCCCTCGGCCGACTGGACGCCGATCCCGTGCACGTAGAGCTGCTCGGCGAACTCGCCTTCGCTCTCCAGCCGCTCGATCCGTTCGGTCACCTCGGGGCCGACCGTCACCCCCTGGAGGGCGACCACGTCGCGTTCGCCGGACTCGATCGGGCGGTAGAAGTCGGCGAGGCAGATCCGGTCGTGCTTGGGCTGGCGCGGGAAGACGAGGCGCTCGAGCTCGCGCTCGGGGTCCTCGGGGTCGAAGACGACGAGCTCGTTGCCGTCGGCGTTGCAGGGGAAGTACCCGAGCCGGGCCCGCGGGTGCAGGTAGTCCTGCTCGCGCCACATCCGCTCGAGGCGGGGCGCGAAGCCCTCCTCCTCGTCGGTGCCCTCGACCAGCTCGCGCCAGGCCTCGCCCTTCACCCCTTTGCCGCCCCAGTGGAGCTTGAAGAGGACGTGGCGGTCGAGGTAGGGGAAGACGTCGTCGAGGTCGACCTCGATCTCGCGCGCGCCCCAGTACGGCGGGCTCGGGGATCGGGTTGTCGGTCCGCGCCGCGGAGCGGACGCTGGCGTCGGTCGTCGGCGGCGAGTCGTCGACGACCACCGGCTTCTCCCGCAGCTGCTGCGCCTCGGAGCGGATCCGCTCGACCAGCCCCGCGCGCGCCTCCTCGTCGACCAGCGCGTCCATCGTGTCGAGGCCCTGGAAGGCGTCCTTGCAGTAGAAGACGCCCGGCGCGTAGACGTCGTCGGACTCCTTCCCGTGCGGGTAGAGGGTGCGGCGCCCGAAGTCGCGGTTGATCGCGGCGCCGCCGATCAGGACCGGGAACGGGAGTTCTCGCTGATGCAGCTCCTGGACGCAGATCGGCATCTGCTTCGAGGTCGAGACGAGCAGCGCCGAGAGGCCGATCGCGTCGGCCTCGTTCTCGACCGCGGCCTCGATGATCGCGTCGACCGGGACCTGCTTGCCGAGGTCGATCACGGTGTAGCCGTTGTTGGTGAGGATCGTGTTGACGAGCGACTTGCCGATGTCGTGGACGTCGCCGAACACCGTCGCGATCACGACCTTGCCCTTGGTGTGGCCGTCGATCCGGTCGAGGTAGTTCTCGAGCTGGGCGACCGCGCGCTTCATCACTTCGGCCGACTGCAGGACGAAGGGCAGGATCAGTTCGCCGGCGCCGAATTTGTCGCCGACCTCCTTCATCGCCGGCAGCAGGACCTCGTTCAGGGTCGGGACCGCGCCGATCTTCTCGACCGAGCGGTCGATCCAGTCCTCGACGCCGTCCTTCTTGCGGCGCAGGATGTGCCAGTGGAGCGCCTCCTCGGGCTCCATCCCCTCGGTCGGGTCGCCCGCCTCCTCCTCGGCCTCCTCTCCCTTCGACTCGAAGTGGGCGATGAAGCGCTCGAGCGCGTCCTCGCTGCGGTTGAAGACCAGGTCGTCGGTCAGCTCCCGCTCCTCGTCGGAGATCTCCGAGTAGGGGGTGATGTGGTTCGGGTTGACCATCGCCAGGTCGAGGCCGGCCTCGACGCAGTGGTGGAGGAAGACCGAGTTGAGGACGGCGCGCGCCGGCGGCGAGACGCCGAAGGAGACGTTGGAGACGCCGAGCGAGGTCTTGACGCCGGGGAGCTCGGCCTTGATCCGGCGGATCCCCTCGATCGTCTCGACGGCTGACGGCCGCCACTCCTCGTCGCCGGTGGTCAGGGTGAAGGTGAGCGCGTCGAAGATCAGCAGCTCCGGGTCGAGACCGTGGTCGTCGCAGGCGATCTCCCGCAGCCGCTTGGCGATCTCGACCTTGCGCTCGGCCGTCTTGCCCATCCCGACCTCGTCGATCGTCAGCGCGATCAGGGCCGCCCCGTGCGCCCTCGCCAGCGGGATCACGACATCGGCCTTGTCGCGGCCGGCCTCGAGGTTGATCGAGTTGACGATCGCCCGACCCGGGATCTGCTCGAGCGCCGCCTTGATCACCTCGGGCTCGGTCGAGTCGACCTGGATCGGCGCCGGCTGGGTCAGCGAGACCCGCTCGGCGACGGCCTTCATCTGCTCGTCCTCGTCGGCGCGCTCGGTCAGCGCCACGCAGAGGTCGAGCACATGCGCGCCCCCTTCGACCTGGTCTTCGGCGACCTGGACGAGACCGTCGTAGTCGTCGGCGAGCAGCAGTTCCTTGGCCTTTTTGGAGCCCTGCGAGTTGACCCGCTCGCCGACCAGGGTCGGGCGCGGTTCCTGGACCAGCGGGGTGGAGGTCATCATCGAGGAGACCTCAACCGGGCCCGGATCGGGGCGCGCGGCCGGCTCGCGGCCGCCGACCCGCTCGCGGATCGCGGCGATGTGCTCCGGGGTCGTCCCGCAGCAGCCGCCGACGATCCCGACGCCGTAGCGCTCGACGAATTCGCCGAGCGTCGCCGCCAGCGGCTCCGGCTCTTCGGGGAAGATCGTCTCGCCGTCGGGCCCCTGCAGGGGCAGGCCGGCGTTGGGGATGCAGTGGACCGGGAGAGGGCTGTTCTCGCCGAGGAACCGGATCGCGTCGCGCATGTCCTCGGGGCCGGTCGAGCAGTTGAGGCCGATCACGTCGACCTCGAGCGCCGCCAGCGTCGTCAGCACCGCTCCGATGTCGGTGCCGAGCAGCATCTTGCCGCCCTGGGGGAGGAGGGAGACGCTGGTCTGGATCGGCAGCGTGCGGCCGGTCGCCGCGAACGCCTCACGGGCGCCGAAGATCGCCGCCTTCACCTCGAGGATGTCCTGGGCGGTCTCGATGATGATCAGGTCGGCGCCGCCCTCGACCAGGCCCTGGGCCTGCTCGGCGAAGACCTCGACCAGCTTGCCGAAGGAGATGTCACCGAGGGTCGGGTCATCGGAGGCCGGCAGGAAGCCGGTCGGCCCGATCGAGCCGGCGACGAAACGCTCCTCGCCCACGGCCTTGCGGGCGATCTGGGCGGCGCGGGTGTTGATCTCCAGCGTCTGCTCGCCGAGGCCCCACTCGTCGAGCTTCAGCCGCGAGCCCTGGAAGGTGTCGGTCTCGACCACCTCGGCTCCGGCCTCGACCATCGAGTCGTGGACCCCCTCGATCACGTCGGGGCGGTTGAGGACCAGCGCCTCGTGGCATTTGCCGAGCAGGCCGCCGTAGTCCTCCTGGGAGAGGTCGAACTGCTCGAGGGTTGCGCCCATCCCGCCGTCGAAGACGACGACCCGGTCCCGGGTTGCGGCTAGGTAGTCACGATCTGGCATCTGTCGGGAAGTTCACCTCCATCGACCCCGGCGTTAGCACCACACCTCGATCCGGAGATCTCGGCCGGTTGCTGCGGCGTCTGCGGGCCGGGCCCCTCGACCGCTCTTGATGGTTCGTATAAATGTAGCGAAGCCCTGCCCGAGCCCCGCGATGCGCTACCCGCGTCTGCCGAGGCGCCGCTTCCAGTCGCGGGCCGCGATCGCCTTGCCGGCGCGCTTGACCAGGTTCTGGCGGGACTTCGTGTACGGGTACCAGGACGGTTCGCTCTTGCCGGAGAACCTGGTGACGACGATCGACTCGGGCCGGCAGTACTTCTTGATCCCGTACTCGCCGTGCCGGAACCCGATCCCGGACTGCTTCCAGCCGCCCATCGGCACGCCGATCGCCAGCATGTTCGAGATCACGTCGTTGACGTTGACCGAACCGGCCTCGATCCTGCGGGCGACGCTCTCGGCGCGGTTCTTCTCGCCGAAGACCGATGCGGCGAGCCCGTAGCGGGTGTCGTTGGCGAGGCGGATCGCCTCCTCGCTGTCGCGCACCTTCATCACCCCGACGACGGGGCCGAAGGTCTCGTCGCGCATCACCTTCATCGAGTGGTCGACGTCGACGAGGACGGTCGGCTCGTAGTAGTCGCCGGGGCCGTCGCCTGCTTTTCCACCGGTGACGGCGCGGGCGCCGTTGGCGAGGGCGTCGTCGACGTGGTCTTCGATCACCGAGCGCTGGTTCGGGGAGGTGATCGCGCCGACGTCCTTTTCGGGGGTGCGGCCGTCGGGGCCCTGGCGAAGGTCATCGACCTTCTTCGTCAGCTTCGCGATGAACTCGTCATAGAGGGGCTCCTCGACGTAGATCCGCTCGACCGAGAGGCAGACCTGCCCCGAGTTGAACATCGAGCCCCAGGCGGCGGCGTTGGCGGCGCGCTCGACGTCGGCGTCGGCGAGGACGATCATCGGGTCCTTGCCGCCGAGCTCGAGGCTGACCGGGGTCAGCGTCTCGGCCGCGCGTGCCATCACCTTGCGCCCGGTCCGGTCCGAGCCGGTGAACTGGACGCAATCCGCCTCGTCGACCAGGTGGCCGCCGACCTCGCCGGTGCCGAGGACGCAATCGAAGATGTCGGGAGCGCCGATCTCGTTCTTCCAGGCGTCGATCACCTCGATCAGGCTCAGCGGCGTGAACTCGGACGGCTTGACGACGACGGCAGCCCCCGCCTGGAGCGCCGGGATCGAGTCACCCAAGCGCCATCGAGAGGGGGAAGTTCCAGGGGCTGATGACGCCGACGACGGGATGCGGCCGGTACTGGATGACGAGCTTCTTCGAGGCGACCAGAGCCGACTGCGGCCGGACCGATTCCTCGCCGATGAACTTCTCGGCGTTGCGCCCATAGAAGTTGATCAGTTCGGCGACGTAGAGAAGTTCGCTCGAGATGTCGCCGCGGACCTTTCCGGTTTCGGCCTGGATCGAGTCGGAGATCTCCTCGAGGTTGTCGAGAATCCAGTCCCGCAGTTTCCCGAGCCAGAGGTAGCGGCCATCGTTCCCGAGCGCCTCCCAGGCGGGCTGGTTGCCGCGCACGCGGGCGACGGTCCCGGCGACGTCCTCGGCGGTGGCGATGTCGATCGTCCCGACCAGGCCGCCGGTCGCGGGGTTGTGGACCTCGATCCGCTCGGGAGCGCTGCCACCGGCGCCGTTTGTCGCGCCGTTCGTGCCGGAACTGGTGGTCTCGACCGTGCCGCTCTCCACTGGGGCTCCCTTCGTTGAAACTGGCTAGCTGGCCAAAGCCTACCTTGGAACGAGCCGGTAGACCGGTCCTTCGAGCGAGGCGACATAGATCCGCCCCTGCGCGTCTTCCCCGAACGAGCTCGGCGAGGTGACCGTCGGGCCGAGGAGCCGGTCGCCGCTGGCCCGGTGCAGGTGGGGGACGAGGGCTCGCAGCTTCCCCTCGCAGAGGTCGGCGTAGACGTAGTCGCCCCGGAGCGAGCGGAGCCGGGGGTCGCCGACGACGTAGCCGCCGATGATCGAGCAGCTGCCGTCGCGGCTGTGGGGGTAGGCGAAGATCGGTTTGACGGTCCCGCCCGGGTCCGGCGTGCCGCTGTTTTCGTCCCGGTAGGCGGAGTAGCCCTCGAACGCGTCCCAGCCGAAGTTGGCGCCCGCCGCGGCGGAGACGGTGGTGTAGTCGAGCTCCTCGAACCGGTTCTGGCCGACGTCGCCGATCGCGATCCGCGGCGGTCCGCCGGTGACGGTGTCGAACGAGAATCGGAACGGGTTCCGCAGCCCGTAGCTGTAGATCTCGCCCCGCCCCGCGGTCGAGCCCGCGAACGGGTTGCCGGCGGGGATCGAGTACGGCCTGCCGCCCGAGGCCCTGGGGTCGATCCGGAGGAGCTTCCCGAGCAGGACGTTCCTGTTCTGCGCGTTGTTCGGCGGATCGCCACCCGACCCGCCGTCGCCGGTGCCGAAGTAGAGGAGGTTGCCGAGGAACTGGAGCTGGCCGCCGTTGTGGTTGGCGAAGCCCGGGTGGGGGATCTCGATCACCGAGCGCCGCGAGCCGGCGGCGGCGCTGGTCGGCGTCCGGCGCTTGAACTCGTCGACCCTGATCGTCCCCCGCTTGTCCGTGTAATAGACGTAGAAGCGCCGGCTCTGCGCGGTAGTCGGGCGGGAAGGCGATCGAGAGCAGCCCCCGCTCACCTCCGAAGTCGACCCGGTTCGAGATGTCGAGGAAGGGGTGCGGGAGCTTCTTGCCCTTGCGCAGGACCTCCACCCTGCCCGGCTGCTCGACGACGAAGAGGAGTTCCGGATAGCCGGGCGCCGAGCCGATGTAGACGGGGTCTTCGAAGGTCCCGATCTGCTTCAGCCCGATGCCGGGCCCGGCCTTCGCGACCTCGGCCGAGCCGCCACCGTCGCTGCCGGCACCGCACGACTGCAGCGCGACCAGGGCGATGGCGATGGCGATCAAGCAGGCGCGGGCGCCACCTTCCATCGGCAAAACGCTACTTGGTGGCGTCCTTCGGTTCTTCGATTTCGACGACTTCGCCCTTGTCGTTGACGGTGACGTCCGGCACTTCGGGGCTGATGGTCGCGGCCAATGAGCCGCCGGGCTTCGCCCCGTCCGGGGTCTCGAGCTTGACTTCGCCGGTCGAGCCGACCGAGAAGAGGAGGCGGTAGGCGCCCTTGCGGGTCGCCGAGAGCTTCCAGACCGCTTCGGTCTTTTCACCGGCCTTCAGCGGGCCGAAGGTGTAGGTCTTCAGCGCCGCGCCTTCGGCGCCGGCCGTTGTCGATGAGCCGACGAGTTTCGGATAGCCCTCGGAGAGAACCCAGACCGGCCGGTCGGGCTGGGCCAGCCCGGGCTGGGCATCGCGAACCCCGAACGGGAGGGTCGAGCCTTCGCCCGCCTTGCCGGCGACCGAGATCGTGAAGGTGAGGCCGGGGATCGTGTCTTCGCTTTCGTTGCTGACCCCGAGCTGCAGCAGCGTGGTCTGGCCGAGGCTCTGCTTCGCCGGGAACTCCGCGTTCACCACCCTGACTTCGCGGGTTCCGCTCGGTTCGTCCGAGGAGGAGCCGCCGCAACCGGCGAGGGTCGCGGCCCCGACCACGGCGGCCAGGGTGACGGCGGCGCCGATGCGGGAACGCCGGCGGATTCTGAGGCGGTTCCCCCCCGAGAGCTCCAAAGCGGCCGGAACATACCATGTGTTTTTGCGGCCTCAGCGACCTCGCCGCCGCCCGCGGTTGGGTTAGCCCTATCTCAACAGTTGCGCCGATCCCATCCCATAAACTCAGTCCACTGAGCGGAGCCACGTGGAAGTGGCTCACCCGCCGGAGGAGAGCTGATGGAAGCAGCCGCATCGATAGGCAGGAGGTTCTTGCCCGCCAAGTCGTTCTTCGAACAGGTGGGCGAAATGATGCTCCTCACGGGGCGCACGATCATTTCCGCGATCCGCCCGCCCTACCCGTATGGCGAGGAGTTCATCGGCCAGTTCCTCTTCGCGCTCCAGCTCTGCTGGTTCCCGCTGCTGGTCTCGACGGTGGCGATCTGTTTCGGCGCCCCGGGCCTGCAGGCGGCGAACGTGCTCAACCTCTTCGGCGCCCTCGACCGGCTCGGCGGCTTCTTCGTCCTCGCCGCGATCCGCGAGATCGCCCCGGCGGTCACCGCGGTCGTCGTCGCCGGCGTCGCCGGCACGGCGATCACCGCCGACCTCGGCGCCCGCAAGATCCGCGAGGAGCTCGACGCCCTCCAGGTGCTCGGCGTCGACCCGATCAAGAACCTCGTCGTCCCCCGCTTCCTGGCGCTGATGCTGATCACCGGGCTGCTCGACATCTACGCCCTGATCTTCGGGATCAGCGGCGGCATCCTCGCCGAGATCCTCTACAACCAGCCGCTCGGCGGGTTCTTCGCCACCCTCTTCTCCAACGCCTCGATCACCGACCTCTGGGGGTCGGTGCTCAAGTGCACCCTGTTCGGGGCGATCATCTCGGTCGTCTGCTGTTACAAGGGGATGACCGCGTCCGGCGGCGCCGCCGGCGTCGGCCGCGCCGTCAACCAGGCGGTGGTGATCTCGTTCATGGGCGTCTTCGCGTTCAACTACGTCTTCACCCAGACCCTGCTCGCGACCAACCCAGAGCTGCAGACGATCAGGTGACGCCGTGAACGCCTGGCTCGACGTCCCCCGCGGCTGGCTCGACTCGTTCGGCGAGATCGCCCGCTTCGGCTCGCGCGTCGCCGGCCTCGTCTATTCCGGCCGCGTCCTCAAGTTCTTCGGCGAGAGCCTGCGCCAGGCGGGCATCCTGATCCTCGGCTCGGCGCTGATCATCTGGGGCCTGATCTTCGTCCTCGGCCTCACCTGCGGGATCGAGGGCGCCTACCTCTTCCGCGCCCAGGGCGCGCCCGCCTACGCCGGCCTGTTCTCCGCCTGGTGCGACCTGCGCGAGGTGCTCCCCTACGCCTTCGGGTACATGCTCTCGGCCAAGGTCGGGACCGGGATCGTCGCCGAGCTCGGCGCGATGCGGATCTCGGACGAGATCGACGCGCTCGAGGTGATGGGCGTGCAGCCCGTCACCTTCCTCTGCGCGACCCGGCTGCTCGCCGCCTGGATCACCTTCCCGTTCATGTACCTGGTCGGGATCGGCGTCATGTACTTCGCCAGCTACCTGGCCGTCGTCGAACAGATCGGCGACGTCTCCTCGGGCGGGTACCTGCTGATCTTCTGGATGTTCCAGAACCCGCTCGACCTCTTCTACAGCCTGATCAAGGGGATGGTGATGGCGACCGCGATCGTGATGGTCGGCTGTTACTACGGCTACACCGCGTCCGGAGGGCCCGTGGGTGTGGGTACGGCGACCGCCAAGTCGATGGTGCTAAACATCGTCTTAGTCCACATCATCGGGATGTTGGGGACCCTGGTGTTCTGGGGGGCCAACCCGAGGGCGCCGATAGGAGGCTGACGCCGGTCATGGAGACGGAGAACCAGGAGCCACAGAACGAGCCCGCCGCGGCCCCGGAGAACACCGGGCCCTACGTGAGCGAGGACGGGGCGGTCATGGGCCGGGACTTCGTGATCCCCGGCGTCGCCCCGGACGAGACCGATCCCTACCGCTTCCACACCGGCCGCAAGCGCGACCACGGCGGCGAGGACGCGATCGAGATCATCGACCTCGTCAAGCAGTTCGGCCGCGCCCGGATCCTCAACGGGCTCAACCTCGGCCTTCCCGAAGACCAGGTCTCGATGGTCCTCGGCCCCTCCGGGACCGGCAAGAGCGTGCTGATCAAGCACATCGTCGGGCTCCTCTACCCGGACTCGGGCGACGTCCTCGTCCACGGCGAATCGATCCCGAACATGAGCGACGACGAGCTCTTCGACGTGCGCAAAAAGTTCGGCCTGCTGTTCCAGGACGGCGCCCTGTTCGGCTCGATGAACATCTATGACAACACCGCCTTCCCGCTGCGCCAGCACACCGACAAAGGCGAGGAGGAGATCGGCGAGATCGTCAGCCGCCGGCTCAAGGAGGTCGGCCTCGCGGAGGCGACCTACAAGATGCCGAACGAGCTCTCGGGCGGGATGCGCAAGCGCGCCGGCTTCGCCCGCGCCCTCGTCCTCGAACCGGCGATCGTCATGTTCGACGAGCCCGACTCCGGCCTCGACCCGGTCCGGACCGCGCTCCTCTGCGAGCTGATCCGCGAGGTCCACGCCGAGAACGGCGGCTGCTACCTGACGATCAGCCACGACCTCAACACCGCGCGCCGGATCGCCGACTTCCTGGCGGTGCTGTGGAACGGAAAGATCGTCGAGTCGGGGCCCAAAGAAGAACTCTTCGACTCCGAAAACGCCTTCGTCGCGCAGTTCCTCAAGGCGGACGTCACCGGTCCGCTCTCGATGGATTGAGTGACCTCTAGGTACACGATCCTCGTCGGCCTGGTCTTCCTGGCCGTCATCGTGGTCGCGGTCATCAGCAAAATCGGCGACGGGGGAGAGGGGATCCTCGGTCTCGAACAGCGCCCGGAGCGCTGGCCGCTGCCGGAGTTCGCCGTCCCCGACGCCGCCGGCCAGCTCGAAGGCGACGCGAACATCGCCCAGGACGACTGCTCGACCTCGGAGGTCCCCTGCCCCGAGGACGCCCAACGCAAGCCGGCCTGCCGGCTCTCCGAACCGGAAGCGATCCGCGTTTGCGACCTCTTCGGGCGCCCGTCGCTGATCTCGTTCTGGTTCACCAAGGGCGGCGGCGATTGCGTCACCGAGCAGGACTCGGTCGAGGCGACCTTCAGGCGCTACGGTGGGCGGGTGGGTTTCCTCTCGTTGAACGTCCGCGACGATCGGGACACGGTCCGCGACCTGATCCACGAACACCACTGGCAGATGCCGGTCGGCTATGACCGCGACGGCGCGGTCGCCAGCCTCTACCGGGTCGGCGGCTGCCCGACCTTCGCCTACGTCTATCCCGGCGGGACCCTGCAGAGCGCCAGCACCGGCATCCTCACCGCGCAGCAGCTCGGGGCCCGGCTCGACTCGCTGCTGCAGGCGACCGCCGCCGCGGAACGGGGCTGAGATGGGAGTCGACCCCGCCCAATCGGACCTCGGCTGGGAGCCGGCCCCCGAGCCGGGCTGGGTCGCCCCGCATGTGGCCGCCGAGTTCCCCGGCCTTTCGATCTCCTCGATCGCCGTCGACGGCAGGCCCGGTCGCAGCCCCGACGGCGTCCGCCGCCGCCTCCGCGACATCTCCGACCGCTTCTACGGCTCCCACGCGATCCGGATGCGGGAACGGCCGATCCCGTGGGCCTACCGCGCCTTCTTCCGCCAGATCGGGCTCGACCCCGACCGGACCCGGACCCCGGTCGAGGAGCTGGCGCTGGAGCGGCTCCGCGAGGGCGCCTTCAAAGCCCGCGGGCCTGCCGACCGACGCGGTCACGATCGCGACGATCGAGACCGGCGTCGCGCTGCGGCTCTTCGACGCCGACCAGGTCCACGGCAAGCTCTGCATCCGCGACTCGGCCCCGGCGGAGGCGCTGCCCGGGCGCCCCGGGGAGCTTCCGCACGGCACCCTCGTGATCGCCGACGAAGGGGCGCCCGTCGGCCTGCTCTTCGGCGCCACCTCCGAGAGCAGCGCGGTGACCCAGGTGACGCGCCGGATCGCGATCGCCGCGATCGGGGTCGGCGGCGTCCCCCAGATCGCCATCGACGAGGCCCTCTGGATGACCGCGGCGACGCTCGAGTCGGCCTGAAGGGCCCCTCAGGCCCTTAACGAAGTCACCGCATCGCGGTCCCTGCGGTGTTTTACACTCGGTTCGGGTTATGCCGGATCTGCTTTATCGAGATAGCCGGACTGAGCCTCTTTCAGGCGGAAGCGAGCTTCTGGCTCGCGCGGAGTTGAGGCGCCAGATCGGACGCTTGGAGCGGCAGTTGGCCGCGATCGTCGCCGAGGCCTTCCCCCGCTTCCGAGTCGACGTCGGCGTGCCTGCCGTCTCCAGACGAGCCCCGGGCCCTGGGCCTGGGAGAGCTCGAGTCGGTTCGCGACGCCCTCGCCGACCAGGTTGCCGAAGGCCGTCGCCAGCTCTCGGCCCGGGCCGATCTCGAGACCTCGAATCGCGAGCTGCTCGAGCAGATGCTGGCGGCGCCGGAGAAGCACCGCTGGCTGCGGATATCCCGCAACGACATCGGCGAGCCCGGCTGTGGGCACTGGCACTCGCTCCCGCGACTCGGACCGCTCGGGATGCTGATGGGCTGGTGGCGGGTCAAGGTCTCGTCCGGATGCCCGTTATCCGGACGGCTTGCGGCCGTTGAGCGATAAGGCAGGTCAGAAGGATGAGCGCCCGCCGGCGCCGTGGGGCAAATTCCCCCTCGCCGAGCTGACGATCCTCGCCGGGATCATCCTGCTCGCGATCGGGCTGATCGGCGGCAACCCGACCGCGCTCGGGCTCGGCATCGTCCTCGGCGCGCTCGGCGGCCTCGAGGTCTCGGCCCGCGAGCACTTCGCCGGCTACCGCTCCCACTCGACGCTGCTCGCGGGAACGGTGTTCGTGATCGTCACCGGCGGCCTTCTCTACCTCGGCGGCCTCGTCCTGGCGGTCTCACTGGCGGCGGGGGTCGTCGCCTTCATCGCCGCCTTTCTGGGGCTGCGGGCCGCCTTCCGTCGGGCCTCGGGCGGCCTCTCCTACAAGGTCGGCGGCCTCCGCGGCTAGCGGCGGCTCAGGCGAAGATCGAGTCGCGCGGGCTCGATTTCGCCAGCAGGGCGCCGGCCAGAAGCGAGCGCTGGCGGGAGGTCAGCGTCCCCAGCCTCTTGTTCTCGTTCAGCGCCAGGCCCTGAAGGAACTTCCTCGCCCGGGTCCGGCCCCAGCGCCGCTGGCTGGTCAGAAGCTCGGCCAGGGTCATGCTCTCCGTCTCCCAGGGGGACTCCTCGATGACCCCGGCGACGTCGACCTCCCCGCGGGCAATCGAGCGCTTCAGCTCGGCTCTCGCGAGTCTGACCCGGTTGGCGCGAGCAAGCGCCTGCATGTGCTGAGGGGCCGTGGCGGTCGTTGAAGCAGGGGCAATCGCAGCAGAATTCACAAGGGCTCCTTCCCTGGGGGTGACTGAAACTGGGGGTATCTCCCGCGCCCAGGCCAGCCGCGCCAGTCGCGTCGAGTGTGTCCCCCGCCACCTCCCTGCCCCGGGAAGTGGCGGCGAGAGAGGCAAGCTATTCCGCCCGAACCTGAGCGTCAACCCACGCCGGACGAACTGGTGCCGAGTCGTTCGCTAAGAGCAACAATTTCTCGGCCCAGCCGAATCGTCCGGATCCGGACAAGCCCGAAACTACCCCGACGGGGGTAACTACAAACTCGATTTCAGGTCCGCGGGAGATCGGGAAAGTCGGCGACGACCCCGGCGATCGTCTCGAGCGCGGCGTCGAGGTGCTCGGTCTCGTGGGTCGCCATCAGGCTCGTCCGCAGCAGCGCGCCGCCGGGCGGGACCGCGGGATGGATCGCGACGTTGGTGTAGACGCCCTTCTCGAACAGCGCCTTCCAGAGCAGGACCGCCTGCCAGTCGTCGCCGACCACGACCGGGACCACCGGAGTCGTCACCACCGAGCCGTCGGCGAGCGAGCCGGGCTCGACGACCTGCAGCCCGAGAGCCCGGAGCCCCTCGCGCAGGTACTCGGCGTTGGCGAGCAGCTTCTCGAACAGGGCCGGGCCATCGCTGCGGATCACCCGCAGCGCCGCCAGCGCCGCGCCGACCGCGGCCGGGACGGCCGAGGCGCTGAAGACGAAGGAGCGCGACGAGATCCTCAGGTACTCGACCACGTCGGCGGGGCCGGCGATGAAGCCGCCGCAGGAGGCGAGGCTCTTCGAGAAGGTGCCCATCCGGAGGTCGACCTCGTCCTCGAGGCCGAAGAGCTCGCAGGCGCCGGCACCGCGCCGGCCGAGGACGCCGGCGCCGTGCGCCTCGTCGACCAAGCAGCCGTGCCCCGTGGGCCCGGCAGAGCTCGACCGTCCGCGGCAGGTCGCAGACGTCGCCCTCCATCGAGAAGACCCCGTCGACGACGACGAGGACGCCGCCGCCGTCCTCGGCGGCGCGGCCGAGCATCTTCTCCAGCTTGTCCATCCGGTTGTGGCGGAACGGTCGGAGCTTCGCCCCGGAGAGGCGGCAGCCGTCGAGGATCGAGGCGTGGTCGCCGGAGTCGCAGATCACGGTGTCGCCCGGCTCGAGGATCGCGCCGATGCACCCGACGTTGGCCTGGTAGCCGGTCGTGTAGACGATCGCGTCCTCCTCGCCCATCCACTCCGCCAGCTCGCGCTCGAGCTCGAGGTGCAGTGGAGTGGTCCCGTTCAGCAGGCGCGATCCGGTGACGCCGGTGCCGAACGCCTCGAGGGCGTCGCGGGCCCCCTGCTTGACCCGCTCGTCGCCGGTCAGGCCCAGGTAGTTGTTGGAGCCGAGCATGATCGTCTCGCGCCCCTCCATCTCGACCACCGGCCCCGCCGCCGAGGTCAGCAGCCGAAAGTAGGGGAGCAGGTCGTGCTCCTTCGCCGCTTCGAGCTGCTCGAGCCGATCGTGGCTGCGAGCCTTCTCGAATACGTCGGACGCGGCCCTGGTTGCCTCGCTCATGGGTGGAAAGTGTAGGTTGCCGCCGCCGTGGGAGCCGGCAGGCAGGCAGGGGATCGGGACGCGGATGGCAGGTCTAACCTCTGGAGCGTGGGCACCGGGACATATGAAGAGCTGAGCGGCGACCTGCACCGGCACGGGGGACTCACCCATTCTCACCACCATCACGGCCCCCACACCCACGAAGGCGGGGGACAGGGCCATGGGCACTCGCACGGCCTGATTGACCCGAGCATCAAACGCTCCCGCGAGGGCCTGAAGGCTGTCGGGTTGTCGCTGGCCGTCCTCGGCGTGGCTGCCGTGGCTCAGCTGACGATCTTCCTCGCCAGCGGCAGCGTTGCTCTCCTCGCCGACCTGATCCACAACTTTGGCGACGCGAGTACGGCGATCCCTCTCGGGGTTGCATTCCTGCTCCGTTCCGGTCGAGCAGAGCGGATGGCCGGGCTATTCGTCGTCGCGGCAATCTTCGCCTCGGCTGCCGTCGCCGGGGTGGAGGCGGTTGCTCGTTTGATTCACCCGGAGGAACCGACCCATCTGTTCGCGCTCGCCATCGCCGGGTTGATCGGGTTCGGCGGCAAACTGGATCGCGGCTTCGATCCGGACGAGCGCAGGCCGTCGGCTCGACAGCCCGGCGCTGATCGCTGACGGCAATCACGCCAGGGCAGATTCCTACGTCAGCCTCGCGGTCGTGGCGAGCGCCTTGGTCGTTTCCATCGGGTTCCCGATTGCGGACCCGCTGCATCGGTCTCGGAATCACCACGGTCATCCTCAAGATCACCTGGGATTCCTGGCTGACGGTCCGGGGCCGCGACCACAGCCATTAGCCTCGCCCGCCGGCGCGCCCAATGGGCTGCCGGGGGGCGCGGAAGTGTAGGTTGCGCGCGGAGCTTGATGCAGATGGCGGGCGTCTCGATACGACCGGTGCGATCACGGCGCGACCTGAAGCGCTTCGTCAGGGTCCCGTTCGATCTCCACCGCGACCACCCTCAGTGGGTGCCGCCGCTGATCCTCGACCGGATGCAGTTCCTGAACCGGCAGAAGAACCCGTTCTTCGAGCACGCCGAGGCCGAGTACTTCCTCGCCGAGCGCGACGGGGTGCCGGTCGGCAGGATCACCGCCCAGTTCGACCGCCGCTGGGACGAGTTCCAGGGCGGCGAGGACGGGATGTTCGGGTTCTTCGAGTCGGTCGACGACCGCGAGGTCGCCGATGCGCTCCTCTCCGCCGCCGAGGAGTGGCTGCGGGGCCACGGCCGCAAGCGCCTGCTCGGGCCGATGGACTTCACCACCAACGACGAGGTCGGGCTCCTGATCGAGGGCTACGACGTCCGGCCGATGATTCTCCAGAACTGGCACCCGCGGTTCTACCGCGACCTGCTCGAAGGCGCCGGCTACAGCAAGGAGATCGACCTTCTGATGTGGTACCTGGCGCTCGGCGAGCTGAAGGAAGGCGACCAGTTCGACGCCTCGATCCACGCCGCCGCGGAAAACGCCCTGCGCGAGGAAGGGGTGACGATCCGCAACATCGACAAGGGCAACCTCGCCGAGGAGATGCGGAGCTTCGCCGAGGTCTACAACGAGGCCTGGGCCGACAACTGGGGCTTCGTGCCGCCGACCGAAGCCGAGATCGAGTTCCACGCCAAACTGCTGAAACAGGTGATCGACGAGAGGTGGGCGTTCGTCGCCGAGCGCGAGGGGGAAACCGTCGGCGTCGCCCTCACCCTCCCCGACATCAACCAGGTCCTGGCCCAGATGGGGGGGAGGCTGCTGCCGCTGGGCTGGCTCACCTTCCTGCGCCAGAAGCCGAAGGTCGACCGGGTCCGCGTCTTCGCGCTCGGCGTCAAGCACGCCTATCGCCATACCGGCGTCGCCGCCGGCCTCTACCTCAAACACCTCGAGGCCGCCAGCCCGGACGGCGTCCCGGCCGGCGAGACCGGCTGGATCCTGGAGACGAACGAGCCGATGAACAGGGCGATGGAAGGCATGGGAGGCAAGATCGTCAAGCGCTATCGGATGTTCGAGAAGGCGCTCTGAGGAAACTCGCAACTTGCGGGCTTCCGGACCGGCCCTTCCTAACTCCTCCGCGCGCATCGCTACAGTCGGCCGGGTGATGCGCGAGGAACGATCTTGAGCGAAATCGAAGTCCAGGGCGAGGTCCTCGCCGAGGAGGACGTCGAGGCCGGGCCCGAGCAGCCGGTCCGCGCCCTCGAGGCCTACCGGCCCGCCGGCTCGCCCGTCCTCCGGACCGAGGTTCGCACCGCCGCGCTCGCCGCCGCCGGCGGAGTGCTCGCGGGGGCGGCGACGGTCGCCGCCGTCAGGGCGGTCGGCGCCGCGGCCTCCCGCGGCTCGAGCCCGCGCCGTCTGCGCCGTCGCAAGGAGCAGCGGCCGACCAACGTCGTCGCCAGCCGCTCGTTCCTGGTCGACGTTCACCTCCTGGGTCGGTGAGCGCCAGGTCCTCGGCTCTCGAGGTCGAGGTCACGCCCCCCTCGCCGTTCCTGATGCCGCGCTTCGGCGGCGAGGACCGGGTGATGCGGATCGAGGGCGGGGTCGCCACCCGGCTCCTCGATGTCGGCGGCAGCCCGGTGCTGGTCCGGGCCTGGCAGGTCGGAGGCTCGGCGGGTCAAGTTCCGGGCCGAACCGGGCGGCCGGGATGCGACCGTCGGCGCCGCCGGCGGCGGACGAGGACCTGCGGGTGGCGATCGAGCGGATGCGTTTCGCGCTCGGGGTCGACGAGGACCTCGGCGAGTTCTTCCGCGGCTTCCGCCGCGACCCCCTGCTCGGCCCGCTCCTGCGCCGCCGTCCGCACCGCCGTCCCCACCGCCGCCCCTGGCCCTGGGAGGCGCTCGCCTGGGCGATCGTCAAGCAGCTGATCGAGAGCCGCCGCGCGGCCACGATCCAGCGCCGGATCGTCGGCCGCTGGGGCCCGCGGATGACCCGCGACTCCGGGGCCCTCCGCGACGTCCCGGGGCCGGCGACGATCGCCGGCCGGGCGCCGGCCGAACTGGAGTCGATGGGGCTGTCCGCCGGCCGCTCGATCGCGCTGCGGGCGGTCGCCAGGGACATCGCCGCCGGCCGCTGCGACCCCGGCGAGCCGGTCGCCGACGCGCGGCTGCTGCGGGTTCCCGAGATCGGGCCCTGGACGGTCCAGTGCCTGGGCCTCTTCGGCCGCGGCGAACCCGACTCGCTTCCCGCCGGCGACCTGATGTTCCTCAAGCTGGTGGGAAAGCTCGCCCATCTCGGGCGCCGGGCGACCGTCGAGGAGGTCGAGGAGTTCTTCGTGCCGTACGCGCCATTCCGCGGCCTCGCCGGGTCATGGCTGACCGGCGTTTGAAAACGCCCTTCCAGGCGTCAAATTCAGGGCCTCAGGCATCAAGCCGGCGGCCCGAAAATGCCGATAGTCAGATACATGGACGGTGAGCCCGCCGGAAAGCATTGGCCCGACGACCGGGTGAGCGAGTTTCTCGACCAGATCTCCGAGGCCGGGGAGGACTATCGCCGCCTCGTCGAGCGCCTGCCGGCGATCGTCTACGCCTGCGAGGTGGGGGAGAACGGCCGCTGGCGCTACGTCAGCCCCCAGATCGAGGAGATCCTCGGCTACACGCCGGAGGAATGGGTCGCCGACCCGACCCTCTGGGCCCGCCAGCTGCATCCCGAGGACCGCGAGCGGGCCCTCGCCCAGGAGCAAGAACAGGAAGCGGGGAACCTTCGCAACGGCCGCCCGATCGACTATCGGATGCACACCCGCGAGGGCGACGTCGTCTGGATCCTCGACGAGGCGGTGCTGGAACCGGACCCCGATGGCGTCCAGGTCTGGCACGGCGTCCTCTACGACATCACCGAGCGCAAGATCGTCGAGGAGGAGCTGCGCCGGGCGGTCGCCCAGCAGGCGACCGTCGCCCGCCTCTCGAGCCACGCCCTCCAGCACGGCGAGTCCGATGCGCTGATGGACGAGGCGGTCTCGCTGATGGTCGCGATCGACGGGGTCGATTGCGCCTGCATCTGGGAGGTCGGCCGCGACGGCCGCCGCCTGCAGATGCTCGCCGGAGCCGAGATCCAGGGAACCGACGGCAGCCGCCGGGCCTCGGCGGCCCGCAACTCACACGCGGGAGCCGCGCTCGAGTCGGGCCTGCACGTGATCGTCGACGACTGGGAGACCGAGGGGCGCTTCTCGATGCCGCCGGCGCTCCGGGTGATGGGCGTCCGCAGCAGCCTCGCGGTCCCGATCGACGGCCGCGAGCAGCCCGTTCGGCGTCCTCGACATCCACTCGCGGGAGCCGAATCAGTTCACGCCGCAGGACGTCCACTTCGTCCAGGCCTCGGCCAACGTCCTCGCCGATGCGGTCGAGCGCCACGCGACCGACCGCGCCCTCCGCCACCGGGTCCTCCACGACTCGCTCACCGGCCTCCCCAACCGGACCAGCTTCGTCCAGTCGCTCGAGGTCGCCCTCCAGCGCGGCGCCGTCGCCGGCACCCCGGTCGGGGTCCTGTTCCTCGACCTCGACAGCTTCAAGCTCGTCAACGACAGCATCGGCCACCACGGCGGCGACGAACTGCTGCGCGCGATCGCCCCTCGCCTGCGGTCGCACCTGCGCCCGGGAGACATCGTCGCCCGCTTCGGCGGCGACGAGTTCGGGATCCTGATCGACCGCCTCGCCGACGAGGACGAGGCGATCGCGATCGCCAACCGGGTCACGGCGGCCTTCGCCGAGCCCTACTCGATGGGGGGCGTCGAGCATTTCGTCAGCGCCAGCATCGGGATCGCGGTCGGCCGCCCCTCGCGGAGCGAGCCGATCGGGGCCGAGTCGCTGATCCGCGACGCCGACGCGGCGATGTACCGGGCCAAGGAGCGGGGCCGCGCCCGCAGCGAGCTCTTCGACGCCGAGATGCGGGCCCGCGCGGCGCGGCGGCTGGAGGTCGAGCGCGACCTCCGGGATGCCCTCTCCAACGACGAGCTGCGGCTCCACTACCAGCCGCTGGTCGACCTCGCCAACGGCGAGATCGTCTCGCTCGAGGCCCTGCTGCGGTGGGAGCACCCCCGGCGGGGCTCGCTGGAGACCGAGGAGTTCATCTCGGTCGCCGAGGATTGCGGGCTGATCGGCCCGATCGGCCGCTGGGTCGAGGAGACCGCCTGCCGCCAGGCCGTCGAGTGGCACGATCAGCGACCCGACCGACGGCCGCTCGACGTCTCGGTCAACGTCTCCGCCCGCCAGATCGCAAACCGCGATCTCGCCGACAACGTCGCCGAGGTGCTGGCGCGGACCGGCCTCGACCCCGCCCATCTCCAGCTCGAGATCACCGAGAGCATCCTGGTCGAGGAGTCGGCGATGGCGACGACGACGCTGGAGGCGCTGAGCGAGCTCGGCGTCCGCCTCATCCTCGACGACTTCGGCACCGGCTACTCGTCGCTGGCCTACCTCAGCCGCTTCCCCTTCGACGCGCTCAAGATCGACCGCTCCTTCATCGAGGGGCTCGGGGTCGAGCAGGAGCGGACGGCGATCGTCGAGGCGATCATCGGGATGGCGCGCGCCCTCTCGCTCGACGCGATCGCGGTCGGGGTCGAGAGCGAGGTCCAGCTCTCCGAGCTGCGCCGCCTCGGCTGCGACTACGGCCAGGGCCACCTCTTCTCGCGGCCGCTCCCGGCCGACGACATCACCCGGCTGATCCGCGAGGGCGAGCTCGAGCTACTCGGGAATCCTGCCCGGTAGGTACTCGTTGCTGAGCACTTCGGCGGGGGTGGGATGGCCGCTGATCAGGCCGTGGTCGCGCATCCAGCCGATGAACGCTTCCCACTCCTCCGGGTTCATTTCGCCGAAGGCGGGCCTCGTTTCCTCGCCCGCCTGTTTGCGCGGCGGCGGTTTCAGCAGCGGCAGGGTCGCCTGCACCTCGGCCGCGGTCAGCTTCGGGTCGAGGTCGGGGTTCGCTTCGGTCAGCGCTTCGGTCGCGGCCTGAGGGTCGGCGGCGGCGGCGGCGGTGCCGCGCGCCAGAGCCGCCAGGAACAGACGGACCGCCTGCGGGTCTTCTTCCAGCCTCTGGCCCTGGGCGACGAAGACGAGCTCGTCGTAGGTGGGGACGCCGAGCTGGTCGACCGGGGTGACGACCGGGTTTTTCCCGCGCAGCCGCAGGTCGACTCCCTCGACGTTGCTGAAGCCTCCGAGCATCGCCTGGGCGCGGCCGCCGACGATCGCCGGCAGCAGCCCGTAGCCGACGTTGACCGTCGTCACGTCGTTCGTCGAGAGCCCCGCCCGGGCCAGGATCGTCTTCAGATAGGCGTCCTGGTAGGGGATCCCGGCGGTCGCGATCGTCTTCCCGCGCAGGTCCGGGACGCCGCCGATCTTCGAGTCCTTGAGCCAGATCATCGAGGTCAGCGGGGTGTCGACGAGGGCGCCGACCGCGAGGACGTCGAGCCCCTTCTCCTCGGCGAGGATCACCTCCGGCTCGTAGGAGATCGCGAGGTCGGTGCGCCCGGCGGCGACCTGCTTGATCGGCGCCGCCGGATCGGAGGGCGTCTGGATCGTCAGGTCGAGGCCGGCTTCTTCGAAGTAGCCGAGCTTCTGCGCCATGTAGATCCCGGCGTGGTCGGCGTTCGGGTAGAAGTCGAGCGTCAGCGTGAACGGGTCCGCCTCGGCGCTCCCGCCCTCGCTCTTCTCCCCGCAGGAGGCGAGCCCCAGCGAGATGGCTGCGACTGCGATGACCGTCATTACGGCCGCGGATCGGAAGCGCCTCACCCTTACTTTCTATCGCCAAGTGACGATGCGGCGCTCAGCGAGCGCGAGCAGGCCGAACAGCGCGACCGCGATCACCGACAGCACGGCGACCGCCGCGAACAGCCGCGCGGTCTCGAGCTGGGCGTTGTCCTGGAGCATCAGGTGGCCGAGCCCGGAGTTGGAGCCGGCCCACTCGCCGAAGACGGCGCCGATGACGGCGACGGCGACGGCGATCTTGGCGCCGCTGAAGGCGTAGGGGAGGGCGGTCGGCGCCTCCAGCCGCCAGAGGATCTGGCTCCTCGAGGCGTCGAGGGTGCGCATCATCTTCGTCGCCTCGGGGTCGACCGAGCGCAGACCGTCGAGGGTGTTGACGGTGATCGGGAAGAAGCAGATCAGGGCGACGATCGCGAGCTTCGGGCCGATCCCGAAGCCGAACCAGACGACGAGGATCGGGGCGATGACGACGATCGGGATCGTCTGCGACGCGATCACCAGCGGGTACGCCGCGCGCCGCAGGGTCTCGGAGAGATGGAGGGCGATCGCGAACGCGATCCCGGCCACGAGGCCGCAGGCGAACCCGAGCACGACCTCGCGCAGGGTGACCCAGGCGTTTTCGGCGAGCAGCGAGCGGTTCTCCCAGAGCGAGGAGGCGATTTCCGAGGGGGAGGGGACGAGGAAGTCCTCGAGGTTGAGCAGGTTGGCGATCGCCCCGGTGTCGGCCGCGATCTGCCAGGCGGCGATCAGGCCGACCAGCAGCAGCGCCGGCAGCAGCCACCGCTTCATCGTGAGCCCTCGTGGAGCGCCGCCATCGCCCGCTCGCGGGCGGCGATGAAGCTCGGGTCGGTGACGGCGGCGTCGCGGTCGGGCTCGCGCGCGGTCGGGGCGCTCAGCTCGGCGATCACCCGCGCCGGGCGGGCCGAGAGGACGATCACCCGGTCGGAGAGGTAGAGGGCCTCCTCGACGTCGTGGGTGACGAGGACGACGGTGCGCGGGTCGGTCGCCAGCGCGCCCGCCAGCCAGGCCTGCATCTCGGCCCGGGTGATCGCGTCGAGCGAGGCGAACGGCTCGTCGAGGGCGAGGACCGGCTTGCCGGTGACCAGGGTGCGGAGGAAGGCGACCCGCTGTCGCATCCCGCCCGAGAGCTCGGCCGGCGCGGCCTGCTCGAACCCGGCGAGCCCGAAGCGCTCGAAGAGGCGGGCCGCCTCGCGCCTGGCCTCGGACCTGCGGGCGCCGCGGTTGCGCAGCGCCAGGGCGGCGTTGTCGAGCGCCGAGAGCCAGGGGAGGAGCATGTCCCGCTGGGGCATGAAGGCGCAGGTCGCCAGGCGGTCGTCGGCCTCGGTCGCGCCGCCGACCGTGACCTCTCCGGCGCTCGGCGTCTGGAGCCCGGCGATCAGCTCGAGCAGGGTCGACTTTCCGCACCCCGACGGGCCGACGATCCCGAGCACCCCGTGCGGGGGCGCCTCGATCTCGAGGCCGTCGATCGTGCTCAGATCGCCGTAAGCGTGGCGCAGGCCGCGAATGACGACCCCGGCGGATAGATCGATCGCTTCCGTCAGCACCTTGTTGGTATCCTGGCGCACTCCGCGCTCCTGACCAAAGTAGTCAGGAAAGTCGATAAGCACCACTCCACCCGCGCGAGGAACAACGTGGACCCGGCAATCATCCTTTTTGGATTCGGCATCGGCGTACTCGTCGGCATGACGGGCATGGGCGGTGGATCCCTGATGACGCCGCTCCTGATCCTGATCTTCAACACCCAGCCGACGACGGCGATCGGCACCGACATCTTCTACTCGGCGATCACCAAGACCGTCGGCGGCTGGCGCCACCTGAAGCTGAAGACGGTGAACATGGAGCTCGTTCGCTGGCTGGCCTACGGCAGCGTGCCGGCGGCGGTCTCGGGCGTGGCGCTGGTCTCGGTGCTGGAGAAGCACGTCAGCGAAGAACGGCTCGACTCGTTGGTCTACGCGGTGCTCGGCGGCACCCTGCTGATGGTCGGGATCATCACCCTGGCGCGGGCGCTGATCCTGCGCGACCTGGTCGAAGAGCGCGACCGCTTCGACGTCGAGCGCCGCCACAAGGTCGCCGCGGTCGTGATCGGCGCCACCACCGGATTCATCATCGGGATCACGTCGGCCGGCTCCGGCACCGTGATCGCGATCCTGCTGATCGCCGTCTACCGGCTCTCGCCGAAGAAAGTCGTCGGCACCGACGTCGTCCACGCGGCGATCCTGCTCTCGGCCGCGGCGGTCGCCCACTGGATCGGCGGCAACATCGATTTCGGCCTGGCCGGCAACATCCTCGTCGGCTCGCTGCCGGGAGTGGTGCTCGGCGCCGCTCTCTCCGACAAGGCCCCGCAGGGGTTCCTCCGCACCGCGCTCGGCGTCGTCCTGATCGCCTCCGGCTACTTCACCCTGAAGAAAGGCGACCCGAACGTCTGGCCGATCGCGGCCGCCGTCGCGGCGCTCGGGCTCGGCGGGGTCCTCGCCGCTCCTCGCTGGCTGCACCGCCGCCGCGAACGCGAACGCAAGGCGGGCAAGCTCACCCCCGAGACGCCGGATAGCCGGATTCGCGCCCGCGCCGATTCAGATGAGTGCGGAGCGAGCAAGCATCCATATCTGGTTCCCTGCGCCGTGAGTGAAGCTCAGGATCGATCATGAGGGTGTCCGCCAAGGCCGACTACGCAGTGCGGGCGGCGGCAGAGCTTGCCGCCGCCGGTGAGGACGGCCCCGTCAAGGGGGAGCGGCTCGCCGAGGCGCAGGACATCCCGCTGCAGTTCCTCGAGCACATCCTGCTCGAGCTCAAGCACGCCGGCCTGGTCCGCGCCCGCCGCGGCGCCAAGGGCGGCTACTGGCTGGCGCGCCCGGCCGAGGAGATCACGATCGCCGACCTCGTCCGCGCGGTCGAGGGCCCGATCGCCCACGTCCAGTCCGACCCGCCGGAGTCGATCGAATACCGCGGCAACGCCGAGCACCTGCAGGAGGTCTGGATCGCGGTCCGCGCCAACCTCCGGGCGGTCCTCGAGCACGTCACCCTCGCCGACCTCGTCTCCGGCCAGATGCCGGACGTGGTCGAGCAGCTCTCGAATCAGCCCGACGCCTGGGCCGCCCGCTAGCCGGTCTAGTCGCGCGGCGTCCCGCCGGCGACGACGTTGACGAAGTTCTCCAGGTGCCGGGTGGTCCAGCACTCGAAGGCCCCGTCGCAGTGGCGCTCGTAGGCGGCCATCACCGAGTCGCCGTAGTTCCAGTAGAGCTTCGGCTCGGGGTTGAGCCAGAACAGGCGCCCGGCCCGCTCCGAGACCTGGGCGAAGACCTCGGCGTGGGGCTCGCGGCCGTTGGTGCGGGCGTCGCCGAGGACGATCACGGTCGAGCGCGGGTCGAGCTCGTCGGAGATCTCGCCGAGGAACTCGAGCCAGACCCGGCCGTAGTCGGTGTAGCCGGAGACGTCGGCGACGCCCCCCTCGCTGGAGATCCGCTGGGCGACGACCCGGAAGTCCTTCTCGTGCTCGAAGATCTCGGTCACCTCCGAGATCCGCTCGATGAAGACGAAGCTGCGCAGCTTCCGGAACGAGTCGTGGAGGGCATGGAGGACCGATAGGAAGAAGACGCTCGCCGAGGTGACCGAGGTCGAGACGTCGCAGAGGACGTAGATCTCGGGCCGGCGCGGCCGTTTCGGCCGGTAGCGGAGGCGCAGGGGGACGCCGCCGGTCTCGAGCGAGGAGCGCATGGTTCGGCGGACGTCGACCGAGCGGCCCTTGCGCCGCCCGCGCTGCTCGTGGCCGAGGGTGGCGAGCCGGCGCTTCATCTGCGAGACCGCGCGGTGGACCGCGGCCAGGTCCTGGGTCGGGCTGGTCGGCAGCGCCCGGTCGAGCTCCGCCAGCGGCCGCGAGGGAGGAAGGGTCGAGGTGCGCTCGATCAGGTCGCGTTCGAGCTCGCGGCGCAGGTGGCGCTCGAAGCGGTTGAGCTGGTCGCGGTCGATCGGCGGGATCTCCTCGCCGCCGTCCTCGTCGGCGGGCTGCGGGCCGGTCGAGAGGCCGAGGGTGCGGCGGATCCGCTGGACGTCGACGCCGACGACGCCCGAGCCCTCGCCCTGGCGCCCGAAGGCGGCGATCGCGAGCCGGGCCAGGTCCCGCATCTCGCCGTCCTCGCCCTCGAGGATCGCTTCGCGGATCTGGTCGCGGAGCTCGTCGATGTCGAGGCGCTCGGCGCCCTCGTGCCGGTGTTCTGACTCGCCGATCTCGCGTTCGACCGCCTCGGCCTCGGCCATCCGGAAGAACCAGCGCTCGAACAGCAGCTCGAACAGGCGACGGTCCTCCTGCGACTTCGCGATCGTCGCCGCCAGCGCCTCGCGGAAGTCGTCCTGCGAGGTCCAGGGCACCTGTTCGAGGGCCGCGAACGCGTCGAGGATCTCCGAGGTCCCGACCGCGACCCCCTCCGACCGCAGCTCCTCGCAGAAGCCGAGCAGCTTCGGCGCCAGGCCCGGGGGCCCGGTCTGGGCCCGAGGCCCGTAGGGCGAGCCGAGCTCATGTCGCCTTGGTCGGCGCTCCGGCATCTTCATCCCGACCCGCTCGGAGACGAGGTCGATGTCGGTGCGGTGCTTGACGATGATCGACATCGACTGCTTGAAGGTCTCCTGGTCGATGTCGTCGGCGCCCATCAGCAGCAGCGTCCGCGCCCAGTCGATCGACTCGGCGATCGAGGGCGGCTTCTTGAGGTCGAGCCCGCGCACCATCCGCACCACCTCGACCAGGCGGCGGGCGAGGGTCTCGGAGAGGTCCGGGGCGTGGAGGCGGACGATCTCCATCTCGCGCTCGAGCTCGGGATAGTCGAGCCAGAGGTAGAGGCAGCGGCGCTTCAGGGCCTCGGTCAGCTCGCGCGAGTTGTTCGAGGTGAGGATCACGATCGGCATCGTCGTCGCCGAGATCTGGCCGAGCTCGGGGATCGTGATCTGGAAGTCGGAGAGGAGCTCGAGCAGCATCGCCTCGAACTCCTGGTCGGTCTTGTCGATCTCGTCGATCAGGAGGACGACCGGGTCGGGGCTGGCGATCGCCTGCATCAGCGGCCGCTCGAGCAGGAAGTCCTCGGCAAAGATGTCGTCCAGCGCGCCCTCTGGCCGCCGCTCGCTGTCTTCGGCGGCGGACCGGGCTTGGATCGCGAGGAGCTGTTTGCGGTAGTTCCACTCGTAGAGCGCCTTCGCCTCGTCGAGGCCCTCGTAGCACTGGAGGCGGATCAGCTCGCGGCCGCTCGCCCGCGAGAGCGCCTTCGCCAGCTCGGTCTTGCCGACGCCGGCGGGGCCCTCGACCAGGACCGGCTTGCCGAGCTGCTGGGCGAGGTAGGAGACCAGCGCCGCGGGCTCGTCGGCGAGGTAGTCGGCGGCCGCGAGGGCCTCCTTCATCTCGGCGACGGAAGCGGGTGTCGGCGCGTCGGCCATCGGAGTCAAGCGATGATAGTCACCGCCATGCTCGAGCTCGCCCTGCCCCTCGCCTCGCTGCTGCCGCACAGCGGCACCCCCTACATACTCATGGTCCTGGCCGGGTTCGCGCTCGGGATCCTCGGCTACATGTCGACCACCCGCTGGCTCGTCGGGGCGGGGATCGCCCTGATCGTCATCGGCGCGCTGCTCTTCCCGATCGCGATCAACCTCACCGAGAGCACGCCTCCCGAGGTCCACAACCCGCGCTAGCGCGCCGGGTTGTTAGATCGGTTGCCGTACGATTCCGACTCGGATCCCGACCTCCAGGAGGACCCCCTTTTGAGCAGCAGACTTCGAATCGCCCTCGCACTCACCGCCATCGCCGCCCTCGGCGTCGGCCTCGTGGCGTGCGGAGGCGGCGGCAGCAGCGATGAAAGCCCCGAGGCCGTGCTCGAAAATGCGACGCTGGAAGGGATCGAAAGCGCCGACCTCGACCTCTCGCTCCAGGTCAAGTCGACCGGCAAGGAAGCCAGCGACCTCGACATCTCCGTCTCCGGCCCGTTCGAAGAACAGGAAGGCAGCGAGCTTCCCCAGATGGACATCGAGGTCACCGCGAAGGGGAACTACAAAGGCGATGACGTCGACTTCGACGGCGGCCTGGTCCTGCTCCCCAGCAGCGCCTTCGTCCGCTACGAAGGGGTCGAGTACGAAGTCGACCCGACCAGCTTCAGCTTCGTCGAATCTCTCCTCGACCACAGCCAGAAGGAAAGCGGCGCCGAATCGAACGGCATCAAGGGATGCCGCGAAGCGGTCGGCGCGCTCGACTTCACCAAGCTCGGCGAAGGCCTCAAGAACGAAGGCAGCGCCGACGTCGGCGGGACCGAAACGACCAAGCTCAGCGGTGAGCTCGACCCGAAGGGCGCCAGCGACCTGCTCACCGAACTGACCGAAAACCCGGCCTGCAAGGGCCAGCTCAGCGCCGCCGGCAAGATCCCGTCGGTCGGTGACCTGAAGAAGTCGGGAGAAGAACTCAGCGACTCGCTGAAGACCGCGCACGTCGAGTTCTACGTCGGCGACGACGACATCGTCCGCCGGATCGTCGCCGACGTCGTCGTCGAACCGAAGGACTCCGGCGGCGAAAAGAGCGAAATCGACCTCGACCTGACGCTGAACGGCGTCAACGAGGAACAGGAAATCGTCGCGCCGACCGGAGCCAAGCCGCTCAGCGCGCTCTTCCTCAAGCTCGACATCAATCCGCTCGAACTCGCCGGGGCGCTGCAGCGCGGCGAAGGCCTGGGGTCGATCCTGAAACAGTTCGAAAAGAAGGGCCTCCCCGGGCTCGGCGGCGGGACCAGCGGCAGCAGCGGAGGGCGGGGAAGGCGGCGCCGAACGGGCGCTGTCCTATGCCGAATGCGTGAGGGGAGCCCACTCGGCGGCCGACCTCCAGAAGTGCTCCGAAGAGCTGTAGCCATTCCATGAGCGTCGTCCTCCTGGCGCTCAGCTTTGCCGTCATCCTCGCCGGCGCGCTGCTCTTCACCAACGCGGTGGAGTGGATCGGCCACCGGCTGAAGCTGGGCGAAGGCGCGGTCGGCAGCATCCTGGCGGCGGTCGGGACCGCGATGCCGGAGACCCTGATCGCGATCGTCGCCCTGGTCGGCAGCGCCGAGGGCGGCGAAGACGTCGCGATCGGCGCGATCGTCGGCGCGCCCTTCCTGCTGGCGACGCTGGCGATGGGCCTGGTCGGCCTCTTCGCCTACCTCTATCGCGAGAAACGGACCCAGGGGCTGAAGCTCGACGCGCACGCCCCGACCCTCGAGCGCGACCTGATCTTCTTCCTCGTCTTCTTCACGCTCTCGCTGGCGCTCTCCTGGGGTGCGCCGGACCCGGTCCGGATCCCGATCGGGGTCCTCGTCTTCCTCGCCTACGTCTTCTACATCCGGCGCACCCTGCAGGGCGGCGGCGAGGTCCAGTCACACGGGTCGCTCAACCCGCTGATCTTCGAGCGCCGCGAGGAGTACCGCACCGATCCCGGCCTCGCCCTCTGCGTGATCCAGCTCATCGTCGGGCTCGGGGCGATGGTCGGCGGCGCCCACCTCTTCGTCGAGGAGCTGCTCCACATCGCCGAGAGCCTCGGAATCGACGCCGTCGTCCTGGCGCTGGTCCTGGCCCCGCTCGCGACCGAGCTGCCGGAGAAGGTCAACAGCTTCTTCTGGGTCAGGGAAGGCAAGGACTCGCTGGCCCTCGGCAACATCACCGGCGCGATGGTCTTCCAGTCGACGATCCCGTTCGGGATCGGCCTGATCTTCACCAAGTGGGACCTGACCGGGAACGCGATGCTCTCGATCGCC
Organism: uncultured Solirubrobacterales bacterium; assembly: GCA_963751815.1. Classification (GTDB taxonomy): domain Bacteria; phylum Actinomycetota; class Thermoleophilia; order Solirubrobacterales; family 70-9; genus VRUE01. Next base: position 51,963 of record CAVVVY010000009.1, on the reverse strand, counting down.
CTCGGCATGGTCGGCGGGTTCCTCGCCTACGAGGCCCTGCATCGCCGCGGACGCTTCTCCCTGGCGGTGGTCGTCGCCTGGTTCACGCTCTACGCGAGCTACATCATCGTCGTCATCGCCACGGCCTGAGCGGGGCTCAGGCGGCCTGGAGCTCGGCGAGGGCCTCCAGCACGACCTCGTCGTGGGTCTTCGGAGAGACCTTCGGGAAGACCTTCGCGATCGTGCCCTCGGCGTCGATCAGGAAGGTCGCCCGCGCCACGCCCATGTACTTCTTGCCGTACATCGACTTCTCGCCCCAGGTCCCGTAGGCGTCGGCGACCGCGTGGTCGGCGTCGGCGAGGAGGGTGAAGTCGAGGTCGTATTTGTCGGCGAACTTCCTGACCGCGTCGACCTCGTCCGGGGAGATGCCGACCACCCGCGCGCCGGTGTCGGCGTAGTCGTTGTGGTGGTCGCGGATCCCGCAGGCCTGCGTCGTGCAGCCCGGGGTGTCGGCGCGGGGGTAGAAGTAGAGGACCACCGTCTGCCCGCGCAGATCGGAGAGGGTCAGATCGTCGCCGTTCTGGTCGGGCAGGGTGAAGTCGGGAGCCTGCTGACCGGCCTCGAGCACGTCGCTAGTCCTCGCGGCCCGGCTCCTGCCCGGGCTCGTCCTCGTCTTCCTCGTCGTCGTCGCTCTGCTCGAGCGCGGTCGCCGAGACCGACTTGGCGGATCCGGGGTGATAGTGGGTCTGGAAGTGCTCCAGCGCCTCGTCGCGGCGGTCCTCGTCGATCGGGACCTCGTCGGAGACCCTGACCCAGTCCGCCCCCTCGTAGTCCTCCATGTTGAAGACCTCCTGGTCGAGCGAGGCGGAGTCGTCGACGACGACGATCACCTCGGTCTGAGGGTTGAAGTAGGTCCCCGGCTGAACGAGCAGCTCCTCGACCTCGTAGAGATTCTCCCGTGCCGCAGTCATGTCTCCTCCAATCCTATGAGATCTGCGAGCTGGCGATCGGTCTCGGCCTCGACGTCCAGGGGCTCCTCACCGCGGCGGGCGCGGCGTTCGTTGCGGGCGATGACGAGCGCCCGGACCTCGGCCCGCAGCGCCTCGTCGTGGCCGCCGCCCGTCCCCTCGGCATCGAGGTCGAGCAGGCGGGCGAGCTCGGCGTCGACGTCGACCTCCTCGGCCGTCCCCGCGACGCCGCCGGCGATAGGCCTTCGCCTCCAGCATCTGGCGCGCCTCGGTCTCCTGCAGGGCGCGGTCGACCTCGCCGTCGGGGGCGGCCGGCCGGCGGGGCGGAGGGGCCTGTTCGATCGAGAACCTGCCGCCGCCGATTCCGCTCCAGGCCCGCCCCGCGCGGGCGAAGCTGATCGCCGCGATCGGCACCACGGCGATGGTGATCAGGGCGATGACCGTGCCGCTCGAGATCGCGATCGCAGCCATGGGCCAAGGGTATTCGCTACTCTTCGCCTTGGTTGACTGACCAGTCAATCGGCACTACTCCCACCCGAAAGAAGGAGCTTCGAGCAGTGGTTGACTTCACCCTGACCGATGAGCAGAAGGACCTGCGCGAGCTGGCGCACAATTTCGCGGACAAAGAGATCCGCAAGGTCGCGTGGGAGTTCGACAAAGAGGGCACCTGGCCTCAGGAGATCATCGAGAAGGCCTGGGAGGTGGGGTTGATGAACACCCACATCCCCGAGGCCTACGGCGGTCCCGGCCTCGACTACCTCTCCGGCTGCATCATCGAGGAGGAGATGGGCTGGGGCTGCTCCGGGATCGGCACCTCGCTGATGGCCAACGGCCTCGCCTCGGCGCCGATCACCCTCGGCGGGTCGGAGGAGACGAAGAAGAAATACCTCGGCGCGCTCTGCGAGTCGCCGAAACTCGCCTCGTTCTGCCTGACCGAGCCCGACGCCGGCTCCGACGTCTCCGGGATGAAGACCCGCGCCGTCAAGAAGGGCGACAAGTACGTCATCTCCGGCTCCAAGTGCTTCATCACCAACGGCACCTACGCCGACTACTTCACGGTCTACGCCAAGACCGATCCCGAGGGCGGGCACCGCGGGATCAGCGCCTTCGTCGTCGAGGCCGACCTCCCCGGGGTCACCGTCGACAAGAAGGAGGACAAGATGGGCCAGCGGGCCTCGAACACCGCGACCATCTCCTTCGACGAAGTCGAGATCCCGGCCGAGAACCTGCTCGGCGAGGAAAACAAGGGATTCAAGCTGGCGATGATGACCCTCGACCGGACCCGCCCCGGCGTCTCGGCGATGGCCGTCGGCATCGGCCGCGCCGCGACCGAGTTCGCCACCGACTACTCCAAAGAACGGGTCCAGTTCGGCGTCCCGATCGCGATGCACCAGGCGATCCAGTTCATGATCGCCGACATGGCGACCAAGGTCGAGGCCTCGCGGCTGCTCGTCTGGGAGTCCGCGGTCCAGCTTGACCAGGGCCTCCGCAACAGCAAGGTCTCCTCGATGGCGAAGCGGTTCGCCGCCGACTCGGCGATGGAGATCTGCGTCGACGCGGTCCAGGTCTACGGCGGCTACGGGTTCATCAAGGAGTACCCGGTCGAGAAACTGATGCGCGACGCGAAGATCATGCAGCTCTACGAGGGCACGAGCCAGATCCAGCGGCTCGTGATCGCCAAAGAAGTGCTGCTGCCGCGCGCAGGCCGAGGAGCCGACGCCCGAGGCCGAGGCGCTCGCCGCGAAGCAGTCGGAGGAAAGCCAGGCCGAGCAGGCGGCCGCCACCGTCTGAGACGGAGGCGGTTGCTCCCCCCGATCGCCGGGCGTAGGATCGGGGGCAATGGGGGTCTCAGAGCGCGCCGCTAGCGGCAAGGAGGCACGTGCCCGGGTTCCCCGGAGCACCCATGGCAGGTGGGATGCCCCGGAGGACCGGGCCGACCCGGTCGAGATCCTCGAACAGCAGGCGGACGCAAGGGTGCAGGAGCTGCTGCCGATCCGCTACGGGCGGATGGCGGTCTCGTCGTTCACCTTCTACCGCGGCGCCGCGGCGGTGATGGCCGCCGACCTCGCCACGACCCCGACCTCGGGCCTGCGGGTCCAGATGTGCGGCGACGCCCATCTCTCCAACTTCGGCGTCTTCGCCGCTCCCGACCGGCGGCTGGTCTTCGACCTCAACGACTTCGACGAGACGCTGCCGGGCCCCTGGGAGTGGGACGTCAAGCGGCTCGCCGCGAGCTTCGAGATCGCCGCCCGCGACAACGGCTTCAAGCGCAAGGAGCGAACCGCGGTGGTGGAAACGGTCGCGCGCACCTACCGCGAGGCGATTCGCGAGTTCGCGAAACTGCGCAATCTCGAGATCTGGTACGCGCGGCTCGACGCCGAGCAGGTGCTGCAGTCGCTTCAGGCCGAGCGCCCGAAGTCGGTGAAAAAAGTCGAGAAGGCGGCGGCGAAGGCCCGCGCGAAGGACAGCCTGCGGGCCCAGGCCCGCCTCACCCACAGGGTCGATGGCGAGCTTCGGATCATCAGCAAACCGCCGCTGATCGTGCCCGTCGAGGAGATCGAGGGCGCCGCCGACTACGACTTCGAAACGGTGATCCGCAAGGTCCTGGACGAATACACGGACACCCTGAAGGGGGACCGCGCCCACCTGCTCGAGGGCTACGAGTTCCGCCACCTGGCCCACAAGGTCGTCGGCGTCGGCAGCGTCGGGACCCGCGCCTGGATCATCCTCCTGACCGGCCGCGACGAAGGCGACCCCCTGTTCCTCCAGGCCAAGGAAGCGCAGTCCTCGGTGCTCGAGCCGTACGCCGGCAGCGGCCGCTTTCGCAACCACGGCCGGCGGGTGGTCGAGGGACAGTGGCTGATGCAGGCCGCCAGCGACATCTTCCTCGGCTGGTGCTCCAACGTCGGCCCCGACGGCCGCCGCCGCGACTTCTACGTGCGCCAGCTCTGGGACCAGAAGGGGTCGAGCGACATCGAAACGATGGCTCCCCGGGCGATGGAGATCTACGCGCGCGTCTGCGGCTGGACCCTGGCACGGGCCCACGCCCGCTCCGGGGACCCGGTCGCGATCGGCGCCTACCTGGGCTCGGGAGCGACCTTCGACTCGGCGATCGCCGAGTTCTCGGCCGCCTACGCCGACCAGAACGAGCGCGACCACGCCGCCCTCCTCGAGGCGATCAAGAGCGGTCGCCTCGAGGCGGAGAGACGCCTAGACGGGAGTCTTGGAGCGGGCGGTCTTCTGGCGTTTGACTTTGTCCAGTTCGACCTTGCGCAGGCGGACCGTGTCCGGCGTGATTTCGAGGCACTCGTCGTCGCGCAGGAACTCGAGCGCCGATTCCAGCGAGAGCTGTTTCGGAGGTGAGAGGCGGACCAGGATGTCGGCGCTGGCGGCGCGCACGTTGGTCTGCTGCTTCTCCTTGACCGCGTTGACGTCGAGGTCGTCGGAGCGGCTGTTCTCGCCGACGATCATCCCCTCGTAGACCTCCTCGCCCGGGCCGACGAACAGCGTGCCTCGGTCCTGGAGGCTGTGCAGCGAGTAGCTGGCGCTCGAGCCGCGGCGGTCGGCGACGAGCGAGCCGGTCGGCCGGGTGCGGAGGTCGCCGGCCCACGGCTCCCAGCGGTCGAAGACGTGATGGAGGATCCCCGTGCCCCGGGTCTCGGTCAGGAACTCGGTGCGGAGGCCGATCAGGCCGCGGGCCGGGATCAGGTAGTCCATCCGGACCCACCCGGTCGCGTGGTTGGACATGTGGTCGAGGCGCCCCTTGCGGCCGGCGAGCAGCTGGGTGACGGCGCCGACGTGCTCCTCGGGGACGTCGATCGCCAGCCGTTCGACCGGCTCGTGGACCTTGCCGTCGATCTCGCGGGTGATCACCCGCGGCTGGCCCGCGGTCAGCTCGAAGCCTTCGCGCCGCATCATCTCCAGCAGGATGACCAGCTGCAGCTCGCCGCGGCCCTGGACCTCCCAGGTGTCGGGCCGCTCGGTGTCGTTGACCCGGATCGAGACGTTGCCGACCAGCTCGGCGTCGAGCCGCGACTGGATCTGGCGCGCGGTCAGTTTCTGGCCCTCGGTCCCGGCCAGCGGCGAGGTGTTGATCCCGACGACGATCGAGAGCGAGGGCTCATCGACGGTGATGACCGGCAGCGGGCGCGGGTCCTCGGGATCGGCGAGGGTCTCGCCGATCGTCACATCGGGCAGCCCGGCGACGGCGATGATCTCTCCCGGCCCCGCTTCCTCGGCGGCGACCCGGCTCAGGGCCTCGGTGATGTAGAGCTCGGTGATCGTGGCCCGCTCGATGCTTCCGTCGGCGCGGCACCAGGCGATCGGCCCGGTGCGGACGGTGCCGTGCCGGACCCGGCAGAGGGCGAGCCGGCCGACGTAGGGGTCGGCGTCGAGGTTGGTGACGTGCGCCTGGAAGGGATGGTCGGGGTCGTACTCGGGGGCCGGGATCTGCTCGAGCATCAGGTCGAGCAGGGGGGAGAGGTCGGTCCCCTCGACCCCCTCCTCGAGCGCGGCCCAGCCCGCTTTGGCGTTGGTGTAGACGATCGGGAAGTCGATCTGCTCGGAGTCGGCGTCGAGCTCGATGAACAGCTCGTAGACCTCGTCGACGACCTCGGCGATCCGGGCGTCGGGCCGGTCGACCTTGTTGACGACGAGGATCACCGGCAGCTTCGCCTCGAGCGCCTTGCGCAGGACGAAGCGCGTCTGCGGCAGCGGGCCCTCCGAGGCGTCGACGAGGAGCAGCACCCCGTCGACCATCGTCAGCCCGCGCTCGACCTCGCCGCCGAAGTCGGCGTGGCCGGGGGTGTCGACGATGTTCATCTTCACCCCGCCGTGGTTGATCGCCGTGTTCTTGGCGAGGATCGTGATCCCCTTCTCGCGCTCGAGGTCCATCGAGTCCATCACCCGCTCGGCGACGTCCTGGCCCTTGCGGAAGGCGCCGGTCTGCCACAGCATCGCGTCGACCAGGGTCGTCTTGCCGTGGTCGACGTGGGCGATGATCGCGATGTTTCTGAGGTCGTCTCGGGTCTTCATCTAGGAGAAAAGAAGAGGCCCGCCGGTGGCGGGCCTCGTCAGCGCGAAATACTTGGCGCGTCTACGAGGTCTGCTGGACGCTCGCCGCGGCGGGGCCCTTCGGCCCTTCCTCGGACTCGTAGCTCACCTTCGCGCCCTCGGTCAGGGACTTGAAGCCCTCGCCGAGGATGGCGCTGTGGTGGACGAAGACGTCCTTCGAGCCGTCATCGGGAGTGATGAACCCGTAGCCCTTGTCGTCGCTGAACCACTTGACTGTTCCGGTTGGCATGCATTGCCTCCACTTCGTGTGCTGCGAACGCGGAGGATGCTGGTGAAGCAACGACGCGAGCGCTAGGCACAGCTTTTCTTCGGGTATGGACCCGAACTGGTGGCCGGACCGTAGCATGGTCGGGCGCGCGATTGGCCGCCTGCGCACCTCATGGATTCATTCAGGGTTCAGGGAGAGATGGTGACAACCGATACCTTTGACCTTGTGACGTCGCCAGGGAAAGCGCGCCACGGGCACATGGTGGGGGCCTCGCTCGCGCTTGCGCTTGTGGCCTCGGCGCTGACACCCGCGATCGCAGCCGCCGATCTCGGCCCGCCGAGCAACCCGGAGCTCTCCTCTCGGCTCTCCGAGCTGGTCAAGCCGGCGATCCGCACCGCGCCCCAACGGGTGCAGGCCGCGCGCCTCAGCCTGCCGCGGAGGGGTCCCGGCAGCCTCGTCCGCAACGGAGGCCAGGTCCTCGTCAACGTCCGCTTCGGCCCCGGGTTCAACGCCGGCGGCGGCGCCGATGAGCTCACCGCCGCCGGGGCCGCGGTGGTGCACGTCAGCGGCGCCTACGGGGTGGTCGCGGCGTTCGCGCGGCCCGCGATCCTGCCCCAGATCGGCGCTCTCGCCGGCGTCGAAGGGGTGACCGAGGCGCTGGCCCCGATCACCGCCGCCAGCAGCTGCCACGGGCTGGTCACCTCGGAGGGGGACACCCAGCTCGCCGCCTCCTCCGCCCGCAACTCCTTCAACGTCGAAGGGACGGGGGTCACCGTCGGCGTCCTCTCCGACTCCTTCGACACCAGCCCCGAATGGCCGACCGACGCCGCCGACGACGTCGCCAGCGGCGACCTTCCCGGGCCCGGCAACCCCTGTGACCGCACCGACCCGGTCGAAGTGCTGCAGGACTTCTCCGACATCGAAGAACCGACGATCGACGAGGGCCGGGGGATGGCCCAGATCGTCCACGACCTGGCCCCCGGCGCCGACATCGCGTTCGCCACCGCCTACCCGAACGAATTCGCGTTCGCCGAAAACATCAAACGGCTGGCCGCGCCCGTGGCGGCGGGCGGCGCCGAAGCCGAAATCCTGGTCGACGACATCGCCTACTTCGAAGAGCCGTTCTTCCAGGACGGCCCGATCGGCGCCGCGATCGAAGAAGTGTCCGGCGCCGGCGCCGCCTACTTCTCCGCCGCCGGCAACGACAACCTCAGCGACGCCGAAGGCAACGACATCGCCTCCTGGGAAACGCCCTCCTACCGCGACACCGCCTGCCCGCCCGAACTCGAAACCCTGGGGCCGTTCAAAGAATGCCTCGACTTCGATCCCGAAGAAGGCGGCGAAGACCCGACCTTCGGGATCACGGTCGAACCGGGGGAAGTGCTCAACGTCGACCTGCAGTGGGCCGAACCGCGCTTCGGCGTCGAATCCGACCTCGACGCCTTCCTGCTCGACGACGAAGACAAAGTCCTGACCGAAGGCGAAGGCAGCGAAAAAACCTTCGTCGGCAGCGCCGGCAACAACATCGCCGGCGGCTTCGAAAGCACCGAGCAGCCGGTCGAGTTCTTCGGCTGGGAAAACACCTCCGAAGAAGACGTCGAAGTCCGGCTGGTCGTCAACCGCTGCTTCGGGACCTGCAACCCGGGCGCCAACACGGCGGCGAAACCGCGGGTCAAGGTCGCGTTCCTGGAGAACGGCGGCGGGATCTCGGAGACCGAGTACCCCAAATCGGCCGGCGCCGACACGGTGGGCCCGACGATCTACGGCCACGCCGGGACCCCGGCCACGATCAGCGTCGGCGCGGCGCCGTTCAACAACAGCACCGTCGTCGAGCCCTACACCTCGCACGGCCCCGTCACCCACTACTTCGGGACGGCGAAAACCGCGCTTGCCGCGGCGCCGCTGGCCCAGCCGCTCGAGATCACCAAGCCCGATCTGGTCGCGACCGACTGCGGCCTGACCACGTTCTTCGTCCCGACCTCGACTCCGGGAATCAACCGGTTCTGCGGCACCTCGGCGGCGGCGCCCCACGCCGCCGCGGTCGCGGCTCTGATGCGGGACGCGAACCCGGGGATGACCGTCGCCCAGATCCGCACCGCCCTCGCGGCCAGCGCCAGGCCGATCGGCAGCCTCGGGCCCGACGTCGTCGGCGCCGGCCTCGTCGACGCCCGTGACGCGGTCGGCCGTGTCGCGCTCCCGCCCGACGTCGAAATCACCGAATCCCCGGCCGATCTCAGCTCCAATCCCAGCCCGCGGGTCGCCTTCGTCGCCAGCCGGCCGGTGACCTTCTTCTGCTCGGTCGACGAAGCGGTGCCGACCCCGTGCTCCTCGCCGTTCGTGCCGGCGACGCCGCTGGAAGACGGCGAACACACCATCACCGTCAGCGGGACCGACCTCGCCGGCCGCTCGGGATCGAGCGAACCCGAGGACTTCACGATCGACACCACGCCGCCGGAAGTGACCATCCGCAAGCATCCGAAGAAGGTGATCCGGACCAGGAAGGCAAAGGTGAGGACGACCTTCCGCTTCTCCGCCGACGAGCCGGGCTCGACCTTCCTCTGCCGGATCGACGGCGCCGCCTACCGCGCCTGCTCGGCGAAGCTGGTCCGCAGGTTCAAGCACGGCAAGCACAAGCTGCAGGTCAAGGCCAGCGACCCGCTCGGCAATGTCGATCGCACGCCGGCCGCGTTCAGCTTCCGGGTCGAGAAGCCGTAGCGCCCTGGCGCCGGGCGATCCGGTGGCCGGCGAGCAGCAGCACCAGCAGCGCGGCGGCCGAGCCGAGGACGATCGGGTCGGTGAGGCTGAGGCCCTCGAGCTTGGTCCCGAAGTAGACCGCCAGCGCGGTGATCGGCAGGTAGCCGACCGCGGTCGTCCAGATGAACCGCCAGGTCGGCACCCGGGCGGCGCCGGCGGCGTATGAGACGAGGCTGAAGGGGAGGATCGGGATCAGCCGCATCGCCAGCAGCAGGGTCGCCCCGCCGCGCTCGATCGTCGCCTCGATTCGCTCGAAGCGCTCCTCTCCGAACCAGCGGTCGAGCAGCGGGCGGGCGAGGGAGCGGCCGATCGCGAAGCAGATCAGCCCGGAGAGGAGCCAGCCGGTCATCGCCAGCGCCAGCGCCGGGAAGAAGCCGTAGAGGAACCCGGCCGCCGCGTCGACGATCTCGGCCGGGAAGAAGACGAAGGAGTGCAGCAGCGCCAGCGCCAGGATCAGCAGCGGGCCGCCGGCGCCGAGGCTGTCGAGGCTGCTGCGGACCTCGGCGGAGTCTCCGCGGACCGCCGCCGCCGCCGCTTCGCGCAGCGGATCGATCGCCACCACCAGCGCCGCCATCAGGACGATTCCGCCGACGGTGGCGGCGATCGCGGCCGGCGACGGTCTCGGCGTCTCCATCGGGGGCAGTATCGCGGGGCGCGTCGCTCTAGCCGCGCAGGCGCTGGGCCAGCCCGGAGTGGCGGCCGCCGCCCTCGTCGCGGCGCACCGCCATCGCCAGCGCGCCCGGGTCGCCGACCACGACGCAGGTCCGGCGCGCGCGGGTGATCGCGGTGTAGACCAGCGGCCTGGTCAGCATCCGGGCGTGCGAGCGGTGACATACGGCGACGACGATCGGGACCTCGCAGCCCTGGGCCTTGTGGACCGAGATCGCGTAGGCGAGCCGCAGCGTCCCGGTCTCCCCGTAGGGGATCTTCAGCGGGCCGTCGTCGGTGTCGACGACGATCTCCTCCTCCTCGGGGTCGTCCCTGCGGAGGAAGACGATCGAGCCGTTCATCAGCCCGAGGTCGTGCGAGTTGCGGGTCTGGATCAGGCGGTCGCCGACCCGGAAGCGGTCGTTGAGGGCGCGGCGGCCGTCGGGGTTGAGCTGGGCCTGGAGGCGCTCGTTGAGGGCGTCGATCCCGACCGCCCCCCGGTACATCGGCGACAGCACCTGGACGTCGCGGATCGGGTCGACCCCGTAGCGGCCCGGGGCGCGCTCGGCGACGACCTCGACGACGGTGGCGAGCGCGCGCCCGGGGTCGGGTCGGTCGATGAAGAAGAAGTCGCGCTCCTGCCCCTCGCGCGGCTCGAGGTGGGGCGTCTCGCCCTGGTTGATCTCGTGGGCCGCGGTCGTGATCATCGAGCGCGCCGCCTGGCGGAAGATCTGGCTCAGCCGCACCACCGGGGCGATCCCGGCCTCGATCAGGTCGTCGAACGGCCTTCCCGCCCCGATCGGCGGCAGCTGGTCGGCGTCGCCGACGAAGACGACGTGCGTCGACTCGGCCAGCCCGGCCAGCAGCACCTCCATCATCCGCAGGTTCAGCATCGAGGACTCGTCGACGACGACGAGGTCGGCCGGCAGCGGTCGCGCCGGCCCGTAGGCCGGCTCCCGGCCGGGTTGCCACTCCAGCAGCCGGTGGATCGTCGACGCCTCGTGCCCGGTCGCGTCCTCGAGGCGGCGGGCGGCCCGGCCGGTCGGGGCGCAGAGCGCGACCGAGGCGTTGGCGCGCTTCGCCTCGGCGACGACCGCCGCCGTGCAGACCGTCTTTCCCACCCCGGGCCCTCCGGTCAGGACCGTGATCCGCGAGGTGAAGGCGGCGCGCACCGCCGACCACTGCTCCGGCGTCAGCCCGGCCTGCTCGGGCGGCGGCGCCTCGGGGGGCTCGTGGTCGATCGTCGGCGGGGCGGAGGCGCGGGCGCGCATCGTCGCCGCCACCGCGACCTCGCTGGCGTGGGTGCGCTCGCGATAGGCGCGGCCCTCGTCGAGCACCATCCCCCTGGCGGCGACCAGGACCTCCGGGTCGGGCGCCAGCTCGATCAGCTTCGCGGTCCGCTCGACCAGCTCCGCGACCGGGAGGTGCGAGTGGCCCTGGGTCTCCGCCTCGGAGATCGCGTACACCGCGGCCGCCTGGGCGCGGCGGTCGGACTCGGGCGGGACGTCGCCGGCGAGGGCGATCCTGTCGGCGCGCGCGAAGCCGACCCCGTCGACCTCGGTCAGGCGGTAGGGGTCCTCGTGGAGGATCGCCATCGCCCGATCGCCGAAGCGGCGGTGGATCGGCGCCGCCAGGTGGGCGAGCCCGTGGGGGGCGAGTTCGACGTGGAGGTCGCGGATCGCCCGCGACGCGTGCCAGGAGTCGGCCGCCGCCGCGGCCTGCTTGGCGCTGACCCCGCGCAGCGCGCCGAAGACGCCGGCCGGGTCGGCGGCGATCGCCCCCAGAACCCCCTCGCCGTGCTCGTCGACCAGCCGCTCGGCCCGGGTCGGCCCGATGTTGCGAAGCGTCGTCAGGTAGGCGACGCGGCCCTCGCGATCGGCCGGGTCGAGCGGCAGGGCGCCCCGCGCCTTCAGCTGCCGCCCGTAGCGCGAGTGGGTCTGCCAGTCGCCGCTGACCTCGGCCCGTTCGCCGGCGTTCAGGTGGGCGACGGGACCGACCAGCGCGAAGCCCTCGCCCGACTCGGCGTCCTGCACCTCGAGCACGGCATAGCCGTCGTCCTCGGCGCTGAAGATGACGCCCAGCACCTCGATCGTGCCGGTGAATGCCGCCGCATCGGCGTCAAAGAGGGTCGCGGCCGAGTCCATCGCTCAAAGCTAGCGGCGGCCGCAGCGGCAGATCGATCGCGTCGGGAGGGAATTCGCCCCCGGGCCGCGAATCGGCGTGGAAATGGCCTGATTCCTCGGGTCTTTCACCAAGGAGAGAGCAAACTGATGAAGAGCGTTCGCAGGAGGCTGAGCTACGGAAACGTCGTCGCCACCCTGGCCCTGTTCCTGGCCCTCAGCGGCGGCGCCGTCTAGCCGCGAACAAGATCACCAGCAAGCAGATCGGCAAGGGCGCGGTCAAGAACAAGAACCTCGCCAAGAACGCGGTCAAGAACAAGAACCTGGCCAAGAACGCGGTGACCTCGCCGAAACTGGCGAAGAACGCGGTCAAGAACGCGAATGTCGCCGACGGCGCGATCAACTTCGCGAAACTCGCGGCCGGGACGGACGTGATCGCCAGCGCGACCGGGAGGCCCGATCCCGGCCAACCAGGATCTCGCGACGTCCCACTGAACCCGCCGCTGACCGTGACGCCGGTCGCCGGCCAGCCGCTGACCGTCAGCCTCGAGGCCCGCGGCCACCCTGATCCCCCGCGGGACCAGTCACCTGTGAGGTGGTCCCGATTCCGATCGTCAACGGGAATCCGATCCTGGTCGGCGAGTCTGGCGCTGCTGGAGTCTCCGGACAACCCGCCCGAACCGCCGTTCCCGAACGGGATCCCGGTCTCGGGCGCCAGCTTTCCGCTCGGGCTCACCCAGCCGGGAGTTGCGCAGAGCATCGGCCTGCAGCTGCTCGGCGGCGGCGAAGACTGTGCGCCGGGTCGAGGGTCGACCAGGTCGCGGTCGTCGTCACCCAGGCGAAGTAGGTCGATCCGATGAGGAGACTCCGCTCGGGCCTCACCTATACCAACGTCGTCGCCACCCTTGCCCTGTTCCTGGCCCTCAGCGGCGGCGCCGTCTACGCCGCGAACAAAATCACCAGCAAGCAGATCGGCAAGGGCGCGGTCAAGAACAAGAACCTGGCCAAGAACGCCGTCAAGAACAAGAACCTGGCCAAGAACGCGGTGACCTCGCCGAAACTGGCCAAGAACGCGGTCAAGAACGCCGAATGTCGCCGACGGCGCGGTCAACTTCGCGAAAACTGGCGCCGGGACGGACGTCGATCGCCAGTGCGACAGCGAGGTCGATTCCGGCCAGCCAGAATGGGCCCTGTGCCGCTCAATCCGCCGTTGACCGTGACACCGGTGGCCGGGCAGCTGCTGACCCTGCACTTCGAATCGCGCGGTGCGCTCACAGCCACGCAGCGGGAAAACGCCGTGCGCGGTCGTTCCGTTCCCGGTCGTGAACGGAAGCCCAATGGCATTGCGGAAAGCTGCTCCTGCTGGTCTCGCCGGGGCGCCCTGCCCGGGCCGTTCGGGACAGCGGCGTCCCAAGCAGCGGGGTCGAGGTCCCGATCGGGCTGACCCAGCCCGGGGTGCCACAGAGCGTCAGCGCATCCGTCTGAGGCCTCGGGGGATCCTGCACACCTGACTCGACCTTTCAGGTCTCGGTGGTCGTCACCCAGGCGAAGTGACCCGCTGAGGGGAGCCGGCCGCGCTCACCATTTGTCGCTCTCCTCGATCGCCCGTTCGTAGGCCTCCTCGGCGCCGACGAACGGCGCCAGCGTCATGTAGGTGGCCATCGGCGCCAGTTCGGGCATGCTTTCCGGGCCTTTTCTCTTGACCTGGTCGTGGATCAGCGCGTAGATCGCGCCGCCGATTGCCTCGGCCGCGATCGGCGGCGTGTCGGGGGAGAGCTCATAGCCGGGGACCAGCAGCGCCTCGAGGCCTTCCATCACCGTGTCGCGCGTCTGCAGCGCCCGCTTGCCGACCGTGTACATCTCGACCGCGCCGAGCTGGGTGTACTCGGGCTCTTCGATCCCGAACGCGAACATCGCCTCGTAGGCGGCCCGCACCGACTCCTGCCAGCTGCGGGCGCGGCGGAAGGCGGGGAGGACCGCGGCCAGCATCTGCGCCGAGCCGCTGTCGAGGGCGGCGAGGAGCGCTTCTTCTTTGTTCGCGAAGTGCCCGTAGAAGACCCTGTGGGAGGTCCCGGCCCGGTCGACCACCTCGGCGACGGTCGTCTCCTTGTAGCCCTTCTCGGCGACCGTCGCCGCCAGCGCCCGCAGGACCCGCTCCGGGCGGGTGGGCGACCGCCTGGCGCTCGGCGAACGTGCGCGGTTTTCTGCCCCGCCGGCGCGGCGCATCGAGCGGGCCGGGCGGCGGCGGGTAGGACAGCCCCCAGTTGGCGATGTCCTCCGCGATCCGCGGCAGCTGGTCGGCTTCCTCGCTGTAGAGGCGCTTCTCGATCACCTTCTGGAATCCGCCGAGCATCGCCCGGACCATCTGCGGCGGCATCGCTTCGCGGCCCCGGATCTGGTTCAGCTGGCTGACGCCGAATCGCTCGAAGGTGTCCAGCACCCTTTCCACCGCCGCTTCCCCCTCCGGCCCCGCGGCGTAGACCTCGATGAAGATCATCCGCGACGCGGCCGGCTGCCTCGCGACCAGGCCGAGGAAGGCTTCGACGGCCTGCCGCACCCGGGCCTCACCGGTCGGCGCGTCCTCGGCCCGCTCCATCAGCGCGATGGTCGGCTCGACCAGGGCGTCGACCGCCGCCAATAGGCACTCCTTCTTATCCTCAAAGTGCTCGTAAAAGGCGGCGCGGGAGACGCCGGCCATCTTCACGAGGTCCGCAATCCGCGTCGCCTCATAGCCCTTTTCCGAGCTAATGGAGACCATTGCGCCGAACAACCGCTCGCGCTGGCTGCGTCGCGAATCCTCGGGCACGTTTCCTCGGCCCGGGCGCATCTTCTTGGAGCGGAGGGCGAGTGAGTCCCCCCAGGGCGTCTGCACCATCCTGGCACCACCATAGCCGGGTACGCATACGTCACTCAAGCTCGCTCGCAGAGCCAATTTTTACGGTACGACACCGACTCTATTCAGGGGTCTAGATACTGCCTGGTTCCTAAGACTCCTCTGGGTTTACCTCTGAGTTATTGGTCCGCTAAAGTTCTTATTGAAATGGTACCCGCAATGGCTTTTGCGTCAAAAGTGACCCACCGGCGTTCCAAAGCCAGCGAATCCAGGTGCCGGATCGCCGCTCCTGGAGCCAGCTGAGCCGGCCCGGGCTGGATCGCCGCCCCGAGGACCTCGAGCTCGACCGTCAAAGAACGACATTGTTCTTCTTCCGGTACGTTGGAAACTCTTTTTCTGGCCGACTATGCACCGATCGCTGTAATGGAAACCCCTCTACAAAGCCAGATGATGTGAAGGAGCTGCCTCTACCGAAAAGACGGGCTTGACATCCTGGTCCGTTTGTGTTCTCATTACGGCCGCCTGAGGGGGAGCGCTCGCAAGCGCCACCCGGAGGGCGGGAGAGAAAAGTAAATGGGCCACCCGGCCCGGGGCCAGGGGACTCGCACAGCGGGTCGGGGCCGACGGCGGGTGGCCAGGGGACAAGGGAAGGAGAGCGATGAGACGCCCGAAGGGACGGCCGATGGCTTTGAGCGGCGACCTCGCCGCGCGCAGCGGGCGGCGCCTTTCGATCGCCGTCGCCGTCGCCGCCCTCGTCCCGCTGGTCCTCGCCGTCTCGTCGGCATCGGCCTCCTTCGTCCACACCATCCAGACAGCCAGCTTCGGCGTGGATGGAACGTCGGGGACGACCTTCTCGAATCAGATCCGGGCGATCGCCGTCGACAAGAACACCCATCATCTCTACGTCGAGGACGACTCCGGCACGCCGAGGATCTACGGCTTCGACACCACCTCCACTCCCGCCCCCTTCGCGCCGCTGACCGGCAACTTCCCGATCAACGTCGAAGCCGGGGGCCCCTACGCCGGCATGAGCGTCGATGGCGCCACCGGCAAGCTCTACTACTCCGGCACGGGCGAAACCGGGAAGATCGCCGGCTTCGATTCCGCCGGGTCCGCCCTCGGCGGCAACTTCCCGATCGACCCCACCTATCCCGCAGGCGTGTCGGAATACATCTGCGGGTCGGCCGTCGATGCCGGAGGCAGCATCTGGGTCGGCAACTTCTATTCGAAGCCGATCCTCAGGTACACCTCGGCGGGGGTCTTCACCGGCACTGCAGATGGCACCCCCTCGTCGAGTCCATGCCGCCTCGCGTTCGACCAGTCCAACGACGACATGTATGTGGGCGAATACAGCGGCGGCATCCGCCGCTACCCGAACAGCAGCGGATACACCGAAAGCATGCCGATCACATTCGGGCAGACGACCGGAGTTGCCGTCGATTCGAATACCCACACGATCTACATCGCCGCATCCAGTTCCGTCTTCGCATACGAACCAAACGGGAAACTGATCGAGGAATTCGGGACCGGGCTCGGCGCAAACTGGACGGGAGTTGCCGTCGACTCCACGACCGGCGACGTCTATCTCACCGATGCCAACGGCGGCGGCAAGGTCCGCGTCTTCCCCGGCATCAGCGTGCCCGATGCGTCCAACAGCTCAGTTTCCAGCCTGACCAGGACGTCGGTCACGCTTCGTGGGCACGTGGACCCGGCGGGCGCCGGCAACGTCGTCGATTGTCATTTCGACTACGGCACCGACACGAGCTACGGCTTGGGGAGCGTCGGCTGCCGGAATGGCAACGGCGCGGTGGTCGGCACCCCGGGCAACCCGATCACGACGCAAACCGATGTCCACGCCGATCTATCGAGCCTCACGGCGGACACCGGATATCACTTCCGACTCGTCGTCGCGAATGCCAGCTATCCGCACCCGGGAGAAGACGCGACCTTCAGGACGCCCATCGCGGTGGGGGGCGTCACCACGGGTATGGCGACCGGCATCACGAAATTCACCGCAACCCTCAATGGCGTCTACAACGGCGATGGTGCCGATATTCAGTACCTCTTTGAATACGGGCTCGACACGAAATACGGCAAAACGACAGCCGTGCCCCCGGGCGTCAGCAACGGAAGCGGTACCGGGCCCCAAAACGTCAGCGCGAACCTGACCGATCTCGAAGCGAACGGGACCTACCACTACCGATTGGTCGCGCACAATTCCTTCGGCTACAACTACGGTGAAGACCAGGTGGTCGTGACCACACCGCCCGATCTACCCGTGATCGCGAGCACCTCCGCTGCGTCCGTCACCAAGAGCAGCGCAACGCTCAGTTCCTCGATCAATCCGGGCTCGGGGCCCACCGTCTATCGCTTCCAGTATGGGCTCACCACGTCATATGAAACGCAGACCTATCCCGGTGGCCCGACCCCTGCCGACGCCCAGTTCCACACCGCAAGCGCCGATGTCTCCGATCTCGTGCCGGGAGGCACATACCATTTCCGTGTCGTCGCCACCAACTTCAGCGGCACGGTGCGAGGGCCGGACGAAACCTTCACCACCCCCTCCGCGCCGCGCGTCGACTCGCTCGCGGCGTCGGCGATAGCTCAGACCTCCGCGACCCTCGGCGCGGTCGTCAATCCCGGCCTCAGCGCCACGACCTACCACTTCGAGTACGGGACCAGCGACTCCTACGGCTCGAGCACGCCGGACGATCCATCGGTGGGGGCGGACAACTCCGCGCATTCGGTCAGCGCGGCCGTGTCCGGCCTTGCCCCCGGAACCACCTACCACTACCGCATCGTCGCCGTCAACGGGAACGGCAGGGTCGCCAGCCCCGATCAGGTCTTCACGACGGCGGCGCCCGCCGGCCCATCGGCCCCCACCACCGCCTGCAAGTCCGGTTTCGTCAAGAAGCAGGGCAAATGCGTGAAGAAGAAGCACCGTCGCAAACGCCACCACAAGCAGAGGGGCGCCAAGCATGGCTGAAAGACGAGACAAGAGAGGGCGAATGACGCACCGAGTTGGAATTCTCATCGCCGTCACGGCATCGATGCTGGCCATTGCAGCGAGCTCGGCGTCGGCGGCGTTCGTCCACCCGACTGCGACCTCTTCCTTTGGGACCGACGGGACCGGAGCTACCAGCTTCTCCGGGTCCACCGGGCCTCTCACCTTCAACGAGGCCACGCACCGCCTTTATGTCCTCGACTCAGGCTCGTCGCGAGTCTACGGCTTCGACGCATCGACGCCCGGCACCTACACGCCTCTCGGTGGCTTCCCGTTCACTGTGAATCCCCCCGGGTCAGTGCCCGACCTCGCCGTCGACAGCGGTAATGGCAACATCTACTTCGTATCGGAGAACAGTGGCCTTTATGGGTTCACCTCCACTGGCTCGAGCATCTTCTCGGTCAGCGGCTTTGGCGATCCCTGCGGCGCCGCGACCGACGGCAGCGGTCACGCCTGGGTTGGCGACTACGGCACCCAATCGGTGAAGAAATACAGTTCGACCGGATCCTCGGAAGGTTCGATCAGTGTCTCCGGCGCCGGCTCTGGCCGACCCTGCCACATCGCCTTCGACCGTGCCAACGGCGACCTTTCTCAGCGCCAACTACAACGGGCCCGTCTACAGGTTCACGGCGGCCAGCGGATACACGTCATTCAACCAGGTGAGTACGGGCAGCACCCAGGCCCTGGCCGTTGACGCCACGAGCCATCGGGTCTATGTCGCCCAGACGGGAAACGTAAGCGTGTATGAACCGAACCGGGACTCTGATCGAGGAATTTGCGTCCGGGCTTGGGGGGAGCTATAGGGGGATAGCGATCGACGAGGCCAGCGGAGACGTCTTTGTCGCCGACGCCAGCAACAGCAAGATCAAACGATTCCCCGGCGTGATCGTGCCGGATGTCACAACCAGCGAACCGACGGGCCTGGCGACGCTGCACGGCCACGTCGACCCGGCGGGTGGGGGTGAAGTCACCAGTTGCGTGTTCGAATTCTCGACCTCCGCCAACTACAGCAGCCCAGCGACTGCTCCCTGCTCACCCGGCCCCAATTACGCCAGCGAACAGGATGTAACCGCCGACGTGACGGGTGCCGTGACGGGCGAGACCCTCTACCACTTCCGTCTCAAAGTGGGGAACGCGAGTGGCAGCAACACGAGCGCAGACAGAACCTTCACGCCACATTTTGTGACGAGCCTGGTCACACAGCCGGCGACAGAAGTCACACGTACCACAGCGACACTGAACGCCTCCTATGAAGGCACCAATGAAACGACGCACTGGTACTTCAACTACGGGCCCACGACGGCGTACGGACAACAGTCCGCAATTCCGCCCGGCGCGGTCGAAGGCCCGACGGTCGGAGCGACTCCGCTGTCCTTCGAAGCCACGGGCCTGGAACCGGCGCACACCTATCACTTCCAGATCGTCGCGGAAAACTCCAAAGGGATCAGCAAAGGGACTGACCAGTCATTCACGACCCAGCTGGCAGTCCCCAATCTCGTCACACAGCCGGCAACCGAAGTCACCCGGGGCGCGGCGAAACTGAACGCCTCCTATGAAGGCACCAATGAAACGACGCACTGGTACTTCAACTACGGGCCCACGACGGCCTACGGACAACAGACCGCTATTCCGCCGGGCGCGGTCCAAGGGCCGACAGCCGGCATGACTCCCTTGTCCTTTGAACTCACCGGCCTGGAAGGGGGGCACACCTATCACTTCCAGATCGTCGCGGAAAACTCGACAGGAGTCAGCAAAGGCACAGACTCTTCCTTCACGACACCGCCTGCGGTAACGAGCCTGATGACGGATCCCCCCACCAACCTGAAACCCACGTCGGTGACACTAAACGGGTCCTACCTCGGAACCAACGACGCAACCACCTACCACTTCGAGTGGGGCCCCTCCACGAGCTATTCGCATACCACGCCGCTGGTGGGCCCTGATCAGCAGCCCAGCGGTACACAGTCCGTAAGCAGCGACATCGTCGGCCTCGTCCCCGGCAACACCTACCACTATCGGGTTGTTGCCACCAACTCATTCGGAACCAGCTACGGAGAGGATGTGACGTTCGAGGCCCCGGAGATTCCAGCGATTGTCAGTCAATCGGTATCGAACGTGACGGCCACCTCCGCGGACCTGAATGCGACGATCAATCCGCACAACTCGGCGACCACCTACCGATTCGAGTATGGACCAACACCGTCATACGGGTTCAGTGCTCCGATTCCGGACGGGGCTCTCAGCGCCAGTGACGCCGCCGAACCGGTCAGCGTGCACCTGAGCGACCTGACCCCACATGTGGTCTACCACTTCCAGGTCGTGGCGACCAACGAATACGGCACCGCGAAATCCGGTGACCTGTCGTTCAACTTCTATCCCCCCAACTGTCCGAACGAGACGGTCCGCCAACAAACGAACGCGAGCAGTCTCCCGGATTGCCGCGCATACGAGCTGGTCACGCCGGAAGACGCCGGCACGGTGGTCATTTTCAGTGGCCCGACGCCCCAGAGCCCGACGGCGACCTCTCCTTCGCGAACGACGTTTGCCGGCCTTTTCGGCGCCGTTCCCGGCGCAGGCAGTCCTCCGAATCACAGGGGTGACCTCTATCTGTCCACTCGGAGCTCCACAGGCTGGACCACTAAGTATGTGGGCCTTCCGTCGAGCCTGGCGGTGTGGTCGGGCGGCCCGCCGTGGAACCTCGCATACAACAACTCTTACTACGCCGGGAATTTCGAGGATGTGCTCACGAATCCCAGCATGTCGCAGGTCGGGATCTGGGACCGTGGCTACTACTACTGCAACGTCAATGACTACGCCACCTGCCAGACCGACGGCTCGGGAGAGGGTGCCTACGGTCTCCCGGATGTCCCGAAAGGGCATTCAGATGCGCCCTACATAGTCGACTCAGCGACGGGGGCAATTACGGATCGTTGGCCGACCAATGTGGCAACGGTGCCGTTCGGTGAGAAGTTCGTCGGCCACACGGTTGCGTCGGCCGATATGAGCCATTTCATATTCACTTCGAATATTCCGTTTGTCCCAGGTGGATTGCCCGGCTCCTCTCCTCCGGGACAGGCCATCCCGGGCGGCAACCCCGGCGACATGTACGACAACGATATTGCGGACGGCACGCTCTCCATCGTGTCTCGCGACTCCGAAGGGGATCCACTTCAGGCGATGCCAGTCGAGACCTCGACCGACGGCTCTCACATCCTCATGACCGTCGGAGGAGCACGGGAACCCGGCACGTGGGCGAAGACGAGCGGGCCGGGCGAACTGTTCATGAGGGTCGACGACGCAATGACCTATGACATAGCTGCGGGTCACCAGGTTCAGTATGTGGACATGACGCCGGACGGCTCAAAGGTCTATTTCACCTCGGGCGAGAGGCTCACCTCCGACGACAGCGATAAAGACACCAGCAAGGACCTCTACATGTGGAATGAGAGCACGCCGAGTGCTCTCACCTTGATCTCAAAAGGCAACGACGGCAGCAGTGGAAATTCGGACTCTTGCAACGCATCGTGGACGACGAAGTGCAATGTCGGGATCATCACGTTCTCGGCAAAGACATCTTCAATCTGCAGTACACGGACCAGCTGGGAGGGGCGGGCGGCAATCCGCAGTTCGAGAACATTGTCGCTCCGGGTAACGGCGATATCTATTTCATCTCGCCGGAGCAGCTTGATGGCGACAATGGCGTCCCAGGCGCGGAAAACCTTTACGACTATAGAGAGGGGGAACTGCAGTTCGTGACAGCCCTCACGCCGGATTCCCCATCCTGTGTCTACAACCAGGGCACGCCGGCCTGCAGCGCCACAGCAGTTGCTCGGATGGAGATTTCGCCGGACGACAGCCATATGGCATTCCTGACGTCAAGTCTGGTCACCAATTACGACAACGCGGGGCACTCCGAGATCTACCTCTACACACCGGCGACAGGCGACTTGAGATGTACGTCCTGTCTGCCGAACGGCGAGACGCCGAGCATGGACGTGACCGCGAGTCACGATGGCCGCTTCATGACTGACGACGGTCGGACATTCTTCAACACGGACGAGCAATTGGTTCCTCAGGACACCAACCAAACGACCGATGTGTACGAGTACGTCGACGGGCGTCCCCAGCTGATTACCAGCGGGACCGCGCCGGCCAACAACAGCTTCGGCCTGTCCACGGTCTTCTCGGTGGTCGGTTTGACTGGGGTGAGTGCGGACGGGACCGACGTGTACTTCTCGACGACGGACACCCTCGTCAAACAGGATCGAAACGGCAGCAACGTGAAGATCTACGACGCCCGAACGGGTGGAGGCTTCGCGTTTGTTCCTCCACCGCCCGGCTGTGCCGCGGCCGACGAGTGCCATGGCGCAAGTAGCTCGGAACCCGCAGGCATGAGCATCGGCACCCGGGCCGATCTGGGGGCATCGGGAAATCTCCCTTCTGCCAAGGCGGCACCGGGCAAGAAGAAGCCGAGGAAATCGCACAGGCGGCACCGGCTTCACGGAAAGTCGCACTCTAGGGGGCACGGGAATGGTTGATCGCTCGATGGTGAACCGCGTGACACTCAGAAGGCAGTTCATTTTGGGCGGAGTTGCCGCCGCGCTCTTCGTCGGCATCCTCGGCCTTGCACCTCAGGCCAAGGCGATCGAAATCCGGAGCTTCGTCGCCGGGCCGAGCTCGGTCCAGGCCGGCGGTCACCCCGATCTCGGGATTTCCTATGCCGGGGAGACCGCCAGTGAACCCGACCTGGGGAAAAATTGCCAATGCAACGAGCCGAAGAACCTCAAACTCGATTTCCCCGCCGGCTTCATCGGCAACCCTCACGCAACACCTCAGTGCCTCGCGGCCGACTTCGTGCGTAACGTATGCCCGGCCGATTCCCAGGTCGGCGTCATCAGCGTCGCGGTCAAGGTGTTGGGGTTTTACCTCACCGACCCAAATAAGCCCGTCTACAACATGGTTCCCAACCCCAACCAGGCGGGTCTGCTCGCGTTCATGCTTGCGCCCGAATTTTTCAACATTCCGTTCTACACCGTGTTTGAAGCGAGAACCGGCAGCGACTACGGCCTCACCGCCGAAACCGAGCTCACACACTTCGCGGAGCCGCAATCATTCAACCTGACGCTGTGGGGAGTTCCGGCGGATCCCAGCCATGACGCCCTGCGTGTGTTCAGCAACGCAAACCCGACCACGCCGACGCCCTCGAACAGTCCGCTCACCCCGTTCCTCCAGAACCCGACCAAATGCTCGGGAACGTTGAGCACCACGGCCACCGTGAAGGGCTACGACGGCAGCGTAAGCACCGCAAGCTCTCCGTGGCCCACCGCCGTCGGCTGTGACCAGCTCAACTTCGACCCGAGCCTGAGCGCGAGGCCCACCACGACGCAGGCCGACTCCGCCTCGGGTGTTGACGTTGACCTCACGGTACCCCAGCTGCTCAGCGCCAAATTCCCCTCCCCATCCGAGTTGAAAGCCGCGACCGTCACTCTGCCACAGGGCTTTTCGCTCAATCCGAATGCGGCCGACGGTAAGACGTCCTGCTCAGACGTGGCCGCCAACATCGGCACTGGATCCAATGCCGCCGCCATTTGCCCGGAGTTCTCGAAGATCGGCACAGTCAGCGTCGATAGCTCTGCCCTGCCCCAGCCGATTCCGGGCTCGATCTACATCGGAGATCCTCAGCCCGGAAACCGATACCGGATGTTCCTCACGGCGGATGGATTCGCCACGCACATCAAGCTGGCCGGCTCGATTCACCCGGACCCAGAGACGGGCCAGGTGGTCTCGACGTTCAATGATCTGCCCCAGAGCCCTCTCACCGAGTTCAATTTGCACTTCTTCGGGGCGGAGCGCGGCCTGTTGGCAACGCCCGGACAGTGCGGTACATATCCGGTGGTAAGCACCTTCACTCCATGGGATGAAGCGCTCCCGAGCCAGACGTCGACCCAGTTCTTCACGATCGACTCCGGCCCCGGCGGGCGGCCCTGCCCCGGCCCGACCCGGCCATTCAACCCGGGCTTCCAGGCGAACTCGCAGGGCAACACAGCCGGTGCCCACAGTCCGTTCTCGATCGACCTGAGCCGGATCGACGGAGATCAGGAACTTTCCTCCCTGACCGTGACCACCCCACCCGGCTTCACGGGCACGCTCGCCGGCATTCCCTACTGCCCGGACGCGACATTGAGCGCACTGGAAGGCGACGCGTACTCCGGACTTGCCGAGCTGCAGAGCCCTGTCTGCCCCGCCGCCTCCCAGGTCGGTACGGCGATCGTCGGAGCGGGTGCCGGAACGCGGCCGGTCTACGTGTCAGGGAGGGTTTACCTGGCGGGCCCCTACAACGGCGCTCCGCTGAGCTTCGCCATCGTCGTTCCCGCCGTGTCGGGTCCCTATGACCTCGGGAACGTGATCGTGCGGACTGCTCTCGAGGTCGACCAGCGGGATGCTCATGTCACCGCGATCACGGATCGTCTGCCGAAGATCGTCGAGGGGATCCCGCTTCGGCTGCGGCACATCCGAGTGAACCTCGACCGCCCCGGATTCACCCTGAATCCCACGAACTGCGACCCACTCAGCGTGGGTGCAGCGGTCGGAGGAAATCAGTCCGGCGGTGTCCGACCTGGTCTCCCACTACCAGGTCGCCAATTGCGCGCTCCTGCCGTTCCACCCGAAGTTGTCGATATCACTGGGCGGCGGGGTGCGACGGCGGGGGCATCCGGCGATCCATGCCGAGCTCTCCAGTGGACCCGGCGAAGCGAACCCGAAACGAATCTCGGTGACCCTGCCGGAAGGGGAGCTGCTCGACAATAGTCACATCGGAAGCGTCTGCTCCAGGGCCGACTTCGCGCGGAATGCGTGTCCTTCCGACTCAAGGGTCGGAAAGGCAAGAATCACGACCCCACTGCTGGACCAGCCTCTTAGCGGATCCGTCTACCTGCGCACCTCGAGCCACGAACTTCCAGACCTGGTCCTCGACCTGGAAGGACAGGTGGATCTTGAAATCGCCGCCAGGATAGACAGCGTCAACGGTCGCCTGCGATCGACATTCGAAGGGGTACCCGATGTGCCCTTCTCCCACGCCTCCCTCGACCTCCTCGGAGGCTCCAAAGGGCTCGTTCAGAACACCGACACACTGTGCGGTCGAAACGTGCGGGCCGCGGCTGCGATGCGGGGTTACAACAACGGGAAGCACTCCAGCCGGCCCAAGCTGACGTACTCATGCCGGTCAAAGGGACAACTTGGACGGCCACCGGGCAAGGGCGGTGCGTTAGGCATGTTGAGACCAAGGGAGCCAATGAAGATGCACTCCAAGTCGGCGAATTCAGCCCGGGCTTACCCGCGAGTAGCCGGCCTCGCGACCCTGTGCGCGATTCTTGTTGTGCTGGCAGGCGCTGTCAGCCCTGCGTTCGGGGCGTTCGCTCCTCGAACATATGACTCCCAGATAACCGGCTTCGGCAAGCCCGGAGGCGTTTTCGTCGATCACAGCGGCGACGACTCGGTTTGGATCTCCGACGTCGGGAGGGGCAGCGTGCTGACTCACTACGACGCCTATCCGACGCATACAAAGATCGGAGAACAGGACGGAGGTGGTCGGTGGGGTGGTGGAAACCAGGTCCACGGCCCGTCCTTCAACGACTCGAACGGCTTTCTCTACGCCCCGGTCCCGGGGGGCCAGTTCAATTACAACATCTTCGATAATTTCGGCGAATTCTATGGTCAGATGAAGGGGGCGGAACCCTCCACCGAGCTCAACACTGCGGTCGACAACACTAACGGCCCGTCGAGAGGGCGGGTCTACCTCTACGGAAATAACTTCATTCAGGTCTTCGATGGTTACGGTAACCCGGTCAACTTCTCGGGTAATTCCAGCTACATCGTTGGAAACAAGATCACCGGGTCACCCTATGGAAGCTTTTCGCAATACGCCGGAGGCGACCAGTATTCCGATATCGGGCAGGGATAGCGGTCGATTCCCACGGCAATATTTGGGTCACCGATGCTGGCGCCTATAACCCGACAAACCGCGGCATATACGAGTTCGCGCCGAGCGGTGTTTTCATCCGGCGGATCACCGCGGCTTCCTCCGGAGTCCCTTCGAACCCAAACACGCCCGCGGCGTCGACCCCCGACTGGGGGGGAGACTTTGCGGGATTCGGGGGATCGCGATCGACCCGACCAATGAAAACATCCTCGTATCCGACAGAGCAAACTTCTGGGTCGACGAATTCTCTCCGTCGGGAGAATATCTCGGCCACATCGACGGCTCCGACGCGCCCGCCGGGGAATTCGGTTACCAGTGCTTCGGCGGCCTCAACCCGCCCGCGAGCATCTACTGCTACGACTTCGTCGTCGGGTTGGCCGTCAACTCTCAAGGCTATCTGTATGTCAACGATGGCACCCACGGGGTCGTCGACATCTACAGCCCGCGCCCGGCGATGGAGTCGGTCGCCTACAAACCCGAATCCAATCTGGGCGCGACCTCGATCACGCTGAACGCCACGGTTGATCCCAACGGCACATCCGCGATCAGCGGGTGCCACTTCGACTACGTCGCGGACGCGGACTACCAAGCCGATAGCACCAATCCGTATGGAGGCGGAGCGTCTCACGGTACTGCCACCTGTTCACCCGACCCGGGCGCGGGTAGCTTCAGTGGCTCAACGGAAGTTCATGCAGACGTCGGCGGGCTGACTCCGGAGGCGGAGTACCACTATCGGGTGGTGATCACGAACGCGGAAGGAACGGTGTCGGGGCCCGATCAGACATTCATCCTTCACAAGGTCGTGGGGTTGCGGGCCGACCCTGCGACCAATGTCACCTCGACGAGTGCGACGCTCAACGGCTCCTTCACTGGTGATGGAAGTTCGACGCACTACTACTTCGAGTGGGGGACCACGACGAGCTACAACCACAAATCCGCCAATCCGCCAGGAGACGATGCAGGCTCACCCGGCGTAGGCGAGCAAGCCGCCGAGGAATACCCCATCAGTGGCCTCGAACCGGCGAGCATCTATCACTTTCGGATTGTTGCCGTCAACGCTGCCGGCAGCAGCGCGAGCGACGACCAGTTTCTCAAGACTGCGCCTGTTCTCCCGCAGGTGAGGGAGTCGGTCAGCGCAGTGCACTCCAACGGAGTGAGATTCAACACCGAAGTCAATCCGGGCGGCACGGATACGACATACCATTTCGAGTTCGGGACGAGCCCGTGCTCCGATGTGCCCAACACCTGTGCCTCGACGCCGGCCTCTGACGCCCACATCGGGTCGAACTCCATCTTCGATGGCCAGAGCAGGATCTACGAGGGCCTCGAACCGAACACCACCTACTACTACCGGGTTGTCGCGACGAACTCGGTCGGAAGCGTGTCGGGGCCGGACAAGGTCTTTGCCACGCAGCCGTTCAATGACACTCTGAGCGACACCTGCGCCAACAAGCTGGCGCGCCAGCAGACCGGGGCGACGCAATTGCTGGACTGTCGGGCGTTTGAGCTCGTGTCAGCTGCGCACGCTGGAGGGTACGACGTGGAGTCGAGCCTGGTGCCGGGCCAGGCCCCATTCTCGGGCTACCCGCGCGCAAGCAGCCCCTCACAGGTCCTATATGGCGTCCACAACGGCGCGATACCCGGTGTCAGCGGCAACCCGACCAATCGCGGAATCGATCCCTACGTAGCGACGCGCGGGCCCAGCGGCTGGACGACCCAATACGTCGGCATTCCGGCCGACGCGCCGTCAGCGGCTCCGTTCTCCTCGTCCCTCCAGGGAGCCGACGCCAGCCTGAGCGTCTTCGCCTTCGGCGGCCCCGGCGTCTGCAATCCGTGCTTCGCGGACGGCAGCCAGGGCGTGCCGGTCCACCAGCCCGACGGGACGCTGACCCAGGGGATGGTCGGTTCGATTCCGGTCTCGAATCCGGTCTCCGCGGGCACCGTGAAGAAGTCGTTCTCGGACGATGGCTCCCACTTCATGTTCGGCTCGAAACAGGCGTTCGAGCCGGGAGCGAACAGCAACAACTCCGACCTGACGATCTATAGCCGCGACCTCCAAACCCATACCACCGAAATCGTTTCGACCGATACGTCCGGCAGCGCCCTCGCCGACGGCTCCAACGTCGTCGAGCTCGATGTCTCCGGGGACGGATCGCGGACCCTGATCGGCGACCTTGTCGCAACGGACGCTGCCGGCAACCACTTCTATGACCTCTATATGCATATCGCCGGGGTGCCGAATTCGGTCCAACTGACGCCGAACACTCCCGACGGCGCGCTCTATGACGGAATGACCTCGGACGGCACGAAGGTGTTCTTCACGACGACCGATGTGCCCTCAGGAGCCTCCGACGACGACACCAGCGCCGACATCTTTAGGGCAGACGTTGGAAGTACAAGCGCCGAGCTGACCAGGCTCTCGACAGGAGGCTCCGGCACCGGCGACACCGACGCCTGCTCGCCGGCCGAGGGCTGGAACTCGGTCTCCGGTGAAAACAACTGCGACGCGGTCGCAATCGGCGGCGCCGGCGGCGTCGCAGCCGGAGACGGCACCATCTATTTCCTCTCGCCGGAGTTGCTCGACGGTCCCACGCACGGCACCCAGGACCAGGCGAATCTGTATGTGGCCAGGCCGGGATCCTCTCCCCACTTTCGTCGCGACCATCGACACGACCGTAGGAAAACCACCTCTGCCGGCCGAATTCTCAGGAACGTTCGGGTCCTTCACGGCTGCCGAAGCCCTGACGGTCGACCAGAGCACCGGCAATTCGACAAGCGGCGATGTCTATGTGGTCGATTCGGCAGCAGGAACGGTCTCGCGCTACAAGCCCGATGGAAGTCCCGACGACTTCACCTGCGGCACGTGCTCCGGCAACACGCTCCCCGCTCCCTTTGGCTCATTCGCCTTCGATGGCCCGTCCGCCTCCGAGGTGGCCGTTGACGATTCGAAAGGGCCGGCGAGCGGGAACATCTACGTCGCCAGTTTCGGAGGGATCGATATTTTCGACTCAACGGGTGAGTACCTGTCGACCCTGAATGGCTCCGGCAACTACAACGGCGGATTCGGCGAGTCGTGTGGAGTTGCGGTGGACCACGACACCGGCAGCGTTTACGTCGGCGACTACTCGAATCAGGTTTGGCGCTACACGCCCTCGGGTGCGTACCCGAAAGAGACCGACTACACCGGAGGTCTCACCCTTGGAGGTTTCGGCGTCCCGGTTCTCTATCCGTGTGAGATTGCTGCCGGTTCGGGCAACGTCATCTTCGGCGAAACGTACAGCAGCGGCGAAATGTGGCTGGCCCATACCTCCGACCTGACGCTTGGATTCCCCAGGCAAATCTCACAACCGAACAAAGTGTCGCTCAACGCGAATGCAGTCTCAACCGATGCGATCAACGGAGACTTCTACGTCGACGAGGGCACCCAGCTCTTGAGGTTTGACTCATCGGGGAACAAGCTCAGGACCTTCGGATCAGCCGACATCGCGCCCGGCTCTCGCGGGGTCGCGATCAATGGCAACACCGGCGTCATCTACGCATCGGTGGGAGACCACATCGCCGTTTTCACTCCTCGGCCGGGCCCCATCGACAATTCGACCGTTGTTCGTGCAATCAAGGACGCCGACGTACGGCACACGGAAGATTTCCAGGTGTCACCCGACGGGAATTATGCGGTCTTCCCCTCGGTTCAAAAACTGCTGCCGCAGGTCGACAACGGTGGCCACACTGAGCTTTATCGCTATGACGTCCCCCAACAGGAACTGGAGTGCGTGTCCTGCAGCCCGACCAACGGGGAAGTGATCGGCGATTCGAGTCTTGCGCCAAACGGCCTCAGCCTGACCGACGATGGCCGTGTCTTCTTCGACTCGACCGATGCAATTGCGCTGCTGGACTCCAACGGGCGCAAAGACGTCTATGAGTGGGAGCCTCCCGGGACTGGGAACTGTGTCGCCAGCAACAACAACCCGAACTACTTCGCCTTCACAGGAAACTGTCTCAGCCTGATCTCTGCGGGCTCGAGCCCCCACGATTCAGGACTTCTCTCGGCGGGCGCGGACGCCACCGACGCCTACTTCTTCACCCACGATTCGCTTGCCCATGAGGACCTGAACGGCCCGGTCACGAAGATCTATGACGCCCGCATTGAAGGTGGTTTCTTTGATGTGCCCCCGCCCGCACTCTGCGCAGCGTCGGACGAGTGTCACGGACCGGGGACCCAGGCCCCTGCCCGGCCTCCGATCGGGACGATCGCCGGGACTCCGGGCAATTCCTCCCCGTCGGGGGCCTGCAAGAAGGGCTTCTCCAAGCACAAGGGCAAGTGTGTGAGGAAGCCCAAGCACAGGAGGAAGCATCACGTTCGGCGCCACTCGACCCGCGGCGATCGGTGAGCGGCTGATGATCGGCAAGGAGACCACAAGAATGATCCCAAGAACGATCACCGTAGCCCTGTTGGCGGCAGTCGCGCTCTCATTGGCGGTGGCCGCGCCGGTCATGGCGAGCGAGCAGATCGAATCATTCGTGACAACGATGACCGACCCGCAGGGGGAGGGCCCTACACCCAGGCGGGCGGCCATCCCGACCTGGAAACGAACTTCTCGCTCGAAAATCCCGGCAACCCCGAGGCGGCCAAAAACATCACCTTCAACGCCCCGCAGGGCCTGTTCGGCAACATCAACGCGATCACCAACTGCACCGCCGCGGACTTCGCCCTCGATCAATGCCCGCCAACTCCCAGCTCGGCCTGATCACGGTACTCCGACTACTCCGGTACCTTCTCGGCACGGCGCCCCTCTACGACATCTCCCCCAAGCGGATCAGACGGCGCTGATCGAGTTCATCGTCCCGACCCTGGACATCCCGATCGCGATCCCGATCACGGTGCGCACGGCGACCGACTACGGGCTGCGCTTCAAGGTCTCCGACATCACCCAGCTGACACCGCTCGCCGCGCGTCAACCTGACGATCTGGGGCTTCCCCGCCGATCTCAGTCACAACGACGACCGGTTCGCCAAGGGCTCCCCGGGCAATCCGCCGGCTGCCCCGGGCTGGCCGACGCAAGCTGCATCACCGTCGCCGACGAAAGCGAGCATTCCCAACAAGCCGTTCACCGACAACCCGACCCACTGCAGCGGCCATGAACCTCGTGACCAAACTCTTGGTCGAGACCTACCAGGACCCCGGCGTACTTCTCCCATGCCGAGAGCACCTATCCGGAGATGACCGGATGCTGAGCGGAGACGTTCAAACCGCTGCTCCACGGCCAGTCCGACGACCAACGAAACCGATTCGGCCGTCGGGCCTCGACCTGAATCTCAGCGCCAGCAGTTCGAGGGATTCGCCGCCTCACCCTCGGAGATCAAGTCCGCGGTCGTCACCTTCCCGCAAGGGCTGACGATCAACCCGGACGCCGCCGACGGCCAGAGCGCCTGCACCGACGCGCAGGCCAACTTCGGGTCCGAGGGCCCGGCCAAATGCCCCGACAACGCCAAGATCGGGACCCTCAGCGTCGGCTCGCCGACGCTCGACGGGCGCCTCAAGGGCTCGCTTTACTTCGGCGAACCGAAGCCCGGCGACCAGTACCGGCTCTTCATGATCTTCGACGGGTTCGGCATGCACGCCAAGCTGGTCGGGTCGGTCAGACCGAACCCCCAGACCGGGCAGATCACGGTCTACTTCGAAGACCTGCCCCAGGTCCCGTTCGAAGACTTCGACATCCACCTCTTCGCCTCCGATCGCGGCCTCGTCGCGACCCCGACCCTCTGCACGATCTACGACCTCGCGCGCCACTTCTTCCCCTGGAACGAAATCGCTTCCCGACGTCGACTCGACGCAGCATTTCGGCCTCGCCAGGGCCCGCACGGCGCCCCTGCCCGGGCCAGGTCCGCCCGTTCCAGCCGCGGCTCGAGGCGGGGACCTCAAACCCAACGCCGGCGCCTTCTCCAACTTCCACCTCAAACTCGACCGCGACGACGGCGACCAGTTCCTCGGCGACCTCAACTTCAGGATGCCGCCCGGCTTCACCGGCGACCTGCGCGGCATCGGCTACTGCCCGGAATCCGCGATCCTCGCCGCCGCCCAGAGGCTCGGCCGCGCCGAGCTGGCGACCCCGAGCTGCCCCGCCTCGTCCCAGATCGGCACGACCAACGTCGCCGCGCGGCCCCGGCGGCCACCCGTTCCACGCGATCGGGAAGATGTACCTCTCCGGGCCCGTTCAAGGGGGCGCCGCTCAGCCTGGCGGCGGTCACGCCGGCGCTGGCCGGGCCCTATGACTACGGCGTCGTCGTCGTCCGCGTCGCCCTCCACGTCGACCCGCTGACCGCCCAGGTGAGCGCGGTCTCGGACACGGTGCCGAGCATCATCGGCGGGCGTCCCGATCCGGATGCGCTCGATCGAGGTCAACATCGACAAGCCGAACTTCACGATCAACCCGACCAACTGCTCGACCTTCTCGGTCGACTCGCAGGGCATCGGCGACCAGGGGACGGTTACCGACTTCTCCTCGTCCTTCAACGCGGTCAACTGCTCGGCCCTGCCGTTCAAGCCGAGCATGACCGTCCGCCAGCTCGGCACCCGCAAGGACACCAAGCGGAGCCGCAATCCGCGGATGCGGTTCGAGCTCCGCACCCGCAACGGCGACGCCAACATCAAGTCGCTCGCAGTCACCCTGCCGAAAGCCTTCGCGATCGACCAGCGCCACCTCGGCAACATCTGCTCGAAAGCCCAGCTCGCAGCCGAATCCTGCGCCGGGCGCCAGCCGATCGGAACGGTCGAAACGAGGACGCCGCTGCTCGACGC
This sequence comes from uncultured Solirubrobacterales bacterium, assembly GCA_963751815.1. GTDB lineage: Bacteria > Actinomycetota > Thermoleophilia > Solirubrobacterales > 70-9 > VRUE01. The sequence continues at coordinate 19,602 of CAVVVY010000009.1, read as the reverse complement.
GCCGCTGACGCGGCCCCGCCTACGCGGTCTCCGGGCTTCGGCAAGCTGCCTCGTCTCGCCTTCATCCTCGACGGCCAGGTCCGGCTTGTTCCGCAGGCTGAATCCTTCTCGAAGGGCGGCAAGCTGACCACGGTCGTCCCGGTGATCCCGGACGCGCCGATCGGCTACTTCAAGCTCGACCTCCTCGGCGGCAAACAGGGCTACCTGGTCAACACAAGAAGCCTCTGCGCCTCGCCGCCGAAGATCGCAGTCGCCTACACGGCCCAGAGCGGTCGGGAAACGAGCCAGACGGTCGCCGAAGACCGCCTGCGGTCGCATCCGAAGCGGCGCCAAGCGCAAGCGGCACTGACAATTTCCCTGCTCCTACGGTCTCTTACGGTTTGGGAACATACGCGGACCGCAAACCCCTCTCAGAGGCGCTAGTGTCTTCTTCAACGTCGCCCGATTGGGTCGGGCGCAAACGGGAAGTACGAGGAGAGCGAATAGGAAATGGTCGAGCCGGACGGCGGGCCGAAGGTTCATCTGGTCGTCCGTTTGCTGCGGGCTAAACGCGCTCGCCTCGCTCTGACTCTGGTCGTCCTCCTCGCCGTCGCGAGCTGGGCCGGAACCGCCGGCGCCGAGCGCGCCCAGCGCGAAAACGTGATCGCGATGATCAACGGCGGGATCAAGCCGCGGAAGCTTCCGCGAGACGAAAAAGTCCCGGTCTCGGTCTTCCTCTCCGGAGGGGTCCAGACCACCGACGGCTCGCCGATCCCGACGGGTCAACTGGATCCGGCTCGAACTCGCGTGGCGGGGCGCGATGAACACCCACGGCCTCCCGGTCTGCCCCCGCGAACGCCTGACCAGCACGACGACGCAAACAGGCGCTCGGAAGCATGCGGCGACTCGCTGGTCGGCCGCGGCGAGCTCTCGGCGCAGATATTCGTCCCCAACCAGCCGGCGTTCCGGGTCAGGGCCAACCTGCTGACCTTCAACGGACGCACGAAAGCCGGGCGCCCGGCGGTCTGGGCCCACGCCTACTCGATGGATCCGCCGACCTCGTTCGTGATCCCGTTCACGGTCCGCAACGAAGACAACCGGACCGTCCTGGTGACGACGATCAGGCGCTCGGTCGGGCCCTGGCCGCACGTCGCGAGCTTCGCGGTCAAGGTCTCGCGGATCTACAACCACGCCGGCAACCGGAAAAGCTATTTGAACGCCTCCTGCCCGGTGCCGGAGGGGTTCTCGGCCGGTTTCCTCTCCTTCGCGCGCGCCACCTACAGCTTCGCCGGCGGCGAGAAGATCGTCACCGAGTCGGTCCGCAGCTGCCGCGTCCGCTGAGACGCGGCGCATTGGGGCATAGTGGTACGCCGCAGGCTCGATATTTCGAGCCCTTTTCGTTTCCCGTTTTCCGCTAATTCAAGCCATTTGCGGCGGTTTAGGCAAACTGAGCGAAAAATGGACTCCGCAGCGTGCCTTGACAGAACGGGTCCGCATATGTTCTTATTGATTCCGACCTCGATGCACGTCCCCAGACCAACAAGGGAGTGGCAATCGGCCAAAGCGGCCGCGCACCCGAACGGGAGCAGGACGAGCCGTCGCGAAGCCGCTCCGGCTCCGATCGGCAGGCGTGCCCAGGGGGAGGGTTTCTCGACCAGCTTCGGGCAGCTCCAGGGAGAGGTCGAGGGCGCATGCGGCCGCGTCACCGGGTGGGAGGCCCGGGTCGCGGCCGGCGTCCGCGCCGCGCTCGAGTTCGCCGCCGCGCATCCGGCGGAGGCCAGGGCGCTGACGATCGAAGCGCGCGCCGCCGACTCCGCCGTCGACCGCCAGGACGACGTGATCGCCTACTTCACGCAGCTGCTCCACGATGCGGCGCCCGACGAGAAGCTGTTCCCGATCGCCGCCGACAGGGCGATGGTCGCCTCGATCGCGATGATCGTCCGCAGCCACCTCGTGATCGGCTCCGCCAAGCAGCTTCCGGACCTCGCTCCGGACCTGGCGTACCTGATTCTTTTGCCGTATCGGGGCCTTAGGTAGAGGCTCGTACGGTTTCTTCACGCACGAATTAGCCTCTTTTTAGAATTTACCCTTGACTTACGGGTCCGTTCATGTTCTTATTCTGGACATGAGCTACGAGGGCACGATCGTCGTCGAGGGAGTCGAATACGGATCCCGCCTCCCGCGGGGCCGCCACGGGATTCCGCAGGCGCTCGTCACCGAGAACCAGCGCGACCGGCTGCTCGACGCGGCGACGGAAATCTTCTCCGACCAGGGTTACGCCGCGCTGGCGGTCGCCAATGTGATCCAGCAGGCAGGGGTCTCGCGCGGGACCTTCTACGAGATCTTCGACAACAAATTCGACTGCCTGCTCGCCGCCCAGCAGCGCGCCTTCGACCGCCTCCACGCGACGATCGTCACCTCCTGCTCCGCCGAGCAGGAGTGGCCGCGCGGCGTCGCCGCCGGCGTCGCCTCGGCGCTCGATTTCGTCGCCGAGTTCCCCCAGGACGCGCGTCTCATCCTCGCCTCGAGCCACCCGTCCTCGGAGCCGCAGCTGGCCCGCGACGGGATCTCCGCCAACGAGTGGCTGGTCGAACTTCTGCGCGACGGCTCCCGGAATTGCCCGGACGCCCGGTCGCCCAGCGACCTCACCGAGCAGGCCGCGGTCGGCGCCGCGATCTCGATCGTCGGATCGTGTCTCGCCAACGACCGGATCGGCCCGATGCCGGAGCTGACCACCGCTCTCGTCCAGATCATCCTCACGCCCTACCTCGGTGGCGACGAGGCGAAGCGCGCGCTGCGGAGCTAGGTCGATGAACCGGGCCCTGAAGAAAATCGCGCTTACCGCAGTGGCCGTATTGGCGATGTCCGCCTGCGCCGCGATCGCCGCTCCCGGAGCGTCGAGTGCCTGGGTCGTCCTCGACAGCGGGCGCCAGGGCGATTACCTCTGGTCGGTGAAGGCGAGCCGCTCCGGCGGCCCCGACGCGGCGGGGTCCCAGAGCGATGCCCGCAAGCCCTGCCTGCTGGTCGGGACGAAATGGCTGCGCGGACGATTCAGCTACGGCGGCAGCCGCTACCAGCAGTGCGCCGACAGCCCCGGAACCCTCGCCGCGACCGAGGCGCCGCTGGTCGCCAGCGGAGTCGTCCCCAGCAGCGGCCCGCAGGCCCAGCTGACGGCGGTGGGAATGATCTTCTCCTCGAAGGTGCGCCGCGTGCAGATCACGGATTCGGACGGCACGACGGCGACGATCGCCGCCAACGAGCTCAGCACCGACCAATCGCGGGGCGGCGGGCTCGCCGGTCTGCGGTACGCCGCCTTCTCGGTCCGCGGCCCCTGGTGCCCGGAGCGCCTGGTCAGCCTCAGTGGGTCCGGCAGGACGCTCTGGGAAGGCGCCCCCGAGAAACGCCCCTGCTAGGGCGCTAGCTTCACCGTGTGAGCGATCGACCGATCGGCCGCGGTCTCTGCGACGAGTGCGTCCACCAGCAGCTCGTCCCCAACACCAGGGGCTCGGTCTTCTCGCTCTGCCTGCGGTCCCGGACCGAACCCGAGTACCCGCGCTACCCGCGGCTGCCGGTGCTCAGCTGCCGGGGGTATGAGCAACGGCCGGCTCGCGAGCCGCCCCGATAGCGGCGCCGAGCAGGCCGATGCCGACGATCACCGCGCCGAGCCCGACGAGCAGGCCGATCGCGGGCACGAGCGCCAGCAGCCGCAGGATCGCGAGACCGGCGAGGAAGGCGAGGATCCGGCCCCGCGGCGGCCTGACCATGACCCGGCCGAGCGCCCAGGCCGCCGTCACATAGGCGATCGCCGCAAAGGGCAGCGCCGCGAGGCCGAGGCCGATCGCGAGCGGCAGGCCGACCAGGGTGATCGCGGCGACGAAGATCGCGATCGGGACCGCGATCAGCATCCCGACCCCGATCCCGACCGCCGTCCAGAACCGCCCTGTGCCTGTTCGAAGACCGCGTCGGCGGCGCGCGGGGCGATGAGCAACAGGAGGATCCCGAGGATCAGCAGCGGAGACGCCGACCGCCAGCCAGAGGACGAAGGCGCCGACGATCGAGTAGAGGCCGACGACGTCAGACCAGGTCTCCTTCTGAACATCCCCTCCGACCCTGCGCGGTGCGGGCGATTCGAGGAGCCTCGTCGCCGTAGGTGATGTCGCCGCCGACGCTGGACCCGGGCAGGAGATGGGCCGCGGCCGGCAACCATTACCACATTGCCGTCGATCTGCCCGTGCAGCACGAGGTCACCGTCGACGACGACGACGTCGCCGTCGACCCGGCCGAAGATCCTGCGCGTGGCCGTTGACGAGAAAGATCCTCATCGACGACCTCTTCGGGTTCGATCTCGACGTCGCCGGCGATGACGACGACCGGGTCTTCGGAGTTGTTGCTCGATCGCGGCCGGCGCCGGGGCAGCGGAGACGAGCGCCAACAGCAGGGTGCCGAGGAGGACCGGGAGCCATCGCACCGGGCAGGAGACTACCTCGCCATCGGGTCGGGTTCGCCGAGCTTCGAGTTCGCCGGCGGCTCGTAGGGCCCACCCGGCACGCCGCCGATCGCCAGCAGGCGAACCCCGTCGTCTCCCGGCCAGACCTTGCGCTTGGTTCCGGCGGAGACCCGGATCACGTGATCGGCGTCGAGCGGAAAGCGCTCGCCCTCGATCTCGATCTCGCCGCCGCCGCGCAGCGCCATGAAGACCTCCTCCTGTCCGTCGCCGGAGTGGTCGTGCTCGGGGTAGTTCTCGAAGTTGGGGGGCAGGTCGATGATCGACAGCCCGAACGACTCGACGCCGAGCTCTGCCCGGGCGCGCTTGAAGGCACCCAGATAGACCGACTCCATCTCATCGATCTTCCTCACCGCGTACTCGCTCATCGCTCCTCCTCCAGTGGTCTTGTCCCTTTCGGCGGATCCTATACAGATCGCACGAACGTTCGTGCTTTTCTGTAGCCTGACCCGATCGAGGCGAAGACCCCCACCGCGGCGCCCCCGGAGGCCGGCAAGGGCGCGGAGACCCGAGCCGCGATCCTCGAGCGGGCGGTCGACCTCGCCTCGACCGACGGGCTCGAGGGCCTGACGATCGGGCGCCTCGCGTCGGAGATGGAGATGAGCAAGAGCGGCCTCTTCGCCCATTTCGGCTCGAAGCAGGACCTGCAGCTTGCGGCGGTCGAGTCGGCGACCCTCCATTTCACCCGCACCGTGCTCGCGCCCGCCGCCGAGGCGCCCGAGGGCGCCCCCCGCCTGCGGGCGATGGTCGACTCCTACTTCGCCTACCTCGACTCGTCGCCGTACTCCGGCGGCTGCTTCTGGGCCGCGACCACCGCCGAGTACGACGACCGGCCGGGCCCCGTCCGCGACGCGATCGCCGCCGCGATCGACGCCTGGCTCGGCGAGCTCGAGCGTCAGGCCGCGCTCGCCGGCCTCGACGAGCCCGACCGGGTCGCCTTCGAGCTCTACGCGGTCGTGATGGGGGCCAACTCCCGCCACCGCCTCAGCGGCGATCGCCGGGTCTTCGACCTCGCCCGCCGGGCGACCGATCGCATCCTCGAGGGGTCCGGATGACCGCCGGCGAGTACGTGGACCGCTTCGCGGACTTCTGGTCGGCCCCGAGCGTCGAGCGACTCGGCGAGGTGCTCGGTGAGCGGGTGCGCCTCGTCACCCCGATGACCCCGACGACCGTGACCCTCGAGGACGGCCGCGACGCGTTCGCCGAGATCTTCTCCCTGATCGAGGGGCTGACCGGAGAGGTCCGGCGCTGGGGGGCGACCGAGGACGGCGTCCTGATCGAGCTCATCCTCCGAGGCCGACTCGGTGGCCGGCCGATCACCCTCGAGGCGATCGACCGCCTCGTCATCGGCGAGGACGGGCTGGCGACCGAGCGGATCTCCTACTTCGACCCGACCCCGCTCCTCCTCGCCGCCGCGCGGCGGCCGCGGTCATGGCCCCGATTCGTCCGCAGCCGGGTGCGCCGGCTGCGGGGTTGAGCCGGCTCAGTCGAGCAGGCCGACCTGGCGCAGGATCGAGACCGAGTCCGAGTAGACGTCCTTGCGCTTGACGAGGCCGTTCTCGAACGGGATCGAGTCGATCCCGTCCCAGCTCACCGTGTTGCCGCTCGGCGCCGCCTCGAGGTCGCCGCGCCGCATCGTCTTGGTCTGGGTCGCGGTCGCGGTCCACTCCTGGACGACCAGGCCCTCGCGGACGTAGAGCCGGCGGGTCTCGAACCTCAGGTCCGGCCAGCTCTCGAAGATCGAGGCGATGTGGGACCGAACCTCGTCCCCCTCGGCCGACTCGCCCGCGGTGTGGTTGGCGAAGACCATGTCGGGCGCGTGCAGCGCCATGATCGCGTCGAGGTCGTGGGCGTTCCAGGCGTCGTTGTAGCGACCGATCGCCTCGGTCAGCGCCTCGATCCCGTCGGCGTCGCCCATCCTGCCCAATCTAACGCTTGGCTAGGCTCAGGATCGCTGAACGCAACTCGAACCTGGAGGTCCCCAGTTGGACATCGGCATCGGTCTTCCGAACATGATCCCCGGCGCCGATCGTGACGCCATCGTCGAGTGGGCGAAGCGGTCGGAGGCAGCGCGGCTTCTCCAGCCTCGGGACCCTCGACCGGATTCTCTACGAGAGCTACGAGCCGCTGACGGCGCTCGCCGCCGCGGCGGCGGTGACCGAGCGGATCGGACTGCTCACCGCGGTTCTGCTCGGGCCGCTTCGCTCCAACGCGCCGCTGCTGGCGAAGCAGGCCCAGTCGGTTCAGGCGCTCTCGGGCGGCCGCCTCACGCTCGGGATCGGCCTCGGCGCCCGCGACGACGACTACGAGGCGAGCGGCGTCGAGACCGGCGAACGCGGTCGCCTCTTCGACCAGCTCCTCACCGATCTCACCGCGGCCTGGAAGGACGGCGGGGTCGGCCCCACGGTCGATGCTCCGCCGCAGCCTGATCATCGGCGGCCAGGTCGACAAGGCCTTCGAGCGGGTCGCCAAGTTCGGCGACGGCTGGATCCAGGGAGCGACCGGGTTCGAACAGTTCGCCGAGCTGGCGCCGAAAGCGCGCGCGGCCTGGAGCGAGGCCGGCCGCAGCGGCGAGGCGCGCACGCTGGCGATCGCCTACTACTCGCTCGGCGAGCAGGCCGAGGAGAACGCGCGGAGGGACCTCGGCCACTACTACGCCTGGCTCGGCGAGGAGGTGGCGGGGTTCATCATCGCCGGCGCCGCGACCGACGCCGACGCCGTCCGGCAGCAGATCGACGGCTACCGCGAGGCCGGCTGCGACGAGCTCACCTTCTTCCCCTGCAGCGCCGAGATCGACCAGATCGACCTGCTCGCCGAGGCGGCCGGTCTCTGATCTGAGAATCCGCCCCGGAATTCCGCTCCGCGACTATCATTCGGCGGGGGGATGAGAGGACTGTCAGGCAAAGGGAGGGCGTTTGCCCTGGGGGCGGCTGTGCTCGTGCTGGCCGGCGTCATGGCGACCTTCGCGAGAGCGGAGCTGACCTCGAAGGGCAACCTCTTCGTCAACTTCAGCGGCGGCATCGAACCGGTCGCGCTGCCCCGCCACGAACTGGCGCCGATCACCGTCTGGATGGACGGCAAGGTGAGGACGCTGAAGGGCGACGACCCGCCGTCGCTGAGCAGCATCACGCTCGCCCTCAACCGCAACGGCCACCTCGAAACGCGCGGCCTGCCGCGGTGCAAGAAGGGCGAGCTGATCGCCGCCTCGCGCAAGCAGGCCCTCGAAGAGTGCCGCGACGCGCTGGTCGGCACCGGGACCTACCGGGCGAGGAGCACCTTCCCCGAACAATCGCGCTCGCCGACCCACGGCAGCATCACCGCCTTCAACGGGTTCGAACACGGGCACGAGACGATCCTCGCCCACGTCTACGGCGAAGACCCGGCCCCGAACGCAAACGTCATCGTCTTCGACGTCCGCCACACCAAGGGCAAGTACAGCACCGTCCTGCACGGCGTTTCACCACCAGGGCTGACCCGCTGGGGCTTCCTCAAGCGGATCAGCCTCCGTCTCCATCGCAACTACACCTTCCACGGCCAGCACCGGACCTATCTGTCCGCCCCGTGCGAGGCTCCCGGCGACCTCAAGAAGGCCTTCTTTCCGTTCGTCTTCGCGGAAATGGCCTTCGAGGACGGGCGTGAGCTGTCGGCGACGCTGACCCGCTCCTGCCGGGTAAAAGCCGGCGGGGCATGATCAGGCGCGCGGCAACCTTCATCGCGCTGGGCGTGCTGGCCATCCTTGGCGTCGGCCGGTCCGGCCGCGGCGGCTCCGGCCTGGCTGGCGCCCACCGACCTCTCGGCGCCGGGCCGCGATGCGGTCGAACCGCAGGTCGCCGTCGACGCCGGCGGCGACACCGTCGCCGTCTGGGGTCGCAGCAACGGCTCGGACTTCATCATCCAGGCCTCCTCGCGCCCGGCCGGCGGCGGCTGGACTCCGCCCGTCGACCTCTCGGCGGTGGGCCGCAGCGCGACCGAACCCCAGGTCGCGATCGGCCCGGGCGGGAGTGCGGTCGCCGTCTGGGCGCGGACCAACGGCGCCCACGTCGTCATCCAGGGCGCCTCGAAGCCGGCCGGCGGCGCCTGGACGCCGGTGCGTCGACCTCTCGGACTCCGAAAAAACCGCGGGCGAACCCCAGGTCGCGATCGATTCGGCGGGTCGCGCGGTCGCCGTCTGGCAGCGGTCCGACGGCTTCAACACCATCGTCCAGAGCGCCTTCCTCGCGTCCGTCGGCTGGAGGCGCCGTGGTCCAAACCCGTCGACCTCTCCGCCAAAGGCGAGAACGCGAAGGAACCGCAGCTGGCCGCCGACGGAGCCGGCAACGTGGTCGCGGTCTGGACCCGCCTCGAAGGCACCGACACGATCGCCCAGGCGGCGTTCAGGTCGAGCGGCGGCGCCTGGGCCGCCGCCGACGACCTCTCCGAAGCCGGCGGCGACGCGAAGGAACCGCAGATCGCCGTCGACCCCGGCGGCGGCGCCGTCGCGGTCTGGTCGCGCACGGTCGGGAGCGCGGCGACCGTGCAGGCGGCCGAGATGGCGCCCGGCGGCAACTGGCTCGAAGCGCTCGATCTGACCGGCGCCGGCGAGGACGCGACCGAACCGGACGTGGCGTTGGCCGGAGGGCGGGCGATCGCGGTCTGGTCGCTCGGATCGGCGGGGCCGTACACCTCGATCGAGTCGCGCGAGAAGCCCGGTGGCGGCGCCTGGCAGCCGACCCAGGACCTCACCCAGCCGGGCCTGACCCAGACCGTCGTCACTCCCCATGTCGTGATCGACCCGCGCGGGAACGCCGAGGCCGCCTGGGCCCGCTCGAGCGCCAGCCCGACGGTGATCGACGGCCGGACGAAGCCGGCCGGCGGCGCCTGGACCGGGATCGATGAACTGTCCGAGCTCGGCTTCAGCTCACTCGAACCGCAGCTCGCGGTCGGCGCGACCGGCGACGGGGCCGCGATCTGGTCGCGCGAAAACGGGGCCAACACGATCGTCCAGGCGGCCGGCTTCGACGGCGCCGGCCCGACCTTCCCGTCGCTCTCGATCCCGGCCGCGGCGACGGTCCGCCAGCCGGTCCGGTTCGCCGCCGCGACCTTCGAGAACTGGTCTCCGGTGAGGTCGATCGATTGGAACTTCGGCGATGGGGGGGAGGGCGCCGCCGGGAGCTCGGTCGAGCACACCTTCGCCAGTCCCGGCACCTACCCGATCTCGATCCTCACCGCCGACAACCTCGGCAACACCGGCAGCGCCGCCGGGACGATCACGATCTACCGCCTCCCGAACGCCGGTCGCAACGTCAGGGTCCGGCGCGGCGCGGCGCTGGTGATGGTGCATTGCCCGAGCCCGGCCGGATGCACCGGGGTGGTCAGGCTGATCGCCCGGGTCAAGCTCGAAGCGCAACGGGCGCAGCTTCGCCAAGCGGGCCCAGATCGGACGGGCGCAGTTCAGCGTCCCCGGCCCGGGGACGACCCCCGTCCCGATCAAGCTGACGCGGCCGGGCAGGGCGGCGGTCCAGGAAGCGGGGGCGAAGGGGGTTCGGACCCAGCTGACCGGGCCCGGGATCCAGCACCGCCTGCTGCTGCTCCTGCCCCCGCGCCGCTAGGTCGCCGCTCGCGCTCCTGGGTTCAAGGTACGGAGAAATCCGTGTACCCGTGTTTAAAAGGCCCGCGTGATGAGATACACCCTTGACTTTGAGGTCCGTTCATGTTCTTATATCGGCTGTGAACTGGAGAGACCGTCAGCGCCGACGAGGCCCGGATGTCCCGGTCTCAGTTTGCCCGCGGCGGGCCTGAGCAGGCGGCGGTCGGAGCAGCTGTCTCGATCATCGACGCATGCTCGGCCAGTGACGGAATCGGTCCCCTACCCGGGCTGACCTCGGCCCTGGTCCGAGACGTAATCACACCGTACCTTGGCTCGCAGGCGACGCAGGTTCCGAAAACCGCCGGGTAAGGATCGTGGGGAAGCCCGTTCCCAGCCGCTGGAATAGATGTCTGGGCCTGCTTGCGACGGGCCTCGGGCTTACCGTCCTCGCGCTAGTCGCCCCGCCTAACGGCAATGCCTCGGTGACCGACACCTCGTCCGGTCCGTGGATCGTGCTCGAGAGCGGCCGCCTTGGCGATCAGGTCTGGTCGATCCGGGCGATGCACTCCGGAGGCGGATCTTCCAGCGGAACCCATCGTTCACGACGATCCTGTCTCTCGGTTGGAGCGATAAGGCAGATCGGGGCGTACAACTTCCATCGAAGCAGCTACCGTCGGTGCAAGGAGATACCCGCGCGATCCGGGGCAACGGACCCGCCGCTGATCGCGAGCGGGATCTTTAAAGGCGACGGCACGGACAGCGACCTGACGGCGGTCGGCATGATGTTTCCCGCGGGAGTTAGTCGCGCGCAGATCACCCTGTCAGACGGGAGCTCGACGCTGATCCGCGCCCATAGGCTGGACAGCGAGGAGGCGCGCAGGGCGGGTTGGGTGGATACCGATACGCGGCGTTCTCCGTGCGCGGTCCGTGGTGCGCGGTCCGGATGGCAAGCCAGAGTCGGTCGGGCAGGACGCTTTGGGCCGGGGCGATCGAGACCGCCTGCTAGGGCTCCTCAGCCCGGCCGTTTGCCGTTCTCGGCGGCGCCGCTGGCCAGCGCGTAGGCCTCCTCGGCGCCGATGAACGGGGCCAGGGTCATGTAGGTGGCCATCGGGACCAGCTCGGGCAGGCTCTCGGGGCCCTTCGCCTTGACCTGGTCGTAGACGAGGGCGTAGATCGCCCCGCCGATCGCCTCGGCGGCTATCGGCGGGGCGTCCGGCGCCAGCTCGTAGCCGGGCGCGAGCAGCGCCTCCAGCCCCTCCATGATCGTGTCCCTGGTCTGCAGCGCGCGTTTGCCGGCGGCGTACATCTCGACCGCGCCGAGCCGGCTGTACTCGGGCTCTTCGACGCCGAAGGCGAACATCGCCTCGTAGGCCATGTGGACGGCGCTCTGCCAGTCGGGTGCGCGGCGGAAGGCCGGAAGCGTCGTCCCCAGCATCTGCGCCGAGCCGCTGTCGAGCGCCGCGATCAGCGCCTCTTCTTTGTTCGCGAAGTGCTCGTAGAAGGTCCGCTGCGAGGTGGCGGCGCGGTCGACGACCTCGGCGACGGTCGTCGCCGGGTAGCCCTTTTCCGCCACCGTCGCGGCCAGCGCGCGCAGCACCCGCTCGGGTGGGTTCGCGACCGACTGGCGCTCCTCGAACGGCCGTGGTTTCTGCGAGCGGCGGCGCGGCGCGCGCAGCTCGCCCGGGGGCGGGGGGTAGGAGAGCCACCATTTCCAGATCTGCGGCGCGAGCTCGAGCAGCTGGTCCTCTTCGTCGCGGTAGAGCCGCTTGTGGATCACCTTCTGGAGGCCGCCGATCATCGCCCGGATCATCTGCTGCGGCATCCCCTCGCGACCGGGGATTTCCTCGAACAGTTCGGTGACGAAGCCCTCGAAGGCGTCGAGCGTCTTCTCGACGACAGCGACCCCCGCGGGGCCGGCCGCATAGACCTCGACGAAGCACATCTTCGAGGCGCCGGGCTGGCTCGCGATCAGGCCAGGAAGGCCTCCAGCGCCTGCCGCGTCCGATCCTCGCCGCTGGCCCCGCCCTCGGCCTCTTTGATCGCCTCCAGCGTCGGTTCGATCAGCGCGTCGGCGGCGGTCAGGAAGCACTCCTCCTTGTCGGCGAAATGGCGGTAGAAGGCGCTGCGCGAGACGCCGGAGAGGTTGACCAGGTCGGCGACCGTCGTCGCCTCGTATCCCTTGTTGGCGACGGTCGCGACCATCGCCGCGAACAGCCGCTCACGCTGGTTTTTCTCCGCCTCCTCGCGCGGAGTCCCCCGCCCAGGGCGCAGCATTCGCTCCCGCAACTCGGTGGCGTCCCCCCAGGGCGTCCGCGTCATCGGGGCGGACGATAGCCGGGTATGCGGGTGTAGCTCAGCGCCGATTTTGATCCTCCATTCGTGGTACGTCAAAGGCTCAAAGCTGAAATTCCCTCCAGCCTCGCCCCCATGGATCGCCATTCTAAAGCCAAATTTCTGGGTTTCAATGGTAATTGCTTGCGAAGAAAACGAAGATGTCTCTTGACAAACTGGTCCGCCTCTGTTCTCATAGCCGCCGCCTAGGAAAACGCCCTTGGCTCTTTGTGGGCTTGGGCGGTGTTCCGAAAGGCGGGAGAGATAAATAGTCGTTCGCCTCAAGGCGGACGGCGAAGCGCCGACTCCCAGCTAGGGGCCCGCCCAGCAGGCGGGAACGGAAAGGGGGGCGGCAGGAGGAGAGAGACGTGAGGACTTCGTCGGCGACGGCGACGGACTTCGTATCGGGACGCAGGGGTGCCGTCTTCAGCGGCCTCGCCTTTCTGCTGCTCGTCGGAGTGCTCGGGCCGGTGGTGCCCGCTCGGGCCGCCGTGACCCACGTCCTCGACTCGAGCTTCGAAACGAAATACGAATCGGCCCCTGCGACCTTCTCACCGGTCAGCCCGCGAACGATCGCGGTCGATGAGTCATCGGGAAGCGTCTACGTGATCAGCGAATCTCCCGCCCGCATCACGAAATACGACGCGGACGGCAACCCGTCCAACTTCTCCGCTTTGGGCTCCAACACGATCAACTTCTCGGAACCATTCGCCCAACCGAGGGAGATCGCTGTTGACAATTCAGGCGGCCTCAATAGCGGTGATATCTACGTGGGCAGGAGCGGCTTCAGCACCGGCAGCAGCGCCCTGGTCTTTCTCCCATCGGGCTCGTTCGTCGCCGCGATCAATAACTCGTCGGGCGCAGTCGCCGACGGCCCCTTCTGCGGGGCGGCGACAAATACGAGCGGAGACCTCTTCCTCTCACACCCCAACGCTCTCCTCCAAGGACCCTATATCGACAAGTACCACCCGGGGCAGTGGCTCGCAAACGCCAATCCGCCGCAACAGTGGCCGATCGCGGGGACGATGGTCGGGATACCGTCGGAAACGTGCAAGCTCGCGGTCGACTCCGAAAACTCGATCTATGTCAACAACTCGTACATAACCGGCTCAGGGAATCTGCTCAAGTACGCCTCGACCGTCTTCGACTTGGAAGAACCGCCGTCGAGAACGATCGACAGCGGAAGCACCTACGTCTCGATCGACACATCGACCGACGACGCCTACTCGGACCGCGACAACTCCATTGCCCGGTTCGATTCAATGGGCACCTCCGGGAAATCTTCGGCGCTGGAGATTTCGAACAGTCTCCCAGCGTCGCGATCGACAGCGCAACCGGTACCGCATATGTCTCGGTTCTGCAGGCTGAAGGAGCGACGAGGAACGAAGTCAAGATCTACAAGACCGCCATCACGCCGGACATCACGGACGTCTCTGCATCCACCGGCCCGACGAATGCGACGGTCGCGGCTGACATCGGCACAGCCGGGGCCGGGAACGTGACGGGGTGCAAGCTCCAATATGGAGTATCTCCCGAATACGGCAGTGAACAGTCCTGTACGCCCGACGCAGCGGGAACTCCCTACAGCGGGCCACAACACGTCACCGTCGACGTCGCAGGACTCGAAAAAGGAGACGACCTACCACTACAGACTCACCGCGACCAATGCGAGCGGCACCACGAGGACATCGACGGAACCTTCACTACACACAACGTCGCCGGCGTCAGCACCGATCCGCCCACGGGTGTGACTCAGACCGCGGCGACACTAAACGGCTCCTTCAGCGGCAACGGCGAAGCGACCAGCTATTACTTCGAATGGGGCGTAGACGAACCTACGGGAGCCAGACCGCCGTTCCTCCCGGTGAACCTGCTGGCTCGCCCACCGGACAGGCGAGCGTGTCCGCGGCGATCGCCGGTCTGAGCGTCTATCTGCCCAAATCACCCGCGTATCACTACCGCCTCGTCGCCACCAACGGGGCCGGCACCACTTATGGCCAGGATCGGGAATTCCCAGTGCGCCACCGTCACCGCCGCAGGTGAGCGAAGCCTCCGTCGCTGAAACCACCCCGACCTCGGCAATGCTGTCGGCAACTGTCAACCCCGGGAACGGACCGACGGTCTACTCGGTCGACTACGGGACGAGCGCGGCCTATGGACTCTCTACGCCGGTCAGCGAATCGGTTGGCGAAGACGAAGTCGACCACCCCGTGGACTCTGAACTGACCGAGCTCTCGCCTGGCACTACCTATCACTTAAGGGTGGTCGCCACGAACTTCGGAGGCACGACGCACGGACCAGATCAGACTTTTACGACACCCGCACTGCCGACGCCCGCACCCGCGCCGAGTCCGTCACCGTCTCCACCGAGCCCAGGTCCGGGCCCTGGGAATGACTGCAGCAAGCTGACCCAGGAGGCGAAGCGCAATAACGAGAAGGCGCAGGGACTGCGGAGGAAGGCAGCAAAGGCATCTGATCCCAGCGATGCCCGGGCGCTTCGCCGGCGAGCTGCGCGGTTCGCCAAGACCGCAAGGCAGCTGAGTAGGAAGGCGACGGCTTGCAGTAGCGGGAGGGCCGGCGTATGAGCCAAGTGCGAGGGTGGCGTCGGGGAACGTGCTTAGGTTCGTGGGAGTTGTGCTCGGTTTGGTGCTCGGGCTGCTTGCCTCCGCGACGCTAATGAGTTCGCCGGCCTCGGCTGCCCTCACCCACCCGTTTGCGTCGCAGTTCGGCACCACCTGCCCGCCTGGCTCGATAGCCGACATAGCGGTGGAGGAAACGAACGGGTACGTGTACGTGGCCTGCGAATCCTCGATCCGCCGCTTCCATCTCAACGGGACACCGGCTCCGTTCACCGCAAGCGAGCCATATCTCGAAGGCAACAGGATCATCTACAACCCGGCCGCATTCGACCACGAAATTGGCTATGGGTTCGTAAACCACATCGCGGTTGATAACTCCGGTGGAAGCAACAATGGCGCGCTCATCATCCTGGGAAGCAAGTCCCAAGGGGGAACCCTCGCCTTCTTCAAGCCCACCGGTGAATGGTATGCGGAGTTGCCTGTATACCTCAACGTATGCGTATGTGGCGTCGATGTCGGTCCAAACGGCCACATCTATGTTGGGGTGAGCAACAGGATCGCAGAGTACAGCGAAGGATTCAAAGAGCTTGCCCGAATCTATAACGACTTCGGAGGCGGCAACGGGGACGAGTACGTGAAGGCCGATTCGACCGGGGCGGTGTGGTACGCGAACGCCACATTTGGTATCGCATTTGGCGGTGAATTGCGGAAGGTCGAGAAGACGGCGTTCGGGCCATATTTCAACGTGTTGAACACATTGGATGCCGAAGAACTGGGCTTGCCACTGGCTCCGGAACCATCGCCGTTCGTATTCCCCGACCCGTTTATCGTCAACGAAGTTCATGGCTTCGATGTCGACCCGACCGACGACGACGTTCTCGTCAACCGAGGTGACCACATAGAAGTGTTCAGCAATGGCGATGCCGAACAGCTGGCCTACAAGGACGGGCCCGACTTCGGAGAAGGCACCCTCACCGGCTCCTCACGATCGGCTCGCAGTTACTGACAGTCGTGAAGTCTACGTCGCGCAGGGTGACAACATTGTCAAATTCGCTCCCGGTCGGATCCTGCCGGACATGTTCACGACGAGCCCGAAAATCGACGATGTCGGTCACACGTCTGTCGTTGTCACCGGCCAAGTCGATCGCGCCGGTGGCCGGAAACCACCGGTTGCGAATTCGAATACGGCACGTCCCCGTCGTATGGCAGCTCGGTTCCCTGCACTCAGACACTGCCCTACTCGGCATCCTCGACAGAGGTCAGCGCCACATTGCCCGGTCTGGCCACTGGTACCCTACAGCTACCGTCTCCACGCGGGCAACGCAAACGGCTCAAACAATGGCGTAACCGGACGGTTACCCCGGCCGCGGTCATAAAGCTGCATACCAACGCGGCAACGGGGATCGAACCCCACCAGGCGACGCTGACCGGCTCGTTTGACCCGGACAGCATCGACACTCACTACTACTTCGAATACGGGCTTGACACTGAATACGGTCAGCGGACCGAAGCGGTGGACGCCGGCTCGACTTCAGGCGTGACGGACGTCGCGTTATCTCGAAGGTTTGCCATCGGGCAAAACGTTCCACTACCGGATCGTAGGCATCAACGAACTGGGGACCACCTACGGGCCGGACGCCATATTCAGGACAGCATCGCCTCCCGAGGTCGCGGGAGTCGCGGCGACGAACATCTCGGCGAGACCGCCACTCTCGGTGCACGGATCAACCCCGCGGGTTATGACACGACATACAGGTTCGAGTATGGACCGACCACGGACTACGGAAACGTGTCGCCGCCGGAAGGCGAAGATATCGGCGGGGAGCGGCTCTCAGGCCGTGTCCCAGCCCGTCACAATCTGGAGACTGGCGTCACCTATCACTTCCACGTCGTAGCGACCAACCAGTGGGGGACGAGCGTCAGCCCCGATACGACCTTCGACTTCGCGCCGCCCCAGTGTCCCAACGCGCATGTGCGCCAACAGACTGGAAGCAGCTATCTGCCCGACTGTCGGGCATATGAGTTGGTCTCTCCCGAAAACGCGGGCTCGATCTTGATGCAGCCGAGTGACGCATCTGGGGCGTGAGTCTCAGTTCCGGATGTGCGGGGACCGGGTGCTTGGTCCGGTACGGGAACCTGTGGACAGTCAACACCGGCCTTGCGACCAGTCCAGCGCGCTTCACCTTCTACGCGGGGTGGGTGGCATCGAAGGTCTCTACGGAACAAACTCCGTCTTTGATCTCTACATGTCTAGTCGCACGAATACGGGCTTGGTGACAACGTCCCAGGATCGACGGGGTAAAGAAGCGTTACTCGCGGCACGCCATCGCTGCTCAGACTCCATGGACATGTGCATCGATCACAACGACGGTGATCCGATCTACCACTTCGAATCTGTTCCGGTCGAAACCCAGGCAGGCCTATATGACTCGAAGGGCGACCGCTCGGAATCCTACCCACCAACGTCAACACCGTTCCAGGTGGTGGACACGAAATCGGGAATCAGTTCGGCGACGAAATGCTCTGGGCGATTTCACCCATTTCCCATTCCCGGAACTCAACTATGCATTTGCTCCCGGTGGCGTAGTCGGCGCTCCGGGCTCGGCCTACGACAATCAGATCGCCGATAAGACGGTGTCGATCATCTCCAAAACGCCAGCAGGAGCGGACATCCCGCAGGAGCGGGAAAACACGCCTCGGGAATACATCGAATTCCCGGCAATATCGGAAGACGGCTCTCACATCCTCATGCAGGTCAAAGGAGTCGACGGTCCGGTCCACCTCTACATGCGTGTCAACGACGCGATCAGCTATGACATCACGCAGGGCGACGCGAGATTCATCGGGATGACCCGGGACGGCTCGAGTGTGAGTTCGATCGGCACCGCAGCTGACACCGGACGACACGGATCACAGCCTCGACATCTACCGCTGGGAAGAGGGAGAAGGAGAAGGGACGCCGACCCGCCTCTCGGGGGGAACGGCTCCGGCAACGCCACGTCATGTGGACCCTCTTGGCCAGGCAGCTCCGGGTGCGGAGCGATCCCGTTGACGACTGAACGCGGACATCCGTTCGGCTTCGCGAGCGTTCCCGCGCTCGACGACTACATCGCCGCCAAATCGGGAGACGTCTACTTCGATCACCATATCACTCATCCCAACGGCCCGGAATCGAGGACGCGCGGAATCTCTATGTCTATCGGAACGGAGCGGTGCAGCTTGTGGCTACGCTCGATCCTGGAACCGAGATCGACCGGATGCAGATCTCTGCGAATGGCGCTCACGCCGGCTTCCTGACCGCGGCTAACCTCACCGGCTACGACACCCACGGCCATCGCGAGATGTATTCGTACGACGCTGAAACTGGCTCGCTGCAGTGTGCTTCTTGCCGACCCGATGGGCTCCCGCCGACAGCCGAGCGTCACCGCCAGCCAAAGCGGGCCATTCATGTCGAATGACGGGAAGGTGTTCTTCAACACAAAAGATTCTTTGGTCGCAAGAGACGTCGACGAAGGGATCATCGACGTCTACGAGTTCGTGGATGGCCGGCCGCAGCTGATCAGCTCCGGCACGGGGTCCCGCGATTACACCGGCGGGTCCCGGTCGTGACACATCCTGGAGCTCCCGAAGCGCTGCACCGGCCTCGAGTCGGTCAGCGCCGACGGCACCGACGTCTATTTCTCGACATACGACAGTCTCGTGCCACAGGACCACAACGGCGGCTTCATCAAGTTCTACGACGCGCGGACCGGCGGGGGCTTCGATCCGGTTCGCCGAACCCGCACCCGCGCGCTGCCGACCAGTGTCACGGCCCCGGCAGTCCAACCCTCCGGCGGCGCCAGGTATTGGAACAGAGAGGAGACCGGGCGCGACGGGTAACGTCAAAGCCCGCCACAGAAGGAGCGGGACCGCGAATCGCAGGCGCCATCGAAAGAGGCGGAACGGCAAGCGACAAGGAAGGCGGTTCGGCCAGGGTCGGGGAGCGACGCCATGGTTCGTCGAGGACACGACTGATCGCCGTCTCAGCGAGGTCCCTGGTCTCGGCCAGCTCGGTCGTTGCGTGGCAGCGTTCGGCCTTTTCGCAGCCGTCCGCATCGCGGCCACGGGAAGTCGACCGAATTCGACGGCCTCGACGACCTCGACGCCCCAGGCCGGCGGTCACCCTGACATCGCATTCGTCACATACAAATTCACGAGACCGCACCACGACCTTCAAATCGTGTGATTGACGAAGATCGTTCGCCAGGTCATCGACTCCCACTTTCCCGACCCGGTTCCATCCGGTCACCCCGCACGCTGCTCCACGAGATGCCCCCTCGAGCAGCCTTCAGCGTCGCTTCCACTGCCCTGCCGGCATCCCAGATCGGAATGGCCGAGCGGGCGAACCGGAAAACGATTCCCCTGCACCACCGATCGTACAACCTCGTTCACGCATCCGGATCAGCCGGGCCAGATCGGATTCATCTTCCCGCTCGTCGGCTCTCCCGTGCCTTCGTCGTAACCTTCACGCCCGACCGGAGAGCGATTACTGCCTCGACTGCGATCAGCTCGCCAATCTTCCACCTCCTCAATCTCCCGCCCGAGCTCGCATTCGACACTGTGGGGCGTGCCGGTGCACCGTCAACGACTTCTACAGATTTGTC
>CAVVVY010000008.1:0-188778 GCA_963751815.1 uncultured Solirubrobacterales bacterium | reverse complement strand
CGGCCGGCTTTCTCGGCGCTTCGCTGGGCTCGCCGGTAGGCGCCGAGGCGCCGGAAGGGCGTTTCGAAGATGTAGACCCTGGCCCACCCCGACTGGATCTGGGCCTGGCCGAGGTCGCGCCCACTGCTGAACAGCCGCACGTACCGCAGGAGGCGCCCATATTGGTCGACCCGGTCCTGGGTGGGGTCTGAGACCAGGCGCAGCCGCCGGCCGGGCTGGACCCGCCGTTCCATCGCGGCCGAAGCCTGCTCGGACCCGCACTCGGTCGCGTAGTACTTCTCGGGGGTGTCGATGCCGATCAGCCGAACCGAGGCGGTGCTGTCGTCGGGGAATCGAACCTCCAGGGTGTCGCCGTCGACAACATGGTCGAGGACGACCCCTTCCCGGGTCGGGGCCGTCGTCGGCGCCACGGGGGCGGGAGTCACCGGAACCGGCCCCGACAAGGAGCATGGGCATGGCAGGTCCTCACAGGCGACCCCGTCGTCGTCTCCGTCGAGCCTGTAGGGATCGCCGGGCAGCAGATATGTCTGGGCCTGCGCCTGATTGGAGAAGTCGGCGCAGTCATAGTCCGCGGCCTTGGAATCGGCCGGCGAGGACGAGAGCAGCGCAAGTGCGGCCAGCGCGAGCGCGGCGGCGAGGAGGAGCCCGATCTTCATGCCCCGTCATCGACTCATTTGCGCCCAGAGTCAAATCGGCGAGGACTTCACGGTGCCAGAGCCCGAACAAGATCCGCGGCCGGCCTGACGTCGGTGATGCGGGCCACCGTCTCGCCCGCGTAGAGGGGGCCGGCGGCGAGCAGCGTCTCGGGGCCGTCGTCGGTGGGGCCGGCCGGGGTCAGCATTCGACCGTCCGGGCGCTGGGCGCGAATCATCCGTGCTTCCAGCCCGGCGGGCATATAGCGCGCCCCCGGCGCGCTCAGGCGATTGAGCCAGCGATTCAGCGCCGGGCCGCGCCGGTCGGTCGTCAGCCAGCGTTCGGTCGCAGCGTTGGCGATGACCCGGTGCGGAGCCGGCCAGCCGGCGCCGAAGAGCTCGGTGAGGAAGGTCTCATCGGCCGCGAGCAGGCGCTCGACATAGCCGGGGTGGGCGCGGCTCTCCTCGGAGAGCAGGAAGCGGGTGCCGGCGACCGCGGCGACGGCGCCGGCCTCGAGTGCCCGGGCCACGTCATCGGAGTCGGCGATGCCGCCGGCCAGCAACAGCGGGTACTCGGTGGGCACCGCGCTCCTGACCTGGGAGAGCAGCTCGAGGGCCGGGACCGCACCCCGCACATGGCCCCCGGCCTCGACGCCCTGGAGGATCAGGGCGTCGGCGCCCGCGGCCCGGGCGGCGAGCGCCTCGTCGAGGGAGCCGCACTGGTGCATCCAGACCCCCGCGGTCCGGCGTCGGGGCTTTCCCCAGAAGGTGACGACCACATCCGCCTCGCTCGCCGCGGCGAACCAGTCGCTCCGCGCGAACGGGAGCAGCAGGTTGACCGCCAGCGGCCGCCCGGTCAGCGCCCTGGCCGCCGCCAGCTCGCGGCGGATCGCGTCGGCGCCGTTGACGGCGATCGTCCCCAGCCCGCCTGCCTCGGAGACCGCCGCCGCCAGCTCGTGGCGGCTGAGCCCGCCGCCCATCCCGGCCTGGACGACCGGCACCTCGATGCCGAGACGCTCGAATAGCGACACGGCCTCAGTCTAGGTTCGCCGGAGAGGGTAGAACTGCGCAAGTAGTCCGTTTGCAGGCGGATCCGCCGCCCGCTCGACTATGTTCTGCTTCATTCGGGCGTTTGCGCGCCAAAGGGAGTGGATAACGGAGGGATCTGAATGAGCTTCTCGGAAGCCGTCAAATCTGGATTTGACCACTATGTGAAGTTCGACGGTCGAGCCGACCGACCCGCCTTCTGGTGGTGGTTCCTGTTCACGATCCTGGCCGCAATCGCCGCCGAGATCGTCGACGCCATCCTCGGCACCCATTTCATCTACCTGATCGTCGCGCTGGCGCTGATCCTGCCGAACCTCTCAGTCGCGATCCGTCGCCTGCACGACACCGACCGCACCGGCTGGTGGATCCTGATCGGGCTGATCCCGATCGTCGGCTTCATCGTCCTCCTCATCTTCTATCTGCAGGAGGCGACGAGGGCCCCAACAAGTACGGGCCTCCGATGAATGAGGGCGGGGCGCCGTCCAGCCGTAGTCCCAGCCGTAGTCCAGCACTCCCCCGTGCGCGGGTGGCCGCCGATCACCGAGCCGGACCTCCTCGAGCGCCTGGCGCTCGAGGATGAGGAGTTCATCGCGCTCATGCAGAGCTACTGGAGCGCGGCGGAGCCGCGGGAGCTGGAGCCCGCGGCCTTCGAAAGGGCGCTCGGCTACCCCTGGGAACGCCCCGGCGCCTCGTACATCCTCCGCGGCGAGGAGGTCGAACTGCTGGGCGACGTCGACCCCGAGAACCGGGCGGAGGTGGTCGCCGACTTCGCCCAGGATCGCCATCCCCTCCTCTCGTTCGGCGGCAACGGGGCGCCCAGCTGGCT
The DNA here is from genome assembly GCA_963751815.1 of uncultured Solirubrobacterales bacterium. Lineage (GTDB taxonomy): Bacteria > Actinomycetota > Thermoleophilia > Solirubrobacterales > 70-9 > VRUE01. The sequence continues at coordinate 186,273 of CAVVVY010000008.1, read as the reverse complement.
GGCGACGAAGTTCGCCCATTTCACCGAGGAGGCGGATCGGGAGGTCCTCGTCCTCACCGGCGAGCTCCACGACTTCGACGTCGGGGTCGCACCGACGCTGTCCCCGATCGGCTACATGCCCGCCGCGCTCTTCGCCAGCCCGGGCACGGCGGTGCGGGCGGCCGTGGTCTGGGCCACGCCCGCCCAGGCCACCCAGCTGACCTGGACCGAGATCCCCTATCGGCTCGGGCGCCTCGACGACGCCCATTTCGTCATCGACGAGGCCGACGTCGCGGTCGACGAGATCTTCGCCTACATCCACCGACTCGGGTCCTTCTGCGTCGAGGGCTCCCCGGTCGCCCTGGCGGCCATTCCGGCGAGGGACCGGACCGCGACGCCACTGACCCAGGAGCAGCTCCTCGACATCGCCGCCGGCATGGTCCTCGGCCCCGATGCGGGCGCCGAGGACCTGGTCAGGGCCCTCTACGGAGATCTGTCGGGCGTCGGCGCCAGGGTGGCGGAAACCGTCTGGCCGTCATCCACGCAGCTGCAGGCGCGCTGGACGCCGTTCCCTCAGCCCTCGGCGGCCTAGGGAGCGTCCCTCCACTCGGCGCGCCACTCCGGCGCCTCCCAGGTTTCGGTGACGTAGATCGACTCGCGCGCGATCCGATCGTCGCGGAGCTCGAGGATGCTGACCCCGAGGCTCGGCGCCCCGCCGTCGTAGCTGATCGCGAGCTCGACCACCCAGAGATCGCCCTCGCCCCGGACCTCGCGGAACTCGACCGAGGTCGACGCCGGATAGTTGCTCCTCCACCCGCGGATGTTCTCGAGGCCGAGGAACCGCTCCCCGGACTGGGGGAATTCGAGGACGGCGTCCTCGTGGTACATCTCGTGTGCCCGCTCGGGATCACTGGCCGCGAGCTCGAAGTGCTGTTCGATCATCGCCTGGACGTTGCCGCATCCATGTCGCAAGTATCGCCGATCCCTGTCGCCGCCTCAGAGACGGCTGAGCCGGATCGAGTCTGGCCATATTTGGTACTGCTGCCCGTCCACCACCTCGATTCCGCCATTAAGGTCAAGCTGTGGTCGTACTCGAACCGAGTCCGGGACGAGTCAATCGACGCTGCCTCGAGAGTGCGCATGCGCCGTCTGACCCTCGCTCCTCGTCGGCTCGCGGCCCTCGGAGCGGGTGGCGCCTTGACCGGGAACCGCCTCGGCGGCGCCCGCCGGGACCACTCATTACCCCGATCTGCAGACGATCATCCCGCTGAACTCGTTCTCGGTCGTCCAGGGAACGGAAGGGCGCGAATTCAGATACACGCATCTCGTCTACAACAACGGGCCGGGACCGCTCGAGATCCAGCCCCACTACAACCCGGTCAGCGGCACCTATCAGGGGATGCAGCTGCTCTTCACCCACAACTCCGCCGGGGTCTGGTCGCTCGTAAGCGAAGTCCGCGTCCCCGACGCCTTCGAATACCACGCCGCGCACGGACATTTCCACTTCCCGCTCGCCTCGTTCGGTCTCTACCAGGTGGCTTCCGGAGGCGGCATCGGCGCGCCGGTGAGCATCTCCCCGAAGAACGGGTTCTGCATCGACGACTCCTACATCTACAACACCAGCGTCGAACACAGCGGAGCTTTCGTCGGCCTCAGAAGGGAGCTGCTCAGAACCGACAAAGCTGCGCGGCCTCTCGGTCGGCGGGGCCGACGAATACGACTACCGCGACCCGGGCCAGTCGATCCCATTCGCCGGTCTTCCCGACGGCCAATACTGGTTCCGGGCCATGACCGACCCCCACAACGATCTCGTCGAGGCTGACGAGTCGAACAACGAGACGGACGTGCTCGTCACCGTCTCCGGAAGCAAAGTGACGACGGGAACGGTGCTCCATCCGGACACGACACCGCCAGCGGTGACGATGACCGCTCCTGCCCAGGGCGCTTTCGTCAGCGGAGCGGTCGGCCTGACGGCCACGTCCCCCGTAACCGGCGTCGGTGCTCTCGAATTCGTCGTCGACGGCGTCCCGGTCGGGACATCGTCCGACACGTCCTCCCCGTACCACCTGACCTGGGACAGCAGCACGGTTCCCGACGGCGAGCACTGGGTCGCGGCGCGCGCCACGGACGCCCAGGGGCGGATCAACACCTCCGCCGTGGTGGCGTTGAACATCTCGAACACCGGGCCTCCCCCGCTCGAACCTGGACGCCTTCGGAATCGATGCCGCGGCGAGCGCAGACGGGCAGGGCACGCTCTCAAAATCGGTGCAGATCCCTCACGGCGGGGACTATCTCCTGTGTTTGATCTCGTCGGATGGGCCGAGCGGCGCACAGACAGCCACCGTCTCCGGTGGCGGATTGAGCTGGTCTCTGGTCCGCCGTGCCAATGGGCGCCCCGGCACCTCCGAGGCCTGGAAAGCGAGCGGTCCCGCGAACCCGGGCTCGGTCACGGTCACCTCGACCCAGGCCTCGGGTGGCTTTGACCAATCGATGACGGTGCTCGCATTCGGCGGATCCGACGGCATCGGTGCGTCCTCCGCCGCTTCCGGCGCCACCGGTGCGCCTTCAACCACCGTGACGACGACCGATGAAGGATCCTGGGTTTTCGGCGTCGGCAACGACCCCGATCGGGCCATCGCCCGAACCGTGGGCGCCGGGCAGGCGATACGACACGAGTGGATCGACACGCCGGGCGGCCGCCACGTTCTGGATGCAGTCGCAGTCCCGTCAGCCGCTCCCGTCGGCACCGTCGTGCCGATCAGCGACACCGCGCCGACGAACGACCAATGGAACCTCGTCGGGGTCGAGGTTCTGAGCTCCACAGGCTCGCCTCCGCCTCCGCCGCCGCAGGACACCACGCCGCCCCAGGTGAGCATTTCCGATCCAGACCCCGGAGAGACCGTGAGCGGCATCACGGCTCTCGGCGCGGTCGCCGCCGACAACGTCGGGGTCACCAGCGTGCAGTTCAAGGTCGATGGCACCCCGCTCGGCGGGCCCGTCAATGCGCCCCCGTTCATGGCTCAGTGGGATACCCGCATTTTCTCCGCGGGCCAGCACACGGTCACGGCAGAAGCCTTCGATGCGGCTGGGAACGTCGGCGTCTCTCTCGGCGTTTCCGTGACCGTCGACAACAGCGGTCCGGCTCCGGCCAATATCGAAATCGACGCCAAACAGGTGCTCCACGGGACGGGCACGCTGACGAGCCCGGCGATCAAAACCACGTGCCCCCGGTGACGTTCTCGTCGCCTACGTCGGACTGGACGGTCCCAACTCGCCGGGGAGCCAGACGGCCACTGTGACCGGCGCGGGCCTGACCTGGACCCTCGTCAAGCGCTCGAACACCCAGGCGGGAGACGCCGAGATCTGGTCCGCCAAGGCGACGAGCCAGCTGACCAATGCCACCGTTATCGCGACCCCGGAAAAATCCGGATTCTCCGGAAGCCTCATCGTGATCGCATACAAGAACGCCGCCGGGGTCGGAATCGCGGGTGGCTCGGGGGCACCGTCGGGCGACTCCGGACATCTATCTACCAGGCATCGGCATGGGCTCCTGGGTGTTCGCCGTCGGCAATGACTGGGATCGAGCGGTCGCCCGCACCCCGTCGCAGGCCAGGTCCTCCAGGATCAATGGATCGCGAGCGGGGTCGGCGACACGTTCTGGGTGCAATCGACGGCCGCCCCCAACGTCGCGCCCGGCCTCGTCACGATCCATGACAACGCGCCCACCAACGACCGGTGGAACTACGCGGCTGTGGAGGTCCTACCGGCGCTCACCGGCGGTCCGCCCCCGCCCCCACCCGTGCCGAGCGCGCCGAGCCTGACCGGCACGCTTCCGGCCTCGCCGGCGAATCAGAACTCGCCGAAGATCCTCGGCAGCGCCGAAGCCGGCTCGACCGTCCGCCTCTACACGAGCGCCGACTGCTCGGGAGCGGCGCTCGCGACCGCCGCCGCCTCCGCGTTGCCGACCGGGGTCGAAGTCTCGGTCGCCGACGACTCGACCACCTCGTTCCGCGCCACAGCAACAACCGTCGGCGGAACCTCATCGTGCTCGGCACCGATCACCTACGTCGAGGACTCGACCCCGCCGCAGACCCAGATCGGAACCCATCCGCCGGCGCTCAGCGAAAGCGCCTCGGCCTCCTTCGAATTCACCGGTGAAGACCCCGGCGGGTCGGGCCTTGCGTCGTTCGAATGCCGGCTCGACTCGACCGCCGCCGCGGCCTGGGCAAGCTGCGCATCGCCGAAGCCCTACACAACCCTCGCCAACGGGTCGCACCTGTTCGAAGTCCGGGCGCGCGACCGGGCCGGGAACACCGACGCCTCACCGGCCTCGTTCGAATGGCAGGTCAACGTCCCCCCACCCGTGCCGAGCGCGCCGAGCCTGACCGGCACGCTTCCGGCCTCGCCGGCGAATCAGAACTCGCCCAAGATCCTCGGCAGCGCCGAAGCCGGCTCGACCGTCCGCCTCTACACGAGCGCCGACTGCTCGGGAGCGGCGCTCGCGACCGCCGCCGCCTCCGCGTTGCCGACCGGGGTCGAAGTCTCGGTCGCCGACGACTCGACCACCTCGTTCCGCGCCACAGCAACAACCGTCGGCGGAACCTCATCGTGCTCGGCACCGATCACCTACGTCGAGGACTCGACCCCGCCGCAGACCCAGATCGGAACCCATCCGCCGGCGCTCAGCGAAAGCGCCTCGGCCTCCTTCGAATTCACCGGTGAAGACCCCGGCGGGTCGGGCCTTGCGTCGTTCGAATGCCGGCTCGACTCGACCGCCGCCGCGGCCTGGGCAAGCTGCGCATCGCCGAAGCCCTACACAACCCTCGCCAACGGGTCGCACCTGTTCGAAGTCCGGGCGCGCGACCGGGCCGGGAACACCGACGCCTCACCGGCCTCGTTCGAATGGCAGGTCAACGTCCCGGCGCCGCCGCCGGCGAAACTGGCACTCGACAAAATCGTCAGCACGCATCAGGGCACAGCCGGGTCGACAATCTCCGCCCCGGCCCTGACCACGTCCCAGCCAGGAGAGCTCCTGCTCGCATTCATCGGCTCCGACGGCCCCAGTACGGGCGGCAGCCAGACGATCAGCGCGGTGAGCGGCGGCGGGCTCACCTGGACTCTTCGCAAACGTGCGAATACACAGGCGGGGACCGCTGAGATCTGGCAGGCGGTGGCCCCAGCCGCGCTCTCCAATGTGGTGGTCACCGCCACCAGGGCAAAAACCACCTATCAGGGCTCGATCAGCGTCGCGGCATTCATCGGCGCGGACACAAAAGTGAACGGCGCGGTCGGCTCCGGGGCCGCGGCATCGGGCGCTCCCTCGGCCTCATTGGTCACAACGCGTGCAGGCGGCTGGGTCTGGGCCGTCGGCGATGACTGGGACAGAGCCACCGGGCGCACCGTTGGGTCCGGCCAAACGCTGCAGGATCAATTCCTGGCCGGGAGCGGGGACACCTTCTGGGTTCAGCGCAGAACAGAACCCACTCCGACCGCGGGGACGACGGTCGCGATCAACGACACGGCGCCGACCACCGATCGCTGGAACCTGGCGCTGATCGAGGTGCTCCCGTCTCAGTGACAGGACCCGTTTAGCGCACCTGGGGAACCGTAGTTCCCCTCGGGGTCATAGCTCAAAGCGCCGGCTTCCTTCGCCTTGCACCAACTCACCGCCATGTCGTTCTGGGCGGAATCGGCCTTCGAGGGGTCGAGGCTGAGGCTCTCGCCGGTCGCAGTCGCGAAGTCGCTGTAGTCGACGGCGTCGACCACCGCGCCGCTGCCCGAGGGCCCGTCGCGGAGGGTGACCGTCTCGCCCGCGCTCAGCAGGGCCAGCGGGCAGGAGGCGTCGCGGATCAAGAGGTCGTTCGAGACGACGAAGGCCTCGCCGGCGCCGACCACGCCCGAGAGCGCGCAATCGCCACCGGAGTTGATCGTCCAGCCGCTGAGGTCGACGGCCGAGCCGCTCGCGTTGAGGAGCTCGACGTAGCGGTACTCGGCCGCGGCCCCGACCGGGTCGGGCAGCAGCTCGTTGATCACGACCCTCGGCGGGGCCGGCGGGGCGCTGGTGACACCGGCATGCGCGGTCGGGTTCGGGGCCGGGTCGTCGTCCCTGATCGTCCCCGTCGCCCTGGCGCGCGAGATCGTCGCGCCGTCCGGGTCCCAGAGCTTGAGGCTGAACGTCTCCTTGCCCTCCGGCTGGGCGTCGGGGACCAGCTTGACGACGATCGCCTTCTCCCTCTTGCTCGGCTGAAAGCTCAGCTGGCCCTTCGCCTCCTTGAAATCCACCTTCGGCGTCGCGGTGCCGGCAAAGGTCGAGTAGGTCACCCTGATCGGCGCCTCGGTCCTGCCGCTGATCTTGACCTTGAACTTCAGCGAGGGAGCCGACTCGGGGCCCGAGGCGTCGAACACCTTGACCTTCGCCGAGCTCGCGGCCGCGGCGCCCGAGGGGCCCAGCAGCGCGGCACCGAGCACGGCCAGAAAGGCAGCGAGGCACAGCGCGCGCAGGGCCCCTGTAGCAATCCGCACGAACCCAGTCTAACCGCGCAAAGCGATTTGGCCAATGCGATTTCCGCTCCCGTCGGGGAACTTCCGCGAATTTTTCTAGCTTTGGAGCGCCAGCTCGCCGGCTACGCGCTCGGCGTGGCCCCGGGCGCCGATCGCGGTGAAGATCTCGTGCGCTTCGCGCAGGCGGTTCAGATGCTCCTCCGCTTCCCCCCGCACCTGCGCGAGCTTGGCCAGCTCGACCTGGACCAACGCGGCGAGCGGGCGGAATTCCATCCTCCGGGATTGCTCATCCGCGGTGGAGAGCTCGGATTTGATCTCCGCCGCTGCCTCCGGGCCCGATGCGGCCAGCAGGAGCCGCGCGAGGATCAGGTGGCCGGTGGTCTCGCCGTAGGCGAGACCCCGATCGGTCGCCTCCTCGAGAGCGCGGCGGGCCAACTCGACTCCCCTCTCAACCTCGCCGAGGCCGGCGTGAGCCTCCGCCATCCAGAGCACGGCCCAGACTCTGCTATCTACCGATGTCTTTAGCTCGCCCGACATGTCCAGGGCCTTTTCGAGGGACTCGATCGCCTCGCTCCAACGCCCCTGCAGCACCTGGGCGCCGCCGAAGAAGGTCCACGACCAGATCCGTGAGAACGCCGCCCCCAGGCGGTCAGAGAGATCCAGAGCCTGCTGGGCATGGGCAAGGGCCGCATCCGGATCGCCGCTGTGGTAGCAGTGCCAGAACCACCACATGTGGGCCCAGCCGATTGTCTCGATGTCGCTTTTCTCGCGGCAGAGCTCGATTCCATGCTCGAACAGCTCCTCGGTCTCGTCGAGCTCGCCGAGCGCGGCGCGGTAGCCGCCCTTGAAGATCAGCGCCCAGCCATAAGGGCAGACTACGGAGCCGACCGCGGTGACATCTGGATCGTGGCCGACGAGCTCCATGGCCCGATCGAGGATCTCCACTGCCCGCCGGTTCTCGCCGATAAGGAAGTAACCGTAAGAGTTGCCGGCGACCGCCATGTACAGAGACGGGTCCTCGGTCTCCTCGGCGAGGGCGAGCGCCTGGGACCCGAGCTCAGCCATCGCGGGCCCGTCGCCGTCGTTGATGCCGCGAATGGCGGCGTAGCTCGCGAGCAGGAGCGCGCGCGTATTCTGGTCGCCCGCAGCTGACGCCATCCGCTCGGCCTCGGTGAAGAGGCTCTCTGCCTCCTCATGGGTCATGCCGAGCCGCCATCCGAACTGGAGCAGGAAGAACCTGGCCGCAAGGCCCAGCGCCGTCGTCTCCTCGGAGTCCGGCAGCTCCTCGGTCAGGTCGAAGACCCGCTGCCAGTGACGGGAGGACTCGATCGGATCCCGTGTCCCACTCCAGTTCGCGGCGTGGGCGTGGAAGCGCGCCGCCTCGAGCTTCTTTCCGGCGGCCTCCCAGTGCTGCGCCAGCAGTGCGGCGAGCTCGTCGAGGCGCTCCGGGCTCTGCTCGGCGAGCGCCTGTGCCACCGCGGCGTGGTCGGCCGCACGCCGATCCCCGAGCTGGGAGTTGTAGGCGACCTCCTGGGTCAGAGGGTGCTTGAAGGTGTAGATCGACTCCGGGTAGATCTCCTGCTCGTAGACGAATCCTGCGGCCACGAGCTCACGCAGCGCGTCCTCGAGCTCGGTCTCCTCGAGCTCTGTCACCTTGCCCAGCACCGATTGCGGGGAATTCCTTGCCGATCACCGAGGCGGACTGCAGCACCCCCTTCTCGCGCACGTCCAGCCGATCCATACGGGCAGAGAGGATCACCTGGACGCTGGCCGGCACGACCGCGTCTTCGACGGGCCGGGCGAGCCGGTAGGCGCCCTGCTCGCCCTCGAGGTTCCCGGCCTCGGCCAGGGAGAGAACGACCTCTTCGAGAAAGAATGGGTTGCCACCGGTGCGCTCCTGCAGCACCGCGGGTAGCGCCGCCAGCGAGGGGTCGGAGCCGAGCAGGTCGTCGAGCATTTCTCCGACCGCCTCGGGACCGAGGGGGACCAGGGCGATCTGGCTGTAGTAGGGCTTCGACATCCAGTCCGCTCGGTATTCGGGCCGGAAGTTCAGGATCGTCAGGTCCTTGGTCCCCTGGATCGCATCGACATGGTTTGCGAGGAACTCCTCGGTTGCGGGGTCGATCCAGTGCAGATCTTCGTAGAGGCTGATGCCGGGTTCGCTCGTGCCCTGGGCGCGGATCAGCCGCTTCACCACCGCGAGCAGCTGGCGGCGGCGGGCATCGGGATCGATGCGTGGGGCGGGTCGCTCCGGGTCGGGGACCGCCAGGAAGTCGAAGAGCAGCGGCAGGTCCTCGACCAGGGTCTCGTCCAGGAGGAGCAGCTTCCCGGCGATCCGCTCCCGCGCCCGCTTGTCGGAATCCTGGTCGGTGATGTCGAAGTAGCTCGCGCATCAGGTGCATCACCGGCATCAGCGGCACCGACTTGGTGTGGGCAAGTCCGCTGGTGTGGTAAACGGGAACGCCCTGCGCGCGCCAGCGCTCGCGTGAACTCGTGGCAGAGGCGGCTCTTGCCGACCCCGGGCTCGCCGACGATCCCGATCACCTGCGCCTCTCCGGCCCTCGCCTGCTCGAATGCGTTTTCAAGGACCTTCATCTCCTCGGCGCGGCCGACGAAGCGCGAGAAGCCGCGGGCCTGGGAGATGTCGAGCCGGCCGCGCGCAGCGCCGACCCCGGTCAGCTCGTGGACGCGCAGCGGGCGGCTCGATGCCCTTGACCTCGAACTCACCCAGGTCGGCAAGCGCCAGGTAACCCTGGACGAGGGCTGCGGTGTGCTCGGTCAGATAGGCCTTGCCAGGCTCGGCCAGCTGCTCCATCCGCTGCGCGAGGCCGACGGTGTGGCCGACCGCCGTGTACTCCATCCCGAGGTCCTCGCCGATCGCCGCCGACCACCACCTCGCCCGAGTTGAGGCCCATCCGGACCGAGAAGTTGAGCCCCTTCGTCCGTCGCAGCTCTGCGGTGTAACGCGGCGAGCTCGTCGATGCAGGCGGAGGGCGGCGTAGCAGGCGCGCTGGGCGTGGTCCTCATGGGCGATCGGCGCCCCGAACAGGGCCATGATGCCGTCGCCGGTGAACTTGTCGACGGTCCCCTCGAAGCGGTGGACGCCCTCGCAGAGGATCCCGAAGAAGCGATCCATGATCTGCGCGCCATTCCTCGGGGTCGGTTCCCTCGGCGAGCTCCATCGAGCCCATCACGTCGGCGAAGAGGACGGTGACCTGCTTGCGCTCGCCCTCCATCGCGGTCCTGCCGGCGTGAATCTTCGCCGCCAAGTGTTCGGGGGCTCGGTGGTGCGTTCGGCCGGCGCGCTCAGCGCAGCGCCACAGGCGTTGCAGAATCCCTGGCCAGCGGGGTTCGCCGCCGAGCAGCTCGGGCAGGTAACGGTGCCGCTCAGCGGCTCGCCACAGTTCCCACAGAACCGCGCGTCGGAGCCGTTCTCATGCCCGCATGCAGCGCAGTCCATGGCGGTCCCATACTAAGGCGTCACCCCGGCCGCATAGGGTTCATGCCACCCACGGAGGAATCGGAGGAGACCTTGACCCAGCGGGCTTTCGAAGGAAGCGGGCGAAGAAATCCGACTGCAAGATCGGCAAGGTGAAACTCCTCGGCGACGCGACCAAGAAGACCGGTGAGGTCGCGAAGCAGAACCCGAAGGCGGGGAAGGTCCTCGCACCCGGATCGAAAGTGAGCGTGAAGCTTGAATAGGCCGAACCACACCACCGTCGTCGCCTATCTGGCCCTGTTCCTCGCCCTCGGTGCCGGCACCGCGTTCGCGGCCGGCCAGCTGGCGAAGAACTCGGTCGGCTCCAAGCAGCTGAAGAAGAACGCGGTCACCGGCGCCAAGGTCAAGAAGGACGCGATCACCAGCGCCAAGGTCAAGGACGCCAGCCTCCTCGGCGCCGACCTCGCCGACGGCGACGATCACCGGCGCCAAGATCGCCGACGGCTCGCTGAGCGCCAGCCGACATCAGCGGCGGGGTTCGTGCCTCGAACGTCATCGGCGTCGCGATGACAAAAGACTGCGGCCCGGCGGCTCCGTTCCCGGCCGGCGTCTAACGACCACGACGGCGGCCTTCGGTTGCACCGTGCATTTCGGGTCCAGCGTTCTGGATTGCTCGGCGACGGCGACTCGCCGGATTTCGCACCTCCGACCCGGTGCTCCTGGCGGCGCGGAGCGCTCAGATCTTCAGAGATCCGACCCGTCCAAACGATCTCGAGGTGATCATGTTCTTTCAGGCCGAACCGTCGAGACATGGCCGCGGATCTGACCCTCGTCTGCTGAGCGCCCGGGGCGACGAGCTATTCCAGCCCGGCCAGGCAGCCCTCGAAGGCCGGTTCCCGGTACCTGCCGGTGAACGGCTTCGCGTAGGCCTCGGCGATCGCTTCGGGGTCCGAGTCCTCGTCGAGCCCCAGTTCGGCCGCCAGTTCCTCCGGCGGAAGCGCCTTGCAGACTTCGCGGTCGGATTCGTAGCGGGAGGCGAGCACGCCGGTGTACTTGGCCGGGGCAAGGACCTGCCCCGGGTGTTCGGCGAGGCGCTTCCGTTCGGCGATTTTGACCTTCAGCATCGCCTTCATCCGAGCCTCGCGGACCGCGGATTCGACCTTTGCTTCGGCCTGCTGCCGGTCGGTGTCGCTGCTCCCGCCCCCGCCGCAGCCTCCCGAGCAGCAGCGCGCCGACCAGGGCCGCGACGACGCCCGTCCTTGCCAGCGCCCGCCCGGCTCTCAACCGATTGCTGCGCCGGCGCCCGCGCGCCGGAAGTCGGCGAGGGTCCGCTCCATCGACTCGACGTCGCAGGCGACCATCGAGGGCCAGGGCTTCTCGGGGTGCTCGTCGAGGGTCTTGTAGCCGTTGCCGCTGATCACCGCGACGACCGTCTCGTCGGGCCCGAAGAAGCCCTGGGCCGCCAGCTTCATCGTCGAGGCGATCGTCGTCCCGCCCGCGGGCTCGGTGAGGATCCCCTCGGTCGCGCCGAGCAGGTCGATCGCCTCGAAGATCTCGGTGTCGTTTGCCGTCGCCGCCGAGCCGCCGCGCGAGGTCACCGCGTCGATCACCAGCGGGCCGTCGCCGGGAGCGCCGATCGCGAGGGAGTGGGCCGCCGTGTGCGGCTTCTGCGGCTTCAGCTCGCCGCTGCCGTCGAGGATCGCGGTCGCGATCGGCCCGCAGCCGTCGGCCTGGGCGACGCTGATCTTCGTCTCAGAGGTCTCGGCGAGGCCGACGGTCTCGAGCTCCTCGAGCCCCTTGTGGACCCGCGAGGAGAGCGTCCCGCCGGCAGCGGGGATCACCATGTGGTCGGGCGAGACCCAGTCGAGCTGCTCGACGACCTCGAAGGCCATCGTCTTCGCGCCCTCGGCGTAGAACGGGCGCAGGGTGATGTTGGCGAACTCGATCCCGCTCGCCAGCGCGAGCTCGCGGCAGGCGCGGTTCGCTTCGTCGTAGTTGCCGTCGAGCTGGATCACGGCGGCGCCGAGCGCCCTGCAGGCGCGGGCCTTTCCGGACTCGAGATTGCTCGGGTAGAAGACGTAGGCGGCGACGCCGGCCTTGGCCGCGAGGGAGGCGACCGCGGTGCCGACGTTCCCGGTCGAGACGCACCCGATCTCGGGCGCGCCGAGCTCGAGCAGGCGGGCGACCGCCATCGAGACGACCCGGTCCTTGTAGGAGAGGCTCGGGCGGGCGGTGCTGTCGTCCTTGAGGTAGAGCTTGCGGAGGCCGAGCTCGGCGCCGAGCCGGTCGGCGTGGATCAGCGGCGTCCTGCCGCTGTTGAGCCCGACCCTGGACTGGGCCCCGGCATCGACGATCGGCAGCAGCTCCTCGAAGCGCCAGATGTTGAGCGGGCGCTCTGAGGTCGGCAGCTCGGCGAGGCGCGACGCGGCCAGCTCGTAGTCGTAATCGATGTCAAGGCCCTGCCCGCACTGCAGGCACTTGAAGGTCCTGTCGGTCAGCGGCAGCCGCAGACCGCAATCTCGGCAGACCAGCTCAGTCGCGCATGACCTTGTGCGCTGATCCGCCGCAGGGCTCATCGGCCCGTGGTCTCCCGGGTCCCCAGCGGGAGTCCGCCCGCACAGGCGAACCGACCGCGACGCTTCTTGCGCTGACGCCGAATCATCAGCCGACGTGTATAGCAGATGGGTCTGGCGACTCAGTCAAAAAAGTGAGCCTTTTAGAGGGTCCCGCCCTCGAGGTATGCCTGGCCGGCGGTGCCTCCGAGCGCGAGCAGCCGCAGCCCGTCGTCGCCGGCGACCACCTTCCGTTTGACCTCCGGAGGGACCTTGGCGATGTGGTCGGGGTCGAGCGGGTAGCTCTCGCCGTCGGCGATCAGCGTTCCGGAGCCGCGCAGGGCGACGTAGACCTCTTCCTGGCCGAGCTGCTGCGGTCGCTTCTCGAACATCTCGCCGCCGAGGCCCTCGGGCGAGTGGTCGTGCTCCGGGATAGGCGTCCGCCCCGGGCGCCATCTCGATGATCGAGATGCCGAAGGCGCCGACATCGAGGTCGGCGGCGACCCTGTGCATCTGGATCCCGGGCAGAACGCCGCCGATCGCGTCGATCTCCTCGACCTTCCTGTGGGTGATCTCGGCCACTCCAGGAGCCTAGAGCCTCTCGCCGAATCTCTCAGGATGAGCACGAACCGGATGGAGGCCTTCTCCGACGGGGTCTTCGCGATCGCGATCACCCTCCTGGTGCTGGAGATCCACGTGCCGGAGCCCGGGGCCGGCGACCTCGGCCACGAGCTGGCCGCCCAGTGGCCCAGCTACGCCGCCTACGTCGTCTCCTTCCTGACGATCGGGATCATCTGGATCAACCACCACGCGATGGTGCGCCGGCTGCAGTTGGTCGACCACTCGATCCTGATCTGGAACCTGGTCCTGCTGATGACGGTCTCGGTCCTGCCCTTCACGACGGCGCTGGTCGCCGCCTATCTCAGGGAGAGCTCGGGCGAGGCCCTCGCCGCCGCGATCTACAGCGGCTCCCTCCTGGTGATGTCGGTGGCCTTCACCGGGATGAACCGCCACATCCTCCTCCACCGTCCCACCTTCCTCACCGAATCGATCGACGAGCCGACCCGGCGCCGGACCTTCAGGCTCGCGGTGATCGGCCTGATCCCCTACACGGTGGCGACGCTGCTGGCGTTCGTCTCCCCCTACGTGACGCTGGCGATCTGCGCGGCCGTCGCTCTCTACTACGCGCTGCCGATCGCCAGCGCGACCGAACCGGTGGATCCGGCTCCCGGGAATCTGAGCCGAGCGACTCCGCCGGGCCAGGTCGTAACTTGGGTCGGTGACCGATTTCAGGGAGTGGCCGCGGGTCATCGCCCACCTCGACATGGACGCGTTCTACGCGTCGGTCGAGCTGCGCCGCAGGCCCGAGCTGAGGGGAAAGCCGGTGATCGTCTGCGGCAGCGGGCCGCGGGCGGTCGTCACCACCGCGAGCTATGAGGCGCGGCGGCTGGCCGGGATCCACTCGGCGATGCCGGCGGCGACCGCGCGGCGGCGGCTCCCCGACGCCATCTACCTCCAGCCCGACTTCCCCGCCTACCGCGAGGCCTCGGGCGAGGTGATGGCGATCCTGCGCGGCAACGCCGAGACGGTCGAGGTCGTCGGCCTCGATGAGGCCTACGTCGACCTCACCGGCCTGTTCGCGCCGAAGTCGACGATGCGGCGGATCGCCACCGAGATCGAGGAGCAGACCCGACTCACCTGCTCGATCGGGATCACCGAGAACCGGATGCTGGCGAAGATCACCAGCGAGCTCGGCAAGCCGGCCGGCCTCGTCGTCCTCTCCCGCGAGCAGGCGCTCGAGCGCTTCGGCGCCGACTCCCCCGGCCTCGTCCCCGGGATCGGGCCGAAAACGGTCGCCAGGCTCGAGCGGATGGGCATCGCCGACCTCGCGACCCTGCGCGAGTACGACCTCGCCGCGCTCGAGGCGGCCTTCGGGCCGCGGATGGGCGGCTGGCTGCGGGCCCGGGCGCGGTTCGAGGACGAGACCCCGATCGCGGTTTCGCACAAGACCAAGTCGCAATCGACGGAGATCACCTTCGACGCCGACATCGCCGACCACGACAGGCTCGCCGAGCACATACGGAACCTGGCCGATGAGCTCTGCCGGCGGCTCCGCTCCCGCGACCTCGAGGGCAGGACGATCGGGATCAAGGTCCGCCTCGACGACTGGACGACGGTCACCCGCTCCCACACCGTCGAGCGCGAGACCAACGACCCCGGCGTCGTCGTCCCCGCCGCCCTCGACCTCCTGCGCGCCTACGCCCCGCCCCGCCCCGTGCGCCTGCTCGGCGTGCGGATGGCGGGGTTCGCCGAGGAGGAGCGACGAGCCGGCCCCCGAGCCGGGGCAGATGCAGCTCGGCGTCAGCGGCTAGCTCAGCGGCTGGCGAGGACCGTGCCGACCCCCGGGAAATGGAGCCGGTCCCGGGTCGCCGTCGTCAGGTCGAAGTCGCGCCCGGCGACGTAGGGGCCGCGGTCGACGACCGGGACGGTGACCGTGTGGCCGTGGTAGCGGAGCGTCACCCTGGTCCCGCAGGGCAGCGTCTTGTGGGCGACGCCGAGGGTCCCCGGCATCAGGGTCCCGCCGCAGGCCATCCCGCTTCCGTAGAGCCCGGGCCCGTAGTAGGAGGCCCCGGCCTCGTAGAAGGCGGTGACCCGGCGCACCACGCTCGAGGAGGCGCGGACGCGGCGATCGTGGAGGCCGAAGGCCCGGATCCGGTAGCTGCCGACCCGGCGCGGGCGCCAGCGCATCGCGAAGGCGCCGTGGCGGGAGCTCGCCTGGCCGAGGAGGGCGCCGCGCGGCCCGCGGACGACGACCTTGACCCGGTGCGAGCCCCGCGGCCGCACCCGGCCGCGGAGGGCGATCCGCCGGCCGCCGAGCACATGGTGGGTCGAGACGTGGAGTGAGATGTGTGATCCGACGCGGCCGTGGTCTCGCTCGTGGCCCTTCTTGGCAAGGGCCGTGGCCGAGCTGATTGTCAGCACGGCGGCGAGCAGCGTCATCGGCAGGAGGTGTCGCATTCGAGGTGTCCCCGCTTTCTCGTCTGCCTACGCGGCGAGCGCCGAGGGGCGGCTCGCGGTGAAACTCGGCAGATGGATTGCTTGGTGGACGCGGCACCGTAGGGGTCTCGCCCGGGCCCCGGGAGTGAGCCGCATCACAGTGCGACATGACGCACGGATCGTGCGAAGATGCCTGCATGGGCGCGGATCGCCTGACCGGACTCGACACCGCATTTCTCCACATGGAGCGAGGCGGCGCCCACATGCATGTCGCCTCGGTGATCATCTTCGACGGCTCGCCGCCGAGCCACGAAGAGTTCCGCAACCACATCGAGTCGCGCCTGCACCTCGTCCCGCGCTTCCGCCAGAAGCTCCGCTTCGTCCCCTTCGGCCAGGGCCGGCCGGTCTGGGTCGACGACCCTCACCTCAACCTCGAGTACCACGTCCGCCAGACCGCGCTGCCGGCGCCGGGCTCCGAGGAGCAGCTGCGCAACCTCGCCTCCCGGATCTTCTCCCAGCAGCTCGACCGCTCGAAGCCGCTGTGGGAGCTTTGGCTGGTCGAGGGCCTCGAGGGCGACCGGTTCGCGATCGTCGGCAAGAGCCACCACGCGCTGGTCGACGGCGTCTCCGGGGTTGACATAACCACGGTCCTGTTCGACCTCGAGGAGGACCCCCCGCCACCGCCGCTGCGCCCGCCGAAGTGGGCCCCGCGGCCGGAGCCCTCGGACCTCGACCTGCTGAGCGACGCGATCCGCGAGCGCCTCACCAGCCCGCCGGAGATCGTCCGCGGCTTCCGCGCCGCCCTGCGGGGGCCGCGCCAGGTGCTGCGCGGAATCGGCGCCACCGGGAAGATGCTCGAGGCCGGCGTCTCGGCGACCAGCACCCCGTTCAACGTCGATATCGGCCCCCACCGCCGGCTCGCCTTCGTCCGCGCCGACCTCGGCGAGTTCAAGCGGGTCAAGAACACCCTCGGGGGCACGGTCAACGACGTCGTCCTCTCGGTCGTGACCGGAGCGCTCGGCAACTACCTGCGCGCCCGCGGGACCGAGACCGAGGGCCTCGAGCTGCGGGCGATGGTCCCGGTCAGCGTCCGCGCCGCCGAGGAACACGGCGCGCTCGGCAACCGGATCTCGGCGATGATGGCGCCGCTCCCGGTCTGGTCCGAGGACCCGGTCGAGCGCCTCCGCATCGTCAGCGAGACGATGGGCGACCTGAAGGGGTCCGGCCAGGCGGTCGGGGCCGAGATCCTGACCAGGCTGACCGACTTCGCGCCGACGACGATCGCCTCGCAGGCGGCGCGCCTGCAGCCCGCCCAGCGCTTCTTCAACCTCGTCGTCACCAACGTCCCCGGACCGCAGTTCCCGCTCTACGTGCTGGGGCGGCGGATGGCGTCGATCTTCCCGCTGGTCCCGCTCGCCCGCCGCCAGGCGCTCTGCGTCGGGATCATGTCCTACGACGGGGCGATCGACTTCGGCCTCGTCGGCGACTACGACGGGATGGCCGACCTCGACAGCTTCGGCCTCGACCTCGAGGGGGCGATCGCCGAAATCGTCGAGGCCGCCGGCGCCGGCGGTGGGTCCGACTCCGCCAAGGCGCGGAGCGGAAACGGCGCCGTCCCAGTCAACTAAGTGAGGATCGCCCTCGCCCAGATCGACCCCACGGTCGGGGACATCGACGGCAACGCGGCGAAGGTCGCCGAGTGGATCGGAAGGGCCCGCGAGGGCGGCGCCGACCTCGTCATCTTTCCCGAGCTCGCGATCCCCGGCTACCCGGCCGAGGACCTCTACCTGAAGCGCCACTTCGTCGAGGCCGGCAACCGCGCCGTGCGGGAGCTCGCCGAGGGGGTGACGCGGGATCGTCGCCCTGGTCGGGTTCGCCGAGCCGGCCGCGGGCGGCGGCGACGGCTACCGGCAGGCCCACAACGCGCTGGCGGTGCTCGCCGACGGCGAGGTGCGCGAGGTCTACCGCAAGTGGCGGCTGCCGAACTACGCGGTCTTCGACGAGCAGCGCTACTTCGCTCCCGTCGACGAGCCGAAGACGATCGAGGTCGCCGGGACCCCGGTCGGGCTGACGATCTGCGAGGACGTCTGGGTCGAGGGCCCCCCGGCCTCGGTCGAGGCCGATCAGGGTGCGCGGCTGATCGCCAACCCCTCGGGCTCTCCCTACCACCGCGGCAAGGGCCGCGAGCGCGAAGAGATGTTCGCCGAACGGGCGCGGGCCTACGGCGCCCACCTCGCGCTCTGCAACCTCGTCGGCGGCCAGGACGAGCTCGTCTTCGACGGCCACAGCTTCGTCATCGACCCCGACGGCAACGTCGTCGCCCGGGCCGCCCAGTTCGAGGAGGAGCTCCTGTTCTGCGACGTCCCGTCCTCGGGCCCGGCGGAGCTGCGGGAGCCGCTCGAGGACAGCGCCGAGGTCTACGGGGCGCTGGTCCTCGGCCTGCGCGACTACGTCGGCAAGAACGGCTTCCGGCACGTCGGCATCGCCCTCTCGGGCGGGATCGACTCGGCCCTCGTGGCGCTGCTCGCCGCCGACGCGCTCGGCGCCGAGAACGTCAGCTGCGTCGTCATGCCCTCCCCCCACTCCAGCGCCGAGACCCAGGACGACGCGCGGGCGATCGCCGCCAACCTCGGCACCGAGCTGATCGAGATCCCGATCGAGGCGACGATGGGCTCCTACGAGGAGGCGCTCCGTGCCGCGTTCGAGAGCGGCGGCGGCGACCCCGAGCCGCTGCCCCGCGACCCGACGCGGCCCGCCGAGCCCGACCTCGCCGCCGAGAACATCCAGGCCCGGATCCGGGGCAACATGATGATGGCGCTCTCCAACGAGCACGGCTGGCTGGTGCTGACGACCGGCAACAAGAGCGAGATGTCGGTCGGGTACGCGACCCTCTACGGCGACATGGCCGGCGGCTTCGCGGTGATCAAGGACGTCCCGAAGACCCTCGTCTACGAGCTGGTCAGGTACCGCAACCGCGAGGCCGGGTCAGAGCTCGTCCCCGCCTCGGTGATCGAGCGGGCGCCCTCGGCCGAGCTCCGACCGGACCAGCTCGACTCCGACTCGCTGCCGCCGTACGAGCTCCTCGACCAGGTCCTCGAGGCCTACGTCGAGCGCGACCAGGGCCGCGAGGAGATGATCGAGGCGGGTCTGCCGTCAGAGGTCGTCGACGAGGTCGTGCGGATGGTCGACCGGGCCGAGTACAAGCGCCGTCAGGCGGCGCCGGGCATCCGGATCACGCCGAAGGCGTTCGGCCGCGACCGCCGGCTGCCGATCACGAATCGCTTCGGCGGATAGGCCTGACCGCGATCGTCATCTGCGCCAGCGCGCAGGTGCGTTCCTCGGAGTCGACGACCTCCGCCTCCCAGACCCAGGTGGTGCTGCCGCGGTGGCGGGCCCGCGCCCTCACTTCCGCCGTGCCCTCGAGGATCGCCCGCATGAAGTTGACGTTGATCGACTGGCCCATCGCCGCGTTCCCCTCCGGGAGGACGGCGAGCGCCGTCGCCCGCGAGCAGACGCTCTCGACCAGGGTCGAGTAGACGCCGCCGTGCATCAGCCCGAACGGCTGCAGCAGCTCGGCGCGGGCCTCGACCCGCGCCCGGGCGTGATCGGGGTCGTCGTCGAGCCACTCGATCCCGACCAGCTCGGCGAATCCTAAGTTCTCGGGAAGGTTCTCCGCCATCGGCCGCTGACCCTACCCGCATGGGTAGGCTTCTCGGTCCGTGGCGCTCAGTGAGGACCAGAAGGCGATGCTGCGCCTGCTCGCGCAGCGCGAGGAGGGGTACGAGGACATCGGTGCGCTGATGGGCCTCAGCGACGGCGAGGTCCGCTCGAAGGTGAAGGACGCGCTGGCCGCGCTCGAGCGCGGCGACCCCGGCGACGACCAGAAGGCGATGCTGCGCCTGCTCGCCCAGCGCGAGGAGGGCTATGGGGACATCGGCGCCCTGATGGGCCTCAGCGACGGCGAGGTCCGCTCGAAGGTGAGGGCCTCGCTGGCCGAGCTCGAGGGTGAGTCACCGCCACCTCCTGCTCCCACCGCGGCCCCCACTCCCACCCCACCGCCGGAGCCCGCGCCCGCGCCGGAGCGACCGAAGGCGAAACCCGCCCCGTCCAAATCGCCGCTCCAGAACAAACGCCTTCTCGCCCAGGTCGGCGGCTGCGTCGCGATCGTCCTCCTCCTGGTGCTGTTCGCGAGCGGCGTGATCGACGTCGGCGGCAGCGACGAGGGCGACTCCGGCGGCTCGGAAACGACCCCGACTGCGGTCAACCCGACCTCGAACTCGAAAGTCCCGACCCAGGCGATCCTCAAGGGCGTCGACGGCAGCGACGCCGAAGGGCGGGCGATCTTCGGTCGCCTCAAAGACCAGGTCCTGCTCGTCGTCGCCGCCAAAGGGCTGCCGCCCTCGCCGCAGGGCAGCTCCTACGCGATCTCGCTCGCCCGCTCTCCCGACGAACGGATCCCGATCGCCGCGACCAAAGTGGCGAAGGCGGGGACGATCAGCGGCCAGTTCCAGGTCCCGGCGACGGCGCTCTCCCTGCTCGCCAGCGGCTTCGACGAAATGGAAGTCTCGCTCGTCGCCAACGATGAACTGAGGGCCGCGGTGACCCAGGCCCAGCAGCAGAAGAAGACTCCGCAGTTCGAAGGCACCGACGTCCTCCGCGGCACCGTGACCGGACCGGTCATCGAGGCCGCCGAAGAAGAAGAATCCGGCTAGGGGATCAGCTTGCCGGGGTTCATGATCCCGGCCGGGTCGAGCCGCTCCTTCACCGCCCGCAGCGCCTCGATTCCCGTGCTCCCGATCTCGGCCTCCATGTAGGGGAGGTGGTCGCGGCCGATCGCGTGATGGTGGGTGATCGTCGCGCCGGTGGCGACGATCGCCTCCGAGGCGGCGCGCTTGACCGCGCCCCACTGGTCGAGCTCGGCGCCGTGGCGGGAGCGGGCGACGTAGGTGAAGTAGAGGGAGGCGCCGTCGGGGTAGGCGTGCGAGAGGTGGCAGAACGCGAGCCCCGGCGTGCCCTCGGCGCTGAGGGCGCCGCGGATCGCGTCCCCGACCGCGCGGTGGACCTCGCCGAGCTTCGTCCAGGTGTGGGAGGTCTCGAGCGTCTCGACGATCGCCCCCATCCCCATCAGCGTGTCGCGCAGGTAGGGCCCGTCGTAGCGGGCCCTGTCCCAGCTCCTTCCCGCCGACTTCCCGAGGTAGGCGGCGCCGCCGGCGCGGAGCTTGCGGACGACCAGCGCCCGCCGGCGGGCGACCGACTCCTCGTCGCCGTCGATCCCGACCACGATCAGGCAGCCGCCGCGGCGTTTCCGGAGCCCGAGATAGCCGTCGAAGAGGCTGCCGGCGAGGCCGCGCGGGCCCGAGAGGGCGAGCGAGACGCGGGTCTCCTCCTCATCGGAGACGCGGATCACGTCGGGCAGGCCCGGCCCCTGGGCCATCCTGCGGACGATCTCGGCGCCGGCCTCGAAGCTCTCCGCGATCCAGGCCTCGAAATGGCGGACCTTCGGCGCCGGGCGGACCCTGACGGTGACGTCGGGGATGACGCCGAAGACGCCCTCGGACCCGATCACGAGCTCGCGCAGGGCGGGGCCGGCGGCGGTGTGCGGGGATTCGCGGGTGTGGATCTCGCCGCTGGGGGTCAGCAGCCGGACCGAGCTGACCAGGGCGTCGAAGCGGCCGTACCCGCTCGAGGCCTGGCCCGCCGAGCGGGTGGCGGCGAAGCCGCCGATCGTCGCGTACTGGAAGGACTGCGGGAAGTGGCCGATCGTCAGCCCGTCGGCGCCGAGCGCGGCCTCCGCCTCCGGCCCGCGCAGGCCGGCGCCGAGGCGGGCGGTCAGCGAGCGG
Organism: uncultured Solirubrobacterales bacterium; assembly: GCA_963751815.1. GTDB lineage: Bacteria > Actinomycetota > Thermoleophilia > Solirubrobacterales > 70-9 > VRUE01. Next base: position 164,965 of record CAVVVY010000008.1, on the reverse strand, counting down.
CGGTCGACCTCGACCGCGCGCAGGCAGGCGAGGTCGAGCGAGACCACCCGCGAGTGGGCGCCGCGGACCGGCTCGATCCCGCCGACGACGCTGGTGCCGCCGCCGAACGGGACGACGGCGATCCCCTCCGCCGCGCAGACATCGATCGCCCGGGCGACCGCGTCGGCGTCGGCCGGCAGCAGGACCGCGTCGGGCGCGCGCCTCGAGGCTCCCCCGGCGCAGCCGGGCGAGGTCCGCGTAGCCGCACCCGGTGGCGTGGCGGACGCGATCCTCCTTCGAGGTGAAGACCCGATCGGCGCCGACGGCGTCGATCAGGGCCTGCGGCAGCGGCTCGGCGGCGGGGATCTCGAAGCCCTCGATCTCGGTCGCGAGCGGCCACGGCTCGAGCTCGCCGACCCACTCCTGCAGCATCCCCCGCGCCTCGGCATCGAGCTCGGGCGCGACCGCGGGGTCGCCCCACCCCCACCACTTCGAGTCGCGGCGCGGCTCAGCGCTCATCGCCCTCGGGCTCCAGCGCCCGCTCGAGGCCGGCCAGCGCCTCGTCGAGGATCCGGCCCTGGCCGCCGCGCATCATCGGCGAGCCGAACCGGGAGAGGCCGCGCAGGGTCTGCTCGGAGGTCAGCGCGACCCTGGTCCCGCCGTCCTCCTCGGCGCGGAGGTTGATCTCGACCTTCGAGCTGCTCAGGTGTTTGGCGAACGGCGTTCCCTCGAGCTGCTGCTCCCAGGCGTAGCGTTCGCCCTCGGCCGAGCTGACGCAGCGGAAGTCGGCGCGGACCCCGCGCCCCTCGGCCGTCTCCAGCACCTTGGTCCACTGGCTGCGCTTCCCACCCGGCTTGACGTCGACGCTCTCGACCCGGCCGGTCCGCGGCCACCAGCGGGGCAGGCTGTAGGGGTCGGAGACGAGGGCCCAGACCCGGTCGGGCGGTGCGGAGAGATGGCGGCGGCGGGTGACCCGAGGCACTTAGTCCCCGGCGAGCCGCCGCAGGTCCCTGACCAGGAGGAGGTGCTTGAGGTGGCTGACGGTCGCGGCGAGGCTCTCGAGGCTCTCCAGCGCCTCCTTGCGGCGCTCGGGGTTGCGCGAGCGCAGCGAGGGGCCGAGCAGGGTCTCGAGCAGGTTCGCCTCGCGGTCGGCGGAGGAGCGGAAGATCCGCAGGTTGCGGGCCGCGACCCCGACCCGCGAGAGCTCGTTGGCGGAGCGGACGATCTCGCGGTCGGTCTCGTCGTAGACGGTCCGGCCGTCGCGCTTCTCGGGGTGGACGATCCCGAAGCCCTCGAGCTCGGTGATCAGCTCGGCGCGGGCGCCGGTCTCCTCGACCAGCTCGTCGAGGGTCAGGTAGGCGCTCGAGGTGTTGACGAGGATCGCCCTCCGCACCGAGCCGCCGCCCGGCTTGCGGTCGGGCGGGCCGCCGTACTCGACGTCGCCGCCGGCGGCCAGCTCCTGGCGGATCACCCGCAGCGGCAGGAACTCGTCGCGCTGGAGGCGGAGGATCGTCCGCAGCCGTTCGACGTCGGACTGGCTGTAGAGGCGGTAGCCGCCGTCGGTCCGGCGCGGGCTCAGCAGCTTCTGGTCCTCGAGGTAGCGGATCTTCGAGATCGAGATGTCGTCGAACTCGCCCTCGAGGATCTTGCAGACGGCGCCGATCGTCAGCGCCTTGCGGGGGCGGCTGGCCGAGTCGCGTGCGCGCGGGGTCTTGTCGACGGTCGCCATCTACTTCTCCAGGAAGCTCAGCTTGTACTTGCCGACCTGGATCTCGTCGCCGTCGGCAAGTCGGTGGGACTCGATCCGGCGCCGGTTGACGTAGGTGCCGTTGAGCGAGCCGAGGTCGTCGATGTAGAGGCCGTCGCGACGGCGGACGAGGAGGGCGTGGTTGCGGGAGACGGTGACGTCGTCGAGAAAGACGCCGGCGTCGGGGCTGCGGCCGATGCTGACCCGGTCGTCGTCGACGGTGAAGCTCTCACCGGCGCGGCCGCCGCCGCTGCGGATCACCAGCGCCGCGCCGCTTTTCTCCAGCACGTCGTCGATGTCGATCGGCTGCATGTCGCCGGTGTCGTCGACCGTGTAGGTCATCGTCGTCGGCTCGTCGCCGCCCTCGGTCGGCCCGCCGAGATAGGCGCCGCATTTCTGGCAATAGTTGGCCCCCTCGGGGTTGACGAAGCCGCACTCTGGGCAGTGAACTGCCATCTGAGCCTCCCGGGCCGGTCAGGCGGCCGGATTGTCCTCCGGCGGTTGCGGCTGGGCCTTGCCGGCGAGGATCTCGGTCAGCTGGGCGACGTCGTCGCCGGAGATCAGCGAGTCGCCGCTTTCCCGTTTCTGGCGCAGGCGGTTGACCAGCTCGGCGCGGAGGATGTCGATCTTGCCGTGCAGGACTCGACGCCGGTAGGAGATCTCGTTCTCCTCTTCGGTCAGGTTGTCGATCAGGTCCTTCAGCTCTTCATCGCTGAGCGAACCGAGATCGGGAAAGGTGTCCTCCATCTCGCTCCTTCTTCGTGCGACCGGTTCGCCTCCGTTGGCCGCTGGAGTGCCCCAGTATAGGTAGGTCGGGCACGAAGGTTCAACTCCAGGTTGAAGGTTCAGCCGGAATGGGCACCGTCTTGCGCCCCCACCGCCTGGAGGCCGACCCGCGCGTAGAGCACCGTCGCGACCAGCGCCAGGGCGACGCCGAGGACCAGCAGCGCTTCCGGGACCCAGCCGTCGACGACGAGGGCGAAGAAGATCCCGCCCATGATCGGGAAGACCGAGATCCTGCCCGGCCAGTTGACCCGGATCTCGACCCCGCGCCGCAGCGCCTGCTGGGCGAGGACCAGCATCACGACTTCGCGCGCCACCAGCAGCGCCAGCGCCCAGCGCGGCAGGAGCTCGAAGTGCCAGCAGACGATGGCGCCGGCGAGGATCGTGAGGCGGTCGATGAAGGGGTCGAGCAGGGTCCCGAGGCGGCTGTACTGGCCGGTGACGCGGGCGAGGAACCCGTCGACGTAGTCGCCGACCGCGATCAGCCAGAAGACGACCGCCGCCCCGGTGCTGCGCCCGTCGCCCGATTCGAACGCGAGGACGAGGAAGAGCGGGATCGCCGCGATCCGCAGGTAGCCGACCAGGTTCGGGATCGTCCAGGGGTGGAGAGGCGAGCCCTTCTCGGTCTGCCGCGGGGGCGGCCCGCTGCGGTCGAGGCCGAACAGGCGCCGGACCCGACCCCTACCGAAAGGCGCCCGGGAACCACCTTCCGCCCGCGTACTCTGCTTTCGCTCGCTCGCACTCATCTCCACCGGCTATCTTGCTCGCTCGCTCCCGCGTCCGTCGCGGGCGGGTGGCCTAACCCTCGAGCATCTCCACGACCCGGGCGACGGCGTCCTCCAGCGGCAGCTTCTGCTCGGCGCCGTCGGCGCGGGTGGTCGCCTCGACCACGCCCTCGGCGAGGCCCCGGCGGCCGACCAGGAGCCGCACCGGGCAGCCGAGGAGCTCGGCGTCGGTCAGCTTCTCCCCCGGCCCGGCGTCGCGGTCGTCATAGAGGACGTCGGCGCCGAGGGCGGCGCGCAGTTCCTCGTAGAGGGCGTCGGCCGCCTCGCGCTCGGCCTCCCCCTCCTTGCCGAGGGCGACGAGGTGGACCCGCCAGGGCGCGATCGCCTGCGGCCAGACGATCCCCTTCTCGTCGGCGCCCTGCTCGATCGCGGCGGCGACGATCCGCGCCGGCCCGATCCCGTAGCTCCCCATCACGATCGGCTGCTCGGTCCCGCTCTCGTCGAGGAAGGTGGCGCCGAGCGGGACCGAGTAGCGGGTCCCGAGCTTGAAGATGTTGCCGATCTCGATCGCGGTCTCGATCTCGATCGCGCCGCCTCCGGGGGCGGTGTCGCCGGCCTCGACGGTGCGGACGTCGAGCTCCTCGTAGTCGAAGTCGCGGCCGGGCTCGACCCCGCGCAGGTGCGTGTCGGGCTTGTTCGCGCCGGTGACGTAGGAGCCGTCGCCGATCGCCGCGTCCTTGATGATCGGGATCCCGGCCCCGACCGGGCCGATGAACCCGACCGGGCCGAGCTCGGCCTCGATCTCCTCGGCGCTCGCCGGGCGGAACTCGGCGCCGAGCGCGTTCTGGAGCTTGATCTCGTTCAGCCGGTGGTCGCCGCGGATCAGGACCATCAGCATCCCCCGCTCCTCGACGATCACCGGCAGCGCCTTGATCAGCGCCCCGGCGGGCAGGCCGAGGTGGCCGGAGACCTCGTCGATCGTCGTCATCCCCGGCGTCTCGACCTCCTCGGGGGCCGGCAGGCCCGCCGGCAGCTCGACCGGCTTCGGATCGGCCGAGGCGACCTCGACGTTGGCCGCGTAGCCCGGCGCCAGCGCGACCTCGTTCTCGCCGGCGGGGCAGGGGGCCATGTACTCGTGGGCCCCGATCCCGCCCATCATCCCGACGTCGGACTCGACCCGGTACCAGCGCAGCCCGCAGCGGTCGAAGATCCGCCCGTAGGCCTCGCCCTGGAGCTCGTAGGAGCGCTGGAGGCCGTCCTCGTCGCGGTCGAAGGAGTAGGCGTCCTTCATCGTGAACTCGCGGGTGCGGAGGACCCCGGCCCGCGGCCGCGGCTCGTCGCGCTCCTTGGTCTGGATGTGGAACAGCATCAGCGGCAGGTCGCGGTAGGAGCGGACCTCGCGGGCGACGTGGTAGGTCAGGCACTCCTCGTGGGTCATCGCCAGGACCAGCGGGGCTCCCCGGCGGTCCTCGAGCTTGAACAGCTCGTCGATCGCGTAGCGGCCGGTTTCCTCCCAGGGCTGCGCCGGCTGCAGGATCGGCATCAGCACCTCTTCGGCGCCGATCGACTCCATCTCCTCGCGCATGATCGCCTCGACCTTGCGGATCGACCGGTACCCGGCCGGCAGGTAGGTCCAGAGCCCGGCCCCGAGCTGGCGGATCAGGCCGGCCCGGACCATCAGCTTGTGCGAGATCGCCTCGGCGTCGGCGGGCGCGTCCCTGAGGGTGGGCAGGAAGGCCTGGCTCAAGCGCGTCACGCGGGGAAACCTACTCGTTACTCCGAGTACATCTCCTCGATCTCGGCCGCGTACTTGTGCTCCAGCGGGCGCCGTTTCAGCTTCATCGTCGGGGTCAGCTCGTCGCCCCCCGGCTGCCAGTCGGCGGGCAGGACCTTGAACCGCTTGACCTGCTCGACCCGGGAGAGGTCGGCGTTGCCGCGCTCGACCCCGGCCGCGACCTCCTCGAGAACCGCCTCCTCGGTCGCCAGCGACTCCAGCGAGAGGTCCTCGATTCCCTCCTGCTGGGCGAAGGCCGGCGCCATGTCGGAGTCGAGGACGATCAGCGCGACGTTGTAGGGGCGGTCGTCGCCGATCACGCAGACCTGCCCGATCAGGGCGCTGGCCGCCTTCAGCTTCCCCTCGATGTTGGCCGGCGACATGTTCTTGCCGGCCGAGTTGATGATCAGCTCCTTCTTGCGATCGACGATCGTCAGATAGCCGTCGTCGTCGATCTCGCCGACGTCGCCGGTGTGCAGCCAGCCGTCGGCGTCGATCGTCTCCGCGGTCTTCTCGGGGGCGTTGCGGTAGCCGGTCATCACCAGCCCTCCCCGGACCAGGACCTCGCCGTCCTCGGCCAGGCTCAGCTCGACCCCCGGAACCGGCAGCCCGACCGTCCCGACCTTGATCCGCTCCGGCGGGTTGAGGGTCGCGATCCCACAGGTCTCCGACATCCCCCACAGCTCGGCCAGCGGGATCCCGAGGGCGAGGAAGAACTCGAGCACCTCGCGCGGCGACGGCGCGGCGCCGACGTTGACCGCCTCGAGCTTGTCGAGGCCGATCCTGGCGCGCAGGTCGGAGAGGACCTCTTCGTCGGCTTTCGCGTATTCGAGGGCGAGCTCGGGTGGCGCCGAGGCTCCGTCCTGTTCGGCGCGGACCTTCTTCATCCCGACTTCGAGGGCGCGGACGACGGCCTCCTTGCGGACCACGTCGGACTCGGCTTCGAAGGCGATCTCCATCGCCGCCTTCAGTTTTTCCCAGATCCGCGGCACCGCGAAGAACCAGGTCGGGCGGACTTCGACCAGATAGGCGACGACCTGGCGCGGGTCCGGGCAGCAGGTGGTCTGCAGCCCGAAGATCATCGGCACGTACTGGCTCGCGTTGCGCTCGGCGATGTGCGCCATCGGCAGCCAGGAGACGACCCGCCCCCCGCTCGATAGCCGGAAGACGTGATCGACCGAGTTGAACCCGGAGAGGAGGTTGGCGTGGCTGAGCTGGACGCCCTTCGGCGGCCCGGTCGTCCCCGAGGTGTAGATCAGGGTCAGGAGGTCGTCGGGCTGGACCGCGCGCCAGGCGGCTTCGAAGTCGAACTCCTCTCCCCCGCTCTGTTCGAGATCGGCGAGCGAGATCACCTCGTCGCCGGCCTCACCGTCGACGACGACGATCAGCTCGACGGCGGTCGAGGCCCCGTCGCGGGCGGCGAGCACGGTCTCGAGCAGCGCCAGCTCGGTGAACAGGACCTGGTTCCCGGCGTCTTCCAGGAGATACCCGATCTGCTCGGGGGTCGAGGTGTTGTAGATCGAGAACGGGGTCGCCCCGAGGTGGAGCGCGGCGGTGTCGATGAAGTGGAACTCGGGGCGGTTGGTCATCATGATCCCGACCGTGTCGCCGCGCCCGACGCCCTTTGCCGCCATGCCCGCGGCCACCTCCCGGACCCGGTCCGCGTAGCCGCCCCAGGTGATCGTGAACTCGTCGTCCTTGGTCCGGATCGCGACCTGGTCGGCGTGCTCGGCGGCGGTCAGCTGGAACGCCTCCGCCATCGTCGCCGCGTCGAGCGCCTTCGGCCTCCCCTCGGCGCTGGTGAGGTCGACCGCCATCAGGCGCGGCTGAACCGTCGTCCGGCGGTCGGGGAGGCGTCCTCGTCGAGCAGGACCCGGTCGGACTCCCCCTTTTCGGCAGCTTCGTGCTCCATCTTCGCGATCCGCTCCGGGGTCAGGTCGCCGGCGTTCTCCTCCTCGATCTTCGCCAGCCAGGCGGCCCCCTCGCGCGACTCGCTCTCGTCGAACTCGACCCCGCCCCGGTCCAGCGACTTGTCGATCTCCTCGAACAGGGTGTCGACGAGGGTCGCCTGCGGGACCTTGCGCAGCGGCTTGCCGTGGGCGTAGATCAGCCCCTCGTTCTTCGCCCCGGCGATCCCGAAGTCGGCGTGGCTGGCCTCGCCGATCCCGTTCACCGCGCAGCCGAGGACGGCGACCTCGATCGGCTCCGTGTAGCCCTCGAGGCGCTGCTCGATTTCGGCGACGACCGAGTCCATGTCGAACTGGAGCCGGCCGCAGGTCGGGCAGGCGATCAGGACCGGCCCGCGCTCGCGCAGCTGCAGCGCCTTGAGGATCTCCCAGGCGACCTTGACCTCCTCCTCGGCGTGGAAGGTCGAGAGGCTGATCCGGATCGTGTCGCCGATCCCGTCGGCGAGCAGGGTGCCGAGCCCGACCGAGGACTTCAGCGAGCCCGACCATTTCGTCCCGGCCTCGGTGATCCCGAGGTGGAGCGGATAGGGGATCCGCTCGGAGAGCAGGCGGTTGGCGGCGATCGTGTTCGGGACGTTGGTCGACTTGATCGAGACCTTGAAGTTCGTGAAGTCGAGGCCCTCCATCAGCTCGACGAACTCGACCGCGGCGCCGACCAGCGCCTCGACCGGGCTCTCGCGCTCGAGGTCGTGCAGGTGTTTCGGGAGCGAGCCCGAGTTGACCCCGATCCGCATCGGGACGTTGGCGGCGTTGGCGCGCTCGGCGACCTCGGCGACTTTCTCGCGGCCGCCGATGTTGCCGGGGTTGAGGCGGATGCAGTGGGCGCCGGCGTCGATCGCCTTCAGCGCCAGGGTGTGGTTGAAGTGGATGTCGGCGATCACCGGGATCGGCGATTCCTTGACGATCGTCTTCAGCGCCTCGACGTCCTCGTCGCGCGGCACCGCGACGCGGACGATGTCGGCGCCGGCGTCGGCGACCTTGCGGATCTGCTCCATCGTCGCCGCGAGGTTCGCGGTCTCGGTCTTGGTCATCGTCTGGACCGCGACCGGGGCGCCGCCGCCGATCGGGACGCCGCCGACGAAGATCTGGCGCTTGGAGGCCATATGGGAAGGGTATCCGGGTTTGAACCTGGTCCCCCGCCCGGCCCGTATGCTCAAACGTATGGGTGCGCCGCAGGGCGAACAGGTGGGGACCCGCCACTCGGCAGGGTCGGGGAAGCTCGTGTTGCTGATCGGCATCGCGCTGGTCGCGATGCTCGCGTCGGCCGTGCCCGCCCAGGCAACCTTCCACCTGATGTCGATCCGTGAGGTCTATCCCGGCTCAGCGGCGGCGCCGGAGTCGAGCTACGTTGAGCTTCAGATGTACTCCGCGGGCGAGGAAATGGTCGGCACCCATGGGGTCACCCTGTATAACGCTGCCGGAGCAGCGACCGGCACATTCAGCTTCGGCTCAAACCTTGCGGCCGGCTCGGTCAACCAACAGACAATTCTGATCGGCGACACCGGAGTCAACGCCGCTTTTGGGGTCACCCCCGACCTCTCCAATGCCGCCTTCAACATCCCGGCCTCGGGGGGGGCTGCCTGTTGGGCCGAAACGATCGACTGCGTCGCTTGGGGCAACTACAGCCACGCTGCTCCGCCGACCGTCGGCACGCCGGTCGACAGCGGCGGCATCCCTGACGGGATGGCGATCAGGCGCAAGATCACCGGCGGGTCCTGCACCAACCTGCTCGACAGCACCGACGACACCAACAACAGCGCCTCCGACTTCGTCGATGCGACGCCCTCGCCGGTGAGTTACGCGACCAAGCCGAGTCCTCCCGCCTGCACGCCCCCCACCCCCCCGCCGACGGTGACGATCAACGGCAAGCCCGCAAACCCGACCCAGGAAACCAGTGCCACCTTCACCTTCACCTCGAACCCCGCCGGGGCCACCTTCGAATGCAGGGTCGACGCTGAAGCTTTCGCCTCCTGTGTCTCGGGCATCAACTACCCGGGGCCGCTGACCGAGGCCAGCCACACGTTTCAGGTGAAGGCGACCAACGGCAACGGAACCGGCACGCCCGCCAGCTACTCCTGGACGATCGACAAGACGGCGCCCAACACCACGATCTCAGCCAAGCCGGCCGACCCCAGTCCCGGCAAAACGTCGCTGTTCCGCTACACCTCGACCGAGACCGGATCGAAATTCGAATGCAAGCTGGCGCCGACCCAGGCCAGCTTCTCGGACTGCACCACACAGCCGAAGATCTACTCGAACCTCGCCGACGGCAACTACACCTTCGAAGTCCAGGCAAAGGACGCGGCAGGCAACACCGACGCGAGCCCGGCCGTCTACGAATGGGGAGTCGACAACTCGCTGGCGGATACCGAACCGCCGGACACGGCGATCCTGACGAAACCCGCCAACCCGAGCACCAGTGGCGACGCAGCGTTCACCTACAGCTCGACCGAGCCTGAATCGACCTTCAAATGTAAGCTCGACGGGGGTGCCTTCGAAGCCTGCGATCCCGGCGGCAAGAGCTACTCCGGACTCGCCGACGGCGCCCACACCTTCCAAGTCGTCGCGATCGATAGCTCCGCAAACGAAGACAAAACTCCGGCCGGATACAGCTGGGAAGTCTCGAATCCGATTCAACCCCCTCCGCCGCTACCTCCGCAGCCCCCTCCGCCGCCGCCGATCCCGATCCCGATCCCGGACACGACGATCACGACGAAGCCGGGAGCGACGACGCGTGACCGCACCCCGACCTTCAAGTTCCGCTCGAGCGTCGGCGCCGCCGCCTACTCCTGCAAAGTCGACAAGGGCGCGTTCAAGACCTGTTCCTCGCCGTTCACGACCAAGACCCTGACCTTCGGCCCCCACTCGATCCAGGTTCGGGCCATCGCCGGTGGCGCCATGGACCCGACGCCGGCGAAGAGCAACTTCAAGGTCGTCAAACCGAAGAAAAAGCCGAAGCGGAAATGAGGCTGCGGCGGCTCGGCCTGGCGATCGGGATCGTCGCCGCGACGGCGCTGATTCCGAGCTCGGCGTTCGCGACCTTTCACGAAGTCAGCATCCGCGAGGTGTTCCCGGGCGACTCGACCAGCCCTGAAGCGCAGTATGTCGAGCTCCAGTCCTACTCACCCGGACAGAACCTCGTCGGCGGGCACATGGTCTGGTTCTACAACGCCGTTGGCACGAAAGTCGAAAGCAAACCCTTCGGGGCGAAACTCGCGAACGCCCAGAACAACATGACCTTCCTGATGGCGACCCCGGTTGCCGCCGCCCGCTTCGGCGTCACGCCGGACGAAGCGATGCCCCCGAACTTGATCAACCCCGCCGGCGGCGCGGTTTGCTGGGAAAACCTCGACTGCGTCTCCTGGGGGAATTTCTCCAAACCCGAAGCACTGCCATCCGCCGCCGGCTCGCCGGCAGCGCCTACCGGCATCCCCGACGGACAGGCGATTCGCCGCACGATCGCCCCAGGCTGCGCGACTCTTCTCGAGGAAGGCGACGATCGAGACAACAGCGCCCTCGACTTCTCCACGGTCTTCCCCGAACCGCGGCCGAACTCCGTCGCACCGACTGAGCGTGCCTGCGCGAGCGGCGGCGGCGGGGGTGGTGGCGGCGGGGGCAAAGGCGGCCAGAACGACAACCGCGCGCCGAACACGATCCTCAAGGGCAAGCCGGCGAAGAGGACCGCCGACCGGACGCCGACCTTCCGCTTCCGCTCCTCCGAGGACAACTCGACCTTCCAGTGCAAGCTCGACGGCAAGCCGTACAAGAACTGCCGCTCGCCGTTCACGACCAGCCGATTGGCGCTCGGGTCACACACCTTCCGAGTACGCGCCAAGCACCACGGTGCCCTCGACTCCTCTCCTGCGACCTACCGCTTCAAGGTGGTCGCCGCGAAGTAGGCGGCTAGTGGCCGCCGAAGCCGCCGCCGCTGAGGCGGCCGATGTCGTTCGAGAGGCCGACGAAGAAGAGCATGATCACGAGCACGAAGCCGATCACGCCGGCGCGCTCCATGACCGCGAACGGGACCGGCTTGCCGCGGAACTTCTCGACCAGGCTCCAGAAGATGTGACCGCCGTCGAGCGGAAGGAACGGGAAGAGGTTGATCAGGCCGAGCGAGAGGCTGACCACCGCTACGAGCAGCAGTGTTTCCGCGGTGCTCTGGTCGAGTTTTTCGTTGGCCACGTCGCTGACGCCGACGACGCCGGATAGCTGCTTGCGCTGGCGCTCTTGAAACAGGCGGGCGAAGACCGAGACCGTCCCCTTGGTCACGAACCACGTTTTGTCGACCGCTTCTTCGGCGGCGCCGAGGGCGCCGTATTCGCGGTGGTCTTCCCCGTAGGAGAAACCGAGCCGCGTGCGGTCGGCCTTGGCGTCGTATTCGGGCCGGAGCTCCACCGTCCGCAGCTGGCCGTCGCGGCGGATCGTGATCGTGACCGGGGTCGCGGCCCTGCATCCTTCGACCTGCTTGCCGGCGCAACGGTGTGAGGCGACGTCGTTGATGAAGTTTTCAAGCCTGTCCACCGTTCCGAGACCGGCATAGCGCTTGCCGTCGAAGGCGACGATCTCATCGCCCGGCTTCAGCGCCGTCGCCGCCGGGGAGCCCGGCAGGATCTTGCCAACGGTCTGGGTCGTTTCGTAATTTCCGAAGTGGAGGAAGAGGAAGAACAGAATCGCCAGCGCGATCGCGATGTTCACCGCCGGGCCGGCGCCGATGACGACGATCCGCTTCCAGACCGGCTGGTGGTAGTAGGCGCGGGGAGCCACATCGTCGGGCAGCTCCTCGTCGGGGTTCATCCCGGTGATTTTCACGAAGCCCCCCGCGGGGATCGCGGCGATCCCGTACTCGGTCTCGCCCTTTTTGAACGAGACCACCTTCGGCCCGAGGAAGAGGAAGAACTTCTCGACCCGCATGCCGCACGCCTTCGCGGCGAAGAAGTGCCCGGCCTCGTGGAGGATCATCGAGCGCCGAGAAGCCGAGGAAGATCAGGACCCAGTTCATACCGCTGCAAACCCCGCGATCTGCTCCTCGGTGCGGCGGCGCGCCTCCTCGTCGAGGGAGAACAGGTCCTGGAAGTGGGTCACCGGCTGGGCGGGCATCTCGTTCAGTGTGCCCTCGACCGCGGCGGCGATCGCCGTGAACGGGATCCGCCCCTCGAGGAAGGCGCCGACCGCGACCTCGTCGGCGGCGTTGAGCACGCAGGGGGCGCTGCCGCCCGCCCGGCCCGCCTCGAGCGCGAGCCGCAGGCAGGCGAAGGTCTCGGTGTCGGGCTCCTCGAAGCTGAGCTCGCCGACGGTGGCGAGGTCGAGCCGGGGGACGTCGACGTCGGCGCGCTCGGGGTAGTGCAGCGCGTAGGAGATCGGGACCCTCATGTCGGGGTAGCCGAGGTGCGCGAGGGTCGCGCCGTCGTTGAGGTCGATCAGCGAGTGGACGATCGACTGCGGGTGGATCACGACCTCGATCCGCTCGTAGGGCACGCCGAACAGGAGGTGGGCCTCGATCGCCTCGAAGCCCTTGTTCATCAGCGTCGCCGAGTCGACCGTGATCCTGCCCCCCATCCGCCAGGTCGGGTGCGCGAGGGCGTCCTCGACGCTGACCTCGGTGAGGTCGGTGCGGCCGCGGAACGGCCCCCCGGAGGCGGTCAGGACCAGGCGGTCGACGGTCCCCGGCGGCTCGGCGGCGATCAGCTGGAACAGCGCCGAGTGCTCGGAGTCGACCGGAAGCAGCCTGGCGCCGGTCGCCTCGGCCAGCGCGGTGGTCAGCTCGCCGCCGATCACCAGGCTCTCCTTGTTGGCGAGCGCGAGGTCGATCCCCTCGCTGAGGGCGACGACCGTCGGGCCGAGGCCGGCGGCCCCGACCATCCCGTTCAGGACCAGGTCGGCGCCGGAGTCGGCGATCAGCTCCCTGATCCCCTCCTCGCCCTCGAGCACCCGTCCGTCCCAGGCCGAGCGCGCCCGGCCCGCGGCCTCGGGGTCGGCGAGGGCCACGGTCGGGACGCCGTGCTGGCGGGCGCCCTCGAGCAGCGGCTCCCAGCTCGATCCCGCGCTCAGGCCGACGACCTGGAGGTCGTCGGAGGCGGCGACGATCTGCAGCGCCTGGGTCCCGATCGACCCGGTCGCGCCAAGAATGACCAGTTTCCTCATCGGAGGAAGTGTAGGTACGAGTCCCGGTCGGCCGTGATCGACCCGGCCCAGACCTCGAGCCTGCGATTTCCGTCGCATAGCGATGGAAATCGCAGGGTCGGCGTCAGTAGACGAACTGGATCGAGAGGTAGTAGCCGACCACGATCGTGAAGAAGACCGCGTCGAGGCGGTCGAGGAGGCCGCCGTGGGGGCCGAACAGGCGGCCGGTGTCCTTGGTGCCGAGGTCGCGCTTGACCATCGACTCGAAGAGATCGCCGATCGGGGCGACGAAGGCCACCGCCGCGCCGATGATGAGGGCGTCGATCCCGGTCAGCCAGTCCTGGTAGAGCCCGGCGAACCAGAACGCCATCGTGCCGATCACGAAGCCGCCGATCAGCCCCTCGATCGTCTTGTTCGGCGAGAGGCTGGGGGCGATCCGGTGCGAGCCGAACATCCGGCCGGTCGCGTAGGCGCCGGTGTCGCTGGCGAAGGTCCCGACGAGGACGTCGACCAGCAGCGCGGCGCCGTGGTCGGGCAGGTCGCGCAGCAGCACCGCGTGGACGAGCGGGATCCCGATCCAGAGGATCCCGAGCAGGGTGACTCCCATCGACACCGTGATCCCGTCGCGGTTCTTGCGATTGGCGCCGAAGGCGAACAGGGCCAGGAAGGAGGCGGCGAGGACCAGCAGCACGTTGAAGGCGGTGCCGAAGTGGGCGGCGACGACCAGGGCGGTGACCGTCAGGTAGGCGGCGATGCCGATCGGGCGCATCGGCGCCGACATCGTCATGAACTCGCGGGTGCAGAGCAGCCCGATCCCGATCATCGCCAGCGAGAACGGGATCCCCCCGGCGACGGAGATCGCGATCGCGAAGGCGATCCAGGGGATCGCGACGAGGACCCGCCTGATCGTCTCGCCGCGCATCTGGCGCGATTTGGCCCGCGGCGGGGCCGGCGGGCGCTCGGGCCTCTCGACCCTCTCGTGGGCGACCGTCGGGTCGTCGAGTTCCTCGAAGTGGTCGACCGCCCGCTCGAACTCCGAGCCGCGGTGGCGCCCCTCGCCGTCCTCGCCGCGCCCGGACTCCATCACCGGGCCCCGAACCGGCGGCGGCGCTCGGCGAACTCTTCGAGCGACTGCTCGAAGGCCTCGCGACCGAAGTCGGGCCAGAGCTCGTCGCGGAAGACGAGCTCGGAGTAGGCGCACTGCCAGAGCAGGTAGTTGGAGACCCGCTGCTCGCCGCTGGTTCGTATCAGGAGGTCGGGATCGTGCATCTCGGGCGCGTAGAGATGGTCGCGGAACTCCTCCTCGGAGGTCCCCTCGAAGCTGCGCGCTGCATCGACTATCTCGGCTCTGCCGCCGTAGTTGAAGGCGACGAAGAGCGTGATCCGGTCGTTGCCGGCGGTCGTCTCTTCGGACCACCTCATGCGCTCGATCAGCTCCGGCGCGATCCCCTCGCGGCGCCCGATGAACCGCATCCGCACGCCCTCCTCGCTCAGCTCGGGCGTCTCGGCCGCGATCCGTTCGCCGAACATCTGCATCAGGCCGCTGACCTCCTCGGGGGGCCGGGACCAGTTCTCGGTCGAGAACGAGTAGACGGTCAGCTCCTCGATCCCGAGCTCGACCGCGTCGCGGAGGCGCGCCTTCACCGTGTCGGCACCGGCCTTGTGCCCCTCCACCACCGGCAGATCCCTCTGCTGGGCCCAGCGGCCGTTGCCGTCGGTGATGATCGCGACGTAACGCGGGGAGGTGGTCACACCTCCAGGATCTCCTCTTCCTTTCCCTTCAGAAGGGTGTCGATCTCGGCGACCGCGTCGTCGGTCTGTTTCTGGAGGGAGGTCTCGGCGCGGCGCTCGTCGTCCTCGCCCGCTTCACCCTCTTTTTTCAGCTCGCGCAGGTCGTGCATCGTGTCGCGGCGGATGTTGCGGACCGCGACCCTGCCCTCCTCGGCGACCCCGTGGACGACCTTGACCATCTCCCGGCGCCGCTCCTCGGTCAGCTCCGGGATCGAGAGCCGGATCAGGCTGCCGTCGTTGCTCGGCTCGAGGCCGACGTCGGACTCGCGGATCGCCTTCTCGATCGTCTCGATCGAGGACTTGTCGAAGGGGGTGACGGTCAGCAGCCGGGCATCGGAGGCGGCGATGTTGGCCAGCTGCTTCAGCGGCGTCGGCGAGCCGTAGTAGTCGACCGTGATCCGGTCGAGCAGGTGCGGCGAGGCGCGGCCGGTGCGGACCGTCGCCAGTTCGCCACGGCTCGACTCGACCGACTTCGTCATCCGGTCCTTGGCGTCCTTGAGCAGCTCGTCGATCAGCTCCACTGGTTCCCTCCTAGACGGCGGGATCGTTGGAGACCAATGTGCCCACTCTCTCGCCGCGGACGATCCTATCTATGTTCGACTCGTCCCCCATGTTGAAGACGTAGATCGGCAGCCCGTTGTCCATGCAGAGCGAGAGCGCGGTCGAGTCCATCACCTTCAGCCCGCGCTCGATCGCCTCTCGGTGGGAGATCTCGGGGATGAACTTGGCGTCCGGGTTGGTCGCCGGGTCGGAGTCGTAGACGCCCTCGACCCCGTTCTTCGCCATCAGGATCGCTTCCGCGCGCATCTCCAGGGCGCGGAGGGCGGCGGCGGTGTCGGTGGTGAAGAACGGGTTGCCGGTGCCGGCGGCGAAGATCACGACCCGGCCCTTCTCGAGGTGGCGCATCGCGCGGCGGCGGATGTAGGGCTCGGCGACCTCCTTGACGTCGATCGCCGACATCACCCGGGTGTGCTCGCCGATGTGCTCGAGCGCGTCCTGCAGGGTCAGCGCGTTGAGGACCGTGGCCAGCATCCCCATGTAGTCGCCGGTCGCCCGGTCCATCCCGGCCGCGGCGGCCTCGAGGCCGCGGAAGATGTTGCCGGCGCCGACGACGATCGCGACCTCCACCCCGCGCTCGCGCACGGCCGCGACCTGGCGGGCGATCTTCTGGATCTCAGCGGCGTCGGTCCCGAACTCGAGGTCCCCCATCAGGGCCTCTCCCGAGACCTTCAGGAGGATGCGGCTGAACTTTGGATCGGATCGGTCAGCTCACGGGCTCGACGCGCCTCAGTCACCGACGCGGAAGTAGGCGAACCTGGCGATCCGGATGTTCTCGCCGGTCTTCGCCGCCATCTCCTGGCGAAGCTCCTCGATCGACTTCGAGTCGTGCTTGTCCGTGTTGACGTGGGACTGGTCGAGGAGGGCGACCTCCTTCGCCCACTTGGAGAGCTGCCCGGCGACGATTTTCTCGACGACGTCATCGGGTTTGCCGTCCTCGCGGGCCTTCTCCTCGAAGACGCGCTTCTCGGCCTCGCGCTCCTCCTCGGGGATCTCCTCGGAGGAGACGTACTGCGGAGCGGTGGCCGCGATATGCAGCGCGACCTCGTAGGCGAACGCCTTGAAGTCCTCGTTGCGGGCGACGAAGTCGGTCTCGCACTGGACTTCGACCATCGCCCCGACCCGGTCGTTGGCGTGGATGTAGGAGGAGACGACGCCCTCGTTGGTGCCGCGCCCTTCGCGCTTGGCGGCCGAGGCCTGGCCCTTGACCCTGAGGATCTCGACCGCGCGCTCGGCGTCGCCGTCGGCCTCGGCGAGGGCCGCTTTGCAGTCCATCATCGCCGCCCCGGTCCGGTCCCGGAGCGCTTTCACGTCCGCCGCCGAGACGCTCATTTGGAGCCCTCCTCGGGGGCGGCGCTCGCCGGCGCGGTGCCGCGGGCGCGGGCGTCGCAGGTGCGGTGTCGCCGGCGGCTGCGTCGTCGGGTTCTGGGGAGCGCCGGCGGGGGTCGCGGCGGCCTGCTGCACCGCTGCCTGCTGCGCCGCGGCTTTCGCGGCCTCCTCGGCGGCGACGCGGGCTTTCTCTTCCTCCTCGCGTTTCTTGCGCTCCTCGTCCTCCTTGCGGCGGCGCTCCATTTCCTCGGCGATCCGCTTTTCCTCCTGCTGGCGCCAGGAGCTGGCCCCGGTCTCGATCGCGCTGCCGATCGTGCCGATCACGAGCTCGCAGGAGCGGATCGCGTCGTCGTTGCCGGGGACGACGTAGTCGATCTGGGTCGGGTCGCAGTTGGTGTCGACGAGGCCGATGATCGGGATCCGCAGGCGCACCGCCTCGCGGACGGCGATCTCCTCCGTTTTCAGGTCGGTGACGAAGACCGCGTCGGGCAGCCGGTCCATGTCGCGGACGCCGCCGAGGTTGAACTCGAGCTTGGCGAGCTCGGCCTGCATCCCCATCCGCTCCTTGGTCGGCAGCAGGTCGAGTTTGCCCTCGTCGCGCCAGTCGGTGAGCTCGTGCAGGCGCGAGATCCGCGCCGAGATCGTGTTGTAGTTGGTCAGCAGGCCGCCGAGCCAGCGCTGGCTCACGTACGGCATCTTGCAGCGGTCCGCCCATTCCTCGACGGCGCCGCGAGCCTGCTTCTTGGTGCCGACGAACAGCACGGTTCCGCCGCCGGTGGCGAGCTCGCCGGCGAAGCCGCGGGCTTTCTCCAGCAGCTCCTCGGTCTGGACGAGGTCGATGATGTGGATCCCGTCCAGCTCGCCGAAGATGTATCGGCGCATGTTCGGGTTCCAGCGCCGGGTCTGGTGTCCGAAGTGGACCCCAGCCTCGAGCAGCTCTTTGAGGCCAGCCTCTGGCATTTCGCGTATCTCCTTGGTCTTGGTGCTACCCCACCGCTCTGACCGGGGATTCGGCAGATGCCGATCAGGATCCGGGGCGATACGGCGGGTGTTGGTTTAAGGGCGAACGATTGTAGAGGGGTGAGCGCGATCAGGCTCCACGTGCCGCCTCCAGCGCCTTCGAGAGGTCCTCGGGGAGCTCCGAGGTGAAGGTCAGCCTCTCGCCCGTGACCGGGTGCGAGAAGGCGAGGCGGTGGGCGTGCAGGAACGGCCGCTCGAGCCCGTGGCGGAGCTCGCCGCCGTAGGTGGGGTCGCCGAGCAGCGGGTGGTCGATCGCCGCGAAGTGGGCGCGGATCTGGTGGGTGCGGCCGGTCTCCAGGCGGGCTTCGAGCAGGGTCTCGCGGGGGAGCAGCTCGACGACCTCGAAATGGGTCCGCGCCTGGCGCGGCGCCGCCCCGGCGACCGCCATCCGGTGGCGCTGGCGGGAGGCGCGCCCGATCGGGGCGTCGATCGTCCCCGACCGCGACGGCAGGCGGCCGTCGGCGAGCGCCAGGTAGACCCGTTCGACGTCGCGGCGGCGGACCTGGGCCTGGAGGGCGCGCAGCGCGTCCTCGTCGCGGGCGACGACCATCAGCCCGCTGGTCCCCTTGTCGAGCCGGTGGACGATGCCCGGCCGCTCGGGCTCGCCGCCGCCGAGGATCTCGCCCAGCTCGTCGACCAGGGTCGGCCCCTGGTGCGAGGGCGCCTCGTGGACGACGAGCCCGGCCGGCTTGTCGACGACCGCGAGCGAGTCGTCGATGTGGACGATCCGCAGCTCGGCGTCGCCGCTCACTTCTGCTCCGCGGTGAGGCTGAGGGCCAGCAGGAACACGCCGAGGGTGATCGAGACGTCGGCGAGGTTGAACGGCGGCCAGGAGAAGATGTCGATGTAGTCGGTCACCGCTTCGGCCCTGATCCGGTCGGCGAGGTTGCCGAGGGCGCCGCCGGCGAGAAGGCCGACCGCGACCCACATCCAGGGTCGGGTCGGGTCGCGGGAGAAGAGCCAGCCGATGAAGATCAGGCTGCCGAGGGCGAAGGCGACCAGGAGGCCGCCGCCGTCGCCGGCGAGGCCGAACGCGACCCCTTCGTTGTGGGCCAGGGTGAGGCCGATCGGCCCGAGGATGTCGACGTGCTCGCCGGGGTAGAGGTGGGCCTCGACCACCGCCTTGACGCCCTGGTCGAGGGCGACGACGAGGCCGCAGAGCGCGCCGGCGAGGCGCCAGGCCCTCCCCCGCTCCACGCTCACCCTGAGATCAGGCCGACGACCACCGCCCGCACGATCACCAGGACGATGATCGCGATGATCGGGCTGAGGTCGAGCGCGAATCCACCGCCGCCGCCGATCGGCGGCAGGATGCGCCTGAAGAGGTTGATGTAGGGGTTGGTGGTCTCGGTCACGAAGTCGACCACCGCGCGGAGCGCCCGGTTGTACGGCATCCGCGGGACCCAGGAGAGGAGGACGTTGATCAGGATCAGGACGAGGTAGACGAGGAACACGGCGCTGACGTATTCGGCGACGTCGTCGCGGGTCAGGGCGAGCGGGATCGCGCTCACGGTTTCATCCTCTCCAGCGATGCCCTGACCGCGGCGGCGAAAGCGCCGCGGGCGTTCTCACGATCGAGCGCCTCGAGGCCGGCCTCGGTGCTGCCCCCCGGCGAGGCGACGGCCCGGCGGACGTCGGCCGGGTGGTTGGCCCGCAGGAGCTCGGCGGTCCCGGCGGTCGTCTCGACCACCAGCTCCCTCGCCAGCTCCTCGTCGAGCCCGGCCTCGGCGCCGGCGTCGGCCAGCGCTTCGACCGCGAGCGCGAGGTAGGCGGGGGCGCAGCCCATGATCGCCGTCGCCGCGTCGAACTCCGAGTCGGGCAGCTCGACCGTCCTCCCGAGCAGCTCGAGCAGGCCCCTGACCTCGGCCGATTCGCCGCCGGCGATGCAGAGCACGCCCCGTCGCACCTCGACCGCGACGTTGGGCATCACCCGGAAGACGTCGGCGCCCGGGAAGGCGGCGCGGACGCTCTCCAGCGAGGTGGCGCCGAGCAGGGAGACGAGCGGCTTCGTGAATTCGCCGATCTCGGCGGCGGCGTCGCCCAGCCGCGCCGGCTTGACCGCGAGGACGATGACGTCGGCCGCCTCGGCCAGCTCGGCGTTCGAGGCGACCGCGCGGCCGCCGACCTCGACCGCGAGCGCGGCCGCCCGGCCCGAGCCGCCGTCCGTGAACAGCATCGTGTCGACGGCCCCGACCCAGCCCCGCGCCATCGCGGCGGCCATGCTGCCCGAGCCACAGAAGCCGATAACCATCGCCGGAGAGTATCCCGGCGATGGCCGTCACCTCGGCGGCTGCCGGGGATGCTCAGACGAAGAGTCCCGACCCGACCCAGTCCTGGCTGTCGCGGCGGGCGCCGGATGGGAGGAAGAAGTACCCACGCCGGTGGGGACGATGTAGTCGACAAGGGGCTCGCCCGCGAGCCTGCTCTGCACCGCCTCGAACTGACGCTCGAGGTCGACGCTGAAAAGCGATGAACACCAGGCCCATGCCGAGGCTCTTCCCGGAGGGTTGCGGATCCGCCCCGGCCCGGGGTGTGGTTTCCGCTCCCGCGCCAGAACCGCCGCACCCTCCCAGCCCCGGCGCGAGCGCCAGGGCCAGGAGGGCGGCTGCCAGATACCGGGTCAGTGAACCGTCACCACGACCTGTGGTGCGGCGCAACCACCTCGTAGGTGTTGTTTGCGCCGTGCTGCTCGGTGAAGAAGATCCTCGCCCCCGGCTGGGTGCCGGGATCCTGCGCGCCGAGCAGGTCGCCCTTGGTGGTGCCGCCGTCGGAGACGTAGACACCGGTCGGCTCGTTGTCCTCCTGGCCGGGCGCCGAGGCCTCCGGGTCGCGACCGAGCGCGACCAGGCGCTTGGCGTTCGCCTCGATGCTCGCGTAGCTCTTGGTCAGGTCGTAGGACCAGATCGAGTCGAGCGCGTTCTCCTGGTCGTGGAGGGTGTCGCCGCGGTCCTCGGTGGTGAGGAACGTCTTGGCGTCGAGGAACGTGATGTTGTCGAACGAGTTGTGGGTCTCGTCGCCCAGCACGATCGTCTTCACCGTTCCGGTGGCGGCGCCCGCCTTGGGCATGTCGAGCCGCAGGAACGCGCCCCAGGACCCGCGAGCCGCCGCTCCGGGGTAGAGACCGGCATCTTTGTCGGTGTCCCCGGTCTCGGCGAACACGAACGACCTGAAGTCGCTGCCGGGGACGAACTTTCCGTTCTCCGGCCGCTTCAACGGCGTCGCCTGAGCGATCTTTGCCGCTGCGTTGGCGTCGAAGGCGGCGGTCCCGTCGGTCGCGGTGTTGTGGACCGTCACCCACTTGGCATCGCAGCTTGTCGCCGGAGTGGAGGTCGAGGATCGGTTCGCCCAGGGCGTCGTCGCGGGCGGCCACAGGGTCGATCGCCCGATCGTGGAACGTGATCGGCGTTCCGTCGATCGGAGATCTGCAGCGCCTGCAGCTTGCCGTGGGTGAGATCGTAGGGGTGGGTCGGGATGAAGCGGTAGATGAACGAATTCGGCTGCTTCACCTTCGTACGTCGACTCCGTTGTCGACGACCCCGGATCCTCCGGTGTCCTCGACCAGGTAGATGTTGCCGAGGGAATCGGGGACGACACCCTCGTATCCGGCTTTGCCCATCGAGCCGTCGAGGAACTCGTGCGGCGGGGCCGAGTGTGCCGCTCCAGCGGAATGACGTGGTGATCACATGCCCCGCGTTTCCCGCCTCGCTGGTGAACAGGAGCTGGCCGTTGAACGGGTCATAGGTCGATCCATCGATGCTGGACAGGCCCGTGGTGCCGTCGGCAAGTGGGTCGTTCAGGAGCGTGACCCGGTGGGACGGTTCATCGATATCGAGGTTGATCCGGGTCAGGTACGCCTTGCCGGAGCCGTTCTCGTGGCCCTGGATCAGGAAATGATGGCCGTAGTCGTAGTGGCTCGTCGGGCCGCCGGGGTTGGACTTCGTGACCAGGTAGGTGTTCTGGTCGGGCTCGGTCCGGGTCCGCGCCAACGCTTCGGTGTTGTCGTCGAGGTAACCGTATGTCGTGTAGATCCCGGTGGGGTTCTCGAGCGGGTTGGTGCCCGTGGCGACCGTCTTGATGCCGAAGCCGCTCGCCAGCAGGTTCGCCGGGGCTCCAACCGGCGGTTGGGGCGAGGGGACGCCGGACGAGATCTGTGCGTATGCGATTGCCGAACCCGCAAAAACGGCAACTACAGTCAAAGCTGCGAAAAGCTTGCGCATGTCTGCTCCCAGAGGTGTGGTTTGGACGACTGGTGGACGAGCACCGGTTGTGCCCGGCGAAGATATTCGTCGCGCCGTATCCCGCCTGTAACCGCTCAGTTATCGCAGCGTGAAGCCGTTGTGAATCTGAGAGAGCTCCGCGCCGGAGCCGATCACCGAAGAGTGGTGAGCGCGGCGGGCGCGGTCAGGACTGGTTGAAGAAGCCTTTGTCGAGGAGGCGTGCCTTCTCCTCGGCGGAGACTTCGACGTTGCGCGGGGTCAGCAGGAAGATCTTCTCGGCGATTCGCTGCATGCCGCCGTCGAGGGCGTAGGTGAGGCCGGAGCTGAAGTCGATCATCCGCTTCGAGAGCTCGTGATCGGTCGTCTGCAGGTTGAGGATCACCGGCACCTTGCGCTTGAACTGGTCGGCGACCTGCTGGGCGTCGTTGAAGTTGCGGGGGATGACGAGGTGGACCTGGACGTCGGAGTCGCCGTTGCCGACCGGCCTCAGGACCCGGGTCCGCGAGGCGGCGATCGGCTCGTCGTCGGCGAAGATGTCGTCGATCTCGTCGCGGCGGGCGCGACGCGAGGTCGGCAGGCGACGTACCTGGCCGGAGTCGCGGCCGCCGTCGAGGTCCTCGTCGGAGTCGGGGACGTATTCCTCCTCGTACTCCGGGCCGTAGTCATTGTCTTCGGCGAGGCCGAAGTAGACGAGCGCTTTGTGCCATGTGTCTCGGAGTGCCATACCAGCGCATCTTTCGGCTCGGAGCGGCCGATTCCTTTGCCAATTATGCAGCAGTCGTCACATGTAGAGGACGGTTCCGAGCCTGACGATCGTCGCTCCCTCGGCGACCGCGACCTCCCAGTCCTGCGATGTGCCCATCGAGAGCCGCTCGAGGCCGTGCTCGGCGGCGAGCTCCGCGAGGCGGGCGAAGTGCGGGCGCGAGGCCTCCGGGTCCTGGCTGAAGGGCGGCATCGTCATCAGCCCCGAGACCCGGACCGGGCAGCGCTCGATGAAGCCTCCGAGGTCGGCGGGCGCGATCCCGGCCTTGCCCTCCTCGCCGGCGACGTTGACCTCGATCAGGACCTCCGTCTCCGGGGTCCCGTGCTTCCCGAGCTGCTCCAGGGCCGAGTCGGTGGCCACCGAGTGGATCAGGCGGCAGACCGGCAGCAGCTGCTTCACCTTGCGGCTCTGCAGGTTGCCGATGAAGTCCCAGGCGAACGAGTCCCCCCAGCGCTCGTGCTTCGCCGCCAGGTCCTGCTGGCGGTTCTCGCCGACGAGGGTCACGCCGGCCTCGGCGAGGACGCCCATCTCCTCGACCCGCACGTACTTGGTCGCCGCCAGCAGCTCGACCCCGTCGCCGGCGACCTCGCGGATGCGCTCGAGGTTGGCCCTGACGCGCTCGGCCTCGATGCCTTCGATCAGGCCCGGCATCTCAGCCTCCCTCGATCCAGACCAGGCCGGCCTGGCGCCCGGTCCGGCCGTCGTCGCGGCGATGGGAGAAGAAGCGGGCCTCTTCGCAGCTCGTGCAGAGCTCGGCCGCCTCGACCCTCGCGACCCCGGCGTCGGCGAGCATCCCCCGGGCGACCGCGGTCAGGTCGAGGGTCGGGCCGGGAGCGTCGACCCCGAGCGCGGTGAAGGTCGCGAGGACGTCCCCCCCGACCTCGTAGCAGCAGGGCCCGATCCCGGGGCCGATCGCGGCGTCGGTCGCGGCGACGGCCTCGACCCCGCGGGCGATGATCCCCGCCGCCAGCCCTCGCCAGCCGCAGTGGAGCATCGCGACCCCGCCCGGGCCCGCGAGGGCGACCGGGAGGCAGTCGGCGGTGAAGACCAGCGGGGCGAGGCCGGCCTCGGTGGCGACCTGGCCGTCGACCTCGGCCACCTCCGCGCCGGGAGCGGCGAACGGGCTCGGGATCTGCGGCTCGAGGTGGATCGCGAGATCGGCGCCGTGGACCTGGCGCCCGATCAGGACCCGATCGGGGTCGAGGCCGAGCGCCGATGTGAGCCGGCGCCGGTTCTCGACCACGGCGCTGGTCTCGTCATCGGTCAGGTAGCCGAGGTTGAGGCTGGCGAAGGGCGCCGGCGCTGACCCCGCCGGCCCGGGTCGAGAACGCGACCCGGGCGCCCGGCAGCCGCGCTTCGAGCCACTCGATCTCACCGTCGCTACGCCACTCCATCGGTCCCTCCCGCGGCCGCGAGCGCCACCTCGAGCTCCGGCTCGCGGCCGGCCGCCCCGCCGTCGAGCTTTTCCCGCAGCGCCGCCGCCAGGCCGCGGCCGACCGCGGGGCCCTCGGGAACCCCGGCGGCGATCAGGTCGGCTCCGTCGATCTCGAGCGAGACGTCGCGCCACTCGAGCAGGTACCGGTCGAGCCACTCGGCGCCGATCGCGCGGGCGAGGACGAGCTCGACCGGATCGCATTCCCCGGCGGCACCGACCGCCTCCGACGGTCGCTGCGGCCTCGTCTCCGCGAGCCTCTCGGCCCGCTCGATCGGCCCGAGGGCGGCGGCGAGGATCGCGTCGCCCCGCGGCGCGACGCCCTCCCAGGGCGGGCCGGCCAGCAGCTCGGCGACGACGGAGGCGAGCTCGAGGCCCCCGTCGCGGAGATCGATCAGACCCCACTGCGAGAGCAGGGCGAGGCCGCGGACCGCCTCGGGCTCGGCGGCGACCCGGCGCAGATCGGCCTCGCGGCGATCGGCGGAGACGGTGTCGAGGTCGGCCTCGCGCAGCAGCGCCTCGGTCTCGGCCTCGAGCTCGAACCCGAACCGCGCCGCGTAGCGCGCGGCCCGCAGCGCCCGGGTCGGGTCGTCGCGGAACGAGTCGCGATGGAGGACGCGGAGCAGGCCCGCCTCGAGGTCGGCGAGGCCGCCGTGGGGGTCGATCAGGCCGGGCTCTCCCTGCAGCGGGATCGCCATCGCGTTGATCGTGAAGTCGCGCCTCGAGAGGTCGGCCTCGATCCCGGCCGCGGGCTCGACGACCGGCAGCGCCCCCGGCTCGGGGTAGGACTCGGCGCGGGCGCCGGCGATGTCGACCTCGATGGCCGTCGAGGGTGGCCTTCGCGGTCCCGAAGCGCTCGTGCTCGACCCATTCCGCGCCGAGGGCGGCCGCGAGCTCGGCCGCGTCGCCGACGACGACGAGGTCGATGTCGGCGCGGCCGCGTCCGAGCAGGAGGTCGCGAACCGCTCCCCCGACGAGGAAGACGGGGATGCCGGAGGCGGCGCCGACGGGGGCGAGCTCCGGGTAGGCGTCGGCCATCGCGCTGCCGAGGTCCTCGGTCGGCGTCAGGGTCGGGGACATGGGGTCAGGTTCGCACCGGGATGCCGGCCTCGGCCATGTGGCGCTTCGCGTCGCGGACGCGGTAGGTCCCGTAGTGGAAGATCGAGGCGCAGAGGACGGCGTCGGCGGCGCCGTCGGTGATCGCCGCGCTGAGGTGCTCGAGGCTGCCGGCGCCGCCGGAGGCGATCACCGGGACCGAGACCGCCTCGCTGACCGCCCGGGTCAGCTCGAGGTCGTAGCCGTCGGTGGTCCCGTCGCGGTCCATGCTCGTCAGCAGCACCTCCCCCGCCCCGCGCTCGACCGCCTCGACCGCCCAGGAGACCGCGTCGCGCCCCTCGACCTTCTCCTCGCCCGCCGTTCACGTATACATCCCAGGGTCCAGCCGCCGGATCCCTCGGACGACTTTCGCGTCGATCGCGATCACGACGCACTGGGCGCCGAAGTGGTCGGCGAGCTCGGTCAGGAGCTCGGGCCGGGCCAGCGCGGCGGAGTTGACCGAGATCTTGTCGGCGCCGGCGTCGAGCACGGCCTGGGCGTCCTCGACCGAGCGGATCCCGCCGCCGATCGTGAACGGGATGAAGACGTTGTCGGCGGTGCGGCGGGCGAGCTCGACGATCGTCTCGCGGCGCTCGTGCGAGGCGGTGATGTCGAGGAAGACGAGCTCGTCGGCGCCCTCGGAGTCGTAGCGTTCGGCGAGCTCGACCGGGTCTCCGGCGTCGCGCAGGCCGACGAAGTTGGTGCCCTTGACGACGCGCCCGGCGTCGACGTCGAGGCAGGGTATGACCCGTTTGAGGACCATCGCTAGAGCCTAGCCCCGGCCGAGAGCGGCGTTCGCCTCGGCGACCGTGAACCGCCCCTCGTAGAGGGCGCGGCCGACGATCACGCCGGCGACGTTGGGCGGCATCGTGCCCGCCAGCGCCTCGAGGTCGGCGATCGTCCCGACCCCGCCGGAGGCGAGGACCTCGGCATCGGTCGCGGCGGCGATCCGCCTCAGCTCCTCGATCGCCGGGCCCTCCATCGTCCCGTCGACCTCGATCGTCGTGCAGAGGAACCGCCTCGCCCCGCGCTCGGTCAGCTCGGCGACGGCGTCGACCGCGCTCTTCTCGCTGACCTCGGTCCAACCCGCCAGGGCGACGTTGCCGCCGCGGGCGTCGACCGAGACGACGATCCTGTCGCCGTGGTGGGCGACCATCTCGTCGAGGAACTCGGGGTCGCGCAGCGCCGCGGTCCCGATCACCGCGCACTCGACGCCGACCCGGAGGACGGCGGCGACCGAGTCGGCGTCGCGGAGGCCGCCGCCGACCTCGACCGGGCAGGGCACGGCGGCGACGATCCGCTCGATCACGTCGAGGTTCACCGGCTTGCCGGAGCGGGCGCCGTCGAGGTCGACGACGTGCAGGTACTCGGCGCCTTCGTTCGACCAGCGGAGCGCGGCGTCGACCGGGTCCGCGTCGTAGGCGGTCTCCCGCTCGTAGTCCCCCTGCAGCAGCCGGACCGCGCCGCCGCCGCGAATGTCGATCGCCGGGAAGAGGATCACGCGGTGGCGGGAGCCCGGGCGCAGACTCCGGCGAAGTTCCTCAGCAGCCGAAGGCCCGCGCCGCTCGACTTCTCGGGGTGGAACTGGACGCCGAAGACGTTGTCGCGCTCCGCCGCGCAGGCGAACGCCGATCCGTACTCGGCGGTTCCGAGCAGGTCGCCGTCGTCGGGGTGCGGGCGGAAGGAGTGGACGAAGTAGAACGGCGTCCCGCTCTCGATCCCCTCCGTCAGTCGCGAGTCCCGCGCCCAGGTGACCCCGGCCCAGCCGATGTGCGGGACCTTGAGGCCGCCGGCGTCGAGCTCGGTCACCTCGCCGGGCAGGAGGCCGAGGCCGGCGGCGCCACCGAGCTCGGTGGTCGAGTCGAAGAGCAGCTGCAGCCCGAGGCAGATGCCGAGGATCGGGACCCCGGCCTCGCGGCGCTCGACGATCAGGTCGTCGATGCCCGAGCTCGCGGATCCGCTCCATCGCCCGCGGGAAGGCCCCGACCCCGGGGAGGATCAGGCCGTCGGCGCCGCGGACGCTCGCGGGGTCGTTGGCGATCGCAACCTCGGCGACCCCGACGTGCTCGAGCGCCTTCTCGACCGAGCGCAGGTTGCCCATCCCGTAGTCGAGGATGCAGATTCAGCCGTCGCCTCACTCACTGAGCGTCCCCTTCGTCGACGGCACGCCCGGTCTCGTCGGGGTCGATCGAGACGGCGACGCGCAGCGCCCGGGCGAAGGCCTTGAAGCAGGCCTCGATCATGTGGTGGGCGTTGGTCCCGTAGCGGACCGAGACGTGCAGCGTCATCTTCGACGCGTTGGCGACGGCGCGGAAGAACTCCTCGGTCAGCTCGGTGTCGAAGCCGGCGATCGAGGTCCCGGGGAGGTCGGCGTCGAAGACGCAGAGCGGCCGCCCGGAGATGTCGATCGCGCACTCGGCCAGCGACTCGTCCATCGGCACCAGGGCGGAGCCGTAGCGGCGGATCCCGGCCCTGTCGCCGAGCGCCTCGTCGAGGGCCTGGCCGAGGACGATGCCGACGTCCTCGACGGTGTGGTGGGCGCCGGTCTCGAGGTCGCCGTCGGCCTCGACGCGCAGGCCGAGGCGGCCGTGACGGGCGAGCAGGTCGAGCATGTGGTCGAGGAAGCCGACGCCGGTGTGCGCGCTCGACTCTCCTCCGTCGAGGTCGAGCGAGAGCCGGACCTGGGTCTCGGCGGTGCTGCGCTCCTTTTCGGCCGTGCGGGTCATCGCTGGCTCCTAATCATCGCCGACTCGCCGTGGACCGGGAATCCCTCGGCCCGGGCGATGCGATCGGCGTGCGGGGCAAGCTTCGCCGCCGCCTCGGCGGGAATCTCGACCGTGGCGATCCTGCGGCGGAAGGTGCCCGGGCCCAGAGGCCCGGAGAAGCGGCCGGCGCCGCCGGTCGGCAGGACGTGGTTGGAGCCGGCGACGTAGTCGCCGAACGCGGTCGCCCCCATCCGGCCGACGAAGACGCAGCCGGCGCTGGTGACCCGGTCGGCGAGCAGCGCGGCGTCCTCCTCGACCAGCTCGAGGTGCTCGGGCGCGAAGGCGTTGGCGAGGTCGATCGCCGCCTCGGCGTCGGGCACATGGACGAGCGCGAGCGGCGCGTCGGCGACGCTCGGACGGGATGAGGCGGCCTCGGCGACCGCGGCCTCGACCGCGTCGAGGACGTGCTCCTCGACCGCGGCGAGGATCAGCGGGCTCTCCTCGCCGTGCTCGGCCTGGGCGCAGAGGTCGAGCGCGACCCACTCGGGGTCGGCGTCGTGGCCGGCGATCACCATCAGCTCCGAGGGGCCGGCGTAGGAGTCGATCCCGACCAGGCCCTGGACCTGGCGCTTCGCCTCCTGGACCCAGGCGTTCCCGGGCCCGGCGATGACGTCGACCGGCGCCACGCTCTCGGTCCCGAAGGTGAGCGCGAAGACCGCCTGGGCGCCGCCCATCGCGAAGATCTCATCGACGCCGGCGAGGGCGGCGGCCGCGAGGACGACCGGGTGCACCTTGCCGTCGGGGCCCGGAGGCGAGGCGAGGGCGACCCGCTCGACCCCCGCGACCCGGGCCGGGATCGCGCACATCAGGACGCTCGACGGGTAGAACGCCCGGCCGCCGGGGGCGTAGATGCCGGCGGCGGAGACCGGGACGCTGCGGACGGTCACGGTCTGCCCCTGGGGAAGGCTCACCGCCCGGGGCTTCGCATCGAGCTGGGCCTCGGCGACGGCGCCGATGTTGGCCGCGGCGAGCTCGAGCGACTCCCGCAGCTCGGGGTCGAGGGCGGCGAGCGCCGCCTCGGCGGCGGCCGGATCGACCGTCAACTCGGGCGGGCTGGACATCGCCGGCGCCGAAGCGGGTGCTGAGGCTGAGGACCGCGGCATCGCCCCCCTCCTCCACTTCCTGGCGGATCGCCTCGACGTCGATGGCGGCGGTCGACCCGCCCTCATCCCGCTGCCAGAGGCGGATCTCACGCGCGGTCTCGCCGGCCGCGACCCAACCGAATCTCCGGGTCCTCATTGCCCGCTCGCCTCGCGGAGCCTCGCGGTCAGCTCGTCGACCTCCTTGGAGCGCAGCTTGTGGGCGACCCGGTTGGCGACGAACCGGGCGGTGCACTCGACGATCTCCTCGCGGACCTCGAGCTGGTTCTCCTCGAGGGTGCGTCCGGTGGCGACGAGGTCGACGATGCCGTCGGCGAGGCCGATCAGCGGCGCCAGCTCGACCGAGCCCTTGACGTCGATCACCTCGACCTGGCGCCCGGTCGACTCGAAGTGGCGCTCGGCGATCCGCGGGTACTTGGTCGCGATCCGCATCATCCCCAGGCGCCGCGCCGATTCGCCGAGCCGCTCGTCGCCCGCGCCGGCCGGCGAGGACCATCCGGCAGCGGCCGTAGCCGAGGTCGAGGAGCTCGTAGACCATCCGGTCGGCCTGCTCGAGGAGGACGTCCTTGCCGGTGATGCCGACGTCGGCGGCGCCCGCCTCGACGTAGGTCGGGACGTCGGAGGGGCGCATCGTCACGATCACGATCTCGCCCGCCTCGAAGATCAGGGCTCGCGACTCTCCCCGCACCGCGGCGGTATCGATCCCGGCGCCGTCGAGGATGTCGAGGGTCTCCTCGAACAGGGCGCCGCGCGGCACCGCCAGCTTCAGCGGGCCCTCGGCCTTGGCGTGGCCCATCCCGGCGATCCCGGTCACGACCCGGCCCCCCTGTCTTCCTCCTCGAGCTGGGCGACGTGGACGCGCTCGATGTAGAGGGCGAAGCCGGCGGCCGGGAGGTCGATGCCGAACCGGCGCAGAAGGCCGTCGTAGCGGCCGCCGCCGCCGAGGATGTGACCCAGCGCCGGGTCGTAGACCTCGAGGATCGCGCCGCTGTAGTAGCCGAGGTCGCGCAGCAGGCCGAGGTCGATCTGGACCCGATCGGCGACGCCGCGCGCGTCGAGCGCCTCGTAGGTCTCGCCGAGCCTCGCGGTCGCCCGCTGGACCGCCTCGCCGCCGAGCTCGCGGGCGAGGTCGAGGACCTCGCTGCCGCCGCGGAGCTGGGAGAGGGCGACGCAGGTGGCGACCTGCTCCTCGCTGATGCCCTCGATCTCGGAGAGCTCGGCCTCGAGGCCGACCATGTCGTGGGTGGCGAGGCGGGCGAGGACGGCGTCGCGCGACTCGCCCTCGATCCCGATCTCTTCCAGAAGCTGGCGGTAGAGGTCGGCGTCGCCGAGCCCGATCACGGCGCGGTTGAGGCCCGCGGCGTCGAGGGCGGCCTCGAGCACGTCGACCACCTCGACCGTCCCGTCCGGCGCCGAGGCGCCGATCAGCTCGATCCCGGCCTGGGCGAACTCGCGCATCTGGCCGCGCTGGGGGCGGACCGCCCGGAACGCGTTCGCCAGGTAACAGAGCCGCAGCGGCATCTCCGAGTTGGCGTAGCGGCTCGCCACCAGGCGGGCGATCGGGACCGTCATGTCGGAGCGCAGGGCGAGGAGGTCGCCGCGCTCGTCGAAGAAGCGGTAGGTGGAGGACGCGGTCCGCCCGTCGCCGCGGGAGAGGACGTCGTCGTACTCGATCGCGGGCGTCGCGACCTCGCCGTAGCCACGGCTTTCGAAGACGTCGATCATCGCCCGGTGCAGGCGGCGAAGCTCGCGCATCTCGTCGGGCAAGATGTCCCGGGTTCCCGGGGGGATTCGGTCGATCACTCAGACGTCGCCTCCTCTGCGGGCTTCGACTAGGCCGTGACCTCGGCCGAGACGCGCTCGATGTTCGCCCCGAGCGCGCGGAGGCGCTCGTCGATCCGCTCGTAGCCGCGGTCGATCTGGCGGATGTTGCCGATCTCCGAGACGCCGTCCGCGGCGAGGGCGGCGATGAGCATCGCCATCCCGGCGCGGATGTCGGGGCTCTCGACACGTTCGCCGTGAAGCCGGCTCGGACCGCTGACGATCGCCCTGTGGGGATCGCACAACGTGATCCGAGCGCCCATCGCGACCAGCTTGTCGACGAAGAAGAGGCGGTTCTCGAACATCTTCTCGAAGATCAGGATCTCGCCGTCCGCCTGGGTGGCGAGCGCCAGCGCGATCGAGGTCAGGTCGGCCGGGAAGGCCGGCCAGGGGCCGTCCTCGACCTTGGGGATCGCGTCGCCGACGTCGGAGCGGATCCGCAGCCGCTGCTCGGCGGGGACGACGACGTCATCGCCGTCGAGCGTCGATTCGAGCCCGAGGCGGCGGAACTGGCGCCTGACCATGATCAGGTCGGCGCGGCTCGGCGCCGCGTACGCGCAGTTCGCCGCCGGTCGCGGCGGCGAGCGCCATGAAGCTGCCGACCTCGATGTGGTCGGGGGAGATCGTGTGCTCGGCGCCGCCGAGCCGGTCGCGGCCGTGGACGGTCATCACGTTCGAGCCGATCCCGTCGACGGTCGCTCCCATCGTGGTGAGCAGGCGCGCGAGGTCCTGGACGTGGGGCTCGCTGGCGGCGTTGGAGATCGTCGTCGGGCCCGGGCGTCAGCGCCGCCGCCATCAGGGCGTTCTCGGTGCCCATCACCGAGGGCTCGTCCATGAAGATCG
The DNA here is from genome assembly GCA_963751815.1 of uncultured Solirubrobacterales bacterium. GTDB lineage: Bacteria > Actinomycetota > Thermoleophilia > Solirubrobacterales > 70-9 > VRUE01. The sequence continues at coordinate 133,136 of CAVVVY010000008.1, read as the reverse complement.
CGCAGGGGCGGAGTCCGCCGTTGGGCGAGGTCAGCTCGATCCAGCGGTCGCCCTCGACCCGGGCGCCGAGGTCGACGAAGGCGTCGAGGTGGGCGTCGAGCCGGCGGCGGCCGATGAAGTCGCCCCCCGGCGGCGGCATCCTCGCCTCGCCGAAGCGCGCCAGCAGCGGCCCGGCGACGAGGAAGGAGGCGCGGATGCTGTTCGAGAGGTCGCGGTCGACCTCGACCTCGGTCACGTTTCGGGCGCTGAGGCGGAGGCTGTTGTCCGCCACCCAGACCGCCTCGACCCCGAGGCGCTCGAGCAGCGCGATCTGGGCCTCGGTGTCGCGGATCCGCGGAACCCTGTGCAGGAGCAGCTCCTCCTCGGTCAGAAGGCAGGCGGCGAGGATCGGCAGGGCGGCGTTCTTGTTGCCCGCAGCGGTGACCTCGCCGCAGAGCGGCGTCCCTCCTTGGATGACGAATTTCTCCATGGGTTCCGGCTAGGGTAACGGCCGCCATGAGACGCGGCTGGAAGATCCTCATCGCGGTAATCGCCGCCCTCGTCGTGCTCCTGGTGCTCAACGACGTCGCCACCACCAGGGAAACGAAGCCGGCCGAGGTGACCGAGCCCGGCGGCCGCATCCTCAGCCTCGACCGGGGGCGACCTCCAGGTCGTCGATCGCGGCCCCCGCGACGGGTCGCCGATCGTCCTCATCCACTGCTACTCATGCGCGATCAACTGGTGGGACGGCGTGATGCCGCTGCTCGACAAGGCCCACCGGGTGATCGCGGTCGACCTCCTCGGCCACGGCGGCTCGGAAAAACCCGACTCGGGCTACTCGATCCCGAACCAGGCGGACCTCGTCGCCCAGGCGCTCGGCCGCCTCGGCGTGAAGAACGCGATCGTCGTCGGCCACTCGCTGGGCGGCGGCGTCGCGACGGCGCTCGCCGAACAGTCGCCGGAGCTGGTCTCGAAACTGGTGATCATCGACAGCCGGGCATCGCCCGACGAAGAGAGCAGCCTGGGGACGCTCGCGAAGCTGCCGTTCGTGCCCGTGATCGGGCCGGCGCTGTGGCGGGTCAAGCCCGACTTCTCGATCCGAAAGGGGCTCGAGGTCGCGTTCGCGCCCGGCTTCGACGTCCCCGATCGGTTCGTCGAGGACGTCAGGCAGATGACCTACACGTCGTACAAGGAGTCACGCGAAGCACTCGACGACTACACCTCCGAAGAGTCACTCGCGGACCGGATCGCGGCGACGCACAAGCCGCTGCTGGTCCTGATGGGCGCCGAAGAGCAGATCATCTCCGACCCGCAGGCGACGCTGGACGCCTACCAGGCAGCGGTGCCCAACGCCTTCGGAACCCTGATCCAGGGCGTCGGGCACTCGCCCAACGTCGAGGAACCGAACCTGACCTCGGAGCTGATCCTGGGCTTCGCCGGACCTCCGAAAGCCAGTCAGAGAGCCAAAAAGCGAGCAGCGGTGCAAAAACGTGTGCAGAATCGGGAAGGCGTCCGGGCAGCACCCTAGACTTACGAACTCATGTTCGAGACGAAGACAACACCCACAGCGACACGGCTGACCGACGCGGTCGACCTGATCATCGACTTCGCGACCCTCGGCGAGTACGGGCTCGAGCCGGTCGGCCCGGCCCCGCGCTCCTGCGAGAGCCGGTCGCGGAGGACGGTTCGCAGCACCGGCTCCTGGAACGCGGCGATCAATCGCTTCGCCGCGCACTCCTGAGCGCCCGCTGAACGACGAAGGGCCGCCCGGAGGCGGCCCAGGTCGTAAGGAAGAACCGGCGGCGACCTACTCTCCCAGGAGGTTGCCCTCCAAGTACCATCGGCGCAGAGGGGCTTAACTACTCTGTTCGGAATGGGAAGAGGTGTTTCCCCCTCGCTATGCGCCACCGGAATTTTGCGAAACCGCCCCCGGTGAAGCTTGAAAACCGCACAAGACCAAAGGGTAAAAATATCCGTCAAGCCCTCGACCCATTAGTACCGGTCAGCTGAGCGCATCACTGCGCTTGCACCGCCGGCCTATCAACCTGGTGGTCTACCAGGGGTCTTACTCCCTCAAGGGGATGGGAGAGCTCATCTCGAGGACGGCTTCCCGCTTAGATGCCTTCAGCGGTTATCCGTTCCGTGCGTAGCTAATCTGCGATGCCCTTGGCAGGACAACAGATACACCAGAGGCACGTTCATCCCGGTCCTCTCGTACTAGGGACGACTCCTCTCAACTCTCCAACGCCCACGGCAGATAGGGACCGAACTGTCTCACGACGTTCTGAACCCAGCTCGCGTACCGCTTTAATGGGCGAACAGCCCAACCCTTGGGACCTACTCCAGCCCCAGGATGCGACGAGCCGACATCGAGGTGCCAAACCGGTTCGTCGATGTGGACTCTTGGAACCGATAAGCCTGTTATCCCCGGAGTACCTTTTATCCGTTGAGCGACGGCGCTTCCACTTGCAACCGCCGGATCACTAAGCCCAACTTTCGTTCCTGCTCGACCCGTCGGTCTCGCAGTCAAGCTCCCTTTATGCCTTTACACTCTACGCACGATTTCCAACCGTGCTGAGGGAACCTTTGGGCGCCTCCGTTACATTTTAGGAGGCGACCGCCCCAGTCAAACTGCCCACCTGACACTGTTCACCACCCGGATAACGGCATGGTGTTAGAAGCCCGGACTACCAAGGGTGGTATCTCAAGGGTGACTCCCCGGTGGCCAAAGCCACCAGTTCATAGTCTCCCACCTATCCTGAGCGAGATACCCCAGACTCCAATATCAAGTTGCAGTAAAGGTTCACGGGGTCTTTCCGTCTAGCCGCGGGTACTCGGCATCTTCACCGAGACTTTAATTTCACCGAGCCTCTCGTTGAGACAGCGTCCAAGTCGTTACGCCATTCGTGCAGGTCGGAACTTACCCGACAAGGAATTTCGCTACCTTAGGACCGTTATAGTTACGGCCGCCGTTTACCGGGGCTTAGCTTCCCTGCTTCGCACCGAAGTGCTAACAGGTCCGCGTAACCTTCCGGCACCGGGCAGGCGTCAGCCCCTATACGTCGTCTTGCGACTTAGCAGAGGCCTGTGTTTTTGGTAAACAGTCGCTTGGACCAATTCACTGCGGCCCCCTCAGGCTCCCTCCGTGCGGAGTTCACCCTAACGGGGCGTCCCTTCTCCCGAAGTTACGGGACGATTTTGCCGAGTTCCTTAACGAGAGTTAGCTCGCTCACCTTAGTATGTTCTACTTGTCCACCTGTGTCGGTTATCGGTACGGGCACGCGAGTCCTGCCTAGAGGATTTTCTTGGAGGCATGGGATCAGAGACTGGCCGGCGTTAAGCCAGCTGGCATCGCACCTCGCGTAAACGCCGCTGCGGATTTACCTACAGCGACTGGCTACGTGCTTGCCCCAGGACAACCATCGCCTGGGTTCCCTTACCCTTCCCCGTCCCCCCATCGGTCATAACGGAATCGACGTGGTACAGGAATATCAACCTGTTGGCCATCGGCTACGCCTTTCGGCCTCGCCTTAGGTCCCGACTAACCCTGAGCAGACGAACTTTACTCAGGAAACCTTGGACAAACGGTGGAGGGGAGTCTCACCCCTCTATCGTTACTCATGCCGGCATTCTCACTTCCAGCCGCTCCACGGCAGCTTACGCGACCGCTTCTCGCAACTGGAACGCTCTCCTACCGCGTGCAGAGCCCGCAGGCCTGCACACCCATAGCTTCGGAGACTAGCTTGAGCCCCGTTGAATTCTCCGCGCCCGAACACTTGACCAGTGAGCTGTTACGCACTCTTTCAAGGGTGGCTGCTTCTAAGCCAACCTCTTGGTTGTCTATGCACTCGGACATCGTTTACCACTTAGCTAGTACTTAGGGTCCTTAGCTGATGGTCTGGGTTGTTCCCCTTTTGCGTACGAAGTTTATCCCCCGCACACTGACTCCCGAGTTAAACGTAACGGTCTTCGGAGTTTGCCTGAAGTCGGTAACCTGGTAGGGCCCCTAGTCCAAACAGTGCTCTACGGCCGAAACGCAATAGCTCGAGGCTATACCTAAATATATTTCGGAGAGAACCAGATATCTCTGGGCTTGATTAGCCTTTCACTCCAATCCACAGGTCATCCGCCCAGTTTTCAACCTAGGTCGGTTCGGCCCTCCACGAGGTCTTACCCCCGCTTCAGCCTGCCCATGGATAGCTCGCCCAGTTTCGGGTCTACCGCCAATGACTATGTCGCCCTGTTCAGACTCGCTTTCGCTGCGGCTCCGCTCATCGCTTAACCTTGCCACTGACGAGTAACTCGCCGGCTCGTGATGCAAAAAGCACGCCGTCACACCCGAGGGTGCTCCGACCACTTGTAGGCTTACGGTTTCAGGTACTATTTCACTCCCCTTCAGGGGTGCTTTTCACCTTTCCCTCACGGTACTAGTTCACTATCGGTCACCAGGTAGTACTTAGCCTTGGAGGGTGGTCCCCCCAGGTTCGGACCGCGTTTCACGGGTGCGGTCCTACTCAGGAACATCAATCGGCAGATCAGTGCGTTTTCACCTACGGGACGATTGCCCTCTGTGGTGCGAGGTTCCACTCGCTTCGGTTAACACCTGACTTTGTAACTGCCGCCGAGTCGGACACGACTCGGGCATGACGTCCTACAACCCCCGGCAGACAACGCATGTCCGCTTACATCTGCCAGGTTTGGGCTGATCCCTTTTCGCTCGCCACTACTCAGGGAGTCTCGGTTGATTTCTATTCCTCGGGGTACTTAGATGTTTCAGTTCCCCCGGTTGCCTTCCGATGGCTATGTATTCACCACCGGATGACGCCGCATTACCGGCGCCGGGTTTTCCCATTCGGAAATCCGCGGGTCAATGGCTGTTCAGCGCCTTACCGCGGCTTATCGCAGCCGTCCACGTCCTTCATCGACTCCTGGTGCCAAGGCATCCACCGTAAGCCCTTACTATCTTGACGGTGAGCGACCCATACGTCGAAACGTACGGGTCGAAAAATTACCCTTACATCAATATTGGCCTTGTACGGTTTTCAAGCTCCACCGAGGCGCACGCGACGGAGATACTTCCGCCGGCGGTCTCTCAAAACTGAGCAGCGTTCCCGATGACTATGTGTCATCGGGGAGCCCGGTCGACGTTCTAGAGAAATCTCCCTAGAAAGGAGGTGATCCAGCCGCAGCTTCCGCTACGGCTACCTTGTTACGACTTCACCCCAATCACAAGCCCCACCTTCGACGGCTCCCTCCAAAAGGTTAGGCCACCGGCTTCGGGTGTTGCCTGCTTTCGTGGTGTGACGGGCGGTGTGTACAAGGCCCGGGAACGTATTCACCGCGGCATTGCTGATCCGCGATTACTAGCAACTCCACCTTCATGGAGGCGAGTTTCAGCCTCCAATCCGAACCGAGACGCACTTTCTGGGATTCGCTCCACCTCACGGTATTGCTGCCCTTTGTATGCGCCAATGTAGCACGTGTGTAGCCCTGGACATAAGGGGCATGATGACTTGACGTCATCCCCACCTTCCTCCGGTTTGTCACCGGCAGTCTCCCATGAGTCCCCAACTGAATGCTGGCAACATGGAACGGGGGTTGCGCTCGTTGCGGGACTTAACCCAACATCTCACGACACGAGCTGACGACAGCCATGCACCACCTGTGAAGGTGTCCCGAAGGAAAACCGTGTTTCCACGGCGGTCACCTACATGTCAAGCCCAGGTAAGGTTCTTCGCGTTGCGTCGAATTAAACCACATGCTCCGCTGCTTGTGCGGGCCCCCGTCAATTCCTTTGAGTTTTAGCCTTGCGGCCGTACTCCCCAGGCGGGGCACTTAGTGCGTTAGCGACGGCACGGGAGGAGTCGACACCTCCCACACCTAGTGCCCATCGTTTACGGCGTGGACTACCAGGGTATCTAATCCTGTTCGCTCCCCACGCTTTCGCGCCTTAGCGTCAGTACCGTCCCAGCGAGCTGCCTTCGCTATTGGTGTTCCTCCTGATATCTGCGCATTCCACCGCTACACCAGGAATTCCACTCGCCTCTTCCGGACTCTAGCCCTGCAGTATCCATCGGCTTTCAAAGGTTGAGCCTTTGACTTTCACAACGGACTTACAGGGCCGCCTACGCGCGCTTTACGCCCAATGATTCCGGACAACGCTTGCTCCCTACGTATTACCGCGGCTGCTGGCACGTAGTTAGCCGGAGCTTCTTCTGGAGGTACCGTCAATCCACACGGCTATTCACCGGTGAACCTTCGTCCCTCCTGAAAGGGGTTTACAACCCGAAGGCCGTCTTCCCCCACGCGGCGTTGCTGCGTCACGCTTTCGCGCATTGCGCAAGATTCCCCACTGCTGCCTCCCGTAGGAGTCTGGGCCGTGTCTCAGTCCCAGTGTGGCTGATCGTCCTCTCAGACCAGCTACCCATCGTTGCCTTGGTAGGCCGTTACCCCACCAACAAGCTAATGGGCCGCGAGCCCCTCCCAATGCGGAGGCCGAAGCTTCCTTTAGCGAACAGGCTTACGACCTGTGCGCCACATCCGGTATTAGCCCGAGTTTCCTCGGGTTGTCCCGGTCATCGGGGCAGGTTACTCACGTGTTACTCACCCGTTCGCGGCTTTGCCCCAGGGCAAGCCCTGGTTCGTCGCACCACTTGCATGTGTTAAGCACGCCGCCAGCGTTCGTCCTGAGCCAGGATCAAACTCTCCGTGAAGATACTTCTTACAGAGAGTGGTCATGCCTGACTAATGGTCACCGAGTACACAAACGCGGCAACCGACATGACGGGTAAATCAGACCACTCGGCACGCTGACGAGTCGAGTGGATCGGGCTCAAACATCCACAGACCCGTGGGCCTGCGGAGTGCACGCTGCTCAGTTTTCAAAGACCGCTGCGTCTCTCACGACGGGACTCGTCGCTCTCTACGCACGGGTCGGGCCGAGGGCCCTTCCCAGAGGGACCGAGGAGTATAGCGCTGAAGGGGCCTCTTGGCTAGGCGGTGGCACGCAGGCGCCTGAAGCGGCGCTTTCCGACCTGCAGGACCCGCCCGTCGAGGTCGGCGGGATCGTAGTCGAGGCGGTCGGCGGGGAGCGTCTCGCCGTCGAGCTTGACGCCTCCCTGCCCGATCAGGCGCCTCGCCTCGCTCGAGCTGATCTCGAACAGGCCGCCCATCAGCTGCGGCAGGTGGACCTGGCCGCCGTCGCCCCCGGCGTACGGGGCGAGGCTCGCCTCCTCGAGGTCGGCCGGCAGCTCGTGGTCGACGAAGAGGCGGTTGAAGTGCTCCTCGGCCGCGGCCGCCCCGCTCTCGCCGTGGTAGCGGGCGACGAGGCGCCGCGCCAGCTCGCGCTTCGCCTCGTTCGGCGGGCCCGCTCGGGACCTCCTCGTTGAGGAGGAGGCGGAAGTACTCGGCCATCGCCGGGTCGGGGACGCGCATCAGCCGCCCGAACATCTCCTCCGGGGCATCGGTGACGCCGACGTAGTTGTCGAGCGACTTGCTCATCTTCTGCTCGCCGTCGATCCCGACCAGGATCGGGAGGGTCATGATCGATTGCTGCGGCCGGCCGTAGGCGGCCTGCATGTCGCGGCCGAAGAGGAGGTTGAATTTCTGGTCGGTCCCCCCCACCTCGATGTCGGCGTCGATCGCCACCGAGTCGTATCCCTGCAGCAGCGGGTAGAGGAGCTCGAGGGCGGCGATCGGCGCCCCGGCGGCCATCCTCTTCTGGAAGTCGTCGCGCTCGAGGAGCCTCGCCACCGTCGTCTTCGCGAGCAGCGAGAGCAGCTCCTGGGAGTCCATCCGCAGCCACTCGCTGTTGAAGCGGACCTCGGTCCGGTCGGGGTCGAGAACCTTGAACGCCTGCTCCTGGTAGGTCTCGGCGTTGGCCGTGATCTCCTCCGCCGTCGGCATCGGGCGCTGGCTCGAGCGGCCGCTCGGGTCGCCGACCTGGGCGGTGAAGTCGCCGACGATCAGAACCACCTGGTGGCCCGCGTCCTGGAACTCGCGAAGCTTGCCGAGGACGACGGTGTGGCCGAGGTGGATGTCGGACGTGGTCGGGTCGATCCCGAGCTTGACGCGCAGGGGCCTGCCCTCGGCGAGCTGCTCCTCCAGCCTCCCCGCGGGCAGCACGTCGACCGCATTGCTGGTCAGATCCATGGCTGGGCAATGCTAGACTGCCGCGTTCGCTCGGCGGCTGGACGCCGTGCCGAACCCCTTGATGGCGCCTCTTGGATTAAAGCCTCGCCGGCGAGGCGGCAAAGAGCCGCCCCCGGTGACGAAACCCGCTCCCGAGAAGCCACGGAGGCCGCAGCTGAAGAAGCTGCGCATCCTCTTCGTGCTTCTCGGCCTCGCCGTGCTCGCGGTCGTCTCGATGGTGTTCGGGATGATGGCCGCCGTCTCCCAGGACCTGCCGGCGATCTACAACTTCGCCCAGTACAAGGCCTCCCGGAACAGCGTCGTCGTCGGCGACAACGGCGAACGGCTCGGGACCCTGACCAGCGACCAGAACAAAATCCTGCTCACCTCGGGCCAGGTCTCGCCGAACGTGAAGAACGCGGTGGTCTCGGTCGAGGACGCCCGCTTCTACGAACACAGCGGCGTCGACTTCAGGGGCATCAGCCGCGCGCTCCTGCACGACATCCTCAGCCAGAGCGCCGAACAGGGCGCCTCGACGATCACCCAGCAGTTCGTCAAGCAGGCGCTGGAAGCGGAAAGCAGCCGAACGGTCCTGGAGAAGTTCCGCGAGGCGGCGCTCGCCTACCGGCTCGAGCGCCACTGGAGCAAGGACAAGATCCTCACCGAGTACCTGAACACGGTCTACTTCGGCGAGGGCGCCTACGGGATCGAGGCCGCCGCCCGCACCTACTTCGGATCGGCCCACCCCGGCTGCGGCACCGAGACCGATCCCTGCGCGAGCGTGCTCGAACCCTACGAGGCCGCGCTGCTGGCGGGGATCATCCAGTCGCCCACCGCCTACGACCCGAAGATCTACCCCGAAAACGCCCTCGGGCGCCGCAACCTGGTGCTCGAAAAGATGTACGAACAGGACTACATCTCCCAGGAACAGATGGTCGAAGGCCAGCAGCACGCGCTGCCCTCGCCGGCCAGCATCGAACCGCCGACCTTCGAATCGGAAGCCCCCTACTTCGTCGCCTACCTGCGCCAGCAGCTGCTCGAACGCTACGGGGCCTCGAAGGCGTTCTACGGCGGCCTCAAGATCAAGTCGACGCTCGACCTGCCGCTGCAGGAAGCGGCCGAAGAAACCATCGCCTCCTACCTCGGCTACCTGCCGGCCACCGCCTCGGTGGTCGTGATCGACAACCACAACGCGGGGATCAAGGCCCTGGTCGGCGGCTCCGACTTCAAGGAGAAGCCGTTCAACCTCGCCACCCAGGGGCGGCGCCAGCCCGGGTCCTCGATCAAGCCGTTCACGCTGCTGACCGCGCTGGAAGAGGGGATCTCCCCCGCCACCACCTACGAATCGGCGGTCCAGGAATTCCACTTCGGCAAGCACGGGAAGGAAGTCTTCGTCGTCCACAACGACGAGGACTCCTACCTCGGCTCCTGCTCGATCGAATGCGCGACGACCTACTCCGACAACTCGATCTACGCCCAGCTCGGCCTCGAAGGCCTGGAAGGCAAGACGGTCGAGGACCGCACCCGCTCGATCGCGAAGACGATCCACGCGGCCGGCTACAAGGACCCGATCTCGACCAACCCGGCGATGGTCCTCGGCGGGCTCAAAGAAGGCGTCAGCCCGCTCGGCTGGGCCTACGCCTACTCGACGATCGGCAACAACGGCGACCGCGTCAGCGGCACCCTCGCCCCGGTCCCCGGTGACAGCCCGGTCGCCTTCACCGAAGTCACCGACAAGGACGGCCACCTGATCAAAGGCGGCGACAACGACTCGATCCACACCCAGGCCTTCGAGCAGGGGACGGCCGAAGAAGCGAAGCGGATCCTCGAAACCGTCGTCTCCACCGGAACCGGGACCCACGCCCAGATCGGGGCCGAAGGCCAGTGGGGCAAGACCGGCACGACCGAGAACAACGGCGACGCCTGGTTCTGCGGCGGGATCTCCGACGAAGTCACCGCCTGCGTCTGGGTCGGCTACCCGGACTCGACGACGCCGATGACCACCCTCTACGAGGGCGGCCCGGTGATGGGCGGGACCTTCCCGGCGCTGATCTGGGCCGGTGTGATCTCGGCCTGGCAGGACATCACCGCCGAACGGGCGGCGGAAGCGAAGGAAAAGAAGGAGGCGGAAAAGAACGGAGAAGACTTCGAAAGCTCCGGGGAAAGCACCTCCGAAGGCTCCTACATCGCCCCCGTCGACCTACTCCGAACCGGAAGAAGCGGCGCCCGAAGAAGCGCCGGCGCCGGAAACCGAAGCTGCGCCCGAAACCGAAGCGGCGCCCGAAGCGGCGCCCGAAGAAGCGGCGCCCGAATCGAGCGGCGGGGTCAGCAGCGGCGGCGCCGCGGCCCCCGGCTGATCAGCTCGGGCGGCCTCGGCCTCGAAACGTGCGGGTTGCCGGCGAGGGAGAAGCGCCAGGGGCGATCGACCGCTTTCGTGATCCCGACCCGGGGGCCGGTGACGATCTCGCCGCTCCAGCCGTCCCGGCGGGGCAGGATCAGGAACGGGTCCGAGGAGAGGTCGGCTCCGTTGGAGTCGAGCCCCACCCCGAGCGCCTCGGTCAGCTTGCCCGGGCCGGAGCAGAGCTCGAGGTCGTCCTCGCGGTGCCGTCTGCGCCGCATCTCCGCCAGGCCATGGGTCGGCTCGAGCGCCCTGATCAGCACCGCGGCCGCGTCGCCCTCGGGCTCGGCGACGAAGTTGAGCAGGCTGTGGATCCCGTAGGAGAGGTAGACGTAGGCGCGGCCCGGCGGGCCGAAGAGGACCTCGGTGCGGTCGGTGAGGCCGACGTAGGCGTGACAGGCGGGGTCGTCTCGCTCGTAGCTCTCGGTCTCGACGATGACGCCGCCCCGCCCCTCGTAGAAGAGGCGGCACCCGATCAGGTCGCGGGCGACCTCGTGGACGGAGCGGTCGAAGAACTCGATGCCCAGGCGGGGCTCGGTGGCGACCGCGCCGCCGCTCAACGGTGCTCCGCGGCGAGCCGGGCCTCGACCGCGGCCAGCGTCTCGCGGGCGAGCTCGATCTGGGCCGCGAGCGGCTCCGAGCCGGTCCCGCCCTCGATCCGCTTCGACTCGAGCCAGCTCTCGCGGCTGAGGACGTCGTAGTAGGAGTCGTCGAGCAGCTCGCTGCGCTGTCGCAGCTCCTCCGGCGTCAGCTCGGAGAGGCTCTTGCCGCTCTCGACCGCGTCGCGGACGAGGCCGCCGACGACGCCGTGGGCCTCGCGGAACGGCATCCCCTTGCGCACCAGCAGGTCGGCGATCTCGGTCGCGGCGAGCATCTCATCGCCCGAGGCGGCCTCGAGGCGCTCGCGGTCGAACTCGACGCCGGCGAGCATCCCGTCGGCGGCCTCGAGGCAGGGCTCGATGGTGTCGATCGCGTCGAACAGCGGCTCCTTGTCCTCCTGCATGTCCTTGCTGTAGGTGAGCGGCAGGGCGTGCATCGTGCCGAGCAGGGCGAGGAGGTCGGCGGCGACCCGCGGCGCCTTCGCCCGCAGGAGCTCGGCCGAGTCGGGGTTCTTCTTCTGGGGCATGATGCTCGAGCCCGAGGAGAAGGACTCGTCGAGCTCGCAGAACCCGAACTCGGTGCTCGACCAGATCACGATCTCCGAGCCGAGGCGCGAGAGGTGCATCGCGGCCGTCGACGCCGCGGCCAGGTAGTCGATGACGAAGTCGCGGTTGGAGGCGCCGTCGATCGAGTTCGCTGAGAGGTGCTCGAAGCCGAGGTCGTCGGCGACCTCGCGCCGGTCGATCTCCCAGTTGACGCCGGCGAGGGCGCCCGAGCCGAGCGGCATCACCGAGGCGCTGTCGAGCGCGAACTGGAAGCGGAGGACGTCGCGGCCGAGCATCCAGAAGTAGGCGAGCAGGTGGTGGCCGAGGTAGACCGGCTGGGCGCGCTGGAGGTGGGTGTACCCGGGCATCGGCCAGTCGCGGTGACTCTCGGCGAGGCCGAGGATCCGGCCCATCACCGCGCCGCAGAGCTCGATCGCGCGCAGCGAGTGCGCCTGGACGACCATCGCGACGTCGGTCGCGACCTGGTCGTTGCGCGAGCGGCCGGTGTGGAGCTTGCCCGCCAGCGGCCCGACCTCGGCCTCGAGCAGGCGCTCGATCGCCATGTGGATGTCCTCGTCGGCCTCCTCGAATTCGAACCCGCGCTCGCCGATCCGCGCCCGGACCCGTTCGAGGCCGGCGTCGAGCTGCTCGAGCTCCTCGGCGCTGAGGACGCCGATCTGCTGGAGGGCGCGGGCGTGCGCCTGCGACTGGTCGATGTCGTAGGGGGCCAGGCGCCAGTCGAACTCGACCGAGCGATTGAGCCGCCAGAAGCGGGGGTCGGGGTCTTTGCGAAAGCGCGACATCGGATTGACCCTCAGCGTATTGACGCCGCCAGGCCCTGGCAGACCCGCTCCACCTGAGACTCCGTCATCTGCGGGAAGAACGGCAGCGCCAGAGAGCGGCGGGAGGCGTCTTCGGCGACCGGGAACTCGCCCTCCGAGTAGCCGAGCTCGCGCAGGTGCGGGAAGAGGTGGATGCATGGCATGTAGGCCTTGGAGGCGATGCCGCGCTCGGCGAGCCTGGCGATCGTCGCGTCGCGGTCGACCTCGGCCGGGAGCCTCACCGTGTAGACGAACCAGCCGCGGCGCTCGGCGTCGCGCCCGGGGATCGGGGGCTCGACGCCCGTCGACCGTCGCGAGGCGCTCCGCGTAGAGGCCGGCGACCTCCACCCTGCTCTGCAGCATCGCGTCGAGCTTCCCGACCTGGGCGGCGCCGATCGCGGCGGCGACGTCGGAGAGCCGGTAGTTGAACCCGAGGCCGGCGTGGTCGAGCCAGCCCATGTCGGGAGCGCGGCCCTGGTTGCGCTCGCTCCGCAGGCGGGCGGCGGTCTCGGCGCCGTCCGGGACCAGCATCCCGCCCTCGCCGGTGGTCAGCTGCTTGTTGGCGTAGAAGCCGAAGGCGGCGAGGTTGCCGCGGGACCCCACCCGCCGGCCCTCGGCGTCGATCGCCCCGAGCGCCTCGCAGGCGTCCTCGAGGATCCCGAGGCCGCGGCGGGCGGCGATCTCCTCGAGCTCGGGCATCGCGGCGGGGTAGCCGAAGATGTGGACCGGGAGGATCCCCGCGGTGCGCTCGGTCAGACCCGCCTCGGCGGCGGCGGGATCGAGGTCGAGGGTGACCGGGTCGACGTCGCAGAAGACCGGCCGCACACCCTCATAGAGGAGGCAGTTGGCCGAGGCGACGAAGCTCAGCGGGCTGGTCAGGACCTCGTCGCCCTGACCCCAGCCCAGCGCCCGGACCCCGAGGTGCAGGGCGGTCGTCCCGCTCGAGACCGCGACCGCGTCCTCGACCCCGAGCCAGGCGGCGAAGTCGCGCTCGAAGCGCTCGACCATCGGGCCCAGCGAGAGGCGGCCCGAGCGCAGCACCTCGAGCACGAGGGCCTCCTCGCGCTCGTCGATCTCCGGCCTGGCGAGCGGGATCGGGTCGGTGTCCGGCCCCTCGCTCATTGTTGGAAGGCGTACTCCAGCGAGTCGACCAGGGCCTCCCAGGAGGCCTCGATGATGTTCTCCGAGACGCCGATCGTCCCCCACTCCCGCTCTCCGTCGGAGGAGTCGAGGAGGACGCGGGTGATGGCGCCGGTTCCGTGGCTCTCGTCGAGGATCCTGACCTTGTAGTTGGTCAGCTCGATGTCGGCGAGGTGCGGGTGGCGGTCGACGATCGCGCCGCGCAGGGCCTTGTCGAGGGCGTTGACCGGGCCGTTGCCCTCGGCGACGCGGACGTAGCGCTGGCCGTCGACCGTGACCTTGATCGTCGCCTCGGTCTCGACCTCTCCGTCGGCGCGCTTCTCGGTCGTCACCCGGAAGCTCTCGAGCTCGAACAGCGGGTTGTAGCTGCCGGCCTCCTCGCGGAGGAGGAGCTCGAAGGAGGCGGGCGCCGCCTCGTAGTGGTAGCCGCGGTGCTCGCGCTCCTTGAGCCGGGCGACGGCGCGGCCGGCCGCCTCCTCGTCGATCTCGAGCCCGGCCCGCTCGGCCTGGGTCCGGATCGTCGCCTTGCCGGAGAGCTCCGAGGGGAGGATGTCGCGGGCGTTGCCGACGGCCGCCGGGTCGAGGTGCTCGAAGGTGCGGGCATCGGCGGCGACTCCCGCCGCGTGCATCCCGGCCTTGTGGGCGAACGCGTTGCGGCCGACGTAGGGGGCGTCGGCGTCGGGGGTCACGTTGCAGAGCTCGTCGAGGTAGTGGGCGGTCTGGGTCAGGTTCGCGAGCTGCTCGTCGGTGACGACCTCGAACCCCATCTTCAGCTGCAGCGCCGGCAGGATCGAGGCGAGGTTGGCGTTGCCGCAGCGCTCGCCGTATCCGTTGACGGTGCCCTGGACGAGGCGGGCGCCGGCCGCGACCGCGGCCAGCGAGTTGGCGACCGCGCACTCGGCGTCGTTGTGGGTGTGGATGCCGACCTCGACCCCGTCGCCGAGCTCGGCGATCACCGCCGCGGTCGCGGCGCCGACGAACTCGGGCAGGTTGCCGCCGTTGGTGTCGCAGAGGGTGACGTTCTCGGCGCCGGCATCGGCCGCGGCGCGCGCGCACGCGATCGCGTAGCCGGGGTCGTCGCGGTAGCCGTCGAAGAAGTGCTCGGCGTCGAAGACCACCCGCTTGCCCTGCTCGCGGCAGAAGGCGACCGAGTCGGCGATCATCGCCAGGTTCTCCTCCGGTGAGACCCGGATCACCTTCTCGAGGTGAAGGCCCCAGCTCTTGCCGACCAGGCAGGCGACCGGGGCGAAGCACTCGACGATCGTCCGCAGCGCCTCGTCGTCCTCGGGCTTGGTGTCGCGCCGCCGGGTCATCCCGAAGGCCGCGATCGTCGCGTTCTCGAGGCTCAGGCCCTCGAGCCGCTCGAACAGCTCGGCTTCCTTCGGGTTCGAGCTCGGGAAGCCGGCCTCGATGAAGTGTGCCCCGAGGTCGTCGAGGGCGTCGACCACCTTCAGCTTCTCCTCGACGGAGAGCGACATGCCGGGCCCGCCCATGCCGTCGCGCAAGGTCGTGTCGTAGAGCTTCACCTGTTCCATCTGCTGCCTTTCGATTCGAGAGATCGGGGAGAGGGCCTGCTAGCCCGCATGCGCAGCCGCGCCGCGCCAGCCGCTAGGCGGCTGCGGTAATTCGCCCGATTGCCTCGAAACGGTGCAACATTCAGGAACTGACCTTACTCGGTTGGTCAGCTTCGCTGGGGACCTCGATCGGGTCCAGCCACTCCAGGTACTCCTCGGCGCGCCCGCAGAGGGCGTCCTCGAATTTGGCCTGGATCACCTTCGTGATCTCACCCGGCTCGCCGAGCTCGTGGTCGTCGACCGACTGCACCGGGACCAGCTCGGCGGCGGTGCCGGTGAGGAACATCTCGTCGGCGAGGTACATCTCGGCGCGGGCGATCGGGCGCTCCTCGACCTTGTAGCCGAGGTCGAGCGCGATCTGGATCACCGAGGCGCGGGTGATCCCGTCGAGGATCGCCGAGGTGTGGCCCGGGGTCAGCAGGGTGCCGTCGCGGACGATGAAGACGTTCTCGCCGGAGCCCTCCGAGACGCAGCCGTGCTGGTCGAGGAGGATCGCCTCGTCGTAGCCGGCGTTGGCCGACTCGGTCTTGGCGAGGATCGAGTTCAGGTACTGGCCGGAGGCCTTGGCGTGCGGGATCAGGCTGTCGCCGGAGATCGTGCGCCAGGAGGAGACCTTGGTCCGGATCCCGTGCTTCTTGCTGTCCTCCCCGAGGTAGGCGCCCCACGGCCAGACGGCGATGATCACCTCGATCGGGGCGCTCTGCGCGTAGAGGCCCATCTCGCCGTAGCCGCGGAACGCGAGCGGCCGGATGTAGCAGGAGCGCAGCCCGTTGCGGCGGATCAGCTCGTGGGTCGCGGTCCGCAGCTCCTCGGCGGAGTAGGGAAGCTCGAAGTAGTAGAGCCCGGCCGACTTCTCGAGCCGGTCGAGGTGCTCGCGGTGGCGGAAGACGGCCGGCCCGCGCTCGGTCTCGTAGCAGCGGATGCCCTCGAAGACGCCGGTCCCGTAGTGGAGCCCGTGGCTGAGCACGTGGACCTTGGCGTCCTCCCAGCTCACGAACTCCCCGTTGTGCCAGATCAGCTCGGCCGTGTCCATGGCGGAAAAGCTTAACGACCCATCTGGGTCAGGACCGCATCTGTGATCTCGCTGGTGCCGACCGTGCTCTCGCCGGCGGCGGCGAGGTCGGCGGTGCGCAGCCCGCTCTCGAGCACGGCATCGACGGCGGTCTCGATTCGCTCTGCCTCGGCCGCCCGGTCGAGGCCGTGGCGGAGCATCATCGCCGTCGAGAGGAACGTCGCCAGCGGGTTGGCGATCCCCTGACCGGCGATGTCGGGGGCCGAGCCGTGGACGGGCTCGAACAGCCCCGGGTGCGCCCTCGGCGCCGAGGCTGGCCGAGGGGAGCATTCCCAGCGACCCGGTCAGCATCGCCGACTCGTCGCTGAGGATGTCGCCGAAGAGGTTCTCGGTGACGATCGTGTCGAACTCGGCGGGCCGCGAGACGAGCTGCATCGCGGCGTTGTCGACCAGCAGGTGCTCGAGCTCGACGTCCGGGTACTCGGCGGCGACGCGGGTGACGACCTCGCGCCAGAGGCGTGAGGTCTCGAGGACGTTCGCCTTGTCGACCGAGGTGACCCGGGGCGTGCGGCCGTCGGAGCCGGCGCGCCGGATCGCCGCCTCGAACGCGGTGCGGGAGATCCGCTCGATCTCGGCGACCGAGTACTCGCAGGTGTCGTGGGCGGAGTCGCCGTCGCGGCCGGAATCCCCGAAGTAGATGCCGCCGGTGAGCTCGCGGACGACGAGGAGGTCGGTGCCGGCGATCCGGTCCTCGCGCAGCGGGCTCGAGCCGACCAGGGCCGGGCTGGGCCGGACCGGACGCAGGTTGGCGTAGAGGCCCATCCCCTTGCGGAGCCCGAGCAGCCCCTGCTCGGGGCGCGGCGCGTCGGGGTCGGTCGTGTCCCATTTCGGGCCGCCGACGGCGCCGAGCAGGACAGCGTCCGAGGCCCGGCAGGCCTCGAGCACCTCGTCGGTGAGGGCGACGCCGTCGGCGTCGATCGAGCAGCCGCCGAGCAGCCGCTCGTCGAAATCGAACTCGCCGAGGGTCTCGAGCAGCTGCTGCGCGGCGGCGACGATCTCGGGGCCGATCCCGTCGCCGGGCAGGAGGACTATGCGTGGTCTTGGGCTCATGAATAAATGGCTCCCGCTTCGTTCGCTGCGCAGAGAATCAGATTTCGATGCTTGCTCACTCCGCGCTCGCACGCGCCTCGATATTCAGGCGCACGTAGTCGAGGACGAGGGGATCTCCCATCCGCTCCATCACCTCGGCGATGAACGGGTCGCGCAGCTCCTCCGGCAGGGCCCGGATGTAGGGGCCGAGCGAGACGGTCCGCAGGAACGCGAGCGGCTCCTCGGGCCGCACCTCCTTCGGTTCGAGCCAGCAGCGGACGTCGGTGAAGCCGACCTCCTCGAGGATCTCGGCGGTCTCCTCGGCGCCGCGGAAGTTCCAGGCTTTGGGCACCTCCGCCAGATACCCGCCGTACTCGTCGCTCGCGGCGACACCGACCATCACCTCGGCGAGGTTGGCGACGTTCCCCCTGCCGCCGCACTGGGCGACCGAGCCGGCCGCCGGGCGCGAGCGATGCCCGGAGGCGGGAGAAGAGGTTCCGATGGTCCTTGATCCAGTGGAAGACGGCGTTGGAGAAGATCGCGTCGACCTTCTCCTCGAGCTCGAGCTCTTCGAGGTCGCCGTGACGGACGTCCGCTCGGGAGCCGAGGACCTCGCGGGCCTTCTTCGACCATCTCCTCGGAGCCGTCGATGGCGACGACCCGACCGTCGGGCAGTCGCTCGCTCAGCGCCTCGGTGACGCGTCCCGAGCCGCAGCCGGCGTCGAGCACGTACTCGTCGCCCTCGAGCGGCAGCCGCTCCAGCACCTCGAGGCCCCACCGGAACTGGGTCTCGGAGACGCGGTGGTAGACCTCGGCGTCCCACTCGCGCGGGCCGGTGTTCGATCGCCTCCGCCATAGGACGCGCTAGAGGCCGGTCGTGACCGGGCCGCGCTCGGCGCCGCCGGCGCTCTCGAAGGCGTCGATCGCGGTCGACGTTTTCGAGGGTGACGCCGATGTCGTCGAGGCCGTTGAGGAGCCGGAATTTGATGTCGGGCTCGATCTCGAACTCGAAGACCCCGGCGGTGCCGCAGCTGATCGTCTCGTCGTCGACGTCGATCCGCGCCTCGCCGGCCTCGGCGACGGCGCGGCAGTGCTCCTCGTCGAGGATCGCCGGCAGGAGCCCGACCTTGGTGCAGTTGACGTAGAAGATGTCGGCGAACGAGGGGGCGACGATCGCCTGGAACCCGAAGTCCTCGAGCGCCCAGGGGGCGTGCTCGCGGGAGGAGCCGCAGCCGAAGTTGCGCCCGGTGACGAGGATCGGGTTCGGCTCGAGCTCGATCTCGCCGGAGCGGATCCAGTCGTAGAAGAGGAACTCGCCGAAGCCGGTCCGCTCGACCCGCTTCAGGAACTGCTTGGGGATGATCTGGTCGGTGTCGACGTCGGCCCGGTCCAGGACCGAGACACCGCCCTCGATTACGTCAATCGGCCTCATGCTCAGCTCCAATCCCTGATGTCGACGAAATGGCCCTCGATCGCGGCGGCCGCCGCCATCTTCGGGCTGACCAGATGGGTCCGGCCGCCCTTGCCCTGGCGGCCCTCGAAGTTGCGGTTGGAGGTCGATGCGCAGCGCTCGCCCTCCATCAGGATGTCGGGGTTCATCCCCAGGCACATCGAGCAGCCCGCCTCGCGCCACTCGAATCCGGCGGCCCTGAAGACCTCGTGCAGGCCCTCCTCTTCGGCGGTCAGCTTCACCTGCTGGGACCCCGGGACGACCATCGCCCGGACCGAGTCGGCGACCGTGCGGCCGTCGACGAATTCGGCGGCCTCGCGCAGGTCCTCGACCCTGGAGTTGGTGCAGGAGCCGATGAAGACGCGGTCGAGGGGGACCTCGGTCATCGGGGTGCCGGGGTCGAGCGCCATGTAGGAGAGCGCCCGTTCGGCCGACTCGCGGTCGGCGGGAGACTCGAGCGCGTTCGGGTCGGGGACCGTGTCGGTGACCTCGACGACCATCCCGGGCGTCGTGCCCCAGGTGACCATCGGCGAGATCGCGGAGGCGTCGACCTCGACCTCGGTGTCGAAGGTCGCCCCGTCGTCGGTGGGCAGGCTGCGCCACCGCTCGACGGCGGCGTCGAAGTCCTCGGGCGCGGCCTCGCGGCCCCGGACCCACTCGAAGGTCGTCTCGTCGGGGGCGATCATCCCGGCCCGGCCGCCGCCCTCGATCGTCATGTTGCAGATCGTCATCCGGCCCGGCATCGAGAGGCCCTCGATCGTCGGGCCGGCGTACTCGACGGCGTGGCCGACCATGCCGCCGGTGCCGAGGCGGCCGATCGTCGCCAGGATCAGGTCCTTGGGCGTGACCCCCTCCCCCAGCTCGCCGCTGTAGAGGATCCGCATCGTCTTCGGCCGCTTCTGGACCATGCACTGGGTCGCCAGCACGTGCTCGACCTCGGAGGTGCCGATGCCGAAGGCGAGCGCCCCGAAGGCGCCGTGGGTGGCGGTGTGGCTGTCGCCGCAGACGATCGTCAGCCCGGGCTGGGTGACGCCGAGCTCGGGGCCGATCACGTGGACGATCCCCTGGCGGTCGGAGCCGAGCGAGTGGATCGGGATCTCGAACTCCTCGCAGTTGCGCTCCAGCGTCTCGACCTGGATCCGGGAGAGCTCGTCGGCGATCAGCCGCGCCGCCTTGGTGCCGTCGGTGGGCACGTTGTGGTCGGCCGTGGCCAGGGTCTTGTCGGGCCGGCGGACCTTGCGGCCGGCGAGCCGGAGCCCGTCGAAGGCCTGCGGTGAGGTGACCTCGTGGACCAGGTGGAGGTCGATGTAGATGAGGCCGTCGGAGACCTCGTGGGCCTCCCAGATCTTGTCGAACATGGTCTTGGGCATCGTCGCCTCCTCTATCCCCTCCGCAACCCCGCGGCAATCACCGCGAGGAACCGGGCCGGGTCGTCGGTTTCGTTCTCGAAGTGGTGTGGCAGGTCGGCGTCGAAGGTGACGGCGTCCCCCTCGTGGAGCTCGTGGCGGCTGCCGTCGACGATCAGCGCCAGGGCGCCGCTGAGGACGACGGTGGTCTCGCGGCTGCCGGGCTCGTGCATCGGCGGGTCGTCCGGGCCGCCCGTCGCCGCGCCCGCCTCCAGGGTGTGCAGCGAGACGTCCGCCCGCTGGCCGGGCAGCGGCGGGGTCAGCTCCTCGAAGCGGTGGCCGCCGCGGGTCGAGCTGCGCCGGCCCTGTCTCGCGGCTGATCACGACATGCTCGCCCTCGTCGAGGCGCAGCAGCTGCGACAGCGTCAGGTCGAGGCCGGTCGGCGATCTTCGCCGCGACCGCGATCGTCGGGCTCGTCTCGCCGCGCTCGACCTGCGACAGCATCGGCGCGCTGACCCCGCTGCGCTCGGCCAGGTCCCGCAGGGAGAGTCCCATCGCGTCGCGCAGGGCGTGCACGCGGCGGCCGACCCGGCCGACATCCGCAGGCTCGGCATGCTCCGTCGGGCGCGGTCGGGAGCTCTGTCGCCGAGCTGCCATTACGTTCGTACGCTATCACATACAACCACCCTGGCCGAGCCTGCCATTTCCATCGCTATCCGGGGGAAATCGCAGGTCGGCATCGAGCATCGCTCTGAATGTCTGCGAGAACCGCCTCGGGCTCATCGAGGTGCTCATCGGTGACCCGCCCGACCTTCCATCCCAGGGCCTGCAGTCGTCGATCGCGGGCCCGGTCGGACTGGAAGGCGGCATCGGTCCGATGCTCGGCCCCGCGCCGTCGAGTTCGATGATCACCCGCTCCTTCGCCCAGAGACAGTCGGCCTCGATCAGCTGTCCCCCGATGTCGACCAGCGCATTCAGGTCAGGCTGGGATGTCCGTCCCGGCGAGCAGCGACGCGAATCGATCCTCGAGCGGGCTGCGCGTGCGACCCCGGGGGCCGATGCCGAGGTTGTCGAGGCATGCTCCGCAGGCGGGCGATGCCCCGGCGTCCTCGATATTCCGACAGGAGGCGCCTCAAGGAGTCGGAGTCGAGGCCGTGCCGGTATTGGGCCTCACGGACGGCGGCTTCGAGGCCGGGACCGGAACCGCACGCGGCGATGTCGACGATGGTCCGACGAAGCGTTGTGACCGGGATCCCATTTCTGACGGTGACCTCATCGCGACCCAAGTCGCTCGCAATGACGGCGCACTCCCTGCGCCGATCTGGTCGACCTGGGCGTCGCGATTTCGACGGGTCGAGATCGCTGGTCGCGCGATATCCCCCAGAGTCCCGCCGCCGATCGATGGCTCACGGCCGCTCCGAGACCACCGACGAGCACGGCCGCCATCCACCGCCCCTCTCGGGACACCTCCCTGCGACCCACCGCGTACACACCGGGATGGAGTCTGTGCAGCAGCCCGTCCCTGACGCGGCCGGCGATCGCCTCCCGTCCAAGCTCCAACTCGAGGAGCTGGTCGCGGGCCACCACGCCGTGCTGCCGCCCCGCCAGTCCAGCAATCACCGAGTTGGCCCGCTGAGTCTGCGTTTGTACCTGCTGGGGACGTGCAAACGCAGGCTCGGCGGGCATTGGACGATGGTGCCCGCCGCGGCGTCACGGGTGGCGCGCGGCTTGTGGAGATTGGAGTGTGCGCCAGGACCCGGGGGGCCCTGGCGCTGATTCCTACGGGCCCGGGGTGCGCTCGACGGCGGCCTCGGCGGTTGCCGCCTCGGCCTCGCGGATCGCGGCGCCCTCGAGGGCGTTCGAGAGCGCCCGGACGTAGGCGCGGGCCGAGGCCTCGAGGATGTCGGTGGCGACGCCCTGGCCGGTGGCCAGGCGCCCGGCGGCGCGCAGCATCACGCTGACCGAGCCGAGGGCGTCCTCTCCCCCGGTCACCGCCTCGACCGTGTACTGGCGCAGCTCGCACTCGGTGTCGGCCGCCTTCTGGATCGCGAGGAAGATCGCGTCGACCGGGCCGTCGCCGCTCGACTCGCCGACCGACTCCTCGCCGGAGGGCAGCTTGACCGCGACCCGGGCCAGCGGCTCGCGCCTCGACCCGGCCTCGACCTCGAACCAGGCCAGCTCGTGGGCGTCCTCGCGCTCGCGCATCTCGTCGGAGACGATCGCCTCGAGATCGAGCGCCGTCACCTGCTTCTTGCGGTCGGCGACCTCCTTGAACCGCTTGAAGGCGGCGTTCAGGGCGTTGCCCTCGACCTTGAACCCGAGCTGCTCCAGCGCGTCGCGCAGCGCGTGCCGGCCGGAGTGCTTGCCGAGGACGATCGAGTTCGACTCCAGGCCGACTTCGGTCGCGTCCATGATCTCGTAGGTCGTGCGCTCCTTCAGGACGCCGTCCTGGTGGATGCCCGACTCGTGGGCGAACGCGTTGCGCCCGACCACCGCCTTGTTCGGCTGGATCGCGTAACCGGTCAGGCGCGAGACCATCCGGCTGGTGCGGGCCAGCTCCCGGGTGTTGACCTCGGTGCTGAGGCCGTGGACGTCCTCGCGGGTGCGGACCAGCATCACGATCTCCTCCAGCGAGCAGTTCCCGGCCCGCTCGCCGATCCCGTTGACGGCGCACTCGACCTGGCGGGCGCCGGCCAGCAGCCCCGCGTAGGAGTTGGCGACCGCCATCCCGAGATCGTCGTGACAGTGAACCGACAGCTCGACCTCGGCCAGGCCCGGGACCAGCTCGTAGAGGCGCCGGAAGTAGGCGGCGTACTCCTCCGGCGTCGTGTAGCCGACGGTGTCGGGGATGTTGACCACCGTCGCGCCCTCCTCGACCGCGATCGCGCAGACCTCGGCCGTGAACTCGACGTCGGCCCTGGTCGCGTCCATCGGCGAGAACTCGACGTCGGGACAGTAGGACTTGGCGAGCGCGACGGCGGCCCGGGCCTGGCCCTTGACGTCATCGCGATCGGTCTGGAGCTGGTGCTCGATGTGGATGTCCGATGTCGAGATGAAGGTGTGGATCCGCGGCCGCTGGGCGTCGCGGATCGCCCCCCAGGCGGCATCGATGTCGGCCTTGTGGGTGCGGGCAAGGCCGCACACGACCGGGCCCTCGACCCCGCGCGAGATCGCCTCGACCGCCTCGAAGTCACCGGGCGAGGTGATCGGGAAGCCGGCCTCGATCACGTCGACGCCGAGCCGGGCGAGCTGCTGGGCGATCTCGACCTTCTCCGCCGTGTTGAGTGAGATCCCCGGCGACTGCTCGCCGTCCCGCAGGGTCGTGTCAAAGATGTGGACGCGGTTTGCGCTATCCGGTGTCGGTGCCACTGGTCCTACCTCCTTCTCGCTTCGAATCGAATGACCTTGTCTCTCGCGGCTCTCGCGCCGCCCAGCGCTATTCCCCCCGAAGGGGGAGGAGAAGGAGAAGCGCGAGGCTGTCGGGCCGATAGATCACTCGTCGATCACTTTAGCGCACGGTCCGCGGACCGCAATAGGCTGCGCGAATGGAGTCCGGCTCCGGGGGATCGACCCGCACGCCCTGGCTGGCGCTGCTCGCGATGGGGGCCAGCGTCATCGTCATCGCCAACGACTTCTCGGCGATCAACGTCGCGATCCCGACGATGGAGAAGGACTTCCACACCAACGTCAACACGATGCAGTGGGTGATCAACGCCTACGCGCTGACCTTCGGCGTCCTGATCGTCACCGGCGGGCGCCTGGCCGACATGTTCGGCCGCCGCCGCGCCTTCTTCCTCGGCACCGCGATCTTCGCCTCGATGTCGGCCCTCGGCGGCGCCGCCCCGACCGAGACCTGGCTGATCGCGACCAGGGTCCTGATGGGGGTCGGCGGGGCCCTGATGTGGCCCGCGATCCTCGGCATGACCTACGAGATCCTGCCCGAGGAGAAGGCCGGGCTCGCCGGCGGGATCATCATCGGCGCCGCCGGCCTCGGCAACGCCATCGGCCCTCTGATCGGCGGCGTCTTCACCGACCTCCTCACCTGGCGCTGGATCTTCTTCGCCAACGTCCCGGTGGCGATCTTCGCGGTCCTCGTCACCTACCGCTTCGTCCACATCAAGGACCCCGAGCCCGGCGATCAGAGGATCGACTACGCGGGGGTGGCGGCGATCTCGTTCGGCCTCGTCTCGCTGCTGATCGCCCTCGACCAGGTCGACGACTGGGGATGGGGCGACCCGAAGACGATCGCGCTGCTGGCGCTGTCGGCGATCCTGATCGTCGCCTTCCTCCCGATCGAGCGCCGGGCGGGCCGCAACGCCCTGATCCCCAGCGAAGTGATCGGCAACGAGAGCTTCCGCGCCTCCTGCCTGGCGATCCTCTTCGTCTCGGCGACGTTCTTCGCCTCGCTGCTCTACCTGCCGCAGTTCATGCAGAAGCACCTCGAATACACGCCGCTCGAGGCCGGGGTCGGGATGCTCCCGTTCCTCGCGACCTTCGCCGTCGTCTCGTTCATCGCCGGCCCGCTCTACAACCGGCTCGGGGCGAAGCTCCTCGCCGGTTTCGGGGCCGCCTGCCTGACGATCGCGCCGTTCCTCTTCTCGATGGTCGACACCGGCTCCGGCTACGGCGCGCTGATCCCCGGGATGCTCATCCTCGGGCTGGGGATCGGGACCTTCTACCCGACCGCGACCACCGCCGGCGTCACCTCGGTCGACGAATCCCAGACCAGCCTCGCGGGCGGGATCGTCTACATGTTCCAGATCGCCGGCGGCTCGATCGGCCTCGGCCTGACGACCACCGTCTTCTCGGCCCAGGACACCTTCGTCGACGGCATCCAGGCCGCGTTCCGGCTCGACGCGATCCTCGCGGTGGTCGGGTTCGTGATCGCGCTGCTGTTCGTCGGCGGCAGGCTCTGGGGCCGCGGCCAGGAGGTCGCGTCGGAGCCGGCCGCTACTTGATCACGTTGTGCCGGAGCCGCCGCGGGCGAAATCGAAGCCCGAGCCGGTCAGCAGCGTGTCGTTGCCGGGGCCGCCGATCAGGACGTCGGTGTCGGGGCCGCCGATCAGGACGTCGTCTCCGGGGCCGCCGATCAGTCGGTCCGCACCCGGCCCGCCGATCAGTTTGTCGCCGCCGCTGCCGCCGGCGAGGGTGTCGCGCCCGGTGCCGCCGCGGACGGTGATCGGGATCGTCACCCCCCTCGAGACCGTGACCTTGTCGTCACCGCCGTCGGCGTTGACTTCGAAGCCGGCGATCGGCGGGGCGCCGCAGACGAGCTCGTTCGGGTTCCCTTCGGGGTTGGTGCAGACTTCGCCGCCGACTTCGAGCGGGACGACGGAGTCGATCACGTAGCTGCGGCCATCGGGCGTGAGCCAGATATGGATCGTGTTCGATGCCGATCCGCCGGCGAGCAGGACCGTGAACGTTTCCGGGGTGGCCGCGGACGCCGACGACAACGAATGTCGCCGCAATCGCGAACGAGATGACGAATGCCCTCTTCATGAAAATGCCGGCCCCTGACTCGGTTGCGCTCTGGCCCCCACTAGGGAAACAACACGACCTTGCCGACGTTGCGGCGTTCTCCGATCATTCGCTGCGCGTCTCCGGCCTGCTCGAACGGAAACGAGGCGGCCACCACGGGCTCCAGCCGCCCGGCCTCGAGGTCGCTCATCAGGGGCTCGGTCACACGGCGAATATCGCCCTCCCGGTCCCACCACTTGAGCAGGTTGAGGCCGAACACCCCCTTGTTCTCGTTCATCGCCGTCAGGCTCTTCCACCAGGGCCAGGTCGCGGCCGGCATCTTCGCCAGCGCCCGCAGCGTGGCCGGCAGGTCGCGTCGGCCGTCGCTGCTCATCTCGGAGATCCCGTACATGACCAGGCGCCCGCCCGGGCGAAGCAGCCGGTAGTCCTTGCGGAAGCTCGTCGGGCCCTGGGCGTCGATGACGAGGTCGACGCCCTCGCCGTTGGTGAGCCTCATCACCTCCTGCTCGAAGTCGAGCCCGCGGTAGTCGATCGCATGGGTGACGCCCTGGGCGCGGATCGCCTCGTGCTTGCCGGGGGAGGCGGTTCCGAACACCTCGGCGCCCGCGTTCCGGCAGATCTGAGTTGCGGCGATCCCGACGCCCCCGCCGGCGCCTTGCACGAGCACACGGTCGCCCTCCCTGAGGCTGCCCATGATCACCAGCGCCGCGTGGGCGGTCCCGTAGTTGACCGGGAACGCCGCGCCCTGCTCGAAGCTGATCCTCTCGGGCAGCGGCAGGGCCTGGTCTTCGGGTACCACGACCAGCTCGGCCTGGCCGCCGAACCTGGTCGGCGCCATCACCCGGTCGCCGACGGCATGGCGGCCGGCGCCGTCGCCGACGGACTCGACCTCCCCCGCGACCTCGTAGCCGAGCACGCAGGGGGTCGCCGGGGCGTCGGGGTAGAGCCCGACCCGGGCCAGGGTGTCGGCGAAGTTGATCCCAGCCGCTTTGACCGCGATCCGGACCTCGCCAGGGCCCACGGGCGGATCGGGCCGCTCCTCGACCCTGAGGACGTCGGGCCCACCGGTGCCTGTCAGGACGACGGCCCTCACAGATGGACCCTACCCCGCCGACGGACCCGCGTGATCGCCTCCGGGAGCAGAGGAGGCGGCGCATTTGTCAGAGATCGACCGAGCGGCCGAGCGTGAACCCGTCGAGCTCGTGGATCTTCGCGATCGTCTCCTCGCGGACCGGCGCGTCGGTGGTGAGCGCCATCACCGCCTGCTCGCCGCCGGCGGAGGCTCCGACGGCGGCGGAGACGATGTTGACGCCCTGCTCGCCGAACACCGACCCGACCCGGCCGATCATCCCCGGCTGGTCGGCGTAGCGGAAGACGGTGAGGTGGTCGGCGAAGGGCAGATAGAAGCTCTCGCCCCAGACCGAGACGAGGTAGGGCTCGTTGCGCGGCCCGACCCCGGTTCCCGAGACCCCGGCGGCCTGGTCGCCGATCCGGACCGTGACCAGCTCGGTGAAGTCATCGGAGCCGGTGTCCTTGGTCTCGATCAGCTCGATGCCGCGCTCCTCGGCCATCTGCGGCGCGTTGACCAGGTTGACCGGCTCCTCGGTGTTCCCGGAGAGGATCCCGACCAGGACCGCGATCCCGAGCAGGCGGGTGTCGTGGGCGGCGATCCGCCCCCGGAACTCGGCGGTGACGCGGTCGACCGAGCCGTCCCCGAGCCCCTGGGCGAGGCGGCCGAGCTTTTCGCAGAGGGGGACGAAGGGCGCCAGCGCCTCCATCTCCTCCGGCCGGACGGCGGCGATGTTGACGGCGTTGGTGACGACGCCGCCGCTGAGGGCGGCGGTCACCTGTTCGGCGGTGACGATGCCGGCCCGGTCCTGGGCCTCCGCGGTCGAGGCGCCGAGGTGCGGCGTGACGACGACTTCCTCGCGGCTGAAGATCGGGTGGTCGGTGAACGGCTCCGAGGGGAAGACGTCGAGGGCGGCTCCGCCCAGCTTGCCCGACTCGAGGCCGGCGAGGAGGGCGTCGAGGTCGACGAGCTCGCCGCGGGCGCAGTTGACGAGCCTGGCGCCGTCCTTCATCGCGGCGATCGAGCCGGCGTCGATCAGGCCGATCGTCTCCGGGGTCTTGGGGACGTGGAGGGTGACGATGTCGGCGGCGCCGAGCAGGTCCTCGAGCTCGGCCGCTCCCTCGACCCCGAGCTCGCGGAAGCGCTCGGCGGAGACGAACTTGTCGAAGCCGATGACGTCCATCTCGAAGCTCTGGGCGCGTCGCGCGACGAGCTGGCCGATCCGGCCGAAGCCGATCACGCCGAGCGTCTTGCCGTAGAGCTCGGTTCCCTTGAACCGCGACCGCTCCCAGGCCCCGCCGACCAGCGTCGCCTGCGCCTGGGGGATGTTGCGGCAGAGCGCCAGCATCAGCGCCAGGGTGTGCTCGGCGGCGGCGACCGAGTTCGATTCGGGCGCGTTGGCGACGACGATCCCGCGCCTGGTGGCGGCGGTGATGTCGACGTTGTCGACCCCGGTGCCGGCGCGGCCGATGACCTTGAGATTGTCGGCGCGGCCGATCAGGTCCTCGTTCAGCTGCGTCGCCGAGCGGACCAGGATCGCGTCGTAGGAGCCGATCGCCTCGCGCAGCTCCTCATCGGACATCTCGAACCCGAGGTCGACGTCGAAGCTCTCGCGCAGCAGGTCGATCCCCGAGTCGGCGATCTTCTCCTTGACCAGGACCTTCACGACATCGCGCTTCGCTCGCGGCGCGAGAGCGCTCCTCCTCACCGGTCGCCTCGTCGACGTTCTCGATCACCCAGTCGATGCAGGCGGTCAGGGCCTGGACGTCGGCGGGGTCGACGGTCGGGAACATCCCGACCCGCAGCTGATTGCGGCCCAGCTTGCGGTAGGGCTCGACGTCGACGATCCCGTTCGCCCGCAGCGTCGCCGCCAGCGCGGCGGCGTCGATGCCGTCGCCGAAGTCGATCGTCCCGACCACCAGCGAGCGCTTCGCCGGGTCGGCGACGAACGGCGTCGCCGCCTCCGACGCCTCGGCCCAGCCGTAGAGCGCCTCCGAGGAGGCCCGGGAGCGGCCGACGCACCAATCGAGGCCGCCTTCGGCGAGCATCCACTCGACCTGGTCGGCGACCAGCAGCAGGGTCGCGAGCGCCGGCGTGTTGTAGGTCTGGTTCTTGCGCGAGTTCTCGATCGCGACCGGGAGCGAGAGGAACGCCGGCTGCCAGCGCCCCGACGCTCCGTCGAGCTCCTCGGCCCTGGCGATCGCGGCGGGGCTGAGCAGCGCCAGCCAGAGCCCGCCGTCGGCGCCGAGCCCCTTCTGCGGCGCGAAGTAGTAGGCGTCGGCCTCGGCGACGTCGACCGGCAGCCCGCCGGCCCCCGAGGTGCCGTCGATCAGGACCAGGGCCTCCCCCGCCCCCTGCGGCCGCCGGACCTCGACCATGACCCCGGTCGAGGTCTCGTTGTGGGCCCAGGCGATCGCGTCGGCGGCGGGATCGGCGGCCGGCGCCGGCGCGTCGCCGGGCTCGGCCTCGATCAGGATCGGGTCCGCGAGGAAGGGCGCGCCGGCGGTCTCCTTGGCGAACTTCTGCGAGAACTCGCCGTAGGTGAGGTGAAGGGCGCGGTCGCGGACGAGCCAGGCCGCGGCGGAGTCCCAGAACGCCGTCGTCCCGCCGTTGCCGAGCACGACCTCGTACCCGTCGGGCAGCGCCGAAGAGCTCGCCGAGGCCGTCGCGGATCGAGCCGACCAGGTCGCGGACCGGCGCCTGGCGGTGGGAGGTGCCCATCAGGTCGGAGCGCTCGGCGAGGCGCGCGAGCGCCTCCGGGCGGACCTTCGAGGGACCGCAGCCGAAGCGGCCGTCGGCCGGCTTCAGGTCGGTGGGGATCGCTGCGGTTTTGGTCGTCGCTGTCATGTCGCGGGGGCGACAGGTTAGTGACCCGCGGCGGGTGGACCCGACCTCGAAACTCGGCCCGCGGTGGCATAGGATTCGGCAATGGCCGATGAGCAGAGCACGGGAGTGGTCGAGGGCGAGGGCTATGCCGTCGCCAACATCTCCGACCTCGGCGAGGGCTGGGGGTTCCGAAAGGTCCGCAAGGGCCTCGGGGTGACCGCCTTCGGCGTCAACGCGATCGTCGTCCCTCCCTCCTACGAGACCGGCCGCCACTACCACGACGAGCAGGAGGAGCTCTACTTCCTCCACAGCGGCAGGATGGAGATCGAGTTCGGCGACGGGACCTCGCACGTGCTCGAGCCGGGCGGGATGGCCCGGGTCGACGCCTCGACGGTGCGCGGGCTCCGCAACCTCAGCGACACCGAGGACGCCGTCTACGTCTGCATCGGCGGCAAGGACGGCTACGTCGGCCGCGATGGCAAGGTTCCCGAGGGCGAGGCCGGCCCGGCCCACGGCCCTCCCGGCGCCGCCTGAGTAGGCCCTAGAACTCCTGGTCGATCCAGGACATCGTGCCGCGGAGGTCCTTGCCGACCTCTTCGATTTCCTTCTCGGCGCCCTCCTCGCGCATCCGCGAGAGGTTCTCGCCGCCGGCGCGGTTCTCGGCGATCCACTCGCGGGCGAACTCGCCCGACTGGATTTCCCCGAGGATCTCCTTCATCGCCGCCCGTGACTCCTCGCCGATCACCCGTTTGCCGCGGGTCATGTCGCCGTACTCGGCGGTGTTGGAGATCGAGTAGCGCATCCCCTGGATCCCCTTCTCGTACATCAGGTCGACGATCAGCTTCAGCTCGTGCAGGCACTCGAAGTAGGCGAGGCGCGGGTCGTAGCCGGCCTCGACCAGGGTCTCGTATCCGGCCTGGACCAACTCCGAGGCGCCGCCGCAGAGGACCGCCTGCTCGCCGAAGAGGTCGGTCTCGCACTCGTCTTTGAAGGTCGTCTCGATGATCGCGGCGCGGCCGCCGCCGATCCCCGCGGCGTAGGCGAGGACGAGGTCGTGGGCGGCGCCGGTCGCGTCCTGGTGGATCGCGATCAGGTCCGGGACGCCCTGGCCTTCCTCGAACTGGCGCCGGACCAGATGGCCCGGCCCCTTCGGGGCGACCATGCCGACGTCGATGCCGGGCGGCGGCTGGATCTGGTCGAAGTGGATCGCGAAGCCGTGCGCGAACAGCAGCAGGTTCCCGGGGGCGATGCCGTCGGCGATCTCGGCCTCCCAGATCTCGGCCTGCTTCTCGTCGGGCAGGAGGATCATCACGATGTCGCCGCGGCTGGCCGCTTCGGCGATGTCGAGGACCTCGAGGCCGGCCTCTTCGGCTTTGGCCCTGCTCGATGAGTCGGGCCGCAGCCCGACCACGACGTCGACCCCGGAGTCCTTGAGGTTGAGAGCGTGGGCGTGGCCCTGGGAGCCGTAGCCGAGGATGGCGACGGTCTTGCCCTCGAGCTTCGAGAGGTCGGCGTCCTTGTCGTAGAAGATGTCGTCGGACATAAAAGTCGCGCGGATCTCACTCGCGGAATACCAGATATGCACGCTTCGCTCGCTCCGCGCTCCTCGCGGCGCGGGACTCTAACGAAGCGCCCGCCTCAGCAACTTGCCCGACGGCGTCCGCGGCAGCGCCGAGGCGAGCTCGACCCGCTTCGGGACCTTGAATCCGGCGAGCGAGACGGCGCAGTGCCGGCGGAGGTCGTCGGGGGTCGCCTCGGAGCCGTCCTCGAGGACGACGACGGCGGTGACCGCCTGCTGCCACTCGGGGTCGTCGCGGCCGACGACCGCCGCGTCGGCGACCTCGGGGTGGCGGAGGAGGACCTGCTCGACCTCGGCCGGGATGACGTTCTCGCCGCCGCTGACGATCATGTCGTCGATCCGGTCCTCGACGTAGAGGAAGCCTTCCTCGTCGATCCGCCCGAGGTCGCCGGTGTGGAGCCAGCCGTCGGAGTCGGCGCGGCCCGGGGCCACGGTCGGGCCCTGGACCAGGATCTCGCCTTCCTGGATCCGCAGGTGGGTGGTCAGCAGCGGCCTGCCCGCCGAGCCGAGCTTGCGCTTGGCATCGGCGGGGGCGAGGGTCGTCACCTGCGAGCAGGCCTCGGTCAGGCCGTAGGTCTGGACCACGGTCGCGCCCTTGGAGATCGCCTCCTCGAGCGGGTCTTCGGGCACCGGCCCGCCGCCGATCAGGATCGCCCGCGGGCCGGAGAGGTCGGCGCCGGCGTCGAGCAGCCGGGTCAGCATCGTCGCCACCAGCGAGACGACCGAGATGCCGTCCTCCTCGAGCGCGGCGGCGACGCGGTCGACGTCGAAGCCGTCGTGGATCACCGCGGTGGTCCCGTAGAGGGCCGAGCGCATCACGATCCCGAGGCCGGAGATGTGGCTCAGCGGCAGGCAGCAGAGCCAGCGGTCCTCGGGCTCGACGCCGATGTTGAAGGCGGACCCGACCGCGCTCCAGAGGAAGTTGCCGTAGGTGAGGCCGACCGGGTCCGGGGTGCCGGTGCTGCCGGCGGTGAGGACGCGGCAGCAGATCGCGTCCATGTCGTGCTCCCCCAGCAGCGGCAGGTCGGCCTCGGTCTGGGTCAGCTCACCGGGGTCGTCGAGCTCGATCGCCGGTTCGGTTGCCTCGATCACGGCGGCGCGCTCCTCGGCGCCCATCGAGGGGCCGAGCGGGAGGAGGACGGCGCCGACCTTGAGCAGCGCGTGGACGAGGACGGCCTGCTCGCGGCGCGGGTGCATGCTGAGGGCGACGGTCGAGCCGCGGCGCACGCCGTGGGCGGCGAGACGGCGGGCGACCCAGGTCGCCTCGGCCTCGAGCTCGGCGAACGTCACCTCCTCGCCGTCCGCGACGAGCGCGGTGCGGTCGGGGCAACTCTGGGATCTCTGGGCAAGCCAGTCGTCGAGCTTCATATGGGCCGGGATATCGTTGCCATGATGCCGAACCGCCACAAGGATGCCCCACCCGAGGAGGAGCTGTACGCGCCGATCGAGTGGCGGGCGGCCGCCGAGGGGTACGAGGACATCCGCTACGAGAAGGGCGAGGGGATCGCCAAGATCACGATCGACCGGCCCGAGGTCCTGAACGCGTTCCGGCCCCAGACGCTGATCGAGATCTCGGCCGCGCTCGAGCTGGCCCGCGAGGACACCGAGGTCGGGGTCGTCGTCCTCACCGGCGAGGGCGACAGGGCGTTCTGCTCCGGCGGCGACCAGAGGGTCCGCGGCGACACCGGCTACGTCGCCGAGGGGGCCTCGCTCGGCCGCTTCCACGTCACCGACCTCCAGGTCCAGATGCGGCGGCTGCCGAAGCCGGTGGTGGCGATGGTCGCCGGCTGGGCGGCGGGCGGCGGCCATGTCCTCCACGTCTGCTGCGACCTGACGATCGCCGCCGACAACGCCCGCTTCGGCCAGACCGGGCCCCGGGTCGGCTCCTGGGACGGCGGCTTCGGCGCCTCCCTCCTGCGCGACCTCGTCGGGACCAAGAAGGCGAAGGAGTTCTGGCTGCTCTGCCGCTCCTACGACGCCGAGGAGGCGGAGGAGATGGGCCTCGTCAACACCGTCGTCCCGCTCGAGAGCCTGGAAAGGGAGACGGTCGCCTGGTGCCGCGAGATGCTCGCCCTCTCCCCCTTCGCCCTGCGCCTCGTCAAGTCGAGCTTCAACGCCCACGAGGACGGGTACGCCGGGATCCAGCAGCTCGCCCACGACACCAACCTCCTCTTCTACGGAGCCGACGAGGCCCGCGAGGGGCGCGAGGCATTCAAGGAGAAGCGCAGGCCCGACTTCTCGAAGTTCCCGAGGCGGCCATGAGGATCTGGCTGATGGCGGCGCGGCCGCGGACCCTGCCGGCGGCGATCGCTCCGGTCCTGGTCGGGACCGCGGCGGCGGTCGAACTGTACGGAAGCCTGCCCCGGGCCGGCGCCTTTGCCGCGGCCCTCGTCGGCAGCATCTTCATCCAGATCGGGACCAACCTCGCCAACGACTACTCGGACGCGAAGCGCGGGGCCGACACCGCCGACCGCCTCGGCCCTGTCCGCGTCACCTCGGCCGGGCTGGTCGCGCCGCAACGGGTCCTGACCGCGACCTGGATCGCGTTCGGCGTCGCGGTCGCCTGCGGGATCTACCTGGCGACGGTCGCCGGGGCGGTGATCCTCGTGATCGGCGCCTTCTCGATCGCCGCCGGCGTCCTCTACACCGGAGGCCCTCGGCCCTACGGCTACGCCGGCCTCGGCGAGGTCTTCGTCTTCCTCTTCTTCGGCCTGGTCGCGGTCAACGGCTCCTACTACGTCCAGGTCGAGCAGCTCGACGCGCTGCCGCTCGGGCTCTCGATCTCGGTCGGGTGCCTGGCGACGGCGATCCTCGTCGTCAACAACGTCCGCGACATCGACACCGACCGGCGGGCGGGGAAGACGACCCTGGCGGTGCGGCTCGGCCGCCAGAACGCGGTCGGCTTCTACCGGGGGCTGATCCTCGCCGCCTACGTGGTCCTGCCGATCTCCCTGGTCGGCGCCTCGACCAGCCTCTGGCCGCTGATCGCGTTCCTCTCGCTGCCGCTCGCGGTGCCGCCGCTGCGGACGATGTCGAATCGGACGGGCGCGGCTCTGAACGAGGCCCTGGCCGGCACCGGCGCCCTGCTCGGGGTCTTCAGCCTGCTGGTCTCGATCGGTCTCCTGATCGCCAGCTGAATCTCGGCTACCCTTTGCGGTCGGAGGGGGTACGTATATGTTCTCATTGCGACGTGTCATCGGAGCCGTGGTGGTGATTGCCGCCCTGCTGGCCGCTGCGAGCGCGACGGCCGCCGACAGCCTTGTCCAGCAGTCGGGGACGGCCGGATGCGTGACCGAGTCCGGGCTGGCGGGGGAATGCCAGGACGGCCGCGGCCTGGTCGGGCCGCGCGCGATCGCGCTCAGCCCGGACGGTGAGAACGCGTACGTCGTCGATGAGGCCTGGGACAGCGTCGCCACCCTCACCCGCGACGGCGGCAGTGGCGCCCTGAGCCCGATCTCGACCCCGTCCGGATGCCTCTCGATGACGCCGAACTACGACGACTGCGGCGAGGGCCGCGCCCTCGGCGGCGCCCGCGACGTCGCCGTCAGCCCCGACGGCAAGAACGTCTACGTCGCCGCCCCGACCGACGACGCCGTGGCGGTCCTCGATCGCGACGCCGGCGACGGCCACCTGACCCAATCGGGCGGCGACGACGGCTGCGTCAGCGCCGGCGGCTCCGGCGAATGCGGGGAAGGCAACGCCCTCGACGAACCGACGTCGGTGGCGGTCAGCCCCGACGGCAAGAACGTCTACGTCGCCTCGAAGGGGCCCGGCGGGGGGATCGCGATCTTCGAACGCGATCCCGAAACCGGCGACCTCAGCCAGGACCCGGGGACGGCCGGGCTGCGTCAGCGACGCCGCCGCCGGCTGCGTCAAAGGGCTGAGCCAGATGTCGGGGATCGAAACGGTCGAGGTCAGCCCCGACGGCGAGTCCCTCTACGGGCTCTCCCCCTCCAGCGACACGATCACGCTCTTCACCAGGGACACGGAAACGGGAGAGCTGACCCCGGTCCCGGCTCCGGACGGCTGCCTCGTCAGCAAAGCGGCCGAAGGATGCACGGTCGCCACCGGGCTCGGCGATCCACGGGCGATCGCCTTCGCCGGCGGGAACGCCTACGTCGCCTCGGAACGGCGCGACGCGATCCTCGTCTTCGACCGCGACTGCCACCTCCGGGAAGCTGACCCAGAAGTCGGGGACCGCGGGGTGCGTCAGCAACACCGGCCTCTCGGACCCGATGCAGAACGGCACCGCCGGGGAGTGCGTCAACGGCGTCGCGATGGACGGGATCAGCTCGGTCGCGGTCCTCGCCGACGGGTCGGAGCTCTACGCGACGACGAAGGAAGCGGCGGGCGTCGTCGTCTTCGAACGCGCCGCCGACGGGACGATCGCGCAGCTCTCGGGGACCGCCGGGTGCACGACCGAGACCGGCCTCGAAGACCCGAACCTGCCCTGGACCGGAGGAACCTGCGCCGACGGCCGCGCGCTGATGCAGGCCAACGGCGTCGTCGCCAGCGGCGACAGCCGCAACGTCTACACCTCGGCCCGCCTCGGTGGGGTCGCGCGGCTTCGACGTCGTCGCTCCCTCCGCGCCCGAGCCGCCGGTGGCCGCTCCCCCACCGCCTCCGCCCGCCGTCAGCCCGGCCTGCGCGAGCGCCCGGGCGAAGGCGCAGAAGGTCTCGGCGCAACTGAAAACCCAGTCCCAGGAAAACAAGCGGAAGGCCCTGAAAGCGCTCTACGCACACCCTGGACCGGGCAGGGTCAAATTGAAAGAAGCCGCCGACCGCGGCCGGCGCAGGGCAAAGCGGCTGAGGGTCGATCTGCGGAAGGCGAACGCGGCGGTCAAGCTGGCCTGCGTCTGAGCGCTGCCCGGGTGCAATGCTTGGGGCATGCGCATCGCCTCTGTCGAGGTCGTTCCCTACGCGCTTCCCTTTCGCGAGCCGTACGTGACCGCCGCCGGCAGCCTCGAACGGCGCGAGATGGTGCTGCTGAGGCTGCGCGACGAGGAGGGCTTCGTCGGGCTCGGCGAAGCGGTGCCCCTGACCCTGCGCGGCGGCGCCGGCCTGGCCCAGGTGGTCGCCGAGCTCGAGGGGCTGAGCGATCGCGACAGCCTCGATGAGCAGGCCCTCGCCGGGGATGCGGTTGCGCTCTCGGCGCCCGCCAGGTGCGCGGCGCTGACCGCGCTCGCCGACCTGCGGGGACGGCGGGCCGAGGAGGAGCACGGAACCGCCGCCGGCCCTCCCCCGCCGCCGGTCCGCTGCAACGCGACCCTCTCGGCCGGCGAGCCGGGTGAGGTCGCGGCCGAGGCGCTGGCCTGGGCCGAGGACGGCTTCTCCTCGTTCAAGCTGAAGCTCGGGGCGGGCGACGACCTCGGCCAGGTGCGGGCCGTCCGCGAGGCGGTCGGCCCCGGCGCCCGGATCAGGGTCGACGCCAACGGCGCCTGGGACGTCGAGACGGCGAAGCGGACGCTCGGCGACCTCGAGGAGCTCGACCTCGAGCTCGCCGAGCAGCCGGTCGCCAGCTCCGAGGAGGCGGTCGAGGTCGCGGCGTCGACCTCGATTCCGATCGCCGCCGACGAGAGCGTCGCCAGCCGGGCCGAGGCCGAGCGCGCCGTCGCGATGGGCGCCTGGTCGCTGACCGGGGTCAAGCTCTCGAAGGTCGGCGGCCCCGAGGCGGCGGTCGAGATCGCCGAGGTGATCCCGACCTACGTCACCAGCGCCCTCGACGGGCCGGTCGGGATCGCGGCCGCGGCGCAGGTCGCCGAGACGCTGAGCGAGGAGTTTGCCCACGGGCTCGCGACCCAGCGCCTGTTCGCGTCGACGATCGCCTCGGTCGGCTGCGAGCTGGCCGACGGGATGCTCCACCCACCGGCGGGGCCGGGTCTCGGGGTCGAGATCGACGAGGCCGCGCTCGAGGCACACCGGCTCTAGGACCGCGTAGGTTCCAGAGCCGTGGACCCCACGAACGCCAACACCGCGCTCGCGTCCGCCTTCGTCGAGGAGCTGGCGCGGTGCGGGATGCGGAGGGCGGTCCTCTCGCCCGGCTCGCGATCGACGCCGCTGGCGGTCGCGCTCTGGCGCCGGCCGGAGATCGACGTGACGGTGATCGTCGACGAGCGCTCGGCCGCCTACTTCGCGCTCGGCGCCGCCCAGGCGAGCGGCACCCCGGTCGCCGTCCTCTGCACCTCCGGCACCGCGGCGGCGAACTTCCACCCGGCCGTCTGCGAGGCCGACCTCTCGGCGGTCCCGCTGATCGCGCTCAGCGCCGACCGGCCGCCGGAGCTGCGGGACATCGGCGCCGGTCAGACGATCGACCAGATCAAGCTCTACGGGTCCTCGGTGCGGTGGTTCTGCGAAGTCGGGACCCACGCCGCCGACGACGACGGGCTTCTCCACTACCGCTCGACCGCCTGCCGCGCCTTCGCCGCCGCGCGCGGGGAGCCGCGCCCGGGCCCGGTCCACCTCAACCTGCCGTGGCGGGAGCCGCTGGCGCCGATCGCGGTCGAGGGGGCGGTGACGGCGACCGACGAGCTGGCGCTGCGGGGCCGCGACCAGGGACCCCTGACCGCGGTGACCCCGATCGACCTCGAGCCGTCCCAGTTCCTGCTCGAGGAGGTCGCGAAGCACATCGACGAGGCGCTCTCGGGGGTGATCGTCGCCGGGCGCCAGCTCGACCCGGGCCTGCGCGAGCCGCTCGTCGACCTCGCCCGCGTCGCCGGCTTTCCGATCCTCGCCGAGCCGACCTCCCAGATCCGCTGCGGGCCCCACGACCGCTCGCATGTCGTGACCGCCTACGACCTCCTGCTGCGCGATGAGAAGTTCGGAACCCGGGTCGTCCCCGACCTCGTCCTCAGGTTCGGGGAGATGCCGACGAGCAAGCCGCTGCGGGCCTGGCTGGCCGCCTCCGGGGCCGATCAGATCGTGGTCGACCCGCGCGGCGCCTGGAACGACCCGGCCCGGCAGGCGGCGGCGATCCTCCGGGCCGACCCCACCGACCTCGCCGCCGGGTGGGCGGCGCGCCTCGGCGAGGATCGCGAGCCGCCGGAGGCCTGGATCGCGGCCGAGTCCGCGGCGCGGGAGGCGATCGGCGCCGAGCTCGATGGCCTCGACACCCTGACCGAGCCGGGATTGCACTCGACCCTCGGCGACGCCCACGCCGACGGCGACCTCGTCTACACGGCGTCGAGCATGCCGATCCGCGACCAGGAGGCGTTCCTGGGGGCGGTCGACGCCGACGCCCTGTTCCTCTGCAACCGCGGCGCCAACGGCCTCGACGGCCTGGTCTCCTCCGGAGTCGGGGCCGCGGCCGCGACCGGGCGGCCGACGACGATCGTCACCGGCGACCTCGGCCTCCTCCACGACCTCGGAGCCCTCGCCGCCCTGCGCGAGGTCACGACCCCGGTCCGGATCGTCGTCATCGACAACGACGGCGGCGGGATCTTCCACTTCCTCCCCCAGGAGACGGCTCTCGACACGCGGCGAGTTCGAGGCCCTGCTCGGCACCCCGCGCGGCGTCTCCACCTCCCGCGCCGCGTCCCTCTTCGAGCTCCCCCACCACCGCCTCGGCTCACTCGAGGAGCTGCCCGAGGCGCTCGCCGCCGGAACCAGCCTGATCGAGGTCAGGACCGACCGCCACACCAACGTCGAGCTCCATCGCCGCCTGGCGGACCGCGTCAGCGCCGCAATCGCCTAAACGACCCGGCGAGCCTGCGATTACCGTCGCTATTCGAGGGAAATCACAGGCTCGGCCAATTTGTCAGGCGGCCAGCGCGAGCACCGAACCGCGACGAGGGCGACGAGGACCTTGGCTGGAGCGATCACTCCGCCAGCAACGGCAGCAGCGCCTGGAGCTTGACCTCGGTCTCGGCCAGCTCGGCGGCCGGGTCGGAGCCGGCGACGATGCCGCCGCCGGCGTAGAGGTGCGCCTCGCGGTCGCGAAGCAGGGCGCTGCGGAGGCCGACGCAGAATTCGCCGTCCTCGGTCCCGTCCATCCAGCCGACCGGCCCGGCGTACCAGCCGCGGTCCATGCCCTCGAGCTCGCGGATCGTCTCCGCGGCGACGGGGCCGGGTTCGCCGCCGACGGCCGGCGTCGGGTGCAGGAGGCCGGCGAGGGAGATCGCCGAGAGCGGTTCGGCGAGCTGGGCGATCACCGGCGTCGCCAGATGCTGGATGTTGGCGACCCGGACCACCTCCGGATCCTCCGCCGCCTCGACCCAGACCGAGTGCGGCCGGAGCTTGCGGACGATCTCCTCGGCGACGATCTGGTGCTCGCGGCAGTCCTTGTCGCTGCGCAGCAGCTGCTCGCCGAGGTGGTCGTCGATCGAGGGGTCGGAGCTGCGCCTGGTCGACCCGGCGAGGGCGACGGTGGACGCGCTGGCGCCGGAGCGGCGGATCAGGAGCTCGGGGCTGGCGGCGAGGAACGCCGCCTCCGGCGTCCCGCAGCAGAAGCAGAAGCAGGAGGGGAAGTGCTCGCGGAGGGCGCCGAAGACCGCGGCGGGGTCATGGGCGGAGGGCGCGGTGACGACGACCTCGCGGGCGAGGACGACCTTCTCGAGGTCGCCGGCGCCGATCCTCTCGGTCGCCTCGGAGACCGCCTGCTCGAAATCTCCCGGGGGCCGGGCGCCGCGGATCTCCGGGCGCTCGGTGCGGTGCGGGTCGATCAGCGCCAGCGGCGCCTTCCGCAGGCCCGAGACCCTCCCCTCGGCGCGCTCGGCGGCGGCGTCGAGGTCGTCGCCCGGGCCGACCACCAGGTTGACCGTCAGGTAGGACTCCTCGCCGGCGCGGCAGATCGAGACCTCGGGGAGGCACATCGTCGCCGGGCTGAACGAGGACCAGTGCGAGGAGCGGGCGCCGTCGGGGTCGAAGGAGAAGCCGCCGGTCCAGACCGGGCCGGCGCCCGCCGGCAGGCCGCCCGGCTCCTCGATGACCGCGCCGTCGCCGACCCGCAGGCACTCGCGGGCGACGTCGCCGAAGCGCGCCGCCCCGCGCGAGGTCACCTCGTGGGCGACGCCGAGCGCGGCGAGGGCGAACTCGCGGTCGGGCTGCTCCCAGCAGAACCAGCGGTCGGAGGCGAGCCTCGAGGCGAAGACCGTGGCGCAGGGGTCGACCTCGTCGACGGCGACGGTGACGCTCGCCAGCGACCGGCGGCCGGAGTCCGCGGCCTCGCGCAGGGAGGCGCGCAGCGACTCTGAGAGTGACGAGGCCCAGGCGTCGCCTGGAGCCGACATCTCAGTCGGCGCCCCTGGCGATCGCGA
Organism: uncultured Solirubrobacterales bacterium; assembly: GCA_963751815.1. GTDB lineage: Bacteria > Actinomycetota > Thermoleophilia > Solirubrobacterales > 70-9 > VRUE01. The sequence continues at coordinate 92,848 of CAVVVY010000008.1, read as the reverse complement.
TCTCGCCGGTCCTGACCATTTCGATCAGGCCGTGCGGGCGGATCATCCGCTCGAAGGCCTCGATCTTGTCGGCCGACCCGGTGACCTCGATCGTCAGCGTCCGTTTCGAGACGTCGACGATCTTCGCCCGGAAGATCTCGGCGAACTGGATGATCTCGGCCCGGTTCTCGACCGCGGCGGAGACTTTGAACATCGCCATCTCGCGGGCGACCGTCTCGGTCGGCTCCATGTCGCGGATTTTGAGGACGTTGACGAGCTTGTGGAGCTGCTTCGTCACCTGGTCGATCGGGTGGACGGCGCCGTCGAGCGTCAGCGTGATCCGCGAGATGCTCGGGTCGTCGGTCGGCCCGACCGCGAGGGTGTCGATGTTGAACCCGCGCCGCGAGAACAGGCCCGCGATCCGCGCCAGGACGCCCGGTTTGTTCTCGACCAGGATCGAGAGGATGTGCTTGCGCCCGCTGAGCTGGCCGGGGACGTGGAGCTCCTCGAGTTTGACCAGCTGCGGGGTTCCGGCCTCCATCAGCCCACCGCCTCGCGGCGCCTCGACCATGTCGCGCGCGGCCTGGCCGGGCGGGATCATCGGGTAGCAGTTCTCCTCCTGGGCGACGCGGACGTCGAGCAGGACCGGCCCGTCGGTCTCGATCGCCTTCACCATCGTCGCCTCGAGGTCATCGGCGTTCTCACACCGCATCCCGGTCGCCCCGAACGCCTCGGCGAGCTTGACCCAGTCCGGGCTGACGCCCATTTCCACCGCGCTGTAGCGGCGGTCCCAGAACAGCTCCTGCCACTGGCGGACCATCCCCATGTAGCCGTTGTTCATCAGGAAGACCTTGACCGGGATGTCTTCGTTGACGCAGGTCGCGAGCTCCTGGCAGGTCATGATCAGGCTGCCGTCGCCGGCGAGGCAGACGACCAGCTCGTCGGGCTCGGCGACCTTGGCGCCGATCGCCGCCGGCAGCCCGAAGCCCATCGTCCCCAGCCCGCCGGAGTTGATCCAGTGCCGCGGCTTCTCGAACCCGTAGTACTGCGCGGCCCACATCTGGTGCTGGCCGACGTCGGAGGTGAGGATCGCGTCGCCGTTGGTGGCCCGGTGCAGCGCCTCGACCATGAACTGCGGCTTGATCTCGCCGTCCTTGCCGGGCTCGTAGCGGAGCGGGTGCTCCTCCTGCCACTCGCGGAGCTGCTTCCACCAGGCATCGAGCCGGGTCGGGTCGGTCTGCAGGGCGCGGTACTCGCGGGTCAGCTCCGGCAGCACCAGCTTGACGTCGCCGACGATCGGGATGTGGGCGCCGACGTTCTTGGAGATCTCGGCCGGGTCGATGTCGAGGTGGATGATTTTCGCGTTCGGCGCGAACTCGGCGAGTTTGCCGGTGATCCGGTCGTCGAAGCGGGCGCCGATCGCGACGATCAGGTCGGCGTTGTCCATCGCCCAGTTGGCGGTGACGGTGCCGTGCATCCCGAGCATCCCCAGCCACTGCTCGTGCGAGGCGGGGAAGGCGCCGAGGCCCATCAGGGTCGAGGTGACCGGGAAGCGGTCGGCGGCCGCGAGCTCGCGCAGCTCCTCGGAGGCGTTGCCGTTGACGACGCCGCCGCCGGTGTAGAGGATCGGCCGGCGCGCGTTGGCCATCGCTTTGGCGGCGATCCGGACCTGTTTGATGTTGCCCTTGCTCATCGGTTTGTAGCCGGGCAGCTCGACCGGTTCGGTCCGCGGCGCGTACTCGATCTCGGCCCGCGAGAGGTCCTGCGGGATGTCGAGCAGGACCGGCCCCGGGCCGCCCGGTCGAGGCGACGTGGAAGGCCTCGTGGACGTACTCGGGGATCTGCCGGGGGTCGGTGACCTGGAAGGAGTGCTTGACGAAGGGCAGCGTCGCGCCGAGGATGTCGGCCTCCTGGAAGCCGTCGGTGCCGATCAGCTCGGTCCTGACCTGGCCGGTGACGAAGACCGTCGGGACCGAGTCCATCATCGCGTCGGCGATCGCGGTGACGAGATTGGTCGCCCCGGGGCCTGAGGTCGCGAACGCCACCCCGACTTTCCCGGAGGCCTTCGCGTAGCCCTCGGCGGCGTGGCCGCCGCCCTGCTCGTGGCGGACCTGGATGTGGCGGAAGCCGGCGTCGACGAGCGCGTCGTAGGTCGGCAGGTTCGCCCCGCCGGGGATGCCGAAGATGTCGGTGACACCCTCGGCCTTGAGGCTTTCCATCAACGCGTCCGCTGCTCTCATCAGAACAGCGATGCTACCAGCGGGCCTATGCGCGGCCAGCAGGGGATTTGAGCGGGTTCCAGCGCGTGTGCGGGTCGATCGAGCTCTCGATCACCCGATCCTTGTGGCGCTCGATCCGTGCAGCATCGACTCCACCAGCTCCTCGCCGAGCAGGTTCGGCTCGAGGCCGAGATCGAGCAGCTTGGTGTGGGTCGCGTTGTAGTAGTGCTCTTCGAGCTCGACCCGCGGGTTCTCGACCTGCTGGACCTCGACCGAGTAGCCGAGGTGCTCGCCGGCGGCCTTGACCAGCGCCGCGAGCTCGTTGACCGAGAACTGCTCGGTGAACTGGTTGAAGACGCGGAACTCACCGCGGTCGGCCGGGTTTTCGACCGCCAGCTCGACGCAGCGCAGGGTGTCGCGGATGTTGAGGAAGCCGCGGGTCTGGCCGCCGGAGCCGTAGACGGTGAGCGGGTGGCCGATCACCGCCTGGGCGCAGAAGCGGTTGAGGACGGTGCCGAAGATCTCGTCGTAGTCGAAGCGGGTGATCAGCCGCTCGTCGCGCGCGGTCTCCTCGGTCTCGATCCCGTAGACGACCCCCTGGTTGAGGTCGGTCGCGCGCAGGCCCCAGATCCGGCAGGCGAAGTGGACGTTGGTCGAGTCGTGGACCTTCGAGCAGTGGTAGAGCGAGCCCGGGAGCTTCGGGAAGGGCAGGGTGTCGGTCCGGCCCTTGTGCTCGATATCGATGTACCCCTCCTCGATGTCGATGTTGGGGGTCCCGTACTCCCCCATCGTCCCGAGCTTGACCAGGTGGCAGTCGGGGACGTGGTCGCGGAGCGAGAACAGCAGGTTGAGGGTCCCGATCACGTTCGTGTGCTGGGTCTCGACCGCGCGCTCGCGCGACATCATCGAGTAGGGCGCCGAGGCCTGCTCGCCGTAGTGGATGACGGCCTCGGGCCGGGTCTCGGCGACGACCTCGTCGAGGAAGTCGCCGTCCTCGACGGCGCCGACGTAGGCTGCGGATGTGGTCCCCGGTCAGCTCCGCCCAGGCGGCGATCCGCTCGTCCAGCTCGCGGATCGGGGTCAGCGTGTCGGTGCCGTGTTCGCGGTGCCAGCGGCGGCGGGAGAAGTTGTCGAGGACGGACACCTCGTGGCCGCCGGCCGAGAACCTCAGGGCAGTCGGCCAGCCCAGGTAGCCGTCGCCCCCAAGGATGAGAACGCGCATAGGCGCGGCAGGGTAACGGAGATGGGCGACGTAGCATCCGCACCGTGGGCGGAGCGCGGGCACTGGCACTGGCACTGATCCTGCTGCTCGGCCTCGGGCTGCGGCTCGACTACGCATGGGAGGGGCGCGAGCCCGTCTACGACGCCGTCGCCTACGCGCAGATCGCCGCCAACCTCGAGCGCGGCGAGGGCTTCACCGTCGGCGAAACGGCGACCCAGCCCTCGAGCAACTACTCCCCCGGCCTGCCGCTGTTCGTCACCGGGCTCTACAAGATCACCGGAGGCGTGCACGAGCGGCTCGCCCGGATCGTCCTGGCGCTGGTCGGGACGCTCGCCGTCCTCTTCACCTTTCTGATCGGGCGCCGGCTCTCGGGGCCGGTCGCCGGGCTGATCGGGGCCGCGGTGGTGGCGATCTACCCGGCGCTCCTCGAGTACGGCGGGATGCTGATGTCGGAGCCGCTGGCGACGACGCTGCTGGCCGGCGCCGTCCTGGCGATTCTCTGGGCGGCCGACCGGGAGGGATGGCTGCGCTGGGCGCTGCCCGGGGTGCTGCTCGGCGCGCTTGCGCTGACCCGCCCGGAGTACCTCGCCGTCGCCTTCCTGCTCGCGATCGTCGTCTTCCTCCGCCGGCTCGGGCCGGAGTGGAGCCGATCACTGGGCCAGGCCGCGGTGATGCTCGCCGCGGCTCTGGTCGTGATCGCACCGTGGACGGTCCGCAACGCGGTCGCTCTCGACCGCTTCGTCCCGATCTCGACCGGCGGCGGCCAGGTGCTGTTCGCCGGCTCCTATCTGCCATCCGACGGCGATCCCGAAAAGGTCGGCCGCGAGGTCCTCGAACGCCACCCCGGGCTGGCCCGGGAGCTGGCGGCCCGATACGACGCCCCCGGCGCCGGCATCGACGCGGTCCTCGCCAGGGCCCGCCTCGAGCAGATCCTCGCGGCGCTTGCGGCCCAGCGCTACCCGGAGCTCGAAACCGACCGCGCGCTCGCCCGGATGGGGCGCGAACGCCTCTGGGACGAGGTCACCGGCGAACCCCTGCCCTACCTCGGATTCCTCGCCGCGAAGACGTGGCGGGTCTGGGGCCACGGGCCGCGCGAGGTGATGCGGCGGCCGGTCTGGGAGGTCCTGCAGTGGGCTCTGCTCGCCCTCGGGATCGCGGGGGCGGCCGTGCTGATCGCCAGGCGCCGCTGGGAGGTCGTCCCGATCCTCACCGTCATCGTCGCGATCACGGCGACGAGCCTGGTCCTGGTCGCGACGCCGAGGCGGGCGCTGGTGATGCTGCCGCTCACCGCCGCCCTCGCCGGGGTCGGGGCGGTCGCCTGCGGGGATAGCCTGGCGCGACGATGGAACGGCTGAGCAACTGGGCCCGCGGCCTCCCCGAGCGGCACGGGCGGAAGACGCTGATCCTCCTGGCGCTGATCCTGGCGCTCGGATTCGGGCTCCGCGCGTACCGGGTGGTCGAGCCGCTGGCGAGCCCGGGCGACGACGCCCACGCCTACTACGACCTCTCGAAGTCGCTCTATGAGGAAGGGACCTACGGCAGCCCGGAATTCGGCGACGCCAGCGACTGGTCGCCGGGGGCGCCGCTCCTCTACGCGGCGTCGTTCTACGCGACCGGCGGGGCGCGCGAAGGGACGGCGCGGATCGTCGAGCTGCTGCTCGGGCTGGCGACGATCGTCGTCGTCTACCTCCTCGGCCGCAGGGTCTGGTCCGCTCCGGCGGGGCTGATCGCCGCCCTCGGCGTCGCCGTCTACCCGCCGTTCATCCACTCGACCGGCGCCCTCTACAGCGAGCCGCCGGCGATGCTGACCCTGCCGCTCGCGATCCTCCTCTTCCTCTGGGCGAGCGACACCGCGCCGCGGCCCGGGTCGGCCTGGCGATTCCTCGCGCCCGGCTTCCTCCTCGGGCTGACGGCGCTGATCCGGCCGGAGTACCTCGTGGTCGCGGTCGCGTTCGTCGCGATCGCGGCGGTCCGCCTCTGGCAGGCCGGCGAGTGGCGGCCGGGCCCGAAGCTGGCGGGCGCGGTGACGCTGGCGGTCGCGATCGTGGTCCCGATCATCCCCTGGACGGTCCACAACATCGTCACCCTCGACCGGGCCGTCCCGATCAGCACCGGGGGCGGCAAGGCCCTCTACGTCGGCACCCTGCTGCCCGCCGACGGCGAATATCAGCAGGCCAAGGCGCTGCTCGTGAAGCGATACCTCGGCCGCGACCTCGAACCGGGCTCCGAAGCGCTCGACAACGTCGAACCGACACCGCTCTTCGACCGCGTCGCCGAACGCTATCCCGACCTTCCGCGCGACGAGGCCCTCGGCAAGATCGGCAAGGAAAACTTCCGCGACTACATCGACGAAGACCCGAGCGGTTACGCGGCGATGACGGTTCGCAAGGTCTGGCGGATGTGGAGCGGCGGCGTCGGCGAAGCGATGAGCGGGACCGCCGGCAGGGCGATCCAGGTGCTGATCGTCGCCCTCGGCCTCGGCGGCCTGGCGCTGCTCGCGGTGCGCCGCCGGTGGTGGGAGTTGGTCGCGATCGCGACCCCGATCGTCCTCGTCACGCTGGTCGGCGCGGCGACCCTGGCGGCCTCGAGGCGCAACGAGGTGCTGATGACACTGGTCTTTCCGCTTGCCGGCGTGACCCTGGCATGGGCCTTCACCGCCCTATCCTCCAGCGGCCCATGGTCACGGCAGACGTCTTCCCCTCAGAGCTGACGGCGCTCCGCGCCGCCGGGCTGCTGCTCGGCCTGGCCCTGGTCGTCTACGCCGTCGTCCGCCGCCGCTCGCTGCGCAACGCCGACGTCCTGATCCTGCTCCTCGCCGGGTTCGGGCTGGCGCTCGTCTCCGGCACCGAAATCACCGACGCGCTGCTCTCGGCCTTCTCGTTCGAGAAGGGCAACGGCGGCCGGATCCTCGGCCTCGCCGTGTTCGCGATCTTCATCCTCTTCATCCTGATCCTGCGAGCGCTCTCGCAGGCGGCCCGCAACTCGCGCCAGATGTCCGCGGTGCTCGAGGGGCTGGCCTGGGAGGAGTTCCGCCAGGCCTCGCTCCCGGAGCGGTTCCGGGGCAGGATCGCGGTCGTCGTCCCCGCCTTCAACGAGGCCGAGAACATCGGCTACGTCCTCGACCGGATCCCGGCGAGGTCTGCGGGGTCGGGACGACGGTGCTGGTGGTCGACGACGGCTCCCGCGACGGGACCGGCGACGTCGCGGCCGAGCACGGCGCTCTCGTCGCCCGCCACGTCATCAACCGCGGCGGCGGCGCCGCCCTGCGGACCGGCTACCGGCTGATGGTCGAGTCCGGCGCCGAGGTCGTCGTCACCCTCGACGCCGACGGCCAGCACCTTCCCTCGCAGATGGAGCGCCTGGTCAAACCGGTGCTCGACGGAGAGGTCGACGTCGCCCACGGCTCGCGCGTGCTCGGCGACGCCGACCGCAACCACTTCGCCCGCGAGATGGGGATCGTCTTCTTCAACCGGCTCGTCTCGCTGATCACCCGCACCCACGTCACCGACTGCTCCAACGGCTACCGCGCGGTCCGGACCACCGCCCTGCCGCAGCTCGTCCTGCGCCAGGAGCAGTTCCACACCTCCGAGTTCATGATCGAGGCGATCAAGCGGGGAGTCCCCGCCAAGGAGGTGCCGGTCACGGTCGAGCAGCGCCTCCACGGCCACTCGAAGAAGCCGGCCGTGGTCCGCTACGGGGTCGGCTTCGCCAACGCGATCGTCCGCACCTGGCTGCGGTAGCAAGGTCGACCCGCCGCCCCCGGACGCGGGAGCGAGGGCCGGTCCATCTCTGTTTCTCCCGGCCCGAGCGGGAGCAGAGGAGGCGGCGGATTACTTCACGCCGGGGTGGCGGACGGCCTCGGGGTCGGGCAGATAGAGGTCGGTGCCGCAGCGCGGGCAGACCTGGACGTAGAGCTTGACCGCCTTGCCGCAGGTCGGGCACTGGCGTTCCGGTTCGTCCTTGTCGATCCGGTAGAGGAAGGCGGCGATCAGCCCCAGCACCGGCACGACGGCGCCGATCAGGAACCAGATCCAGAACGAGCTGCCCTTGGCGCGGCCGACTATTCCGGCTGAGAGGCCGAAGGTGAAGGCGATGACGAGGTATGCCATGGCTCAATTGTCTCGCCCAGGCGCTTCGGGTGCCCGATCGACCCGACCTCGGAGATATCGCGCCGGAACGGCAGGCTCGCGGTCCAGTCGACCACGGCGCGCACCTTGCGGGCGACGCCCGGGATCTGGCTCATGTGGTAGGTCCGCGCCATCCACCAGGCGGGGAAGCCGCGGAAGGTCCGGCGGCCGATCATGCCGACGGCCTTGTAGCGGCCGAGGTTGACGAACGAGGCCTTGCCGCGGTAGGTGAACGGGCGCGGCTCGCCGACGCCGAGCTCGGCGGCGATGTTGTGGGCCGCGACCGGGCCCTGGCGGACCGCGTGCTGCGCGGTCCCCGGCGTCGTCCCTCCGTCCGGGTCGGGAGCGGCGGCGCAGTCTCCGATCGCCCAGACCGAGTCCATCCCCTGGACCCGGAGGTGGGCGTCGACGGGGACTTTGCCGCGCTCGTCGAGGGGCAGGCTGAGGTCACGAAGGATCGGGGCCGGGGCGACGCCGGCGGTCCAGACCACGGTGCGGGTCGGGATCAGCTCGCTCCTTCGAGAGGCGGGCGCTGTCGGGGCCGACCTCCTCCAGGGTGGTCTCGAGGCGGATGTCGATCCCGCGGCCGCGGAGCTCCCGCAGCGCGTACTCGGCGAGGTGGAGGTCGATTTCGGGCAGGACCCTGCCGGTCGCCTCGACCAGGATCCAGCGCATCCCGTGCAGGCGCGCCCGCGGGTAGCTCTGGATCGCGTCGGCGGCGAAGTCCTGGAGCTCGGCCAGCGCCTCGAGGCCGGCGTAGCCGCCGCCGACGAAGACGTAGGTGAGGAGGCGGTCGCGGGCCGCCGGGTCCTCGGTCGCGTTCGCCTCCTCGAGGGTTTCGATGACGTGGTTGCGGAGCCAGATCGCGTCGGCGAGGCTCTTGAACCCGATCGCGTGCTCGGCCAGCCCCGGCACCGGCAGGACCCGCGAGACCGATCCCAGCGCGATCAGCAGCTGGTCGTAGGAGAGCTTCTCGACCGGGCCGCCCTTCGTCTGCAGGTCGACCGTCTTGGCCTCGGGGTCGTGGGCCGTGATCGCCCCGAGCCGGAGGTAGGTCCGGTCGAGGATCTCGCGCAGCGGGGTGACGACGTGGCGGGGCTCGAGGGTCCCGGCCGCGGCCTCCGGCAGGAACGGCGTGTAGAGCATGAAGTTGGCGTCGTTGACCAGGGTCAGCCGCGTCGAGGAGATCGGCATCAGCCGCTCGAGCCGGCGCGCCGCCATCGCGCCGCCGAATCCACCACCGGCGATGACCACATTCCAGGCCATTGCCTCACCGTACCACCTTGTAACAAGTTGTCACAAAGTACGAAAGGTAACTAGAGGCCCATGATCTGGAACTGGACCTTCTTCGCGACCTCGAGCAGCCCGATCGCGACGTAGGGCCTCGCGTCCGCCCGGACCCGGACGTTGGTGAACTCGCCCTCTTCCCCTTTCGGCCCGACCACCTCGACGATGGTGACGACCCGCCCGATCTGGGCGTCGGCGGGGATGTCCTGGTCCTCTTCGATCTCCTGCATCATCTCCTGGATGTGCTGGCCGAGTACCGATTGATCGATAGCCATCTATTCCCCTCCGAGTCGTGTGTTGATTAGCCGATCTTCTCCATGATCAGGCGGTTGACCTCGCCGCCGTCGGCGCGGCCCTGGGTCTCGCGCATGACGGCGCCGACGATCTGCCCGATCGCCTTGCGGTTGCCGCCGCGGATCTCCTCGACGGCGTCGGGGTTGGCCTCGATCGCGGCCGCGACGACGCCCTCCAGCTCCCCCGAATCGGCCTGGCCGAGGCCCTCGCGCTCGACGATCGCCGCCGGGTCCCCTCCCTCGGAGACCAGCGTCGCCAGCACGGTCTTGGCGCTGCCGTGGGTGATCGCCTTCTCCTGGACCATCGTGACGAGGGCGGCGAGGGCGCCGGGCTCGACCTTCGAGTCCGCCGCGTCGCCGTCGCCCGCCTGGCGCAGCGCCGCCGCGAGCTCGCCGGTGACCCAGTTGGCGACCACCCGCGGCTCGACTCCCTCCGCCGTCCGCCGCGGTCTGCTCGAAGTAGGCGGCGGTCTCCGGGTCGCCCGGCGAGCAGCGCCGCGGTGTCGGCGGCGACGCCGAGCTCCTCGCTGTAGCGCCTGGTCCGGGCCTCGGGCAGCTCCGGCAGCGACTCGCGCGCCTCGCGCAGCATCTCCTCGGTCGGCGCCAGCGGCACCAGGTCCGGCTCGGGGAGGTAGCGGTAGTCGTGGGCCTCCTCCTTCGAGCGCAGCGCGGTCAGCGTCCCGTCGGCGGGGTCGAAGTGGAGCGTCTCCTGGACCACCGTCCCCCCCTCCCCGATCAGCTCGCGCTGGCGGGCCAGCTCGGCCTCGATCCCGCGCTCGAGGAAGCGGAAGCTGTTCATGTTCTTGAGCTCGGTCTTGGTCCCGAGCTCCTCGCTTCCGGCCGGGCGCACGGAGACGTTGGCGTCGACCCGCAGGCTCCCCTCCTCCATGTTGACGTCGGAGACGTCGAGCTGGCGGACCGTGGTCCGCAGCAGGCGCGCCCACTCGGCGGCCTCGGCGGCGCCGCGGAGGTCGGGCTCGGTGACGATCTCGACCAGCGGCGTGCCGCCGCGGTTGAAGTCGACCAGCGAGGCGCCGGAGCCGTGGATCCGGCCGCGTCCCGCCGAGGTGGATCATCTTCGCGGCGTCCTCCTCGAGGTGGGCGCGGTGGATCCGGACGTCGCCGAGCCGGCCGGCGCCGGCAAGCGGGATGTCGTACTGGCTGATCTGGTACGCCTTCGGGCTGTCGGGATAGAAGTAGTTCTTGCGGTGGAAGATCGAGCGCGGAGCGACCTCGCACTCGAGCGCGGCGGCGATCTTCAGCGCGTACCGGATCGCCTCTTCGTTGGGGACCGGGAGGACGCCGGGGTGGGCGAGGCAGACCGGGCAGGTGTGGACGTTCGGCTCGTCGCCGAAGGAGAGCGCGCAGCCGCAGAACATCTTCGTCCTCGTCGCCAGCTGGACGTGGATCTCGAGCCCGATCACCGCCTCCAGCTCAGGCATCCTCGTCCCCCTCCGGCCGGGCGTCGAAGCCGATCTCCTGCTCGAGCGCGAACGCCGCCTCCAGCAGCCCCTGCTCGGCGAAGGCGGGGGCCGCGATCTGGAAGCCGACCGGCAGCCGCGGGCCGCCGCCCTCGGGCTCGGCGAGCCCGGCCGGGATCGAGATCGCCGGGATCCCTGCCAGCGGCATCGGCACCGTGAAGAAGTCGTTCATGTACATCGCCAGCGGGTCGTCGGTCTTCTCGCCGAGCTCGAAGGCGACCGAGGGCGAGGTCGGGGTGACGACGAAGTCGAAGTCCGAGAAGACCGCGCGGTAGTCCTCGGCGATCTTGGTCCGGACCCGCTGGGCGCGGCCGTAGTAGGCGTCGTAGTAGCCGGAGGAGAGCGCGTAGGTCCCGAGCATGATCCGGCGCTTGACCTCCTCGCCGAAGCCGGCGGCGCGGGTCTCCTCGTACATCTCGATCAGGTCGTCGGCTTCGCGCCGCATCCCGTAGCGGACGCCGTCGTAGCGGGCGAGGTTGGTCGAGGCCTCGGCCGGGGCGATCACGTAGTAGGCGGAGATCCCGTGCTCGGCGTGGGGAAGCGGCGCCTCGGCGATCTCGCCGCCGAGGCCCTCGATCCGGGCCAGCGTCGCCTCGAAGACCTCGCGCACCCCGGTGTCGATCGCGTCCTCGCCGAGCTCGGCCGGGACGGCGAAGCGCAGCCCCCTGAGGTCCTCGCGGCCCGGCGGCGACGATCCCGCCCTCGATCCCGACCGAGGTCGAGTCGCAGCTGTCGCGGCCCTCCATCGCGGCGAGCAGGAGGGCGGCGTCGGTGACGTCGCGGGTCAGCGGCCCGCACTGGTCGAGCGAGGAGGCGAAGGCGATCATCCCGTAGCGCGAGATCGCGCCGTAGGTCGGCTTCAGGCCGACGATTCCGCAGAGCGAGGCCGGCTGGCGGATCGAGCCGCCGGTGTCGGTCCCGATCGCGCACGGGGCGAGGCCGCCGGCGACGACCGCGGCCGAGCCGCCGGAGGAGCCGCCGGGAACCCGGGTCCGGTCCCAGGGGTTGCCGACCGGGCCGTAGGCCGAGTTCTCGTTCGAGGAGCCCATCGCGAACTCGTCCATGTTGGTCTTGCCGAGCACGCGGGCGCCGGCGGCGTCGAGCCGGCGGACGGCGGTCGCCGTGTAGGGCGGCACGTAGCCCTCGAGGATCCGCGAGCCGGCGGTGGTCGGCGTCCCCTCGGTGCAGAAGATGTCCTTGACCGCGACCGGGATCCCGCGCAGCGGGCCGTCGGCGACCTCGTAGGAGCCGGCGTCCTCGATCGAGGCGAGATAGGCGTTGAGCTCGTCGCCGGCCGCCGCCGCCTGCCAGGCCTCGAAGTACTCCTCGGCGGAGATCGCGCCGGAGGAGATCTCGGCGGCGGCCTCGGCCACCGTCAGCTCGAGCAGCTCCGCGCTCATTCTGCCTGCGGCGAGGGGACGCGGAAGGCGCCGTCGGCGGGGTCGGGAGCCTGCTCGAGGACGACCTCCTTCGGCCAGCTGGGCCGGGGGACGTCGGGGCGGAGCACGTTCTCGAGATCGACCACGTGGGAGGTCGGCTCGACGTCGTCGAGGTCGAGCTCGGCGATCCGGTCGACGTGCTCGAGGATTCCGGAGAGCTCGCCGGTCATCCGCTCGACCTCCTCCTCGGAGAGGCGCAGGCGGGCCAGCCTGCGCGACGTGCAGCACCTGGTCCCGGTCGATCACCGGCCGGGATTCTATGGATCGCTCAGGGAGCGGTGACCGAGCGCGAGCGGGCGGCGAGGCAGACCACCGGCCGCGACGGCAGGTGGTACTCGAGGGTTTCGGCGTAGACCTTCGACCCCTTCAACCGCGCCGATGTCCGCAACTCCCCAGCGGTCCGGCACCCGGGAAGACGGCAGCGATCTTCTTGTCCTTCCCCGGTTCCACCTTCATCACCCGGACCGTGCTCTCGGTGCAGAAGGTCGACGGGGCTTCAGATTCGACCATGCCTTTGACCTTGTGTTCGGAGCGGTCGACTTCGATCGTCAGCGTCACCGGGTAGGTGTGGGTGGTCTCCCCGGAGACGGCGGGCACGGCGGCGGCGAGGAGCGCCACGGAGGCCAGGAATATCGCCCCCAGGCGGGCCGCGCGTCTCATCGGGCGACCGTACCACCGGGTTCGAGCTCCGATTGGCTGCTCAGCCAGTTATTGTCCCCCCACGATGGGGGGAGCCAGAGCGGAGCAGTTCGTCGTCCTCAGCCTGCGGCTGCTCGCGGCCAGCTTCGCGGTCGTCGGGATCCTCTTCATCGTCGCGCCCGACGGCGTCCTCGGGGTGATCTCCGACCTCGGCGACGACATCGGCGGCTTCACCCGCGCCCCGGAGACGACCGAGCAGCTCTGGCTCTCGCTCGGCTTCTCCTACATGGTCGTGATCACGGCGATCTGCCTCGTCGCCCAGGCCGACGTCGTCCGCTTCCGGCCGCTGATCGCCGTCCTCGCGGTCGGCAAGACGGCGTCCTCGCTCAGCTCGCTCGCCTTCTACCTCTTCGACGAACACGTCTTCGCCTACCTCCTCAACTTCCTGGTCGACGGGTCGCTGGCGCTGCTGGCCCTCTGGCTCTGGTCCCTGGCGGGCCGGATCGGGCGCTCGCCGGACCCCGGCTGAAGGAGCGCGCCGGGGCTTTCGGCCGCCGAGCAGCGCACCCTCAGCGCGATCTGCGAGGCGATGGCGCCGGCGCTCGGCGGCCTTCCCGCCGCCGAGGTCGATGTCGATGTCTCCGGCCGCATCGCCGAGTTCGTCAGGTCGCTCTCGCCGCGGATGCTGGGCCGGATCAGGCTCGCGCTGCGGCTGTTCGAGTGGCTGCCGTTCCCGTGGCGCTTCAGCCGCCTCGACCTCGGCGCGCGCGAAGACTTCCTGCAGCCGGATGGAGGACTCGCGCTTCAGCCTGTTCCACGAGCTGGTGCTGATGGCCAAGACCTTCGGGACGCTCGGCTACGCGGTCGACCCCGGCGTCGAGGGCGCGCTCGGGATCGAGACCAGCTGCGCGCTGGCCGACGGCTCGCTGCCTGAGCCGGCCGGCTCGCTCGGCGACCTGACCCCGGCGGGCGAGGGCGAGGAATGCGACGTCGTCATCGTCGGCTCCGGCGCCGGCGGCGCCGCGGCGGCGGCGGTCCTCGCCGAGGCGGGGCTCGACGTGATCGTCCTCGAGGCCGGCTCCCACTACAACCGCGACAACTACCCGGACGACCAGCTCGAGGCGATCGCGTCGATCTACCGAGACGCCGGCCTGACCATCGCCGAGGGGAGCCCGGCGATCCCGGTGCCGGTCGGAAGGACGGTCGGCGGGACGACGGTGATCAACTCCGGAACCTGCTTCAGGGCCCCCGAGCAGGTCCTCAAGCACTGGCTCGAGGGCCACGGGGTCGAGTGGGCGAGCGACCTCGATCCCGACTTCGCCGAGGCCGAGGAGTTCCTCCGCGTCCGCCAGCTCGACCCGGAGCGGATGGGCCGCAACGGCCAGCTGGCGATGGAAGGGGCCGAGGCGATGGGCGTCAGCGGCGGCCCGATCTCCCGCAACGCCGGCTCCTGCGTCCAGTGCAGCTCCTGCCCCTACGGCTGCCGGATCGACGCCAAGCGCGGGATGCACGTCAGCTACCTGCCGCGGGCCGTCGCCGCCGGGGCCAGGCTGCGGGCCGGGGTCGAGGCGCACCGGGTCCTGGTCGAGGACGGGCGCGCGGTCGGGCGTCCGCTGCAGCGTCACCTCGGCCGAAAACGGGCGCCCCCGCGCCTACACGGTTCGCGCCCGGCTGGCGACGATCGTCGCCGGCGGCGCGCTCGGGACGCCGGAACTGCTGAAGCGCTCGGGCCTCGGTGGCGATCAGGTCGGCCGCAACCTCCACCTCCACCCCGCCTGCTGGGTCGGCGCCCGCTACGAGGAGGAGGTCCGGGGCTGGGACGGCGTGATGCAGAGCTACTACGTCGACGAGTGGGAGTCGGAGCAGGTCCTGCTCGAGGCGACCTTCACCCCGCTGCCGTTCGGCGGCGCCTGGCTGCGGGGGACCGGGCGCGAGCACCAGGAATCCCTCCTCGCCTACGACCGGGTCGGCTCGATCGGGGTCCAGCTGACGGATCACTCGACCGGGCGGGTGGGCGTCTCCGGCGACGGCTCGCTGCGGATGACCTACAGGCTCAGCGACGAGGACGCGGGGCGGATCGCGTTCGGGATCGCCCGCGCGGCCGAGATCCACTTCGCCGCCGGAGCGTCGGAGGTCTACCCCAACATCGCCCGGGTCCCGGTTCTGCGGCCCGGCGATCTGCCGACGTTCGAGGCGACGACGTTCCGGCCCTCGGAGCTGAGGCTGGAGGCCTTTCACCCGATGGGCACGGCACGGATGTCATCGGACCCCGGCGCCGGCGTCTGCGCCACCGACGGCTCGGTCCGTGGCGTCACCGATCTCTACGTCGCCGACGCCTCGCTGTTCCCGACCGCGGTCGGGGTCAACCCGATGATGACCATCATCGCCCTCTCCAAGCGCGTCGCCAGCGGGATCGTGGCTTCGTAGGACGTCGTCCTTCAGTCGGCTGTCTTCGGGTCACGCACGGCAGGTGCGCTCCCCTCGTCAGCCTCCCTGCGTCCTCGTCCTACTTTGCCACGAGCCCGCTGGGGCTACTGCGGCGGTGCGGGCGGTGGTGGTGCCGGAGGCGGCGGGGGCTGCTGCTGAGGTGGCGCCGGGGGCGGCGGGGGCTGCTGCGGAGGCGGTGGCGGCGCGTACTCCTGGGGCGCCTGCGGAGGTGGTGGAGGCGGCGGCGGTTGCACCGGCTGTTCGGGCGCCGGAGGCGCCTGCGGCGCCGGCTGCTCCGGGTAGCCGGGCAGCCCGCCCTGGCGGGCGGGCGGCGGTGGAGGCGGAGGGGGCGGCGGAAGGTGTTCGCCTCCGCCGCCACCGGGAGCGGCGCCGCCGCCACCGCGGCCCGAGAGCCGGTCGGCCGCGTCGCCGAAGGTCGTCCCTTCCTCGCGCATCGCGCTGTAGCCGCCGTAGGCGATCCCCGCGGCGCAGATCAGGCTGACGAAGATCCAGATTTTGAGCGTGATGTCGACCGAGACGCCGCCGAAATCGGCGCCGCCGGGCGGGCTGATGATCCGGTAGAGGATCAGCAGCGTGGCGAGGCCGCCGAGCACCGCGACCACGGTGTTGAGGGAGAAGGGAGGCTCGATGTCGGCGTCGGTGAGGCGGATGACGGCGACCGCGAGCGCGACGACGATCGCCGCCAGCAGGAGGATCGGAATGATGTCGAGGGCATCCCAGGCGCTGCCGCCGGCGCCTTCGACGGTTCCCGAGAAGCCGCTGACGCCCGAGACCTTGGCGCCGAACCAGTCGAAGAACATGAAGATGAAGAGGAGGATCGCGGAGATCGCGGAGATCTTCTCCCCTTTGCTCAGCTTGTCGAGTTCCATCTGCTCACTTCCTCCAGAGAGTTCGGGGACCGGCCGGATTCGGACCCTACACCCGCGCGCGGGCGGCGGCCATCGTGTTGACGAGAAGCATCGCGATCGTCATCGGGCCGACCCCGCCGGGGACCGGCGTGATCGCCGACGCGACCTCCGCCGCGGCCTCGAAGTCGACGTCGCCGCTGAGCCCGTCGTCGGTCCGGTTCATGCCGACGTCGATCACCACCGCGCCGGGCCTGACCGCCTCGGCGCCGAGCAGCTTCGGGACCCCGACGGCGGCGACGAGGACGTCGGCGCGGCGGCAGACGGCGTCGAGATCGCGGGTTCGCGAGTGGCAGACGGTGACGGTCGCGTTCGCGTCGAGCAGCAGCCGCGCGACCGGCACCCCGACGAGCTTCGAGCGGCCGACGACGACCGCCTCCGCCCCCTCGAGCTCGACCCCACGGGAGCGGAGCAGCTCCATCACCCCCGCCGGCGTGCAGGGGGTCAGGCCCGGCGTCCCGTGGGCGAGCAGCCCGGCGTTGACCGGGGTCAGGCCGTCGACGTCCTTGGCGGGGTCGATCGTCCCCACCACCGTGTCGGGGTCGATCTGGTCGGGGAGCGGCAGCTGGACCAGGATCCCGTCGACCGCGTCGTCGAGGCCGAGGCCGGTGACGAGGTCGAGCAGGTCCTCCTCGCGCGGTGTCGGCGGGAAGGCCGTGGTGGATCGAGGCGATCCCGACCTCCTCGCAGGCGCGGTGCTTGTTGCGGATGTAGACCTCGGAGGCGGGGTCCTCGCCGACGAGGACGGTCGCCAGCGCCGGCGGCCGCCCCCTCTCGGCGACGTAGGCCTCGACCTCGACGGCGACCCGCTCGCGAACCGCGGCGGCGACCGCCTTGCCGTCGATCACCTCAGCCGCCAACCGCTACCGCTTCCTGATCGGGGCGTAGTCGGCCATCAGCTTGCGCTCGGCGCCGTCCTCGGCGAAGCGGACGACGACCACGCCGCCGGGCTCGACCGCGGTGACGACGCCCTCGCCGAAGGCGGCGTGGACGACGTCGTCGCCGGTCCGCAGTTCGAGGGTCGGCCCGGGATCGATCGGCGACGGGCCGGCGGGAGCGCTCATCGTGCCGCCGGACTGGAACCCGGGCGCGCTCGAGTGGCGCTCGGTCAGCTCGGCCGGCAGCTCGTCGACGAAGCGCGACGGGAGGTTGCGCTCGGCGCGCCCGAACAGCCGCCGTTCGCGGGTCCAGGTCATGTAGAGGCGGCGCCTGGCCCGGGTGATGCCGACGTAACAGAGCCGGCGCTCCTCTTCCTCTCCCCCCTCTTCGAGCGCGCGCATATGGGGGAAGGCGCCGTCCTCGCAGCCGACGATGAAGACCGTGTCGTACTCGAGGCCCTTGGCGTTGTGGAGGGTCATCAGGGTGATCACCGACTCGTCGCGGAGGCCGTCCTGCTCGGAGTAGAGGGAGATCTGCTGGAGGAACTCCTCCAGCGGCGAGAGGTCGCTCTCCCCCTCGAGCGCGCGGTTGGCGTCGAACTCGGCGGCGACGCCGATCAGCTCCTCGAGGTTCTCCGCCCTGCCCTCCGCCTCGACCGTCCGCTCGGCGGCGAGGGCGTCGAGGTAGCCGGTCTCCCGCAGGCAGGCCTCGAGCAGCTCGGCGACCGGGCTCGACTCGGCCCTGCCGCGGAGGTCCTCCATCGTCTCGTGGAAGCGGGCGATCGCCTTGATCGCCGCCGCCCCCATCCCCGGCACCTCTTCGACCTCGCCGGCGACCTCCCAGATCGGTTTGCCGGTGGTGTTGGCGTGCGAGGCGAGCCGGCCCTGGCTGGTTTTGCCGATCCCGCGCCGCGGCGAGTTCACCACCCGCCCGAACGAGACCTGGTCGGAGGGGTTGACGAGGAGGCTGAGGTAGGCGACCGCGTCCTTGACCTCGGAGCGCTCGTAGAACTTGGTGCCGCCGATCACCTGGTAGGGAAGCTCGAAGCGGACCAGGGTGTCCTCGAGCACCCGGCTCATCGCGTTGGTCCGGTAGAAGACCGCGACGTCCTCGCGCCTCACCCCCTCCTCCTCGCCGAGGCGCTCGATCTCGCCGGCGACCCAGCGCGCCTCCTCGTGCTCGTCGGAGAGCTCGGAGAGCTGGACGGGCTCGCCGCCCTTCAGTTCGGTCCAGAGCCGCTTCGGGCGGCGCTGGCGGTTGTGGTCGACGACCGCGTTGGCGGCGGAGAGGATCGTCTGGGTCGAGCGGTAGTTCTGCTCGAGCTTGATCACCTCGGCCTCGGGGAAATCGCGCTCGAAGTCGAGGATGTTGCGGATGTCGGCGTGGCGGAAGCCGTAGACCGACTGGTCCTCGTCGCCGACGACCATCAGGTTGCCGTGCTCGGCGGTGAGCAGCTGCAGCAGCCGGTACTGGGCGCGGTTGGTGTCCTGGTACTCGTCGACGAGGACGTGGCGGAAGACGCTGCGCCAGCGGTTGCGCACCTCCTCGAACAGCTCGAGGGCGTTGACCGTCCGCACCAGGAGGTCGTCGAAGTCCATCGCGTTGGCGGCCAGCATCCGTTTCTCGTAGAGCGCGTAGGCGGCGGCGGCGGTTTCCTGGAAGGTGTTGTCGTGCGCCGCCTGGGTGAAGGTGTCGACGTCGATCAGCTGGTTCTTGGCGCCGGAGATCTGGGCGCGGATCGAGCGCGGCGGGTAGCGCTTGGGGTCGATGCCGAGCTCGTCGAGGCAGCGTTTCAGCATCCGCAGCGAGTCCGACTCGTCGTAGATCGTGAAGCTCCGCGAGTAGCCGAGGCGCTCGGCGTCGGCGCGGAGCATCCGGGCGCAGGCCGAGTGGAAGGTCATCACCCACATCGCCCGGGTCGAGCGCCCGACCAGCTCGCCGACCCGGTCCCGCATCTCCGAGGCGGCTTTGTTGGTGAAGGTGATCGCGAGGATCTCGCCCGGGCGGGCGGCGTCGGTCGCGAGCAGATGGGCGATCCGGCGGGTCAGGACCCGCGTCTTGCCGGAGCCGGCGCCGGCGACGACCAGCAGCGGCCCCTCGCCGTGGAGGACGGCCTGCCGCTGGGGCTCGTTGAGGTCGGCGAGCAGGCGCTCGGCGCGGTCGGCCCCGACCTCGGTCGGAGCGGCCTCGGGCCCGCCGGCGAACTCATTCTGGGACTCGGAATCGGTCTGGAGCATCTCCAGCCGAGAATAGAGGGGCGGGCGGAAGGCTCAGCCTCCGGCCGAGGAGCGCCCGGTGCGGGTGCGCAGCTCGGGCTGGCCCTCGGGCCGGCTGCCGTTGCCGTCGAGCTCGGTGAGCCGCTTCTCGAGGTCGGCGATCCGCTCCGAGAGCCCCCGGATCGCCTCGGCGATCGGGTCCGGCAGGTGGATCCAGTCGGTGTCGGGCCCTTCGACCGGCCGCCCTTCGACCCGCACCGGGTGCCCGGGGTTGCCGACGACGGTCGAGCCGGGCGGGACGTCCTCGACGACGACGGTGTTGGCGCCGACCTTGGCGCCGTCGCCGACCGAGATCGGGCCCAGCAGCTTCGCCCCGGAGCCGATCGTGACGTAGTCGCCGACGGTCGGATGGCGCTTGCCGGGCTGGAAGCCGGTGCCGCCGAGGGTGACGCCCTGGTAGAGGGTCACCCGGTCGCCGATTTCCGCCGTCTCGCCGATCACGACGCCCGATCCGTGGTCGATGAAGAACTCGTCGCCGATCCTCGCCGCGGGATGGATCTCGACCCCGGTGATCGCGCGGCTGAGGTAGGCGATCATCCGCGGCGCGATCGGCACCCCGGCCTCGTGCAGGGCGTGGGCGATGCGATGGGCGAGCAGCGCCTGGACCCCGGCCCAGCCGCTGAGGATCTCGAAGGTCGAGACCCCCTTCGACGCCGGATCGCGCTCGCGGGCGGCCCTGACGTCGGCCCGGACCTCGCACAGCACCCTGTTCAGAGCCTCGATCATGGTGTGAAGAAGGGTAGGGACACGTAGCGCTCGCCCGAGTCGCAGACGATCGTGACCACCCGCTTGCCGGCGAGCTCGGGGCGGGCCGCGACCTCGAGCGCGGCCTTGATGTTCGCGCCGGCGGAGATCCCCGCCAGCACGCCCTCCTTGCGGGCGGCGAGGCGGGCGGTCTCGAGCGCGTCCTCGTCGTCGACGGTGATGATCTCGTCGATCACCGAGCGGTCCAGCACCTCGGGGACGAAGCCCGGGCCGATCCCCTGGATTTTGTGCGGGCCGGGGGCGCCGCCGGAGAGGACGGGAGAGGTCGCCGGCTCGACCGCGACGATCAGGGTCTCGGGGCTCCGTTCGCGCAGCATCCGCCCGACCCCGGTGATCGTGCCGCCGGTTCCGGCGCCGGTGACGAAGGCGCCGATCTCGCCGTCGGTGTCGCTCCAGATCTCCTCGGCGGTCGTCCGCCGGTGGATCTCCGGGTTGGCGGGGTTGGAGAACTGCTGGGGCATGAACCCCTTGCGCTGTTCGCAGATCTGTTCGGCGAGGTCGACGGCCTCGTTCATCCCGCCCATCGAGGGGGTCTCGCGGACCTCGGCGCCGTAGGCGCGGAGCAGCTTCGTCCGCTCCCGGCTCATCCCCTCCGGCATCGTCAGGATCAGCTCGTAGCCGCGCGCCGCGCAGACCATCGCCAGCGCGATCCCGGTGTTGCCGCTGGTCGGCTCGACGATCACCGTCCGCCCGGGCGCGATCTCGCCCGCCTCCTCGGCGGCGTCGATCATCGCGACGCCGATCCGGTCCTTGACCGAGCCGCCGGGATTGAGGTACTCGAGCTTGGCGCAGACCTCCGCGCCCAGGCCCTCGCCGAGCCGCCGCAGGGCGAGGAGCGGCGTGTTGCCGACCGTGGCCGATGCCTCTGCGCCGATTCGCATCGGGGAAGTATTGCCGGGCATCGCTACCTTTTGAGGGCGATGAGATGCAGGGGCGCAATCCTCGCTGTATTCGCGGCGCTTGTCGCTGCTGCCGGCGACCGCCTCCGCGGCGTCCCTGATACCGCTGGCCTCCCCCGGCTCGTTCGCGAGCGAACCGGTCTTCGCGACCTCGCCTCCCGGCGACCCGCGGGTGTTCATCGTCGAACGCGGGGGCGGCGTCCGGATCGTCGAAAACGGCGCCCTCCTCCCGACGCCCTTCCTGACCGTCGAAAACGTCGACACCGACGTCGAGCGCGGCCTGCTCTCGATCGCGTTCCCGCCCGACTACACGACCAGCGGGCTCTTCTACGTCTTCACCGTCGCGGCCGGGCCGGACGAACTCGAACCCTCGGCCAATGCCGGGCAGATTCGGATCGTCGAGTACCACCGATCCGCCGATCCGAACGTCGCCGAACCCGATTCGGCGCGACTGGTGTTCAGCGCCGAACACAGCGCCGGCAACCACAACGGCGGCCAGATCATGTTCGGGCCGGAAGGCCTCCTCTACGTGACCCTCGGGGACAACGCCAACGGCGCGAATGCCCAGGACGTCGGCAACTTCTTCGGCAAGATCCTGCGGATCGACCCCGGCGACCCTCCCGGCGAAGCGACCTACAGCGTGCCGGAATCGAACCCCGTCTTCCCGGAAGACCTGAAGACGGCGATCTACTCGATCGGGCTCCGCAACCCGTACCGCGCCTCGTTCGGCCCGAGCGGCGAACTGATCGTCGCCGACGTCGGCCAGAGCACCTGGGAGGAGATCGACGTCGGCCAGCCGACCGGAACGCCGGCGGCGACGACCCTGGCCGGCGCCAACCTCGGCTGGCCGATCTGCGAGGGGTTCTGCCCGTCGCCGCCGCCCCAGCCGGGTCTGACCGAACCCGTCTTCGAGTATCCGCACAGCGGCCCCTCGAATGAGACCAGCGGCTGCGCGGTGCTCGGCGGCTACGTCGTCCGCGACCCGAGCCTGACGGGACTCACCGGCCGCTACCTCTACGGCGACCTCTGCCGCTCCGACCTGAGGACTCTGAACCTCGGCGTGCCGGGAGCCGACCCCCAGCCGGCGGGGATCTCGATTCCCTCGGGCGATCTGCGCGGGTTCGGCGAAGACTCGCGCGGCTGCGTCTACGTCGAGACGACCGAGAACGTCTACCGGGTGGCGCCGTTGCCGGACGCCGGTGCCGCCTGCCCGCCGTCATCGGCCGCCCCGCCGGGGGCCGGTACCGGAACCACCCGAAGCCGGCTCGGCGTCGGACTGAAGCGGAAGAAGCATCAGCGGCTGCGTCGCTACGTCACCTTCACGGTCACCTGCAGCGAGGCCTGCGAGCTCTCCGCGAACGGCGCGCTTCGGATCTACCAGGGGCCGGCGCCGTCGGCGGTCTGCACCGCCCACGACAGTCGCCCCGGCTGCCCGAGTGACTTCCAGCGCGCGAGTCTGCCCACCGGCTACGCCGGCACCCCGGTCGAGCTCCATCTGAAGCTGAAAAGAGGCGCCTACAGGAAGGCCAGGGCGGCGCGGCGCGCCGGCGACCGGGTCAAGGCACTCCTCAGCGTCACCGCCACCGACGCGGCCGGCGCCACGACCGTCAGGAAATTCGGCATCGCCCTGCGCTGAGGGCAGGTCGGCCCTAGGGCCAGCGCGAGCAGGAGTCGATCGCGTCTTCGCGTTCGGTGACCTGAGCGGCCGTCTGCTTGAGCGCGACCGGATGCTTCAGTTCGACTTCCGCCAGGCAGTTCCGATAGTGGAGCTCGCCGCCGATCCAGAACATGAGCAGGACGACGATCAGTCCCGCGATCCCGATCGCGATCGCGGCCGATCGCTTGATCGTTGCTGTGACGTCCATTTTCACGCCCGTCGCCACCCCTTTCGGTTTCCTCCGGAACCTCATTGGACCGGCCTAGGCTATCCGCACCGGGCCCGACTCGCCGGGCTTCCGGATCTGAGCCCCCACAGGGCTGAACGCGTGGTATCGCGACTGCCTCGGCCTGGACACGGATGAGAACGGCCTCTGGCGCCAGGGTGATGGGCCGACCGTCTTTGCGACGTTCGAGTCCGAGACCGACTACTTCGGGTCCCGCGAGCAGCGGACCATGCTCAACTTTCGAGTGCGCGATCTCGATGCGATGCTCGAGCAACTGCGCGCAAAGGGAGCGGACGTGGCCGAGGAGACGCAGGACATGGAAGGTGTCGGCAGATTCGGCTGGGTCACCGACCCCGAGGGCAATCGGGTCGAGCTCTGGCAGCCCGCCTGACGGGGATCTAGATGAAGTACATCCCGGCGCCGGCCTCCTCGGCTTCGCGGCGGGCGACTTCGGCGATCGTGGTCTGGCCGAAGACCTTGCGCAGGGAGGTGACGCCCTCGGCCCAGATCCCGCCGGCCTCTTCGGCCTCCTGGCCGATCTTGCCGTCGAGGGTCTGGACGACCTCGAGGACGGTGATTTCGTCGGCCGGGCGGGAGAGCGTGTAGCCGCCTTTCATCCCCCGGTGGGAGGTCAGGAGGCCGCCGCGGCGCAGGGTCGAGAACAGCTGCTCGAGGAACTGCTCGGGCATCCCGCGGCGCTCGGCGACCTCTTTGATCGGGACCGGGCGCTCGCCGGAGCGCGCCAGCTCCGCCATCGCGACGACGGCGTAGCGGGACTTCGAGGTGATCGAGATCACCTGTCTTTTCTACCGCACGGGCCGGACCCGGCTCGGCTAGGATCGAGCTTTGGGTTCCGAGCGCCCACAATGCCTTGTGATCGACGGACACCCGCTGGTTCGCCTCGGAGTGCGCGAAGCCCTGCGAGGTGACTTCCAGGTCCACGAGAGCGCCAATCGCACCGAGGGCCTGGAACTGATCCGGGATGTCGGCGACATCGACGTCACGATCGTCGACCTGCGCCGCTGGGGAAACGGCGAGGGCGCCGAACCGAGCGGCCGCGAGGCGATCCGGACCCTGCACAGGGCCGAGCCCGCGATGGGGATCGTGGCCCACGGCGACCGGCCCGAGCGCCACATCGCCAACGCCGCCCTGCAGGCGGGCGCGACCGCCTACGTCGCCCGCACCGCCAGCCCCGAGGACCTGCGGCGCGCGGTCGAGGCCGCGATCGAGCAGGAACGGTTCGTCGACCCCGAGGTGCCGCCGAAAGGCAGCCGGGGCCAGCTGACGCGGCGCCAGCGCCAGATCCTCCAGCTGATCGCCAACGGGGGATCGACGACGGCCGCGGCGCGCGATCTCGGCCTCAGCGAGGAAACGGTGAAGACCCACACCAGGAACGCGCTCGGCCGGCTCGGGGCCCGCAACCGGACGCACGCGGTGGCGATCGCGCTGCGCGAGTCGCTGATCGAGTAGCGGCGCCGGCTAGATCCAGCCGTGGTCGCGCGCGGTGAGGACGGCCTGGGCGCGGTCGACGGCGCCGATCTTGCCGTAGACGTTGTGGAGATGGGTCCGGATCGTCGAGACCGAGAGCTGCATCTCGCCGGCGATCTGCTTGTAGACCATGCCGTCGGAGAGGTAGCGGAGGACGTCGAGCTCGCGGGTCGAGAGCGGGCAGGGCTCGGCCGTTCGCTGCCCCTCCTGGCGCGGGTAGGGCAGCTCGTAGAGCAGCTCACGCACTCCGTCGGGCTCGAGGCCGCAGCGCTTGGCGACGGTGCGGAGGCGCTCCGGGCTCGCCGCCTCTCCCTGCGAGTAGTGGGCGATCATGTCGGCGGTGGCGACGAGCGCGGCGAGGCCGTCGGCGTCATCGGCGTGATGGCGCTCGATCGCGACCGCGATCCGCTGCGGGACGTTCCAGCGCCGGGCCAGGACGCCGCCGACCAGGGCGTGGTCGATCCCGAGCTGCTCGCGTTCCTCGCGCAGTCGGTGCTCGGGGGTGTGGGTGACGGCGTCGAAGTAGCTGCGGTGGCCCGGATGGAGCTTGGAGATCACGAGCCGGCCGATGTCGTGGATCAGGGCGGCGACGGCGAGCTCGTCGCGCTCGGGCCAGCCGACCGCGCGGCCGATCAGCTCGGCCGCCTGCTGGGTCGCCCTGGCGTGGACGCGGAAGCGCTCCGGCCGCAGCTCCCAGCCGCCGTTGGACTCGAAGAAGTCGAAGACGGGCGCGGTCCCGGCGATCGCCAGGACCCCCGAGGGCCTCAGCACCTCGATCGCGGACGGCACGGTGGCGACGTCGCCGTTGCCGGAGCGGTTCGCGAACCGCAGGACCGAGATCGTCAGCGCGACGTCGGACTCGACGGCATCGACCAGGTCACCGATCCGGGGCTGGTCGGCTGTCGCCGCCTCGAGGACCTTGGCGCGGGCCTCGACCAGGGCCGGGAACCGCTCGACCGACTCGAACGCGGAAGCAAGGCGGGCACCGGGCGCCGGGGTCGCTTTGGACCCGCGCTCCTCGGTTGCTTTTGCCTTGGAAAGAGTTGTTGAGTTCGATCGGGCCAATTGCGCCCTCCGCGAGTCTCATCGGCAAAAAAGGACGCTCGGTTTAGAACGAGCGTCCACATAAGTGGGGAGAATCCGTCCAGACGTTGTACGCGGTGGCGCTGGACGGGGTTCACCGTTGGCCCCTCGGTCCGGTGTTTCAGGCGTCGCAGGCGAGCGATCGCGGCGTCGATCCGGGAAAGCGTCTCCTCGCGCCCCAGGGCCGCGACCGACTCGAATATCCCCGGCGAGACGGTGGTCCCGGTGATCGCGACCCGGATCGGCTGGTAGAGCTTTCCCGCCCCCACCCCGAGCCGCTCCGGAAGCGGGCTCAGCGCCTCCTCCACCGCCGCGGCGTCGAACTCGGCGCAGGCGGCGAGCGCCTCGCGCGCGGAGCCCAGCAGCTCCGGCGCGTTCTCCTTCATCGTCTTGCGCCAGGCCTTCTCGTCGTCGACCGGCGCCTCGAACAGGAACCGGATCAGCGGCCAGACCTCCTCCAGGGTCTGGGCTTTCTCCTGGGCGATCTCGCAGGCCGCTCGCAGCCGCGTCGTCGACGTCACGGCCGAGGTGGCGGGCGACGGCCTCGGTGTACTCCTCGATCGGCATCTCCCGCATGTAGCGGCCGTTGATCCAGCGCAGCTTCTTCTCGTCGAAGATCGCGGCGGCGCGGCCGACGTCCTCGACCCGGAAGCGGCGGACCAGCTCCTCGGTCGAGATCAGGGTCGAGTCGTCGTCGGCGCCCCAGCCGAGCAGCGCGAGGTAGTTGCGGACCGCGGCCGGGAGGTAGCCGGCGTCGCGGAGCTCCTGGACCGAGGCGGCGCCATGGCGCTTGGAGAGCTTGCGCCCGTCGGGCCCGTGCAGGAGCGGCAGGTGGGCGTAGCGCGGGGCCTCGTGGCCGAGCGCCTCGAGGACGAGCAGCTGCTTCGGCGTGTTCGAGAGGTGGTCGTCGCCGCGGACGACGTCGGTGATCCCCATCTCGGCGTCGTCGACGGCGACCGCGAAGTTGTAGAGGACGGTGCCGTCGCCGCGGGCGATGACGAAGTCGTCGAAGCTGCCGTTCGGGAAGCTGACCGGCCCCCGGATCGTGTCCTGCACCACCGTCTCGCCCTCGTCCGGAACCCGGAGGCGGACCGCGGCGCCCGGCTCCTCGCTGGCGCTGCCGCGGTAGCCGCGGTCGGCGCCGTGCTCGGCCTTCCAGGCCTCGACGTCCTTCGCCGTCGCCGGGTCGCGGTAGGCGGCGCCGGACTCGAGAAGGCGGGCCAGCGCCGCCTCGTGGGCGTCGCTGCGGTCGGCCTGGGAGACCGGCCCCTCGTCCCAGTCGAGCTCGAGCCAGCCGAGGGCGTCGAGGATCTGCTCGACGTTCTCCGGCGTCGAGCGCTCGCGGTCGGTGTCCTCGATCCGCAGCACCAGCTCGCCGTCGGAATGGCGCGCCGCCAGCCAGTTGTAGAGGGCGGTCCTGGCGCCGCCGATGTGGAGCGCCCCGGTGGGCGAGGGAGCGAACCGGACCCGCATCGCTACCGCCACTTGACGGTGCAGCCGACCGCGTCGGTCTCGGGCCGCCCCACGCTGCCCCCGGCGAGGACCGAGTCGAGGGCCTCGCGAACCCAGGCGGCGTCGCGGGAGGGGTCGTCGTAGTCGTCGTCGGGCGCGCCCTGGTAGCGGACCTCGAGATCGGAGTCGAGGACGAAGACGTGCGGCGTCCTCTCGGCGCCCCAGGCGCGGGCGACCTCCTGGGTCTCGTCGTGGAGGTAGGGATGGGGCCAGTCCTCGGCCGCGACCCGCTCGGCCATCGCCGCCGGCGAGTCGGCCGGATAGCGCTCGGAGTCGTTGGAGTTGATCGCGAGGGTGCGGACGCCGCGCCCGGCGTAGTCGCGGGAGACGGCGTGCAGGCGGTCCTCCCAGGCGAGCGCGTAGGGACAGTGGTTGCAGGTCCAGTAGACGACCGTGGCCGGCGCGCCCGAGCCGGAGAGGGAGTGGAGCTCGCCGTCGGTGGCCGGCAGCTCGAAGTCGGGCGCGCTCATCGCTCGGGAACCTAGCGCCGCGCGAAGGTCCTCGGGGTCGGGGAGCGGCGAGGCGCGGCCGTCGCGGCGCCGGTAGACCCGGCAGGTCAGCGGCGATCCGCCGTCCGGAATCGCCTCGGCGACGTCGACGCCGTCGACGCGGATCGTCGGCGAGCCCGGAAAGGACTCGCGGGCGGCCTCCTCCTCGGTCTCGATCTCACGGATCTCGATCGCCCCCGGGTCGAGCCCCAGCTCCTCCATCGCCTCGCGCAGCTCGGCGATCCCACGCTCCCACGACGGACAGCCGCTCCACCAGAGGAACTCGACGCGGGGCATGGCCATTGCTCTGAGCTTAGAGTGCAGCCTGATGCTGATCGGAGCACACGTTTCCACCGCCGGGGGCCTCTCCAACGCGATCGAGCGCGGGACCGAGCTCGGCGCCGAATCGATCCAGATCTTCAACCAGAGCCCGCGGATGTGGCGGCCGACGCGCTACGGCGAGGAGGACTTCGCCGCCTTCCGCGAGGCGATGGAGGGCTCGCCGGTCGAAGCGGTCGTGATCCACGCCGTCTACCTGATCAACTGCGCGACGACCGACAAAGAGCTGCGCAAGAAGTCGCTCGCCTCGCTCACCCACGCGCTCCGGATCGGCGACGCGATCGGCGCCGCCGGTGTCGTCCTCCATCCCGGCGCCCAGAAAGGCGAGCCGCTGCAGGCCTCGATGAAGCGGGCGGGCAAGGTGATCGCCGCCGCCCTCGCCGACAGCGACGGCTGCCACCTGCTGCTCGAGCAGACCGCCGGCCACAAAGGCCTGCTCGGCCGCGACTTCGACCAGACCGCCGAGCTGATCGAGCTGGCGGGGAGCGGCAAGAGGCTCGGGCTCTGCCTCGACTCCTGCCACCTCTTCGTCCAGGGCTACGACGTCACCGACCCGAAGCACCTGAGCGAGATCGTCGACGAAGCCGACGCCAAGGTCGGCCTCGAGCGGCTGCGCTGCCTCCACGTCAACGACGCCGCCGCCCCGCTCGGCTCCTGCCGCGACCGCCACGCCAACATCGGCAAGGGCGAGATGGGCAAACGCGGCCTCGCCGCGTTCCTCTCCGAGCCGCGCTTCGAGGGCCTGCCGGCGACGCTGGAGACGCCGGGGCCGAAGAAGAAAGGCCCGGACAAAAAAGAAGTGCAGGCCGCGAAGCGGCTCCGCAAAGCCGGGCTGAAACACGCCGCGCCTGAGCAGAAGCCCGGACGCTTCCGGTGGGACTTATCCGCGGATAGAGCGGGTTTCGCACACCGGAAGGGCGACGCCACCCAGAATCGGCAGGGCGGCGCGCGCTACCTGATCTGCATGCCGGAGATCGCGCGCGAGATGACGAGGCGCTGGATCTCGGAGGTTCCCTCGAAGATCGTGTAGATCTTGGCGTCGCGGTGCATCCGCTCGACCGGGAACTCGCGGGTGTAGCCGTTGCCGCCGAGGATCTGGATCGCCCGCTCGGTCACCCAGACGGCGACCTCGCCGGCCTTCAGCTTCGCCATCGAGCCCTCGGCGTTCTCGAAGGTCTGGCCGGACCGGCCCATCCAGGCGCCGCGCCAGACCAGCAGGCGGGCGGCGTCGATCTCGAGCTTCATGTCGGCGAGCGCGAAGGCGATCGCCTGGTTCTCGATGATCGGCCGTCCGAACTGTTCGCGCTCCTTGGCATAGCCGAGCGAGTACTCGTAGGCGGCGCGGGCGATCCCGACGGCCTGGGCGCCGACCGTCGGCCGGCTCGCCTCGAAGGTCTGCATCGCGGCCTGCGATTTCGACTTCTTGCCCTCGCGGACCCGGGCCAGGCGCTCGTCGAGCTTCTCCTTCCCGCCCATCAGGCAGGACCCCGGCACCCGGCAATCGTCGAGGTGGACGTCGGCGGTGTGCGAGGCGCGAAGGCCATGCTTCTTGACCTTCGCGCCTTGCTCGCACCCCTCAGTCCCCGGTGGGACCACGAAGGCGGCGTGGCCGCGAGATCCCAGCTCGCGGTCGACGCTCGCAATCACGACATGGACGTCGGCGATTCCCCCATTGGTCGCCCACGCCTTCTGGCCGTTGAGGACCCACTCGTCCTTGGCCTCGTCGTACTTCGCGGTGGTGCGGATCGCTGAGACGTCGGAGCCCGCATCTGGCTCCGATGAGCAGAAGGCAGCCACCTTCGGCTCGTCCGCGGTGCCGAAGCACTGCGGGATCCACTCACCCAACTGCTCCGGGGTTCCCTGCCCGAAGATCGCGGCGACCGCCAGAGAGGTACCGAAGATGCTCATCCCGATACCGGCGTCGCCCCAAAACAACTCCTCATTGACGATCGGGAGCGTCAGCCCCGTCTCGTCGGCCCAGAACTGGGCCAGGCCTTCGAATCCGTAGAGGCCGATCTTGGCGGCCTCCTGGATCACCGGCCACGGCGTCTCCTCGCGCTCGTCCCACTCCGACGCGGCGGGCCGGACGACGTTCTCGGCGAAGCCGTGGACCCAGTCGCGGATGTCCTTCTGGTCCTGATTCAGCTCGAGGGTGAACTGCGGGCCCTCGGCCTCGCCGGGGCTCCGGCGGCGCCGGCCGCCTCCGCGACGAGGTCTTCCGCCTCCGCCACCGCCGCCGACTCACTCATCTGGATTCTCGCGTCCCGACCCCATGGATCGCGGGATGGTACACGGAATCGTGTCTATGTCGAAACGGGGCGGCTCAGACGTCGCGCAGGTCGAAGGCCCGCAGGCCCTCCTGCCCCTCGTCGGAGCAGTCGTAGAAGCGGCGGTTGACGCAGTCGTAGCTCGATCCCTTGCCCTCGTAGGCCCGCTCGACCGAGAACTGGCAGTGCGGAAGGCCCTCGCCGGTCATCTTCACGCCGCCGAATCCCGCCCGGCTGCTGGACGGCCTCGAGCTCGACCTTGGCCCCGAAAACCTCCTGCATGCAACCGACGTACTGGGTGCCGGTGAGGGCGTCGACGAAGCTGTAGAGATAGCGGCACCCGAGCTCGATGCAGCCACGCGGCTCGATCATCTTGTCGCAGAAGGAACGGCACTGGCGGCACTCACCAGTCTTCTCGCGTGTAACCGGCATGAGAGAAGTCTAGGGAGCGCTGCGGCTCAGGCGGCCATCGCGTCGGGGCCGAGGACATGGTCGAGCTCGGCCCGCAGCCCGTTCGAGGGCCGGACCCGGTAGCCGTCGCCCAGTCGGAGCTCTTTCGGCGCGCCCTCGGCGCCGTTGATCGCGAGCAGGACGTCGGCGTCTCCCTTGTGGTGGACGAGCACTTCCTTGAGCTCGTCGAGGAGCCCGGGGCGGCCGTGGAGCGTCGCCGCGTCGATCGTCAGCTTCAGCGGCCCGGCGGGGGTCCCGGCGGCGGCGATCTCCGCCCGGTCGGGCTCGAAGCGCTCGGCCTCCTGGACGACGAGCTTGGTCTCGCCGCGGTCCTTGTGGTCGATCCGGCCGCGGACCAGGACCACGGCGTCGGGCTCGATCACCGCCGCGCTCTCGGACTGGTCGACCTTGAACACGAGCATCTCGATCTGGCCCTCGACGTCGTCGAGGGTCGCGAACATCATCTGCGTCCCGCTCTTGGTCCTGATCTTTTTCGCCTCGGTGACGATCCCCCCGACCGTGACCCAGGAGCCGTCCGCCTTCTTCGCGAGGTCGGCGATCGCGCAGTCGACCCGGGCCCGCAGCGCCTCCCTCACTTCGGAGAGCGGGTGCGAGGAGAGGTAGGTGCCGAGCGTCTCCTTCTCGAGCGCGAGCAGCGCCGCCCGGTCGAACTCGACGGCGGAGATCGGCGGCCGGTGCTGGTGGGCGCCGGCCTTGACCCCGTCGTCGGCCGCCGGCTCGGCGAAGTCGAAGATCGAGCCCTGGCCGAGCTGGGCGTCCTCCTGGGCCTTCTGGCCGGCGGACTGCGCCGCCGGCAGCGCTTCGAGCATTCCCCGCCGGGTGGCGCCGGTCGAGTCGAGGGCGCCGCACTTGATCAGGCATTCGATCGCGCGTTTGTTGACGGCGCGGGCGTCGACCCGCTCGCAGAAGTCCCAGATCGAGGCGATCGGCGTCTCCTCGCGGGCGCGGAGGATCGCCTCGACCGCCGAGTGGCCGACGTTCTTGACCGCGTCGAGCCCGAACCGGATCGCGTTCTCGCTGACGACGAAGCTGTGGTCGGAGGAGTTGACGTCCGGCGGCAGGACGTCGATCCCCATCTCCTCGCAGCGGTTGACGAAGAACGGCACCTTGTCTTTGGTGTTCATCACCGAGGAGATCACCGCCGCCATGTACTCGGCCGGGTAGTTGGCCTTGAGGTAGGCGGTGCGGTAGGAGATCAGCCCGTAACAGGCGGCGTGGGACTTGTTGAACGAGTAGTCGGCGGCGGCTTCGTTCAGCTTCCAGAGGTCCTTGGCGACGCCGGCCGAGGTCCCGGATTCCTCCAGCCCCTGCATGAACTTGTCCTTCATCGTCGCCATCAGGTCGCGCTTCTTCTTGCCGATCGCCTTGCGCAGGTCGTCCGCCTGGGCGCCGGAGAAGCCGGCCATCTCGCGGGCGATCGCCATCAACTGCTCCTGGTAGATGACGCAGCCGTGGGTCTCCTCGGTGATCGCCCGCAGGCGCGGGTCCGGGTAGCGGACCGAGGCGGGGTCGGCCTTGCCCTTCGCGTAGGCGGGGATGTAGGCCATCGCGCCGGGCCGGTAGAGGGCGCCGAGCGCGACGAGGTCGGCGAACTCGGTCGGCTTGACCTTGCGCAGCGCGTCGCGCATCCCGTCCGACTCGAACTGGAAGACGCCGGTCGAGTCGCCCTTGGCCAGCATCTCGTAGGTCCGTGGCGTCGTCGATCGGGATCGCTTCCATGTCGATCCGCTCGCCGCGCGAGCGCTCGATGATGTCGATCGCGTCCTCGATCACGTCGAGGTTGCGGAGGCC
The DNA here is from genome assembly GCA_963751815.1 of uncultured Solirubrobacterales bacterium. Classification (GTDB taxonomy): domain Bacteria; phylum Actinomycetota; class Thermoleophilia; order Solirubrobacterales; family 70-9; genus VRUE01. The sequence goes on along the minus strand of CAVVVY010000008.1, from coordinate 60,668 downwards.
GAGGAAGTCCATCTTCAGCAGCCCGATCTCCTCGATCGGGCCCATCGAGTACTGGGTCACGATCTTGTACTGGCGCTCCGCTTTGCCGGTCCCGTTGCCGCCGCCGTTGCCGCCGCTCGGGGCGCTGCGGTCCTCGGCGAGCTGGAGCGGGACGATCTCGTGCAGGGGGCGGTCGGCGATCACGACCGCGGCGGCGTGGATCGAGTTGTTGCGGATGATCCCCTCGAGGCCCTGGGCGACGTCGACGATCTTCTTCGCGTCGGGCTCGGCGTCGTAGACCTGCTTCAGGTCGGCGCCGGACTTGAGGCATTCGGCGAAGGACGGGCTGCGCCCCATGATCGGCTCCGGGATCAGCTTCGCGAGCCGGTCGCCGGTGGCGTAGTCGTAGCCGAGGACCCTGGCGGCGTCGCGGGTCGCGGCGCGCGGCGCCATCTTGCCGAAGGTGATGATCTGGGCGACCGATTCGCGACCGTATTTGTCGCCGACGTAGCGGATCATCCGCTCGCGCCCGCGGACCGAGAAGTCGATGTCGATGTCCGGCATCGATTTGCGGCCGGGGTTGAGGAAGCGCTCGAACAGGAGGTCGTTGGCGAGCGGGTCGAGGTCGGTGATGTTGAGGACGTAGGAGACGATCGAGCCGGCCGCCGACCCGCGGCCGGGGCCGACCGCGATGCCGCTCTCCTTCGCGTAGCGGACGAAGTCCCAGACGATCAGGAAGTAGGAGGAGAAGCCCATCTCCTCGATCACCCCGAGCTCGAACTCGAGCCGCTCCAGCGGCCTCGGCCGGGACCGGGTCGCCGTAGCGCTCGCGCAGCCCCTCGCCGGCGAGCCGGCGCAGCATCTGCTCGGGCTCGGAGCCGTCGGGGGTCGGGTAGCGGGGCAGCAGCAGCTTGCCGAGCTCGATGTCGACCCGGCAGCGCTCGGCGATCTCGACCGTGCTCGCGATCGCCTCCGGCCACTCGGCGAAGGAGTCCCGCATCTCCTCGTTGCTCTTGAGGAAGAACTCGTTGGTGTCGAAGCTCAGCTTCGGCGCCTCGAGGGTCGATTTGGTCTGCACGCAGAGCAGCGCCGCGTGGTTGTCGAAGTCCTCGCGGCGCAGGTAGTGGACGTCGGCGGTGCCGACCAGCGGCCGGCCGACCTCGCGGGCGACCTCGACGATCCCCCGGTTCGCCTTCTCCTGCTCGTCGATCCCGTTTTTCTGGACCTCGAAGTAGACCTGCTCGGGGCCGAAGGCCTGGATCAGGTCGTCGATGTGGCCGCGGGCGTCGTCGCGGCGCTCCTCGACCAGCCGGCGGCAGAACCGGGACTGCAGGCACCCGGTGAGGACGATGACGCCGTCGGAGTGCTTGGCGAGGAGGTCCATGTCGACGTTCGCCTTGCCGCGCGAGAACCCCTCGAGGAAGCCGGCCGAGGTGAGCTGGACGAGGTTGGCGAAGCCGGTGTCGTTCTCGGCCAGCAGGGTGATGTGATTGCGCTCGTAGCGGACCTGCTCCTTGATCGCCTCGCGGTCCTCGACGAAGTAGGCCTCGAGGCCGACGATCGGCTTGATCCCGTGCTTGTTGCAGGCGTTGTAGAGGTCGACGGCGCCGTTCATCACCCCGTGGTCGGTCAGCCCCAGCGCCGGCTGTTCGAGCTCCGCCGCCCGCGCCGCCATCGCTTCGATCTTGCAGGCTCCGTCGAGCAGCGAGTACTCGCTGTGGGCGTGGAGATGGACGGCGGAGTCGGCGCTCATGGTCTGCGTTCGATCATGCCAATCGAGGCAGATGCCAAGCTCACGAAATGCGCGCGGTCTGAGACGACTTCGCCCAGTTTGGGAGACCGGTCAGGAGGGCTCGGACGTGAATGCGCGGGGCGGCGATCAGGCGCAGACCCAGGCGCTGCCGCCGGAGTCGGCCCAGATTTCGGCCGCGATCCGGTCCTGTTCGGCCTTCGGCGCGCTCTCGGGCGAGCCCTGGCCTCCGTACAGCGCCCAGGTCGAGGGAAGGATCTGGTAGGCGCCGCCGGCGCCGCTGGAGGCGTTGACCGCCCCGTAGTTGCCGCCGGACTCGCACATCACGATGTAGGTCGGGATCGAGTACGGGCCCCCGAGCCAGCGGCCGACCGTTTCTTCGGCTTCGGCCCGGCTCGCGGCTTCGGCGGCCTCGATCTCGTTCACCCACTGGCCGATCTTCGTTTTCAGCTCCGCCAGCGAGGACTCGCGGGTCGCGCTCAGCGAGGCGAACCGCGACGCCGCCGCCGCGGCCTCGCTGCGGACCGAGGCGACTTCGTCGCGGGCGTCGGCGAGCCGTTCGTTGTAGGCGACGACCCGCGCCTTCAGCGCCGCGACCCGTTCGAGGCCCTGCTTGACCGCGTCGCGGACTTCCTCGACCCGTTCGGCGAGCTCGCTGTCGGAGGTCTGGATCCGGTCGAGGTACTCGGTGCGGGCGGCGAGTTCGTCGAAGTTCGAGGAGGCGAGGATCACGCTCGCGGTGTCGGGCGAGCCGCTCATGTAGATGTCGACCAGGCGCTGCGCCAGCGCCCGCCGGGCCCGCCTCAGGCGGCGGCGTTCGGCTTCCAGGTGCTGCCGGGTGCGCTCGACCTTGGCCGCGAGCCGTGCCGCGCGTTCCTGCCCGGTCGCCAGCAGCGCGCTCAGCTTCCGCTCGCGGGCGGCGGCTTCATCGGCGCGCTGCTTGGCGACGGAGAGCTGTTCCTGGGTCGAGCGGATCTCGCCGGCGAGTTCCCCGGCCTCGGTCTGGGCCGCCGCGACCTGGTCCCGCAGCGCGCCGACGTTCGCCGCGTGGGCGGTGGCGCCGGCGGAGACCACCAGCGCGAGCAGGGCAATTGCAGGGATACGCCGCACGCGACCGGCGAGGGTAACGGAGACTGTGAGCAAACCCTCACAGGTCGACGATAAGCCGCAACGGATCTTGCGGCCGAGGACGCTAGCCCTCGGGGACGTCTCTCGATGCCAGATAGGCGACCGCGGCTCCGATTGCGAGCGTCGCCACGCCGGCGCCGATCCGGATCTGGCGCGAGTAGTTGGCGCGCAGGTAGAAGATGCCGGTCTTGACCACCAGGCGCCCGATCAGCGCATACATCAGCTTTCCCCCTCCCCTCTTTGGCGGATCCGGTGCGCCATCCGCGACTGCAGCGACCAGAGCTCGATGAACCCGGGCGAGGCGGCCTGCGAGAACAGCCCGCCGGACTCCTCGAAGGTGGCGAGCTGGGCGTCGTAGACGGCGTTCGGCGAGGAGCGGGTGACGACCCGGGCGCTGCCCTTGTAGAGGCGGATCCCGATCGAACCGGTCACCTGTGCGTTTGCGGCATCCATGAAGGCGTCGAGGTCTGACCTTAGAGGCTCCCACCAGAGACCGGCGTAGACCAGGTAGGCCCAGCGGCGGTCGAGCTCGGGCTTGAACTGGTTCTGGTGGATCGTCCCGACCAGCTTCTCGAGGTCGGCGTGGGCCGCGAGCAGGATCGCCGCCGCCGGCACCTCGTAGATGTCGCGGACCTTGAGCCCGACGATCCGGTCCTCGATGTGGTCGACGATCCCGACCCCGTGGCGGCAGCCGATCTCGGCGACCCGTTCGAGCAGCTCGACCAGGCCGAGCCGCTCGCCGTCGAGGCCGACCGGCACCCCCGCCTCGAACTCGACGGTGATCGTCTCCGCCTCGTCGGGCGCGTCCTCGGGCCGGGTGACGAGCTGGAAGACGTCGTCCTCGGGGGCGTGGTCGAGGTCCTCGATCCAGCGGCCCTCCGAGGAGCGGCCCCAGAGGTTGTCGTCGATCGAGTAGGGCGTCGTCTCGGTCCCGCCCTTGACCGGGATCCCGTGCTCACGCGCGTAGGCGATCTCCTCCTCGCGCCCCATCTCCCAGGAGCGGACCGGGGCGATCGTCCGCAGCTCGGGGGCGAGGGTCGCGACGGTCGCCTCGATCCGGACCTGGTCGTTGCCCTTGCCGGTGCAGCCGTGGGCGATCGTGTCGCAGCCTGATTCGCGCGCGCGTACTCGACCGCGAGCTCGGCGATCAGCGGCCGCCCGAGCGCCGTGAACAGCGGGTAGGCGAGGCCGTAGATCGCGTTCGCCTTGATCGCCGGGACGACGAAGTCGGCGGCGAACCGCTCGCGGGCATCGACGACGTGGCACTCGAGCGCGCCGAGGCGCTTCGCCTTGTCCTCGATCACCCCGTAGTCCTCGCCCGGCTGGCCGAGGTTCACCGTCAGGCAGACGACCTCGGCCTCGTAGTGCTCCTGGATCCACTTCAGCATCACGCTGGTGTCCAGGCCCCCCGAGTAGAGGAGCAGGACGCGGCTGACCTCCGCGGGGTCGGCCTCGTACGTCGTTGTGCGGGCCTCGCTTGCGCTCAAGGCGCTTCGAGCCCGCCGCTTTCCCCTTCTTCGTCGGGTTCGGGTGTTTCGGTGGTCGTCGGGGTCGTCGGTTCGGTTTCCTCGGTCGTTTCCGTCGATTCGGTCGATTCCTCGGTGGTGTCGGTCGATTCCGTGGATTCGGTCGAGATGCTGATCGATTCGGTCGGCGTCGAGGTCGTGTCGCTGCCGGAGTCCCCGCCGGCGATGACGATGATCGCGACCACGAGCCCGACGATCACCGCGATCAGCCCGGCGATCAGAAGTCGCATGTTCCCGTGCGGCCGGCCACCGCCGCCGTCGTCGCCGCCGTTGCGATCGGGCGGCTGCCCCATCACCCTGGTCGGGTCGTCGTGCACGGTTACTCCTCCGGGCCCAGGATCGCGTCGAGGAGCGCGCTGGGGTCCTCGATCCCCGCTCCGGTGCGGAGCCGCTTCTCGATCTCGCTGCGGGAGGCGCCGGAGACGGCCATCTGGGTCGCGAGCAGCCGCGCCCCGGCCTCACCCGCGCGGCGCGGCGGCGGGCCCTCGGGCTCGGCGGGTCTCGGGTACGGCCTCGACCGTCCGCAGCCGGGGCCGCTCCGGGCCCGGCTCGGCGGCTGGGTCGAGCTCGTCGGCGATCGCGCGGAGGCGTTCGGCGACGATCCGGTCGGCGCGCTCGTGCGCCTCCTCGATCGTGCGCTGGGCCTGCTTCTCGGCGTCGTCGATCACCGACGCCGCGGCGCGCTCGGCGGCGCGGACGATCTCCGCCAGCCGCTCGGCGGCTTCGGTGACGGGTCGGAGTCGCGGCGCTCCGGTGGGAGTTTGCTGGCGTTCATGCTGGCGTAGCTTAGGAGCGATTCCCCGATCAGCGCAACGGCGCGCTCGATCTGGGCTCTGATCGATCGTCAGCGGCGGCAGCAGCCGCAGGCGTCTGCGGCTCGGGCGCGTTGACGATCGCGCCGCGCTCGAGCAGGTCGGCGGTGATCGGCGCCGACTCGAGCCCGTCCTCGAGCCCGATGCCGATCATCAGGCCCCGCCCGCGGACCTCGCGGACGCCCGTCGAGCGCCTCCAGGCCCTCGCGGAGCTCGGCCGCCGCGCTCCCGCACCGCGCGCAGCAGCGACGGGTCGTCGACGATGTCGAGGACGCTCAGCGCCGCCGCCGCGGCGACCGGGCCGCCGGCGAAGGTCGAGCCGTGGTCGCCGGGCTCGAGGACCGAGCCGGCCTCGGCGTCGGTGATGCAGGCGCCGATCGGGAAGCCGCCGCCGAGCGCCTTGGCGCTGGTCATCACGTCGGGGCGAACCGGGGTCTGCTGGTAGGCCCAGAGCGAGCCGGTGCGGCCGATCCCGGTCTGGATCTCGTCGAGGATCAGCAGCGCCCCGACCGCGTCGCAGGCCTCGCGCGCCGCCAGCAGCGTCTCGTCGCTGAGCGGATAGATGCCGGCCTCGCCCTGGATCGGCTCGATCAGGACCGCGGCGGTGCTCTCGTCGACGGCGCCGCGCAGCGCCTCGGCGTCGTCGAACGGGACCGAGCGGAAGCCCTCGAGCATCGGGCCCAGGGCCGGATTCGCCGCCAGGCCGGGCGTCGCCGAGAGCGAGCCGTAGGTGCGGCCGTGGAAGTCGCGCTCGAAGCTGACGATCGTCGGCGCCGCGACCCCGCGGCCGTGGGCGTGCTTGCGGGCGATCTTGATCGCGCACTCGTTGGCCTCGGTTCCGGAGTTGGAGAAGAAGACCCTGCCCCCCAGGCTCGACTCCGAGAGCCGCTCGGCCAGCCGCACCATCGGCTCCGTGTAGAAGAGGTTCGAGGTGTGGATCAGCCGCCCGCTCTGCTCGCGCACCGCCTCGACCACGTCGGGGTGGCAGTGGCCGACCGAGCAGACCGAGATCCCGGCCAGGAGGTCGAGGTACTCCTTGCCGTCGGAGTCCCAGAGCAGCGTCCCCTCGCCGCGGACGAACTCGACCTCACCCCGGCGGTAGGTGTGCATCAGGTAGCGCTCCTCCAACCCCTGAAGATCGCGAGATTCATCGGCCGACCACCCGCCCATCGCGGACGCGGAGGGGCACGGCCATCCATATCTGATTCTGGCCGTGCCCGAGCAGAGCAGATGGGCGGAATGTCCATGACGTACCATCGTTCCGATGCCGGCGTCGGTGAAGAGCTCGAGCAGGAGGCTGTGCGGTTTGCGGCCGTCGATGATGTGCGCCGACTGGACGCCGCCGCCGATCGCGTCGACGCAGGCGGCGAGCTTGGGCCGCATCCCGCCGTCGATCCCGTCGAGCGCCGCCTCGACCTCGGCGACGGTCGCCCGCGAGGTCAGCGAGGACTCGTCATCGGGGTCGGCGAGCCAGCCGACGACGTCGGTGAGGAAGATCGCCTTGTAGGCGCGGAGCGCGGCCGCGACCTTGCCGGCGGCCTCGTCGGCGTTGACGTTGTAGGCGTTGCCGTCGCGGTCGGAGGCGGAGGAGGCGACGACCGGGATGTAGTCGGCGGCGATGTGGTTGAGGACGTCGACGTCGACGCGGTCGATCGCGCCGACGAACCCGACCTGCTCGGCGTTCGGCACCGGCGAGGCGCCGAACAGGGAGCCGTCCTGCCCGGAGAGCCCGACCGCGGGCTGGCCGTGGCTGTTGATCCGCTGGACGATGTCCGAGTTGACCTTCCCGAGCAGCACCATCCGCGCCACCTCGACCGTCTCGGGGTCGGAGACGCGGAGCCCCTCGTGGAAGCGGACCTCGAGCCCGAGCCGCTCCATGTACTCGGTGATCTCGGGCCCGCCGCCGTGGACGATCACCGGGTTGAGGCCGACGTACTTGAGGAGGACGACGTCGGTCGCGAACCCCTCGCGCAGGGCCTCGTCGCGCATCGCCGAGCCGCCGTACTTGATCACCACGGTGCGGCCGTGGAACTCCCTGATGTAGGGGAGCGCCTCGAGCAGGGTGTCGACGTTGGTGCTGCTCACAGGTGTCGCTCCTCCTCAGGTCGTGTACTCGGCGTTGATCCGAACGTACTCGTAGCCGAGGTCCGAGAACCAGACGTGGGCGTCGTGGTCGCCGCGTCCCAGCCGCAGCGAGACCTCGGCCTCGGCCTCCTCGCCGGCGAACTCGGAGGCGTCGATGTGGTCGAGCCCGAGCTCCTCGACCTCCTCGCCGGCGAGCGCCATCCCGGCCGCCTGGGCGACCCGGCCCCAGTTCGGGTCGTGGCCGAACAGCGCGGTCTTGACCAGCGGCGAGTTGGCGATCGCGCGGGCGGCCAGCTCGGCCTCCTCGGCGCTGGCGGCCTCGGTGACCCGGGCGCACCCGACCCGGGTCGCGCCCTCGCCGTCGGCGACGATCTCGATCGCGAGCTGGAGCAGCACCGCGTCGAGCAGGCCCTGCGGCAGCGGCAGGCCGGACTCGCCGCTCGCCTGAAGCAACACCATGTCGTTGGTGCTCATCTGGCCGTCGACGGTGATCCGCTCGAAGGAGCGGTCGACGGCCTCGCGCAGCGCCGTTTCGGCGCCGTAGGGGCCGTCGAGGACGGCGTCGGTCTGGACGAAGCAGAGCATCGTCGCGTAGCCGGGCTGGATCATCCCCGCGCCCTTCGCCTGGGCGGAGAGGGTGACGCCGTCGCAGCGCACGGTGCAGCGCTTGGGCCCGCGGTCGGTGGTCATGATCGCCTCCGAGAACTCGGCGCCGCCGTCGGGACGGACCACGGCGGCGGCGCGGCGGATGCCGTCGAGGACCTTGTCCATCGGCAGTGCCTCGCCGATTTTCCCGGTCGCCGCGATCGCGACCGCCGAGGGGTCGAGGTCGAGTTCCTCGGCGGCGGCCTGCTGGATCGCGATCGAGTCGCGCATCCCCTGCTCGCCGGTGGCGGCGTTGGCGTTGCCGGCCTTGACCGCGGCGGCGCGGATCGCGCCGAAGTCGACGTTTTCGCGGCAGAGCCGGACCGGGGCCGCGGCGGCGGCGTTGCGGGTCAGGAGCAGGGCCGACTCGACCTGCTCCGATCCGGCGACCACCACCGCGGCGTCGGTGTTGCCGCTCTCCTTCAGGCCGCAGGCGACGGCGCCGGCGGCGAAGCCCGGGCGCGAGCTGGGCCGGGTCGAGCTCCTCGACGCCCTCGGGCGGCTCGACCCAGCGCGAGCGGAAGAACCCCCCGCTCACCGCAGCCCCTCGGTCTCGTCGAGGCCGAGCATCAGGTTGAGGTTCTGGACCCCCTGGCCCGACGCCCCCTTCCAGAGGTTGTCGATCGCCGAGAAGGCGAGGACCTTCCCCCGCTCCTCGACGGTGACGTAGATGTGGCACTCGTTGGTGTCGCGGACGTCGCGCAGGCCCGGCGGCCGGTCGACGACGTGGACGAAGGGCTCATCCGCGTAGCGCTCGGCGTAGAGCGCCTGGACCTCGTCCTTGGAGACCGACTCGCCGACCGTCGCGTAACAGCTCGTCAGCTCGCCCTGGTCCAACGGCAGCAGGTGGGGGACGAACGTCACCGGGGTGGCGCTGCCGAGCGCCGCCAGCTCCTGTTCGATCTCGGGCCGGTGGCGGTGCCCCTCGGTCTTGTAGGCGAACGCGTTCTCGTCCATCGAGACGTAGTGCATCTCGTCTCCCCCGCCCCGCCCGGCGCCGGAGACGCCCTGCTTGGCGTCGATCACGACGTCGGTGAGGATGCCGCGCTCGGCGAGCGGCGCCAGCCCGAGGACGATGCGGTCGGGTAGCAGCCGGGGGTCGCCACCAGCTCCGCCGTCTTCAGCTCCTCGCGGTAGAGCTCGGTCAGGCCGTAGACGGAGCTCTCGAGCAGTGCGGGGGCGCCGTGTTCCCCGTACCAGAGCTCGTAGGTCGGGAGGTCGCGGAGGCGGAAGTCGGCGGAGAGGTCGACGACCAGCACCCCGAGGCCGCGGAGGGCGGCGACGGTCGGCGCCGCGGCGCCGTGGGGGTAGGCGACGATCGCGGCGTCGATCCCCTCGAGCCCGTCGAGGTCGAGCTCGGTCAGCTCGAGCGGGACCCGGTAGCGCGGGTAGAGGTCGTCGAGGCGCCTGCCGGCGTCGCTGCGCGAGGTGATCTCGACCAGCTCGAGTCGCGGGTGGCGCCAGACGATCTGGGCCGCCAGCGCGCCGGTGAACCCGGAGGCGCCGGCGACCAGGACCCGGGCCGCGGGGTCGCCCTCGAGCGGCTGTCTCGCGGCCTCATTCACGGAGCGTCCCCCCGATCTCGCCGAGCTTGGCGGCGATCGAGTCGCGCAGGCCGGCCACCTCCTCGTCGGTCAGGGTCCTGTCGGCGGCGCGGAACTCGAGCCGCAGCGCCAGGCTCTTGCGCCCCTCGCCCAGCTGCTCGCCCTGGTAGAGGTCGAAGACCTCGGCCGAGCGCAGGAGCTCTCCGCCCCCCGCCAGCACCGCGGCGCGGACCTCGGCGGCGGGGACCGAGTCCTCGACGACGACGGCGAGGTCCTGGAGGACGGCGGGGTGGGTGGTCAGGTCCTCGAACTCCTCCTCCCAGGCCGGCGAGGCGGCGACGAGCGGCGCCAGGCCGACCTCGAAGCCGGCGGCGGCGTCGACGTCCCAGGCGCGGCAGACGAGCGGGTGGACCTCGCCGACCCAGCCCGCGACGGCGCCCTCGACCAGCACCTCGGCCGAGCGGCCGGGGTGCAGGAACGGCTCGCTCGCGGGCTCGAACTCGAGTCCGACGCCGAGCCTCGCGGCAAGCCCCTCGAGGACTCCCTTGAGGGCGAAGAAGTCGGCCGCGGTGCCCGCGCCCCGCCAGGAGCCCGGCTCGAGCGCGCCGACGGCGAGGCAGCCGATGCGATGGGGCTCGTGGAACGGTGCCGGCCGCCTGCCGGGGAAGGCGCCCGCGAGCGGCCCGTCGCCGCCGCCGTCGGGCGGCAGGTAGACCCGGCCGGACTCGAACAGCGCGACCCGCTCGGCGCCGCGGGCGAGGTTGCCGCGGGCGACGTCGAGCAGCGACCCGAGCAGGGTCGTCCGCATCACCGACTGCTCCTCGGAGAGCGGGTTGGCGATGACGACGGCGCCGGCGCGCGGGTCCCCGTCGGGGATCCGCAGCCTGCCGGCCTCGCCGGGGTCGGTGAAGCTCCAGCCGACGATCTCGTCGAAGCCGAGGTCCCGCATCGCGTCCTCGGCCCGGCGGCGAAGTTTCTGCGGGCGGGTCAGCGCCCCGACCTGTCCCATCGAGTCGGGGAGGGTCGAGGGCAGGTGCTCCTCGAGGCCGTGGACCCGGCCGATCTCCTCGATCAGGTCGACCTCGCGGGTGACGTCGCTGTGGCGGTCGGCGGGGACCTCGACCAGGAGCTTGCCGTGGGCGGTGTGGATCGTGAACCCGAGCCGCTCGAGGTAGTGCGATCTGCTCGGGCTCCTCGACCTTCATCCCCAGCAGCCCCTCGACCCGCTCCTCGCGCAGGCCGATGTGATGGTGGGGCGGAATCTCCCCGGCGACGTCGATCGTCCCCGGCACCAGCTTCGCCCCGCAGAGCTCGACCATCAGCCGCGAGGCGATCCGCTGCGCCCGCATGCAGAGCTCCGGGTGGAGCTGCTTCTCGAACCGCGAGGAGGCCTCCGAGCGGAGGCCGAGCAGGCGCGAGGTGCGGAGGATGTTGGTCCCGTTCCAGTTCGCGACCTCGAGCAGGACCCTGGTCGTCTCGTCGGAGACCTCGGAGACCTGGCCGCCCATGATCCCGGCGATCCCCGACGGGCCGTCGCTGTCGCAGACGAGGACGGTCTCGGCGTCGAAGGTGCGCTCGACGCCGTCGAGCGTCGTCATCGTCTCCCCCTCGGTGGCGGCGCGCACGGTCAGGGCGCCGTCGGGCACCCGGTCGAGGTCGAAGGAGTGAAGCGGCTGCGCGGTCAGCAGCATCACGTAGTTGGTGATGTCGACGACGTTGTTGATCGGGCGCTGCCCGGCCGCGGTCAGCCGCGCCTGCAGCCAGGCCGGCGAGGGGCCGATCTCGACGTCGGTGAAGACGCGGGCGGTGAAACGCGGGCAGAGGCCGGGGACCGTGACGGTGACCGAGGCGTAGTCCTCGACCGAGCCGTCGCCATCGGCGTGGGCGTCGTCGTGCCAGGGCTCGGGCCCGAGCGGGGCGGCGGTGACCGCGTGGACCTCGCGGGCCACCCCGTAGACGCCGAGGCAGTCGACCCGGTTGGGGGTCACCTCGAGCTCGAGCACGCGCTCGCCGATCGGCAGCGTCTCGCCCAGCGGCGCCCCCGGCTCGGGGCCGTCGTCGAGGACCATGATCCCGTCGGAGTCCTCGCCGATCTCGAGCTCGGCGGCGGAGAGGATCATCCCCGAGGAGGTGACCCCGCGGAGCTTCGCCTCGCCGAGCTTGGCCCCACCCGGCATCGTCGCCCCCGGCAGCGCGACCGCGACGGTCTGGCCGGCGGCGACGTTCGGGGCCCCGCAGACGATCGTCCGCGGCTCGGCGTCGCCGGTGTCGACGGTGCAGACGCTGAGCCGGTCGGCGTCGGGGTGCGGCTCGCAGGTCACGACCCGGCCGATCACGAAGCCGGCGCCGTCGGGCGGGCCGATCGCGACGACGCGCTCGACCTCGGTCCCGGTCATCGCCAGGCGCACCGCGAGCTCATCGGCCCCGATCTCGGGGTCGCAGTGCTCGCGCAGCCATGAGTAGGGGACGCGCATTAGAGAAACTGCTCCAGCATCCGGACGTCGTTGTCGAAGAAGCGGCGCAGGTCGGGGACGCCGTGGCGGAGCATCGCGATCCGCTCGACGCCCATCCCGAAGGCGAAGCCCTGGACGACGCTCGGGGTCGTATCCGTTGTCGGCGACGAACCCGAGGACGTTGGGGTCGACCATCCCGGCCCCGCCGACCTCGATCCAGCCGATCCCCTTGCAGAGCCCGCAGCGCTCGCCGCCGGCGAGGGTGCCGGTGCCGTCGCAGGCGAAGCAGGAGACGTCGAACTCGACGCTCGGCTCGGTGAAGGGGAAGAAGTGCGGCCGCATCCGCGCCTCGCGCCCCTCGCCGAAGATCGCCCGCAGCATCTCTTCCAGGGTCCCCTGGAGGTCGGCGAGCGTGATCCCCTCGCCGATCGCGAGGCCCTCGACCTGATGGAACATCGGGCTGTGGGTGGCGTCGGAGTCGCGGCGGTAGACCTTGCCCGGCATGATCAGGAAGACCGGCGGCGGCTCGGTCTCCATCGCCCTGGTCTGGACCGGCGAGGTGTGGGTCCGCAGCAGGACCTCGGGGTCCGACTGGACGTAGAAGGTGTCCTGGAGCATCCGCGCCGGGTGCCCGGGCGGGTGGTTGAGCGCGGTGAAGTTGTAGTAGTCGTGCTCGACCTCGGGGCCCTCCAGGACCCGGTATCCGAGGCCGACCATCACGTCCTCGATCTGGCGGGTCGTGCGGGTGATCAGGTGCAGGTGCCCGGCCGGGGTCGAGGGCGCCCCGGGCAGGGTGACGTCGACCCGATCCTCGGCGAGGCTGCCCTCGAGCTCGGCCGCGTCGAGGTCGGCGGCGCGGGCCTCGAGCAGCGCCTCGAGCGCCTGGCGGGCGCGGTTGGCGCCGCTTCCGACCGGCCCCCGCTCCTCCTCGGGGAGGCTCGCGATCCCGCGCAGGATCGAGGTCAGCTCGGCTTTGCGGCCGAGGTAGCGGACCCGCAGCTCCTCGAGCTCGGCGGTGCCCCCCGCGGCCTCGATCGCGGCGGCGGCCTCGGCTCTTATCTCCTCGATACGGTCAAGCATCTCCGGTGGCCTCCCGCATGGCGCGCGACGATATCCGGTGGGCGGCGATGGCCGCCGCGGCGGCGACGTTGAGCGACTCGGCGGCGCCGGGTCGCAGCGGGATCGTCACCCGCTCCTGGCAGGCCTCGAGGACCGACTCGGGCAGTCCCTCGCGCTCGGCGCCGAGGCAGAGCGTCGCCGCGCCGTCGAGCGCCTCGAGCCCGGCGCCGCCATGGGCGACGAGCGCCGCCCGCGGCTCCGGGGTGGCCTCGATGTCGGCGCGGACGAGGGGCTGGGCGAAGATCGCGCCCATGCTCGCCCGCACCGATTTCGGCCCGTGCGGGTCGGCGCAGTCGGGGCCGAGGACGACGGTGCCGCCGAGCAGCGCCGCGGCGGTGCGGAGGATCGCGCCGACGTTGCCGGGGTCGGCGACCCCGTGCAGGTAGACGCAGGGGGCCTCGACCGCGTCGCTCCAGCGCAGCGGCCAGACCGCGATCGCCCGCGTCCCGGACCCGAGCGTCGAGACCTCGGCGAGCAGTTCGGGGCTGACCTCCTCGCCGCCGAGCCCGCTGCCGGCGGCGGTCAGGACCAGGGTCGGCTCCGCCCCGGCGGCGCGGCCGGCGTCGAGCAGGTCCTCGCCCTCGGTCACGAACAGGGCCTCGCGGTCGCGGTGGCGGCGCTCGCGCAGCTTCCGGACCAGTTTCAGCTTCTCGTTTTGGGGGCTTTCGATCATCGTGTTTTCTCCTGGAACGACAACGGGCCGCCTGAAATCAAGCGGCCCGCCTGGGAATCGGAGTGTGGCTGCAACTAGGCGGCCGCACCCTCCCGGGCGAGCTCGACAAATCGGCGGAACGCATCGCGGTCGTTGACCGCGATGTCGGCGAGCATCTTGCGATTGACCTCGACCCCGGCGTTGCCGAGGCCGTGGATGAGTTCGGAGTAGCTCATGCCCTCGAGCCGCGCGGCGGCGTTGATCCGGGTGATCCAGAGGCGCCGGAACTCGCGCTTGCGGTTGCGCCGGTCGCGATAGGCGTACATCCCCGAGCGCTGCACCTGCTCTTTGGCGAACCGGTAGGAGGAGTGCTTGCGGCCGTAGTAGCCCTTCGCTTCCTTGAGGACCTTGCGCCGCTTCTTGCGGGCGTGGACGGAACGCTTGACGCGGCTCACTTCTTGCCTCCGAGCAGGGTCCGGATCCGCGCTTCGTCGGGCTTGGCGATCTCGACCGGGCGCCGCATCTGCCGCTTCCGCTTCGGCGACTTTTTCTCGAGGATGTGGGACGAGAACGCGCGCCGCCCACGGAGCTTGCCCTTGGCGGTCTTGCGGAAGCGCTTCTTGGCGCCCGAATGGGTTTTCATCTTCGGCATCGGGACCGGTATTGAAGCAGACCGGACGCCGGAGTCGCGATGCGCGGCGCAGCGTACGTCTCGCGCGCCGCGATGCGATTCGTCTACGTGGTCGGTACCCGTCCGAACTTCGTCAAGACCGCGCCGGTGATCGCCGCGATGCGGGCGCGCGACCCGGACGGGCGCCACGCGATCGTCCACACCGGCCAGCACTACGACCGGATGATGTCGGAGGTCTTCCTCGAGGAGCTCGGCGTCCCCGAGCCCGATCACATGCTCGAGGTCGGCTCCGGCAGCCACGCCGAGCAGACCGCCCTGGTGATGCAGCGGCTCGAGCCCGTCCTCGCCGAGGAGCGGCCCGACCTGGTCCTCGTCCCCGGCGACGTCAACTCGACGCTCGCCGCGGCGCTGACCGCGGCGAAGGCGCTGATCCCCGTCGCCCACATCGAGTCCGGCCTGCGGAGCTTCGACCGCACGATGCCCGAGGAGATCAACCGGATCGTCGCCGACGTCCTCTCCCAGTACCTCTTCCTCCACAGCGAGGAGGCGATCGAGAACCTGCGGGCCGAGGGGATCGCCGAGGAGCGGATGCACTTCGTCGGCAACACGATGATCGACACCCTGGCCGCGCTCGAGGGCCGGATCGGCGCCGCCGGCGCTGCCGCCGAGCTCGGAGTGGAGGCCGGCGGGTACCTGCTGGTCACCCTCCACCGCCCCGCCCTCGTCGACGGGCCGCTGCTGGGCGAGACGATGGCGAGCCTGGCCGCGGTCGCCGCCGAGATGCCGGTCGTCTTCCCGGTCCATCCCCGGACCCGGAAGATGCTCGGCGAGAGCGGAGCCGAGCACCCCGGACTGCAACTGGTCGACCCGCTCGGCTACGTCGAGTTCCTCTCGCTGCTCGCCGACGCCGGCGCCGTCCTCACCGACTCGGGCGGGATCCAGGAGGAGACGACCTACCTCGGCGTCCCCTGCTTCACCCTGCGCGACAACACCGAGCGCCCGGTGACGATCCGCGCCGGGACCAACACCCTGCTCGGCCTCGACCCGGCGGCGATCGCCGGAATCCCGGCGGCGCTCTCCGAGCGACCGGGAGGCCGCCCCGACCCTCCCCCGCTCTGGGACGGCCACGCCGCCGAGCGGATCGCCGACGTCATCCTCGGCTGAGCTGCGGCCTCAGCCGGTGGCTGCGTCTGCGTCTGCCGCCGGCCTCGGCGCCGTCGGCCTCGGCGGCGGCAGCGTCGGCCTGCCTCTTTGGCCTTGGTCGCCTCTTTGCTCGGGGCCAGCATCATGCTCATGTTGCGGCCCTCCTGAAGCGGCTCGGACTCGATCACGGCGAGGCCGTCGAGGTCCTCGTAGAGGCGCTGCAGCAGCGCCCGGCCGCGCTCGGGGTGGGCCTGCTCGCGGCCGCGGAACATGATCGTGATCTTGACCTTGTTGTGCTGGCGCAGGAAGCGCTCGACGTGGCCCTTCTTGGTTTCGTAGTCGTGGTCGGCGATCTTCGGGCGGAGCTTGATCTCGCGGACGTTGACCTGCTGCTGGTGCTTGCGGGCGGCCTTCTGCTTCTGCTCCTGCTCGTACTTGTACTTCGAGTAGTCGAGCAGGCGGGTCACCGGCGGTTTCGAGTTCGGCGCGACCTCGACCAGGTCGAGGTCGGCGTCCTGGGCCCGCTGCAGGGCGTCGGGGGTCTCGACGATCCCGAGCTGCTCGCCGTCGGCGCCGATCAGGCGCACTTTCGGCACCCGGATCCGGTCGTTGATCCGCGTGGTGTCGCGCTCAGGGGGGCGCCGATCGAACCTGCGAGGAACAGGCACTAGGTAAAGAGGTGGATCTTCAAGAGGACGAGGTAATCGGACAAGGCCACGGGGCGCTCAGCGGCGGCGAATGTTCGGCGTGGCGTCAGTCAAGTGCTGGCCAGTATAGAGGCAGGGCGCGGCTGCGGCGAGAAACCGCTCATCCGGCGCTGTCGCCCTCGACCCGGGCGGCGAACTCGGCGATCGGCATCGCCCCGAGCTCGCCGTCCTCGTGTGAGCGGACGGCGACGGCGCCCGCCTCCTGCTCGCGGTCGCCGACGACCAGCATGTACGGGTAGCGGCCGAGCTCGGCGTCGCGGATCTTCTTCCCGACCGACTCCGAGCGCTCGTCGACCGTGACCCTGACCCCGGCCTCGCGGAGCTCGGCGGCGACGGCGCCGGCGTACTCGAGGTGGCGGTCGGAGACCGGCAGGATCGCCGCCTGGACCGGCGCCAGCCAGACCGGGAAGCGGCCGGCGTGGTGCTCGATCAGGATCCCGGCGAAGCGCTCCATCGAGCCGAGCAGGGCGCGGTGGATCATCACCGGCCGCTGCTGCTCGTCGTCGGCGTCGGTGTAGGTGAGGTCGAAGCGCTCCGGCATGAAGAAGTCGACCTGGCAGGTCCCGCACTGCCAGGAGCGCCCGAGCGCGTCGGTGACGTGGAAGTCGATCTTCGGCCCGTAGAAGGCGCCGTCGCCGGGGTTGAGCTGGAACTCGCGCCCCTGGGCGGCGAGGGCGCCGCGCAGCGCGGTTTCGGCCTGCTCCCACTGCTCGGCGGTGCCGATCGACTTCTCCGGCCGGGTCGAGAGCTCGACCCGGACGTCGTCGAACCCGAACCGCTCGTAGAGCTCGTCGATCGCCTCGCAGACGTGGGTCACCTCGTCGACGATCTGCTCCGGCGTGCAGTAGATGTGGGCGTCGTCCTGGGTGAAGGTGCGCACCCGCAGCAGGCCGTGGAGGACGCCCTCGCGCTCGGCCCGCGAGACCTGGCCGAACTCGGCCAGCCGCAGCGGCAGCTCGCGATAGGAGTGGCGCTCGGAGCCGAAGACGAGGCAGGCCCCGGGGCAGTTCATCGGCCGGATCGCGTACTGGCGATCGCCGGACTCGGTGAAGAACATGTTCTCGCGGTAGTTGTCCCAGTGGCCGGAGCGGTGCCAGAGCTCGACGTCGAGGACCTGCGGGGTCTTGATCTCCTCGTAGCCGCGCTTGCGGAGCTGGCCCTGGACCTCGGCTTCGATCAGGTGCAGCAGGGTCGTCCCGTTCGGCAGCCAGAACGGCATCCCCGGCGCCTCCTCGCGCAGCATGAAGATGCCGAGCTGGGGCCCGAGCCGGCGGTGGTCGCGCGCCTTCGCCTGCTCGATCCGCTCGAGGTGGGCCTCGAGGTCCTTGGTGGTGAAGAACGCGGTCCCGTAGATCCGGGTCAGCATCTGCCGGGTCTCGTCGCCCCGCCAGTAGGCGCCGGCGACCGAGTTCAGCTTGATCGCCTTGATCCGCCCGGTCGAGGGCCCGTGCGGGCCGCGGCAGAGGTCCTCGAAGGGCCCGTTGCGGTAGAGCGAGACGGTCTCGACGCCTTCGTTGGAGACGAGGTCCTCGATCAGCTCGACCTTGTAGCCCTCGCCCTGGCCGCGGAAGATCTCGATCGCCTCGGCGACCGGGACGTCGCGGCGCGAGAACTCCTCGTCGGCGGCGATGTGGGCGCGCATCGCCTCCTCGATCGGCTCGAGGTCGGCGTCGGTGATCCTGACGTCCTCGGGGAACTCGAAGTCGTAGTAGAAGCCGTCCTCGATCGCCGGGCCGATCGTCACCTTGGTCCCCGGGTAGAGCTCCTGGACCGCCTCGGCCATGACGTGGGCGGCGTCGTGGCGGATCAGCGCCAGCGCGTCGTCGTCGCGGTCGGTGAGGATCGCGATCTCGCCGCCGTCGCTGAGCGGCGCCGCGAGGTCGCGGAGCTCGCCGTCGACGGTGATCGCCAGCGCCGCCTTCGCCAGGCCGGGCCCGATCGCGGTGGCGGCGTCGGCGCCGGTGGCGCCATCGGGCAGCTCGAGCGGGGTGCCGTCGGGCAGTTTGACGGTGATCGTGGTCGCGGAGCTCGACATGCGCGGCATGCTACGCGGGCGCCGCTCGGAGCGGTCAGCCTGCGGGGCCCTGGCGGGCCTGGCGCACCGCGATCAATGGACAGGGCCCCGGGCCGGTGACGCCGCTCGGGCGGGCCCAGAGCAGATACGGGTCCGCCTCCTCGGCCAGGGCAACGCCCGGGAAGGGCGGCTTGGTTCGTTCGTCGGAGGTGATCACGAGGGCGACCCCATCGGGCAGCTTCGCCGGCGGGTCGTCCTCGTCGGCGATGCAGACCCGGCCGCCGCGAAGCTCCCAGTCGAGGTAGCGCTCGCCGTGTTCCTCCTCGAGCAGCTGCCGGGGGGCGAGGACGAGGGTCGAGCCGGAGGCGATCAGGGGCCGCAGCCCGGTCAGAGCCGGCGAGTAGCTCGACGGCCCGACCGGGGCGTTGGCGAGGGCCAGCAGCGAGCAGAAGCCCGCGGCCGCCAGGTAGGCCCAGATCGGGAGGCCGGAGCGGCCCTCGGCGCTCGCGCCCAGCCAGGGGGCGACGATCGCGAGGGCGATGACCGGGGCCGCGAGCTCGAGCGCCTTCGCCGAGGTGTACGGGGTGCCGCCGATCCTCGCCGCCACGTAGAGGAGGACGACGGCGCCGACGCCGGCGAGAATCGCGCTCTCGCGACCGCGCAGGCAGCGCGCAGGCCGAGGACCAGGAGCGCCGCGGCGAAGGCCGCGCCGAGGTAATAGACGACGGCCGGAACGGCCCCGTCCCCGGCCGCGACCCGGAAATCGCCCGAGAACCAGATCCCGAGGGCGGTCAGCGGCGACACCTGGCCGAAGAGGTTGCCGAGCCCCGGGCCGTTGGGGTCGAAGGTCTCGAAGTTGTGGAATTCGATCATCCGCCCCAGCTCGGGCAGGGCCCCGACCGCGAACACGGCGAGGGCCAGCAGCAGCGGCCGCACCGGCAGCCTTCGCTCGAGCGCGAGCCAGGCGACCAGGATCACCGAGAGCCAGATCAACCCCGGGAAGCTGTAGGTGTAGACGGCGCCGACCGCGATCACCGCGGCGGGGACGAAGCGGAGCGGCAGGTCGCGCCACTCGGGGTTCCGCGTCGTCTCGCGCAGGGCGAGGATGAAGGCGAGGACCCAGAGGGCCTGCATCGTCTCCTTGAACGCGCCCTGGGCGAAATAGGAGGCGACCAGATACGGGAGGCCGACGAGAAGCGCGGCGGCGGCGCGGCGCAGCGGCGGGCGGTCGGGGAACGCGGCCAGGGCGGTCAGCGGGGCGATCACCGCGACCGCGACGGTGAGGCCGGTGAAGCCCTCGACCAGGGAGACGCCGAGGCCCTTGTCGAGGCCGACGACGATCGCGTGCGGCCCCATCGGGTAGCCCTGGCGCAGGAGTTCGGAGCCGAAGCCGTCGGCGAGCCGGGCGGCCGCGAGCAGGTGCTGGGACATGTCCGGGTTGAAGCCGGTGCCGAGGATCCCGAAGTGGCCTTCGACGAGGAACGGAAGCGAGGCGGCCACCAGCGCCGCCAGCGCGACCGGCCCTCCGAGTCGGAGCGCCCCCCTTGTCCCCCGGACGCGCCGCCAGAGGAAGGCGATCGAGGCCACGGTCGCGACTGCGACCGCGATCGCGGAGATGACCCCGTCGCCCGGCAGCCGGACCGTCCCCCAGCAGATCGCCGAGACGAGCGCCAGGCCGACCGCGGGCGCGAGCCAGCTCCAGCGGCGGACGCCGCAGAGGGCCAGGGCCGCCTGGCCGATCGCCAGCGATGAGATGCCGACGGCGAGCACTGCTGCGTAGGTCCCGATCACCAGGCGGCGAGCCTAGACTCTGGACATGGCGTTCGTCCCGCCCGCCCGCCACCTGCTCCGCGCCAAGGACCTCGCCGACGCGCGCTATTTCGAGCCACTCGACGTCGACGACATGGCCGGTGCGGCCGGGCTCTCCCGAGCCCACTTCAGCCGCGAGTTCCGCCGCGTCTTCGGCGAGCCGCCGCACACCTATCTCCTCACCCGTCGCCTCGAGCGCGCCGCGGCGCTGCTGCGAAACACGGACCGCTCCGTCGCCGACATCTGCTTCTCGGTCGGGCTGCAGAGCGTCGGCTCGTTCACGACCAGCTTCAAACGGGCCTACGGTCAGACGCCGACCGAGTACCGCGCGGCCCACCCGCCGGCGTCCCACCACGCTCGGGTCCCGGCCTGTCTCGTCCGGCTTCACACCCGGCCCCGACACAGCACGTTTGGAGAAGACAGCGCCCCGGCCTCGGCCTAGCATCGCCGGCGACCGTTCAATCCAGTTCAGGAGGAAGAAATGATGAGGATCGCCAACGCACAGCTCTGGGTCCACGACCAGGACGAGGCGCTCGCCTTCTACACCGAGAAGCTCGGGATGGAGATCACCGCCGACGTGACCCTGCCGGAGATGGACGGCTTCCGCTGGCTCACCGTCTCGCCCCCCGGCCAGGAGGACGTCTCGATCGTCCTGATGGCGATACCCGGCGCGCCGGTGATGGACGACGAGACCCAGGAAGAGGTCAAGGCGCTGATGGCGAAGGGATTCGCCGGCACCGTCTTCCTCAGCACCGATGACTGCCAGGCCTCCTATGAGGAGCTGAAGGCCCGCGGCGTCGAGTTCGTCGAAACGCCCGAAGAGCGCCCATACGGGATCGACTCCGGGTTCCGGGATCCCTCCGGGAACCACTTCCGGCTGACCGAGGTGAGGCTGCCGGCCACCGCCTGAGGCGAGCTTTGGCGTCCTGAACGTCTGGGAGCCTCCGCGGCGTTCATTTCCGAGCGTCACGGAGGCTCCTCATGAAAGCTCGCATCCCCCGTCCGACCTACGCAAACGTGGTCGCGACGCTGGCGCTGTTCATCGCCCTCGGTGGCACCGCGATCGCGGCGTCAGCCCTCAGCAAGAACAGCGTCGGGCCGAAGCAGCTGAAGAAGAACGCGGTGACGACGCCGAAAGTGAAGAACAAGGCGATCACCGGCGCCAAGATCAAGCCGGGAACGATCACCGGGACCCAGGTCAACGCCTCGACGCTCGGCCCCGTCCCGGTCGCGAACCTCGCCAACTCGATCGCCCCGCCCGAAGCCTGGCACCCGGCGGCCTTGGAGAACGGCTGGGCAAACCCGGACGCCCTACCGGTGAGCGCGGAGACGGTCGGCTTCTACAAAGACCGGGAGGGCACCGTTCACCTCAAGGGATTCGCCAAAGGAGGCAACAAAAACAAACCGGTCTTCCACCTCCCCGTCGGCTTCCGACCGGCGGCGGGGAAGGTCCTCCTCGCTCCCGGCGTCTGCCTCGGCTGCGCGGGTGGCGTGATCTCGGCCGTCACGATCTTGGGCTCGGGTCTCACGGAACCTGCCAACGAAGGAGCGGTTGTGATGGCCGAAGCGACGTCGATCGGATTCGACGGGATCACCTTCCGCGCCGAATCCTGATGGGCACAACTGGGCTCGAACCAGTGACCTCCGCCTTGTCGAGGCGGCGCTCTCCCAACTGAGCTATGCGCCCGGGAAACGGAATCTAGCAGCGGGCGAGTGCGTCCGAAGGTCCGGTAAATCCCTGGTTTTGGGGATGGAGGACCGATCTGCAACTGCCGATGCAAGGGGTGAAACTTCTCGGCGCACGGCGTGTTTCTTTATCTACAGTCGCCGACCGCGACGACGAGTTTCAAACTTGAGGACCGACGAGCCAGCGATTTCTTGATCAGCCTGGTGGCACGTCCTTCGGAACCAAAGGGCCCCTTCCGGGGCCCTTTTCCGTTCTCCGCTCAGGAGTGGGGAACGAGGAGAACCGACGTTTCCGCCTGGTGCACCACCCGCTCGCTGACGCTGCCCAGGGATTTGATCCCCGACAGGCCCCGGCGCCCGCAGACGATCAGCGAGGTCCCCCTCTCGGCCGCCGCCTCGACGATCTTGTCGGTCGGGTGGCCGTCGACCGTCGAGAGCTCCGGCCTCGTGCCCGTGGCCCGCTCGATCTCCTCGAGCTCGGCCTCCATCACGGCGTCGGAGTCGGATTGCTTGCCGTCGGAGACGTGCAGCACCTCCAGCTTCCCGCCGTAGGCGGCCGCCAGGGCCCCGGCGACCGCGGCCGCGGCCTTGGAGCCCTCGCTGCCATCGGTGGCGAGCAGCATCGTGTCGAGAAACCCGCCGCCGGATGGCTCCCGGGCGATCATCAGCGGCCGCTCGGTTTCGTGCACGGTCTCGCTCGCGGTGCTGCCGAGGACGATTCCCGAGACCCGGGACTGGTTGTGGGTGCCGACCACCAGGAGGTCGTGGTTCTGGGCCTCGGCGAGAAGGACCTTCGACGCGTATTTCCCGGCCGGCATGTCGGAGGTCGCGGTGACGCCGGCCTCCCCGGCCAGCTTCATCGCCTCGGCCAGCGCGGCCTCGAGGCTCTCCTTCGTGTACTCGGGGCGCAGTTCGAAGCTCGCGTCGACGGCGACGAAGCGGAGCGACGTCTCGGGCGTCTGCAGGGCGATGCTCGCCCGGGCCGCGATCGTGCTCGCGGGGTTGCCTTCGACCCCGCAGAGGATGCTCTTGAACGGCGCCGTCTTCGCACTCGCCTCCATCGACCCGGGCAGCCTATCCCGAGAGATTGCGAACGCGCCGCCCGATCTCCTCATCCTGCGGGTAGCCGGCCGCATCCCAGAAGCCCCCGGCGCCCTCGTCGTCGAATGCGACCAGCGCGGTGACCCGGCGGGCGCCGCGGCCGCGGAGGTACTCCTCGCCGGCGCGGATCAGCGCGAGCCCGATGCCCTGCCGCCGGCGGTCCTCCCGCACGGCGAGGCGGTAGAGGTTCCCCCGCCAACCGTCCCAGGCGGCGATCAGGACGCCGACGATCTCCCCCTCCTCCTCGGCAACCAGCAGCGCACCGGGAGAGTCGGCGATCAGGCGCTGGATGTCCTCGACCCGATCGGGCGTGCTCGCGTGCCCGCTGCGCTCGCTCTCCCAGAGGGCCAGCACCGCCGCGGCGTCACCGCTCCCCGCTGAGCGGATCTCTGTCTGCGCGGGGCTCAATGCCCTCCGCTCAGTGCCCGCTTTGACCCGGCCGTTCGACTCATGAGACGGGGATCGCGGCACCGGACAGATCACATTCCGTGAACAATCCACCGTTGACGGCCGTCACCACCACATGATCTCGAACATCGTCGAGCCGTCCCGGAGGAAGTAGGTCCAGGCTCTGCTGCCCGCCGGCCCCGATCACGTAGCTCGCTCCCGAGCCGATCGCACTTGGCCCATTCACGTAGGTCGTCGCCGGGTTGCTCACCCGCCGCCAACGATGAGTCCCTTCGGTCGTACCGGGCCCGTGACTTCCATCGCTCGCGCCGGCACCGTTGCATTTCAGGGCGAGGTCCAGGGCCCGGCGTCCCGGCAGGGCCGGCGATCGATTCGGTGAGCGTTGCTGGCAGCGAGCCGGAACGCGCCGGGCCCCTGTGGGCCGACGCCTCCGGCCGCCCCCGGTCCGCCCGCGGGACCTGTCAACTGGCTCTGGTGGGACTTGACGTAGCTCGCAACGAGTTTGTTGACCTGCGCCTTCGTCACGGGCTTCGCCGCTTTCTTGGAGTGAGTGGCGGCATAGCCGGTTCCGCCGAGCACGATGAAGAGGGCGATCCCCGCCAGGACGAGGGCCGGCGAGGGACGGCGAAGCTTGATGGCACGCATGGGAGCTCCTTGCATAGCTGGGGTTCGTGGGCGCGGCGCAGAGTACAGACGCCGGCGGGCGCGTCCCCGACCTCCGGCCCACCAACTCAGGCGGCCCTCAGCCGTGAAGTAGGAAGTAGATCCCGGTCACAACCCCGAAGGCGAGAAACGACCAGAACAGGATCCGCGCATATCCGCCGATCAGGCCGTAGTTACGCGGCCCCCTCCCACTCGCATCGGCCAGATGTTCGGCATTCGCCGTCGAATCCCAATCTTCCGCCTTCGCCTCCGCCTCCCCTCGCGGGTTTCGGCCAACAGACGGCGAGCGACCTCAGCATGCTCCGACGCACCAGCACTCGGTGCGATGTGCGGAACAGGGTTCCGTATCCCAACGTGGGCCCGTCGATGCCCGTCGCCTGCACGAGACTTGGAACGCCACCTTCCGGAGCAGGCCTTTGATCATTTCCGCCTCGGGCTGATCGGCGGTGCTGGCAACCGCGACCAGATCGCCTCCGGACGACTTTGGATTGCGAGGTTTTCTTCAAGCGGCGAGGGGGTAGCTGGCGCACCGTGGACCTGATCGGCTGCCCGCACTGCAACGAACGCTTTCTGTCGCGCGATGCTGGAATCGAGCATAGGTCCTGCCCAGACTGCCGGGCGGAGATGCGCACCATCGCCCACCGGATTCCGGAGGGGATCGTGACCCCGGAGATTTCCGACTCCGACCATCTGGAGCAGGTGAGCCGCTCGATCGGCGGCACGCCGTTCCATTCCTGGCAGCTGGACCCGCTTCGCTGAGAGCCCTCGGGCGTGCTCGCGAGGGATAAGCCGCGTCTGGTCCTCGGACGGCCCTTCGAGCTGTTCGGCTGGATCCTGATCGGATTTGGTGTTCTCGCGATGCTGACCTGGGTGGGGCTGAGCAGGCACGGCGTCTAGCGCACCGAGGACCCCCGTTCCGCCACTCGGCTTTACGCTTCGATCCTGGTGTCCCGCCGGCAACGTCTCCTGTGGATCGCCGTAGGCCTGTTTTGGCTGGCCGTTGCGATCAGACACCTAATTCGAGGCGAAACCTTTTGGGCCACGGCACCGGCGGCGATCGGAGTCGGATCTCTCCTCGTCGCCGTCTTCGCCAAGGGACCCCGCGTCGTCTGAACCTCCCCGTCTCTGGGCCTACGCAGGCGCGGCCACGGCTTTCGCCGCGCTCGCGATCCGCTCATACGTCTCCTCCGGATGGGAGACCATCGCGCAGTGTCCGCTCGCGACCTCGATCGTGTCGGCGCCCATTCGCGCTGCGAACTGCCTCTCGGCATCGGGTGGAATCACTTCGTCGTTCTCGGCGACCAGGTACCACGAGGGCAACGACTTCCACGCGGGGGTGCCCATCACGTCCTCGAGTGTGGATTTGTGCAGGGGCTGCTGCACGGCGTACATGACCTTGGCCTTGACCGGATCGATGTCGGCGGCGAAGTGCTCGAGGAAGTCGTCTTCGGGGATCCAGGCGAAACCGTCCGAGTCGAATTCCACACCCGCGAATGCCGGGGGCGGAGGGGCCTGTTCCAGTAGCGCCCCGATCGACTCGCCTTCATCGAGTCCGAAGCCAGCGATGTAGACCAGAGCCTCGACGTTCGGTGCGTCGGCGCCGAGCGAGGTGATGACCTGCCCACCGTAGGAGTGGGCCGCGAGAACGATCGGGCCGCTTTGGCGGCCGAGCACCTGGCGGACCCTCGCGACGTCATCCGCAAGCGAGGTCTCCGGAAGCTGAGGGACGGCGACGTTGAAGCCATCGGCCTGGAGGCGCTCGATCACACCGCTCCAGCAAGAGCCGTCTGCCCAGGCTCCATGGACGAGGACTATGTTCGGTGACTCCGACATCGATTGACTCCTTTCGTTCGGGCCTCGACTCTAACTCCGGGCGACCCCCTGGAGCTGGATTTGTTCCGACCTAGAATCGCCCCGGGGCCTGTGTGAGCTTGCTCCGGTCGCCGGTTGATCCGGCCCGATCGGGTACTCGGTCTTCGAGAACACAATCGAGAGGAACGAATGACCCAGCAGACAAAAGCCGAGCGGAGCGAGTCAGCCAAGAAGGCGGCCGCGACCCGGCAGAAGAACGAAGCCAAGAACAGCGGCAACGACCTCAAAAATGCTGCCGGCAACGCGGTGGACGCCGCGAAGGAGATCGGCGGGACCGCTGTCGACACTGCGGGCAAGGCCGCCAAGGCCGTATCCAAGCGGATCGGCTCCTAGTCCCAGGGCAACTTGAGCGCGGCGGCCTTCGGGCCGTCGCGCCGGCATTCGACTTTCTGCGAGTCCTCTCTTCCGACTCTCAACTTTGGCGCAGGACGAGCCGATTATGTACCCGGCCTCGTCATAGCTCCCTGGCCGGGGCGATCGGCACTTGAGGAAAGGATTCGCAGTTGAAGCGCATCGTCGAGCCCGCGGGCTCTCAGAATCAACTCGCATACCTGATGGTGGCGGTTGCCCTGATCGCGTCTTCGCTGTTTGCTCTCGCCGCGCGCGCAGAGGCCGACCAGATCTACTGGGCCAATCAGAACGTGATCTCCTACTCGCAGCTCGACGGCTCCGAAGGCGGCTACCTACCCGCTTCGGTCCTCGCCATCCACGCCGGGAATGGCACCGCAATCGATACCGCCAACTCGCGAATCTATATCTCCCAGGAAGCCACCAACCAGATCGCCTGGTTCAGCCTCGATGGCATCAGCGCGGGGGTGGTCAACACCAATGGCGCCACCGTCGATCACCCGACCAACCTCGCGATCGATCCGGCAACCCAAACCCTCTACTGGTCCAACGCCGTCTCCCCGGGGTCGATCGGATTCGCCTCCGTGAACGGATCCGGCGGCGGCATTCTCGCCCAGCCGGGTTCGACCGCCGCGAACGTGGCGGAGCCGACGAGGCTCGCTATCGACACGCTTCACGGCCGTGTCTATTGGTGGAACGAATCAAGCAAAGAATTCTCCTGGGTCACCACGAACGGCCAGGTCGGCGGCAATCTGACCACGCCCGACATGCCGATCTCCAAACCGGAGATGATGGGCGGGATTGCGATCGAACCGTATTCCACCCCTGAAGAGCTCTATTTCGTGAGCAATGAAGGTGCGCCGGAAGAATCAACCGCGGGCATCTTCCACACCGATCCGCTGCTCGGCGGAGAACCGGAAAAACTCGCGAAAACCTACACGAAAGACAATGCGTTTGGGCCGGTCGGTTTGGCATTCGACCGGACCCACAACAGGTTCTACTGGGCCAATTCCAACATCGATGAAGAACCATCGACCGCGATCGGTACGGCGACCGTTTTCGGGAACGCTGGCTCCAACAAAGTCTTCCCCGAGGCCCCCATCCACAGCCCCGGGTTCGCGGCGATCCTGAAGGAACCGGTGTCAATTGCCGAACCGCAACTCTCCGTCGTCACCGGCACGACGCTGAGCTGCAGCCTCGGTGGATGGGAAGGGGACCATCCCGGTGCTTCGGTCTACGCGGCGCCCACGAGCCACAGCTACCAGTGGCGGAGGGGCTCCACGCCGATCCCGGGAGCGACGGGCAGCACCTACACCGTGACCGAAAACGGTAGCTACTCGTGCCAGGTCACGGCGGAAAATGCCGCCGGCGATACCGCCAAGATCAGCCATTCGACGAGTTACTCGTCGTTTGCGACCAAAACCGAAAACGTCAAAAACCATCGGGAAACGAAACCGGGTGCGACCGGCGTCAGCGCGAAGCTCGTCTCGGGCAAGCCGATCAAGGTGAAGGCCGGGAGCACCGCGGTGATCAAGGTCAACGTGATCAACTCCGGCACAGCCACCTCCGCTTCCACGAGGCTGTGTGGAACGGTGGGCAAGCAGGTCAGGAAAGACCTGAAGCCGGGCGCTTGTGTCACGGTCGCACCGGTCGCGCCCGGCCAGACGACCCTCGCCAAGCTGACGGCAAAGGCGCTACGCAAGGCCAACGGGACCTACACGCTCACGGTCGCCGTCAGCGGGGCGACGAAGGGGTCTCTGATCGCCAAGGTGCGGGTCGCCGGGCGGCACCGCAAGTAGGCTCGATTCGCCGTCTCGCAAACCCAGTAGAGGCGCCTACCGGAATCGAACCGGTGGAGGACCTGCTTCGGTCCCTAGAGCCAAAGATTCGCCTCTACGTCGAGCACTTTCGCGCGCTTGGCGACGGCGACACCGACTAAGCGGCTCCCAAGAGACCCGCGAGCCGCGTTCCGGCCCTGCCCGCATTGTGGAGGGCCGATCCCAAAGGCTCACAAGCGCTGCCGACGTCGAACCTGCCCGGGCTATGCGCGCCAACCTCAACGCATACGCCGACCAGGTGCCAAGTGGGGTCCATTCGCCTCGGGTTCTTGTGACTGCAGTGACCGCGCCTGGCGTCGATAGCGGTATCCGCTGGGACGGGCGGCGTTGCGCCCACATGGGTCCGCATCGTCATTCGGGTCAGCTTGGATGCCGCGGGCATTCGGCAGTTGCCGCTCGCTGGAACACAAGCGCAGCGGATCGCTGGCGCAACATGAATTGCGACGCCTACCGGCGGTGCCGGCGAGAAGGCCTCCGGCCGTGGATGCTCGTCCGCGTCTGGGAGATGCAGAAGCGGGGCCTCCTCCACGCGCATCCCGTTCTGGCCTACTCCACGGCGTCTGAGAAAGCGGCCGCCGACCGCTACGTCGAGCATTTGGCAGAGCTCCAGCATCGCTGGGGGTTCGGCTACGTCGAGCGCAAGCATCGTGTGCGCGAGCCACGCGCCGCAGCTGCATATCTCTCCTCGTACTTCATCAACGGCAAGCGGGACAAGGCAACGCTCGAGGAGTCGGTGCGGTCGCAATGGATGCCGCGGTCGATCATCCATGTCTCCGTAGAGCTGACGCGGCGCAGTGGGATCACAATGCGAAACCTGAGGCTCAAACGGTTCCTCTGGACACAAATTGGCGCGACGCTCTTTGTGCTTCTAAAGGACCTCGGCCTCAAACTTGACGACCTCTACCGGGCCCACGCTGCTGGGGTCTCCATGCTCTCATTGCTCGTGTGTGGCTGGGGATGCCGGGCTCCGTAAGCCGAGCAGGCACCTCGTGATGACATGTTGCCCGCGCAGGCGAGCCGCTACCCCAGCACCAAGCAGCAGACGCGTGCATCGCAACGGCCGAACTGCTGCTCAGTTGGTGGGGCCGCCGACGTCGTTTTCCTCGCCGCCCGGGCCCTCTGGCTTCGCGCCGCCCGCGGGCGAGTTCTTGATCAGGAACTGGACCAGCTGTTCGAGTTCACCCTTGGAGATGCTCTGGCCATAGTTCGTCGGCATCACGTTGGCCGGGTAGCCTTCGGCGATCTCGGCGTTCGGGTCAACGATCATTTCTTTGATCCCGGCCTTGTCGTCGTCGGGGGCCAGGTATTCGTTCAGGTCCGGGCCGGTGGTTCCAGTCGAGTTGGCTGCCTTAAAGGTGTGACAGCTGCCGCAGCCGTTGCTCGCGAAAACCGCGGCGCCCGCTTCGTTGGAGGCGTTCCCCCCGGTCGCCGCGCCGCCGGATCCTTCTTCGGCTTCCGGCGCTTCGGCGGTCGCTTCCGCCGCTTCGGCTTCTTCGGCTGCGTTCGAGGAGGTTGAAACGTAGACGGTTTCCGTCTTCGTCGAGCCAAGGAGACCACCGGCCACCAGGCCTCCGACGAAGGCGATGACCCCTATCACGACGAACGCCCAAACTTCAATCAGGATCCTTTTCCAGCTGGGCTCGCGCATCGCGTTCGATCATATGCCGCATTCGACCGCCTGGGAAGGGCGTCTGTCCTGTCCCGCTTGGCGTCTGGCTGTACTCAAGCGGTTCCTGTGGATCCGTACTGGCTCATTGCTTTTATGCTCCTAAAGGACCTGGGCCTCAACTTGATGAGCTCTCCGCGCGCACGTCGCAGGGGTTTCGATGGGCTCCCTGCTCGTGTGTGGATGGGGGTGCGGGGCTCCGTAAGCCGAGCAGGCAACCTCACTTGAAAATGGTTGCCCGCGCAGGCCGTCTAGAGAAAAGCGGCCGCCTCAAGCTCTGGCAGTTTCGCCGTTGGGACAGAGGGCTAATCTTGTCCGTCGAGTCGCGCGGCGGGCTGGACTGACCGGACGCGTTTACCCGCACCTCATGCGGCATGCGTTTGCCGAGGAGATCACGCGTCACGCTGGCCTGCGATATGCCCAGCATCTCCTCGGTCACGCAGATGCGCGGACGACTGAGATCTACCTCGGCAGTCCAACCTCCGAGGAACTCCGAGCAGCCGTCGAGGGCTTCTCCTTCGGCGTTCTGAGCGAGCGGGCTTTGCTATCGACCCAAAATGTCCTCGCAAACCCAGTAGAGGCGCCTACCGGAATCGAACCGGTGTAAACGGCTTTGCAGGCCGCTGCGTAGCCACTCCGCCAAGGCGCCGAGGGGCTTGGATTCTTCCAGGCCTCATGGTCGGGGGACATCGTGCCGATTGGTGCGGGATGGATTCATCAACGGAACGCAAGCCGGAGGCACGCAGGTATGAGAGGCGGTTCCTGCGGAACGTCTTCGCCGCCGCGTTCGTCGGCGTCGGCCTGGGTTTGGTTGTGGCCGGTGCCTCGGTCGTCGCCGCATTGGTGATCGGGGTCATTGCTGCTGCGATCCTGGCCCTGGGCTTCATGGCCTGGGGCCTGATCCGCGAGGGCTAGCCAGGCCCCACTCCCCGCGGTAGGCTGGCCGCCGAGGGCGGAGGCCAGATGATTTCCACAATCGCCGTCGGCACCGACGGAACAGACACCGCGCACGAGGCCGTCAAGCAGGCGGCCGAACTCGCCCGTCAGCTGGGGGCGAAGCTGGTGCTTCTCAGCGTCTTCGAGGACTCGCCCGGCGGTTCGGCCGGCGAGGACATCGAGCTGCAATGGGCCTCGAACCCCTCGGCGCGGGTGCGATCGATGCTCGAGCGCCTCGAGGAGGACCTCAAGCTCGAGGGTGTCAAGGCCGAGTCCCGGGCCGGGTCCGGCGATCCCGGGAAGGCCCTCGTTCAGCTCGCCGAGGAGTGCGGCGCCGACCTGCTGGTGATCGGCAACAAGGGGATGCAGCGACGGGTTCTCGGGAGCGTGCCGAACACGGTCACCCACCGGGCCAACTGCTCAGTCCTGGTCGTCAAGACCACCTGAGTCGAACAGCTCGCCGAAGGTCCGCTCGAGGAAATCGTCCTGAAGGACCCGGTTCGGGTCGAGCTCGCGCTTGAGGCGGAAGAACTCGACGGCGTGGTCCCCGTACATCTCCGCCAGCGTCTCCGGTCCTGGCGAAGACGTTCTTGACCAGGTAGACGCGGCCGTGGAACTTCTCCCAGAGCACGTCGGCGAGCTCGTGAAGGCATCCTTGGCGCGGTCGAGCCGCGCCCGGCTCGAGGTCTCGAAGGCGTAGCTGACCGCGAACCCGGGCTGGTTGTTGCTCGCCGAGAGCAGGAAGGGCCGGTCGCGCGGCACGAACAGGACGTCGTTGAGGGTCGGCGTCAGGTCGCGTTCGATGAGGAAGTCGTGGGCGAACTCGAGCCACTCGACGAGGTCGTCCGCAGCGCGGTCCCAGCCGCCCTCGGCGCCCGGGTCGCTCGGGACGATGAAGGTCTGCTGCGCGTTCTGCATCTTGAACCCGAGCTTTTTGCCGATCCGCTTCGCCCTCGCGTTGCCGTCCATGAAGAAGCTGAAGCCCTCGAGGTCGTCGAGGTACTCGTCGCCGTCCTTGAACAGGAAACGGACGTAGAAGCGCCACATCAGCTTCGAGAAGAGCGGCACCCGCATCAGCCACTCGACGAGGATCCGGAGCAGCAGCTTGGGCCGATGCAGCGCCATCCGCCGCCGGGTCCGCGTGGCGGCGAAGGTCGAGGTGAAGAACAGCGCCGACTTGGTCTCATCGCCGCGGGTGTCGAGGGCCGACCAGATCGCGTCGAGCTTCTCCGGGTCGGTCGGGTCGGAGTCCTCGAGGTAGGTGCGCTTCGCGGTCGGGACGAGGTCGGCGGCGAGGTCGCCGAAGGTGTCGAACTTGCGGACGATCGTCCGCACCGCGATCTCATCGTCGCGTCCGCTGACCGGCATCACCCGGTAGGTGATCGAGACCACCGCGCCGAGGTAGCCGAGGCCGCCGATCGTGCCGCAGAACACCCGCTCCTGCTTCGTCGAGGGCAGCTGGTCCTTCGCCGGCGGCGTGCAGGTGATCAGCTCGCCCTCCGGCGTCAGCAGCTCGAAGCCCTGGATCCACTCCCCTTCTTTGCCGTAGGAGGGCGAGAAGCGCGAGAGGCAGTCGCCGGAGAGCGTCCCGCCGGCGGTGGCGTTTTCGGTCGTCACCGTCACCGCCGGGACCATGCCGAGCGGCTTCAGGGTCTCGATGATCGCGCCCCAGGTCGCCCCCGGGCCGACCCGCACCAACCCGTCGTCGAGCACCTCGATCGAGTTCATCCCCAGCATCGAGACGACGAGGTCCTCGCCCAGCGACTGTCCGTCGAAGGAGTGGCCGCCGGCACGGAAGGTGACCCGCCGGCCGGCCTCGCGGGCCTCGGCGAAGATCGCCCGCAGCTCGTCGACGTCGGTGGGGGTCCGCACCTCAGCCTGGGACGCGTACAGGCCCGAGTAACAGCTGAGCTTCTCCTTCACGTAGGGCGCAGCCTAACCGGCTGGTCTGGTGCTAGCTTGCGAACGGACGGATGGACCCCGTGGAGACCGTGACGGTGTTGTTCACCGACCTCGTCGGCAGCACTGAGATGACGCTTCGGATCGGCCCCACCGTCGCCGAGGAGATCCGGCTCGAGCACTTCGGGATCCTCCGCGAGGCGATCGCCGAAACCGGCGGCGAGGAGATAAAGAACCTCGGCGACGGGTTGATGGTGACCTTCTCGAGCGCCTCGGGGGCGCTCGCCGGCGCGGCGACGATGCAGCGGCGGATCGCGCGCCGCAACCGCCGCGCCGAGGAGCCCCTCTCGGTCCGGATCGGGGTCAGCCTCGGCGAGGCGACGCGGGTCGAGGACGACTACTTCGGGGCGCCGGTGATCGAGGCGGCGCGCCTCTGCGCCGCGGCCGAGGGCGACGAGGTCCTGGTCTCCGACCTCGTCTGGCGAATGGCGATCAGCGGCGACCACGCGCTCGAGGAGGTCGGCGAGCTCGAGCTGAAGGGGATCGACCCGCCGCTCATGGCCCACCGGCTGGACTGGCAGGCCGGCGAGGCCGAGAACGCGGTGCCGCTGCCGCCGCGGCTCAGCGCCGCCTCGCCGGTCGGCTTCGTCGGCCGGCGCGAGGAGCGCTCCCAGCTGGGCGACATCGCCGCCGCGGCCGAGGGCGGGCACCGCCAGGTGGCGCTGATCTCCGGTGAGCCCGGGATCGGGAAGACCCGCCTCGCCACCCACACGGCCCTCGACCTGCACGAACGCGGCGCAGCGGTCCTGTTCGGGCGCTGCACCGAGGGCCTCGAGGCCCCGCACCGGCCCTGGGCCGAGGCGCTGTCCCACTACGTCGACCACGCGCCGCAGGGGGTCATCGACCGCCACGTCGAGCGCCACGGCGGCGAGCTGACGCGGCTGGCGCCCGGGCCTCGACACCCGGGTCGAGGAGCTGCCGCCGCCGAAGCAGACCGACTCCGAGACCGAGCGCTACCTGCTGCGGGCGGCGGCGATCGGGCTGCTGCAGGAGGCCGCGCGCGAACAGGCCGTCGTCGTCGTCCTCGACGACCTCCAGTGGGCGGACTCCGAGACCCTGGCGCTGCTCAAGCACCTCGTCAGCTCGACCGCGCAGTGCGAGCTGCTGCGTCCTCGGCACCCACCGCGAGTCCGAACTGACCAGCGGCCATCCCCTCAACCAGCTGCTCGGCGACCTGCGGCGCGAGAGCGGCGTCGAGCGGATCGGGCTGCGCGGGCTCGGGCCGCGAGGACGTCGAGGCGCTGATGCGGGCGGTGCTGGGCCACGAATTGAAGGACGGGGGCAACGGCCTCGCCGAGGAGATCAGCCGCGAGACCGACGGCAACCCGTTCTTCGTCGGCGAGATCGTCCGCCACCTCGACGAAGCCGGGGCGGGCTCGCTGACCGACGTCGGCCTGCCGCAGAGCATCCGCGAGGTGGTGAGGAGCCGGGCCGAGCGCCTCGGCGAGGAGACCAGCTCGCTGCTCTCCACCGCCGCCGTCATCGGGCGCGACTTCGACCTCAATCTGCTGGCGCGGGCGGTCGGTCGCGACGAGGACGAGCTGTTCGGACTGCTCGACGGCGCCGCCAGGGCCGCCCTGCTCCAGGAAGGAAGGGTCGCCGGCCGGTTCAGCTTCGCCCACAGCCTCGTCAACCACACCCTCTACGAGGCGCTCGGCCCGACCCGCCAGGCCTCCGAGCACCAGCGCGTCGCCGAAGCGATCGAGGACCTCGTGGGCGCGGACCCCGGCGAGCGCTCGGTCGAGCTCGCCCAGCACTGGTTGCGGAGCGCCGCGCCCGAGCGGGCCCAGAAGGCCGCCCACTACTGCGTCCTCGCCGGGGAGCACGCCCTCGAGGCCCTCGCGCCCGAGGAGGCCCTCGGGTGGTTCCGGCGCGCTCTCGACCTCCTCGACGAGCTGCCCGAGGTCGACCCGAGCCAGCGCTGCGACGCCCTGATCGGATACGGCGACGCCCAGCGGCAGGTCGGGGACGCGTCCTACAGCGAGACCCTGCTCGAGGCCAGCGACATCGCCCAGGAGCTGGGCGACGGGGGGCGGATGGCGCGCGCGGCCGACGCCAACTCACGCGGCTTCAGCAGCGTCGTCGGCCAGATCGAAGAGCGGCGCGTGGCGGCGCTCGAAGCGGCGCTCGAGCTCTGCACCGAGGACCAGCAGCGGGCGCTGCTGCTTTCGCTGCTCGCGGTCGAGCTCAGCTACGGCGCCGGGCTCGACCGCCGCCTCGAGCTCAGCGCCGAGGCGGTGAGGCTGGCGCGGGCGAGCGGCAACCGCCACTCCCTGGCCTGGGCGCTGGCGAGGCGCCAGATCGCGATCGCCGCCCCGCAGACCCTGAGCGAGCGGATCGTCGAGACCGAGGAGGTGATCGCGCTCGCCGACGAGATCGACGACACCCTGCTGCGCTACTGGGCCTCGGTCTTCCAGGGGCTGCTCGCGCTCGACGTCGGCGACTTCGAGACCGCCGCCCGCGGCCGCGAGGTCCAGGAAGCGATCGCCGCGGAAACCGGCCAGCCGATGTTCCTCTGGGTCAACACCTTCGCGCCGGCGCTGCTGGCGACGATGGCGGGTGACTTCGAGCTCGCCGAGGACCTCACGAACCGCTCGGCGGGGCTCGGCACCGAGGCCGGCCAGCCCGACGTCTTCGCCGTCTACGCGGCGCAGATCCACGTCATCCGCTACGAGCAGGGACGCCTCGAGGAGATCCTCGAGGTCCAGGAGCAGGCGGTCGAGGAGGCGCCGCTGCTGGAGGCCTACTCGGGAGCCCTGGCGCTCAGCTACTGCGAGCTGGGGGACACCGAGAAGGCGCGGGAGGCGCTGCGGGCCTCGGCCGAGCGTGGGTTCGACGTCACCCCCACCCCGTCATCGAAGGCCGCGCTCGGCTTCCTCTCCGAGGTCGCGGCCCGGACCGGGGAGACCGATGCGGCGGCGGTGCTCTACGAGCGGCTGCTGCCCTGGCGCGATCAGCTCAGCTACACCGGGGTGACGATGTTCGGCCCGGTCGAGCGCTACCTGGGCCTGACCGCCACCTGCCTCGGCCGCCACGAGGACGCGGCGGCCCACTTCCGGCGCTCGGCGGCGACCTGCGAGCGGATCGAGGCGCCGACCTGGCTCGCCCGCACCCGCCACGAGTGGGCCCTGATGCTGCTCGCCCGCGGCGGGCCGGGCGATCGCGAGGCCGCCGAGACATTGCTGGCGCAGGCGCTCGAGGCCGCGGAGCGCTACGGGTGCCGCTCGCTCGAGCGTCGGGTCAGGGCCGCGATCGAAGATCCCGAGCAGGCGAGGGCCTGATCAGGACCGGAGGGCGCCTGCCATCTCGTCGAGGAAGGGAGCCAGGTAGCGACTGACGATCTTGTGCTGCGCATCGCCCTGCCATGACGGCTCGTCCTCGGTGGCCACCGAGTTTTCGCCGTGGCCTCCGGTCGGGTAGCCCGACAGATAGAGCGGCTTGGCGCCGGTCCAGAGCACGCCGCGGAGGATCGGGTCGAACGAATCGGCCTCGACATCGCAGCCCAGCTCGGCCGCGATCGCTTCGGCGGCGACGTCCGCCTGCTGGGCGGAGACGCCTCCCTGCTTGACGGGGAAGGTCGTCGCGTCGCCGGCCGCGTAGATGCGCTCCGTCCCTCTCACCCGACAGTGGTCATCGACGCGGATGAACCCGTCGAGGTTGTGAGGGACGCCACCGATCCTGCGGCCCTCCATCCGGGGGAGGCTGAGCACGGCATCGGCCTCGATCGCGGCCCGCGGCGACACCGACAGGCGCCCCTCGCCCTCGTCGAAGCGGACCGGCAGGGTGCCGGTCACGACCTCGATACCCCGTTCGGCCAGGAGAGCGGCCACCCGCTCGCTCGCGGCGCGGCCGAATAGATCCAGCGGCGCGTCCTCGGGAGTGACGATGACGAGGCTCGCTCCCTCGACACCCCCCTTGGAGAGCTCGCTCTCGGCGAGCAGCGCCAGCTCGTACATCGGCAGCGCCCAGGTGCCACCACCCGGCATGGTGAAGGCGACGCGGCGCAGCTTCCCCTCCCGGAGCCCGTCGACCACGTCCTGAACCCGGCGGTCGTCGGCGACTCCCCAGAAGATCACGGCGCCCGAGACGCTCGCCAGGAGCCGGGTGCCGGAGGCAACGATCAGATAGTCGTAGGCGAACTTCTCGCCGTCGTGGGTGCGCGCCCGCTGCGCCTCTTGGTCGACCGAGGCGATGCTGGCCAGGTGGAAGTCGGCGCCACAGCGCTCGGCCAGCTCCTCCATCCCGAAGCGCATCGCCCGTGAGGCTCCGTAGGGCTCCGCCACGGCGAAGGGCCGGTAGACGAAGTCCTCGCTGGGCGAGCAGATGGTCACCTCGACGCGGTCGCCGGCCATCTCGTGGAGGGCGATCGCGGACTCCAGCCCGGCGACGCCACCCCCTGCGATCAGCACCTTTGCCTTCATCGCTCCTCCTTTTCAGGTCTGGCCGAGGAGGTCGCGGGCCTCCTCCACCTCGAGGTCTCCGGCGGAGACCTTGAAGCCGACGGTGTCGGTGTAGTCGCCGGCACCGGCCGCGGTCTTCATGCGGGCATCGCCCGCGGTCAGGCCGGCATCCGCGAGGTCGCGGGCGAAGTTGGGATCGAAGCAGCGTGCGTTCAGCCACTCCTCGACCTCGGAGTCCTCGAAGCCGCATTCCGCCCAGGTCTCGGCGGTGTCTTCGGGGTTGCCGCCGTGGGCGAAGTGCCCCTGTCTCTCGATCACGGCGCGGATCGTCATCGTCGGGAGCCTCCATCCGAGTCGGATTGACGTTGCCATGCAGCCATCGTCCGTCCTCCCCCCGCCCGGCACATCGGGGTGTTGCCTACCCTTCGCTGTGGCCTTACCCGGATGCCGCACCCTTGACCCGGGACCTAGATTCGAATCACGGCAAACCACCGAGGGAGACGCATATGAAGATCCTCGTCGGCTTCGACGGCAGCGACGGCGGGCGCGACGCGCTCGAGGCAGCGCGGGTGCTCGGCTCGGAGGCGGGCGCGAGCGTCATGGTCGCCTCGGTGCTCTTCTCCGGGCCGCTGCAGATCGATCTCGCCGGTCTCGATGAGGAGGAGGCCAGGGAGGCCGAGCCGCTCTTCGAGCAGGCGCGGGAGAAGCTGGCCGGGCTCGACGTCGCGACAAGGGCCTATGGCGGCGGCTCCCCGGCCGCGATCCTCACCCTGCTCGCCGAACGGGAGGAGTTCGATGTGATCGTCGTCGGCTCCCCCCACCGCGGACCGGTCGGCCGAGTGCTGATCGGCAGCGTCGCCCGCAACCTCCTCAACGGCGCGCCCCGCGCGGTGCTCGTCGCCCCGAAGGGCTACGCGACCGAGGACCACGGCTTCTTCCGCACCATCGCCGTCGGCTACGACGGCACCCCGGAAGCCGAACATGCCCTGCGGAGCGCCGAAGCGATCGCGCGCCACTCCAACGCGATGCTCAGGATCCTCACCGTCGTCGCGCCGCCGGTCTTCATCCCGGGAGCGGTCGGATATACGCCGGTGCCGATTCCGGTCGAGCCGGACAAGATCCTGAATGAGGCGCTGGAGTCGGTCGACCCGAAACTGGGGGCGGAAAAGCGCCAGCTGGACGGGTCACCGGCCGAGGTCCTCGCGCGGGAGTGCGAGGACGGGGTCGACCTTCTCGTCCTCGGCTCGCGTGGTTACGGGCCCGTGACCCGGGTGCTGGTCGGCTCGGTCTCGCGCCGCGCCGCCCAGGAGGCGCCCTGTCCGGTCCTGGTCGTGCCCCGGCCGGGCTGACCTCAGGCGTCGATCAGGCGGTTCTCGAGCGCGTAGCGGGTCAGGTCGGGCCGGCTTTCGAGTCCGAGCTTCTGCTGGACGTGGGCGCGGTGGGTCTCCACCGTGCGCACGCTGAGCGAGAGCTGCTCGGCGATCTCGCGGTTGGTGTGGCCGAGGGCCATCAACCGCAGCACCTCGGTCTCGCGCGGCGAGAGGAGCGCGCGCTCCGCCCTGCCGTCGTTCTTGAGGCCGGCCGCGACGGCCGCGGGCAGGTATTTGCGTCCCTCCGATGCCTCGCGCACGGCTTCGATCAGCTCCAGGTGCGCCGCATCCTTGAACAGATAGCCGAGCGCGCCCGCCTCGATCGCGCGGCGGACCAGGGTCAGGTCGCGCTCCATCGTCAGCAGGACGATCTCGGTTTCCGGGGCCTCCTCGCGCAGTCCGGCGACGGCGTCGATCGCGAGGCCGTCGGGCATGTTGACGTCGAGGATCAGCACCCGGGGCTTCAGCTCGAGGACGGCGGCCCGCGCCGTGGAGAGGTCGGCCGCCTCTCCCACCACCGAGAGGTCAGGCTGGTCCTCGAGCAGCGCCCTGAGCGCTCCGCGGACGACCGCGTGGTCGTCGGCGAGGACGATCGAGATCTCCGCGCTGCTCATCGCGAGCCAGCGTAACCATCTCCACCGCTTCGGTGAGAGACTATTCGCACAACTGGAGGCTCCCCGATATGAGCCGCCCGGCCATCGGCCCAAAGCCACACCCAAACGTGCGGCTTGGACGCGTGGCAGACTGGGCGCCGCAGCAGGCAGGCCATATGGAGAATCAGCAGGAGATAACAGTCGTCCTGGCCGACGATCACAACCTGATCCGGGCCGGGCTGCGGAGCATGCTGGAGGTGGAGGCGGACCTGCGCGTGATCGGGGAGGCCTCGGACGCGGCCGCCGCCGCCAAGCTCACCCACGACCGTCGGCCTGATGTGCTCGTTCTCGACCTGCAGATGCCCGGCGCCGAGCCCAAGCGGGACATCCAGGGCCTGCGCGAGAGCGTCCCCGCGACCGCGATCGTCGTCCTCACCATGCAGAGCGACCCGCGCCGGGCCCGCGACCTGCTCCGCGCCGGCGCCGCCGGCTACGTCCTCAAGCAGGCGGCCGAGCGCAAGCTGACCGAGGCGATTCGGATCGCGGCCGGCGGTGGCTCCTACATCGACCCCGAGCTGGGCGGGGCGCTGGCAAGACTGGAGGCCGACCCGATGGAGGGGCTGAGCGACCGCGACCGCGAACTGCTGCGCCTGCTGGCACTCGGCCACACCAACCGGGAGATCGGCGAGCAGCTCTTCCTCAGCGTGCGGGCGATCGAGGTCAACCGCGCCAAGCTGCTCGAGAAGCTCGGGATCGAGACGCGTCCGGAACTGGTCCGGTTCGCGATCTCCCACGGCGTCATCGAGCCCGGCGGCGACGGAGACTGATCAGCCCGGCTGCACCGGCACCCGGGCGGAGATCCGGGTGCCGCCGTCCGGCTCCGAGCGGACCGCGATCTCGCCGCCCAGCATTTCGATCCGCTCGCGCATGCCGACCAGGCCGCGGCCCTCGGCGGCGGAGTCCGGGTCGAACCCACGGCCATCGTCCTCGACGGCGATCTGCACCTGGTGATCGACCAGGTGGGTGGAGACGTTGGCGCTGCGCGCGGAAGCGTGCTTGAGAACGTTGTTCAGCGCCTCCTGAACCAGGCGGTAGACGACCCGCTCCTCCTCCCGGCTCAGGCCCTCGCCGATCTCGATCTCGGTCGCGACGTCGAGCTCACCGCGCGCGGCGCACTCCTCGGCCAGCGCCTCCAGGGCGCCGGCCAGGCCGAGGCGCTCGAGGGCGATCGGGCGGAGGTCGGTGATCAGCCGGCTGAGCTCGTCGATCTGACCCTCGAGGCTCTCGACCGTCGCCGCCGCCGCTTCCTCGATCCGCTCCTCCCGGCCCGACCCCTCACCCTGCAACGCGGTCGCGAGGGAGATGCGGATCGCGGCCAGGCCCTGCAGGGCGTCGTCGTGGAGCTCCTGGGCCCAGCGCTGCCGCTCGCGCTCGCCGATCTCGACCTGCTGCTGGAGGCGCTCGGACTCGACGCTCTGCGCGGTGGCGACAGCCGTCGCGGCGCTCGACGCAAACGCCTGCAGCAGTCGCAGGTCCTCGTCGTCGAATTCCGTCCCTCCAGCTTCGCGATCGAGGGCGACGAGAGCCCCGACCGCGCGACCGCGGAAGAGCAGCGGGACGACCAGTGCCGCTTCGGCGCCGAGCCGCTCGCGCAACCGCGCCTCCGAGGGCGGCGACCCGCGCTCGAGGTGCTGGGCGACCCGCTCCTGTATCGCCGCCTGAAAGACGGCGTCCTCGGTCGGGATCGTCAGGTGGTCGACCTCGTCGCCGATCTGCGCCGGCCTGCGCGGCGACGACCAGGCGTCCGCCACTGCGAAGCAGAACCAGGAGCGTCCTGGCCTCGACCAGCGCGCGGGCTCGCTTGACGATCAGGTCCAGAACCCGGGCGACGTCGGTCTCGCCGCCCACCGCGCGCGCGATGTCGACCGAGGTCTCGGCACGACGCAGCGCCTGCTCGACCTCGGCCTCGCGTTCGCTCAGCCGGGTGTAGAGGCGGGCGTTCTCGATCGCGATCCCGGCCCAGATCGCCAGCGTCTTCGCCGCCTCCTCGTCGTCATCGTCGAACTCGACGCCGCCCCGCTTCTCGGTCATATAGAGGTTGCCGTAGGTCTCGCCTCGGACCGTGATCGGCACCCCGAGGAAGGTGTGCATCGGGGGGTGGCCGGGTGGGAACCCGTAGGCGTGGGGGTGCTCGTTGACGTTTCGCAGACGCAGCGGCGCCGGCTCGCGGATCAGCTCCCCCAGCACGCCGCGACCACGGGGAAGGCTGCCGATCGCCCGTTTGGTCTCGTCGTCGATCCCGAGGTAGATGAAGCGCTCGAGCTCGGTGTGGTCCTTGTCGAGGACCCCCAGCGCCGCATACTCGGCCGCGGTCAGCTCGCGGGCGGCCTCGACCACCGAGCGCAGGACGGCCTCGAGGTCGAGCTCGGAGAGCAGTGCGGTTCCGATGTCGATCAGGCGGCGGAACCGCTCCTGGGGGGACTGGCTCTGGGGGGAGCGCTGCAGGAGAACTCATCCCCTGGATCATCCACCCATTTG
Organism: uncultured Solirubrobacterales bacterium; assembly: GCA_963751815.1. Lineage (GTDB taxonomy): Bacteria > Actinomycetota > Thermoleophilia > Solirubrobacterales > 70-9 > VRUE01. The sequence continues at coordinate 19,293 of CAVVVY010000008.1, read as the reverse complement.
GCCCATCGGAGGTAGATCTCCGGGGCCGGGATATCGGGGTCATGCCTCGAATTCCATGCGGCGTTACCCGGATGGCCCTCACCGCGCGGCCTCTTAGATTTAGAAGCGTGTACCGGAGGATCCTCGTCGGCTACCAGGACACCAAGCAGGGCCGCGACGCGGTCGAGCTCGGACGCCTCCTCGCCCAGGCCACCGGCGCCGAGCTCTCGATCGGCACCGCCCCCACCGCACAGGGCGAGAGTCTCGCCCAGATGGCGCGCTCGGAGCGGGCCGACCTCCTGGTCCTCGGCTCGGCGCATCGGGGGCCGATCGGCCAGATCGTGCCGGGCTCGACGGTGGGTCATCTGCTCGCCGACCCGCCCTGCCCGGTGGCGATCGCGCCGCCCGGGTTCGGAAAGCCCGCGGATGGCGGCATCGGTTGGCGACCCCTCGGCGGCAAGCGCTGAGGATGCCGGGCTGCGGGTGATCGGCGTCGCCTATGACGGCTCTTGGGCCGCACGCCAGGCGCTGAGCGCCGGCGTCGAGCTGGCGGTCCCCAACGGCGCAGCCCTGCGCGTCTTCACCGTGGCCCCGAAGGTCACTCGCGGCGCCCTCGAAAGCCAGGCACCCGGCGTGCCGACCCGTGCCGAGGTGCTCCAGGAGCAGTTGCACGATGCGGTCGCCGAGCTCCCCGCCGAGGCTCGAGCGCTGCCCGTCTTCCTCTCGGGCTTCCCGGCAACCGAGCTGATCGCCGCCGCCGAAGACGGGGTCGACCTGATGGTCATCGGCTCCCGCCCCGGAGGTCCGGTCAGGCGGGCGCTCAACGGGAGCCTTTCGAACGCGATCCTCTCCGACGGCCGCTGCCCCGTCCTGATCACCCCCACCGCCGTGAAGTCGCCCTCGCCGGTCCTCGCCTAGCCCGACGCGGCGGCTACTCAGCGCGATCGATCTCCTGCTCGCGCTCGCGCTGCCTTGCTCTCGTTCAGCTCAGCCTCGGCCGCCGCTTTGTCGGCTCGAGCCTGGGCAACCTCGGCCTCCGAATGAGCGTCCCGGGCCTGCTCCCGATGATGCGAGACGTCGTCGCGCTTCGCCGCCACCTGGGTCTCGGCCAGTTGCCTGGTCTGGCGGCGCTGCGCCGACGCACGCGCCACCAGCGCGATTACGACAATGACCGCTATGACGATTACGACGATCAGTACGGTTGACATCAGGTGTCTCTCCTCAGTAGGGGGGTTCGCCGGGACCCGCGCGGCGGTCGTCGACGATGACCTCGCGTCGTGACCGCCTGGTCAACATCGTCTGCTGGATGAAGCCGAGCACCAGGCCCGCAAGCCCGGCGATCATCAGGATCAACCCGACCGTGTCGACGCTCACGTGCGCGACATGGAAGTTCGTCGCGAAGTACAGAATCGCCCCGACCGCGATCAGGAATATCGATGCGCCGATGGTCATCGGATTCGCTCCAGCATGGGCGAGTCAGTACCCCGGTTCGGAATTGTGGAAACCCGAAGCTGGAGGTTTCAGCGCAGCTTCAGAACCCTGACCAGCCGCTTCGGCCGCGTCGTGCCCGGCTGGTTGATCCTGGCCTCGACCCGGAGCGGTGCCCCGGAGGCGAGGAACGCTTCAGCCTTCCCGCGGGGAACCCGCAGGCGAAGGACGATCGGGCCGAATTCCCTCGCCGTGCGGGCCTTCTGGCGCAACCGCACGATGCTTTTCCCGCTCGGACCCGGTCCTTTCAGCGCGATCGCGAACCGCGTGCCGGCGATCGGTGCCAACAATCGCACCGGTATGCCGCGCCCGGTCGCGATCTGAGCCTTCACCCGTCTCGGGACCGTGACCTTCGCCGTTCCCTTCGGCTTCACCACCAGCGTCGTCGCCGCCGTGACGACGCCGCCCTGGCCCGCGGTCGCCTTGAAGCCGAGTTCGTAGCTGCCGAGGCGGGCGCTCGCCGGGACCTGGACGATCGCCTTGCGGGTGGTCTTCGGGGCGCGGCCGGTCGCCGGATCGGCGGGGCCGCGGGAGAAGGTGCTGTTGGAGAGCCTGAGCCCCGCGCCCGGCAGGTTCGTGTTGAGCGCCAGTTGGAATTTGGGAAGTGCGGCGGCGGAGCTCGCAAAGTCGAGGACGAACGGCAGCGTCGCCTTGGCGCCGGGGACGACGGTGGTCGTCGCCGGCGGCGCGATCTTCAGATCGGAGACTCCGAGGGTCGCTTCGCCGCTTGCCTGGGCGCCCCCGCAGATCGTTGTCCCGGGTTCTTCTTCTTCGCAGTTGATCGGGCGCGAGGCGGAAAGCCCGGGGGTCACGTTGCGCCAGCCGATGATCACGGTCGCCTTGAGCGGGCCCCCGAACGATCCGCCGCCCGCTCCCGGGGGAAGGCCGATGCTGCCTTCGATCGTCCAGTTGAGTTCCTGACCGCCGGGTTCGGCAACCTGCCCGGAGCTGTAGCCGGCGACTTCGAAGCCGGGCGGTGGGCCGACGACGCCGGGGGAGAATTCGGTCGTCTTCATCGCCGCGGTCAGCCCGGGATTGCGGGTGAAGGTCGTCGGGGCGGCCCCCGGTCCCGGCACCGCCGTCAGGGATTCGGGCGTGACGCTGCCGACAGGAACCACCAGGGTCGCGAGCATCTGCCCCTGGCCCGGTTCGCTCGGAGCCCCACATTTGATCGGGGGCACTTTGCTTTCGGGCGACAGTTCGCCGACCACCAGGGTGCAGACCGTGAGCCGGAGGTTGACGGCACCGATACCGGCGGGCTGGGTCAGCGAGTAGCTGCCCGGCTTGATCCCGATGCAGCCGCTGAGGACGATCGCCAGCACCGCGGCGGCCGCGACCACGGTCGACACTCGGCGGGTCCGGCGGGCGAACAAGACCCGACCAGTATGCCGCAGCCTCCCCTACCATCGAGCCGATGACGATCCAACGCATGCATCACGTCGGCATCGTGGTCGACGACCTCGCCGCCGCGACGGAGTTCTTCGTCGAGCTCGGGCTCAAGTTGCAGGACGAGGGATCGGTCGAGGGCGACTTGGTGGACCGCGTGGTGGGTCTCGAGGGCGTCCGCTCGGAGATCGCGATGCTGGAGACCCCCGATGGCCACGGACGGATCGAGCTGTCGAAGTTTCACACCCCGTCGGGCCCGGGCGGCGACCGGGATGCGCCGGCCAACGCTCCGGGCATCCGCCACGTCACCTTCGAAGTCGACGATCTCGACGCCGCCGTCGCCACCGTGCGAGCGCGCGGCGGGGACCTCGTCGGCGAGGTCGAGAACTACCAGGACGTCTATCGGCTCTGCTACGTGCGCGGCCCCGAGGGGATCATCGTCGAGCTCGCCGAGAAGATCGGCTGACCCCGGGACCCCCTGGGTCCTCTCAGCGGGTGTGCGCGCAGCCCCTTCAACAGGACCTCGATCGGCGAGTCGTGCTTGCCGGACCCGTTGGCCAGGCCCTCACGCGCCTTCCTCAGCTCCATCGTCAGGTCACCGACGCTCTCGCCGAAGCGACCCACCTCTTTCGCCGCCTTCGCGAGGTCCGTTGAGCGAACCCTCGCCCGCTTGGACTGCGGCAGCCTGACGCCGAGGACCTTCCCCCCTGAGCGGGTTGCGCCCAGAACGACGCCACCGACCGTGCCCGCGAGTGCGACCCCTCCGGCGAGCAACGGGAGTTTCGCCTTGCTCACCGTGCTTCACCGCGCCGTTGGATGTCGGCCTTGCCCCGTTGGATTTCGCGGCTTTGCTGGCGGGTTTGCTCGATTTGACGGTTTTCGGTTTGGCTTTGGAGGTTTTCGGTTTGGCCCTGGAGGAATGCCAGAACCCGAGCGTTTCGGTTTTCTGAGCTTTTCGATTTCGATTTCGTCTGTGCCATCGGTTCACCTCTCAAGTGGGAGGTCCCGGAGTGCCCGCTTCAGCCCTGTGGTCCGGGACTCGTCTGCCCCAGTACCTGTTCCCCGCTTTCCCAAAACCAGGCGGCCGCGGCTCAGGGGGCGCTGGCGCAGATCGCGAAAGCCCGCAGCGACCAGTGGGGCGAGACCTGATCGATCTCAGCGGCGGTCACCGACCAGTCCTTGGGGCTCTTCGGATTGATCTGATAGCCGCCGCCAAACACCTTCTTGTCCGAGGGGCACGTCGCGGTCGCCGTCTTGCGGTCGCGGCCGTTCGTGGCAGTCGCAGCGCCGACGACCTGGACGTAGCCGCTCACACCGCTGCTGCCGGGTGGCCCGGTCGGGCCTAGCTCAGTGGTGCCTGTGCTTCTTGTGTTTCCTGTGCTTCCTCACGCACCTGGCCTTGCCCCCGACGGTCTTGCGCCGGAAGCCTTTCTTGCACTTAAGAGGCTTGGGCTTGACGATCGGGCTTGGCGCCGCAGGGGGGGCCGGCCCGGGAGGTTGCGGCGGTGGCGGTGCGGCGGTGGGCTCGACCGCCACGTCATAGGCGGGACTGGCCGGTTTGATGAATTCTTCGTTCAGTTCGCCGCCTTTGAGGTTGACCCGGCCGATGGTCCCCTGGGCCAAGTAGAGGTAGTTGCCCGAGACCGCCAGGCCATAGCCCCCATGGGTCGGGGCTATGCCTTCGATGAGGACTTTTCTGTCGTAGCTCATGAAGCAGATCCCGTGCAGTCCGTTGGTGAAGTAGATGCCTTCCGGGCCGGCGGCGAGGCCGTTTCCCGGATTCGCCTTCGTAGATTTCTTCTTCGATGTCTTCACCCTGCATGTTGGAGCTGGAGATGTAGCCGAAGTTCCTGTTCGTCCAGTAGATCCGATTGCCCCCGACCGCGACCTGGTTCGTCCCTTCCCCGTCGCCGGTGAAGCAATTGTCGACTTCGGTTCCGTTGAGGTTGGCGCGTCCGACGCAGTTCCCCGAGGACCAGTAGATGAAGGAGCCGGCGACGGTGAGCCCGCGCACGGCACCTGCGCCGGGAACGAAGTTCGGGATGACTTCGCTGCCATCGAGGTTGGCCCGCTCGATCGTCTGGCTGCCATTGGTCCAGTAGACGTGGGAGCCGTCGACGGCGACCGCCGGGGCGAAGTAGGGTTCGCCTGGCAGGAAGTTCTGGTTCGGTTCGCTGCCGTCGAGGTTGGCGCGGCCGATCGGATTCGCCGAGTTGTTGCTGGCCCAGAAGACGAAGGCGCCGGAGCTGGCCGGCAGAGCGACGGCGATGAGCACAGCGAGCAGACCTGCGAGGCAGAACGTGCGAACGCGACTCTTCATTGGTGTCCTCCTGGACGATTCCGCGGAGGACGAGACAGCGGCGACTCTCGCAGATCGGAGGGCTTGCGCCGTCGACCGCAGAGAAACCCGGACTACCCTCACGCTCTTCGACGACCAGGACGGCCGTCCACTCGGAGGAGGGACATTCGACACGCCAAAACCCGCTGGTTCATCATGGCCTCGTGGGACTCGACGAGGATCAGGCACCCCGACAGTACGTGGCGGTCGATCCCGAGGAGCGCCTCGAGCTCCTACTTCGCGATCTGCGCAGCTCCAGGGATGGCCTCTCAGCGCGGGAGGCTCAGCGGCGGCTGGTTCAGTTCGGGCCCAACCTGCTCGAGCGCAGGCGCCAGAGGCGATGGCTGCCCGAGCTTGCCCATCAATTCACCCATCCCCTGGCGCTGCTCCTCTGGGCAGCCGCCGGGCTTGCGTGGATAGCCGGCATCCTCGCCGTCGCCGTCGCGATCGCGTTCGTGATCGCGATCAACGCGGCATTCGCCTTCGTCCAGGAGATGCAGGCTGAGCGGGCGGTCGAGGCGCTCGCCCAGTACCTGCCGAGCGAGGCACGGGCGCTGCGCGACGGCTCCCCCGTCGAGATGTCCACCACGGAACTGGTCCCCGGCGACGTCGTCCTTCTCGGCGAAGGCGAGCGCATCTCCGCCGACGCGCGCCTGCTGCAAGGGGCGCTGGAGGTCGACATCTCGACCCTCACCGGAGAGTCGATTCCGGTGTTTCGCTCTGCGAGCTACGCGGATGTCGGCGTGCCGCCGCTTCAGGCCCGCGACCTGGTTTTCAGCGGCACGACCTGCACCGAGGGGGAAGCCCGCGCGGTCGTCTTCGCCACCGGGATGCACACCGAGCTCGGCCGTATCGCCGCCCTCTCTCAGCGAGTCGAGCGCGAGGAGAGCCCCTTGGAGCGCCAGGTCAGGCGGGTCGCCTGGCTGATCGCGGCGATCGCGCTGGTGACCGCGATCGCCTTCCTGCCGCTGGCGCTCCTCGTCGCCGGACTCTCTCTGAGCGATTCCGTCGTCTTCGCCGTCGGCCTGCTTGTCGGCAACGTGCCCGAGGGCCTGTTGCCGGTGATAACGCTGGCCCTCGCGGTCGGCGTGCGCGATCTTGTCCACCACGGCGCGGTGATGAAGCGGCTGAGCGCCGTGGAGACGCTCGGCTCGACGGACGTGATCTGCACCGACAAGACCGGAACGCTGACCGAGAACCGCATGCGCACGACGGCTGTCTGGACGTCCGGCAGGCTCAGTTGCCTTCGGGAACGGGACCCCAGCCGAAAGTCCGCCGAGTCCCTTGTCGAGCTTGCGCGGACGATGGCCGATTGCAACAACGCCCGAATCGACTCCGGCGGGCCTGTTGGAGATCCGACCGAGGTGGCGATGCTGGATGCGGCGCGGCGCTCGGTGCCTCGACCGAGCCCAGCTCGCGCGAAAGGCGACGAGCCGCCAATTCCACTTCGATCCCGTCCTCAAGCGCATGTCGACTGTCGACGAGCGCGACGGCGAGCTCTGGCTCGACTCGAAGGGAGCGCCGGAGTCGCTCCTCCCCTGCTGCACGAGCATCGCCTGGGAGGGCGGCGAACGCCCGCTCGATGGGGAGGAGCGTGAGCGCGTCGAACGCCAGGTCGAGGAATACGCCGGCCAGGGCCTGCGCGTGCTTGGCGTCGCCCCGGCGGCCGCTGGGTCGGGACTCCGCTCCCGAGCTGCGCGAGGAGGCCGAGCGGGGGTTGACGTTCCTCGGCCTGGTCGCGATGGTCGACCCCCCGCGGGCCGAGGTGGCTGAGGCGGTCGAGCGCTGTCACGCCGCCGGCATCAGGATCATCGTCGTCACCGGCGACCACGCGCTTACCGCGAGCGCTGTCGCCCGCGAGATCGGCATCGGCGCTGACGGGGAGCTGCCGGTGATCGGCGGCGAGGAGCTGGACCGGATGAGCGATGGAGACCTCGACGCGCTCCTGCACAGCGACCGGGAGCTGGTCTTCGCTCGCAGCTCACCCGAGGCGAAGCTGCGGATCGCCGACGCCCTGAAGGAGGAAGGCCATGTGGTGGCGATGACCGGGGATGGGGTGAACGACGCACCGGCGCTGCGAGCCGCCGACATCGGGATCGCGATGGGACGATCGGGAACGGACGTCGCGCGTGAGGCCGCGACGATGGTTCTCACCGACGACGATTTCTCGACGATCGTCGTCGCGGTCGAGGCGGGCCGGCGCGTCTACGCCAACATCCGAAAGTTCCTCCTCTACATCTTCGCCCACACCACGCCGGAGGTGACGCCCTTCATCGTCTTCGCCCTTGGCGGGGGCGCGATCCCGCTGCCGCTGACGGTTCCGCAGCTGCTTGCCTTCGACGTCGGCACCGAGACGCTGCCTGCGCTCGCGCTCGGGCGTGAGCGAGCCGAGGCGGGCTTGATGAGACAGGCGCCGCGTCCCAGGGGAGAGTCGGTGGTGCAGGGGTCGATGCTGCTGCGCGCCTGGCTCTTTCTCGGCCTGATCTCCGCCGCCCTGCAGATGGCGGGTTTCTTCTACGTGCTCACCAAGGCGGGCTGGAGCCCGGGTGATCCGACCGGGTCCTGGCGACCTCCACGACGCCTATCTCGAAGCGACGACGATGACCTTCTTCTCGATGGTGGCCTGCCAGATCGGAACCGCGTTCGCGGCGCGAACGGATCGCGCCTCGTTACGCTCGATCGGCGTCCTCAGCAACCCGCTGCTGCTCTGGGGGATCGCCTTTGAGCTCGGCCTCGCGGCGATCTTCATCTACACGCCGCCATTTCAGTCTCTGCTGGGCACGGCGCCCCTGAGCCTCGATGCCCTGGCCTTCGCCTGCCCTTCCCCTTCATCGTCTGGGGAGCCGACGAGCTGCGTCGCTTCCTGCTGCGGCGCCACGAGCGCGCTTCGCGGCCTCCCAACCGCGGTCCGGTGACGCCCGTTGAAACGCCAGGTGCGTAGGGATGTCAAGTGGTGGGTCGACGAGGCTGACCGCCGTGGAGTTTTTCTGCCGATGAGTCCGCCTCGGTCTCGCGAGCGGACGGAACGTCGCCGCATCGACATCGTTGCCCTGCCGATTGTGGATCTCGACGAGAATGCGCTGATGGTGAATGCCCTCCAGCGACAAACGGTGCTCAGCTTCAAGAAGAGCCTGCAGGAGGGGTTCGGCTGGACGACCGAACTCCGTCACGTTTTCGCGGCGATGGCCTGATGTCCGCTCGCCAAGAAATGTCAGCCCTTCCGTGGAACACCACCAGGATGTTCCTTGCTGCCGAGCAGGCGGTCGATGTCGGTGCGGCGCATCCTGCGTCAGGGTCGTGCGCACATCGGCGCGCTGATCGCCAAGGGCGATCGCGATTTTGCGACCAGCGTCGACCTGCAGATCGAGTCGGCGATCAGGACGTCGCTCGCGACCGCGGCTCCCGCGATCCCGTTCCTGGGTGAGGAGCACGGTGGCGACGAGGGCCGAGGAGGCCGCGTGGGTGCTTGACCCGATCGACGGCACGATCAACTTCGCCAGGGATAGCCCGCTCTGCACGATCTCGCTGTCGCTCGTCTCGAGCGGGCAGCCGGTGCTCGGGATCGTCGACGCCCCGCTGCTCGGCGAGCGCTTCATCGCGCGCCAGGGAGGCGGCGCGTATCTCAACGGCGAGCGGATCGCGATCTCGAGGTCGTCGACCTGCGCGAGGCGATCGTCGGCGTGGCGGACTTCAAGGTTGGCGTCGGCTCCGAGGAGGAGAACCGCGTGCACCTTGCTCTGCTGGCGCGGCTGGCCGGGACAGTCTGCGTGTGCGTATGCACGGCTCTGCCGCGCTCGACCTCGCGTGGCTGGCCGCGGGACGCCTGCACGCGACCGTGATGCTGTCCAACCTCCCGTGGGACGTGACCGCCGGGCTGCTGCTGGTGCGCGAGGCGGGCGGTGTGGTCTTCGACTACGACGGATCGGCACGACGCGGACTCGCGGTTCACGCTCGCCTCCGACCCCTCGCTGGCCGAGCCGATCCGCCGCCTCGTCACAGAGGCGATGTGATGCGCGTCGGAGGCCGCGCCGACCCGCTGCGGCACGCCGATCCGCGCCGCACCCGCGAGCGCCGGGCGGATCGCGGTGTTCGCCCCGTCACCGATCCTGACCGTGACGATCGAGCCGGGCCCGACCGTCCCGAGGTCCACGTCCATGCGGGCGGCCAGGGGTTCTGGGTCGCGCGCATGGCGGCGAAGCTCGGGGCCGAGGTCGCGCTCTGCTGCGCGCTGGGCGGCGAGCCGGGGCGGGTGCTGCCGGGCTGATCGAAGCCGAGCCGCTGTGCTGCGAGCGGCGACGCCGCAGACGCCGAATGGCGTCTACGTCCACGATCGCCGCAGCGGCGAGCGCGTCGAGATCGTCAGCGTCGACAGCCGGCCGCTCACCCGCCACGCCTCCGATGAGCTGTACGGGGTCACGTTGGGCGCCGGGCTCGACTCAGACCTGACGCTGATCACCGGCTGCAGCCCGGCGACGTGCTCGAGGCCGACCTCTATCGACGGCTCGCCCGCGACCTCCGCACCAACGGCAAGCCGTCTCGCCGACCTGACCGGACCGCCGCTCCAGCCGCGCTGCGAGGGCGGCGTCGAGCTGCTGAGGCTCAGCGACGAGGAGCTCGTCCGCGAGGGCTCGCCGCCGGCGGCACGATCTCCGGCTCGTCGCGTCCGCGCAAGAGCTGCACGAGCGGGCGCCCGCAATGTCTTGTCTCACGCGGCGCTGAGCCGGCCATCCTGCGTCGCCGGCGCCCACCGCGCCCGCTCGCGCTCGCCGCGCCGGCATTCGAGCCGCTCGATCACCGCGGCGCAGGCGACTCGATGTTCGCCGCCACCGGGGTTGGGCTTGCGCGCGGGATGGACATGCGAAGCGCTGCGGCTCGGCATGGCTGCGGGCGCGCTGAACGCCACCCGCCGCGGCCTGGGAACGGGGACGCGGCGAGGAGATCGAGCATCTCGCCAGGCATGTGACCGTACGTCCGCTGGCGCCTCAGCCGCCGCATCCATCGATGTCCCCGCCTGGCCAGACCTGAACGGGGCTGGTGTCGACGCTCGCCCAGCTCGGTGTCGCCTTGGCGGTTATCTTCGCCGTCAACCTGCTTCCCGCCTTCGGCCCGCCGACCTGGGCCGTCCTGGTCTTCTTCAGCCTCGACTTCGACCTGCCGGCGGTGCCACTGGTCCTCGGCGGTGCGCTCGCCGCGGCCGCGGGGCGCCTCGTCCTCGCCAACGGCGCCCGACGATTGCGCCGCGTCTCTCGCCCGCCCGCGTCGCCAGCCTCGACCTCGCCCAGAGGGCCTTGAGCGAAACCGCCGGCGCACCGCCGCCGGCATCGCCCTGTTCGCCCTCTCCCCGTGCCCTCCGGGCAGCTCTTCACCGCGGCGGGTTTGATGACCGTTCCGCTGGTGCCGCTGACCGCGGTGTTCTTTGCCGGCAGGCTCGTCTCCTACTCGATCTACGTGGGCGCCGCCACCGTCGCCGAGCAAAACCTCGGTTCTCTCGCCCTCGACGCCCTCACCTCGCCACTCGGGATGGCGCTGCAGATCGCGATGCTCGTCGCGCTGGCACTCCTGGCAGGCGGCATCAAGCCGCGTGCGCCTGCTGGCCGATGATCCCTCCGCCGTCGCGGTGGCCCCGCCCGGCTTCGGGATGCCGGCAGACGGGCGACCTGGGCTGGCGACCGCAGCGTGTCGAGCGCCGCCATGCTCGGGTGCGCTGCCCTATCCTGATCTCCCCGACCGGCATCAAGGCGCCTCAAGCAGCCCGTGCCTAATCCGCCACGATCGATATCGGATCGCGGTGGGCAGATCGGATCAGGTGGTGAGTCGATGGGGCTGACCGCCGTAGAGCTGCTGCCATGCATCCGCCTCCGTCTTCCGTATGGAGGGGACCATGCGCAGGCCGCAGGTCGGACAGTGACCGTAACTCCTTTGGCCACTCCGTCGGCCGGTCGACGGCAGCGAGGGCATTCCGGCAGATCTGCCTGAGTGGCGGGGGTTGAAATGCGACCGCTGCTTTCCGGTGAGTCTGGCAATCGCTTCTCCAATGTTGGGCGCTGTTTTCGGTTGAGGCGATTCTCCCCCGGCCGTGGCGCACAAGCATCGGGGACAACCCCCTCGAAGCATTCGGTCTTCCCCCGATGGCGATTGGATCAGTCCGATCTACCTTGGGCCTATGCCTGAACCGAGCATCATCGACCGCAGCGTCGAGCAGGCCCACATCTGGCTCGACGAAGTCGCAGGACAGCTGGGTACCGATGACCGCCGCCAGGCCTACAGAGTCCTCCGCGCGTATCTTCACGCCCTGCGCGATCGCCTCACGGTCGACGAGTCGGCTCAGCTCGCCGCCCAGCTCCCCGACTTGATCCGCGGCATCTACTACGAGGGCTGGAACCCCAGTGCGACCCCGGTCAAATATCGCGGCCTCACCGACTTCCTCGACCGGGTCGCGACCGACGCCGAACTCGACGGCGAGACCTCCGCCTCCTATGTGGTCAGCGCTGCCGCAGAAGTCCTGCGCCGGCACGTCTCGGCGGGCGAGATCGACGACGACCGCGCACAGCTGCCCGAAGACCTACTGCCGATCCTGGGTTGACGGCCGATGCAGGCCCACAAGGACTCGAAACAGACCTCGACCTCTGATCCTGCCCCAGCCCGGTCGCCTGAGGCCAAGCGCCCCCGTCCCAAAGCGTCACCGCCGTTCACCGACATCCTCTGCGCGGTCGACGGCAGCCGCGGCAGCCGCGAGGCGGTGTGCCAGGCAATTGCCCTCTGCGACCCCGGAACCGCCCTCCGCTTCGCCGCGGTCACCCATGAGGTCGGCGTGGGCCTGTCGGCTCAGGCTGATCTGAGCGAGATGCATGCGCGTCACGTCCTCGAGGAATCGGCCGCGATCGCCCGGGAAGTGGGCATCGAGGCGTCCGTCTCGGTGTTGCGTGGAGCGCCCCCGAGTGACCTGTTGCTCGCCGAGGCTTCCAAACACGACCTGCTCGTGGTCGGCAGTCACGGCGGCTCGCGGCTCGGCGGCATCATGCTCGGCAGCACGGCCTCCCAGCTCGCGCATCGCGCCGAGTGCCCGCTTCTGGTGGCCCGACGAACGGCGGACGCAGACCACTTCCCGCAGACCATCCTGCTGGCCACCGACGGCTCCCCCGGTTCGTGGGCAGCCGCCCGGATCGCAACCGGCCTGGCCCAAGCCGAGCGCTCCGAGTTGCGCCTGGTCTACGTTCCCGACGGGATGCACCCGGAGCGCTATCGCGAGGTGCTGAAGCAGCTCACCGTGATCGAGAAGGCAACCGGGTCACCACCGCCGGTGGTCGACAACCCCGGCCATGTCGCCGAGCGGATCGGCGAGGCAGCCCGCGCCGCGCAGTCCTCGCTGATCGTGATCGGGCGGCGCGGAGTGAGCGGCCTCAAGGCGCTCGGCAGCGTCAGCGAGCGTGTCGTGCATCGGGCGCCGTCTTCCGTGCTCCTGGTTCCCAGCGAAGAATCGACCCAAAGGAGAGGCATATGACCACCGAGTTAACCGAGTGGCGTCCGTTCTCGGACTTCGCCGAGTTGCGCCACCGACTCGATCAGGCGTTCCGCGATCTCAGCGACGGGGCACAGCACGGCTGGACCCCATCGGTGGACCTGGTCCGCCGTGACGATGCCCTGGTCCTGCGGGCAGACATACCCGGAATCAAGCCCGAGGACGTGGAGATCGAGGTCGAGGACAACGTCCTCACGGTCTCCGGCGAGCATCGCGAGGAGACCGAGGAGAAGAAAGAGCACTACATGCGCCGGGAGCGCCGCATCGGCTCCTTCTCGCGTTCGATGATTCTGCCCGAGGGCGTCACCGCCGATGACGTGGAAGCCACCACCGAGGAAGGCGTGCTCGAGGTGACCATCCCGGCGCCGAAGGCGGCGGAGAAGCAGCAGGTCAAAGTCAAGCTGAAGTCCGCCTAACCGAGTGACCCTGCTCAATTACCGCGCTGGACGGTGACGGTCCTTGAGCGGGCCCACGGTTGCCATACAGAGGTCCCGTTCCAGCCACGATCGTTCGACGCCCTGAGCACTCAGCTGACGAGCGGCGGCCGCGAGCGCCCAGACCTCCGCATCGCCATGCAATTCGAACTTGCTGCCAAGGCTAGGCGCGTACGCCGTGACTGCCATCAGGGGAAATCCGAAGGGTGCGGAGGTGAATAACCCCGATGGCGTCACCTATCGGGAGCCGGAGAATTGATGGATCTAAGGAGACCCCTACGAGGAGGCGAGCATGGCAGTAGCGAAGATCATCGAGATAACTGCGACTTCGGACGAGAGCTTCGAGGACGCGATCGCACAGGGCATCGGCAAGGCGGCCGAGACGGTCCAAAACATCAAGGGCGCCTGGGTCAAGGAGGAGAAGGTCCTCGTCGAGAACGGCAGCGTGAACGGCTACCGGGTCGACCTCAAGGTCAGCTTTGTCCTCAACTGAGTCCATAGACGGAGTCACGCCCTTCGCCGACCGGCGTGACGCGGGCCGGCAGCTGGCCGAGCGACTGGCATCCCTGGCGCCAGAGAACCCGGTCATTGTCGCCCTGCCCCGCGGGGGAGTGCCGGTTGCGAAGGAGGTCGCCGAGGCGCTCGCGGCACCGTTGGAGATTCTCGCCGTGCGCAAGCTCGGCACCCCACACAACCCCGAGTACGGAATCGGCGCCGTCGCCGAGGACGGCACCTGCGTGGTGGATGCCGAAGCGATCGGGGTGCTGCGACTCAGCAACGGCGAGCTCGACGCGGTCGTGGCCCGCGAGACGGCAGAGCTGGTGCGCCGGGTGCGCGCTTACCGTGGAGACCGGCCCCCGCTCGATCTGGAAGGGCGCACGGTGATCGTCGTCGATGACGGCGTTGCCACCGGTGTCACCGACACGGCGGCACTGCGCGCCGTGCGCCACCAGCATCCCCGCCGGGCCGTCCTCGCCGTACCGGTCTGCTCCCCCGATGCGCTCGAACGCCTGCGCGGCGAGGCCGACCAGGTCGTCTGCCTGCGCGTGCCGCGCCTGCTGCACGGCGTCAGCCAGTGGTACCGCGACTTCTCCCAGGTCTCCGACGAGGAGGTGCTCGATGCTCTTCACCCCCGAGCAGACGCTACTGCGTGAGGCCCAGCCGCTGAGTGGGGCTGAAGACGACTACGACGCGCTGCTCGACCTGGTCGGCGACGCGCCGCTCGTCCTGCTCGGCGAGGCCTCGCACGGCACCCACGAGTTCTACCGCGAGCGCGCGCGGATCACCCGGCGGCTGATCGAGGAGAAGGGCTTCCGCGCGGTCGCGGTCGAGGCCGACTGGCCCGACGCCTACCGCGTCAACCGCTACGTCCGCGGCGCGCCGCGAGGACGCCGACGCCGAGGAGGCGCTGCGCGGCTTCCGCCGCTTCCCGACCTGGATGTGGCGCAACGCCGACGTGCTCGACTTCGTCGGCTGGCTGCGCGCGCACAACGACGGCGTGCCGACCCGGACGCGCGCGGTCGGCTTCTACGGCCTCGACCTCTACAGCCTCCACGCCTCGATCGACGGCGGTGATCGCCTACCTGGAGCAGGTCGACCCGGCGGCGGCCGCGCGGGCGCGCGAGCGCTACGCGCTGCTTCGACCACTTCGGCGGCGACGCCAGGCCTACGGCTACGCCGCGAGCCTCGGGATCGGCGAGTCGTGCGAGGACGAGGTGGTCGCGCAGCTGGTCGAGCTGCAGCGCCGCGCGGCCGACTACGTGCGCCGCGACGGCCTCGCCGCCGAGGACGAGTACTTCTACGCCGAGCAGAACGCCCGCCTCGTCGCCAACGCCGAGGAGTACTACCGCTCGATGTTCGCGCGGCCGGCGTCTCCTCCTGGAACCTGCGCGACCGCCACATGGCCGACACGCTCGACGCGCTCGCTCGACCACCTCGGCCGCCACGGCGACCCGCCGCGAAGGTCGTCGTCTGGGAGCACAACTCGCACGTCGGCGACGCGCGGGCGACCGAGATGGGCGCGCGCGGCGAGCTCAACGTCGGCCAGCTGGCGCGCCAGCGCTACGGCCGCGACGCGGTCCTCGTCGGATTCACGACCCACGCGCGGCACCGTCACCGCCGCCTCCGACTGGGACGCGCCGGCCGAGCGCAAGCGGGTGCGCCCGGCGCTGCCCGAGAGCTACGAGGCGCTCTTCCACGACGTCGGCAGCGCCGCTTCTTCCTGACTCTGCCTGCGCGCGGCGACGCGGCGCCGGCGGCTCGCCGAGCCGCGGCTCGAGCGCGCGATCGGCGTCATCTACCGGCCCGAGACCGAGCGCGCAGAGCCACTACTTCCACGCCCGCCTGGCCGACCAGTTCGACGCCGTGATCCACTTCGACGAGACGCGCGCCGTCGAGCCGCTGGAGCGCACCGCCGGCTGGGAGGCCGGCGAGCCGCCGGAGACCTACCCAAGCGGGCTCTGAGGCCGCCGGCGATGGAATCAAGAGCATCCGCATCGGCCGCCTCGGCGGCATCCCGATCGGGTGCAGCCGCTTTGGATCGTGATCGTGGCGCTGATCACCTGGTCGCTTGGCGCCGTCTACTACCCCGACCAGGTGGACGGATCGCCCCCCTCACCGCCTATGGGCTGGGCCTGCTCAGCGCCCTGCTGCTCTTCGCCAGCATCCTCCTGCACGAGCTCGGCCACGCGGTTGTGGCCCGCCGCAACGGGGTTGAGATCGAGGAGATCGACCTCTGGCTGCTCGGCGGGGTGGCCCGCATGGCGGGCTACCCGAAGACGGCGGGGCGGAGCTGCGCTTCGCGATCGCCGGGCCGACGGTGACCCTGCTGATCGCGGCGATCTTCGCCGCGATCGGGCGGCGCTGCCGAGCTCCTCGCCGGCCGGCTTGCGCGCCCTTGTCGACTACCAGGCGTTCGTCAACCTGGCGATTCTCGTATTCAACCTCCTCCCCGCCTTCCCCCTCGATGGTGGCCGCGTCGCTCGGGCGCTGATCTGGGGGCGGACCGGCGATGTCGAGCGGGCAACCGCGATCGCGGCCTCAATCGGGCGAGGCTTCGGCTTTGGGATGATCGCTCTCGGTGTCGTCGGCACCCTCCTCGGCGCCTTCGGCGGCATCTGGCTAGCGCTGATCGGACTCTTCGTGATCGCCGCCGCCAAGGCCGAGGAGAGGGGCCTGCACGTCAGTCGCCCTCACGGTTCGGAGGCAGGACGGCTGATGTCGTGCCCGGCAATCACGATCCCGGCAGACCTGAGTGTCGCCTCCGCCGTCGAGAACTACTCCGTCCGCTATCGCACACGGCCTTCCCGGTCATCGGAGGAGACGGCCTCGTCGGCCTGGTCAACCTGGAGGCGGTTGGGCGGGTGCCGGCGGCACGACGGGCCGAGACTCCCGTGGGTCAGATCGCGATCAAAGATCCGTCGCTCGTGGTCGACTTCCACCAGGACGTGGCAGAGCTGCTCGAGCGGCCCGCATTCCAACAGGTCGGCAGGGCGGTTGTGAGCTCGCCCGGAAGCGAGCTGGGGATCATCTCTATTACCGACGTCAACCAGGTGATGCGAGCCCTCGACCTCGCAACCGCCGCGTGACCTACTACCGAGAACCACGAGGAGGTTCCAATGCCTAATGAGACGATCAGCCTATCCCTGTCGAAGGCAGACGCCGAGGTGCTGCTGGGCATGCTGTCATCGGAGCGCTACAACGCCGAGATCGAAGCGGTCTGCAATGCGGTGCGCGAACAGATCGACGCGAAGCTGGCCGAGGTGGGCTGATGGCGAACCCGGACAAAGCTCCCCGGCCGAAGCGAATCCTGATCGGCTTCGACGCCAACAGCGGGGCCGACGACGCGGTGGCGCTCGCCCGGGTCTTGGCGCCGGAGTCGAGCATCGTTGTCCTGGCCTATGTCCCTCCACACGAGGACCCGCTTGCCCACCACTACCGACAGCTTGACTACGAGGACTCACCCGCGGCGGAGGGATTCTTTGAGGAGGCGATCGCCGCCCTCGAAGGTCTCGAGACGGAGGTGCGCACCTACGTCGGCGCCTCTCCTGCCACGTGCTCTGCGACCTCGCCGAAGACGACGACCTCGATCTGGTCATCGTCGGCTCACCGCATCGCGGCACCCTCGGACGCGCCTTGATCGGCAGTGTCGCCGAAGCGCTACTGCACGGCGCCCGTGTGCCGGTCGTGCTGGCGCCGCGGGACTACGCGGAGGCCGGCCACGATTCGCTGCGAACAATCGCGGTCGCCTATGACGGCACCGCCGATTCGGACGCGGCTCTGCGCCGGGCTGAGGGCATCGCGCTCGAGAGGGGCGCCGACTCGACGTGCTGACCGTAGTCGGACCCTCAGCGGTGGTGCCGAAGGTGCTTATAGAGAGCCGCTCCCCCACCCCCAGGCCGTACGCCGTGGTCGAAAGGCGGTCGCCGGGATCGACGACGCGGTCGAAGTGCACGCCCAGGAGCTGATCGGACCGTCGTTGCAGGCGGTGGCGAATGCTTGCGTAGGGAGCCGACCTACTGGTCACCGGCTCCCGCGACTACGGCCCACTGGAGCGAGTCCTGCTCGGCTCCGTCTCCGCAGCCTGATTCATCAGGCCCCATGTCCGGTCATAGTCGTGCCGAGGCCATAGCGCGATGGCTCCGAAGGAACAAGGGCCGAACGGACGAAGGCTCGGCAGCGAGCCGCAGGTATCGACCTACTTCTGACTCGCGACGAGGTAGGCGATCGCATTGTTCAGGGTCCCAAGCTGCGCGTAGTCACGCTCGGAACCTCGATCCCGGTCCGTTCGGCCACCGCGACGATCAGGTTGAAGAATCCACGGGATCACTGTTCAGGCAGGGACCAGTTAACTGGGTCAGCCTCCCGAGGCATCGGGGAATTCACGCTTTCGCTCTTCGGCGGAGTACGGACGGGCGCCGATCAAGAATGGTTGTCTCGCGACGGCGAAGCAACCAGCGAAGAGCCCGCCCCGAGATGCTAGGTAGAGGCGCCTTTGGCCGCCATGTAGACCTCGATGAAGCGGAGGTAGTTGTCGGCGATCTGCGAAGCGGCATCCTCTCGAGAAAGGTCGCCTTCGATCCAGCCTTGCAGCGGATCGCCCCAGATTGACCGTCCGATCGCGAACCCGACGTAGCCATCCACCGGGGCTCCGGCGCGGAGCCAATCGTCGACCTTGTCGTCGTCGGCACCGCGACCGAGCACGACGCAGGCGACACTGTCGCGCCCCCCCTCGCCGCACTGAATGGCGATGCGCTCAGCGTCAGCGCGCTCGTCGACTCCCTCGATCTTCCAGATGTCGGCCTCGATCCCGGCGTCCTGCAGCTACGGATCGCGCGGATCATCAGGTCGGGACGCAGCTCGGCGTCGTAGCGCCCGGGGTCACCGTCCACAGAGGCGAGCTCGTCTTTCCTCGGCGGGCACCAACAACTCGAAGAGGAACCTGCGGTCGTTCGCGTGCAGCCAGTCCGAAAGCCGTCGCAACCGCTCGGCCTGGCGCCCGTTCATCGCGGCGTCCCCGTCGGGGTTGTAACGAACCAGCACCTTCGAGAAATCGGGGTCATAGCGCTCGATGTGCTCGCCGAAAGCGTCGCCGTACTCGAAGTCGAACTCCTTCTGGCCGCTTTTCTCCACCGGCATGGCGAGCTTGATACCGCGAGCCCTCGCCGCCTGGGGAACCTCCGTCGGGCCTCCGAACTGCTCGTCGACGAGCGCCCCGGTCGCCGACGGTTCGGCGCCGCGGGACAGAGCGGCTTCGATCCCCTCGAAGATCAGGTGCTTGCCGTCGGCGAAGCGCTGGTTGTCCTCCGTCGTCGGCTCACCCTCGAGGCCGAAGCGCTTCGTGAACGAACCGCGATGGTCAAAGGCGAGGATGTAGAGCTCGCCGCTGTAATCCCAGGTCCATGAGTTCAGGCTAGCTGCTGGGTGCTCAGCCCTACCTCGGCCAACTTGTCGTCGAGCTGCTTGCGAATCTCCTGACAGACCGCGTCGACGTCGGGGTTGTAGCGCTTGACGAGAGCACGCCGACGAGCACCTCAGCATCGGCCTTTGAGATCGTCAGGGTGATTGCTTGATCAGCCATAGGGCTATCCCTCCTGTTGCTTTTCTCCACTCTCCCCCATGAGCGCCCATCGGTCCACCGGGAACCGGCG